>CAWBTF010000009.1:0-199256 GCA_963791595.1 uncultured beta proteobacterium | reverse complement strand
GCCTGGCGCTCACGGCATACGAGGCCGCGGCCGACCCCAGGCAGTGGCCGGTGCTGCTCGAAGGCCTGTGCCAGGCTTTCGGCGCTACCTCAGCTGACATCTTCACGCCGGATGAAATCAATACGCACGAGCGGTTCCTGTGGGGATCCGCGCGTTTGGACCCGAAAGCCGTGATCGAGTACGGCAGAGATTGGGCCACCGCAAGATCCGTGGTGGCTCGAGGTCCGCGTATGCAACCTGCCGGTGTCATCGGGAACAATGCTGATCGGCGAGAGCTGCCTGCCCATGGAACGCCTGAAGAAGACGGCGTACTACAACGAATTCGCTGCGCGCAATGACATGGAAAGCCTCGCCACACTCTTCATCGAAGACGGCCAATTGGGGCCGCGAACCGATGACGGTGGTGTCAATGATGCGCGCTTCAGGCGTGCCTGGCTTCACTCCTGCCGAACTTCGCGGATACCAGGCACTGCATCCACACCTGCACCGCGCCCTGCACAGCTATTGGGCCTTCGCCGCAATTCGGCGCGAACAGCTTGCGGTGGAAGAAACTCTCGATGCGGTTCCACAGCCCTTGCTCGTGCTGCGGGCAAACGGAACCGTCGAGCATGCCAACCCGCCGGCGCGGGCCCTGCTTGCAACCGCTGGCGTCATTCGGGTGCTGGGCAACCACGTCCAGCGCATCGGGCAGCTCGACATGGCCACGCTGACCCATGCACTGCGCATCACCTCGATCGGCGCCGCACAGACGTTGAGCACCTGGTTCGACGACAACGGGCGGCTGCGCAGTGCCGTGCTGCGCCTCACGCCCGTGCCTCGCGACCACGCGGTGCGCAACCGCTGGCCGGGCGCCGAAGTCTTGCTCCTGGTCGACCTGGTGGACGCGGCGGAGCACTGCACAACATTGCTGCATGCGTTGGCTCGTCACCACCAGCTCACCACCGCCGAGGCCTCGTTGCTCGGCCAACTCGTCGCCGGCGCCACGCTTGCCGAGGCCGCCGAGCACGAGCAAGTGCGCGTCTCGACGATGCGCAGCCACATGGCTCATCTGCTGGCCAAGACCGGCACGCGGCGGCAGTCGGACCTGATGCGGCTGATGTCGCTGTAGAGGGTTCGCCAAAATCGGATGTAATCGAGGGCGGAACGCATTGGCGTTCCACCGATTCGCGCCTCGGCGGCTCAGCTGAATTCGCTCAACAGAATTCGTGCTTGCTGAACATCGACCGTGTCGAAGCCTTCGGTGAACCAGCCCAGCACCGGGGCAAGCGCGTCCCGTGCAGCATCGTTGCGGCCCTGTTGGCGCCAGAAGCGCGCAAGGCTGGTCGCGGTGCGGAGTTCGAACGACTTCGCGCCCTGACGTCTCGCGGTAGTAAGAGAGCTCCGGAAGCAGGTCTCAATTTCCGACGGTGCGGCCCCTTGGAGGCACAACAGCTCGCCCTCGATACGCTGCACCTCGGCTTGCCACATTGGCTCGCTGTGGCTATCGATGTGGCCTTTCGCTCGCGCGATCAACTCCAGCCCGGCACGTCCGTCGCCTTGCTGGAGGCACATCTCGGCCAGCATGCAAAGGTATCTCGTCTGGTACCAGCCGACACCGAGCGCGAAGCGCTCATCGATACTGCGCCGCATCAGCGCGGTGCCCTCAGTGACATTCCCGTCCAACGCCATCAACCAGCCTCGCAGGATTACCCCGCTGAGCCGGAAGTAGTGAAGGCTGTGCTGCTCGGCGAGGTCAATGATTGCATCCGTATGCGATCGCACGGTGCTCGTGTCACCCAATAGCTCGTAGAGCCCGGCTCCGCCGTAGATCCGCGCGAAGGCGGTCATGTTGGCATGGTTGAGTTCGGCGGTGTAGGCGATCGCTGCCGCGCTCCATTGCCGAGCCTTGTCCGGGTAGCCCTGGATCCACAGTATGACGGCGAGATACCCGAGGGCATACATCTTGGGATCGTGAACGTAGTGAACCGGCGGCGGGCGATGCTTGCTCGCGTCGTATGAACGAGCGATCGTTTCCAAGGCGCTCCTCGCCTCTTCGAACTCGCCGATATGCATCCCGCTCAGGCCGGCCAGCCGGCAGCCGACAAGCCGAAGCGAGTCATCCGACAGGGCTTCGGCGGTGGTCGTCGCTTCGTGGGTCAGCTGGCGCATGACGGCGAGATCGCCTCGGACGAAGTGATAGGAGAACTGACCGCTGAGCGTCGCATAGAGAATGCCCCGATCGCCGAGGCGCTGGCTCAGCACATGTGCCCGGCCGTAGGCGGCGCCGGTTTCCGGGGCGGCATAACCGTGTACGGACATGAGCGGCGTGCCGATTGCCGTCTGCGCGACAAGTTCCTGGCGGTCTCTTTCTTCGCTTTCCGGCAGCAGCCTCAGCGCATCGAGTGCTCGAGACAGGTGCCTGATGGCCTCCAGGTTGGCCGACCGCTCCGCTGCGTGGCGGCCGGCCTGGATCCAGTAGGCAACTGCACGTTCCGGCATTTTTGCCTCGGTGAAGTGACGCGCCAGAAGTTCGGGTTCACGCGCGGCCTGATCGGGAAAGCGGGACTCGAGAAGCTCGGCGATTCTCGCGTGGAGCTGCCGGCGCGTGCTGATCAGTAACGTGCCGTAGGCAGCGTCCTGTACTAGAGCATGCTTGAACAGGAAGACCGCGTCCGGCGGCGTGCCGCGCGCGATCAATAACCCCGAAGCCGTGAGATGGTCGATCGACGCTCGCAGGTCAGGCTCCGACAACGAAGAAACTGCAGCCAGGATTTCGTAGGGACACTCCCGCCCGATGGCGGCGCAGATTTGCGCGACCTCCCTGGCTGTGCCGAGCCGGTCGAGACGCGCCATCAGCGAAGCGTGGAGAGTCGCCGGCACCGTGCTCAGCGGCGTATTGGACAGCGTGCGCGCTGCATCCTCGCCATTGCTTCCGGCCTCCAGCACGGCCTTGGTCAGCTCTTCGGCGAACAGCGGCACGCCGTCCGTGCGCTCGAGGATTTCATTGACGATCTCTGGCGGCAGGCGATGGCTGCCCACGACCCGTTCGATCAAGGCTGCGCCATCGCGCCGATCCAGCCGATTCAACGTCAGCAACGTGACGTTGGGCTGGCCGACCCATGGTGGAACAAACTCGGGTCGAAACGTGATGACAAGCAAGACTGGCAGTTGGCGGATGCGCTCGACCGTCCTGTCGAGTGCCTCATGGCTCGTCGGATCGATCCAGTGCACATCTTCGAAAACATCCAACAACGGTTGGCGTTTTGCCAACGCGTCGAGCTGGCGCAACAGAAGATCGAATGTCTTCTGCTTGCGTTGTTGCGGGCTCAGGCTCAAGGGCGGATACCGTCCGATGTCGGGCAGTCGCAGCAACTCGGCCAAGAGGCGGCCATCTTCTGGCCCATTCGACCCGGCCGCGAACAGCGCGCCGACTTTGTCCAGCTTGACGGCCGGCTCATCGTCGCGTTCAAAAGCCGCGGCTCGTTCGATCTGGCTCGCGATTGGATAGAGTGCACTGTCGCGGTGATGCGGCGAACAGAAGTAGCGCAGCTTCGTATGGGGTTCGCCCTCAACGCGTTCCAGGAGGGTGGCCACTACGCGCGACTTCCCGATGCCGGGCTCGCCGGAAATCATCACCACCTGCCCCACTCCGCTCTTCGCCCGTTCCCAACGGCGTAGCAACAGCAGGATCTCTTCCTCCCGCCCCACGAGCGGGGTGAGTGCAGACGGGTGAAAGGCTTCGAACCGGCTTTCGATCCTGCTCTGCCTTACGACCCTGTAGGCATCCACCGGGTGCGCGAATCCCTTGGCCTCGATCACGCCCAACTCTTCGTACTCGAACAGGTCTCCGAGCAGCCTGCGCGTCGTGGCCTCGACTACCACCGTGTTTGGCGCTGCGAATGCCTGCAGGCGCGCTGCCAGGTTAGGAGTTTCGCCGACCGCTGTTTCGTCGTGAATCGCCCTTTCCCCAACCACCACGAGACCGGTGGCAATGCCGACGCGAGCGGCCAGAGCGACGTTGCGCTGCGCGGGCAGGGCATTGACCGCCTCGATCGCCGCCAACCCTGCCCGAACAGCCCTTTCGGCTTCGTGTTCATGCGCTCGCGGCCACCCGAAATAGGCCAGAACGCCGTCTCCGAGGTATTGAGCCACATGCCCGTCGAAACGTGCCACTTCGGCGGCAACGGCGTCCTGATAGGAGCGCAGGATGTCGCGCAACTCTTCGGGATCGACGTCGACCGATAGCGCCGTGGAACCGACGAGGTCGCAGAACATCACCGTCAACTGCCTGCGCTCGGCAGCACGTGCGGCCTCTGCGGGAGAGGGCGACTGAACGATGTCCGGCGAGCGCTGCAGCTGCTGGAGCGCCTTGAGGAGTTTCTTCCGAAGGCCAAGCGAGACGCCGATCTTCTCCAGATCAGCTTCCGTGAGGTCCGCGAGGACATTCAAATCGACATCGTTCGCCTGAAAGACTGGCGCGAGTTGCTCCAGTCCCACGGCCGCGAGCCAACGTTGAAGTTTGTCCATGCGCTCAATCTCCCAACATTAGGCATGGTGCTCCAATTGAACTGCCATGACAATGGCGTTGGCCCCATGCATGGCGCCTGGGCATGCGAGACCCTATCAGACACAGACGCTATTGATCACACAGGAGAAGAGAATGCTCAAGTCATCGAATCTCATGCCGTCTGCTGTTCCGCCCGGTCCCGCCGCAGACCGCGTGGCCAGTGCGTATAGCGCTTGGAACGCGGCGTTCAACAAGGGGGACGCCAAGGCGGTCGGCGCGTTCTACACGGGCGACGCCGTGCTATTGCCGGCGTCGCATGACATCGTGAACGGTCCGGTCGACATCGCAAAGTTCTTCGCCGGCCTGATCGCAAACCACGTCACCGGCCACGTGCTCCAGCCGTTCAGGATCATCGAAGCGGGAGACACGTTGATCGCGGCGTCAAAGTGGTCTGCGAATGGCCGCGACGACAAGGGCAACACGACGACGTTCGGCGGCATCGCAACGCATGTCTTCCAGAAGCAGGCGGACAAGTCGTACAAGTTGAAGCTGCACACATTCAATTGAAGGGGCCTCGCGCGAGGGATTGCCGCAGGCCGTTGGCGTGGGCGCGGCCCGGCCTTCAACCCGGGTGGCGCGCTTCCCAGCGGGTGCAACCCGCAGCGTGTGTTGCCTATTTGCGCGAAAGGACCAACTTGCGTCCGTCCGCAAACTGGCCTTCGTAGGTTTTATCGTCCACCCGCTTCAGCTGAAACTTAACGTCTGAACATCCTGGTAGCGCCTTGGAACTACTAACTGCAAGGTCGAAACTCGTCGGCGTGACATTCAGTACATCGATCGGGAATGCCCGACCAACGCATGGATTCTCCCGATTTTGAGCATGGGTTTGCCATGTTCCAGCCTCACCGGCGATGACGATTTTCGCCTCTCTCGACTGTCCACTGGGCAGAGCAAAGGCGCCAGACCAAGTTCCGGCGAGTGACGCAACATCTTGGGCGGAACACGTGAGACTTGCGGAGACGGTGATAACAAACAGCGTGCGAGCAAACAGCTGAGTTTCCTTTCTGAGATGGTTTTTCAATGCGCTGAAAGGCGGGGCGCGACCGGACTTGATCTTCGTCTCAATCGTCATCTGTCCCTTTGGTCAGCATGACGTTGGCGTTGAACACTTGTCCACTGTCCAGCTTCAAGAACAGCACGTAGCAGCCAGGTTGCTTCGGCGACTTCCAATCGAAAACATACTGGTTCCCCCGCGTGTCATAGCGAAGCTTCGATCGCCCCGTGGCTCCGGCGGGGAGTGCACCGCTTGGATCAGTGGCGAATGGAGCGCATGCGCTGGCCTTGTAGGTGATCGAGTCGACAGCGCCGAGGTCGGTCACGGCATAGCCCTGCACATCCGCCAAGGTCCACTTGAACGGGAAACTGCGCCCTGCTGAACTGGTGTTGACCGTTGGCGGCAGGTTGATCGGCGGCAGGAAGCCGCTGAAGGCGTACTTCGTGATCGGAACCATGCTGCCGGTGAAGGTGCCGGCACCGGTGAACCCGAGCGCAGTGGGGAAGGCGCTCGGATTGGCCGCGTCGAGTCCTGCCGCGACCTCGATGCCCTTGACGCGGAACTTCGCTACCCCGTGCGGGTAGCCGTGCGCGCTGAACGAGTAGGTCCGCCCGGCGAGTGCCGTGAAGTCCTTGCGGTATTGGCCGGCGCTCGGATCGAAGATCTCGATCAGGTAGCGGCGGTCCCCCACATTGGGCAGCGAGACGCTGCGGAAGTTCGGATTGCCGAGCGCCGTCTGGTAGATGTAGCCGATGGCAATGTCGGGGTCGATGACGAAGGTGCCAGTTGCGTCGACGGTGACGGTGAACGTGTAGGTCGGACCGTTCGGCCCATGCTCGACGATCGGGAGGAAGACCGGTGCGATCGTCAGCGGCACCGCGGGCAGCGTGAAGTCGAAGTACGTTCGCGACCTCGAGAGGATGTTGATGTTGTTTGGCACCGCGACGTTGTTGTCGCGCGTGTCGATCAGCGACACCTCCAGGGTGTAGGGGCGATCGTTGGCGAAGGGCGTCCCCGGCTCGTTGAGGTCGATGACGAAACTTGTGGTTGATCCAACGAAATTTTGCGATCTGATCAACTGGGCCTGTCCGCCAGTTGCCATCTGGGTTCGATCAAAGACGTTGATGCGTAGGCTGTCGACTCCTGGCACGCCGGACCAGCCGAACGTATGCACTTTGCCGTCGCTCGACGACGTGATGCTGTTGTTGCTGACGAAGGGGACAAGCGGCGCGCCGGCCAGCGTCGGTGTCAAGACTGTGGTCTGCAGAGTCCCGACGTTCAAGGTCAGCAGCCAACTCTCGGCACAGATGCTTGCCACGCTGGGCACGGAGTACCCGCCCTGGGCCAATGTTGGCACATTGAGCCCCCCAAGGTTCGGGAGCGTCAGCGATAGCGGCCCGGCGCAGACTTCAGCCCCGCTCCTGGTGGCAGTGCCGGAAATTCCGTTTGGACCGAACGCGCCCACGACGACGCTCGGGCCCGTCGCGAAGTTGAGTGAATTCGGGCCTTGAACGTTGAAATTCTGAAAGGCGGTGGCCGTGAATTGCGCCAGCGCACCGATCGGCGCCAGCAACGTGGCTGCGGCGAAGCCGGCCCATGCCAATGACTTGATTCGCATTGCTTGATCTCCTCGTAGGGTGAGATCGATGGTGCCGAGCATTTCATGGCCGCGAATCCTTCACATGGATGAGATGCAGGTTGGGGCGAGAATCACCGTGCGTCGGGTAACTACCATCATTCAAACTGATGAGGCTTGGAGCACCCGACGGCCTCAGACTCGCAGCCGAGGCAACGGCTGTTTGCGACCACGGGCATAACGGCGCGGTTGCACGGGTAAACCCCAGCAACAAAGGACCCAGCGTGAACTGGGTTGGGGAGGTGGTTAGGCCATGGTCGACGAATCCGCACTGATGCGCCTGGCGCTGACGGCATACGAGGCCGCCGCCGACCACACGCAGTGGTCGGTCCTGCTCGACGACCTGTGCGAGGCGTTTGGGGCGACCTCGTCTCACCTCTTCACGCCGGGCGAAGCCGATGCTCACGAACGATTCCTCTGGGCTCACGCGCGCGCGGATCCCGCCGCGCTGATCGAGTTCGGCAGACATTGGATCACCGAGGATCCATGGTGGGCCGAGGTCAAGCGACGCAATCTGCCGCTGGTATCGGGCACGATGCTGGTCAGCGAAAGCTACCTGCCCCTGGAACGACTGAAGAAGACGGCCTTCTATAACGACTTTGGCGCGCGCAATGGCCTGCAAAGCGTCGTCACGCTCTGGGTCGAAGGGGGCCAGCCAACGGCATTGGAGCCGATGACCGTCATGACCATGCAGCGTGGTCCTGGCTTGCCCGGGTTCACTCCGGCGGAAGTACGTGGATTTCAGGCATTGCATCCACATTTGCACAGGGCCCTGCACAGCTATTGGGCGTTCGCCGCAATTCGGCGCGAACACCGCGCGGTGGAGGAAACTCTCGATGCGGTTCCACAGCCCTTGCTCGTGCTGCGGGCAAACGGCACCGTCGAGCATGCCAACCCGCCGGCGCGAGCCCTGCTTGCAACGGCTGGCGTCATTCGGGTGCTGGGCAACCACATCCAGCGAATCGGGCAGCTCGACATGGCCACGCTGGCCCATGCGCTGCGCATGACCTCGATCGGCGCGGCACAGACGTTGAGCACCTGGTTCGACGACAAGGGGCGGCTGCGCAGTGCCGTGCTGCGCCTCACGCCCGTGCCTCGCGAGCACGCGGTGCGCAACCGCTGGCCGGCCGCCGAAGTCTTGCTCCTGGTGGACCTGGTGGACGCGGCGGAGCACTGCACAACATTGCTGCATGCCTTGGCTCGTCACCATCAACTCACCACCGCCGAGGCCTCGTTGCTCAGTCAACTCGTCGCCGGCGCCACGCTTGCCGAGGCCGCCGAGCACCAGCAAGTGCGCGTCTCGACGATGCGCACCCACATGGCGCATCTGCTGGCCAAGACCGGCACGCGGCGGCAGTCGGATTTGATGCGGCTTCTGTCGTGAAGGGGCTTGGGCAATCGGGGGAGCTATGGCTGTCCGGAGGTCAGAGGTGAGGGTGTTCAAGCCTGCGGCGGGGGCGGCGCTGCCGGCTTGAGCAGCACCAGCGACAGCGCCGCGCCGCTGCACAGCATCGCCAGCCATTGCAGCGGGCCGAGCGGTTCGCCGTGAATCACTGCGCCGGCGATCATCGCGACGACCGGAACCAGAATCGCCGACAGCCCCGCCACGCTTGCCGGCAACAAGCCGACGATCGAGAACCAGCACAGGTTGCCGATGCCCATCGGAATCAGCGCGATGTAGACGATCACGGCGATCGTCGTTGTCGACGGCATGAACCATTGCCAGTCGCCGAGCAGCAGCGCGCCGGCTGTCATCGGCACGGCGCAGATCAGCAGCTGCCAGCCGGTCAGCACCATCGCCGAGACCGCGACGCCGGAGCGTTTCAGGATCAGCGTGCCCACCGCCCAGCCCAGGCCGGCGAGCAGGCCAAGGCCCATGCCGAGCGGTGCTTCAGCGTAGGCCTTGAAGCTGGGCACCATCAACAAGGTCACCGCGGCGGCGCCGAGTGCCACGGCGCAGACGAGCCGTGGCGTCAGGCGTTCGCCGAGCACCGCCCACGAGATCAGCGCCGACCACAGCGGCATCGTGAAGCCAAGCACCGCGGCCTGGCCCGAGGGAATGAGGATCGCCGAGTACGTGCTCGCGATGTTCCACAACACCAGGTAGAACAGCGTCGCGGTGACGATCGGCGGCCAGAATCGGCGCGGAATCGCGAGCGTCTGCCCGCGCGCGCGCGCCACGATCAACAGCATGCCGCCGGCGAGCGTGACGCCGACGGCACGAAACGTCCACACCGACACCTCGCGCGTCGCGTACGGAAACAGCGGCCAGTTGGTGCCCCACAGCAGCGTGAGGATCGCGAGCAGGATCAGCGCGCGCGGCGGGATGCGGTGGTGTTCGGCGGTCGTCATTCGCGCTGCAGGCTCCGTTTGCCGGCGGGTGCCTGGCGTGCGGCATTGTCGGTGGCGTGGTGCGCAGGCGCGACGATGCGCGCCGATACAATCCGCCGCCCTCCTGGGCAGATCCGGCTTTGCCGGGCTGCTCAGCCCCCTCGGGGGCGACGCCCGAGTCGCCTGGAGGGGCCTCTTCAAGCCACGACTGGTCAACCGCTCAATGCCGACACCTTTGCGCGACCGCCTGTTCGTGCTGGCGCAGTACGCCAGCCCGAAGCAGGCGATGACCTCGCTGGCAGGCGTGATTGCCGGCGCGCGCGGCGGCGCGGTCACGCAGGCGATCATCCGCCGCTTCGTGCGACGCTTCGGCGTGAACATGGCTGAAGCCGCGCAGCCCGACGTTCGCGCTTACGCGACGTTCAATGAGTTCTTCACCCGTGCACTCGCACCCGGTGCGCGGCCGATCGCGGTGGCCCACATGGTGTGTCCAGTAGACGGCGCGATCAGCGCGTTCGGCGCGATCGAACGCGATCAGATCTTTCAGGCGAAAGCTCACTCCTATTCGAGCACCGCGCTGCTCGGCGGCGACGCGTTGCTCGCCGCGCAATTCGACGACGGCCATTTCGCGACGCTTTACCTGAGTCCGAAGGACTACCACCGCATCCACATGCCGTGCGCGGGGCGCCTGCTGCGCATGATCCACGTGCCGGGCACGTTGTTCTCGGTGAATCCGGCGACGGCCAAAGGCGTGCCGGGGCTGTTCGCGCGCAACGAGCGCGTCGTCTGCATCTTCGAGACGGCGTTCGGGCCGTTCGCGCTGGTGCTGGTGGGCGCGACGATCGTCGGCAGCATGGCGACCGTCTGGCATGGTGTCGTGAACCCGCCGCGCACCGGCAAACTGCGCACGTGGAGTTACGCGGACCGGGAGGTCGCGCTGAAGCAAGGCGACGAGATGGGGCGCTTTCTGCTCGGCTCGACCGTCGTGATGCTGTGGCCGAAGCTGCCGCTGCGATTCAACGCCGAGTGGCGGCCGGGAGGCGCGGTTCGATTGGGGCAAACGATGGCCCAAATCGGCTGACCGAGCGCGGCGAATGCGCTACGCTCGGTGTCCACGATTGCACTGGAGCGCACGATGAAGAAAACCGTGAAATCGCTGGTCGACGAAGCGATGGCGCAGGTCACGACCTACACGCTGGAACAGGCGCGCGCCTTGCACGGCCAACCCGGGGTTCAGTTCGTCGACGTGCGCGACATCCGCGAACTCGAGCGCGACGGCGTGATCCCCGGCGCGCTGCACGCGCCGCGCGGCATGCTCGAGTTCTGGGTCGACCCGGAGTCGCCCTACCACCGCGACGTCTTTGCGCAGGACAAGGAGTACGTGCTGTTCTGCGCGCTCGGTTGGCGCTCGGCGCTCGCGACGAAGACGCTGATGGACATGGGCATGCAGCGCGTCGCCCACTTCGACGGCGGCTTCACGAAGTGGAAGGAAGCCGGAGCGCCAGTGGCGCAAAAGACCGACAAGGCGGCGAAAGCTGCGCCTACCGAACGCCGCCAAGGGCTGAAGCTTCCCGCGGCCAGAGACGCAGGCTCGAGTCGTGGACCTCGCATCCTCACTGCGGATTCAGGCGCACGCCAACCACCTGGCGAACCGGCGCTTGCTCGGCGCGATCGCGCAACTGCCCGAGGCAGAGTTCGCCGCGCCGCGCGTCTGTTTCTTTCCGAGCCTCGCGCTGACGCTGAACCACATCCTCGCCGTCGATCGAGTACTACATCGGCGCGCTGCATGGCGACGCCGGCCTGGCAACGAAGTACGACACCTTCATTGCCGCGCGCAGCCTTGCCGAGTTGCTGCCGCGCCAGAGCGCGAGCGACCGACGCCTGATCGACTGGTGCGAACGGCTCGATGCGCCCGGTTGCAATCGCATCATCGAGATGGACCGCGGCAGCCATGTGCAGCGCGACCGCGCCGGCCATGTGCTCGCGCACCTGTTCATGCACCAGACGCACCACCGCGGCCAGGTCCATGCGATGCTGTCGGGCACGCCGGTGAAACCGCCGCAGCTCGACGAATTCCTGATGCCCAGCGACGCAAAGTTCCGAGTCGCCGACATGGCTGCGCTCGGCTGGGACGAGGCGGCGGTCTACGAGTGACCGAAATGCCGCCGCTAGAATCGCTCGATTGACGTATACGTCAATTGCGCTGAGCACAGCGACTGCGTCGTTGGCGGCAGCGGCCGGCAGAAGCGCTCATCCCCCGGGATACCCAAGGACACCATGCCCGCACTCGCGTCCAAGCTCAACCCGCGAAGCGAAGAGTTCAAGGCCAACGCGGCGGCGATGCGTGTCGCTCGTCGACGACCTGAACGCGAAACTCGCACAGATCGCGCTGGGTGGCGGCGAAGCGGCGCGCGCCAAACACCTCGGGCGCGGCAAGTTGCTGCCGCGCGAGCGCGTCGAGATGCTGCTCGACCCGGACGCGCCGTTCCTCGAGATCGCACCGCTCGCCGCGCTGAACATGTACAAGGAGCGCGGCGGCACCGACGCCGCGCCCGGCGCGGGCCTGATCGCCGGCATCGGCCGCATCAGCGGCGTCGAGTGCGTGGTCGTGTGCAACGACGCCACGGTGAAAGGCGGTACCTACTTCCCGATGACGGTGAAGAAGCACCTGCGTGCACAGGAGATCGCGCTGCAAAACCGGCTGCCCTGCATCTACCTCGTCGATTCCGGCGGCGCGAACTTGCCGAACCAGGACGAGGTGTTCCCCGACCGCGAGCACTTCGGCCGCATCTTCTACAACCAGGCGAACATGAGCGCGCTGGGCATTCCGCAGATCGCGGTCGTGATGGGCTCGTGCACCGCAGGCGGCGCGTACATGCCGGCGATGAGCGACGAGTCGATCATCGTGAAGAACCAGGGGACGATTTTTCTCGGCGGTCCGCCGCTGGTGAAAGCGGCCATCGGTGAGGTGGTCAGCGCGGAGGACCTGGGCGGAGGCGATGTTCACACGCGACTGTCGGGCGTGGCCGATCACCTGGCGCAGAACGATACGCACGCGCTGGCGATCGCGCGCGCGAGTGTGGCGAACCTGAACTGGCGCAAGGACCTGCAGATGCGATGCGTCGAACCGCGCGCGCCGCTGTTCGACGGCGCCGAGCTGCACGGCGTGATCCCGACCGACACGAGGAAGCCCTATGACGTGCGCGAAATCATCGCGCGCATCGTCGACGCCTCGGAGTTCGACGAATTCAAGGCGCGCTACGGCACGACGCTGGTCACCGGGTTTGCGCACATCGAGGGCATGCCCGGTGGGCATCGTCGCGAACAACGGCATCCTGTTTTCCGAGTCGGCGATGAAGGGCGCGCACTTCATCGAACTCTGCGGCCAGCGCAAGATTCCGCTCGTGTTCCTGCAGAACATCACCGGCTTCATGGTCGGGCGCAAGTACGAAAACGAAGGCATCGCCAAGCACGGCGCGAAGATGGTGACCGCCGTGTCCACCGTCAACGTGCCGAAGTTCACCGTCATCATCGGCGGCAGTTTCGGCGCCGGCAACTACGGCATGTGCGGGCGCGCCTACTCGCCACGGTTCCTGTGGATGTGGCCGAACGCGCGCATCTCGGTGATGGGCGGCGAGCAGGCGGCGAGCGTGCTTGCGACCGTGAAGCGCGACGGCATCGAGGCCAAAGGCGGCGCGTGGAGCGCCGACGAAGAAGCCGCGTTCAAGCAGCCGATCCTCGACCAGTTCGAGCACCAGGCCCATCCTTACTTTGCGAGTGCGCGCATCTGGGACGACGGCGTGATCGACCCGGCCGACACGCGCCGTGTGCTCGCACTGGCGATCAGCGCGAGCCTGAACGCGCCGATTCCCGAGCCGAAGTTCGGCGTGTTCCGGATGTAGGGGCGGACATGGACCTGCGCACCCACTTCACGCTGCTGGCGCGCTACAACGTCTGGGCGACGCGAAAACTCTTCGAGCATGTGGATGCATTGCCCGAAGACCAGTATCGGCGCGACGTCGGGTTATTCTTCAAGAGCGTGCACGGCACCTTGAACCATCTGCTGGTCGGTGAGGAGATTTGGTTCCCGCGTTTCGCCTCGGGAACGTCGCCGAAGCGCGCCTTGAACGAAGAGCTCGAGACCGACCGCCATCGCCTGCGCGAAAGGCTGGTTGCCGGGGTGCAGCGCTGGGAGCCGTTGATCGACGGTATCGCCGAGACGCGCTGGGACGGTGTGCTGGGCTACGTCACGACAAAAGGAGTCGCCCAAAGCCTGCCCTTCGCGGCGACGCTCAGCCATGTCTTCAATCACGGCACGCACCACCGCGGCCAGATCACGGCGGCGATCACGGCGCTGGGCCACGCCTGCCCCGAGATCGACATGGTGTGGATGCTGCAAGCGCAGGCGGCGTCGCGATGAACCTGGACACGACGCAGCTGCTGGCAATTGCCGCTGCCTTGGGCTGGGCCAGCGGGCTGCGTCTGTACGCGGTCGTATTCCTGACCGGCCTTGCGGGTTGGCTCGGCTGGGTAGAGCTGCCGGCCGGCTTGCAGCTGTTGCAGCACCCGGCGCTGCTCGCCGCCAGCGGTTTCATGCTGTTCGTCGAATTCTTTGCCGACAAGATTCCCGGCGTCGACACCTTGTGGGACATGGTGCACACGCTGCTGAGAATTCCCGCGGGCGCGGCGTTGGCCGCGGCGGTGTTCGGTGCCGACCACGCGAGTTGGGCCGCGGCGGCGGCGCTGCTCGGCGGCACGCTCGCGGCGACCAGCCATCTGGCCAAGACGAGCACGCGGGCAGCGGCGAATACGTCGCCGGAGCCGTTCTCCAACATCGGGCTGTCGCTGCTTGGCGACGCCGCTGTGCCTGCGGCGCTTGTGGTTGTCGTGGCAGCATCCTTTGCTGTTCTTCGTGGCATTGGTCGGCGCGCTCGTCGTGATGGTCGCGATGATCTGGGCCTGCGCAAAATTCCTGCGCGCCTTGTTCGGGCGCGCCTCGGCTTGGTTCGGTTCAGGGGCACAAAATGTTTAAGAAGATCCTGATCGCGAATCGTGGGGAGATCGCGTGCCGGGTTGCGGCGACCGCGCGCCGCATGGGCGTGCGCACCGTCGCGGTGTATTCGGACGTCGACGCGCAGGCCAAGCATGTGCTGGCGTGCGACGAGGCCGTGCACATCGGCGGCAACGCACCGAAAGACAGCTACCTGCGCGGCGAGCGCATCATCGCTGCCGCGCTGCAAACCGGCGCACAGGCGGTGCATCCGGGCTACGGATTCCTGAGCGAGAACGAAGAGTTCGCGCAGGCCTGCGCCGACGCCGGCCTGGTGTTCATCGGCCCGCCGCCCGCGGCGATCAAGGCGATGGGGCTGAAGTCGCAGTCGAAAATCCTGATGGGGCAGGCCGGTGTGCCGCTGGTGCCGGGCTACCACGGGGCTGACCAGGACCCGGTGCTGCTGAAGCGCGAGGCGCAGAAGATCGGCTTTCCGGTGCTCATCAAGGCGAGCGCGGGCGGCGGCGGCAAGGGCATGCGCATCGTGACGAAGGTGGAGGATTTCGACGCAGCGCTTGCCTCGTGCCAGCGGGAGGCGCGCAACAGCTTCGGCGATGACGCGGTGCTGATCGAGCGTTACGTGACCCGGCCGCGCCACATCGAGATCCAGGTGTTCGGCGATTCGCATGGGAACTGCATCTACCTGTTCGAGCGCGATTGTTCGGTGCAGCGGCGCCATCAGAAGGTGCTGGAAGAAGCGCCCGCGCCGGGCATGAGCGAAGCGCGGCGCCGGGAGATGGGCGCGGCGGCGGTGGCGGCGGCGAAAGCGGTGGGCTATGTGGGCGCGGGCACGGTGGAGTTCATCGCCGAGCCGACCGAAGGTCCGCGAGCCGGGCCGGACGGCACCAGTCCGGGCGGCGACCTGCGCTTCTTCTTCATGGAGATGAATACGCGGCTGCAAGTCGAGCACCCGGTGACCGAGGCGATCACCGGGCTCGATCTGGTGGAGTGGCAGCTGCGTGTGGCGAGCGGCGAGCCGCTGCCGTTGCGCCAGGACCAGTTGCGCATTCACGGCCACGCGATCGAAGCGCGCATTTGCGCCGAGAACCCGGACGCCAACTTCCTGCCGGCGACCGGCACGCTGAGCGTGTATCGCACCCCCTCATGTGTCGAATTCGAGCGTGCCGGCGCCGCTTTAGCGGGCGGCAGCGCCGCCGGCTTGCGCATCGACTCCGGCGTGCGCGAAGGCGATGCCATCTCGCCGCACTACGACTCGATGATCGCCAAGCTCATCGTCTGGGGTGAAGACCGCGCGCAAGCGCTGGCGCGCCTGGACGCGGCGCTGGCCGGCACCCACATCGTCGGCCTGCACAGCAACGTGGCGTTCTTGCGGCGCATCGCGGGCAGCGCCTCATTCGCGAATGCCGACCTCGACACCGCGCTGATCGAGCGCGAACGCGCAGCGCTGTTCAACGCGGCGCCACTGCCGCTCGAAGTGGCGGCTGCCGGCGTGGTGGCGCATGCGCTCGCGCAGGAGCGTGCGCTGGAGGCGAGCGACCCCTGGTCGCGCCGTGATGCCTGGCGCTTGCACGGTGCCGCGGTGCGCCGCTTCGACCTCGAGGCCGGCGGCGTGCGCACCACGTTCATGCTGGAGCGTAGCCACGCCGGTGCGCAGTGGTTGACCCAAGGCGCGCTGCGTTGGGCCTATGCATGCCACGCGCGCGGCGCGGCGCGCCACGACGTGAGCCTGGGCGAGCAGCGCTGGGCGCTGTCGGTGTACGCGCTGGGCGAGCGTTTTGCGGTCTACGCACCCGACGGGCTGGCGCTGCTGAGCGCCATCGACCCGATCGCGCACGCGGCGGACGGCGCGGTGGAAGGGGGCCGGTTGACCGCGCCGATGCCCGGCAAGGTCGTCTCGTTTCTCGCCGCGGCGGGAGACACAGTGAAACTCGGCCAGCCGCTCGCGGTGATGGAAGCGATGAAGATGGAACACACGATCACCGCGCCGCGCGACGGGACCGTGAAGGCCTTGCTCTACGCGGCAGGCGACCAGGTGATGGAAGGCGAAGAACTGCTGCGCCTGGAGCCGGCGCCGTGAGTGGCCCTGAGCAACCGTCGCCGGGCCGGCGCGCCACCTGCGCGCCGGAACGCGGTGTGCGTGCGGGTCAGGTTCCGGCGCTGCGCCGCGCCAAGCCCAGGCGTGCCAGCCAGCCGGTCCTGACCTTGGCTTTGGGCGCCATGTCGAGATCGGCGTCGTGCGCGGGGGGCAGGCTCAGGCCGAAGCCCGAAGTGTCTTTGGACCACTCGAGATCCTGCTCCATGCGGCCCGCGGCGACGACGGGCTTGTTCGGTCGAATCACCGCCGATTTTCTGGCCGCCCGCGCCTCTTTCGCGGCCGCGGCGCGGCGCGCATTGGCCTTGGCGTCGTGCCGATGCACGCGTTCGAGTTCATGCGCCAGCGTCACGAGTTCCGGCAGCCCCGAGGTTCTGCACAGGCGCAAGGCGGTGCGCGCTTCGAATCCGCCCTGCATCAGGACGCCGATCTCGAAATCCTGGTCGAGGTGGCGCCGCAGCATGAAGTGCAGCCGGGTGGCGAGGCGCAAGCAGGAAGTGGGGTCCAAGAAGGTGGCTCCTAACAGCGTGTCGCATTGTTGCCCTCTCGGCCGGCATTGCGCCATCCCCAGGGCGTGGGGGAAACCTCGGATCGGTGCGCCGACCCACCCCCCACTCGAGGGGTCGCGACATGAGTGATGGGCTGCGACCCGACGATCCGCCCGGCATGAAGCGCGTTGCCGACCACCTGGCGCGCGCCGGGCATCCGCATGCGCCACTGTGGCTGCGCGTCGCCGCACGCACCTCGCAGGAGGCGGCCGACGCGCTGGGCGTGCAGGTCGGCCAGATTGCCAAGAGCGTCGTGTTTCGCCGCAAGAGCGACGCGGCGGCCGTGCTCGTCGTGACCTCGGGCGACCGGCGCGTCGATGAGGCCAAAGTGGCGGCGCGATTCGGCGCCCTGGGCCGTGCCGATGCCGAATTCGTCAAGCAATCGAGCGGATTTTCAATCGGCGGGGTGGCGCCGTTCGCGCACCTCAGCGCGCCGCTCGCGCTGGTCGATCGCGAGCTGTTTCGCTTCGACTGCATCTGGGCCGCGGCGGGCCACCCGAATGCGGTATTCCAAGCCAGCCCGGACCAGTTGGTGGCGCTGATCGGCGCGCCGGTGGCCGATGTCACCAAGGCCTGAAGGCTGGGCCGCGCGCCCAGCGGTGCCAAGCCCTTGCGTCGACGTGTGCCGCATGGAGCCGCGCACCGGCTGGTGCGAGGGTTGCCGCCGCACGATCGACGAAATCGCCCAGTGGGGCTCGCTCGACGACGACGCGAAGCGCGCGGTCTGGGAGCGCCTGGCGCAGCGCGGCTCGCCACTGCGGCGCCTGTTGAAAGGTGAGAAATGAAGCTGCTGCGATTCTGGTTCGACCCGGTGTCTCCTTACGCCTATCTGGCGTTCGAGCGCCTTCCGCAGGCCTTGGCGGGGCTGTCGTATTGCGTCGAGTACCGGCCGGTGCTGTTTGCCGGGCTGCTGCAGCACTGGGGCCACAAGGGCCCGGCCGAGATCGAACCCAAGCGCGCCTGGACCTTCCGCCACGTGCAGTGGCTGGCGCGCGAGCACGGCATCGTGTTGCAGACGCCGGCGCTGCACCCGTTCAATCCGATCGCGCTGCTGCGCCTGGCGCTCGCCTGCACTGAGGCGGGCGGCACGCCGAACCGTCGCGTCGTGGAGGCGATCTTTCGCCATGTCTGGTGCGGCGACGGGGCGGATGCGAACGATCCCATGCGTTGCGAGGCGCTCGCCCAGACGCTTGCGCCGCGGCGCGACGCGCAAAGTCAGCAGGTCAAGGACGAGCTGCGCGCCGTCGGGCAAGAAGCGGTCGGGCTGGGCCTGTTCGGCGTGCCGACGATCGAGCTGGAGGGGCGCCTGTTCTGGGGGCTGGACAGCTTGCCGATGCTTGCGCAATGCCTGGCAGGCGACGCCTGGTTTGGCCAGGACTGGGACATTGCCGGGGCGCCGCGCCCCGGTCTGCAGCGCGCCGGCTGACGCTGCTGGCGCGCTGCATCATTGCAGATCGCGCGCTCGGAGTTCGCGCGCAAACGTCGCGGAAGAGCTGCTCGGGACGCCGCGCGCCTGGCTCAGCGCCGCCAGCGCCACGCACTGCGCATCGCGTCCCAGGCCATCGCGGATTGCGGGTCCTGCTCGCGAACCGCCGCCGCGTAGCGGCGCCACACCACGAAGACCAAGCTGGCGAACAGTGCCAGCAGTGTGCTGGCGATGACGATCAAGGCGCGTGAAGGTTTCGACTTGCGATCCGGCGGCAGCGCCTTGTCGACCTGTTGCAGCACCGGACCTTCCTTGGCTTCATCGAGTTTCGCGATTTCGAACTGGCGCACCATCGATTCGAGCAGCGTCTCCTGCAGCTTGAGTTCGCGCCGCGCGCGCACGTACTCGATGGCCGCTTCCGGAAGCTTGCCCACCGGAATGTCGACGGCGCTGCCGGTCGCGCGACCGCGCGACGTTTCCATTCGTGCCAACTCGGAGCGCAGCGCCGCGAGTTCCGAGTTGAGCTTCTGCACATCCGGGTTCTCGCCGGTGGCCGTGGTGCGCAGCACCTTGAGCTGAACTTCGCGCTCGGCGACCATCGCGCGCAACTGGGCCGCGCCACCGATCAAGGCTTCAGCCTGCTTGTCGAGCACGATCACGCCCGATTTCTCCTGCACCGCGCGCAGCCCGAGCTCGGCTTTGACCAGGTTGTCCTTGATGTCCTTGAGCTGCTGCTCGAAGAAGACGCGGCGCAATTGGGCTTCCGAGACCGCCAGACGACCGAGCAGCTTGGTGATTTCGCTCGCGTGTGCGTTGGCGAGTTCGGCGGCGAACTGCGCGTCCTTGTCGTCGACCTCGACGCTGATCACGCCGCTCTTGCGGTCGGAGGCGACGCGCACTTTGTCCGGCATCGCCTTGCGCAGCGCTTCGTAGGTCTTCACCTCATAGCGCGCCTTCAGATCGAAGCGCTCGTCCAGCGCGCGCAGCACGCTGTCGCTCTTGAGCAGCGCGACAAACAGCTCGTCAGGCGTCTTCGCGCCCAGGCCCGCGCCCAAACCACCCAACGCCCCGAGCGCGGCCAGCGCCGCCGACGCGCCGCCGCTTTGCTGCGAGGCGGGGGGCAGCAGCGTCGTGCGCGCGGTGAAGATCGGCGGCAGCCAGAGCGCGACCGCGAGCGAGCCGATCGCGGCGAGCGCCGTGACCGCGGCAATCGTCAACTTGCCTTCGCCGACCCAGGTCAACAAATCGACCAGACCGAACGACGGACCGAAGTCTTCTTCGATCGGATGTGGCTCGGTCACGGCGTTCGACAAGTCGTCCAGTTTCATGCCGCGCGTTCAGTTCTTGAGCGAGTTGATCGCGGCGATCCCCAAGCCGAACTGCGCGAAGATCTGCGACCAGTCCTTCAGGTTGCGCACCAGGGCGCGGCCCCAGGTCTCGAAGTCCAACTGGTTGGGAACGATCAGCGCGTCGCCCGGCTGCATGGGTTCGCCCTCGAGCGCATTGTTGCGCCAGAAGCCGCGTTTGTCGCCGGCGTGATTGACGGTGCCGTCGGCGCGCAGGATGAACATGTTGGACGGGTCGGCGGCTTCATCCACCCCGGCGAGCTTGAGGTAGTCGCCCGCGGTGCGGCCGCTCTTCCACAGGAAGGCATTGCTGTTCACTACCGCGCCCGCCACCGTCACGAACGCCGGCCGGGTGGGAACGCTGATGCGGTCGGCGTGGTCCAGCGGCACATCGGGCAGCGCGTCCAGGGTCTTCACGTCGGGGGTGAGTTCGAGCGCGATGCGGCCGTTGGGCTGCAGGCGCGCCAGGCGCGCCATCTGCGCCTGGGTGGCGGCGTTGCTCACGGCTGCGGCGTTGGCGCCTGAAACCTCGTCGCGCCGGTTTGCCGCCTCGCGCGCGCTCTGGGTCGCCGACAGGGCTTCGAGCCGGGCCAGCGCGGCGGCGAGGTTTTCGCGCTGGCGCTGGCGCGTTTCTTCGCGGCTGAAATCCAACCCGTAGATATAGGCCTGCGGCGTGAAACCACCGGCGCGGTTGATCAAACCCTTCAAGGTTTCGCCCGGCAACAGCTGGTACACGCCGGGTGAAGACACCTCGCCCTCGACGGCGACCAGGCGCGTCTGGCGCGCGACTGGCACGCGAATGTCTTTCTGGCTGTAGACGGTCACCACGTCTCCCGACAGCAGTTCGATGTTGTGGGCCGGGTCGGCTTGCAGCACCGCCTTGCCCAGGTTGAACGGAATCACCTGCGTGCTCAAGTCCTTTTCGACGAGACGCTCGATCACGGCGTAATCCCAGTTCAGTTCGTCGAACAGCGCGGCCGGTGTTTTCTTCGCGCGATTCGCTGCGGCGATGTCCTCATCGCGCTCAGTCGTCCTGCGCGCCCGTCGCGGCGCGCGACCCGAAGTTTCGTCGCCGTTCGCGCTTGCATCGATTCGGCTGCCGGGCGCGAGGCGTTCATCATCTTCCGGCTCCAGCATCTGCACGAGCAAGTTCTTGCGCCGGTAGAAGTCGGGCGAAATCAGGGCCTCGCGGTCCGGAATCAGGTCGCGGATGCGCATGCCCGGACGGTGCGGGGACCGCAAGGGTTGCGCGACATGTCCCTTGAGCGTCACTGCATTCGCAAAGCGCGGCGAGATGGGCAGCAACGTGAGCAGGTCGCCGTCGCGCAGCGGCTTGAGCAGGCCCACGTCGTCGAGTCGGAATTCCTCGACGAAGCGTGCCGCCTGGTTGAACGCCCCATCGACGCGCTCGAGCTGCGCTCGACCTCGATCGGCGAGCACCGGCGCCCCGCCCGCGAAGCGCAGCACGTCGCGTACCGTTTCGTTCGAGTTCTTCAGTTCGTAAATCGCCGGAACTTCGAGCGCGCCGCTCAGCGCGACGCGCGGCCCCACGGCCTGGAACAGCACCACATCGCTCGCGGCGAGCTGCGTGTCCCGCGACTTGTCGCCGAGCACGAGGAAGTCGTAGAGGTCGAGCTCGGTCACGTCTTTGCCGTCGCGGCGCAGCACCACTTTGCGCATCGACCCGTAAGGCGCCGGGCCGCCGGTCAGAGCGATTGCCGACAACAACGTCGCCTGGCTCGGCAGGTTGTAGACGCCGGGGCGCTGCGCGGGCCCGACGACGTAAACCTTCACGCCACGCAACTGGCCGAGCGAGACGCTGAGGTTGAAGTTGGTGTACAGGCGCGCGATCTGCGCGCGCAGCAGTTTTTCGAGGTCGACCGCCTTGACGCCGGCAACGCTGAAGCTGCCGACCTTGGGCAGGTTGAGCATGCCGTTGCGATCGACTGTGCTGCGGTAGTCGACGTCGATCGAACCCCAGGCGCGCAGAATCACCTCGTCGCCTGGGCCGAGCATGTAGTCGGCCGACACGGGCACGTTTTCGGGCGCCGCCAGTCCCTCGGCGGCGTCGATGAAGAAGCTGGCACCGAAGATCGGCAACAGGCGGCCCGTGGCCCCTTCAATGAACTTCTGAAATTCGCTCGGTTTCGGTGGGATGGGTTCGGCGCGCCGCAACTGCAATTCGGGCGGGTTTGGCGAGGCTCGGCGTGCTCGGGCGACCCACGCCGGGCTGGCCGATCCCTTGCGGCTGCGGGGTAGTCGCGGCCGCGCCGCTCGGTCGCGGCGGGGTGCCGGCGGCGTCGCGCGGCCGGGCGGTTTGCGCGGGCGTGTATCCCGGCGCGTTGAAAGTGCCGCCCGCCCTGGGATCGTCGGGCGACTGCGCATGCGATTGGCTGCACAGGCACAGTGTCAGCAGCACACTGAATGAAACGGAATGGAAAGCTGTCATTCGGGGCTTGGCCGGGTATCGATGAATTCGCCGTCGAGCGGCGCGCGGGCAGCGCCGCAATGAAAGGCGCGACCACGCGTCCAGCCGGAACGCCGACCAGCGCGCGATGTTAGCGGATGCTCGTGGGGCGCCGCGGAAAAAGCAATACGCCTGCGGCCGCGTTCAGCGCGGCGGCAGGCGTTGCAATTGCCCGATGGCGTCGTTCGGCGCGCCGCGGGAAAGAAGCGGCAGCGCGCGGACCTTACTCCTTGCGATAGTCGTCGTGGCAAGCCTTGCAGGCCTTGCCGGTTTCGCCCACCGCTGCCTTGATCGAGTCGATGTTGCCGGTCTTCGCGGCAGCGTTGAACTTGACCATTTCTTCCTGCATCTTCTCGGCCAGGCGCTTGACCTTGTCGCCATCGGTCCAGATTCCGGGCTTCGCGCGCGTATCGCCGGTGTCGGTGCCGGGGATGAAGGCGACGAACGGCAGTTTGGACATCGATGTCGCGATTTCGGCGCTGGCCAAGGCGGCGGCTGCATCGAACGGAACCTTGCCGTTGGCCATCGCGCCGACACGGCCGAAGTGGTTGGCCATCACCGTGAACACTGCCTTGCGGTACTTGATCGCGTCTTCGGGCTTGGCGAACTGGGCGGCTGCGGGTAGGGAAGTCACCACAGCCAGCACGGCGGCGGCCACGGTCATCGTCGTGCGCAATACTTTTCTCATTGAAGTCTCTCCTGGGGGTAAGTCGGTTCGGATCGGGCCGAACGAGCTGGCTGCGTGACGCAGCAACCCGTTCCAGCGCGCTGAAGTGTACGGAATGAAGATGACGGCTATTCCGTGGCCGCGGGAAAACCAGCGGCTCACATTTGGAAACGTCGATGTTGGGTTAACCTTTGCGCCCGTGAAGCCACAGGACTGGGCATGACACAGACCATGCGCAAGGTCAGGGTCTGGGACCTTCCGACGCGCGTCTTTCATTGGGTGCTCGCAGCCAGCGTGATCGGCTCGGTGGTCACGGCCAAGATCGGCGGCAACGCGATGGCCTGGCACTTTCGCATCGGCTATCTGATCCTGACGCTGCTCGCGTTTCGGCTCCTGTGGGGCGTGTTCGGTGGGCGCTGGTCGCGCTTTGCGAGTTTCATCTACGCGCCGGCGACGCTGTTGCGCTACCTGCGCAACCAGCATCGCTCCGACGAGCATCTCGACGTCGGCCACAGCCCGCTCGGGGCCGGTTCTGTCTTCGGATTGCTCGGGGTCTTGTTGCTGCAGGTCGGCACCGGTCTGTTCGCCGACGACGAGATCGCCAGCTCGGGGCCGCTGGTGCGTTTCGTTTCATCGGCGACGAGCAGTCTGGCCACCGGGTGGCACAAGAATTTCGGTCAATACCTCATCATCGGTCTGGTGCTTCTGCACCTGGGTGCGATCGCTTTCTATCGCTTGCGCCGTGGCCGCGACCTGGTGGGCCCGATGCTCAGCGGCGACAAGTTGCTGGCAGGCGATGTGCCTTCCTCGGCCGACGGCACGAGCCGCCGCGCGCTCGCGCTGATGCTGGCCGCGCTGTGTGCGGCCATCGTCGGGTGGGTGGTGAACTTGGGCGGCTAAACTGGCGCCACCGTCCGCGCCGCACGCGCTCGCCCCCAGGATGCCGCACCCTGAAATCAAGCTGGTCACGCCGGACTCGACGCGCTTGCTTGAAGTGACACGCGAACTGTTTCGCGAGTACGCACGCAGCCTGTCGGTGGACCTGTGCTTTCAGAATTTCGACGCTGAACTGGCAGGCTTGCCCGGTGAGTACGCGGCGCCGAGCGGGCAATTGCTGCTTGCGTTTGTCGATGACGAGCCGGCCGGGTGCGGCGCCTTTCGCGCGCTGACGGATGTGGACCATGCGAACGCCTGTGAAATGAAGCGCCTGTTCGTGCGCCCCTCGTTTCGGCGCTTCGGGCTGGGCCGCATCCTCGCGCAGCGCCTGATGGACGACGCGCGCGGCAGTGGATACTCGGCGATGCTGCTCGACACGCTGGACGACATGGAATCCGCGCGAAGCCTGTACGCGACGCTCGGTTTCGAAGAGACGGCCCCCTACTATTTCAATCCGATCCCCGGTGCGCACTACCTGAAGGCACACTTGTCCTGATCGGACCCTCCCGGAACCCCATGACGCAACACAGTGAAGCCACGTTCGAACTGCATGCCGGCGCGCTACGCCTGGCACTTCGGCCCGACCTGGGTGGCTGCATCGCCGGTCTCTGGCATCGCGACACCGCCGTGCTGCGCTCCAGCGACCCGGCGCTTCTGGCTTCTTCCAGAGCCTCGGCCTGCTACCCGCTCGTGCCCTATTCGAACCGCCTCGCGTACCGGCGCTTTCGCTGGAAGGGGCGCGACTACACGACCGCGCCGAACTTCGATTCGAACCCGCATTCGGTGCACGGCGTCGGCTGGTTGCGCGCCTGGGAGCTGACGACGTCGAGCGCAGTCGACGTGGCGCTGCGCTACCGGCACGAAGCCGACGCACATTGGCCCTTTGCGTTCGAGGTGAGCCAGCACTTCAACCTGTCGCCCAGCGCCCTGCGCGTGCAGATGCAGTTCACGAACACGGCCGAAGTCGCCCAACCTGTCGGGCTGGGTTGGCACCCCTACTTTCCGAAGCGCGGGCGGAGCCGGCTGCACGCCGAACTGTCGGATCGATGGGACAGCGACGCCACCCAGCTCCCGGTGCGCAAACACGCGCAGCCCGGCATCGACAGCGACATCGCGCATCTGGACTTCGACAACTGCTTCGACGGCTGGCGTGGCCCGGCGCGCCTTCGCGACGAAAAGATGACGCTGCAGTTGACCTCGTCCGAACAGCGCCTGGTGATCTACACCCCGCGCGACAAGGACTACTTCTGCGTCGAGCCGGTCAGCCATGTCAGCAACGCGATCCATATGGCCGACCCGGCGGCGCACGGCTTGCAGGCTGTCGATCCCGGCCAGACGCTGCAGGCGTGGATGCAGATCGACATCGCGATGGTCTGATCGCGGCCCAGGGGCCGCGGGTTTGCACGTATAATTTTCGGCTGTACTGAAAATTTTCGTGTCCCGTGCCATGACAAATCGATCCGCCAATGGCATGGCGCGCCGAGGCTTCGAAGACGAGTTGGACGACCCGCCTGTGCGGGCGCTGACGAGCGACGAAGCGCAAGCGCTGCGGGACAAGGATCCGGGTGTATCGCCTTGGCGCGTGGTCGGCACGCAAGTGGGGGTCGGCGCCGCGGTGGCGCTGCTGGCGTGGTGGGCCAGCGGTGCCGTGCATGTGCTGGGGTCGGCGCTGTATGGCACGGCCGTCGCGGTTGTGCCGGGCGCCTTGATGGCGCGCGGCGTGACGCGCAAGCTCCCAGGCGTTTCGCCGATCGCCAGTGGCGTCAGCGTGATGTCTTGGAGTCTGGTGAAAATCGGAGTCTCGGTGCTGATGCTCGCGTTGGCGCCGAAGGCGGTTCAGCCCTTGAGCTGGCCGGCACTGCTGGCCGCACTCGTGCTGTGTATTCAGGTCTACTGGCTCGCGCTGTTGTGGCGCGGGCGCTGAACGAACGAGACGAGACAGAACAACATGGCAGCCGAAGGCCAAGCACTCACCGCCGGTGACTACATCGTTCACCACCTGACGCACTTCCAGACCGGCAAGCCCAAGGGGCTGGTCGACTTCTCGGTTCTCAATTTCGATTCGATCGCGTTCTCCATCGTGCTCGGCGTGATCGGCTGCTGGCTGCTGTGGCGTGCGGCGAGCAGCGCCACTTCCGGCGTGCCGGGTCGCTTCCAGGCCGCGGTGGAAATCCTGTTCGAGATGGTCGAGAGCCAGGCCAAGGGCATCGTCCACAACGCGAACAGCCGCAGGCTCGTCGCGCCGCTCGCGCTCACCGTGTTCGTCTGGATCTTCCTGCTCAACGCGATGGACCTGCTGCCGGTGGATCTGCTGCCGCTGCTGTGGCAATGGATCTACGGCGCGGCAGGGCACGACGCGTCGCATGCTTATCTGCGCGTGGTGCCGACGGCCGACTTGTCGGTCACGATGGGCTTGTCGGTCGGTGTGCTGATCCTGTGCCTGGTCTACAACGTCAAGATCAAGGGGCTGGGCGGCTGGATTCACGAACTGTTTGCCGCGCCGTTCGGCAACCACTGGGCGCTGTATCCGTTCAACTTCGCGATGCAGGTCGTCGAGTTCGTCGCCAAGACGGTGTCGCACGGCATGCGATTGTTCGGCAACATGTACGCGGGCGAACTGATCTTTCTGCTGATCGCGCTGCTCGGCGGTGCATTCACCTTGTCATTCAGCGGCTTCGCGTTGGGCGCCTTGCACGTGATCGCCGGCACCGTGTGGGCCATCTTCCACATCCTGATCATCACCTTGCAGGCGTTCGTGTTCATGATGCTCACGCTGGTTTACGTGGGTCAGGCGCACGACTCTCACTGATCCGGCGCTCGCCGCCGGACCATTCGTTTTTCCCTTTCATTCAACTACACACACTGGAGTCAACATGGAACTCATCGGTCTCGTCGCCCTCGCGGCAGGTCTCATCATCGGTCTGGGCGCGATGGGCGCGTGTATCGGCATCGGCGTGATGGGCAGCAAGTACCTCGAATCGGCGGCGCGCCAGCCCGAGCTGATGGGCGAGTTGCAGACCAAGATGTTCCTGCTGGTCGGGCTGATCGACGCTTCGTTCATCATCGGCACGGGTATCGCGCTGTGGTTCACGACGGCCAATCCGTTCCTGGCGCAGTTGGCGAATCTGCCGAAGTAATCCGCTGGCCTTTGCCACCGCTCGCGGTGGCTTCGATCATCAGCCGAAGGCACCCATGAGCATTACCGCCACATTCATCTTTCAGATGATCGTGTTCCTGATCCTGGTCTGGTTCACGATGAAATTCGTTTGGCCGCCGATCACCGCCGCGCTCGACGAGCGCGCGAAGAAGATCGCCGACGGCTTGTCGGCCGCCGACAAGGCCAAGGCCGAGTTGAGCAACGCGAACCGGCGCGTCGAAGAGCAGCTCGCGACCGCGCGCACGCACGCCACGCAGCGCCTGGCCGACGCCGAGCGCTTGGCGCAATCGATGATCGAAGAAGCGAAGACTCGCGCCAGCGAAGAGGGCGCGAAGATCATCGCTGCTGCCAAGGCCGAGGCCAACCAGGAAGCCGTGAAAGCGCGCGAAAGCCTGCGCGAGCAGCTTGCGTCGCTCGCCGTCAAGGGCGCGGAGCAGATTCTCAAGCGCGAAGTCAATGCCGGCGTTCACGCTGAGTTGCTGACGCGCCTGAAGGCCGAACTTTGAGCCATGGCTGAACTCGCCACGATCGCGCGCCCGTACGCCGAGGCGCTGTTCAAAGCCGTCGGCGCCGCCGAGCACGCAGCGCTGGTCGGCCACATTCAAGCGTTGGCCGACGTGGCCGGCGACGCGCAGCTGCGCCAGTTCGCCGACAACCCGAAAGTGAGCGCCGAGCAGGTGTTCGCGGTGATCGTTGGCGTGATCAAGACGCCGCTATCGGAGGCCGCGAAGAACCTGCTGCGCACCGTCGTCGACAACGGCCGGCTCGCTGCGTTGCCGGCGATCGCCGAGCAGTTCCAGGCACTCGTCAACGCGCGCTCGGGCATTGCCGACGCGGTGATCCACAGCGCCTTCCCGATCGCGCCGGTGCAACTTGCCGAGGTGATGCCCGCGCTGGAAAAGCGCTTCGGCCGCAAGCTCAATCCGAGCGTCGTGCTCGCGCCCGATCTGATCGGCGGGATTCGCGTCGTCGTCGGCGACGAAGTGCTCGACACGTCGGTGAAGGCTCGCCTCGAACAGATGAAGATGGCCTTGACGGCGTGATTCGCGTCCTAGCCCCCGCACCCCGAACCTAACCCTTCAGTCCAACCTGCAACGCCGCCGCACGCTGCGCAGACCGGAGACCCAACATGCAACTCAATCCCGCCGAAATTTCCGAACTGATCAAGAGCCGCATCCAGGGCCTGGGCGTTTCCGCCGACATCAAGAACCAGGGCACGGTGGTCTCGGTGACCGACGGCATCGTCCGGGTGCACGGCCTGTCCGACGCGATGGCCGGCGAGATGCTCGAGTTCCCCGCCACCGCGAGCGGCCAACCCACCTACGGCCTGGCGCTGAACCTCGAGCGCGACTCGGTCGGCGCGGTGATTCTGGGCGAGTACGAACACATCTCGGAAGGCGACACCGTCAAGTGCACGGGCCGTATTCTGGAAGTGCCGGTCGGCCCCGAGCTGATCGGCCGCGTCGTCAACGCGCTGGGTCAGCCGATCGACGGCAAGGGCCCGATCAACGCGAAGATGAGCGACGTGATCGAGAAGGTGGCGCCGGGCGTGATCGCGCGCCAGTCGGTGAGCCAGCCGGTGCAGACGGGTCTGAAGTCGATCGACTCGATGGTGCCGATCGGCCGCGGCCAGCGCGAACTGATCATCGGCGACCGCCAGACCGGCAAGACCGCGGTGGCGATCGACACGATCATCAACCAGAAGGGTCAGAACATGACCTGCGTCTACGTCGCGATCGGTCAGAAGGCGTCGTCGATCAAGAACGTGGTGCGCGCGCTCGAAGCCAATGGTGCGATGGCCTACACCATCGTCGTCGGCGCGTCGGCGTCGGAATCGGCGGCGATGCAGTACGTGGCGGCGTATTCGGGCTGCACGATGGGCGAATACTTCCGCGACCGCGGCCAGGACGCGCTGATCATTTACGACGACTTGTCGAAGCAAGCCGTCGCCTACCGACAAGTCTCGCTGCTGCTGCGCCGCCCGCCGGGCCGCGAAGCCTACCCCGGCGACGTGTTCTACCTGCACAGCCGCTTGCTCGAACGCGCGGCGCGCGTGAATGCCGATTACGTAGAGGCATTCACCAAAGGCGCGGTGAAGGGCCAGACGGGTTCGCTGACGGCGCTGCCGATCATCGAGACGCAGGCCGGCGACGTGTCGGCGTTCGTTCCGACCAACGTGATCTCGATCACCGACGGCCAGATCTTCCTGGAAACGTCGCTGTTCAACGCCGGCATCCGGCCCGCGATCAACGCCGGCATTTCGGTGTCGCGTGTCGGCGGCGCGGCGCAGACCAAATTGATCAAGGGCCTGTCGGGCGGCATCCGCACCGACCTCGCGCAGTACCGCGAACTCGCAGCGTTCGCGCAGTTCGCCTCCGACCTCGACGACGCCACGCGCAAGCAGCTCGACCGAGGCGCACGCGTCACGGAACTGCTCAAGCAAGCGCAGTACTCGCCGCTGCCGATCAGCCTGATGGCCGCCAGTTTGTTCGCCGTGAACAAGGGTTTCATGGACGACGTCGACGTGAAGAAGGTTCTCTCCTTCGAACACGGCCTGCACCAGCACCTGAAGTCCAGCCACGCCGCGCTGCTCACCAAGCTGGAAAGAGACAAGGCGATGGACAAGGAAGCCGAGGCGGAAATGAACGCGGCGATCGGCGCGTTCAAGAAGTCCTTCTCCTGATCTTACCGCCAAGGAATTCATCATGGCGGTCGGCAAAGAGATACGCACGAAGATCAAGAACTTCGAGAGCACGAAGAAGATCACCAAGGCGATGGAGATGATCTCGGTCTCGAAGATGCGCAAGGCGCAGGACCGCATGCGCGCCGCGCGGCCGTACGCCGACAAGATCCGCAACATCACGGCGAATCTGTCGTTGGCCAATCCCGAGTACAAGTCGCCGTATATGCGCAAGCCCGTGCGCAAGACCGGCGCGACGAACGCCACCGGCTACATCGTCGTCACTTCCGACAAGGGTCTGTGCGGCGGCTTGAACACGAACGTGCTGCGTGCCGTGACGAACAAGCTGCGCGAAGAGCAGTCCGCGGGTGGCACGGCACTCTCCGTGGCCTTGGGCAACAAGGGCCTGGGCTTCCTGAACCGCATTGGCGTCAAGGTGATCAGCCAGGCCACGCAACTCGGCGACAAGCCGCACCTGGACAAGCTGATCGGTCCGGTGAAGACGATGCTCGACGCCTTCGTTGAAGGCAAGGTCGACGCGGTCTACCTGTGCTACACGAGGTTCATCAACACGATGAAGCAGGAGCCGACGATCGAGCAGTTGCTGCCGCTGTCGGCGGAGCGCTTGCAGCAGACGGCGGCCGAGAAGTCGCAGTACGCTTGGGACTATCTGTACGAGCCCGATGCGTCGACGGTGATCGACGAACTCTTCACGCGCTACATCGAAGCGCTCGTCTATCAATCCGTCGCCGAGAACATGGCCTCCGAACACGCGGCGCGCATGGTCGCGATGAAGGCCGCGACCGACAACGCCGGCAACCTGATCGCCGAGCTGAAGCTCGTCTACAACAAGACGCGCCAGGCGGCGATCACGAAAGAACTCTCCGAGATCGTCGGCGGCGCCGCCGCGATCAGCGGTTGACGCGGCCTCGCGTCAAACCGCCAGCAAGCAAATTGATTGAAGTTTGAAGGAACCGAACAACATGGCAGCTACCCAGACCCAGGGCAAGATCGTGCAGTGCATCGGCGCTGTCGTCGACGTCGAGTTTCCGCGCGAGCAGATGCCGCGCGTGTACGACGCGCTCAAACTCGAAGGCTCGGCGCTGACGCTCGAGGTGCAGCAGCAGCTCGGCGACGGCGTCGTGCGCACGATCGCGCTCGGCTCCTCCGACGGCCTGCGCCGCGGCCTGATGGTCAGCAATACCGGCAAGGCGATCACCGTGCCGGTCGGCAAGGCGACACTCGGCCGCATCATGGACGTGCTGGGCAACCCGATCGACGAGCGCGGCCCGGTGGACCGGACGCTGACCGCGTCGATCCACCGCAAGGCGCCGAGCTACGACGAGCTGAGCCCGTCGCAAGAACTGCTGGAAACCGGCATCAAGGTGATCGACCTGATCTGCCCGTTCGCCAAGGGCGGCAAGGTCGGCCTGTTCGGCGGCGCCGGCGTGGGCAAGACGGTGAACATGATGGAACTCATCAATAACATCGCGAAGGCGCACTCGGGCCTGTCGGTGTTTGCCGGCGTGGGCGAGCGTACCCGCGAGGGCAACGACTTCTATCACGAGATGGCGGACTCGAAAGTCGTCGACCTGGACAACCTGCCGGCCTCCAAGGTGTCGATGGTCTACGGCCAGATGAACGAGCCACCGGGCAACCGCCTGCGCGTTGCGCTGACGGGCTTGACGATCGCCGAGTCGTTCCGCGACGAAGGCCGCGACGTGCTGTTCTTCGTCGACAACATCTACCGCTTCACGCTCGCCGGAACCGAAGTGTCGGCGCTGCTCGGCCGCATGCCCTCGGCGGTGGGCTACCAACCGACGCTCGCCGAAGAGATGGGCCGCCTGCAAGAGCGCATCACTTCCACCAAGGTCGGCTCGATCACGTCGATCCAGGCGGTCTACGTGCCGGCCGACGACCTGACCGACCCGTCGCCCGCGACGACCTTCGCGCACCTGGACGCGACCGTCGTTTTGTCGCGCGACATCGCGTCGCTCGGAATCTATCCGGCGGTGGACCCGCTCGACTCCACGTCGCGCCAGGTCGACCCGAACGTCGTTGGCGAAGACCACTACACGACGACGCGCGCCGTGCAAGGCACGCTGCAGCGCTACAAGGAGCTGCGCGACATCATCGCGATTCTCGGCATGGACGAGTTGAGCCCGGAAGACAAGCTGGCCGTGGCGCGCGCGCGCAAGATCCAGCGCTTTCTGTCGCAGCCGTTCCACGTGGCTGAAGTGTTCACCGGAACGCCGGGCAAGTACGTGCCGCTGAAAGAGACGATCCGCGGATTCAAGATGATCGTCGCCGGCGAGTGCGACCACCTGCCCGAGCAGGCGTTCTACATGGTCGGCACGATCGACGAAGCGTTCGAAAAAGCGAAGAAGATTCAGTAAGGCAGAAGCGCGATGGCCACCATTCACGTCGACGTCGTCTCCGCCGAAGGCGGCATCTTCTCCGGCGAGGCGAAGTTCGTTGCCTTGCCCGGCGAGATGGGCGAACTCGGCATCTACCCGCGCCATACGCCGCTGATCACGCGCATCAAGCCGGGTGCGGTGCGCATCGTGCGCGCGGACAACGACGAAGAAGAATTCGTGTTCGTCGCCGGCGGCATCCTCGAAATCCAGCCCAACACGGTGACGGTACTCGCCGACACGGCGATTCGCGGCCACGATCTCGACGAAGCCAAGGCCACTGAAGCGAAACAACGCGCCGAAGAGGCGATGAAGAACGCGAAGAGCGACATCGATTTCGCCAAGGCGCAAAGCGAATTCGCCACGATGGCGGCGCAGATCGTCGCGCTGCGCAAGTTCCGCAAGAAGTAGCGTGCGGCGGCTGCCGGCCGGCGCGACGCGCAACGCCGACAGCTCGCGCGCGGTGCAGGCCGATCAACGCGCTACATCCGCACCCAAGCCCCACGCGATCAGCGAAAAGCTGACGAACGACAGCAGCGTGCTCGCCATGATGATGCGCGTCACGCGGCCGTTGTCGGCGCCGTAGCGCTCGGCGAGGATCGACACATTGCTGGCGCTCGGCAGGGCGGCGGTGAGCACCAGCACGAGCAGCCCGAACGGCGAAACCGCCGCACCGAGCGCCGAGGCGATGACGGCGACGCTCAAGACCAGCAGCGGGTGCACGAGCAACTTCACCAGCGCGAGCGGCAGGTAGCCCGACAGCGGCGTGGCCTGGGTGCTGTGTTGACGCGCGCGCCACAGTACGGCGCCGATCGTGAACAACGCGACCGGAGTTGCCGCGTCGCCGAGCATCTTGACGATTTGCTCGATCGGCCCCGGCAGCACAAAACCCGACGCAGCCAGCATCGCCCCCAGCGCGAACGCCCAAGGCAGTGGATTGGCAACCGCCCCGCGAAGCGCGCGACCCAACGCCGGCGCCAAGCCGTGGTGTTCGTGTCCCGGCGCATTGGGCACGATCTGCGCGAGCGCCAGGCACAGCGAACTCGTCAGCACCAGGTCAACCAGAATGGCGCCGATCAAGGGCCCCGCGGCGCGCTCACCCAACAAGCCTATAAGCAGCGGCAAGCCCATGAAGCCGGCGTTCGGAAACGTCGCCACGAGCGCGCCAAAAGCCGCATCCTTCAAGCCCAGACCCGGCATCGCACCCTCCCGCTGCAACGACAGCCCGACGCTGCACAACACCATCAGCAGCGCACATGCCGCGTAGATGGCCATCAATGCAGGATCGATCAGCTGCTCGAGCGGCCGGCTCGCGCCGAAGCGGAACAGCATGCACGGCAGTGCGAAGAACAAGACGAAGGTGCTGAGCCCGGGAATCGCCGACTCGGGCATCACGCCGCGCATCGCCGCGAGGTAGCCGAGCAAGACCACGGCAAAGAAGGGAAACGTGACGGCGAAGATCGCGGACATCTCCGCGCAGTATCGCAAGGACCGCGCGCGTCATGCGCGCGCCTCAATGACTTGTCGGACCGGGTAGCGGCGTGCGGTGACTTACGTGACGCCCAGATCGCCCCGCGTCGTGCGGAACGGTGATTTGTTCGACGCGCGCCGCCGTTTCACCACCTGTGGCGGCGAAGAAAGCCTGCCGGTGCGGCGCTCCAGGCTCGACGAGCCGCCGGGCTGGGACTCCCGTGCGAACTGGCTGCGTCGGTCGTGATTGACCTGCAGCATCGTGTCGAGCTGCAACAGGCGCCGCCCGGCAACGACCTCACCGAACTCGGTCGACACCGCATCGAACAGGCGTGGACGCATGTGCCAGAAGTCATTCGCATGGTTGGCGGCGTCGATTCGCTCCGCGAGCAGCCGAGCGGGATGACCGCGAACGTCGTCCAGGATCGTGTGGCACACGCTGCGCAACTCGCGCAGGCGCTCCGGTGTCGTGGGCAAGGTCTCGCGCGGCCCGGGGTCTTGAAGGCCGGCCACCCAGTTGGCGATCGTGGTGATCAAGCGCATAGGTGAGTTTCCCGGTGGGCAATCCGCAAAGAAGAGGGCAATCTGGATGAAGGGCCAGTAGTTCGAATCACATCGTCACGCTGTCGCATCGTTCGATGAGTGTGCGAGTCACCTGCTATATCGGCAAGGCGCTTGGTCGGGGCAACACCAAGACGCGCGAACAAGTTCACGTGGCTTCGCGAGTAACGGTTTGCGCATCTGTGACACCCCGTGACGATGCGCTTCGATATGATTCGGGCCCTTCGAACCAAGGCCTGTCGGCGCCACCGACGCGACGACGCAATGGCCGCTCCCCGTGTCTTCTGAACCCACCTCTCTCAATGCCGCGCAGATGCAAGCGGTGCATCACCTCGGCGGGCCTTGCCTCGTGCTGGCCGGGGCGGGGTCGGGCAAGACCCGCGTCGTCACGCACAAGATCGCGCGGCTGCTGACGGCCGGTTACGAGCCGTCGCAGATCGCGGCGATCACGTTCACGAACAAGGCGGCGCAGGAAATGCGCGAACGCGCGAAGCAGCTCGTCGGGCCGCGCGCCGCGAAGTCGCTGGTGATCAGCACCTTTCACTCGCTCGGTGTGCGCCTGCTGCGCGCCGAGGGCGAACACGTCGGTCTGAAGCCTCAGTTCAGCATTCTCGACAGCGACGATGTGCTTGGCTTGATGAAAGACGCCGGCGCAACCACCGACAACGCGCTCGCGAGGCGCTGGCAATGGGCGATCAGCGCGTGGAAGAACCGCGGCCTGGACAGTGCCGCGGCGCAGAGCGCGGCGACGAACGACGACGAACAGGTCGCGGCGCGCGTGATGCAACGCTACGAAGAACGTTTGAGCGCCTACCAGGCGGTTGACTTCGACGATCTGATCCTGCTGCCCAACAAGCTGTTGCAGCGCGACGCCACGGTGCGCCGGCGCTGGCAGGACACACTGCGCTATGTATTGATCGACGAGGTGCAGGACACCAATACGATCCAGTACGAACTGCTCAAGTCGCTGGTCGGCGAGCGCGCCATGTTCACTGCCGTCGGCGACGACGACCAGGGCATCTACGGCTGGCGCGGCGCATCGATCGAGAACTTGAAGCAGCTCAGCGTCGACTTCCCGAAGCTGCACGTGATCATGCTCGAGCAGAACTACCGGTCCACCGGAAACATCTTGCGCGCCGCGAACGCGGTGATCGCGAACAACCCGAAGCTGTTCGACAAGAAACTCTGGAGCGAACTCGGCGACGGCGAGCCGGTGTTGGTGATCGAATCCGACAGCGAAGAGCATGAGGCCGAGCGGGCCGTGGCGCGCATCCAAGCCTTGCGCGGCCGGGGTGGCGAGGTGCAGTTCAAGGACTTCGCCGTGCTCTACCGCGCGAACCACCAGGCGCGGGTATTCGAGCAGGCGTTGCGGCGCGCGAGCATCCCGTACAAGGTCTCGGGCGGGCAGAGCTTCTTCGACCGCGCCGAGATCCGCGACCTGTGCGCCTGGCTGCGCCTGATCGTCAACAACGACGACGACCCGGCGTTCCTGCGCGCGATCACGAGCCCGAAGCGCGGCATCGGCCACCAGACGCTGACCAAGCTCGGCGAATTTGCCTCACGCTGGAAGAGCAGCCTGTTCGAGGCGCTGTTCGCACAAAGCCTCGGCAGTGTGCTGAACTCGCGTGCCGTCGAATCGTTGCACGAGTTCGGGCGCTACGTGAACGATCTGCAGTACCGCGCGCGCCACACCCAGGGCGCCGAAGAGGCGAAGGCCTTGCTGCTCGGATGGCTCAAGGACATCGGCTACGAGCAGCACCTGCGCGACGACACCGACAGCGAAGCGCTCGCGGCGAGCCGCTGGTCGAACGTTCTCGACTTTGCCGACTGGATCGCCAAGCGCTGCGGCGGCGAACTCGAAAACGACGGCGGCACGACGATGCAAAGCGAAAAGCTGAGCGTGCTCGACGTCGCGCAGACGATTTCCGTGATCATCAGCCTGGCCGAACGCCGCGACGAGCAGAACGTCGTCACCCTGTCCACGCTGCACGCCGCCAAGGGTTTGGAATGGCCGCATGTGATGCTGGTCGGGGTCAACGAAGGGCTGCTGCCGTTTTGCGCGGAAGACGACGAGATGACGCCGCAGCGCCTGGAAGAAGAGCGCCGCCTGATGTACGTGGGCATCACGCGGGCGCGCCACACCCTGGGCTTGAGTGCGCTGCGCCGGCGCAAGCGCGGGCGCAGCATCGTGGCGGCGCAGCCGAGCCGCTTCATCGCCGAAATGAAACTGCACGAGGCCAGCGCCAAGCAAGACCCACGCGAGCGCCTGAAGGCATTGCGGGCTGCCGCGGTGCAGCGCGCCGATGACGCGGCAATGTTGCTCGCCAGCGCCCCGCGCGGCTGACGCTTCGGCCCGCGGCGAGCGCGCAGGGCGCGCCGACCCTGGCGCTACATGCCCTTGAACAAGCCGCTGAAACTGCGGCTCACTTCGAGCTTTTCCGTGTGGCCCTTCACGCTCACCAGCTGGCGGCCACGCGCGTCGCGGCCGATGCCGGCGATCGCGCGCGTGTTCACGAGGGTGGAGCGGTGGATCTGCCAGAACAGGTCGGCGTCGAGTTCTTCCACCAGCTCCTTGATCGGTTTGCGGATCAGCGCTTCCAGCGTCGCGGTCTGGACGCGCGTGTACTTCTCGTCGGAGATGAAGAACAGCACGTCTTCCACCGGGATCATCTGAATCGTCTGGCCCACCGTCGCCTGCACCCAGCGCAGGCGTGGCGCCGAATTCGGATCGAGCTTCGCACTCAGGTTTTGCAGCAACTTCTGCATCGACTGGCCGGACGGCGCCGCGTCCGCGCTCGCCGATGCCGCGCTGCCTTCGCCCGCCGTGCCCGCAGCACGCTGCGCCAAGCGCTTGCGAATGCGCTCCACCGTCACGGCGAGCCGCTCGCGCTGCGCGGGCTTGAGCACATAGTCGACCACGCCCTGTTCGAACGCCTCGACGGCGTACTGGTCGTACGCCGTGATGAAGACGATCTCGCAGCCTGGCCAGGCGTCGGCGCATTCGTCGTCGGTGGGCAGTTGCGCGATCTTCCGAGCCGCTTCGACGCCCGTCATGCCCGGCATGCGGATGTCGAGAAACACCAGGTCCGGATGCTGTGCCTCGGTGAACTGCACCGCTTCCATGCCGTTCTTTGCTTCGCCGACGATTTCCAGCTCCGGCCACACCTCCGCGAGCCGCGCGCGCAGCTGCTCGCGCATCAGGCGCTCATCGTCGGCGATCACGCAGCGCAGGGGCGGGGCCATGCTCATGCTGCCATCGTAGCGGCTGGCTCGGTGCGCGGCGCCATCGCCACGTAGGGAATGGTCAGCGTCACGCGCGTGCCCCGGGGTTGATTGGCTTCGACCTCCAGGCGCCCGGCGCTGCCGTACAGCAACTCGAGCCGCTCGCGGATGTTCGCCAGTCCGAGACCGGTGCCGCGCGTCGCGCGGTTGTTCGCATCGAATCCCACGCCCGTGTCGGCCACCGACACGCGCAGCTCGCCATCGTTGACTTCCGCATGCACGCTCAGGCTCGCGGGTTCGCTGCTCGGCTCCAGCCCATGCTTGATGGCGTTTTCCACCAGCGACTGCAGCATCATCGGCGGAAAGCTCGCCGAGCGCAGACCCGATGGGCACGTCGATCTTCACGCTCAAGCGCTCTTCCATGCGCACTTTCAGGATTTCCAGGTACGCGGTGATCAAGTCGGCCTCGCGGCCGAGCGTGGTGGTGCTCTCGCGCATCTTGTGCAGCGTGGCGCGCAGGTAGGTGATCAGGTTCTTCTGCATCGTCGAGGCGCGCGGCGGGTCGGTCTCGATCAAGTGGTCGATCGACGCCAGCGTATTGAACAGGAAGTGCGGCTCGACCTGAGCTTGCAGCGCCGCCATGCGCGCCTCGGCGACCTGCCGCTTCAGCGACTCGGACTCCGCGGTCTCGGTCGCCTGCGCCGCCTTCACTTCGGCCTGGATGCGCCCCTTGTAGGTGATCTTGATCATGATCGATGCGACGACCCACAGCATCGCGAGGTTGGGCAGAAAGTCGCCCAGGCTGACCTTGCGCACGCGCGGGCGCTTCACGACCACGTGTTCGCCGCTCGCCTTGCCGGCTTCGCCGGCCACCACCGCGTCTTCGGCCTCCTGGCGCGCCTCTTCGATCGCGGCGTCGATTTCGCGACGCGCTTCGTCGATCGCCCCTTTCACCGCGTCGGCCACGGGCCCGGGCGGCAGCTTGATGTGGATGTCTTCCAGCGCCGCCGAAGCGGCGGCCTTCGCGGCCTCCAGGCGCTCGGCCGGCGACGATGCCGCGGCCGCAGCGCTCGCCGTCGCCTCGGCCTTCTTCGCGCGCCCATGGGTGATGCGCACGCCGTCGCGGCCGATGCTGATGTCGACGTCCACGTCGCCGCCGCCCTTCGACTTCGCGCCTTCGCCCTTGGGCGCCGGCTTGTCGCCCGAGCGCGACGAGCGCTCGATCGTCACGGTGTGCGGCGGCTCGCTCACGGATTGGCTGATCGTCCAGCTGAACGGTGGCAGTTCGCTCAGGATCCCCGTGACGATCAGCAGCAGGATCGACAGCACGATGAAGCGCTTCCAGCTGATCGCGACGAGCCAGTTCGCATAGGCATGGAAGCCACGCGCGAGCGCGGCGGTCAGGTGGTTCCAGCGCGACGATGGGGCGGGTGATGCAGTGGACATGAGGAGCCGGTGACTTTGAAACGGGCGCTGCGTGAAACGACAACCGCAGCAATGGGCCGGACTGTACGGTCTGGCCGCTTTACTGGGAACCGCCTCGCGACGCGCCGCAGGCCGGCAGGGACAGGCTGCGCAATCACGCGACAGAGTGGAATGCCGGCGCACGCACCCGAGAAACCCAGAGCGGCGGGCGAGGCAGGTGGGGCCGGCGCGCGCTCCGCGTCAGGCCCAGCGCGTCAGCGCTGCACGTGGCGAGCCGCGCGTGGGCTCAAGGCGTTGGGGAAGTACAAGGCGGTCAGGCTCGCCGTGTGCACCGGCACAAATCCTTCGCGCTGCGGCGTCTCGCCCTCGAAACGGCGCCAGTCGCGCAGCCAGAAGATTCCGTCGCAGACCTCCAGCAGGCCCATCGTCTCGCGGTCGCCGACGAGGATGCCCTGCACGCGCAGGCCCAGTTCCTGCCGCGCCGCGTCGAGCCGCGCAAGGGTCGCGCCGGTGCAGCCGAATTCGCCGTCGCTGACGATCAGCAGGTCGGCGCTGCGCCAGGCTTGCTTGTGCACGAGTTCGATCGCGCGTTCGATCGGCGTCTGCACGTCGGTGCCACCGTCGAAACCCTGGCCCATCAGTTCGAGCAGCGCGTTCAGGCCGCCAAGCCCGTCACTTCCGTCGTGCGACGTGACCAGGTCGCGTTCCAGCAATTCGCCCGGCCCGCCGAACGCGATCAGCTTGCAGCCGCGGCGCTCGCAGTGCGCCGTGCGCAGCGCCTCCAGCACCGCCGCCTTGGCGATGTTCTCCGGCGCGCCGCGCATCGAGCCCGAGGTGTCGACGCACAGGATCATCGGCCCGTGTTCGAGCGCTTGCGGCGTGTCCTGTGCAGCGCGCGGCGCCGGCGCGTCGGGGTCGGGCACGCGTTCCAGCAGCACCGCTTCGCTCTCATAAGTGAGCAAGCGGCTTTCCGCGAGGCGCGCGCGCCACAGCTTGTGCAGCACCGGGTGCCGGATCTGCGCCGCCTCGCTGCCGAGCAGCCGTTCGATGCGGTCGGAGTGGCGTATCCCCTTCAGCTCGCCGGGCGCGTCGGGCAGGCGCGTTTCGCGTTCGCGTTGCGGCATCTCGATGCGCTCCGGCACCGCGCGCGTGGTCGCCGCGGGCGGGGAACTCGGGTGATGTTCGGTGCGGCCCAGGCGCCGGATCAACTCGGCCAACGGCTGCAAGTGCGTCAACAACGCCGCGATGCGCTGCGCCTCGCGCCATTCGCGCGAGCGCAGCAAGCCGCGCAGCTGATCGTGGCTCAGCGCCGCCACGTCGCCCAGGGTTTGCAACAGGGCGAGCAGCTGTTCCCAATCGGCCTGTTGCTCGGACCATTCGGCGCGAAACGCGGTCGCTGCCGCGGCGATCGCTGCCGCCCGATCCAATGGCGGCTGCAGGTCGACGATGCGGTCCAGGTGCCACAGCAGCGTGCGCAGCACTTGCAGCGCGAGCGTGGGCGCGGCGCGGCACAGTTCGGGCAGGCCGAGTTCACCGATCGCCTCGCGCATCGGGCACAGCGCGGCGGCGTCGCCGAAGTCACATTGCGCGTCGGGCAAGCGGCCTTCGCGCAGCGCCGCCAACCAGGCGCGCAGATGCGCCAGCCGCGACGCGGTGGCACCGGCCGAACACACCATGCCGCCGAGCCACAGCTCGCGCGGCAGCGCTTCGAGTTGGTGATACGGTGTGTCGAGGTCGCGCATCGATGCGGCTGGCGAATGCGGCGCGGCCGGGTCGGTGAATCAGCGGCTGGAGTCTCGGCTTGGGCGAGGGCCGGGCTGTCAGGCAGCCACTGTGATCGGCTCGGGCGCGGTGCCCTCGGCCTGCGCATCCAACGGCAACTCGCCGAAGCCGCGCCGTGCCGTATGCAAGCGCTCGAGCAGCGCGTCGAGCCGGGCCAGCGTCAGGTTCGACCCGGCGATGAGCTCGTCGGTCAGCTCGGGCGGCAGCCAGAGTTGTCCGTGCAGCGCGTCGCGCAGCCGCTGGGCTTGCACGCCCAATGCGTGCCGGTGCTCGGCCGCACCGGCCGCGATGGCATCCACCTGCGCAACCCTGGCCTCAATGTGGACGCGGCTGTAGCGCCTGTGCAGATGCGCCTCCAACTGCTCCGACATCAGGCGCGTCATCTCATTGTCCTGGGCGCCGCCGATGGAGCGCGCCAGCGCCAGCTTACCGGCCGTGTCCTGGCCATCTTCGGCCTGTGCCCGCGCTTCGATCTCCAACTGCTTTTCGAACGCCTCGACCGCGCGCGTCAGCCAGAGCGCGTCCTGCGGCGCGGCCTGCGCGACATGCTCGATGAACCATTGGCGCAGCCCCGCCACCTGCGCCGGCTGCGGCGCCAGCGCATAGGGCATGAGCCAGAGGTCGAGCGGCTCGATGCGCTCGCGCCCCTGCGTGAACGCCGCCGTGCGCAGCAGGCCGATGAGCTGGCGCCAGCGCCGGTCCGACGTGGCCATCTGCGCGCTCTTCAGGTGCTCGCGCAGCGCGTGCAGGTGGCCGGTCACGTCTGCAGGCAGCGCCACGCTGTCGCGCTGCACGAGCCATGCGCTCAGCTCGGCCCGTGTCAGGCGCGGTGCGCTCAATGGTGGCGCCGAACCGAGTTCGAGCAACTGCGAAAACGCCGCGTCGCTCACCGGCCCGACCGGAACCCGGATCAGGAACCGGTCGTAAAACGCCATCAACGCTTCTTCGAGCGGCACCTCGTTGCTCGCGCCGATCACGCTGATCAGCGGCGTGCGCGTGCGCCCGGCGCCGTTGTCGAATTCGCGCTCATTGAGCAAGGTCAAGAGCGCGTTCAGGATCGCCGAGTTCGCCTTGAACACTTCGTCCAGAAAAGCGATGCTCGCGGTGGGCAGGTAGCCGTCGGTCAGGCGCTCGTAGCGGTCGTCTTCGAGCGCCTTCAGCGACAGCGGGCCGAACAACTCTTCAGGCGTCGAAAAGCGCGTCAGCAGGCGCTCAAAGTAGCGCGCACCGTCGAACGCCCGGTGCAGGCGCCGCGCGAGTTCGCTCTTCGCGGTGCCGGGCGGGCCGATCAGCAGCACATGCTCCCCGGCCAGCGCCGCGAGCAGCACCAGGCGCACCGCGGCGCCGCGTTCGAGCAGGCCCGCTTCGAGCGAGGCGATCAGCGCGCGCAGGCGCTGCGGGTCGGGTTGATCGGGCGTCGATGGCGTCATGGTGCAGATTGTCGCGCTCGGCTCTCGGTCAGGGGAAGTCGCCGCCGGCGCTGGTTCAACGTTCGCGTCCGCCGACGCGCCGCTGCGTCAAGCGAGGTCATGCACGACGCCATCGCGAACCGCCAACACACCGCGCGCGACCAGCTCGTGCACCAGGGTTTCGCACCAGCCACGCATCGATGCGCCGGCGGCGGCTTCCTGTTCCTCGAAAATGCGAACGAACGTCGGCCGCGCGCTGACCCACGCGTCGAGCTCGTCCCAGGCTTGCCGACGTTCCTCCATCAGGTGGTACTTGATCAGCACCTTGACGGCGTGGCGCGAGTGGTGGCGCGGGTCGGCGCGCTGTTTCGCGAGCAGCGACTGCGCGCGCCGCAGCGCGCCGGGGCAGTCGCCGAACGGCGCGCCGTGGCCCGGGATCACCAGGCTGACCGGCAGCGATTCGATCAAGTCGAGCGTGCGCTGCACGTCGTCGAACCCGGGTTCGCCGGCGAGCTCGGGGAACACGATGCCGTAGCCGTTTTCCCACAGCGCATCGGCCGAGATCAGCACGCCTTCCTGTGCGTCGAACAGGATCACCGAGTCCGGATCGTGCCCGGCAGCCGCGAGCACCTCCCAGCGCCGCGCGCCGATTTGAAGCGACTGGCCGGGGCGAATCTGCCCCTGCGCCACGAATCGCTCGCAACGCTGGCCGATGCTCGCGTAGCCCAGCGCCTGCTCGTCCCACGCCTGAACCGCCTGCCACAGGCCCGGCGGAATCACCAGCTCGGCGCCGAATTCGCGCTGCAGCGACGCGTTGCCGCCACAGTGGTCGGAGTGCAGGTGGGTGTTGAGCAAGCGCACCAGGCGCCGCGGCGGCCCGGCCCGGTGCAACGCATGGCGCACCAGCGCCACCGTCTGCGCCGCGTGCAGGCTGTGACCGGTGTCGACCAACGTGGCGTCTTCGCCACTGCCTTGCAGCAGGACATTGTTCGACGACAGCCAGCCGCGTTCCAGAATCGTCAGGCCCTTCAGGCCGGCGTGCACGAGTGCCATGAAGCCCACTGTAAGGCAGGCTGTCGCGGCGCGTGGCGCCGCGCGGCGCCACGTGCCGCAACGGGCGCGGGTTACTCCCAGGGGCGAGGCTGGGCGGTTTTGTTATGGTGCACCCCTGATGGAGACGTGCGTTTCGCCTGTGGGTTCGCGCGTCAGTTCTTGCTAGCGAACGGTCGACACCGTTCACCGGCCCAGTTGCCACAGTGGCTTCAAGGAGACTCTTCCAATGACCGATACGACCGCCCTTACCGCCGGGTCACAACCCGCGCGCCGCAAATTCCTCGGCTCCGCTGCGGCAGGCGCCGCCGGTGTGGCCGCCATGGCCACGCCGATGATTTCAGTCGCGCAGTCACCCATCGTGATCAAGATGCAGGGCTCGTGGGGCGCGAAGGACATCTTCAACGAGATGGCCGAGGAATACGTGAAACGCGTCAACGAGATGGCCGGTGGCCGCTTGCGCATCGACTACCTGGTGGCAGGCGCGGTCGTCAAACCCTTCGAAGTGATGGACGCTGTGGCCAAGGGCGTGCTCGACGCCGGGCATACCGTCCCGGTGTACTGGTACGGCAAGAGCAAGGTCGCTTCCCTGTTCGGCTCGGGCCCGATCAACGGCTGCGACGCGCCGCAGACCTTGGCGTGGATTTATCGTGGCGGCGGTCTGGCGCTGTACAACGAACTGCTTGGCAAGCTGAACCTCAACGTGGTTGGCTTCTTCGTCATGCCGATGCCGACCCAACCGCTGGGCTGGTTCAAGAAACCGATCACCAATGCGAGTGAACTGAAGGGCCTGAAGTACCGCACCGTCGGCTTGGCGGCCGACCTGTTTCAGGAAATGGGCGCCAAGGTCACCCAGCTTCCGGGCGGCGAGATCATCCCGGCGCTGGAAAAAGGCGTGATCGACGCGTTCGAGTTCAACAACCCCACCTCGGACATGCGTTTCGGCGCGCAGGACGTGATCAAGAACTACATGATGGGCAGCTACCACCAGGCCATGGAGTTCTTCGAGATCACGATCAACAAGAACAAGTGGAACTCGTTGCCGAAGGACCTGCAGGCAATTCTCCAGTACTCCGCCGAGGCCGCCAGTTCGTCGAACTGGTGGACCGCGATGGACAACTACTCGCGCGACCTGCAGGATCTGAAAGACAAACACAAGGTCAACGTGCTGCGTACCCCCAAGGGCGTGTTCGTCGAGCAGCTCAAGGCCTGGGATGTGCTGACGAAGAGGCTGTCGGACGAAGATCCCTTCTTCAAGAGAGTCGTCGAGTCGCAGCGGGCCTGGGCCAAGCGGGTTGCCTACTACATGTTCGTTAACGAAGCCGATTACGCGCTCGGCTACGAGCACGTGTTCAACACCAAGCTGCCTACTGCCTGAGCGCACAGGACAGGTCGGCAGGGGGCGGGTCGTGAACCCCGCCCCTTTTTCTTCTCATTCGTTCAGGGCAAGTCCATGGTGAACCGCCTGATCTATTCCATCGACCAACTCAGCAAAACCGTGGGCCACGCGTTCGCGTGGTGCATCGTGATCCTGACCCTGGGCACTTGCTGGGAAGTGTTCGTGCGCTACGTGCTGAACGACCCGACGAGCTGGGCCTTCGATCTGAGCTACATGATGTACGGTGGGGTGTTCTACATGGCCGGCGCCTACACCTTGTCGCGCGGCGGCCATGTGCGCGCCGACATGTTCTACCGCAAGTGGTCGGAGCCGACCCAGGCCAAAGTGGAGCTGCTGCTCTACGTCATCTTCTTTTTCCCCGGCATCCTGGCCCTGGTGGTGGCGGGCTCGGCGTACGGTATCGAGTCGCTGCGCATTCGCGAAGTCAGCGTGAACAGCCCCGCGGGCATGCCGATCTGGCCGCTGAAGATGATGATCTGCGTGGGCGCGCTGCTGATCGCCATTCAGGGTTTTGCCGAGGTGCTGCGCTGCGTCGTCTGCCTGCGTGAAGGCCAGTGGCCCGAGCGCCTGCACGACGTCGAGGAACTGGAGACGCAGATCCTGAAAGAACACGCCGCCAAAGCGGCCGCCGCGGCCAAGCTGGCACAGCAAGGAGCGAAGTCATGAGCGACCCCGGCGTCGCACTGGTGATGCTCGGCATCCTGGTGTTCACGATCTGCATCGGATTCCCCGTCGCCTTCACGCTGATGGCGCTGGGCGTGGCATTCGGCTACTACGCCTACTTCCAGGACCATCAGGCGTTTTTCGACAACCGCGTGTTCTACCTGCTCACCCAAAACACGTTCACGGTGTTGAACAACGACGCGCTGGTCTCGATCCCGCTGTTCCTGTTGATGGGCTACCTGGTCGAACGCGCGAACATCCTCGACAACCTGTTCAAGAGTCTGCAGATCGCGTTGAAGGGCATCCCCGGCTCGCTCGCGGTCGCCACGCTCGCAACCTGCGCGCTGTTCGCCACCGCCACCGGCATCGTCGGCGCGGTCGTCACGCTGATGGGCATGCTCGCGTTCCCGCAGATGATCAAGGCGGGTTACGACACGCGCCTGGCGGCGGGTGTGATCTGCGCCGGCGGGTGCCTCGGCATCCTGATTCCGCCGTCGATCATGCTCATCGTCTACGGCGCGATGGCGGGTTTGTCGGTCGTGAAGCTCTACGCCGCCGCATTCGTGCCGGGTTTCTTTCTGGCGGGCATGTACATCGTTTACGTGATCGTGCTGGCGATCTTCAAGCCCGAAGTCGCGCCGCGTCTGTCGAAGGAAGAGGGCAACGTGCCCTTCGGCCAGGTCGTGGTGATGCTGTTGAAGTCGTTCTTCCCGCTGGCGATGCTGATTCTCTCGGTGCTCGGCGCCATCATGTTCGGCATCGCGACGCCCACCGAGGCGGCCGCGGTGGGCGCCTTCGGCGCGGCGCTGCTCGCGGCGGGGTACCGTTCGTTGACCTGGCAGGCGCTACGCGAATCGGTGTTCCTCACGGCGCGCACTTCGGCGATGGTGTGCTGGCTGTTTGTCGGCTCGGCGACTTTCGCGTCGATCTTCGCCTACCTCGGCGGGAATCAGATCATCAAGGAGTTCGTGCTCACGATGAACCTGAACTCGATCACCTTCCTGCTGCTGTCGCAAGCCATCATTTTCGTGCTCGGCTGGCCGCTGGAGTGGACCGAGATCATCATCATCTTCATCCCGATCTTCCTGCCGATGCTGCCGCACTTCGGCATCGACCCGATCATGTTCGGCGTGCTCGTCGCGTTGAACCTGCAGACCGCGTTCCTGTCGCCGCCGATGGCGATGTCGGCGTATTACTTGAAAGGCGTCAGTCCGCCTTCGGTGTTACTGACGCAGATTTTCAGCGGCTGCATGCCCTTCGTTTACATCGTGATCGTGACGATGGCGATCATCTACGTCTTCCCCGGCATCGCGCTGTGGCTGCCGAACACGCTGTACGGTCGGTGAGCGTCCTGAGCGCGTCCGGACTCAGCGCGTGACGGCATGGACCTGAACCGGCTCGATCTGCTGTCGGCCAGCGAAGCCGCGCAAGCCATCCACGCGGGCGCGATCAGCTCGGTGCAGCTGGTCGAGGGGTGCCTGGCGCGCATCCGCGACGTCGAGCCCCAGGTCCAGGCTTGGCAGTACCTCGACGAAGCGCATGCGCTGGCGCAGGCCAAGGCGCGCGACGCCGACCGCAGCGAAGGCCGCGCCAGCGGCCCGTTGCACGGCGTGCCGGTGGGCATCAAGGACATCATCGACACGGCCGACATGCCCACCGAAGACGGCACCGTGCTGCACGCCGGGCGCACGCCGGCGCGCGACGCGACCGTCGTGGCGATGCTGCGCGCCGCGGGCGCGGTGATCCTGGGCAAGACGGTGACGACGGAATGCGCCACCTACACGCCGGGCAAGACACGCAATCCGCACAACGCCGAGCGCACGCCGGGTGGTTCGTCGTCGGGCTCGGCGGCAGCGGTGGCTGCGGGCATGGTGCCGCTGGCGATCGGCACGCAGACCAACGGCTCGATGATCCGCCCTGCCTCGTTCTGCGGTGTCTACGGTTTCAAGCCGACGCACGGTCTCGTGCCGCGCCACGGCGTGCTGAAGCTTTCGCGCACGCTCGACACGCTCGGCGTGTTCGCGCGCAGCCTCGAAGACGTGGCCCTGGTCGCGGAACAGATCATCGGCCACGACGAACGCGACCCCGACACACGCCCGCGCGCCCGCCCGCCCTTGCAGCGCACGCTGGCTGAAGAGCCGCCGCTGCCGCCGCGCATCGCTTTCGTCAAGACACCGATGTGGGAGCGCGCCGACGCCTCGACGGTCGAGGCCTTTGCCGAATTGACTGGCGCCTTGGGCGCGCAGTGCCAGACCTACGATCTGCCGGCGGCATCGGTGCAGGCTTGGGCGTGCCTGCGCACGATCATGGAATCGGAGATGGCGCTGAACCTCGATCTCGAGTGGGAGCGCGGCCGGGACAAGCTGTCCGCGCCGCTGCGCCAGCAGTTGACCGACGGGCGCGAGCACCGCGCGCTGGACTACCAGAAAGCAATCGCGCGCATCGTCCAGCTCAACCAGGGCTTCGAAGAATTGTTCGACAACTTCGATGCCATCATCACGCCGTCGGCACCCGGCGAGGCGCCGCCCATCGCGACCACCGGCGACCCGGTGTTCTGTTCCCTGTGGTCGCTGTGCGGCATGCCCGCGATCAACCTGCCGTTGATGACGGGGCCGGCCGGCTTGCCGCTGGGCGTGCAACTCGTGGGAAAACGCGAGTCGGACGCACGCCTGCTGCGCACGGCGCGCTGGCTCGTGCGGCAAGTCAAGAACGCTTAACCCCACGCCTCCTGGAGAACCCCATGCCGGTCAAATACTTCTCTGCCGTCATCGCTGTCGTGCTGATGCTGAGCTTCCTGGGCGCGATTGTCTTCAAGCTCAAGGAGGTGGCCTTGGGCGTGGTGGTGCTGATCGGCCTGGGGATGATGCTGGTTGACCTGGCGCAGTCGCTGAAGAAAGCGGAAGACTGAACTCGGGCGGGGCGCAGCAACGCCTGCCGCGCTTTCAGCCCTCGAACGCGCGCAGCCCCATCGCCGCCTGCTTGCGCACCGCCGCCTGCACCGGCGGCAACCAGCCTAGCAGCACGCCCTTGAGCCCCAGCGCCTGGCGCGCCCAGCGGTACAGGTCGAAGCGGTCCCGGTGTTTCACGATCTTCCCGTCCTTGAACTCGAAGCTCGCGTCGATGCGGTTCTCGACCCTGTTCCCGGTGCCTGAAAACGTGTAGGTCGCGACCCAATGCGCGCGGCCCTCAAAGTCGTCGGCTTCGATGTTGCTCGCCACCACGTTCAAGTCTTTCGCCCGCGCGCACAGCATGCGCCACATCCGCTTCGGATCGTCGCCGCGCAGGGTCTGGAACACGGGGTCGTGGAACTCGATGTCGCTCGCGTAACACGCATTCATCGCGGCGCTGTCGCGCTTCGCGAAGGCGGCGTAGAAGGATCGGATCAGTTCGGCGTTGGGGTGCATGGTGGCCTTGGGTGGACAGACAGGGTTGCCAGCGTCAGCACAATCAACGCAGCGGCAGCTCGAGGATCTCTTCGCCGTCGTCGAACTCGCCGGTGCGGTGAAAGCCGCAGCGCTCGTAAAAGCCGATCGGACTGTGCGGCCCGGGCACGCACGACGTTCGTAGCAGCGTCTGGCCGGGGCGGGTGCGCACATGCTCGATCACCAGCCGCAGCGCGGCGCGCCCATAACCGTGGCCCTGCTGGCGCTCGTCGATCATGAAGCGCCAGAGTCCCACTTGCGCCGGGCCGATCCAGTCAGTCAGCTGCGTCGGGTCTTCGAGCATCACGAAGCCCACCGGAACGTCATCGGCGTAGACCGCGCGAAACCAGGCCTCGCGGTGGAAATAGGCCTGCGCAATCGACACCGCGTTGCTCGCCACATACGGCTGCTGCAAGGTCGAGACGCGCAAGTCGACGATCGCGCGCACCGTCTGCGCTGTGACCTCCTGCAGCGTCACCAGCGGCGCTTCACGGCGCAATGGGGGCAGGGACGGCTCCACTCAACCCCACTGTGGCGCATCGATGCGGTTCGCGGCCGTCGAAATTCGGCGTCGCATGAACCTGGCTACACCAACTTCAAGTGCCTGAGCGGCAGGCTGCGCACCGGCTTGCCGGTCGCGGCATGGATCGCGTTCATCACGCTGGGCGCAACGACGCAGATCGTCGGCTCGCCCACGCCGCCCCAGAAGTCGTGCGTCGTGACGATCACGGTTTCCACTCTCGGCATTTCGGCGAGCTTGAGCATCGGGTAGGTGTGGGAATTCAGCTCGACCATGCGACCGTCTTACACCGTGCATTCGCCGCGGCTTCCACCGTGACGTCTCGCGCACGGCCGTTCACGTTCAGCGTAGGCATTGATGTCTCCTCATCGGCCGGGCAGCGTGAGATTTCAGGCCCGTCGGTGCAGCACATTCAAGCACAGCCGTGCTCGAAACGCCATCCGGATTCACCGGCAGCGCGCGATCGAAACGCCCGGCGCAGCGGCGCCTGGCCGCGCCCGTTCCTCAGCCGCGCTTGCCGCTCGCGGGGCGCCACGCCATGCGCGCGAGCAAGCCGTCGCGATCCAACCAATGGTGCTTGATCGCGGCGGCGACATGCCCGATCACCAGCAGCCCGAGCAAGATGCCGAAGACCTCGTGCAGCTCCTTCAGCGTGCCGGCCAGACCCTTCTCCACCGGCGCGAGGTCGGGCAGCGCCCACACGCCGAACAAGACCACCGGATGCCCGCCCGCCGAGCTGTGGGCCCAGCCCGACAGCGGCACGGCGAAGAACAGCAGGTAGAGCAGCCGATGCACGATGTGCGCTGCGCGCGTCTGCCAGGCCGGCATCGCGATGTCGGCGGGCGGGCGGTGCGTCAGGCGCCACAGCAGCCGAAACGCCGACAGCGCCAGGATGCTCACGCCGGCTGAACGATGCCAGTCGTAGAGCCGGTCGCGGACCGCCGACTCGGGCAGCTCGTGCATGTAGACGCCCAGCGCGAAGGTGCAAACGATGGCCAGCGCGAGCAGCCAGTGCAGCGCAACCGCGGTTCGGGTGTAGCGGGAGGAATCGTTCATCGCGGCGTCAGGGAGCCCTGTTGGGGCCGCACTGTAGCCGGGAGCTGCCGGCCACGCTTGATCGAAATCGACGCATGCCGTCAGAATGCAGGCCAACAGCCTCGATCCGGACGCTTCCCCATGCCTCGACTGCCCCTCGTGAACGCCGACACCCCCGGCGTCGACGCCGAACTCGTGCAAGCCGTGAAGCTGCGCCGCGGCGGCGAGTTGCTGCTGCTGGACCGCCTGCTGCTGCACAGCGCCCCGGTGGCGCGCGGCTGGAACGCCTACCTCGGCGCGATCCGCGGCGCCTGCCTGCTCAACGGCGCATTGCGCGAACTCGCGATTCTGCTCGTCGCGCGGCTGAACCGCGCGCCGTATGAATTTGCCCAGCACGAGCCCGTGGCGCGCCGCGAAGGCGTGACGGCGCAGCAGATCGCCGAACTCGACGCGTGGCAGACGTCGAGCGAGTTCACGCCGCGCGAACGCGCCGTGCTCGCCTACACCCACGCGATGACGCGCGACGTGCAAGTGCCTGCGCCGACCTTCGACGGATTGCGCGCGTGGTTCGGCGAGCGCGAAATCGTCGAACTGACCGCCACGATCGCGGCCTACAACATGGTGTCGCGTTTCCTCGAAGCGCTGGGCGTCGACGCCGAGCCTGGCAGCGCCGCGAAGGCCGCTTCGCGATGAGCCTGGCGGCCCTGCTCGGCACCGAGCTGCCGATTGTTCAGGCGCCGATGGCCGGCGTGCAAGGGCACGCACTGGCCGCGGCGGTGAGCAACGCTGGCGCGCTAGGCTCGCTGCCGTGCGCGATGCTCACGCCGAGCAGCATGCGCGACGAACTCGGCGCATTGAGCGCCGCGACCGCGCGCCCGTTCAACGTCAATTTCTTCTGCCACCGCCCGCCAACGCCCGATGCGCAGCGTGAAGCCGTGTGGCGCGACGCGCTCGCACCTTACTTTCGCGAGTTCGGCCTGGACCCCGCGGCGAGCGCGAACGCACCGAGCCGCGCGCCGTTCAATGCGGACGCGGCCGAGTTGCTCGCGCAGTTCCGGCCGGCCGTCGTGAGTTTCCATTTCGGCTTGCCGGCGCCCGAGCTGTTGGCGCAGGTGCGAAGCTGGGGTGCGAAAGTGTTGTCCAGCGCGACGACTGTCGAGGAGGCGCGTTGGCTGGAGGCGCAAGGCGTGGACGCGATCATTGCGCAAGGCGTCGAGGCCGGTGGCCACCGCGGCATGTTCTTGAGTGACGACTTGACGGCGCAACTCGGCACCTTCGCGCTGCTGCCGCAGGTGGTGCGAGCGGTGAACCGGCCGGTGATTGCCGCCGGCGGCATCGCCGACGCGGCTGGCGTGCGCGCTGCGATCGCGCTGGGCGCTGCCGGTGTGCAGGTCGGCACCGCGTACCTGCTCTGTCCCGAGGCCACCACGAGCCCGGTGCACCGCGCCGCATTGCAAAGCGAGGCATCGTGCCACACCGCGCTGACGAATTTGTTCAGTGGACGCCCAGCGCGCGGCATCGTGAATCGCTTGATGCGCGAGCTCGGGCCGATCTCGCAGCTCGCGCCCGAGTTTCCGCTGGCGGGTGCCGCGCTCGCGCCGCTGCGCGCGCATGCCGAGAAGCTCGCCTCCGGAGATTTTTCGTCGCTGTGGTCAGGCCAGAACGCCAGCGGCTGCCGGCCACTTCCCGCAGCGCAATTGACGCTCGACCTGGCACGCGGGCGATGAGGACACATTGCCGCGATGTCTTGCTCGCGTTGGCCGCGCTCGTCGGCGTGTCGAGCGCAAGCGCACAGGAGTCGGACGCTGCACGTGCGCTCGCCACCCCCGGGCTGATGCGCGCACTTGCGCAAGGCGGCTATGTCATCTACTTTCGCCACGGCCACACGCACTGGCAGCAGAAGATCATCGAACAGGGAATGATGGCCGAAGGCCGGCACGACCTGGACAACTGCGCGACGCAGCGCAACCTCGACGAGATCGGCCGCGCCGATGCGCGGCGCATCCACGCCGCTTTGACGGCAGCGCGTATCCCCGTAGGCAAGGTGCTCGCCAGCCTGTATTGCCGGCCGGCGGAATACGTGGCGCTGATCACCGGGCGAACGCCGGTGCGCACGCGCTGGCTCACGGGGTTGTCGACGCCGCAAACGCTGCTCGAGATCAAACGCGAAGTCGCCACGCCGCCCGAGCCGGGAACGAACACCTTCCTCGGCGGCCACGGCGACCGACCCTTCGACCTGACGGGCCTCATCATCCAGGAGGGCGACGCGCTCGTGTTCGACCCGCGCAACCACCGCGGCGACGATCCGGGCAAGTTCAAGCCGGTGGCGTGGATCAAGCCGGCTGAGTGGCTGGCGTTGAGCGGGGCCAACGACGCTGTCAATGAGACAAGACCGAGCCTGGCGGTGGTCCGCGTCCGCCCGGCGCCGTTTCACGACGAGGCCAATGTGCGGGTGAGCCTGCCGATGCTGAGCGAGGGCGCGGTTCTCGACGAAGCCGCATTGGCGCGCGCATTGCAGCTCGCGCGCGAGAGCCCGTCGCGCAACATGGAGCCCCTGCTGACACCAGGGCCCACGAGCGGTCAGGTGAATGCGGACGTCGCGATCGCGAGTGTCAAACCGTGGGCCGTGATGGCGGGCTGGAACCACGCGGGTGCCGACGCCGCGCCAGGCAGCGCCAGGCGCGACCGCGTCTGGCTCGGCGCCGAGCACAGCAACTTGTGGAACCGCGACCACCAGGCCGCGCTGCTGCTGTCCGACGCCTCGGGCTCGGGCCATCGCAATTCGAGCCTGGCGTACCGGGTGCCCTGGCCTCAGCAGGGGTTGATGTGGGGCGCGCTCACGACACGCGCGCAGGAGGGCGCGGGCGTCGATGCCGACCTGCTGCCCGTCACCGGCAGCGGCCGCATGCTCACGCTCTACGCGCGCCAGCACTTTGTTCCGCATGGCGACTATCACCATCACGCGCAAATCGCGCTCGCCGACCGCTCCTGGTTCGGCACGCAGCCGCAGCGCGTGAGCAGCCGGCCAGTTGAATTGAGCTACGCCGCGCATTGGGAGCAGGAGTGGATCGGCTGGGACGTCGCCGCTGCCTGGGCCCTGAACCTGCCGGGCGGCGCCGACAACGACGACGTGCACTACGCCGCAGCGCGCGCGAACGCCGGCGCCGACAGCCGCTGGAACGCCCTTCGGCTGAGCGCGCAATGGCTGCGCATCCTCACCTACGACATCCGGCTGCGCGTGAGCGGGCGTGCGCAGTGGTCCGATCAGGCGCTGATTCCGGGCGAGCAGTTTTCTATCGGTGGCGGGTTGCGGCCCTGGGGCAGCGCATTCGGCGTCTGGAGCCGCGCCCCATGGATCGGCCGCGACGGCGTGCGCGGCTTGCCCGAGCGTGCGGCGCTCGGCGACTCGGGCGCGCAGGCTTCGGTCGAGCTGTGGAGCCGGCGCTTGTGGGGCCAGGACCTGCGCTTCGGTGGCTTCTTCGATGCCGGCACGGCGCGCAGCAGGAGCCTGGTCAATTCCACCGAGGTCAACGCCGGCAGCATCGGCCTGCTCGCGCACTGGCAACTGCGCGGCCACCTTGCGCTGACGAGCAGCCTCGCGCAAGTACTGCGCGGCGCCGGCGTGGTGGCCGACCACAGCGGCCGCTTCGACCTGACGCTGGTGGCGCGATACTGAACCCGGGCGCCGCCGCCGCGAGGAGTGAACCATGTCCCTCACGCTCGACCACGTCATCTACGCCGGCCGCGAGCTCGAGCCGATGATGCGCGAGTTCGCGGCGCAAACTCGAAGCGGCGCAAAGGACGCTGCTCCAGCACGGCATCGGCGCCGACCTGTTCGATGCTTCGCGCCAAACGCTGGAGGGCAAAACGCTGCGCTGGCGTTTGCTCGTGCCGCACGACAACCCGTTCGGTGACTTCGTCCCGAAGTGCATCGACTGGCTCGACACGGTGCACCCGGCCACGACCTCGGTGCCGGGCTGCACTTTCGAGTCGTTCGAGATGGGGCATCCGGATGCTGAAGGTTTGCGATCGCTGTTGCGCGCGATGGGTGCCGACTTGGCGGTGGAGTGCGCCGACAGGCCCTGCTTCCGGCGGCGCATTCGCACGCCGAAGGGGCCATGGGTTCTGACGGGTTGACGGGAACGCCACCCAGGCGTAACCCCATTGGACGTTGCCGGGGCCAGGGCTACACTGCGCCAAAACTCGAAGGCGCGAAGGCGCGCAGCGCGCCGCCCGGAGACAAGGGGTGTTTCATGCCCGTTCTGTTGGCACTGAGCAGGGCGATCGATTCGCTCAACGCGCGCTTCGGCGTGGTCGCGAACTGGCTCGTGCTGCTCGCTTGTCTCGTCAGCGCCGGCAACGCGGCGAGCCGCTATCTCTTCAGCGTCAGCTCGAACGCCTGGCTCGAAATCCAGTGGTACATGTTCGCCGGCATGGTGCTGCTCGGCGCGCCCTACACGCTGAAGATGAACGAGCATGTGCGCGTCGACCTCGTCTACGGCATGGTGTCCGAGCGCACGCGCATCTGGATCGACATCGTCGGCGGCCTCCTGTTCCTGCTGCCGATCTGCGTGATCCTGCATCTACTTCACCTGGCCCTGGTTCGTCGAGTCCTGGCGCATCAATGAGGCGTCGTCGAACGCCGGCGGGCTGATCCGCTGGCCGGTCAAGCTGCTGCTGCCGCTCGGCTTCGCGCTGCTGGCGCTGCAGGGCGTCTCGGAGATCATCAAGCGCATCGCCGCGCTTGACGCACGTCATCGACGTCGAATTCACGTACGAGAAGCCGCTGCAATGATCACTTCATGCGCGACAACATGGCGCCGCTGATGTTCGGCGGCATGATCCTGTTCATGCTGATCGGCTATCCGGCGGCGTTCTCGCTCGCGGCGGCCGGCCTGTTCTTCGGCTTCATCGGCATCGAGCTCGGGCTGATCACGCCGGACTTCCTCGGCAACCTGACCTACCAGCTGTTCGGCATCATCTCCAACGACCTGCTGCTGGCGATCCCGTTCTTCACCTTCATGGGCGCGATCCTCGAGCGCTGCGGCCTCGCCGAGGACCTGCTCGATTCGATCGGCCAGCTGTTCGGCCCGGTGCGCGGCGGCCTGGCCTACGCGGTGATCTTCGTCGGCGCGATCCTCGGCGCGATCACCGGCACGGTGGCCGCCTCGGTGATCGCCATGGGCGTGATCTCGCTGCCGCCGATGATGCAAGTACGGCTACTCGACGCGCCACACCATGGGCGTGATCGCCGCCTCGGGCACCATCACGCAGCTGATCCCGCCGTCGCTCGTGCTGGTCGTGCTGGCCGACCAGCTCGGCCGCTCGGTCGGCGACATGTACGCCGGCGCGATCGGGCCGAGCCTGATCCAGATCGCGCTGTTCTGCGCCTGGGTCGTGCATCGTCAGCCTCGATCTGGCCGAAGGACGTGCCGGCGCTGCCGCTCGAGGCGCGCACGCTGCGCGGCTGGCCGCTGCTGGAAGAAGTGCCTGCGCGGCATGATCCCCTCGCTCGGCGCTGATCTTCCTCGTGCTCGGCACGATCTTCATGGGCCTGGCCACGCCGACCGAAGCCGGCGCGATGGGCGTGGTCGGCGCGATCGCTGCTCGCCGCCTCGTACGGCACGCTGACCTGGAAGCTGCTCTACCAGGGCATGTCGACGACCATGCGCATCACCGCGATGGTGATCTTCATCCTGATCGGCGCGCGCGTGTTCAGCCTGGTGTTCCAGGGCGTCGGCGGCAAGGAATGGATCGAGCACCTGCTCACCGTCGCTGCCGGGCGGGCAGGTCGGCTTCCTGATCTTCGTCAACATCTTCATCTTCGTCATCGCGTTCTTCCTCGACTTCTTCGAGATCGCCTTCATCATCATTCCGCTGCTCGCGCCGGTCGCCGACAAGCTCGGCATCGACCTCATCTGGTTCGGCGTGCTGATCTGCGCCAACATCCAGACGAGCTTCATGCACCCGCCGTTCGGCTTTGCGCTGTTCTACCTGCGCGGCATCGCGCCGCCGGCGATCAAGAGCTCCGACATCTACTGGGGCGCGATTCCCTGGGTGGTCCTGCAGGTGCATCCTGGTCGCGATCCTGATCTTCTGGCCGGAGCTCGGTGACCTACTGGCTCGACAAGCGGACCGAGCGTCGACCCGAGCAAGATCAAGATCGACGATTCCGAAGCCGCGATGCTGCCGCCGCTCGATTTCGACTCGCCGCGCCGAAGATCGACGACAGCCGCGGACAAAGAAAAGCCCCGGAGCTGCGCTCCGGGGCTGTTCGCTGCGATGCAACGCGATCAGGTTCGCGCGTGCGCATGCGCATCATGAAGCTGTCGAAGCCCTAGCTCGGCCACCTGCATCCACTGGTACGAGTCGCTGCGGAACGCCATCACGCTGTCGTAGCAGCTTCTTGAAGTGCGGGATTGGTCTGCGACGAGCTCGGCGTAGATCTCGTTGGCCGCCTTGTAGCAGGCCTCCATGATCGTCCTGCGGGTACGGCGCGCAGCTGCGCGCCGCCGGCGACCAGGCGCTTCAGCGCGGCCGGATTGCCGTGGTCGTATTTCGCCGAGCATCCACGTCCTAGGTGTCGTGCGCAGGCCGGCTCGACGACCGCCTGGTAGTGCTTCGGCAGCTCGTTCCACTTGGCGAGGTTGATGATGTTGTGCAGCCTTGGCGCAGCCTTCCCACCAGCCGGGATAGTAGTAGAACTTGCGCGACCTTCTGGAAGCCGAGCTTCTCGTCGTCGTAGGGGCCGACCCATTCGGCACGCGTCGAGCGTGCCCTTCTCCAGCGCCGGATAGATGTCGCCGCCGGCCAGCTGCTGCGGCACGACGCCGAGCTTGGCGACGATCGTGCCGGCAAAGCCGCCGATCCGGAACTTGAGGCCCTTCATGTCGTCGAGCGACTTGATCTCCTTGCGGAACCAGCCGCCCATCTGCGCGCCGGTGTTGCCCGCCGCGAAGCCGATGCAGTTGTAGCTTCTTGCAGAAGTCGTTGAGCAGCTCGTGGCCGCCGCCGAAGCGCAGCCACGCGTTCATGCTGCCGGCTGTTCAGGCCGAACGGCAACGCGGTGCCGAAGGTCAACGCCGGGTCCTTGCCCCAGTAGTAGTACAGGCGCCGTGTTGCCCATCTCGACGGTGCCGTTCTGCACGGCGTCGAGCACCTGCAGGCCGGGAACGATTTCGCCGGCGGCGAAGGGCTGAATCTGGAACCGGTTGTCGGTGATCTCGGCGATGCGCTTGCGCGAAATGTTCGCAGCCGCCATAGAGCGTGTCGAGCGACTTCGGCCAGCTCGCCGCAAGCCGCCATTTGATCTCGGGCATGGATTGCGCGAGCGCCGGTGCCGCGATCGCCGCGGCGGCAGCGCCTACCGTGCCGACGCTGGTGTTGCGGATGAATTTGCGCCTCGATACTCTTGCCATTTGCGTTTCTCCTTGGTTGAAGTGACCGATGTGCTCGGCTCCGAGATCGCATTTGTCTGCCGCCGTGTTCGCGCGGGCACTTGAGAAAAGCTTACGCCGTTTCGTGGGCTGAGTAAACGATGATGGACCCGGGGTCAACGCGAATTCGAGGTCGGGACGGCCGCACCCTCCAAACGATCGAGCAGCGCCTTCGCTTGTTTCAGGTCGGCGGTGTCGAAGCCTTCGGTGAACCAGTTGTAGATGTCGCCGAGCAGTTGCTGGGCTTGCGCGTGTTTGCCTTGGCTGTGCCAGAGTTCGGCGAGGCTGGTCGCGGCGCGCAATTCAAACGACTTGGCGCGTTGATCGCGGGCGACCTGGATCGCTTCGCGGAAACGGCGCTCGGCGGCATCGGCTTCTGGGCTGGTGCCTTGCATGGACAGAGCGCCTTCGATGCGCAGCAACTCCGCGCGTTGCATGTTCTCCGATTCGGTGAGCAATCGCGTCAACACGTCGTGCGCCAGGTCCGCTTCACCTGCCGCCATGCACAAGTCGATAAGCGCCGTTCCGGCTTGACCCTTTGAGTTCTTGCTTGATTTGCCCTCGACCCAGTGCGCGTGCAATTGGCGCAGACTGACAGCGCTGCACTGCCAACCCGGGGCAAGCGCGGTCAGAATGGTTGCCGCCCGGAAGTAGCCCATGAATCCATGTTCCTCTGCGACTCGCGATACCCGATGACCGAGCAGTGCGGCGGTCGTACGGTCGCCGCAGCGGTAGTGAACCCAGGCCAGGAGCGCCAACAGCATGTGGGTCATCGGGTGACGCAGGCCTTCGATGCGGTTCAGTGCTTCAGCTGCGTCTGCGAGGGCTCGATCGGGAAACCCGAGCAGCCAACGCGACACTGCGCGATTGGCAGCGCAACAGGCGGCGGGATCGTGGCCCGCGTACCTGTACCGCAGCGCGGCGTGTCGATCCGGCTCGTACAAGGCAAGGCCCCGATCCAGATGGGCGAGTGCGTCGGAAGGTCTTCCCATCGCCACCAACGGGCCCCACATCGAGTGGTGTGCCTCGATCAGCTGCCCTGAGTCGCCGCTGCCATGTGCCACCTCGAGCAGCCGCTGCCCGGCGGTAATGGCATTCACGTAGCGCCCCGCGAAGAAGCTGACGTAGTTCAAACCCCAAAGGGCCTGGTACAGCCGCGCGGAGTCGGCGAGTCGTTCTGCAAGGGCCTGCGCCTTCGAATAGAAGGCTTCGATCTGCGGCGTATCTCCGTGCAATCCGAACAGCAGCGGGCCGAGTGCAATGCGAATGTCCAGCGCGTCCCGCATCGATGTTGGCGTTTCGGGCTGGGCCTCGAGCAGCGCCAACGCCCGCTCGAGTGACGCGGCCGCTTCACGATTTGCGCCGCGCGCCACGGCCTGCTTGCCGGCCTTGGTCCAATGTTCGATGGCGAGTTGCAGGTCACCAGCTTCCTGATAGTGGTAGGCCAACAGCTCCGGCTGCGCGGCCACCGTCTCAGGCTCGACTCGCGCCAGCGCCGCGGCGATCTGCCGATGGCGCAGCGCGAGCTGGCTCTTGAGCATGCTGGCGTAGGCGGTGTCGCGCACGAGTGCATGCTTGAACGTGTAGCTCAGCTCGGGTGCGACGCCGCGTTGCACCAGCAGTTCGGCCTTGACCAGTTCGGCCAGCGCGTCGTCGAGCCGCACCGAGCTGCCCTGCAGCACCGCAGCCAGCAAGGCTCTCGAGAACTCGCGCCCGATCGCCGCGCCGGCCTGCGCCACTTCCTTGGCGGCGGGCAGGCGATCCAGCCGCGCCATCAGCGAGTCTTGCAGCGTCGACGGGATCGCGAGCTCCGGCAGCGCCTGTGTAAGCCGGTAGCCGCCGGCCGTGTCTTCGAGCAGGCCCGACTGCAACACCGTCTTCGTCAGCTCCTCGACGAACAGCGGCACGCCGTCGGTCTTGCGGATGATCTCGGCCTGCACTTCGCCGGGCAGCTTCTTGCCCATCGCCACCGCGTCGATCAGCGCCGCGCATTGGCGTTGGCTCAGGCGGATCAGGTTCAATCGGGTCAAGTGCGCCGGGTTGCCGAGCGCGGGAGCGTATTGCGGACGGCAGGTGATGAGCGTGAGCAGGCGCGAGTCGCGCAACTGGTCGATCAGCAGCGCGATCAGCTCTTCGGTGGTCGGGTCGATCCAGTGTGCGTCTTCGACGAGGAGCAGCACCGGCTGTTCGCGCGCCAGATCGTGCAGCAACACGACCAGCGCGCGCAGCGCGTGGGTCTTCTCTTCCTGCGGGGTGCGCACCGAGTCGGCGGCGCCCGGTGCTTCCGGCGCTTCAGGTGCATCGGCTGCTTCAGCCACTTCCGGCAGGCTCATCATCCGCAGCATGGCACCCACGGACGCCGGCGGCAATGCGCTCGCCAGGCGTCGCAATTTGCCGCTTCGCAGCTGCGGCGCGTCCGAACCCGCGATTCCCGCGGCGCGCTCCAGATGCTGCAACACCGGGTACAGCGCGCTCGCGCCGAAGTAGGGCGAACATTGCAGCACCACGGTCGTGTGCGGCTCGCCGTCGTTTCGCTGCGAGAGGCGTTCGCGCAAGGCCTGGCAGACGCGCGACTTGCCGATTCCCGCCTCGCCCGACAGCAGCACCACCTGCGCTTCGCCGTCGCACGCGAGCGACCAGCGTTCGAGCAGCAGGGCGATTTCGCTTTCGCGCCCGATGAAGGTGCCGATCGTTTGGCCTTGCTGCGCCTCGAAGCGGCTCGCCGCGGCGCGCTCGGTCTGCACGCGCCACGCCTCGACGGGCGAGCTGAATCCTTTGAGCGCCACGAGGCCGAGTGGCGCCAATTCGAACGTGGCGCCGAGCAGGCGGCGCGTCGCTTGCGCCAGCACGATCTCGCCCGGCGCCGCGAGCGCCTGCAAGCGCGCCGCGAGGTTGGGCGTTTCACCGCTCGCGCTTTGCTCGGCGGCGGGCGTGCCGCTGCCGACTTCGCCGATCACGACCAGGCCGGTGGCGATGCCGATGCGGGTTTGCAGTTCGGTCGCGCCCTGAGGCTCGAGCGCTGCGACGGCGGCGAGCACCGCGAGCGCCGCATGCACGGCGCGCACGGCGTCGTCTTCATGGGCACGCGGGTAGCCGAAGTAGACGAGTACGCCGTCCCCGAGCAGTTGCGCGACATGGCCCTCGAACGGCGCGACCGCCGCTGCCACAGCGGCGTGGTAGCTGCGGATGATCCGTTGAAAGTCTTCCGGGTCGAGCCGGTTTGCCAGCGCGGTGGAGTCGACCAGGTCGCAAAACATCACGGTGAGCTGGCGGCGTTCGGCGTCGGAGGCGGTGCCGGCCTTCTTGGTGCTTGTCGCAGGGTCGCTTGTCGGCCTCGGTTGGGCGATTGCGGAAGGCGCCGTCTGGGCGGGTGTCGGTGTCGCAGCCAACGCGGCGCCGCAGTCACCGCAGAATTTGTTGCGCGGTGCGTTGCTCGCGCCGCAGGCGGTGCATTGCACCGGCAACGGCGCGCCGCAGTCCGCGCAGAAGCGCTTGCCTTCTGGGTTCAGGGCTGCGCAGGCTGGGCATTTCACCGGGCTTGTCTCCGCGAGGCTGTGCCTGCGCGCAGTATCGATCGATTGTTGCCGGTGCGGATTGGCCGAAACCCGCGGTGCCGCGTCGAATGCCGTTGTGGCGAATTCTCGTTCCGGCTCGCCCTCAGGCTTCGACCAACGGATTGCGCACCTTCAACGCCGGAAACCGGCCGAAGTCGCGATCGGCGCTCCACAGCTCGCGCACGCCATGCTGGCGGCACAGAGCGGCAATGCGGGCGTCATGCACCATCCCGCCTTGCACGCGGCCTGCGGTCAGCATGGCCTTCAGTTCCGTCCAGTGCGCGGCGGTCTCGCCGAGCAAGACCAGCGAGGGCGACGCCATCCACGCTTGCACCGCGGCAATCGCGTCTTCCATCGTTGCTGCTCCTGGTGGAATCCTGGGATTGGTGACGATCGCCAGAAACTCATGCACGCAGGGCCAAGGCACCGCCCAGGCCGCGGTGCCTTCCGCCAAGCGCTTGATGCTTGCCAGGGCCGCTGCGTGAAACGGGCTGCCTTCGCGGAAGGCGTGCACCAGAATGTTGGTGTCGACCGCGATCACGTGCCGCGACCCTCGTAAATCAGGTCACGCAACTGCTCCCAAGGCATGGCGGGGGAGTGGCCCGACGCGGCGCCCAGTTTGTCGGTCACGGGCTCGAAGACAAAGTGGCTGTCGGTGTTTTTCTCCGCAATGACGCGCCGCAGGCCCAACTCCACCAAGGCCTTGACCGTGGTTCCGCGCCGTGCCGCCAGGCGCTTGGCCTGCAGGAGAATCGAGTCGGAAATATCAATGGTGGTCTTCATATGGGCGTATGGGTGACATAGGCAGTACGAACCATACCAGGATTTGCCTGATCTGTCAGCGCGCGAGCCCGCGAACGCGCTGTGCGTTCTGCGCCGCGACCTCGCGGAACCCCGCGCTGCACAGCGCGTGCGCGGCAATCTTGTCCCAGACTCCTGCCGCCAGTTCAACGGCCTGTCCCCACGTCGCCGAGTCGAATGCCACGGGACGGTTGAGGTTCAACGGTGAGAGGCCGAAGTCGTCGCGCGCGGGTTCGGGCTTGTAGGCCATCGGCAGCATGTCGTAGCACGGCGCGAGCTCGAACCGTGGCGCGCCCGGGTCTTCGGCGTAGAGCGACAGGTTGCCGAAGTGCATGTCGTTGTTGCCGATCAGCAGCCCGAAAGCGCGCCACAGGCGCACCGATTGCACGTCGCGTGCGCTCAGTTTGCGCTGCGTCGCGAGGGTTTCGCAGGTGGCGGCCCAATGCTGCTTCGGCCCGGCGCAAAAGGCGTCGTGCACGGCTCCGAGCGGCACAGCGTGGCGCCGGCCGTGGCGGCCGATGCGGTCGAAACGCTGCGCTTCGAGGTAGGCGCGGCGCTCGCTCGTCAGCACCTTCACTCGGGCGACGGGTTCGCCGGCGTCGCCCAACGCGCGCAGGGCGATCGCCTCGGCGTGCAGCAGGTCGTTCCAGCGCTCGCCGAAAGGCGTGTTCAAGGGTGGCGTGAACTTGACGATCAGGTGGCGCAGTGCGTCGGCGGCGCTGTGCTCCGCGTGCTGCGCGACGAGGAACTTGGGCTGCTCCCCGGCCGCCGTCGACCCCGCCGCCAAGTGCTTCGCGACATCGGAGGCGATCTCGTCGTGGTGCTTCGCGCGCGCGGCGTCGTTGAGCGGCGCCAGCTCGAGGGCCGGGTGGGAGTGCATCGGCGGCGGGCTCGCCCAGCGTGAATGCGCCGGGTGCGTCGTGCAGCCGCGCGACGGCGGCGCACAAATGCTGCTCGACGCCCCAGCGCTGTGGTTCGTCGCCGAAACTGGCCGCCAGCGGCGTGCTGCGCGCGTGCAGGCGGCCGAGAAATCCCTCGTGGCGCAGAGGCGCCAGGAACCACGGCAGCGCGTCTTTGACGAGCCATTCGCCGCCGGCCGCGCCAGCGACATGAATGTGGTTCGCGGCGAGCCAGCGCAGCGTGCCCCAGCGCTCGACCTGGCCGCTCGAGTCGTGGCGCCAGATCGGTTGTTCGCCGGGCAGTGCGCCGAGCAGAGGCTTGCGTTGATGAATGGATGAAATGGGCTCCGGCCGAGCCGGCGTGGTTCAAGCCGCGCGCCGCTGCCCGGCACCCGCCCGCCACGCCACCAGCAGCGCCTGCCACTTACCGCGCGCAGCGGCGAGGTGCTTTTCCTTCACATGGCCGTAGCCGCGAATCTCTTCCGGGATGCGTGCGATCTCGACCGCCTGCGCCAGGCTCATTGCGTCGAGCGTGGCGAGCAGCTCGTCGATGCACTGGCGGTACTCGTCGATCAGCGCGCGTTCGCCGCGGCGCTCAGCCGTGCGCCCGAACACGTCGAGCGCCGTGCCGCGCAGGCCCTTGAGCTTGGCGAGCAGGGCAAACGCGGTGAACATCCACGGCCCGAACGGCTGCTTGACCAGGTGGCCGTGTGCGTCGCGCTTGGCAATCGCGGGCGGCGCGAGGTGGTAGCTGATCTTGTAGTCGCCTTCGAATTGCGCGGCGATCTTCTGCGCGAACGCCGGGTCGGTGTGCAGCCGCGCGACTTCGTATTCGTCCTTGTAGGCCATCAGTTTGAACAGGTAGCGCGCCACGGCTTCAGCCAGGCGCGTGCTGCCGGCGACCGCGCGCGCTTCGGCTTGCTGAACCTTGTCGACAAACGCCCGATAAGCGGCCGCGTAGGCCTCGTCTTGATAGCCGCGCAAGAATTCCACGCGAGTGGCCACCAGTTCGGCAAGCGACGGCTTCTTCAGGAACTGGATCACTGCGGCAGACTGCAACAGCGCCTGCACCGAGGGCAGGTTGTTGGCGCAGTGCCGGCCCCATTCGAACGCAGCCTTGTTGTTCTCGGGCTGCACGCCGTTCAGCTCGAACGCGCGCATCATCGCCGCGTGGCCGATCGGCACGCGCCCCTTCTGCCACGCGTAGCCGAGCATCAACGGGTTCGTGTAGATCGAGTCGCCGACGAGTTGCGTCGCGACCTGTTCGGCGTCGAATCGCGCCCACCAGATCGGCGCCGACGCTTTGCGCGATCGCCGCTTCGCAATTGCCGCCGGGGAACTGCCAGTCGGGGTTCTTCACGAACGCGGCGGTCGGCGTGCCGTGGTTGTTCAGCGCGACGAAGGTGCGGCCGTGCTGCATCACCGACATCGTGTACTTCGCCGCGCCGACGATCGCGTCGCAGGCGATCACGAGGTCGGCCTTCGCGGTGTCGACCTTGGTCGTGTAGATCGAGTCCTGCCGGTTCGCGATCTGGATGTGGCTCCAGGTCGCACCGCCTTTTTGCGCGAGGCCTCCCGCGTCTTGCGTCACGACGCCCTTGCCTTCGAGGTGCGCCGCCATGCCGAGCAACTGGCCGATCGTGATCACGCCGGTGCCGCCGACACCGCCCACCACGATGCCCCACGCCGTCTCGAGCGAAGGCATCGCCGGCTCGGGCAAGCGGCGGCATCGAACCCAAGGCCGCGCCGCGCGACTCCTTCTTCGGCTTCTTCAACTGGCCGCCGGTCACGCTGACGAAGCTCGGGCAGAAGCCCTTCACGCAAGAATAATCTTTATTGCAGCTGTTCTGGTTGATGCGGCGCTTGCGGCCGAATTCGGTCTCGACGGGTTCGACCGACAGGCAATTGCTCTGCACCGAACAGTCGCCGCAGCCTTCGCACACCAGCTCGTTGATCACGACGCGCCGGTCGGGCTCGGCCATCGTGCCGCGCTTGCGGCGCCGCCGCTTTTCGGTCGCGCAGGTCTGGTCGTAGATGATCGCGGTCGTGCCCTTCAGTTCGCGGAACTGGCGCTGGATTGAATCGAGCTCGTCGCGGTGGTGCACCGTGACGCCGGCTTCCAGCGCCGCGCCGTCGTACTTCTCGGGTTGGTCGCTGACGATCACGAGTTTGCTCACGCCTTCGGCGACCAGGCTCTTCTGGATTTGCAGCACCGAATGCCCCTCGGGTCGCTCGCCCACCGGCTGCCCGCCCGTCATCGCGACCGCGTCGTTGTACAGCACCTTGTAGGTGATGTTCACGCCCGCGGCGATGGCCTGGCGGATCGCGAGCAGCCCGCTGTGGAAGTAGGTGCCGTCGCCGAGGTTCGCGAACACATGGGGATCGATCGTGAACGGCGCCTGGCCGACCCAGGCCGCGCCTTCGCCGCCCATCTGGCTGAAGGTGCTGGTGCTGCGGTCCATCCACACCGCCATGAAGTGGCAGCCGATGCCGGCCATCGCGCGCGAACCTTCGGGCACTTTCGTGCTCGTGTTGTGCGGGCAGCCCGAGCAGAACCATGGCAGGCGCTCGCCGGTGTCTGCGCCGATGGTGGCCAGCGCGCGCTCGCGCGCTTCGATCACCGCAATGCGTGCGTCGATGCGCCGTGCCACGTCGCTGCCTGCCGGCGCGAGGCCCATCTTCTTCAGGCGCTTCGCGATCGCCTTGGCGATGATCGCCGGCGTGAGATCCGCCTTGGCGCGCAGCAGCCAGTTCTCGCTCGGGTTCGGCATGCTCCATTCGCCGCCTGTCGAATCGCCTTGCGTCGGCTCTTCGAACTTGCCGAGCACATTGGGCCGAACGTCGGCGCGCCAGTTGTAGAGCTCTTCCTTCAACTGGTATTCGATGACCTGGCGCTTTTCTTCGACGACGAGGATTTCCTGCAAGCCCTGCGCGAAATCGCGCGTGATCGTCGCCTCGAGCGGCCAGACGACGTTGACCTTGTGCACGCGAATCCCGAGGCGGTTGCAGGTGGCGTCGTCCAGGCCCAGGTCGGCCAGCGCCTGGCGCGTGTCGTTGAACGCCTTGCCGCTGGCGATGATGCCGAAGCGGTCGTTTGCTGACTCGACCACGTTGTGGTTCAGCCGGTTCGCGCGCACGTAGGCGAGCGCCGCGTACCACTTGTAGTCCATCAGCCGCGCTTCCTGGTCCAGCGCGCCGTCGGGCCAGCGGATGTGCAGGCCACCCGGGGGCATGACGGAAATCTTGCGGCAGCACGATCTTCACGCGGTCGGGGTCGACTGAAACGGACGCTGCCGACTCCACCACTTCCTGAATCGTCTTCATGCCGCTCCACAGCCCCGAGAAGCGGCTCATCGCGAACGCGTGCAGGCCCATGTCGAGAATGTCCTGCGCATTGCTCGGGAAGAACACCGGCAGCCCGCAGGCCTTGAAGATGTGGTCGCTCTGGTGCGCCGCGGTGCTGCTCTTGGCCACATGGTCGTCGCCGGCAATCGCGATCACGCCGCCGTGCTTGGCGGTGCCCGACATGTTGGCGTGCTTGAACACGTCGGAGCAGCGGTCCACGCCCGGGCCTTTGCCGTACCAGATGCCGAACACGCCGTCGAACTTCTTCGACTGCGGGTACAGGTCGAGCTGCTGCGTTCCCCACACCGCGGTCGCGCCGAGTTCCTCGTTCACGCCGGGCTGGAACACGATGTGGTTTGCCGCCAGGTGCTTCTTCGCCGCCCACAGCGACTGGTCGTAGGTGCCCAGCGGGCTGCCGCGGTAACCGCTGATGAAGCCGCCGGTGTTCAGGCCGGCGGCGGCGTCGCGCTGGCGTTGCAGCATCGGCAGGCGCACGAGCGCCTGCACGCCGCTCATGAAGGCGCGGCCGGAACTCAGGCTGTATTTGTCGTCGAGCGTCGCGGTCTCGAGCGCCTTGCGGACGGCTTCGGGCAAGGGTGCGTTCATCGGTGGGACACTCCAGGGGTTGGCTCGTTCGGGATAACGATAACGCAAAGGGCAAGCGCCGATTGCCAACAGCATGGCGAAGCGTCTATAAACGCCCGACTTGGCGTTCGGCAGCAACCGTCCGCGACCCACCCCGCAACTCCTGGACGAGCGCATAGCCCATGGCGAATGACGCCCAGACGATTCTCAGCGTGCGCGGCGTGACGGTGCGTTTCGGCGGCATCGTGGCGCTCGACGGCGTGAGCTTCGACGTGACGCGCGGCGAAATCTGCGGCCTGATCGGCCCCAACGGTGCGGGCAAGACGACGCTTTTCAACTGCCTGAGCCGGCTCTACGAGTACCAGGCCGGCGACATCGTGTTCGAGGGGCAGTCGATCACCGCCACGCCGAGCCACCGCGTGGCGGGCCTCGGGCTGGGCCGTACCTTCCAGAACCTGGCGATGTTTCGCAGCATGTCGGTGCGCGAGAACGTGATGGTCGGCGCCCATTCGCGCTCCAGCGCGGGCTTCTTGAGCAGCGCGCTGCGTCTGCCACGCGTGGGCGGCGAAGAGGCGCGGCTGACGCGGCAGGCCGACGAGATCATGGCGATGCTGGGCCTCGCCGATTTCGCCCAGCGCCTGGCCGGTGACCTGCCGTTCGCGACGCAAAAACGCGTCGAACTCGCGCGCGCGCTCGCATCCGAGCCGAAGCTGCTGCTGCTGGATGAGCCGGCCGCCGGGCTGAACCACGAAGAGCTCGACGCGCTGGCGCGGCAGATCCGCGACATCCGCGACCGGCTGCGCATCACGGTGCTGCTGGTGGAGCACCACATGAGTCTGGTGATGAGCGTGTCGGAGCACATCGTCGCGCTCAATTTCGGGCGCAAGATCGCTGATGGAACGGCGGCGCAGATTCAGTCACATCCGGACGTGATCGAAGCCTACTTGGGGGCGCCGGCCGATGTCTGAGGCAAGCGCGAATGTCGCGATCTCCGCGGCGCAGGCCGTAGCCGGCGGCGCGACCGGCGCGCAGCCGCTGCTGCAAGTCGACAAGCTCTGCGCGTCGTACGGCGCGACGCGGGTGCTGTACGAGTTGAGCTTTTCGCTGGAAGCCGGCCACATCACCGCGATCCTGGGCGCCAACGGGGCGGGCAAGACGAGCACGCTGCGCGCGCTGTGCCAGACGGTGCGCACCTCGGGAAGCATCCTGTTCGAGGGCAAACAGCTGGTGGGCCAGGCCACCGAAAACGTGGTGCGCCTGGGTGTCGCCCATGTGCCCGACGGGCGCGGCACGTTCACGGCGCTCTCCGTCGAAGACAACCTGCGCCTGGGCGGCTACGTGCGGCGCGACCGGGCCGAACTCGCGCACGACATGGAAAAGGCGTTCACGCGCTTTCCCATCCTCAAGGCGCGGCGCCATCAGCAGGCTGGCACGCTGTCGGGCGGCGAGCAGCAGATGCTCGCAATCAGCCGCGCGCTGATGCTGCGCCCCAAGCTGTTGCTGCTCGACGAGCCGTCGTTCGGCCTCGCGCCGTTGATCGTCGCCGAAATCTTTCGCATCATGCGCAGCATCAACAAGGCGGACGGCGTGAGCATGTTGCTCGTGGAGCAGAACGCGAGCCTGGCGCTGGACCTGGCCGATCACGCCTACCTGCTCGAGACCGGGCGCGTGGCGCTGTCGGGCCCGAGCGCGAAGATCAAGGACGACGAGTCGGTGCGCCGCGCCTACCTCGGTTATTGACCATGGAAGCCCTGCTGCACCAACTCTTCTCGGGCCTGGCCAACGGCTGCATCTACGGCTCGGTGGCGCTCGCCCTGGTGATGATCTACCAGGCCACGCACCACATCAACTTCGCGCAGGGCGAGATGGCGACGTTCAGCACTTTCGTCGCCTGGGCGCTGATCCAGGCGGGCTGGCCTTACTGGGGAGCGTTTTTCTTCACGATCGCGCTGTCGTTCGCCGGCGGCCTGCTGGTGCAGCGCATCGTGCTGCGGCCGCTCGAAAAGGCGCCGGTGCTGACCAACGTGATCGTCTTCATCGGCCTGCTGCTGATCTTCAACGCGCTGTCGGGCTGGATCTTCGATCACACGATCAAGGCCTTCGCGAGCCCGTTCCCGAAAGACGCGTTCTTCGTGTCGAGCTATTTTTCGGCGCACCAGCTCGGCTCCGCGGCGGTCCTGCTTGCGGTGTTGCTGGGGCTGTTCGGATTCTTTCGCTTCACGCCCATCGGCCTTGCAATGCGCGCCGCGGCGCAGAACCCCGACTCGGCGCGCCTGGTGGGCATTCGCGTGTCGTGGATGCTGGCGCTCGGCTGGGGGCTGGCGGCGGCGATCGGCGCGGTGGCGGGCATGATGGTTGCGCCGGTCGTGTTTCTCGACCCGAACATGATGGCGGGCATCCTGCTCTACGGTTTTGCGGCGGCGCTGCTCGGCGGAATCGACAACCCGCTGGGCGCGGTGATCGGCGGCTTCGTCGTCGGCGTGCTGGAAAACCTGCTCGGCGCCTATGTCATCGGCACCGAGCTGAAATTGACGGTGGCGCTGGTGCTGATCGTCGCGACGCTGACGCTGCGGCCGGACGGCTTGTTCGGCAAGAAGGTCGTGACGCGCGTATGAAACCGACCGAACGCCAATGGCTCTGGCTCGCGAGCGCGCTGCTCGTCGTGGCGCTGCTCGTGCTGCCGTTCCTGGTGAAGAACTACCGCGTGTTCCAGTTCAACCTGGTGCTCGTCTATGCGGTGGCGATCCTGGGGCTGAACATCCTGACCGGTTTCAACGGCCAGATTTCGCTCGGCCACGGCGCGTTCTACGCGTTCGGCGCGTACACCGCCGCGATGTTGATGGACAAACTCGGCGTGCCTTATTGGGCCACGCTGCCGTTCGCCTTTGCGCTGTGCTTTGCGTTCGGCTTCGTCGTCGGCTTTCCCGCGCTGCGCCTGGCCGGGCACTACCTGGCGCTGGCCACGTTTGCGCTCGCGCTGGCGGTGCCGCAATTGCTGAAGTACAAGAAGATCGAGGCCTACACCGGCGGCGTGCAGGGCATCGTGCTCAGCAAGCCGCAGGCGCCTCTCGAATTCAGCCTGTTCGGTCAGCCGCTCAGCGCGGACCGCTGGCTCTACTTCTTCACGCTGTTCGTCGCGGCGCTGATGTTCCTGCTGGCGTGGAACCTGCTGCGCGGCCGGGTCGGGCGCGCGTTGATCGCGGTGCGCGACCACCCGATCGCCGCCACCGCGATGGGCATCAACCTGGCCATGTTCAAGTCGCTCACGTTCGGCGTGTCGGCCGGCGTCACTGGGCTGGCGGGGGCGCTCGGTGCGATCGTCGTCGCCTTCGTTTCGCCCGACAGCTTCACCGTGAGCCTGTCGATCTTCCTGCTGGTGGGCGTGGTGGTGGGCGGGCTCGCCTCGATCCCCGGGGCGATCTTCGGCGGAATCTTCATCCAGTTCGTGCCGAACATCGCCGACGAGATCTCCAAGTCGGCGCCGGCGGCGATCTACGGCGTGCTGCTGATAGGCTTGATGTACCTGATGCCCACGGGGGTGATGGGTGGTTTGCGCGGCCTATGGATGCGTTTGCGCGCGCCACGCAAGGGTTGACCCGGTCGTCCTGGCGAAGCTCCAGGCGTTTCTTGTATTCTTTTCATTGCAGGAGGTTTGCACCATGAAGCTCAAGACCCTCGCGTTTTCACTGGCCGGTGCGGTGTCGCTGGCGCTTGCCGGCTCGGCGCTCGCGCAGAAGAAGTACGACCCCGGCGCGACCGACAAGGAAATCAAGGTCGGCAACATCAACCCGTACTCCGGCCCGGCCTCCGCCTACGGCGCGATCGGCAAGGCGATCGGCGCCTATTTCGACAAGGTCAACGCCGAAGGCGGCATCAACGGCCGCATGGTCAAGTACATCAGCCTGGACGACGGCTACAACCCCGCCAAGACGGTGGAGCAGACTCGCAAGCTGGTCGAGCAGGAAGAAGTGCTGCTGGTGTTCCAGCCGCTGGGCACGCCGCCGAACTCTGCCATCCACAAGTACATGAACGACCGCAAGGTGCCACAACTCTTCGTCGCCACCGGCGCCACGAAGTGGGGCGACCCGAAGAACTTTCCGTACACGATGGGCTGGCAGCCGAACTACCAGAGCGAGGCGAAGATCTACGCCGCTCACATCCTCGACACCAGGCCGAACGCGAAGATCGCCGTGCTGTACCAGAACGACGACTACGGCAAGGACTACCTGAAGGGTTTCGAAGACGGCCTGGGCGACAAGGCGAAGACGATGATCGTCTCGAAAGTCTCGTACGAAGTCACCGATCCGACGGTGGACAGCCAGATGGTGTCGCTGAAGGCGTCGGGCGCGGACACCTTCTTCAACATCACCACGCCGAAGTTCGCCGCGCAGGCGATCAAGAAGGCGGCCGAACTCGGCTGGAAACCGACGCACTATCTGAACAGCGTGTCCAACGCGGTCGGCTCGGTGCTCAAGCCGGCCGGCCTGGAGGCGAGCGTGGGCATCTTCACGGCCGGCTACATCAAGGACCCGACCGATCCGCAGTTCCAGAAAGGCAAGGAGTACGACGACTGGGTGGCGTGGATGAAGAAGTACAACGCGTCGGCCGACATGAGCGACAACTTCAACGTCTACGGCTACACCGTCGCGCAGACCCTGGTGCAGGTGCTGAAACAGGCGGGCGACAACCTGACGCGCGAGAATGTGATGAAGCAGGCCGCGAACCTGGACATGACGCTGCCGATGCTGCTGCCCGGCGTGAACATCAAGACCGGGCCGGACGACTTCTACCCGATCGAGCGTGAGCAGTTGATGAAGTTCACCGGAACGACGTGGGAGTTGTTCGGCAAGGTGTACGGGCGCTGAGCGGCATCTGGCGCACCTCGACTCGGTGCCGCCAGCCCGCCGCCGCGGCCACGGGCCACTCGGGTAGTCCCTGAAGCGTGGCACGCGGGCGGATCGGCTATGGTTGCGCATCTTGGCGTCACCCTAGGAGCGAACCGATGAGTCCCACAAAAGCTGTTCATGTGTGGTCGGCCGGTCTCGCGCTGGCCGCTGCGTCGCTGTGCGCGCATCGCGCAAGTGCAAATCAAGCTCGCCTACGTCGACCCGCTGTCGGGCGGCGCCGCGACGTCGGCGAGCACGGCCTGAAGCATCTGAACTTCCTGGCCGAAACGATCAACGCCAAGAGCGGCGTGCCGGCGGCCAGAAACTCGAGGTCGGTGGCCTACGACAACAAGGGCAGCCCGCAGGAAAGCCTGCGTGCGTGCAGGAGGCGATCGACGCGGGGGTTCGCTTCATCACCCAGGGCAACGGCTCCGGCGCGGCGCCGCGATCTCGAGTTCGTCACCAAGTACAACGAGCGCAACCCCGGCAAGGAAGTGCTGTACTTCAACTACGCCGCAGTCGACCCGGCGCTGACGAACGAGAAATGCAGCTTCTGGCACTTCCGCTTGGACGCCAACTCCGACATCAAGATGGACGCGCTGACCAACTTCATGAAAGGCCAGCCGGGCATCAAGAAGGTCTACATCATCGGCCAGAACTACTCGCTCGGCCACGCGGTGCGCGGCTCGTCGAACGCGACGATCAAGCGCAAGCGCCCCGACATGCAGATCGTCGGCGACGAGCTGCACCCGCTCGCCAGATCACGCGACTTCGCGCCCTACATCGCGAAGATCAAGGCCTCCGGCGCCGATTCCGTGATCACCGGCAACTGGGGCAACGACATCTCGCTGCTGCTCAAGGCCGCGGACGACGCCGGCCTACGCTCAACTTCTACACCTACTACGCCGGCGGAGCGGCCCGCCCACGGCGATCAAGCAGACCGGCGTGGACCACAGCGTGCTCAAAATCACCGATTGGCAACCAACGTGCCGGCGCCGGAGGTGGAGACGTTTGCCGACAAGTTTCTGAAGAAGTACGGCGGCACGAGCCACAGGGCTGGTGCACCTGCGCATGAACAACCAGATGGACATGTTCGTTGACGCGCATGGACAAGGCCAAGTCGCACCGACCCGGAGAAAGTGGCGGTGGCGTTGGAGACATGAAGTACAGGGTTTCGCTGGGTGCCGAGATCTTCATGCGGCAGACGGACCATCCGCTGCTCAGCAGGAGCATGTATATCTCGTCGTTCGGCTCGGGCGACGAAAGTCCCTACAGACGTCGAGAACACCGGTTCATGCCGGAAGACGATCGGCGTGATCAAGGCGCATGGGCCGATGATCCCGACCACCTGCAAGATGAACGTGCCGAGCTGATCGCCGAGACGCTTCGCCAGGCACGCCCGCGGGCCGTCGGGGAAGCGCCGCCCGTTTTGTCGAGTCCACCCGGATGCTCGAACTGATCGTCTTCTCCACGCTCAACGGCCTGCTCTACGGCATGCTGCTGTTCCTGCTGGCGAGCGGCCTGACGCTGATCTTCAGCATGATGGGCGTGCTCAATTTCGCGCACGCCAGCTTCTACATGCTCGGCGCCTACGTCGGCTACAGATCAGCAGCTAGTCGGCTTCTGGCCGGGGCTGCTTCTCGCGCCGCTGCTGGTGGGCCTGGTCGGCGCGCTGTTCGAGCGTTTCGCCTGCGCACCGTGCACAAGTACGGCCATGTGGCCGAATTGCTGTTCACCTTCGGCCTGTCGTACCTGATCCTCGAACTGGTGCAGCTGGTGTGGGGCCGCAGGTGCTGAACTTCCAACCGCCGCCGTCGCTGGAGGGGCCGCTGTTCACGATCGTCGACTTACCGACGGCGCCGAGCGTAGCGCTCGGGGCTCCACCGCAGGTCTGCAAAAGCGTCGCCGGCGCCATCTGACGCAGTTCCCGCGGTTCCGCACGTTCGGCATGCTGATGGCGGTGGTGATGCTGATCGCCGTGTGGCTGCTGCTGACGCGCACGCGCATCGGCCTGGTCATCCAGGCCGCGCTGACGCACCCGAAGCAGGCGGAGGCGCTCGGCCACAACGTGCCGCTCGTGTTCATGCTCGTGTTCGGCGGCGGCTGCGCGCTCGCGCGCTGGCCGGCGTGATCGGCGGCAGCGCCGCTCGTCACCCAGCCGGCGATGGCGGCTCGCGTGGGCGCGGTCCTTTTCGCGGTCGTCGTTGTCGGTGGCATGGGTTCGCTGCAGGCGCGTTTGTTGCGTCGCTGCTGCTCGGCATGATCGCAGACCTTCGCCGTGGCGCACGACCGTGTCGCTCGCCGACCTCTCGCAGTGGCTCGGCTGCACGGTCACGGCCGAGCACCTTCGGCTTCGCGGTGTGGAGCGCGAAGATCGCGCAAGTGGCGGCGATCCTGCCGTACCTGCTGCTGGTGCTGATCCTGATCTTCCGGCCCAAGGGCCTGTTCGGAACCCGGGAAGGCTGATGGCGAACGGCACGGTCTTCGGCTTCGCGCGGCTCAACCGCGGCCGCTGGCTCGTCTGGGGCGGCTACGCGCTGGTGATGCTCGTGGCGCCGCAGATCTTTACCAGCAGTCTGTCGATGACGATGATCTGCCAGATGGGCTTCGCGATCATCTTCGTGCCTGGCGTACAACATGCTGCTCGGCCAGAGCGGCATGCTGAGCTTCGGCCACGCGGTCTATTCCGGCCTCGGCTCGTTCTTCGCGATCCATGCGCTGAACGACATCGGCGCCGGCAAGCTCGCGCTTCCGGTGCAGCTGCTGCCCCTGGTGGGCGGCTTGGCGGGCATGATGCTTCGCGCGTGCTGCTCGGCTACGTGACCACCAAGAAAGCCGGCACGCCGTTCGCGATGATCACGCTCGGCGTGGGCGAACTGGTGTTCGCGATGTCGCTGATGTTCTCGGGCTTCTTCGGCGGCGAAGGCGGCATCAGCGGCAACCGCGTCGCCGGCCAGCCGTGGCTGGGCATCACTTTCGGGCCGCAGCGTGCAGTTGTACTACCTGATCGCGATCTACACCTTCGTCTGCACTGCGGCGATGTTCGCCTACACGCGCACGCCTCTCGGCCGCATGCTCAACGCGGTGCGCGACAACCCGGAGCGCGTCGAGTTCATCGGCTACAGCACGCAGCGCGTGCGCTACCTGGCGTTCATCGCCTCGGGGCTTCTTCATGGGAATCGCCGGCGGGCTGACGGCGCTCAACTTCGAGATCGTCACGGCCGAGGTGGTGAGCGCGGTGCGTTCAGGTGCCTTGCTGCTGTTCACGTTTCTGGGCGGCGCTGTGTTCTTCTTCGGGCCGATCATCGGCGCGGTGCTGATGGTGATCGCCCTGGTGCTGTTGTCGGAGCTTACCCAGGCCTGGCTGCTGTACCTCGGTCTGGTGTTCGTTTTCATGGTGATGTACGCGCCCGGCGGCATCAGTGCGCTGATCATGCAGAACCTGCGCGTCGCGAGCTTCGGCAAGCTGCGCCAACTGCTGGGCGGCTACCTCGCGCTCGGCGGCGCCGTCGCGGTGGTGTTGGCGGGCGCGGGGGCGATGATCGAGATGCTCTATCACCTTCAGCTCAACCAGGCGCTCGGCCCGAACATGAAGTACCTCGGAACGACGCTCGACGCGAGCCGCCTTCCGCCATGGTTCGGCGCCGCCGCGACGCTGCTGGTGGGCGTGCTGCTGTTCGAGTTCGCGCGGCGCGCATTCGCGCGCCAATGGGGCCAGGTGCAAGAGCAGATCGAGCGCGAGACGCGCGCCAGGGAGGCGGCGTGAGTTCGCCTTACGCGGTCGAACTGCGCGACGTGCGCAAGAGTTTCGGCAGGACCGAGATCATCCGCGGCACCAGCCTGGCGGTGGCGCCGGGCGAGCGCGTCGCGATCATCGGACCGAACGGCGCCGGCAAATCGACGCTGTTCAACCTGATCAGCGGGCGCTTCGGCGGGACCTCGGGCGACATCCTGCTCAACGGCCAGCGCATCGCCGGGCTGAGCCCGTTCCAGATCAACCGCCGCGGGCTGGCGCGCAGCTTCCAGGTGAGCAACCTGTTTACGCGGCTGTCGGTGTTCGAGAACATCCGCTGCGCGGTGCTGTGGAGTCTGGGTTACGGCTACTCGTTCTGGCGCTTCCTGGCCGACGCGAAAGATGCGAATGCGCGCGCCGACGAGGTGGTGCGCATGATCCGGCTCGACAAGCGCCGCGACGTGCTGGCGATGAACCTCACCTACGCGGAACAGCGCGCGTTGGAGATCGGCATCACGATCGCCGGCGGCGCCGAGGTGATTCTGCTCGACGAACCCACCTCCGGTATGAGCCGCAGCGAAACCGTGCGCTTCATCGAGCTGATCCGCGAGGTGACCCAGGGCAAGACGCTGCTCACGGTGGAGCACGACATGGGCGTCGTGTTCGGCCTGGCGGACAAGATCGCGGTGCTGGTGTACGGCGAGGTGATCGCCTACGACGTGCCCGACGCGGTGCGTGCCAATCCGCGCGTGCAGGAAGCCTATCTCGGCGCGGTGCACGCCGATGCGTCGGCGGTGCCACAGCCGGCCGAGCCTGGATAAGCACATGCTCGAGCTCGAAGCGGTCAACGCCTACTACGGCAAGAGCCACGTGCTGCACGGCGTGGACTTCACCGTCGCGCGGGCGAGATCGTCTCCCTGCTCGGCCGCAACGGCGTCGGACGCTCGACGACGATCAAGGCGATCATGGGCGAGGTCGAGCGCACCGGCTCGGTCACGTTCAAGGGCCGCGAGATCGGCGGGCTGCAAAACCCACCAAGTCGCGCGCTGCGGCCTCGGTTATGTGCCGGAGAACCGCGACATCTTTCCGCAGCTCACGGTGCGCGAAAACCTGCTGCTCGGCATGAAGTCCACCGTCGAGGGCGGGCGCTGGCGCATGGCCGACATGTTCGAGCTGTTTCCGCGGCTGAAGGAACGCGCCGACACGCCCGGCGGCGTGCTCTCCGGCGGCGAGCAGCAGATGCTGACGATTTGCCGCACGCTGATGGGCGACCCCGATCTGATCATGATCGACGAACCCACCGAAGGCTTGGCGCCGAAGATGGTGGAGTTGGTTGCCGACCTGCTCGAGCTGCATTGCCGCGCGCGGCGTTGCGATTCTGCTGGTCGAGCAGAAGCTGACGATCGCGCTGCGGATTTCGAGCGCCTTCTACGTGATGGGGCACGGGCGCATCGTGTTCGAGGGCACCGGCCGAGCACTCAAGGCCAATGAGGCGGTGCGCAAGGAGTGGTTGGAGGTGTAGAGGCTCGTCATTGCCCTCACCCCAACCCACTCCCGCGAGCGGGAGAGGGGTCTGAAATGATCAGTGTGCCGCTGAACTGCCCCACAACTGCTTCAGCCGCGCGTCGCGCCCACAGCCATTGCGGTAGTACGCGTAGCGCACCGGGTTTTTCTTGTAGTAGTCCTGGTGGTAGTCCTCCGCTGGGTAGAACGCGCCGGCCAGCACGATTTCGGTGACGATGGGCTCCTTGAACGGTTTGCTCTTCTCCAGCGCGGTGCGCGAGGCGAGCGCGGTTTTCAACTGTGCATCGTCGACCGCGTAGATGGCGGAGCGGTAGGGCGAGCCGGCGTCACAGAACTGGCGGTCTTTCGTCGTCGGGTCGATGGTGCGCCAGAAGTGTTCAACGAGTTTCGCGTAACTCACGCGCGCCGGGTCGTATATCACCTCCACCACTTCGGCGTGGCCGGTGCGCTTGGCCGCAACCTGTTCATACGTCGGGTTCGGAACCGTGCCGCCGCTGTAGCCCGACGTGGTGGCGATCACGCCGTCGACCTTGTCGAAATCAGCCTCGACGCACCAGAAGCAGCCGCCGGCGAAGATCGCGCGTGCGGTCGTGCTGGTGGGGGTGAGGGCGGGCGCGGCGCCCCCGCCGGGAATGGGGCCGGCCGCCGTGGCGGCAACGGCCCAAGCTGTCAATGCGGCCGCGGCAAACAGCGTGCGAAGCGCGCTCATGACGACGTAGCCTCGAACTTCAACGCGACGCCGTTGTTGCAATAGCGCTTGCCGGTGGGCGCCGGGCCGTCGTTGAACACATGGCCGTGGTGGCCCTCGCAGCGTGCGCAGTGGTATTCGGTGCGCGGGTAAATCAGCTTGAAGTCGGTCGACGTTCCCAAGGCACCCGGATAGGCCGTGAAGAAACTCGGCCAGCCGGTGCCGCTCTCGAATTTCATTTCCGAGCCGAACAGGGGCAGGTCGCAACCCGCGCACAGATAGCGGCCGGCGCGCTTTTCGGCGTTCAGTGGGCTGGTGCCGGCGCGTTCGGTGCCGTGTTTGCGCAGCACCTGGTACTGCTCGTTCGTCAGGCGTTTTTTCCACTCGGCGTCGGGCAGAACCAAGGGAACGATTTTCGGCGCGGCGCCTTCGGCGGCCACGGCATAGCTCGGCAAGCCGGCAGCGCACAGCCGATGGAGCAGGGTACGGCGGGTCATGGTCGGATCTCCAGAGGGTCGCAAAGATGCAGTCATGGGGCTAGGTCGCGCCCAGGGCGCAAATCTTTCAACCCCGGCCGTGACTCAAGTCTTGGGCCAAAGTGCCCAAAGACGCAAGGACTGTTTCATCCGACTCGCCTGGGCCTCGGCATCGTCGCCCCAGCCCCAGAAAAAGTCGGCCCGCACCGCGCCGACGATCGCGCTGCCGGTGTCCTGTGCAATCACGACGCGGCGCAGCGGCGAGTTCGACAGCGGCTCGGTCGTGTCGAGCCACAGCGCCGTGCCGTAGGGAATGCTTTGCGGATCGACCGCCACCGAACGCTGCGGCGTCAGCGGCACGGCGATCGCGCCGCGTGGGCCGATCTGCGGGTCGGGCAGGGCTTCTTCGCGAAAAAACACGACGCGCGGGTTCGCCCACAGCATTTCGTTGATGCGCTTGGGGTTGTTCTTCGCCCACTGGCGGATCGCCGGCCAGGCCGCCTCGCCCGAGCGCAGTTCTCCCTGGTCGATGAGCCAGCGCCCCACCGATTGATACGGCAGGTCGTTATGCCCGGCGTAGGCGATGCGCACGAGCCTGCGCTTGCCGTCGGCGCCGATCAGGTTCAGCCGCCCCGAACCCTGCACCTGCAGCAGCAGCACGTCCAGTGGATCGGCGAGGTAGGCGAGCTCGCGCCCGCGCAAGCTGGACATCGCCGCGGGCAGGGTTTCGAGCTGCTGGCGGCTCCAATAAGGCACGCGCTGGCCGAGGTCAGCGGGCGGTGCGTACAGGGGGAAGCGGAACCCCGGACGCGGCGTGCGCGAGGCTTCGACCAGCGGCTCGAAATAGCCGGTGATCAGGCCGTCTGCGCGCACCATCGAGCGCCTCGACGCGGTACGGTTGCAGGCGCTTTTCGAGCCAGGCACGGGTGGCGTCGTCACTGAACGAGTTGCCCGATGCCACCGCCGACTTCGCCTGCGCACAAACCCCCGCCCAGCCCGCTGCCGGGCGTTCGCAGCCGCGCAGCAAGGCGGGCCAGAGCTCGGACGGCCGGTCGCCGCTCCAGCCGGGAAGCTCGGCCCAACTGCTGGGCACCCAGCGCGAACGCGCTTGCAGGATCGTCGCGCCGGGATGGATGGCTTCCCCCGGCACTGCTGACGTCACAGTGGCGCCCGGCCCTTGGGCCGTGGATGGCGTGGGCGGGCCCGGCAGCGGTGCCGCAGTGGCGGCTGGCGCGGCGCCCGGCGTTGGCGTCGCGGTCGGCGCAGGGATGCCGGTCAAACGCGGTGCCGCGGGCGTCGCCGCGCCGGGCGCGGTCTCCTGCGGCGGGGTCACCGGTGTCACGGCGCACGCCACCAGCACTCCTAGAATCGCCGCGCTGAGCGTGAGGCCGCGAACAGCGACCATGCGCGCACGCATCCAGCCAGGGCATCGAATCGACATGTGGATCATTTTGCTCGAAGCGCTCGCGGCCTTGGTCGTGCTGTTGCTGATCGTTTGGTGGACCATGTTCCACGGCCGCTCGCGCGGGGAGCGGCGCCGCGACGCCGACGACTGAACCCCTCGAAGCGGCGCGCGTGCCTCAATGCAGCGACGAAGCGAGCGTCAATCCGAATTCAGGCACCGGTGAATCGAACGGCCGCGCGTCTTCCGTCATGCAGAAGAACGTGCCGCGCATCGTGCCCTGCGGCGTTCGCAGCCGCGTCCAGCTCGTGTACTCGAAACTCTCGCCGGGTTTGAGAACGGGCTGATGGCCCACCACCGCCAGGCCGCGCACTTCGTCGGTATGGCCGTTCGAATCGGTGATGACCCAGTGGCGCGCGATCAATTGCGCGGTGATGTCGCCGGAATTGCGAATCGTCACGGTGTAGGAAAACGCGTGCTGGCCGGTCTTGGGGTCGGATTGCTCGGGCAGGTGGCGCACCACCACCGTGTTCGTGAATTCGGGCTTGGGCATGGGGCGATTCTAGGAGGGTCCCTAGAATTCCCGAATGACGACACCCAAAGCCCCGCCGAGCTATCGCATCGCACCGAGCATCCTCGCCGCCGACTTTGCCCGCCTGGGCGATGAAGTGCGCGATGTGATCCGCGCGGGCGCCGACTGGATCCACTTCGACGTGATGGACAACCATTACGTGCCCAACCTGACGCTCGGGCCGATGGTGTGCGCGGCGCTCCAGCCGCATGCGGTGCGTGCCGACGGTACGCGTGTCCCCGTTGACGTGCACCTGATGGTACAGCCGGTGGATGACTTGGCCGCCGCATTCGCGAAGGCGGGCGCGGACCTGATTTCGTTTCACCCGGATGCGTCGACGCATGTTGACCGCAGCCTGCAGCTCATCCGTAACGCCGGCTGCAAGACCGGCCTCGTGTTCAACCCGGCCGCGCCGCTCGACGTGCTGGAGTGGACGCTCGACAGCCTCGACCTCGTGCTCGTGATGAGCGTGAACCCGGGTTTCGGCGGGCAGAGCTTCATCCCCGGTGCGCTCAAAAAAGTGGAGCAGGTTCGGCGTTTGATCGAACGCAGCGGGCGCGACATCCGCCTCGAAGTCGACGGCGGCATCAACGCCGACAACATCCGCAGCGTGGCCGACGCCGGAGCCGACACCTTTGTCGCCGGCAGCGCGGTTTTCGGCAAGCCGGACTATCGAGGTGCGATCGCTGCCCTGCGCGAGCGGCTCGGGTAGTTCTTTCCCACGACCGCGGCCCCAGCGGTCCGGCTCCTACGCGTGGCCCTGCCACGCGCTCACCGGCACCGGCTTGCCCGTCAGGTAACCCTGGATCAGCTGAAAGCCCATGTCGCGGCAGACCTCGGCTTCTTCCTCGAACTCCACGCCTTCGGCGAGGGCCACCGAGCCGAGGTCGAGCACCAGGCGCACCAGGTCACCGACGACGCGGCGCTTGCGCTCGCTCGCGGTGTGGATGCCGCGAATCAACCCCATGTCGAACTTGACGAAGTGCGCCGGCACGTCGCCCAGCTCGTTCAGGCGCGCCTGGCCGGCGCCGAAGTCGTCGTAGGCGAAGCGCACGCCGATCTCATTCAAGCGCGCGGCGAGTTCGCGCATGCGCTGCACTTCCATCACGGCGGTTTCGTGAACCTCGATCACAAGCTTCGGCGCCGCCGGGTCGTCGCACAGCAGCGTCAATGCGTCGAGAAAACTCTCTTCGAAGGTTTCTTTCGGATGCGTGTTGACGAACAGCGTGGCGCCGGCAAAGCGCGCCCCGAGCGCGCGAATGCCATGTTCGCGAAACGCCTGACTCAGGCGCGCTTCGCAATCGAGCAGGCCCGCCAGGCTGAACAGGTGGATGGGGGACTGCGGTAGCTCGGCGTGCGTGCCGCGGCCGAGCAGCTCGTAGGCGAAGATGTCGCCGCTGCGCGCGTCGACGATCGGCTGCACCGCCGCCGAAATGCCCACGCCACCGAGCAGTTCCTTGAACTGGCGCTCCTGCGGCACGAAATGTTCGCTGAGTGTCTTGCCTGCGGGTACGAGCATCGTGCGCTCGCAGTCGAAGGCCGCGGGCTCGCTGGCCCCTTTGATGCCGAGACGAAACTCGGCGTTGCCGAAGTGAATCACGTCGTTCTGGTTGAGCCGGTATGAGCCGCCGATGCGCGAGCGGTTCACGAACGTGCCGTTCATGCTGCCCAGGTCGGTGACCGTCAGCCAGCCATCGGAATCGCGCGCGATCTGAGCGTGGCGCCGGCTCAGGCCCATCGCCTGCACCGGAAGGTCGTTCGCCGCGTCGCGCCCCACCGTGAACGGCAACGCGTCGACGTCGTAGCTGATGCGCGAACCATCGGCGCTCACGGTCTCGAGGTACCAGTTCTTCTCCACAGTGTGCTCCCACGCGCCCGGGCCACGGCGCGACGCCGGCCTTGCACTTGGGCTGCATCGTGGCAGAACTCGGGGCGCTGCAACTCCCCGCAGGCGCGGGGGGCATGCCATGGGATACTTTCGCCCGCCCAGGGCAGCACCGATCGAGATTGGCTGTTCTGCCCGGCACGGAACACGAAGCCACACGAATCACGGAGACAACAATGAGTTTCGACAGCCCCGAGTTCTGGGTGGCCTTGCTGCAGATCATCGGCGTGAACATCGTTCTGTCGGGCGACAACGCGGTCGTCATCGCGCTGGCCGCGCGCAGCCTGCCGGCCGAGCAGCAAAAGCGCGCGGTGGCCTGGGGCAGCGGCGCCGCGGTGGTGATGCGGATCTTGCTGACGATCGTCGCGGTGGAATTGCTGCGCCTGCCGTACCTGAAGCTGGTGGGCGCGGCGCTGTTGCTGTGGATCGCGGTGCAGTTGCTGCTGCCCGAGCATGACGGGGGCGATGGCGATGGGCCGAAGGCGTCGAACCTGGGCGCGGCGATCCGCACGATTCTGATCGCCGACCTGGTGATGAGCCTGGACAATGTGATCGCGGTCGCCGCGGCGGCGAAAGACAGTGTGACTTTGCTCGTGATCGGCCTGGCGATCTCGATCCCGCTGGTCGTGTTCGCGAGCACGCTGCTGTTGACGCTGATGTCGCGCTTTCCCGTCATCATCACGATCGGCGCGGCGCTGCTCGGCTGGGTGGCCGGCGAGATGGCGATCACCGACCCGGCGGTGAAAGACTGGGTCAACGCGCAGGCGAACTTCCTGCATTACGTCGCGCCGGCGCTGGGGGCCGCTGGCGTGGTGCTGGTGGGCAAGTGGCTCGCGTCGCGCGCCGAAGCGGCCGAAGCCGCGGAACAGCCGGCCGTGGTTCCGCATGTCAGCACCGGGCTGAAGCGGGTCTTGCTGGCGGTGGACGGCTCCGACGGCGCGGCGCGCGCGGTGCAGCAATTGCTCTCGCTACGCCGCGATCTGCGCGAGCCCAGCGCGCTGGACGTGCACGTGATCAACGTACAGCGCCCGGTGACGGGCGACGTCTCGACCTTCGTCGCCGGCTCGACCCTGGAAGACTACTACCGCGACAACGCCGAGCAGGCGCTCGCGCCGGCCCGCGCCGCACTCAGCGCGGCAGGCATCCCGTTCAAGGCCGAACACCGGGTGGGCGACCCCGGCGAGACCATTGCCCACGAAGCGCAGCAACTCGGCTGCGACCTGATCGTGATGGGCACGCGCGGCATGAGCGCTCCTGCCGGTGCCTTGCTCGGTTCTGTGGCGCAGACCGCCGCCGCGGCGTCCCCTGTGCCCGTGTTGCTGGTGAAGTAGCGGCGCTCGAGCCATTGCCCGCGTCAGCGATCGCGAGGAGCCTTCATGATCATCGACTGCCACGGCCACTACACCACCGCGCCCAAGGCGCTGGAAGCTTGGCGCAACCGCCAGATCGAGGGCATCGCCAATCCCGGGGCCGCGCCCCGGGTTTCCGACCTGACCATCAGCGACGACGAACTGCGTGAATCGATCGAGGCGAACCAGCTCAGGCTGATGCGCGAGCGCGGCGCCGACCTGACGATCTTCAGCCCGCGCGCCAGCTTCATGGCGCACCACATCGGCGACTTCGAGGTCTCGGCCGCATGGTCGGCCATCTGCAACGAACTCTGCTACCGCGTCTCGATGCTTTTCCCCGACCACTTCACGCCCGCCGCGATGCTGCCGCAATCGCCCGGCGTCGACCCGGCGACCTGCATCCCGGAGCTCGTGAAGTGCGTCGAGCAATACGGCAACGTCGGCATCAACCTGAACCCGGATCCGTCGGGCGGCCACTGGACCAGCCCGCCGCTCACCGACCGGCATTGGTACCCGATCTACGAGAAGATGGTCGAGTACGACATTCCGGCGATGGTGCACGTGAGCACGAGCTGCAATGCGTGTTTCCACACGACGGGAGCGCATTACCTGAACGCCGACACGACGGCGTTCATGCAGTTCCTGAGCGGCAACCTGTTCAAGGATTTCCCGACGCTGCGCTTCATCGTTCCGCACGGCGGCGGCGCGGCGCCCTACCACTGGGGGCGGTTTCGCGGGCTGGCGCAGGAGTTGAAGAAACCGCTGCTGACCGAGCACCTGCTGAACAACGTGTTCTTCGACACCTGTGTCTACCACCAGCCGGGGATCGACCTGCTGACCAAGGTGATCCCGGTGGCCAACATCCTGTTCGCGAGCGAGATGATCGGCGCGGTGCGCGGCATCGACCCCGAGACCGGCCATCACTACGACGACACGAAGCGCTACATCGAAGCGTCGAAGCAGCTCTCGGCGAATGAAAAGCACCAGATCTATGAAGGCAATGCCCGGCGGATATTTCCACGGCTGGACGCGGCATTGAAAGCGAAGGGGAAGTGACGATGAGCATGAACCAGCTCGGTGTCGTGAAGCGCAACATCGTGCGCGCCCACGCCGGCGCGACCAAGCAACTCGCGCAATTCGGCTCGGCCACCGTGCATGAGGCGATGGGGCGCGTGGGCCTGATGCAACCCTACATGCGCCCGATCTACGCCGGCGCGCACGCCTGCGGCACGGCGGTGACGGTGCTGCTGCACCCGGGCGACAACTGGATGATGCATGTGGCGGTCGAACAGATCCGTGAAGGAGACATCGTCGTCGCCGCGTGCAGTGCCGAAAGCAGCGACGGTTTCTTCGGCGACCTGCTCGCGACGAGTTTTCGCGCACGCGGGGCCAAGGGCCTGGTGATCGACGGCGGCTGTCGCGACGTGAAAGACCTGACTGCGATGCAGTTCCCGGTGTGGAGCCGGGCGGTCAGCGCCAAGGGGACCGTCAAGTCGACCTTGGGCTCGGTGAACATTCCCGTGGTGTGTGCCGGCGCGCTGGTCAACCCCGGCGACGTGGTCGTGGCGGACGACGACGGCGTCGTGATCGTTCCCGCGGCAATCGCGCAGCAGGTGGCCGACGCGGCAGCCGAGCGCGAAGCGAACGAAACCGAGAAGCGCGTCAAGCTCGCGGCAGGCGTGCTCGGTCTGGACATGTACAACATGCGGCCGGCGCTGGAGAAGGCCGGACTGAAGTACATCGATTGAAACCGAATGGCACTGTCCGTCGACCCCAAACAATGGCGCATCGGCCTCGTCGGCTACGGCGAGGTCGGGCGCATCCTGGCCGAAGATTTGCATGAACTCGGCGTCGCCAAGCTCGCGGCGTACGACCTGAAGCTGGCGGGTTCCGGCGCCGAGCCGATGCGTGCGCACGCCAAGAAGCACGGCGTCAAGCTGAGCGACTCGCACCGCGCGCTGGCCGACGCCTGCGACCTGATCATCAGTGCCGTCACCGCGAACCAGGCGGTCGCGGTGGCGCAGGCTTGCGCGCCGACAGTGAAGTTCGGCGCCTGGTTTCTCGACCTGAACTCGGCGTCGCCGAACGCGAAGAAGCGCGCCGCGGGGTTCATCGACGATGCCGGCGGCGTCTACGTCGAGGGCGCGGTGATGACGTCGATCCCGCCGTACCGCATCGGCGTGCCGCTGCTGCTCGGCGGCACGCGTGCCAGCGAATTGCGCCCGAAGCTGACGATGCTGGGCTTCGACGCGAAAGCGGTGTCGCGCAAGCTCGGCGTCGCCTCGGCGACGAAGATGTGCCGCAGCGTGATGATCAAGGGCCTGGAGGCGATGGTGATCGAGAGCTTCACTGCGGCGCGCGCCTACGGCGTCGAAGATCAGGTGCTGGCGTCGTTGAAGGAAACCTTTCCCGGCATCGACTGGGAACAGCAGGGCGCCTACTTCTTCCAGCGCGCCATTCAGCACGGCCGGCGCCGCGCCGAAGAAATGCGCGAAGTCGCGGCCACGGTGCGCGACGCTGGCCTGGAGCCCTGGTCTGCGTCAGCCACGGCCGCAGCGGCAGGCTTGGATCGCGGACCAGGCGGACGCAGGGCTGTTCGGCGACAAGGCAAACAAACAATTCGCGAAGAACGGCGACTGGCGTCCCGAGGCCGACCGCATCTTGAACAAATTCAAGTCGAGAAGCTGATCGATGCAGCAGCGCCGCATCGGCCCCTTCGAGGTTTCGGCCATCAGCCTCGGCTGCATGAATCTGAGCCACGCTTACGGCGCGCCGCCGCCGGCCGAGGCTGCGCAACGCCTGCTGCTGCGCGCGCTGGACCTCGGCGTGACGATGTTCGACACGGCGGCGCTCTACGGCTTCGGCGTGAATGAAACGCTGCTCGGAAAGGTGCTCGGCCCGCACCGCGCGAAGTTCACGCTGGCGAGCAAGGGCGGGATGGCCGGCGTGATGTTCAACGATGGCATGAAGCGCGTGATCGACGGCCGGCCCGAGGCGATCCGCCGCAACTGCGAAGACAGCCTGCGCCGCTTGCAGACCGACCATATCGATCTGTACTACCTGCATCGCTGGGACAAGCGCGTGCCGATCGAAGACTCGGTGGGCGAGATGTCGCGCCTGGTCGAACGCGGCAAGGTGCTGGGCCTGGGCTTGTCGGAAGTGTCGGCGGCGACGCTGCGCCGCGCCCACGCGGTGCACCCGATCGCCGCGGTGCAGTCAGAGTATTCGCTGTGGAGCCGCAACGTCGAGATCGGCGTGCTCGACGCGTGCCGGGAACTCGGCGCTGCGCTCGTTGCTTTCAGCCCGGTGGCGCGCGGGTTTCTGACGGGGACCTTGCGCGACGTCAGCGGATTCGATGCCAAAGACATCCGGCGCGGCATGCCGCGCTTCGAGCCGGCGCGCTACGCCGCCAATCTGGAGCTGCTGCACGGCGTGGAGCCACTGGCGCGCGAAGCGGGCTGCACGATGGCCCAGCTCGCGCTGGCCTGGTTGCTGGCGCGCGCTGAACACGCGGTGCCGATTCCGGGCACGACGAATCTTGCGCACCTGGAAGAAAACGTCGGCGCGGCCGGGGTAACGCTGCCGCAGGCCACGATCGCGCGCCTGGACGAGTTGATCAACCAGCGCACGGTGGCCGGCGCGCGCTACAACGCCGCGACGCAGGCGGAAATCGACACCGAGGATTTCTGACGCCGCGTGCCCGCTGCACTGAGGTGCCATGAATCCGTGCAGCCGCTTTCCTCTCGGGCCGGACCGCCCGGCAAGGCGCCAGTTCGGCCTGGGCATGCTCGGCGCGGCGGCCGCGTTCGCCGGCGCCCTCAGCACGCCGGCGTCGGCGCAGCGGCGCTTCCCGAGCCGACCGATCACGCTGATCGTTCCGTTCGCGCCGGGCGGCATCGCCGACCTGACGGCGCGCGCCGTCGCCGCGCCGATGGGTCAGGTGCTGGGGCAAAGCGTGGTCGTCGAGAATCGGCCGAGCGCCGGCGCCATCGTCGCGAGCCAGGCGGTGGCCGGCGCCCCACCCGACGGGCACACGCTGCTGCTGATGAGCAATGCCAATGCGTTGGCGGTGACGCTGTTCAAGAAATTGCCGTACGACACGCAACGCGACTTCGCACCGATTGGCACGCTCGGCTTCTTCGACCTCGGCGCCTTTGCGAACGCGGCGCCGGGTGCAGGCCGGCGTTTCGCGAGTCTCGCCGAGGTTTTGGCGTTCGCGAAGGCGCAGCCGGACAAGTTGACGATCGGCAGCATTGCGGTGGGCAGCACGCAGCACCTGGCGGCCGAGTGGTTCAAGACCCTTGCGGGCATCGACGCGTTGATCGTTCCCTACAAGAGCTCGCCCGCGCTGCTGGTAGCGCTGCGCTCGGGCGAAGTCGACCTGGCGTTCGAGATCCTCGGGCCCATGCTCGGCCAAGTGACCGGAGGCGCCGTGCGAGCGCTGGCGGTCTCGTCGGAGCAGCGCCATCCGGCATTGCCCGAGGTGCCGACGGTGCAGCAAGCGGTGGGCCTTCGCCATGTGGTCGCGTCGTGGAATGGCTTGGCTGCGCCGGCCGGAACGCCCGCCGACGTGTTGGCGGCGCTGAACCGCGCGGCCCGCGAAGCTCTCGCACGGCCTGCGACGCTGGAAACGCTCACCAAACTCGGCGTGCGCCTGGAGCCGAGTTCGCCGGCCGAAATGTCGGCACTGTTGGCGCGCGAGATCGAGCGCTGGGCCGGCGTGATCCGTGCGGCGAAGATCGAGCCGGAGTAGGTTTCGGGTCGGGAGTGTCATAGCAATGGCTCCACCGCGTTGCGCGCGACCCTCGACGAATGAAATCCGATGCGTCATGAAGGGCTTTCGGCCCTTGGCTGTCGTTCGCCGCTGCGCGCACGCCAGCGACTGCGCGAGGGCAGGTGGCCCGGGGTACGTTCTCCGGCCCACGCTCGCGGGGCACCGGATGGGGTCCACGGCGCGCAATTCCATCAACGCCAGCCAAGCTCGCAAAGAGCCAGGACACCGCGAATGGGGCCTCCGACCGTACCCCGAGCCACCTGCCCTGGCCACCGGGTGGCACCCCTGCGCATCGCCCGCCACCATCGGTTGCAGCAGGGCGGTGGTGGTGCCCCCGGGCGGAGGCCCCATTCGCGGTGTCCTGGCTCTTCGTGCGCTTGGAATGTGATGACGCGGCTGCGCGTTGTGGGCCTCGGTGGCGCCCCGCGAGCGTGGGCCGGAGAACGGGGGCGCCGCCACCGCCCTGGGGCGCAGTCGCGTGTGGGCTGGGCTGGTAACAAAAGGTTTTCGCTCGAAGCTCCGGGCCACCTGCCCTCGCGAGTCGCTGGCGTGCGCGCAGCGGCGAACGACGGCACAGGGCCGTCACCAGTCAGCGATTCGCTGAAGGCTTGACGCAAGTCGAGGGAGACGAGTCTCCCTTCAGCTCCAGGCCGAACGAAGCTGTGCCGTGATGTCGATCACCGGCGCCGCCGCAAGCTGCGCCGCCGCGGGCGCGCCCATCGAATTCGCGCTCGGACAGATCGCCTGAAACTGCGCGGCCACTTCCGGCGGGATGAAGCGCGACAGCGTCGCGTACAGATGTCGGTCGCCGTACTTCGCCTGCTGCGTGACGTAGAAAGATTGCGGCACCATCAGGTGCAGGTGCTGCTTGGCGCGCGTCATCGCCACGTAAAGCAGGCGCCGTTCTTCCTCGATTTCGCTTTGTGTGCCGGTGGCCAGATCGGAGGGCATGCAGCCGTCGACGACGTTGAGCACGAACACGCTTTTCCACTCCTGGCCCTTCGCGGAGTGGATCGTCGACAGGATCAGGTAGTCCTCGTCGAGGTGCGGCGCGCCCGATTCGTCGCTGCTCGCTTCGGGCGGGTCGAGCGTCAATTCGGTCAGGAAGCGTTCGCGCGATGCATGGCCGCGCGCGATTCTCCCGAGTTGCTCGAGGTCGCGCCAGCGCAGCGCGGCGTCGTCGTGCAGCCGCTCCAGGTGCGGGCGGTACCAGTGGTGGACGGCGCTCAGGTCGTCGGGCCAGACGGCGCCCGGCGCGCGCAGTTGGGCCAGCAGCTCGAGCAGCCCGCGCCACGCCGCGCTCGCCGCGGTTGGAGGCACAAACGACGCCAGCGCTGCGCTGGGGTGATCGGCCTTGTCCAAGTCATCCAGCAAACGCCTCGCTGCCGCCGGCCCGATGCCGGGCAGGAGCTGCGCGATCCGAAATCCGGCGAGGCGGCAGCGTGGGTTCTCCGCCCAGCGCAGCACGCTGAGCACGTCTTTCACATGCGTGGCTTCGAGAAACTTCAATCCGCCGAACTTGACGAAGGGGATGTTGCGGCGTGTCAGTTCGAGTTCGAGCGTGGCGCTGTGGTGCGAGGTGCGGAACAGCACCGCCTGGCTTTTCAGCGGCAGCGCGCATTCGCGGTAGTGCAGCACGCGGTCCGCGACCCATGAGGCCTGCTGCGCCTCGTCTTGCACGCTCACCAGGCCGGGCCGCTCGTCGCACTGTTGGTCGGTCCAAAGGGCCTTCGTGAAGCGCTCGGCCGCCTGCGCGATCACCGCGTTCGACGCGTTCAGGATAGTCTGCGTCGACCGGTAGTTGCGCTCCAGCGTGACCACGCGCGCCGCGGGCTCGAAAGCGTTCGGGAATTCGAGGATGTTGCGCACGTCGGCGGCGCGAAACGCGTAGATCGCCTGTGCGTCGTCGCCCACCACGGTGAGGCCGCGGCCGTCGGGCTTGAGAGCGAGCAGGATCGCGGCTTGCAGGCGGTTCGTGTCCTGGTACTCGTCGACCAGCACATGGTCGAAGCGCGCGCCCGCGTGGCGCGCCAGTTGGGGGTGCTGCATCAGTTGCCACCAGTAGAGCAGCAGGTCGTCATAGTCCAGGACCTGCTGTGCCTGTTTGGCGGCGACGTAGGCGTTGAACAGGGTCTGCAATTCGGCGGACCACTCGGCGCACCATGGGTACGAATCGAGCAGCACCTGGCGCAGGGGGATTCGCGCGTTGACGGCGCGCGAGTAGATCGCCATGCAGGTGGCCTTCTGCGGAAAGCGCTTGTGCGTCTTCGCCAGGCCGAGTTCCTGGCGCGCCACGTTCATCAGGTCTTCGGCGTCGCTGCGGTCGAGGATCGTGAAGGCTGGGGCGAGGCCGATCTGAGTGGCGTAGTCGCGCAGCAGGCGCGCGCCGATGCCGTGGAAGGTGCCGGCCCAGGCCAACTCGGGCGCGCGCTGTGTGGCGCGCCAGCCCAGCGCCTGATGCAGCGCGCGCCCGACGCGGCGCTGCATCTCGTGCGCCGCGCGGCGCGAGAACGTCAACAGCAACAGGCGTTGCGGGTCGGCACCGGCCAGCACCAACGCGGCGGCGCGCGACGCCAGCGTCTTCGTCTTGCCGCTGCCCGCGCCGGCGATCACAAGCAGGGGCGGGGCCGGTGCGGCGCCATGCGTCAGCCCATGTTCAACGGCGGCGCGCTGCTGTGCGTTCAGGTCGGCAAACGGCCCATCATGCGGCGCCACCGTGGGCTGATCGAGCGTGGCCAATGCGGTCGGCGTGGGCATGGGTAGGGAATCGGGCGGCGATGCGGGGCTGTATTTTCATCCAGTTTCGTGGCCGTGCTTGCCGCCGCACCGCCGCCATGCCAAATCGCGTTCGCTGGATGCGCAGGCCAACCGGCCAATCGCGTAAGGCGCGCTGATCTCTGTGCGACCCAGAGCACGAATTCGAGGCATCGGTCACTGCGGCGCGATCCATCCCCCACGCCTGTGGGATGGAAGGCGCGAGCGCGCAGGCAGAAGATCGCATATCGGTTTTGAGCGTGCATCCCAAGGAGATCGAGATGCGTTTTGCGACGACGAACGAAGGCGACTACCGCATCTATGCGGGTGCGGTGGCCGGCCAGCGAGGTGATGGGTTCGTCGCCACAGTCGTCGTGAACCGAGTTCGAGGCAACGTCGACAAACCGCGCGAGGCGTACCGCGATGAAATGCTGGCCGGCGGCCACCGTTGGCCGTCTCCGGAAGCGGCTCGGCTCTACGCCGTGGCCAAGGCGCGCGAAGTGATCCGCATGGAGCAACATCGCTTGGCGTGTTAGGCCCGGCGTCCGGACCCTCGCTTCAATACACCGGCGTGCGCATCGCCGCGAGCCGCGCCGAAGCGGCGGTGCCGATCGCCGACAGGAACAGGCAGGTGATGAACACGAGCGTGTAGCTGCCGCGCGAGTCGAACACCGCGCCGGCGAGCACAGGGCCGAACAGATTGCCGAGCGCCGCGCCGCTGTACAGCGTGCCGATGATGCTCGACACCGCGCGCGCGCCGAACAAGTCCATGCACAGCGCCGGCAGCAGCGAGACGATGCCGCCGTAGCTGAGGCCAAACCAGAGCGCGAACAGCGCGAACGCCAGGTAGCCCGGCGCGCCCCACCAGAGCAGGTACGACAGGGCCATCGCCGCCTGCAACAGCGTGAGCGTGCGCAAGCGCCCGAGGCGGTCTGCCAACGCGCCGATGCCGAAGCGCCCGACCAGGCTGCCGATGCCGATCAAGCCCACCAGCCCGACCGCGCGCGCGTCGTCGATGCCGGCGTCGCGCGCGGCGGCCGACACATGGGCGAAGGGAATGAACATTGTCGGCGCGGCGCTCACGACGCCCAGGTAAAACCACCAGAACGAGCGGCTGCGCAGCGCCTCGCGCAGACTCAGGCCGCGCGCCACGCCGCCAGCTGCGGCCGACTGCGGCGCGCGCCGCAGCAGCCACGCCGCGCCCACGCCGACCACCAGCGCACCCGCCGCGAGCGCCCGCAGCGCGGCGCGCCACTCGAGCTCTGCAATGGCCCATGCCGCGAGCAGCGGCACGACCACGGTGCCGGCGCCGATGCCCGCACTCGCCAGGCCCGCCGCAAAGCCGCGGCGCAGCGTGAACCACGGCGGCACGCTGCCGATCGCCGGTGTGTAGACGAGCGCGATCCCCACGCCGACGCCGACACCGTAGGCGGCGTAGATCGTCGCCATCGACTGCGCCGTGCTGCTGAGCAGCAGGCCCAAGGCGATCAGCACCATGCCGCTGCAACACACAGCGCGCGGGCCGAAGCGGTCCGACAACATGCCGCCGAACGCGCCGAGCACGAAGTAGACGCCGCCCGACAGCGCGAACACGAGCGACACGTCGGCACGGGGTGCATCGAAGGCGTGGCTGAACGACTCGAAGAATGCCGCGAACGAATACGCGACGCCAAAGATCACGGCCAGGCTCACGAACGCGGCCCACACGACAACCCAGGCGTAGCGCGGCTCGTTCATGGCAGCGCGCAGTGTAGGGGGCAGGTCAGGCGCGACCGCGACTCGCCTTTGCCCCCTCGCCCGCCAGGTGGGGGAGGGTCGGGGTGAGGGTGTAGGCTTGCAAGCCACCCACAATGACGCGCGTCGAATCGGAACTGACGCACGCCACCATGATGACCCAGCGACGCCTGATTCTCCTCACTGCCCTGCTCATGGCAAGCACGCGCGCATTCGCCCAGGCCTTCCCCGCCAAACCGATCCGCCTGATCGTTCCCTATCCCCCAGGCGGGCCGCTCGACATCGCCGCGCGCGCGCTCGCCGAAGGTATGCGCCCCTTCGGCACCGTGCTCGTCGAAAACCGCACCGGCGCCGGCGGCAACATCGGCGCGGATGTGGTGGCCAAAGCGGCGCCCGACGGCTACTCGCTGCTGATGGGCGCGGTGGCCACCCACGCCATCAACCCGGCGATCCAACCCAAGATGCCCTACGACGCAGCGCGCGACTTCGCGCCCATCACCTTGATCGCCAACGTGCCTAACGTGCTGGTGCTGGAGACGGAGTACGCCGCGCGCAACCGCCTCAAGACGCTGCCCGACTTCGTCGCGCACCTCAAAGACCAATCCCGGCCGCTTGCAGTTCGGCTCGGGCGGCAACGGCAGCGCCGGCCACTTGGCGGGTGAACTCTTCAAGATGCGCACCGAGACCTTTGCGCTTCACATCCCCTACCGCGGCGCGCCGCCCGCGCAACTGGCGCTGCTGAGCGGCGAAGTGAACTTCATGTTCGACAACCTCGCCTCCGCCGCACCGCGCGTGCGCGACGGCCGCCTGCTGGCGCTGGGCGTAACGACGCAGCGCCGCGCCAAGGCCATGCCCGAGATTCCGACGCTCGCCGAGTCCGGCGTGAAAGGCTTGTCCGACTTCGACATCAGCACCTGGTTCGGCCTGTTCGCGCCCGCGCAGGTGCCGCGTTCGGTCATTGAGCAATTGCACGCGGCAGCCGTGGCGGCGATGAACACGAAGGCCTTCGGCGACGTGATGGCACAACTCGCGGCCGAGCCCGTGGCCAATTCGCCCGCCGAGTTCGCGGCACTGGTGGCGGCGGAGGCGGGCAAGTACGAGGCGATCGTGAGGCGGGCGAATATCAAGGCGGATTGATGGCCTATTCCCCAACCCATCGGCAACAGGTGCATCACGCAGCCTTCGTGGTCGGGTTCGTCTTGCTTACACCGGCCTCTACATGAAGGTCCGGAAAGCAAAATGGGTCAGCGGCTACAAACCGGCCAACCCATTCATAGGTGGTGGCCAGGGGCGGAATCGAACCACCGACACGCGGATTTTCAGTCCGCTGCTCTACCAACTGAGCTACCTGGCCGCCGTGAGCCGCGCATTCTAGCCGAGGGGCTTGGCACCGCAGACCGGCTCGTGCGCCGGGCGTATCCAGGCGCGACGCCGCGCTACACCGTGCTGGCGCGCTTGTTGCGGCTCAGGTCCACGCCGAGCTGCTTGAGCTTGCGGTACAGGTGCGTGCGCTCGAGGCCGGTCTTCTCGGCGACGCGAGTCATGCTGCCGTTTTCTTGCGCGAGGTGGAATTCGAAGTAGCTTTTCTCGAACGCGTCGCGCGCTTCGCGCAGCGGCCGGTCGAGGTCGAAACTCTGCTCGGATTGCGGGCCGATCAGCAGCGGCGCCAGCGGCAGCATCGCCGGGCTGGGCAGCATCGAAGCCGCGCCGCTGTTATTGAGGACGGCCTGCACCGAACGGTCGGCGGCGGGCAGGCTGGGGCCAGGCTTGGACAGGCCCTGCTCCACAGCGCGCAGCAGTTTTTGCAGCGTGACCGGTTTTTCCAGGAACGCGAGCGCGCCGAACTTGATGGCCTCGACCGCGGTGTCGATCGTGCCGTGGCCGCTCATCATGATGACGGGCATCGTAAGCAGTGAGGCGGAGCCCCATTCCTTGAGCAGCGTGATGCCGTCGACGTCGGGCATCCAGATGTCGAGCAGCACCAGGTCCGGGCGCAGCCGCTGGCGGCAGGCGCGCGCCTCGGCCGCGTTTTCCGCCACTTCCACCGTGTGGCCTTCGTCGGTGAGGATCTCCGAGAGCAGGGCACGGATGCCGAGTTCGTCGTCAACTACCAGGATGGTTGCCATGTGGCCGTGATTCTCAATGCGCCCGGTCAGCCGCGGCAATTGCCGCGTCAACCGGCGGGTGGTCGCCCGGCGCGAGTTTGGAAAATGATAACGAAACTTGCGCCCCGTGCGCCGCGCCCGCCTCGGAGGAACCGGTAACGGTTTGCCCGAGGTTGGACAAGCGTGCGCGGGCGCCGTGCTCGTCGGCGATTTTTTTCACGACCGCCAGGCCCAGGCCCGTGCCCTTGCTCTTGGTCGTGACGTAGGGTTCGAACGCGCGCTGCAAGACTTTCTCGGGGAATCCGGGGCCATTGTCGATGACCTGCAAACGCACGTAGCGCGGCGCGCCGTGTTCGTCGCGCATCGTCTCGGTGTTGACGCGCACCCGGCCGTCGGCACGCTCGGCCACGGCGTCGAGCGCGTTTTGCACGAGGTTGTGGACGACCTGGCGCAGTTGCGTGCCGTCGCCCAGGATCGGCGGCAGTTCGGGGTCGAGGTCGGTGTGCAGCCGGTCGGCGTCTTGCGCCGTTGAGTACAGCGCCAGCACTTCGCTGATGAGAGCGTTCAGGTCAAGCGGCACCATCACGGCGGCAGGCAGGCGCGCGTAGTCGCGGAACTCGTTGACGAGCGACTTCATCGCCTGCACCTGGTTGACGATGGTGCTGACGGAGCGGATCAGCATCGCCTGGTCGGCGCCGCTGAGTTTCGATTCGAGCTTGAGTTGCAGCCGCTCGGCGGAGAGCTGGATCGGCGTGAGCGGGTTCTTGATCTCGTGTGCGAGGCGCCGCGCGACTTCGCTCCACGCCAGGCTGCGCTGCGCCGAGACGACGTCGGTGATGTCGTCGAACACGAGCAGGCGCGAGCCTTGGGGCATCGGCGCACCGCGCACGAGCAGCGTCATGCCTCTGCGTTCGGTGGCGTCGCCGGGTTCTGCGGATTCGGTGTGGTTCGGCGCCGCCGGCGCGCCGGGCGTGGCGAGTTCGAACGAGTCTTGCCAGTGGCTGGGGTCGCTGCTCGCATCCTTCGCGGGCGCGCCTGCGGCGTGCAGCTCGAAACGCTGCTCGACTGCCTTGCCGAATTCCGCGAGGCCCGGCACTTCGTCGAGACGCTGGCGCCGGTAGGTGGCCAGCGGCAGGCGCAGGATGCGCGTCGCGCCGGGGTTCACGGTGTCGATGCGGCCCTTGCTGTCGAACACGACGACGCCGGTGCTGAGGTTGTCGAGAATCGTTTGCAGCTCGGCGCGTGCGCCCTCGACCTGGACGACGCTGCGCTGCACCAGGCCGCGCGCGTCGGCGAGCTGTTGCGTCATCTCTGCAAACGAGCGCGTCAGGCCGCCGAGTTCGTCACGCGAGGCGAACACCGGCTTCGCGCTCAAGTCGCCGCGCGCCACCTGGCGCACGCCTTCGGCGAGCAGCAGCAGCGGCCGCGCGAGTTGATGGCCGAGCAACGCGGCGAGCAGGACCGCGGCGAACACGGCAAGCACGAGCGCCAGCGTCAGCGTGCCGATGTACATGCGGCGCAGCCCGTCGCGCGACAAGGCGCGCTGCTGGTATTCGCGGTACGCCGACTGCACCGCGAGCGCGTTCGCCGCAAGGGCGCGTGGCAAGGTTTGCGTGACGAGCAGAAAGCGCTCCTGTTCGCCCAGGCCGAAGTCGCGGCCGGGGATCAGCGCGAGTGCGCGCACGCGCGCGCTCACGGTGGCGGCGGGGTTGTCTTCGTCCAGGCCTTCGAGCTGGCTCGTCACGCGTGCCAGGCGCGCCTGGCGCAGCATCGTCGGCGTGGGGCGGTCGGGCAGCAACGACGTGGCCGAACCACCGGCGGCGACGAGGGTCTGGCCGGCCGAACCTGTGATCGCGACATCGCTCGCTTCGAGTTGTTCGCGCAGCCGCTCTAGCGCGAGCGGGCGCGGGTTCGCCCCCGAGTCGGCAATTTGTTCCGCTGCGGCACGCGTGCGGTCGCCGAGTTCCTTGATGCGCGCGTCGAGCGTCGCTCGGCCCAGGTTCAGGCCGGCATCGAGCGCACCTTCGACGCGCACGTCGAACCAGCTCTCGATGCTGCGCGAGACGAATTGAAAGCTCACGGTGTAGATCAGCACGCCCGGAATCACGCCGACGGTGGCGAAGATCGCCGCGAGCTTGAGCAGCAGCTGGCTGCCGAACTTGCGCCGGCGCAGGCGGATGACGAGGCGTGCCGAGGCGATCAGAATGACCAGCGCGAGCAGACCCGCGACCGTGACGTTCAACCAGAACAGCCACAGGTAATGGCGCTCGTACAGTGCGGGCGAATTGGTGGCGAACGACAGCAGGAACGCGAGCACGAGCGTGGCGCCGGTCACGGCAACCAGCGAGACGATCCAGGCCCAGCGGGTGGCTTTGATCATGGCGAGGCGTGCTCAGCTCATTCGAACGCTTGGCTGCGTTCAACGAGCAGCGACCAGTCGGCCTGGCCTTCGATGCCGATCTGGATCGGCCTGGGCAGCTGGCTCGTGTCCAGGCGAAAACTGAACTCCAGGTAGTGGCGGCTGCCGGGCTCGACCTGCCCCGGCTCGGCGATGCGCCAGTGGACGCTGCGCCGCACGGCGGCGAGTGCCTCGGCGCGGCTGGCGTAGCTGCGGCTCAGGCCGCCGAAGCTGACACGGTAGTTCGACGTGAGCGGCTGATAGACGATGCGCCAGGTGCGTGCCGCCTGCGCGATGCGCCGGTCGCGCCAGTACCAGCGGTTGCGAAACACCTGCGCTTCGGCGACGAAGTGCAGGGCGATGCCCTTGCCGAGCGCGTCTTCGACGCTGGGAGCGAGTTCGAAGTCGACCGCGTAGCTCAGCGCCACCGCGTTGTCGTCACGGTTGATCTCGAACAAAGTGAGGGCCGGGGTGGTGCTCCCGAAGCTGCGCGCCGGCAGCCACAGGGCAACAGTGCTCAGCAGCAGCGCGCGGCGCGTCGCCCATGTGGCCGCGGGCGCACGCCCAGCCGACAGGCGGCGCGCCGCGGGCGCGGCTGGCTTGTCGGGTGGCGTGAGGCGGGTCAAGTGGGGCGCTTCTCGATCAGGGCGTAAAAGAAACCATCGCCGGGCGAGGCTCGTGCGCAAGCCCGTTCGGCGGACAAGTCATTGTCAGCCAGCGGCAACAGATGGCCGGGCGAAGCGGGTGCGAGCGCGAGGCCGGCGTCGGGCCGGCGTTGCAAAAAAGCGTCGATCTGAGATTGTCCTTCGCGCCGGAACACGGAGCAGGTGCAGTAAAGCAATCGGCCGCCGGGCTTCAACAACGGCCATAGCGCGTCGAGCAAACGCGTCTGGGTCAACGCCAAGGCGTCGATGTCGGCGGCGCGGCGCAACCAGCGCACGTCCGGATGGCGGCGCACGATCCCCGAGGCGCTGCAAGGCGCGTCCAGCAGGATCGCGTCGAAAGCCTTGCCGTCCCACCACGACCCGGTGTCGGCGGCATCGGCGCAGACGATGCGCGCGTGCAGATCGAGCCGCTCCAGGGTTTGCGCGATCCGTGGCAGGCGCGTCGCGTCGCGGTCGAGAGCGGTCACGTCGAGATCGGCCAACTCCAGCAGGTGCGCGGTCTTGCCGCCCGGTGCCGCGCAGGCGTCGAGCACGCGCGCACCCGCGGGCAAGCCGGGTCCCAGCAGCAGCGGCGCGGCAAGCTGCGCGGCGGCGTCTTGCACCGACACAGCGCCTTCGGCGAAGCCCGGCAAACGCGCGACGGGACAGGGCTCGCGCAGCGTGACGCAGGCGTCGCCTCGCACCAGTGACGTCGATGCCGTGTTCGGCCAGGCGTGCCGCGTAGGCTGACGCATTGGCGCGGCGCACGTTGACCCGCAGGTCCATCGGCGGGTGTCGATTCGCTGCAGCGAGAATCGCCGGCGCGTGCTCGGGCCAATCTCGCGTCAGGCGTTCGATCCACCACGTCGGGTGGTTGTGGCGCGCCACCGGATCGCGCGACGCTGCGGCGCACAGCGCATCGCGTTCGCGCAGGAAACGCCGCAGCACGGCGTTGACGAACGCGGCGCTGCGCGGCGCGACGAGACGCGTGGCGGCTACCGCCTGGTCGACCACGGTGTGCTCGGCATACGCGGTGGAAGCGCCCGGCCACAGCAAGGCCAGCGCGCTCAGCAGCACGGCGTCGGCCTCGGGCGGCGGCTGGCGCGGCGCGAGCAGCTTGCGCGCGGCCTGCGCGGCGCCGAGCCAACGCAGTGCATGAAAGCTCAGCGCTTGCGCACCGGCGCGCGCGGCCGGCGGGCAGCGCTCGAGCGCGGTGTTCAGTGATTCCCCGTTGCGTACCGCCTGAACCGCCGCAGCGCCATGCTGCAACAAGGTGGCCAGCGGCAGAGACGGTGTTGCCGTACGGCCGGGTTCGTCATCGGGGAGCTCGGCGCGGGAGCCGGTAGGGGATGGCCGCGTGGGGGTTTTCACCGAACGCAGTCTACGGGCGCTGCGCCTGCGGTACGCTTGGCGTGGGTTGCCAGCGAAGGATTGCCATGAAGCGCGAAGTTGCCACGCGGATATTCCGCACCGAAGAGGAGTTGTCGCGCCTGAGCGCGTCGGACCGAATTCGCTACCGCCTGGTGGGTGCCCAGGCGCGCTACCACGCGAACGACAACATCGCTGGCTTCATTCGCGATGGCGAGCTGGACGAGCTGCGCGCGGAAGTCGAAGCGAAGATGCACGAGGTGCTGCACGCGCTCGTGATCGACACGCAAAGCGACCACAACACCCAGGAGACGGCGCGGCGCGTCGCGAAGATGTTCATCAGCGAGGTGTTCGCCGGCCGTTACCAGCCGATGCCCACGGTGACGGAGTTTCCGAACGCGTCGCGCCTGAACGAGTTGATGATCGTCGGGCCGATCAAGGTGCGCAGTGCGTGTTCGCACCACCTGTGCCCGATCCTCGGCAAGGTGTGGATCGGCATCCTGCCCAATGAACACTCGAACCTGATCGGCCTGTCGAAGTACGTGCGCATCTGCGACTGGATCATGAGCCGCCCGCAGATTCAGGAGGAAGCGGTGAAGATGCTCGCTGACGAGTTGCAGCAACGCGTCAAACCCGACGGCCTGGCGATCGTGATGGAGGCCGACCATTACTGCATGCATTGGCGCGGCGTGAAAGACGACGGCGCGATGATGACGAACAGCGTGATGCAGGGCGCGTTCCTGCAAAACCCGACGCTGCGGCGCGAGTTCTTGTCGCTGCTGAGCAAGAAAGACTGACGCCGCGGACTGCCCCTGGGGCGCCATCGGGCGATCCAAGGCGATCTCAGGCGGCCTCAGGTGCCGAACAAGTCTTCGGCTGCTCCCCTGGGAACGTTCAGGCCGAGGTGCCGGTACGCCGCGAGCGTGGCGACGCGGCCGCGTGGCGTGCGCTGCAGGTAACCCTGCTGGATCAGGAACGGCTCGATCACGTCTTCGATCGTGTCGCGCTCTTCACCGATCGCCGCGGCGACGTTGTCCAGCCCGACCGGCCCGCCGTCGAAGCGGTGGATCACCGCCTCTAACAGCTTGCGGTCCATCACGTCCAGGCCCTGCGGGTCCACGTCGAGCATCACCAGCGCCCGGTCGGCCACACCCTTGTCGATGCTGCCGTTGCCCTTCACGTCGGCGAAATCGCGCACGCGGCGCAACAGCCGGTTCGCGATGCGCGGCGTGCCGCGCGAGCGGCGTGCGATCTCGAACACGCCCTCCACATCGGCTTCCACTTTCAGCAATCCGGCGGAGCGTTTGACGATGCGCGCCAGCTCTTCGGCGGTGTAGAACTCCAGCCGCGTGACGATACCGAAGCGGTCGCGCAGCGGGTTCGTCAGCATGCCCGCGCGCGTGGTCGCACCCACCAGCGTGAACGGCTGCAAGTCGAGCTTGATCGAGCGCGCCGCCGGGCCCTCGCCGATCATGATGTCGATCTGGTAATCCTCGAGCGCCGGGTAGAGGATTTCTTCGACGACCGGGCTCAGGCGATGGATCTCGTCGATGAAGAGCACGTCGTTGCGCTCGAGGTTGGTGAGGATCGCCGCCAGGTCCTTCGGTTTTTCCAGCACCGGCCCGGAAGTCGAGCGCAGATTCACGCCGAGCTCGTTGGCGATGATGTGCGACAGCGTCGTCTTGCCAAGCCCGGGTGGGCCGAACAGCAGCACGTGGTCCATCGCCTCGCGGCGCAGCTTCGCCGCGCCGATGAAGATTTCCAGCTGCTCGCGCGCCTTCACCTGGCCGATGTATTCCGCCAGGCCCTTCGGGCGCAGCGCGCGCTCGATCGCTTCTTCGTTCGGCGATGCCGGGGCCGTGCTGAGCACGCGCCGCGCGGGTTCGAAGTCGTCGGTCTGGATCGCCACGGGCGGATTATCGGCTGGCGCGTCGGGTGTCGACATGACGGCCATCACGGGGAGCAACCCACCCCGTTCTCGCGGGGATGTCCGCACTGGGAGCGCGGGTTAGGATCGCGGCCATGAACCGGCGTTTGATTTCATCCCGTTGGGCCGCGTGGGCCTTCGCCTTCGCGCTGCTGCTCAAGGCAGCGATGCCCTTGCTCGCGGCGGGGTCGGCGCATGCGCAGGGCAAGGCGTTGGTCGAAGTCTGCACCGTCTACGGTGTGGCCACGGTTGCTTTGCAGAGCGAGCCGGCGCAGCCGGGCCACGACGCAGCGTCGAGTCATTCCGGCGATCACTGCGTGCTGGGCGGCCTGGTCGGATTCACCGCTGCCGACGCGAGTGCTCCGGTGCTACCGGTATCCGATGCGCGGGCACCGTGGCACCGGTTGGCGCGCCAGCCCGTGCTGGCGGACGCCTGTGCCGCATGGATGGCGCGGCTCGAGCACGCCCCACCTCGTTTCGCCTGATCGAGCGCCGTTGGCGCGTGCCGGCTCGCCGCGATGGCGAGACTCCGCGCGTGCCGCACCGTCTTCACGCGCCCACGTCGATGCGTGGGCCCATCAGGTCGAAACACCATGGAACGCATTCCCCCGCGGCAAACACCCTGCCGCACCCTGCTGCACATCGCGATCGCGCTCATTTTGCCCTCAGCCGCCGTCGCACAAACCGCTGAAATTCAACCCTCCGCCGTCACCACCCTGGAGCGTGTCGCCGTTGTCGGCAACCGGCCGGCGTCGATGCCTCTGGAGATTCCGACCACGCTGCTCAGCATCACCGGCCGCGAGATCGAGCAGACGATCAACGCCACCGATGCCGAAGACGCGCTGAAATACTTTCCGAGTCTTCTGGTGCGAAAGCGCTACATCGGCGACCACGACCACGCGGTGCTCGCTACGCGTGCTTCGGGCACCGGCAACAGTGCTCGCTCGCTCGTCTACGCCGACGGCGTGCTGCTGTCCAACCTGCTCGGCAATGGCGCGAGTTTCACGCCGCGCTGGGCGCTCGTGACCCCCGAGGAGATCGAGCGCGTGGACGTGCTCTACGGCCCGTTCTCGGCGGCCTACGCCGGCAACTCGGCGGGCGCGATCGTCGACTTCGTGACGCGCATGCCCAAGGCCTTTGAAGCGCACGTGAAACTGAGCGGCTTCACGCAGGGCTATCGCCTGTACGGCACCGACTCGCGTTATTCGGGCGGGCAGGGCAGTGCCTCGCTCGGCAGCCGCAGCGGCGACTGGTCGTGGTGGCTCAACGTGAACCGGCTCGACAGCCAGGCCCAGCCCTTGGGCTTTGCCACTAAGCTCGTCTCGGCGGGAACGCCAGGCGGCGCCGGCACCGCCGTGACCGGCGCGGTGACGGGCAACAACCCCCGCAACCAGCCGTGGGTCCTGCTCGGTAGCACCGGCCAGACCCACACCGTGCAGGACCATGCCAAGCTGAAACTGGCCTACGACATCGAACCGACGCTGCGTGTCTCGTACACCCTGGGCTATTGGCGCAACGACGCGGACCGGCGTTCCGAAACCTTCTTGCGCGACGCCGCCGGCAACCCGGTCTACAGCGGTGTGGTCAACGTCGATGGCCGCAGCTACACGCTCAGTCCCGCGGACCTGGCGCCAAGCCAGGCGGACCTGGCGCACCACACGCATGGTCTGAGCGTGAAGAGCAACACCCGCGCGACCTGGGATTGGGAATTCGCCGCGAGCCGCTACGACTACAGCCTCGACCAGGTGCGTTCGCCCACCGTCGCGCTGCCTGCGGCGCTGAACGGCGGCGCCGGGCGCATCACCGACATGCACGGCACCGGCTGGAACACGCTCGCGGCGAAGGCGATCTGGCGCCCGGCAGGGGTCGAGGGCGAGCACATTGTCGAGGCGGGCGTGCAGCGCGACGCGTTTCAGTTGCGCTCGCAGGTCTCCACCACCGCCGATTGGCTGGGCGGGTCGGCCGACCCGGCGCTTGTGCCGGCCACCTTCAGCGGCAACACCACGCTGCAAAGCGCGTGGGCCCAAGATGCCTGGCGTTTCGCTCCCGACTGGAAGGCGGTACTGGGCGGGCGGCTCGAGCGCTGGCAGGCCTTCAACGGCGCGATCAACGGCGTCGGCCTGGGCGAGCGCAGCGAGTCGCACGTGTCGCCCAAGGCAGCGGTGTCGTACCAGATGAACTCCGACTTGACCTTGAAGGCCTCGCTCGGGCGCGCGGTGCGCATGCCCACAGTATCGGAGCTGTACCAGGGTTCGGTCGCGGCCAATGTCGTGGTCAACAACGACCCGAATCTGAAGCCCGAAAAGTCCTGGACCAGCGAGCTCTCCGCCGAGCGCGACATCGGCGTGGGCTCACTGCGCGTGACCGCCTTCGCCGAGCGCACCGTCGACGCGCTGTACTCGCAGACCAACGTCAGCGTGACGCCGAATGTCACGAACATCCAGAACATCGATGCGATCCGCACGCTCGGCACCGAAGTGGCGCTGCAGACCAGCGACCTCGGCGTAAAGGGCCTGGACCTGAACGCCAGCCTCACCTATGCCGACTCGACGATCGTGCGCAACGACAAGAACCCGGCCAGCGTGGGCAAGCGCCAGCCGCGCGTGCCGCTGTGGCGAGCCACGGCGCTGTTGAGCTATGCGCTGGACGAACAATGGTCGGGCAGCTTCGGCGCGCGCTACAGCGGCCGCCAGTACGGCCAGCTCGACAACAGCGACAGCAACGATTTCGCCTACACCGGCTTCAGCCGCTACTTCGTCACCGATGTTCGGCTGCGCTACCGGGCGAACAAGCAGTGGGTGCTGTCGGCCGGCGTCGACAATCTGGGCAATGCCGGCTACTGGGCGTTTCACCCCTATCCGCAGCGCACGTTCTCGCTCGAAGCGCGCTACGACCACTGATCCTCGAACCGAAACTCCCGAACGAAAGGAACTGACCATGAATCGCATCACCCTGTTGCGCCACGCCTGCGCGCTGGCGCTGGGCACGACCCTGAGCCTGGGCGCGCTGGCACACGAGTACCGCGCCGGCGACGTCCGCATCGGCCACCCCTATGCCACCCCGAGCCTGAGCGGCGCAAGCAGCGGCGCCGCCTACATCGCGACGCTCGAGAACACCGGCGCCCAACCCGACCGCTTGCTGCGTGCCAGCACGCCCGTGGCCGGCATGGTGGAACTGCACGGCATGAGCGTCGACGCGGGTGGCGTGATGCGCATGCGCATGCTCGACGACGTGCCGGTGACGCCCGGCACGCCGATCAAGATGCGCCCCGGCCAGGGAATTCACATCATGTTGATGGACTTGAAGCGACCGCTGAAGGAAGGCGACACGTTCCCGATGACGATGGAGTTCGAGCGCGGCGGCAAGGTGGACGTGAAAGTTGTCGTGCAGGTGCCCAAGGCCCGGCCAGGCGAGGCGGCGGTCGCGGCGCACAAGCATTGAGGTGATCGGGCGCGCCGCAGCCGCAGGGGTGCGACCTGCGCGTCGCGCGCGTCGCTACCGCGCCAGCGCCTTCAGCGCCAACTTGATGCCTTCGCTCACGCCCACGTCGCCGGGCAATGCCTTCAGCGCCGCGGCGGCCTCGCGGTCGCTGTAGCCCAGCGCGATCAGCGCCTGGAGGATGTCGCCCTGCGTGCCGCTGGCCGCGGTGCTCGGGGCGGTGAGCGCATCACCGAGCTTGCCTTTGAGTTCGAGCAGCAGGCGCTCGGCGGTTTTCTTGCCGATGCCGGGCACTTTCACGAGGCGGCTGCTTTCCTGCAGGCTCACCGCCTGGGCCAGGTCGGCAACGCTCAATCCGGACAGAATCGACAAGGCCGTGCGCGGGCCGACGCCGGAAATCTTCACGAGCAGGCGGAACGTCGCGCGCTCGTCGTGCGTCAGGAAGCCGTAAAGGAGCTGTGCGTCCTCGCGCACGACGAAGTGCGTCAGCAAGCGTGACCCGCTCGCCCAGCCCGGGCAGGTTGTAGAAGCTGCTCATCGGAACGTCGACTTCGTAGCCGACGCCGTTCACATCGATGAGCACCTGGGGCGGGGATTTTTCCGCCAACGTTCCCGTGAGTCGTCCGAGCATCGGCGCATTATGCGTTTGCACGCATGCGCCGGACGCACGGGCCGCGGCGGGCCCTGGGGGCGCGATCAGCGGCGGAACAGGCCCAGGCGCTGCGCTTCGAGCGCGGCCTCTGCGCGCGAGCTCACATTGAGCTTGCGGTAGATCTGCTTCACGTAATCGGCGATCGTGTGGCGCGACAGGCCGAGCTGCACGCCGATCTCGGGCAGCGTGAAGCCCTTCGCGACGCGCAGCAGCACTTCGTTTTCGCGATCGGTCAACGAGACGTGCGGGATGTTCTGCGGGCGCTCCTGGCGCCGCGTCATCTTCGCGAAGTGGGTCAGCACGCGCCGTGCGATCGACGGTGACAGCGGCGGCTCGCCCTGGCTCATGCGCTTGAGCTGCTCGGCGATCAGTTCGCGCGCCTGCTCTTTCAGCAAGTAGCCGAAGGCGCCGGCCTGCAACGCGGGAAAGAGGTGATCGTCGTCGTCGTGAATCGTCACGACGACCGACTGGGCTTCGGGCTGCAACTCGCGCAGCTTGGCGACGACGTCGACACCGGAACCATCGGGCAGGCCCAGGTCACACAGCGCCAGATCGAACTTGACGGCGCTGATCAGCTCGAGCGCATCGTGCACGCGGGCCGCTTCCGACACGAGCGCCTGAGGGAACACCGTCAGCACCAGCGCTTTGAGCCAGGCACGAATTTCCGGCAGGTCTTCGAGCAACAAAATGCTGTTCATTCGGCGGGTCTCTGGGGCGCGCGGGACGCGAAGAATTTCATCGTAGCAGGGCGCATGTGCACGCAGCCCGGTGGTTCACAGGGGAAGCGTGAGCCTTATCACGGTGCCATAGCCCGGCGCCGATTCGACGAGGCACTGGCCCTGCATCTGCTTGGCGCGGTGCTTCATGCTCGTCATGCCGTGGCCGCGGTCGAGCTTGCCGTCGAGCTCCATCGGAATGCCGCGCCCGTTGTCCTGGATGATCAGGCCGAACTCGCCCTCGTGCATCGCGCAGCGCACCTTGCAACTCGTCGCGCCGCTGTGCTTGATGATGTTGCTTACCGACTCGCGCAGGATGCGCGTGGTCTGCACGAAGCTGCGCGCCGGCAACGTCTGCTGCACTTCGTCGGCAGGGCCGCGCCAGTCGATTTCGATATTCGCCTGGCCGAGACGCGCCACGACCTCGGCGCGCCAGTCGGCGAGCGCGTCGGCCAATTGCATCGGCTTGCCCGTCAGGCCGCGCACCGACAGCCGCATTTCTTCGAGAGCGTCGCGCGCCAGCGTTGAGATGCGGTCCGAGTCGCTGGTGTGCACGATCGTCAGCAGCTTGGCGCCCAGGTCGTCGTGCAGGTCCGCGGCGATACGTTTTCTTTCCTGCGCCGTCACCTGCTCGATGCGTGCGTCGGCCATCTGCGTGAAGTTGCGTTCCGCCTCGGCGGCGATTTCGAGGGCGCGGCTCTCGATCTTGCGGCGCCCGAGTTCGGCCGCTTTCAAGGCGGCGGTGAAGCCGTGCAACAGGCGAACACCCAGACCGATGGCAATGAAGGTGAGGATCAGCTGCGTCGCATCGATCGGTGGCGGCGCCAGCCAGGAACGCTGTACGGTGAACTCCACCGCGAGGGCGCCTGTCACCGCGGCGAGCGCCGCCGCCATCGACCAGTACTCGGTGCGCGGTTGGCGGCGAGTGAGCCACAGGTATTGCGCCATCACCGCCAACAGTTCGAGCCCGAGCAGGGTGTACCAAATCGAGGATGCGAGGAACAGGCGCGACGGCCCGGCCAGCAGCAGCGTCAGCGGCATCAGCAAGCATTGCGGCAGCAGCAGCTTCTCGATCTGGCGCCAGCGTCGGCCCGCCAAGCGCAGCAGGTACAACATGCTCGCGGCGGCCACCGGGGCAAACCCGGCCGCAGCGAGGAATTCGATCATCGCGCCGTCAAGCGGCGCCTCGCCGAGCCAGTCCCGATACGACAGCGCGGCCCAACCCAGCGCCAGCCAGCCATAGGGCCGCAAGTGCGAGCTGCGTCGATTCCACGAGTCCAGACGCAGCACCGCGAAGCCGAGCACGGCGAGCGCCACGCTCAACCCCTGCATCAGGCCGATGTTCCAGAACTCGCGGCGCGCATGCTCCGCCGCGAGGATCTCGCTGGGCCCGATTTTCAGGGCCGACAGACCGCCCGCGCGCTCGCGCGCCGCGACGCGATGCAGTCCAGGGCCTTGCACACGCAGGTCGAGCACGTTGCCGGTGGGCAGCAGTGCCGCCCCCGGCAGCGCCACCCACTGCGGACGCGAGCAATGGCGCGCGACGGATCGGGAGGCGAGTCGAACGCCATCGATCGGCCGGCCGTTCAGGTGCACTTCAACCTGGCTGCAGGCACGCTCGATGTACAGCGCCATGAGCCGTTCAGGGCCGCTGCCCGCGGGCGAGTCGAAGCCGACGCGGTACCAGACCGAGCCGTCGTGGCCCGGGCGGGTCAACGCCCAATCATCGGGCAGCGCGGTCGTGGCGGCCGACCCTTGGGCAAACTTGTCGGCGCTGTCGGTGACCGTCAGCGCCTGCGTGATTGTCAGCACCGACGGCGGCGCGCCCAGCGCCGTCACCGAAGTGAACACCGCGGCGACGAGCAATGCCACCCGAGCGGCGCAACTGCTTGAACCGCCAAGTGCGAGGCCCGCCAAGCGCAAGCCGCGAGGCAGAAACAGGGGGAACTGACGAATGGCGGCAAACATCGGCGGCGATTGTGCAGGATGGTGCGGCACGGCGTGGCCGGGTCGCGCTGCGTGCCCTGTGGCTGGCGGAACTGCTTGGCACGTGGCAGGTTCGCGAAGCCGTTCCGTCGACGGGTGGACAATGCCCGGCGCCGACACCGCTGAGCCTTCCGTGATCTTGCGCCACGCCTTCATCCCAGCCGACAACGCGCGCATAGCCCACTTGTGCGGCGCGCTCGATGAACACCTGCGCAGCATCGAGGCGGGGCTGGACGTCAGCATTTCGCGGCGCAACGCGGCGTTTCGCATCGAAGGCGCGAAGGCACATGCCGAGCGCGCGGCGCTGTTGCTGCAATCTCTGTACGACCGGGCACGCCGGCCGATCCCGGCCGAACAACTGCAGATGGCCTTGGTCCAGGCGCAAGGCGAGTTGCGCCGCCCGCAGCCGAGCCACCCCGCCCGCACCGAGCGAGCGGCCGTGCATGGCAATGTCGCCGCTGCCGCCGACAACCCGGAAACGGGAGAAATCGTGCTGCAAACGCGCCGCCCTGACTTGACCGGGCGCACGCCGAACCAGCAGGACTATTTGCGCAACATCCTGTCGCACGACATCACGATCGGCATCGGCCCGGCCGGCACCGGCAAGACCTTTCTCGCCGTCGCCTGCGCGGTGGACGCGCTCGCGCGCGCCAGCGTGCAGCGCATCGTGCTCACGCGTCCCGCGGTGGAAGCCGGCGAGCGGCTCGGCTTCCTTCCCGGCGATCTGGCGCAGAAAGTCGACCCCTATCTGCGCCCGCTCTATGACGCGCTGTACGACCTGATGGGCATCGACAAGGTGACGCGCGCCTTCGAAAAAGGCAGCATCGAAGTCGCGCCACTCGCCTTCATGCGCGGGCGCACGCTGAACAACGCGTTCGTGATCCTCGACGAAGCGCAGAACACGACGCCCGAGCAGATGAAGATGTTCCTGACGCGCATCGGCTTCGGTGCCAAGGCGGTGGTCACGGGCGACGTGAGCCAGATCGATTTGCCGCGCGGCCAGTTGAGCGGCCTGGTCGACGCGGAGCGCGTGCTGCGTTCGGTGCGCGGCATCGCAACCACCTGGTTCACGTCGGCCGACGTGATTCGCCACCCCCTGGTCGCGCGCATCGTCGAGGCTTACGATGCCGCACGTGCCGATCCGACATGAATCGAACGCCGCGCCCGCCGCTCAGCCTGTCGTTGCAGTTCGCCGACACGAGCGACCGGGCGGCGCTGCCGCGCCACAAGGTGCGGCGCTGGCTGAGCCGGGCCTTGAGCCGGCCGGCGGAGATCACGGTGCGCTGTGTCGACGTGCTCGAGGCGCGTAACCTGAACCACGACTACCGCGGCGCCGACCATGCGACCAACGTGTTGACGTTCGAGTACCAAAGCGAGCCGAAGGTCGTGGCCGATCTGGTGCTGTGTTCGCCCGTGATCCAGCGTGAAGCCGCCGAGCGCGGCGTCGACGTCCAGGCGCACTACGCGCATTTGCTGGTGCACGGCGCCTTGCACGCGCAAGGCATGGACCATCAGGACGACCCAACGGCGCACGCGATGGAGTCGCGCGAAAGCGAAATCATGGTCGCGCTCGGTTTCGCCGACCCGTATCGGAACTGAAGCAGTGGTGGCGCAGAAAAGTGCTCATGCTCTCAGGCCGCCTTCAACAGGCGCGCCGCGTCCAGCGCGAAGTAGCTCAGCACGCCGTCGGCGCCGGCGCGCTTGAAGGCGAGCAGGCTTTCCATCATCACCGCGTCATGTGCGAGCCAGCCGTTCGCGGCGGCCGCTTTCAGCATCGCGTACTCGCCGCTCACCTGGTAGGCGAAGGTGGGCACGCGGAACTCGTCTTTCACGCGGCGCACGATGTCGAGGTAGGGCATGCCGGGTTTCACCATCACCATGTCGGCGCCCTCGGCCAGGTCGAGTGCGACTTCGCGCAGCGCCTCGTCGCTGTTGCCGGGGTCCATCTGGTAGACCTTTTTGTTGCTCTTGCCCAGGTTCGCGGCCGAGCCGACGGCGTCGCGAAACGGCCCGTAGAAGGCGCTCGCGTACTTGGCGCTGTACGCCATGATCTTCGTGTGGATGTGGCCCTTGGCCTCGAGCGCCTGGCGGATAGCGCCGATGCGCCCGTCCATCATGTCGCTCGGCGCGACGATGTCGACGCCGCACTCGGCCTGCACCAACGCCTGGCGGGTCAGCACCGCGACGGTCGCGTCGTTGACGATGTAGCCGGTGGCGTCCAGCAGGCCGTCCTGGCCGTGCGTCGTGAACGGATCGAGCGCCACGTCGGTCATCACGCCCAACTCGGGAAAACGCTTCTTCAGCTCGCGCACGACGGTCGGAATCAGCCCCTCGGGATTCAGCGCCTCGCGCCCGTCTTCCGTCTTCAGCGCCTGGTCGAGCACCGGGAACAGCGCCATCACCGGGATGCCCAGCTCCAGGCACTCCTGCGCGACCGGCAGCAGCCGGTCGAGGCTGCGCCGCTGCACGCCCGGCATCGACGCGACGTCCTGCACCACGCCCTGGCCGGCGAGCACGAACACGGGCAGGATCAGGTCCGACGCGTGCAGGCGTGATTCGCGCACCAGGGAGCGGCTGAATTCGTCTCGGCGCAGGCGCCGCGGGCGGCTGGAGGGGTAGGGGGCGGGTGTTTGCACGGCGAGGGCGCAATCGGGTTGGGATGAGGCTGGGGGCTGACCTGGGACGGCCTAAGCGTTTCTACCCGCTAGATGCAGCTGGAAATGCGCGTTTCATCTGCTAGAGTAGCCGGTGAATGATAGCCGCAAGGTGGTCATTCCCTGCTTTTCCTCCCTGAGCAGGCGCCTTACCGTGATGACAGCGTTAAGGCTTTCAAAGCCCTGGCCCAGCGGGTCAGGGCTTTTCTTTTGCGCCTCCATAATGCCGCGATGCTGTGGATCAAGGCCTTTCACCTCGTCTTCGTCGCGAGCTGGTTTTCCGGGCTGTTTTACCTGCCGCGGCTGTTCGTCAACCTGGCGACGGTGCCGCCGGACAGCCACGCCGAACGCGAGCGCCTGCTGATGATGGCGCGCAAGCTGTATCGCTTTGCGAGTGGCCTGATGGTGGTGGCGCTGGGCCTGGGGCTGTGGCTGTGGAGCCTCAATTTCTCGGGGTATGCCGGACCTTGGCTGTACGTCAAGCTGGTGTTGGTGGTCGGCGCGATCGGCTACCACCACATGTGCCGAGGGTTGCTGCGCGGCTTCGAGCAGCTCGCCAACCGGCGCAGCGAGCGCTGGTACCGGGTGTTCAACGAGGTCTCGGTGCTGATCTTCGCCGCGATCGTGGTGCTGGCGGTCGTGAAGCCGTTCTAAGGCTGCTCGCGCCCGGATGGCCTCGACGCCGCACCGCAGTTCCGCAGCGCCGCTGGCCGCGATCTACGCGGCTGTGATCGTTTATGCCAGCCTCTACCCGTTTGATGACTGGCGTGCCCTCGATGCGAATCCGTTCGGGTTCCTGCTGCTGCCGTGGCCGCGCTGGTGGACCGGATTCGATTTCGCATCAAACTTGGTCGGCTACGTGCCGCTCGGCGCCATCGCGTTCGGCGCGCTCGTGCGCAGCGGTGTGCCCATGCAGCGTTCGATCAGCTGGGCGTTGCTTGCGGCGTTCCTGCTGTCGCTGTGCCTGGAAGTGACGCAAAACTATCTGCCGCGGCGCGTGGCGTCGAATCTCGACCTGAGCTTGAACACCCTCGGTGCCGGCTTGGGGCTTGCACTCGCGCTCGCGGTGCATCGCCAGGGCTGGGTCGACCGTTGGCAGGCGCTGCGCGAGCGCTGGTTCATTGCGCACAGCGCTGGCGGCTTGGCCTTGCTCGTGACCTGGCCGCTCGGGCTGCTGATTCCGACGCCCGTCGCGCTGGGGGTCGGGCGCATCCTGCCGCGACTGCACGAAGGCTTTGCGGAAGCCTTCGAAGGCACGGCGATCGGGCATTGGTTCGACGCGCCGATCTGGACAGCGCAGGACTTTCTGCCGCTGTCGGCGCCGGCCGAGGTGTCGACGATCGCGCTCGGGCTGCTGGGCCCCAGTCTGCTGGCGTTCTCGATCACGCATCCCGGATGGCGCCGCTTGGCCCTGCTGTCGGCGTTGGCCGCGGCCGGCGTCGCGACGACCACCTTGTCTACCGCGCTGAACTTCGGTCCGCAGCATGCGTTTGCGTGGCGCACCGATCTGTTCTGGCTTGGCCTGGGCAGCGGCGCGCTGCTGGCTGCGTTCGCGAGTCGGCTCGCGGCGCGCGCTTGCGTGGCGCTGGGGCTGATCACGCTGACCGCGCTCATCGTCGGCGTTGCGCAGGCTCCAGCGGACCCCTATTTCGCGCAGAGCCTGCAGGCCTGGGAGCAGGGCGACTTCATCCGTTTTCACGGTGCGGCCCAGTGGGTGGGCTGGCTCTGGCCCTTCGTCGCGCTGGGTTACCTGCTGTTGCGCAGTGCGCGAGAGCCATAGCCCGGCCGGGCACGGGTGCGACCCATAGAATCCCTGTATGAGTTATTACGAGCGGCACATCTTCTTTTGCTTGAATGAACGCGACAACGGCGAGGCGAGTTGCAGCCAGCACCAGGCGCAAGCGAGCTTCGAACACTGCAAGAAGCGGGTCAAGGCAGAGAAGCTGAACGGCCCGGGCGCGGTGCGCGTCAACAAGGCGGGTTGCCTGGACCGCTGCGCCGGCGGGCCGGTCGCGGTGGTCTATCCGGAAGCTGTCTGGTACACCTATGTCGATGCGAACGACATCGACGAGATCGTCGACTCGCATCTGAAAAACGGCCGGGTCGTGGACCGCTTGTTGCTTCCGGCCGATGTCGGGCGCTGAGTTTTCAGGGGGCCCCTGCGCCCGCCAGCCACGCGAATGAATCCCAGAACCGAGCGCCGTTTCGTGCCGGGACCGGCCGGCGACATCGAATGCGCGATCGACGCGCCGGCCGGCACTGCGGTCGGCAACGCGGTGATCTGCCACCCGCACCCGGTGCACGGCGGCACGCTCGACAACAAGGTGGTGCAGACGCTGGCGCGCGCCTTCGTCGCGCTCGGTTGGCGCAGCGTGCGTTTCAACTTCCGCGGCGTGGGCGGATCGCAGGGGCAATGGGACGAAGGCATGGGCGAGATCGACGACGCGCTGGCCGTGATTGCCGCGCTGCGCGACCCGGCGCTGCCGTGGCTGCTCGCCGGGTTCTCGTTCGGCGCTTTCGTCGCCGCGAGCGCCGCGCAGCGCCTGGCCGGGCCCATGGGGCCGGCGCGGCTGGTGCTGGTCGGGCCGTCGACGCAGAAGCAGCAACTGCCTATGGTTCCACCGGACACGATCGTGATCCACGGCGAGACCGACGACGTCGTGCCGCTCGCCGCGACGCTGGCCTGGGCGCGCCCGCAAACCCTGCCCGTGATCGTCTTTCCCGGCGTGGGGCACTTCTTCCACGGCCAATTGGCGCTGCTCAAGAGCGTCGTGATGCAGCACCTTCAGGCAACGGCCCACCCGCAATCGATCAACCCATGAACCGACACATTGTTCTCGCGCTCGCGCTGGTAATTTCGGGCGCAACCATCGCCCAGACCCCACAGCCCCCCGAAGTCGCGGCCAAGCATTACGTCGTGATCGATCTGACGAGCGACAAGGTGCTCGCGCAACGCGACGCCGACGCGAGCGCCGACCCGGCTTCGCTGACCAAGCTGATGACGGCCTACCTGGTGTTCAGCGCGATCCGCGACAAGAAGCTCATGCTCGAGCAGACCCTGCCGGTATCGCTGCGCGCCTGGGCCGAGCGCCGCGGCGGCGGCTCGCTGATGTTCATCGACACGACGATGACGCCCAAGGTCGACGAGCTGCTGCGCGGCATGATCGTGCAGTCGGGCAACGACGCGTCGGTGGCGCTCGCCGAGGCGGTGGGTGGCACGCTGGAAGAGTTCATCTCGCTGATGAACGCGCAGGCGGCCACCTGGGGCTTGAAGAACACGCGTTTCAAGAATGTCACCGGCCTGACGGAAGCCGGCCACACCAGCACGGCGCGCGAGCTTGCGTTCATCGCCGCGAAGGTGATTCGCGACTTTCCGAACTTCTACACCTACTACTCGATCACGTCTTACAAGTACAACAACATCGCGCAGCCGAACCGCAACCTGCTGCTGGGCCGCGACCCGAGCGTCGACGGCATGAAAACCGGCTACACCTCGGCCGCGGGCTACTGCCTGATCGCCAGTGCGGTGCGCGAGTTTCCGAACCTGGGCGCGGGCGGCAAGGAACCGGGCAAACGCCGGCTGTTGAGCGTGCTGCTGAACACCACCTCGATGGAAGCGCGCGCCGCCGAGAGCCAGAGGTTGCTGAACTGGGGCTTCCAGGCCTTCGACACGGTGCGCCTGTTCGACGACGCGAAGCCGCTGGTCACGCCCGAAGTCTGGAAGGGCAAGACGCGGATCACCAAGCTCGGGCCGGCGGGTGGTGTGTTCGTCACCATCCCCAAGGGCGACGCCGCGAAGCTGCAAACCCGCCTCGAGCGCACCGATCCGCTGCTCGCGCCCTTGACCCAGGGGCAGCGGGTGGGCACGATCAAGGTGGCGACCCCAAGCGGCGAGGCCGTGATCGACGTGCCGCTGGTCGTGCTCGAGCCGGTGGAAGCGGGCGGCTTGATGTCGCGCACCTGGGACACGATTCGTTTGTGGATTCGCTAGGAACGCGCCGCCGAACCGGGTCTAATCGCCGCATCGACCGCCGCCCATTTCGCCCGGAGCCGCCATGCAATCGATTCCCGACACGCTGTGCTACCTGAACGGCGAGTATTCGTCGCTGCGCGACGCCAAGGTGTCGGTGCTCGACCGCGGCTTCCTCTTCGGCGACGGTGTCTACGAAGTGGTGCCGGTCTACGCCGGAAAATTGTTTCGCTTCGACGAGCACATGGCGCGCCTGACACGCAGCCTGGGCAAGATTCGCATCGCCAATCCGCACAGCAGCGAACAGTGGTTGGAGCGCTGCCGTAAGCTGGTGCGTGCCCTGAACGAACAGAACCAGGCACCGGACCAGATCGTCTACATCCAGGTGACGCGCGGCGTCGCCCCGCGCGACCATGTGATGCCGCGCGACATCGCACCCACCGTGTTCATGATGACAAGCGTGATGAAGCCGCCGAGCCACGAGCAGCGCCATGCCGGTGTGGCCTGCGTCACCGCACGCGACTTCCGCTGGGAGCGCGGCGACATCAAGAGCATCTCGCTGCTCGGCAACGTGCTGGCGCGGCAGCTCTCGGCGGACCACGGGGCGGTCGAAACGGTGATGTTTCGCGCCGGATTTCTGACTGAAGCGGCGGCCAGCAACGTCTGGATCGTGCACGAAGGCGCGGTGCTCGGCCCGCCGAAGAGCGAACATGTGCTGGAAGGCATTCGCTACGAGCTGATCCGCGAACTCTGCGAGGAGTGCGGCATCGCGTTCAACCTGCGGCCGATTCCCGAGGCCGAAGTGATGGCCGCCGACGAAGTGCTGCTCAGCTCGGCCAGCAAGGAAATCCTGCCCGTCACCACGCTCGACGGCCACGCCGTGGGCCACGGCGCCATGCGCGGCAAGCCCGGGCCGGTGTACGCGAGGCTGTACGAGGCCTACCAAGCGGCAAAGACCGCTGACGCCACATGAGCGAGTCCGCGTCTGCGGCTGCCGCGCCGTCGTTGATCGAATACCCATCGGCCTTTCCGATCAAGGTGATGGGGCACAACGTCGACGGCTTCGCGCAGGAGCTGATCGATCTGGCGCGCGAGTTCGATGCGGCGCTCGACGCTTCCGCCGTGACGCTGCGACCGAGCAAAGGCGGCAAATACCTCGGCGTGACGCTCACCGTCACCGCCACCAGCCGCGAGCAGCTCGATGCGCTCTACCTCAGCCTGACGCGGCATCCGCACGTCAAGATGGTGTTGTAGCCGGCGATGGTGCAGGTGAAGCGGCTCGGCCGCGTCGACTACGTGCAGACCTGGACCGCGATGCGCGAGTTCACCCAGCACCGAACCGCGAATACACCCGACGAGCTGTGGCTGTGCGAACACCCGCCCGTGTTCACGCAAGGCATCGCCGGGCGCGCCCAACATGTGCGCGATGTGGGGGCAATTCCGGTGATCGCCACCGACCGCGGCGGCCAGGTCACCTACCACGGCCCGGGCCAGGTGCTCGCCTACGCGCTGATCGACCTGAAGCGGTTGGGCATCTATGTCAAGGAATTCGTCTACCGCCTCGAACATGGCGTGTTGAGGACGCTCGAGAGTGTGGGTGTCACGGGGCATCGGATCGCGGGCGAGCCCGGCGTCTACGTGCACTTGGCCGACCCCTTCGGCCATGCGCAGCTTCGTGCACCGGGCCTCGACAAGTTCGCCGGCCTGGCAAAGATCGCCGCGCTGGGCGTCAAGGTGAGCCGCCATTGCAGCTATCACGGCGTGGCGCTGAACGTCGCGATGGACCTGGCGCCGTTCGCTGCGATCGACCCGTGCGGCCATGAGGGCTTGCAGACGACCGACTTGGCTACACTGGGTGTGAACACCTCGTGGGAGAAGGCGGCGGCGCGGCTCGGTGAAACGCTCGCGGCGCATCTGTCGCGCTGATCCTCTTACCCACGCCGCAACCAATGGATCCCCTCACCTCCACGTCAATCGACAGCCCGAGCGCCTACGACGCCAGCGTCAAACAGAAGGCGCAGGCGAAGACGGCACGCATCCCGATCAAGGTGGTTCAGGCCGAGCCGTTGAAGAAGCCGGATTGGATTCGCGTCAAGGCCGGCTCGCCCGGTTCTCCCCAGGTCGCGCGTTTTTACGAGATCAAGCAGATCCTGCGCGAGCACCGGCTGCACACGGTGTGCGAAGAAGCGTCATGTCCGAACATCGGCGAATGTTTCGGCAAGGGCACGGCGACGTTCATGATCATGGGCGACAAATGCACCCGGCGCTGCCCGTTCTGCGACGTCGGCCATGGCCGGCCCGACCCGCTCGACGCGGACGAGCCCGCGAACCTGGCGAAGACGATCGCGGCGCTCAAACTGGCCTACGTGGTCATCACGAGTGTGGACCGAGACGACTTGCGCGACGGCGGCGCGGCGCATTTCGTCGAATGCATCCGGCGCACGCGCGAGCTGTCGCCGCGCACGCGGATCGAAATCCTCACGCCCGACTTTCGCGGCAGGCTGGACCGCGCGCTCGACATATTGAGGGCCGCGCCGCCCGACGTGATGAACCACAACCTCGAAACCGTGCCGCGGCTTTACAAGCAGGCGCGGCCGGGATCGGACTATGCTTTCTCGCTGAACCTGCTGCGCCGTTTCAAGGAGTTCGCGCCGCAGGTGCCCACCAAGAGCGGGTTGATGGTTGGCCTGGGCGAAACCGACGAAGAAATTCTCCAGGCGATGCGCGACATGCGCGAACACGGCATCGACATGCTCACGCTCGGCCAGTACCTCGCGCCGAGCCGGCATCACTTGCCGGTGCAGCGCTACGTGCACCCCGACACCTTCGCGATGTTCGAAGCGCAGGCGCGTGAGATGGGCTTCGCGCACGCGGCCGTGGGCGCGATGGTGCGTTCGAGTTACCACGCCGATCAACAGGCGCACGCGGCGGGTATCGAGGCCGCAGTCCTGAGCACGACGGGTGTCGCTGCCACGTCGTGACGAGCCGGCGTCGGGGTCGTCGTGGCCTCGCCCGCGTCGCTGCATCGACTTGACGTGTGCCGACCCCCGCGTCGTGATGGCCTTCGTGGTGCCATGTGCGTGCCAAATCTGACAGGCGGGCCCCGCTTTCCGAGGAATTTGCAGATGGCCTGCGCGTATACCTGACAATGCGCTTCGCTCTGAAGCAGGGAGATTCATGCGGCGTCGTGCTCTGAATTTGCAGATCGCTTGTTTGCCGGCTGGGCTCTGGGTTGGGGCCGCTGCGCAGGCCGCGTTGCCGACGCAGAGCGATGCCGCGCGCGCCTTGCGCACCGCGCTCGAACGCGGCGCGAATGCCGCGGTCGACTTGCTGGGCCGGACCGACGGCTTCCTGGGAAACCCGAAAGTTCGAGTGCCCTTGCCCGGACACTTGAACGACGCAGCGAAGTTGCTCGCCACGTTCGGCCAGCAGCGCCGTGTCGACGAACTCGTGACCGCGATGAACCGCGCCGCCGAAGCGGCGGTGCCGAAGGCGCGCGCGCTGCTGATCGGCGCGGTGAAGGGCTTGAGCGTTGACGATGCACTGAACATCGTCAATGGGCCCGACAACTCGGTGACCACCTATTTCGCGCAGAAGACTCGCGAGCCGCTGGCGCAGGAGTTCCTGCCCATCGTGACGCAGGCGACCGAGAAGGTGTCGCTCGCCGCCAAGTACAACAAGGTCGCGTCCAAAGCATCGAGCCTCGGCATGCTCGACCCTGCCGAGGCGAACATTCAGCAGTACGTGACCGGCAAGGCGCTCGACGGCCTGTACCTGATGATCGGCGAAGAAGAGCGCAAGATTCGCCGCGACCCGGTCGCCACCGGGAGTGCGATCCTGAACAAGGTGTTCGGGGCGCTGACCAAAAAACCCTAGCCGCCCTGCGTCCAGGAACACCGAGCTGCCGTATACGCACCCGATGGCCTTGAACAACCCCCTTCCGATGGCCGCGCTGGCCGAGCATTTCACCGACCCGGGCGTCGGGCCGTTTCTGCAACCGCTGCCGTTGGCGGCAGCGGCAGCCGTGAACCCGGCGCGCGTGCTGGTGCTGTTCGGTGCCGACTGGGACGGCCGGCTGCTCCCGCACTACGAGCGCAGCGGGCGCTACCGCTTTCACGAACACGGCTTCGACTTGTTCAGTTTCCCGAGCAACGCGCAGCTGATGTGGTTCAACGTCTGGAACTTCGTCGACTCGCTCGTGGCGCGCTACCGCGGCCGCATCGACGCCGTGTTCAGCTCGAACGAACAATTCGGCGCCCTGGCCGCGGCGCTGGTCGCAAAGCGACTGGGACTGCCCGGCGCCGACCCCGAGGTGTTGCTGTGCTCGCAGCACAAGTACGAGGCGCGTGTGCGCCTGCGCGAGTTCGCGCCCGACCTGTGCCCTGAGTTCGACCTGATCCCGTACACCATCACTGCGGAGCAAGCCGAGAAACTGCACTACCCCTTGTTCGTCAAACCGGTCAAGGCCACTTTCTCGGTGCTCGCGCGGCGCTGCGACACGCCGCAGCAGTTGATCGAGCACCTGCGCTTCAAACCCTGGGAAAAACACGTCATCAAGCGCCTGATCGAACCGCACAACCAGGCGCTGCGGCGCTTTCCCGGCCTGCGCATCGACGCGCGCAAGCTGATCGTCGAAGAAGTGCTGGAAGGCCGGCAGATCAATGTCGACGGCTACGTCCACAACGGCGCCGTGCACCTCCTGGGCATCGCCGATGAAGTGATGTACCCGGGCACGAACTCATTCATGCGTTTTGCGTTTCCCGGCGCGCAGAGTGCGGCGTTGCAGGACCGCGTGCGCCGGGCGAGCGAGCGCGTGGTGCTGGGTTACGGCCTGGACCATGGGTTCTTCAACCTCGAGTTCTTCATCCACCCACGCACCGGCGAACTCAAGCTGATCGAGGTGAACCCGCGCCTGGCGGCGCAGCTCGCGCAGTTCTACGACTGGGTGTTGGGCGTCGACACCTACGAGCTGGGCTTCGCGATGGCGCTGAACCGGCCGCTGCCGAGCGCGCATGCCCCGCGCTTCGGCGCCGCCGCGAGCTTTGTCTGGCGCACTTTCGACGGCACGTCGTGTCCGCGTATTCCCGATCGTCGGGACCTGGACTGGCTCGCGCGCGAATACCCGCAGGCGCGTCTGGAGCTCTACCCGAAGAAGGGCGGCTCGTTGCAGCGCGACATGAAGTGGCTCGGCTCGCACCGTTGGGCGGTGCTGAACATGCCCGGCGACGACGAAGCCGATCTGCGTTCGCGCTACGAGAGCATTTGCCGGCGCTTTGGCTGGCCCGCGCCGTACTGAGCGCCCCGAGGGCCGGGACCGAAGGCCCCTCGGCCTCTCAGTGCGCCTTCGAAAGCTCGTGCAGCAGCGCCGCCGGCAGCGAGGTGTCGATGACGTCGCGGCCGACCCGGCCCACCGGAGCGCCGTCCACCCCCGATTTTTCGAAGGTCTGGCCTTGCTCGACGATTTCAACGAACGCCGAATCCGGCGCGACTGCGCGCAGCCCGTCGCGAAACTTCGCGTAGCGCTCGCCGCACTGGATCGACTCGACGATCACGGCATCAGGCGGCCCGTCGTGGCAGAACTCTTGCGCTTCGCTCACCGAACTGACGAAGTCGATCATCAGGCCCATGCTGCGCAGCGCATCGCGAATCTGCACGCGCATCTCGCGGCGCGATGAAATCACCAGCACCTGGCTGCCGGCGAGCGGCCGGGCCTGCCGCGTCGCGGCCAGCCCTTGCGCCGCTGCGGGAGCCGCCTGCAGCGCCGCGCGGGCGAACTGCAGCGTCAACACGACGCTGTTCACGCCGTCCTCGACTTGCACGTCCACGCCCATCGTGCGCGCGGTCTGCTCGAGAATGCGCCACGCCAGCGCGTTCAGGCGCGGCGGGCGCGCTGCCTCGGCCAGGTCGATCGTGAGCGTGTCGCTGACACGCGGCTCGAAGCGGCACACGAGCTGAAGGTTCTCTGGCGCGGGGCCGGCGGCGGTCTTGAACTCGCAGCGCCCGGCCGCGTTGCCCAGCGCCCACTCGAACAGCGTGTTGAGCAGGCAGAACATCAGCGTCGGGTCGGCAATCACCTCGGCCTGCTGCGTCGACACCACGACGCTGACCTCGCGGTCGGTGACGCCGCCGGCGCGCTGGCCGAGCAGGCTTTGCACCGTGTCGTCGAGCACCAGCCGCTCCGGCGAGAGGCGAGCGCCGCCCGCGGCGAGAATCGACAGCTGCTGGCCGAGCATGCCGACCTGGCGCGCCTGCGCCACTTCGTCGCGCAGCGCTTTCAGATCGGCGCGAACGATGCGCCCGCTCTTGGTCAGGGAATCGATGCGTTCCAGGGCCGCGGTGAGCGGGCCGGCGACATCGGCGCCGAACTCGCCCACCAGGGCGAGCCACTCCTGGCCAGACTGCGCGTCCCCCGCCGCGACCGGCGGCTCCGGTGCCGTGACCGAGCTGCCGTGGGGGTCTGACATGTCCATGCCCCGATTGTTCCAGAAGAATCGGGGCGTGCGCGCCCACCGCGACCGGCGGCGAAGAAATCTTGAGGGCGACGGCGCCGGGTCGACGCGCGCCGTTGAACGACCGTTGGACTACTTCAGAGACTCGATGAGGTCGACGTACTCCTGCATCGCGGCGGCACTGTCCTTCCCTTTCAAGCCGTTCCAGGCATCCCACTTCGCGCGGCCCACCATGTCGGCAAAGCCGGGGCGCTTGCCGTCCACATTTCCCCCGGTGGCCTGTTTGTACAGGGCGTAGATTTGCAGCAGGGTCTGGTTGTCGGGCTTTTCGGGCAGGCTCTTGGAGTCCGCCACCGCCTTTTCAAACTGCGCTTTCAGCTCGGCCATGCTTGATTCTCCTGTGGTTGAAATCAATGGGCCCGCGCTTGCGTAGGTAATAGCGGGCATTGACGGCGCCGATGTTACCCAGCATCTTCGGTTGTCCCCGCAATCCGAACCCCGAGGAGAACCCGAATGCCCCTTGCCGGCGAACGCATGTCGCGCGTCGATACCGCGTGGCTGCGCATGGACAACGACGTCAACCTGATGATGATCGTTGGCATCTGGCTGGTCGAACCCACTTTGCAATACGACGCACTGTGCGAACGCGTGACCGAGAAGCTGCTGAAGTACGACCGCTTTCGCCAGAAGGTGGTGCAAGATGCGATGGGTGCGAGCTGGATCGAGGATGCCCAGTTCGATGTCTCGCGCCACGTTCAATCCGAGACCTTGAAGCGCCGGCGCGGCGAAACCGAACGCGCCGCGCTGCAGCGGCGCGCCGCGGAATTGGCGAATACGGCGCTCGACCCGGCGCACCCGCTGTGGCAGTTCACCCTCATCGAAAAGTACGAAGGCGGCTGTGCGCTGGTGGCGCGCATCCACCATTGCATCGGCGACGGCATCGCGCTCGTGTCGGTGATGCTGTCGATCACCGACGGTGGCACCGATCCGCCGCAACGCCACCGGCACGGCAAGCGCCGCTCCGAGCCCGAGGCCGAATCCGACTGGCTGTCCGACGCCGTGCTGCGGCCCGTCACCGATCTCGCCGTCAAGGCCATCGGCATGACGGGCACGGGCGCCGCGAAGACGCTGGGCATGCTCGCCGACTCGAAGTTCGATACGCTCGATATGGTTCGCATCGGCGGCAAAGTGCTGGGCGACGTTGCCGCTCTGGCGATGATGCCTGACGACTCGCCGACTCGGCTCAAGGGCAAGCCAGCGGGGCAGAAGGTTATCGCCTGGGGCGAACCGATCCCGCTCGACGCCGTGAAGGCCGCCGCCAAGGCGCTCGGCGCGTCGGTGAATGACGTGCTGCTCGCCTGCGTCGCCGGCGCCACCGGCCACTACCTGCGCGACTTGGGCGACGACCCGACGGGCAAGGAAATCCGCGCGATGGTGCCGGTGAACCTGCGCCCGCTCGACAAAGCCTGGCAACTCGGCAACCGGTTCGGCCTGGCGCCGCTGGTGCTGCCGATCGGCATCGACAACCCCATCGAGCGTGTCTACGCGGTGCGTGCCCGCATGAACGAACTCAAGGGCAGCTACCAGCCGCTGCTCGCTTTCGCCGTGCTCGCGGTGGCTGGGCTGACGATCAAGCCGGTGCAAGACGCGATCCTGGGCCTGTTCGCGAAGAAGGCCACCGCCGTGATGACGAACGTCCCCGGCCCGGCAACGCCCCTGAAACTGTGCGGCTCGACGCTGCGCCAGACCATGTTCTGGGTGCCCGCCTCGGGCGACATCGGCGTGGGCGTGAGCATCCTTTCGTACGGCGGCGGGGTGCAGTTCGGCCTGATCACCGACAAGAAGCTGTGCCCGAAGCCGCAGAGCATCATCAACCGCTTCGAGCCCGAATTCGAGAAGCTGCTGCTGCTGACCTTGATGCTGCCGTGGCCGGACGCGGCGTAGAAGTTCGATCGGGCGCCCCGGCTCGTCCGGGTTGCCCCGGCCCCCGGGCGGACCCGGATGGCGCGGCGCGTGGCCGTGGCTACCATCCGGCCACTTGCGCCTCGGGCATGCGTCTTGCGGCGTTTGAGGCGACCGAACCTACCGGCCTGGCCGGCCCCACTTTGGGGAACCTGGAGAAGCACATGAAAGAGCGTGAAATTCGCGGCCTGATCGACAACGTGCGCGAGGGCAAGCTGGCGCGACGAAGTTTCATCGAGCGCATGGTGGCGCTGGGCCTGACCGCGCCGATGGCCTCGATGTTGCTGATGCACGAAGGCGTGGCGCAGACGCCCGCACCCATCCCCTACAAGCCCACCAAGCGCGGCGGCGGCGGTGCGCTGAAGCTGATCTACTGGCAAGCCGCGGTGCACCTGAACCCGCACTTCGCCGGCGGCACCAAAGAGCAGGACGCGACGCCGCATCTTCTACGAAGCGCTCGCCGGGTGGGACACCGAAGGCAACCTGATCCCGATGCTGGCCACCGAAATCCCGTGCGCGCCAGAACGGCGGCGTTTCGGCCGACGGCACGAGCGTCACCTGGAAACTCAAACGTGGCGTGAACTGGCACGACGGCAAACCCTTCACCGCCGACGATGTCGTCTTCACCGGCAAATACGCCGGCGACCCGGCGACCTCCATGGTGACGGTGGGCACCTACAAGGACATCAAGGTCGAGAAGATCGATTCGCACACGGTGCGCGTGGTCTACCCGAAGCCGACGCCGTTCTGGGCCGAAGCGCTGGTCGGCAGCTTCGGCCTGATCCTGCCGCAAGCATGTGTTCGGTGGCTTCATCGGCGCGAAGTCGCGCGAGAACCCGGCCAACGTGAAGCCGGTGGGCACGGGCCCCTACAAGTTCGTCGACTTCAAGCCCGGCGACATGCTTCGCGCCGAGGCGAACAAGAACTACCACATGCCGAACCAGCCGTTCTTCGACGCGCTCGAGACTCAAGGGCGGCGGCGACGCGCTCAGCGCCGCGCGCGCGGTGCTGCAAACGGCCGAGTTCGACGTGGGCCTGGAACCTGGCGGTCGAAGACGTAATCCTCAAGCAGCTCGAAGGCAGCCGGCAAGGGCAAGATGATCTTCCTCGAAGGCAGCGACATCGAGTTCGTGTGCTCAACGCCACCGACCCGTGGAACGAAGTCGACGGCGAACGCGCCAGCGTCAAGAGCAAGCACCCGGCGTTCAGCGACAAGGCGGTGCGCGAGGCGATGGGCCTGCTCATCGATCGGAAGGGCATCGTCGAATTCATCTACGGCCGCGGCGCGATCGCCACCGCCAACTTCCTGAACAACCCGCCGCGCTTCCGCAGCTCGAGCATGAAGTATCGAGTTCAATCGCCGAGAAGGCCAACCAAGTCCTGGAGGCGGCGGGCTGGAAAAAGGGCGCCGACGGCATCCGCGCCAAGGGCAACGTCAAGCTCAAGTTCGTCTACCAGACCTCGGTCAGCAGCCACGCCAGAAGACGCAGGCCATCATCAAGGATGCCTGCACCAAGGCCGGCATCGACCTGGAGCTGAAGAGCATCGTGGCCTCGGTGTTCTTCGGCAGCGACTTCGCCAACCCGGACACGTACCAGAAGTTCTGGTCCGACATCCAGATGTTCACGACCACGATGACGCAGCCCGACCCGCAGACCTTCATGGAGCAGTTCACCACCGGTCAGATTGCGCAAAAGGCCAACAAATGGGCAAGCCGAAATCTGGTGCGCTGGAGCAATGCCGAGTACGACGCGGCATTCAAGGCGGCTCAGAACGAACTCGACCCGGTGAAGCGCGCAGCGCTGTTCATCAAGATGAACGACCTCGTGGTCAGTGACGGCCACGTCATTCCGCTGTTCGGGCGGCCGCGGCCGCGTGGGCATCGGTCAACAAGCTCAGTCGGGCCGATCTCGGCCTGGGACAACCTCACCGCATTCATGGACATTGGTACCGGGAGGCTTGATCCCCGGCGAAGCGCCAGCGACGCCTCCCCGCGTCCTCGAAGAGGTTCTGCAGTCCAGGGCGCCGCTGGGGCCTGGCGCAGCCCGCTGCGCAGCGGCTGACGGGTTGAGCGCTTGCACCACGACCAGAGCCTCGACGTTTGCTCAACTACATTCTTCGCCGCCTGCTGATCGCGCTGCCCAGCCTGCTGGGCATCAGCGTCGTCCTGTTCACCGTGCTGGCGTTGGCGCCGGGCGACCCGTTCGAGGAACTGGCCACCAACCCGAACGTGCCCGCCGAAGTGCGCATGATGCTGCGCAAGCAGTTCGGCCTGGACGACCCCGTGTGGCAGCGCTACTTGCTGTGGCTGACCAACATGCTCAAGGGCGACTGGGGCTTCTCCTTCAGAGCCGCGTCAACGTCGACCAGCTCATCTGGCAGCGCCTGCCCACCACCATCGTCGTGATCGGCCTGTCGCAGCTGCTGGCGTTCCTGGTCGCGTTGCCGGTGGGCATCCTGGCCGCGGTGAAGCCCTACTCGTGGTTCGACCGCATCGCCAGCACCATCGCCTTCATCGGCTTCTCGCTGCCGACCTTCTTCACCGGCGTGCATTTTCATCCTCTTCTTCAGCATCTACCTCGGCTGGCTTCCCTTCGTCTACCGCGCGACATCTCGGCCACCGGCTGGCAGTTTTTCTGGGAGCACTTCAAGCAGTCGATCATGCCGATCTCGGTGCTGGGCCTGTTCCAGGCCGCGAGCTGGATGCGCTACGTGCGTTCAGCCGTGCTGGACGTGGTGCGCCTGGACTACGTCACCACCGCGCGCAGCAAGGGCTTGAGGAGGGCGTCGTCATCACCAAGCATGTGGTGCGCAACGCGCTGATTCCGGTGGTGACGCTGGTGGCGCTGCAGATGCCCGGCGGTGTTCGGCGGCGCCATCGTCACCGAGCAGATCTTTCGCATCCCGGGCATCGGCAGCCTGCTGATCGACGCCATCCTGCGCAACGACACGCCCGTGATCATGGCAGTCACCTTCGTCTTCAGTTGCCTCGTGATCTTCTTCAACCTCGTCGCCGACGTGCTGTATGGCTGGCTCGACCCCCGAATCAGCTATCGGTGAGCCCACGCCCGATCGACGCCAGGCCCTTGGCTAATGCAGGAAATCACGCAAATCCGATTCAGGTGCCCGAGCTCGGCAAGCCGATCACCAGCGTCTCGCCGTGGCGCGAGGCGTGGCGGCGCTTCAAGCGGCATCGGCTGGCGTTCTGGAGCCTGTGGCTGCTGGGGCTGATGGTGCTGGCGCTGCTGCTGGGCCCGCTCTTCTACAAGGTCGGCGTCAACGAGATCGATTTCCAGGCGCGCCTGGCCGGCCCCAGTGGCAAAACACCCCTGGGCACCGACGACCTCGGGCGCGACATCCTGGCGCGCATGCTCTACGGCGGGCGCATCAGTCTGGCGGTGGGGATGGCGGCGATGCTGATGGCCATCACCGTCGGCGTGATCATCGGCGCGATCGCCGGCATGGCACGCGGCTGGGTCGATGCCGCGCTGATGTGGGTGACCGACCTCTTTCTGAGCCTGCCGCAACTGCCGCTGCTGCTGCTGCTGATCTTCCTCTTCCGCGACGCGCTGAAGAACGGCGTTCGGCCTGGAGGTCGGCATCTTCATCCTCATCGTCACCGTCATTGGCGGCTTTCGCTGGATGCCGGTGGCGCGCCTGGTGCGCGCGCAGTTCTTCAGCCTGCGCGAAAAGGAGTTCGTGGAAGCAGCACGAGCCCTGGGTGCCAGCACAGCGCGCCAGGTGGTGCGGCACATACTTCCCAACAGCCTGGGCCCGGTGATCGTGGCGGCCACGATCGACGTCGCCGCGGCGATCATCGCCGAAAGCACGCTCAGCTTCCTGGGTCTGGGCTTCCCGCCCGACATTCCCACCTGGGGCCGCATCCTCTACGACGGGCGCGACTACATGGACCTGGCGGTGCATTGGGCGCTGTTCCCGGGCATGGCGATCTTTCTCACCGTGCTGACGATCAACTTCATCGGCGACGGGCTGCGCGACGCGCTCGACCCGCGGCGCGTTCTGTAATGGCGCTGCTGGAGATTCGGGGGCTCAAGACCCACTTCAAGACCGACGACGGCTGGCTGCACGCGGTGGACGGTGTGGACCTTTCGATCGACCGCGGCGAGACGGTGTGCGTGGTCGGCGAGTCCGGCTGCGGCAAGAGCGTCACCGCGAAGACGGTGCTGAAACTCATTGACATGCCGCCGGGGAAAATCGTCGCCGGCAAGGTGCTGTGGCAAGGGCGCGATCTGGTGCCGCTCGGCCCGCAGGAAATGCAGAAGATCCGCGCGAAAGAAATCGCGATCATCTTCCAGGAGCCGATGACGAGCCTGAACCCGGTGTACACGGTGGGCGAGCAGATCGCCGAGTCGCTGCGCCTGCACGAGGGCCTGTCGAGGAAGGCGGCGCTGGATCGCGCGGTGCAGATGCTCGCGCGAGTTCGCATCCCCACGCCGCAGCGCCGCATCAACGACTACCCGCACCAGTTTTCGGGCGGCATGCGCCAGCGCGTGATGATCGCGATTGCGCTCGCGTGCAACCCGAAACTGTTGATCGCTGACGAGCCGACCACGGCGCTCGACGTGACGATCCAGGCGCAGATCCTGGATCTGCTCGCCGAACTCAAGGCCGAGCTCGGCATGGCGGTGCTGCTGATCACGCACGCGATGGGCGTCGTCGCCGAAGTCGCGCAGCGGGTGGTCGTGATGTACGCCGGTCAAGTGGTCGAGGAAGCGTCCGCCGAAGAGCTGTTCGCCCACCCGCGCCATCCCGTACACGCAGGGCTTGATCCGCTCGATTCCGCGCATCGATACCGCGGCGCTGCACAAGGTGCGGCTGGAGGCGATTCCGGGAACCGTGCCCAAGTTGATCGCGCCGGGCGTTGGCTGCCGTTTCGCGCAGCGCTGCAAGCATGCGATGCCCGCGTGCAGCGCCGCGACACCGGCGCTGCGCGAAGTCGCGCCCGGCCACAAAGTCGCTTGCATCCTGGAGGCGGCGTCGGCATGAGGCCCCTGCTCGAAGTCAAGAACCTGGTGAAACGTTTCCCGATCACGGGCGGCTTGTTGCAGCGCGTGGTCGACCAGGTCCACGCGGTGGACGGCGTCAGCTTCGACATTCAGGCAGGCGAGACGCTCGGCGTCGTGGGTGAGTCGGGCTGCGGCAAGAGCACCACGGGGCGCTGCATCCTGCGCCTGATCGAGCCGACCTCGGGTGAAGTCTGGTTCGAGGGCCAGGACGTCACCGCGATGGGCAAGATTGAGCTGCGCGCGATGGCGCGGCACATGCAGATCGTGTTCCAGGACCCCTTCGCTTCGCTGAACCCGCGCATGACGGTGGGCGCGATCGTCGGCGAGGCGCTGACGATCCACAAGCTCGCGAAGACCGAGAAGGAGTACGAGGCGCGCATCGTCGAGCTGCTCGAGACGGTGGGTCTGGCGGCGGACCACATGCGCCGCTACCCGCATGAATTCTCCGGCGGCCAGCGCCAGCGCATCGGCATCGCGCGCGCGCTCGCGGTGAGCCCGAAGCTGCTGATCTGCGACGAAGCCGTCTCCGCACTCGACGTGTCGATTCAGGCGCAGGTGATCAACCTGCTCGAAGACCTGCAGGCCAAGTTCAACCTGACCTACATGTTCATCGCGCACGACCTGTCGGTGGTGGAGCACATCAGCGACCGGGTCGCGGTGATGTACCTCGGGCGGATCGTGGAGATTGCGCGCGCGCGCGACCTCTACACGAATCCGTTGCACCCCTACACCGAGGCGTTGTTGTCCGCGGTGCCGATTCCCGACCCGAAGCTCAAGCGCAAGCGCATCATGTTGCAGGGCGATGTGCCGAGCCCGATTCACCCGCCGAGCTGGTTGCCACTTCCATACCCGCTGCCCGATCGCGCAAAAGCCGCTGTGCAATACCGAAGTTCCGGTCTTGAAGCAAAGCGGCGACGGATCATTGGGTGGCTTGCCACTTGCGCGGCTGAAGTGTCGCGGCCAAGGCCGCACGGTTGCACGGCCTGCACCAGGCCTGCGGCGCTTGACCAAGAGCCCGCGCCGGCTCGCCGAGTTCCGAAGACGAAGTGCCGAGTTCGTCACGCGATGAAGGCTTTGTAAGCAATCGCCAGCGGAATAGTTGACGCTGCGGCGTCGCGACCGTGACGCATGCACGCCTCGCGGACGTGGGAATTTTTCCGCCGCGAACTCGCCGATTGAGCGCGGCTCGGCTGAGTTCAAGTCACTTACACATCGGGCCTCCCGGTTGCACCGGCGAAGTTCGTGGCGCGTAGCGTCGCGGCCTTCAACAACCACATCACGCGGGGGTTCCATGAAACGATGGTTAGCTTCAATGGGGCTCGTCTGGGGCGCACTGGCGCTGCTCGCAGGCTGTGGCGCGGGCGCCGATACGGCTTCCGCCCCGGGTTCGAACACACCGCCTCCCAATGCCAACGCCACCGGCGCCGCGCTGTTCGCACAGCATGGCTGCGCCGGCTGCCATGGCGCCAACGGCATGGGCATGACGATCAGTGCGGGCGCCACCGCTGACAACCCGCCCACCGTGATCCCCGCGTTGACGGCTCCCGCGACTCTGGCCGAGCTGACGACGATCATCTCGACCAGCATGCCGCCGCAGAGCCCTGGTGTCTGTTCCGGCACCTGTGCCACCCAGCTCGCTCAGTATGTGTACGACACCTTTGCCAACAAGGCGCCTCCCGCGGCGACGGGCGCATCACTGTATGTGGAGCGCGGCTGCGTCACCTGCCATGGCGCGAACGGCACGACCCCGTTCAACTTGACAGCGACCCAGACCGTCGGCCAGCTCAAGACGACGATTGCCGGCACCATGCCGCCCGGGCAAGTCGGCAGTTGCGGAGGAACCTGTTCCGAACTGGTCGCGCAATACATCTACGACAACTTCACCGTCAAGGCCCCGCCGCCACCGCCGCCTGGGACCCCGCCGCCTCCGCCACCGCCCACCGGGGCCTCGCTGTTCGTGGCGCAGGGCTGCGCCGCGTGCCACGGCGCCGATGGCAAAGGCACGTTGACCGGGCCGACGTTGGCCGCACCAAGGACCGTGGCGCAACTGGCAGAGGCCATTGCAGTGCGCATGCCGCCAACAGCTCCCGGCACTTGCACCGGAACTTGCGCCGCCATGGTGTCGGAGTACGTCTTCGAGAACTTCACCGACAAGACGGTCGCGGCGGCACTGATTGCGGATCCGCTGAACGGCCTGCCCACGGGCACCGCGCAGCGCACGGCCTTGTGTTCACGCCTGGCGACGCGCAACGTGAACGACCGCGTGCGCACCGCGTTTTGCAATGCAAATCCGACGATCGCGTCGCTGACGCAGTTGCAGGCCGCACTGGGACTGGCCTTCCCCGCGAATCCCCTGGATGGGCGCGGCAACAACGGCAACCCCGGCAACGGACCCGCGTTCGCGATTTCCGGGCATTCATCGTCGCTCGTGACGCGCAGCGTCTCGGCGATCAACCCGCGCGCCGTGTTGTTCACGCCGCCGACGGGCAATCCGATCCCCGGATTCGTCGCGATGGGCTTCGTGCGCGGCGACCAGTTCGCTGAAATCATCGCGCACGACCCCACCTCAGGCGCGCTCGACTTCTACCTCGCGCGCTTCACCCAGGCGTGCAATGCCGCGCCCAACGGATGCACGCCGGGCGAGCTGCTGACGCCGGCCGTGGAGAGCAACTGGACGTCGTTCCAGATCTACGACGAAGCCGACCTGAAGAACACCACGGTCGACTGCACCCAGTGCCACCAGCCGGGCGGCCCGGCAACGCCGCGAATCCTGCGCATGCAGGAGCTGCAGAACCCCTGGAACCACTGGTTCCGCGACAACCGTGTCGGCGGCCAGGCGCTGATCGCCGACTACCGGGCGGCCAAAGGCAACGAGAGCTACGCCGGAATTCCGGGCGCGCTGATCGATTCTTCCGACCCGGCGCTGCTCGAGGACCTGGTGCGCAACAACGGTTTCGGCAACCAGCCGAACCAGTTCAACAGCGGCAACATCGAGGCGCAGGTGAATGCAACGGCCGGCCAGCCGCAGAACAACGACGTTGCGGGAACGAGCGCCGCGTGGAACACGATCTTCAACCGCGCGGTGGCGGGCCAGGCGATTCCGGTGCCGTACCACGACATCAAGATCACCGAGTCGGCCACGCTCGCGTCGATGACGGCCGCCTATTCGAGCTTCCGCGCGGGCGCCCTCACGGCCAGCGCGCTGCCCGATCTGCGCAACGTCTTCAAGACCTCGCGCTTGTCCGAGATCGCCGGCATCGCGCCGCGAGCGGGGCTCACCGGCGCCGGCATCGTGACCGAGATGTGCACGCAGTGCCACAACTCGTTGCTCGATCAGAACATCACCCGTGCCCGCTTCAACGTCAACCTGGCCGCGATGAGCAACGGCAGCGGCGGTGTGCTCACCGCAGCGGAACGCGACCTCGAAATCGGCACGGCCATCAGGCGCATGCTGATGCCGGCCAATGACGTTCGCAAGATGCCGCCGGAATCGTTGAAGACGATGGCCCCCGCGGACATCAACCTGGCTGCGAGCTACCTGTGCACGCAGGCAGCGAACCGGAACTTGATCCCGGAGTGCACGGGCCGTTGAGGACGAGCACCTCCTCCCCTGCCTGAATTCCAGGCAGGGGAGGCGCACCACGAACCAGATCGGCAACTCAGCAAGTCCCCTTCAACATGTCAAGCCACGCCACCCTTGCCGTCGCGGCGCCCGATGCCACGGCCTTGTCCACCGGCATCGCCACGCCGCAGGCCAGGTTCGACCCCAACAAGCGCATGATCGGAATCGTCGCGCTGATCGTGATCACCGCATTCTCGTTCTGGTTCTTCTCGCGCTACCCCGATCTGGACCGCAAGGCGCAGATGGCGGAAGCGGCCTCCAGCATCGGCGACATCTCGCCCTGGCCGGTGGTGAGCGTGAGCGCGAGCGCGCCCTTCGTCGAACGCTGGGCGCTGACGACGCTGAATTGGGTGCACGCCAACGTGCGCGGCATGGGCTTCGGCCTGGCGATCGCGGCGATGGTGCTGACGTTGATCGGCTACGCGCCGACGCTGCGCCGCGGCAAGGGGGCCCTGTCCAACTGCGCGATCGGCGTGGCGATCGGGGTGCCGCTGGGCTTGTGCGTCAACTGTTCGGCGCCGGTGTTCAAGAGCGTGTTGCGCTCCGGGCGCGTCGAGACCGCGTTCGCGTTGATGCTGGCCTCACCCACGCTGAACATCGTCACGCTGTCGATGGTGTTCAGCCTGTTTCCGCTGTACATGGCGCTGACCAAGGTGGCGGTGAGCCTGATCGTGCTGTTCGTGGCGTTGCCGCTGCTGTCGCGCGCGTTCGGCGCGAATGGCGAACTGCGTCTGAAAGACCTGCCGCGTGTCGATCTCGGCGCTGCTGCGCTTCCCGGCGCCTTGACGAACGCATCGAAACCGATGCCAGGCCCCGAAACCTGGTGGCACGCGCTGCCCCATGCGTTCCTGGACTTTCTGCGCCGCTTCGTCTACCTCGCGGTGCGTCTCATACCCCTGATGGTGTTTGCCGGCAGCCTGGGCGCGTTGCTCGTGATGCTGCACCCGACGTCCGACCTCGCGTCGTACTCGGGCATCGGCGCGATTCTCGTCAGCGCGGCGATCGGCGTCGTGCTGCCGGTGCCGATCGCCTTCGACGTGATGCTCGCCTCGTCGCTTGCGTCGCAGGGCCTGCCGGCGCCGGTGGTGCTGACCATCCTGTGCACGCTCGGCAGCTTCAGCGTGCTGGCGTTCTTGTTCGTCGCGACGAGCGCGTCCAAGCGCTGGGCGTTCGCGCTGCTCGGCGTGTTCTTCACGATGGGCACGCTGGCTGGCCTGGCCGCGAAGCCGCTGCATGAGCACTTTCTGCTCGCGCCTGAATTGCAGAGAATCGCCAACGCCTGGTTTCCCGGAGACCGATCGGCCGCGCGCAGCAGCACCGCCCCGGCCGAGACGAGCGGCGCCGCGCCGGCAATCGAATTCGCTGCCGTGTCCAGCGCGGGCGGAGTGCGTGTCAGCCGTGCGCCGTTTCGCGTGGGCGTCGGCTCGGCAACGCCGACCTTCGTGCAGCACGAAGGCCCGGCGCTCGGCTTGACCACAGGTTGGCGCTACGACGTGCGCGACTACTCCGACCCGTTCTGGATCGGCCGCGGCACCGCGTCGGGCGACTTCAACCGTGACGGCTGGCCCGACATCGCCTTCGGCAGCGACGACGGCGTATTGCTCTACGTGAACCGCGGCGGCCGCTTCGAGCCCGTGTCGCTGCGCAATGCGCAGGACAACCATCTGCGAATCTACGCCGTCGCCTTTGTCGACATGAACAATGACGCCTGGCCCGACCTCGTGCTCACGAGCTTCAACCACGGCAACTTCGTCATCTACAACCAGCGCGGCGAGTTCGACTACGCGCAGCGGATCGCGCTGCCCAACAACGGTGGCGTGCTCACGGTGAGCCCGGCGTTCGCCGATGTCGACGGCAACGGTCTGCTCGACGTCGTCAACGGCAACATGGCGCTCGGCGTCGTGACCGGCTCGCACCAGATGGCCAAGGGCCGCGCGAACTCGGTCGCGTTCAACGGCGGCGCGGCGGGTTGGCGTGACGTGCCGCTCGAGACCGACTCGGGCGAAACCATGTCGACGCTCGTGTCCGACATGGACAACGACGGGCGCCAGGACCTGTACTTCGGCAACGACTTCATCGCGCCCGACAAGCTGATGCTCGGCACCGCCAACGGCTTCAAGACGGTGAATCAAACCAGCATGCTCGCGCGCACGCCGTTCTTCTCGATGAGCGCCGACAGCGCCGACTTCGACAACGACCTGAAGCTCGATCTGCTGAGCTTCGGCACCACGTCGACGGCGAAGGGCACCGGCAAGACCACCATCGACGGCGTCGAGCCGGCGGTCTATCGCCAAGCGAAGTGGACCGCTGCGACCTGCGACTCGATCCAGCACGTGGCCACGCGCGACCAATGCCGGCGCGTGCGCGAGAGCAACTTCCTCGCCGAGACTCGCAACGTCAAGACCGTCGACGTGGAGCGCTGCAAGGCGCTGGGCGATGCGCACCAGGTCAACGGCTGCCTGCTCGTTGCGATGTGGCACCTGATCACGCACCACTCCGACCCGAGCGAGTGCGCCACGCGCTTCGGCAGCGACACCCTCATTCTCGAAGTCTGCGAAGTGCTCGGCGCGCGCGGGCGCCTGCTCACGCAGCGCGACAACTCGGGCGCGCTGGTGCAAGCCGACGGCAATTTCGTCTACCGCTTCGACGGCCAGGCCTGGGTCGACGTGAACCGCGACAACCTGGGCGCCTTTGCGCACCCCGGTGGCTGGACCTGGAACGCCAAGTTCGCGGATCTGGACAACGACGGCTTCCAGGACATCTTCAACGCCGACGGCGCGGTGCGTGGCCACGGCTATGGCTTCAACGTGTACATGCACAACGTCGACGGCAAGCGCTTCGAACAGCGCCAGTTCAGCCAGGGACTGGTCGACGACTTCGGCATCTACTCGTTCACCTTCGTCGACTACGACAACGACGGCGACCTGGACATCATCGCGAACGGCGCGGTCGGGCCCGTGCGCATCTTCGAGAACCGCGGCACACAGGAGCGGCGCAGCCTGGCCGTCAGCCTGAACGATGGCAAGGGAAATCGCTCCGGCATCGGCGCGAAAGTCTTCATCCGCATGCCCGGCGGCGCGGGCCAGCAGATGCGCGAGATCAAGGCGAGCGGCGGTTACATGAGTTTCGACGCGCCGATCGCGCACTTCGGGCTCGGCCAGACCGATCACGTCGAAGAGATTCGCGTGCGCTGGCGCGATGGCACGGAGACTGCCTTGCCGGGGCCGTTTGCTGCCGGTTATCACTACCGAGTGGAGCGCGATTGAGCCGCCGGGCGGCCACGCTGAAAAGAAACGATACACGCCGCAACCGCAGCGAAAGGACACGTCAGGCCTTGCCGGGCACGATGACTCCCGTGTGATCCACACAAGTCATCAACCCCGAAAGGACCCTGACGATGAAACCCTGGCTGAAAAAATCCCTGATCGGTTTGTTTGGCGCCGGCGTGTTGCTGGGCGGCTTGTCCGCCTGCGGCCACCGCCACCACGGCGGCGAAGCCTGGCACGCGAGCGCCGAAGACGCCGCCAAGTGGCGTGAACGCGTGATCGAGCGCGCCGGCAAGGAGCTGCAGCTCGACGATGCGCAAAAGGCGCGCCTCGGTGCGCTGTTCGACAAGTTGCGTGAGCAACGCGCCGCATTGGTGGGAAGCACCACGAATCCACGTGCCGAATTCGGCGCGCTGATCAAGGGCGACAAGTTCGACGCGGCGCGTGCCCAGGCGCTGATCGAAGACAAGACTGGTGCGATTCGCGCCAAGAGCCCGGAAGTGATCGCCGCGCTCGCGGGCTTTTACGACACCCTCAAGCCCGAACAGCAGCAGAAGGTGCGCGACCACCTCGACAAGCGCCACGGCCACGGCTGGTGGCGCGGGTAGGGCTCACGCTCTGATGCTGTCACGGCGGGCCGTTGCTTCGCAACGCGGGCCGTGGGAGCATCGCACCCCATGCAGCGCATCTTGCTGATCGACGACGACGAGCACCTCGGCGCGCCGCTGGCGACCTACCTGCGGCGCTTCGACTTCGAACTCGCGCACGCGCTGCGCCCGAGCGACGGCTTGGCGCGGCTGCGCGGTGAAGTCTTTGACGCCGCGATCCTCGACGTGATGCTTCCCGAAATGGACGGCTTTGCCCTCTGCCGCACGATCCGAAAGGACAGCGATATCCCGATCGTGATGCTCACCGCGCGCGGCGAGGTGATGGACCGCGTCGTCGGCCTGGAACTCGGCGCCGACGACTACCTGCCCAAGCCGTTCGAGCCGCGCGAGCTTGCGGCGCGCCTGCAGACCGTGCTGCGCCGGCCGCGCCTCGTGGCCGAGGTGGCCGCCGCCGCGTCGCAACGCATGCTGTTCGATGGCCTGGAGATCGACCTGGAGCGCCGGCAAGTGCGGCGCCTGGGCGACTTGGTGGAGCTGACGGGCACCGAGTTCGAACTGCTGGTGCTGCTGGCGCGCGAGCCGCAGAGAGTTTTCAGCCGCGACGAGATCCTGAACCGCCTGCGCGGCCACGACGCCGAGCTGTACACGCGCGCCGTCGACATCCTGGTGAGTCGGCTGCGCAAGAAACTCGAACCGCTGGCGTGCATCAAGACGCTGCGCAATGCGGGCTATGCGTTTGCCGCCGCGCGGACATGACGCGCGCCCCTGCACGTGACGCACCACCTCAGGGCAAGGGCGTGAGCGCGCGCCCCCTTCGCACCGTGTGGCACCGGCGCCTGCGCCATTCGCTGGGTATGCGCCTGATGTTGCTGTTCGTCGTGCTCGCCCTGGCGATGTCGGCGGCATTCCTCGGCGGCATGCAGCGCGCCCTGTCCGGCGGCTGGCGCGACGTGGTGCGCCCGCTCGTCGCCGACTATGTCGACCGGCTCGCCGCTGACCTCGGCACGCCGCCGGACGTGGCGCGCGCGCGGTCGATGGTGCGGGCGCTGCCGCTGTCGATCCGCATCGAAGGGCCGGCAGTGCAATGGGACTCACATCCGCAAAGGCGCCGTTGGCACGACCATGGCAGCGCTGACGACAGCGATCGCGCCAACGCGCAAGGCGCGGGCTGGTGGCTGCTGACGCGCACCACCGCCGACGGCCATCGCATCACGTTCGGGCTGGGTGATGCTGGCTGGTCGCGCCAGCCGCGCGCCATCGGCTGGGTGACGCTGGCAATCCTGTTGTTGCTCACCGCGCTCGCCTACGGCTACGTGCGCCATTTGTTGCGCCCCTTGCAGTCGATCGGCGCAGGCGTGCAGCGCTTCGGCGCGGGCGAATTCAGTGCGCCGATACCGGCCAAGCGGCACGACGAACTCGGCGACCTGGCGGTGCAGGTCAACATGATGGCGGCAAGCCTGCGCGACCGACTCGACGCGAAACGCGCGCTGTTGCTCGCGATCAGCCACGAACTGCGCTCGCCGCTGACGCGGGCCCGGCTCAATGCCGAGTTGCTGGACGACACGCCGGCAAATCATGAGGTGCGCCAGGCGCTGCGGCGCGACCTGGCACTGATGGGCGAGCTGATTTCCGATCTGCTGGAAAGCGAACGATTGGCGAGCGGCCATTCGGTGCTGCGGCGCGAGCCGACGGCATTGAATGACCTCGTCGCCGAGGTGCTGGCGCAGAACTTTCCGGGCCGGGCGATCCAGGCGCAGTTGGCTGAGCTGCCGTTGCTGCTGCTCGACCGGGCCCGGCTGCGCTTGCTGTTACGCAACCTGATCGACAACGCGCTGCGCCACAACGCGGGGGGCAGCCCGCCGATCGTCGTGGCGACGCTGCGCGATGGGCAGGGTGTTGTGCTGAGCGTGCGCGACTTCGGCCCTGGCGTCGCCGCGCAACACCTGCCGCACCTGGCCGAGGCCTTCTACCGGCCCGACGCAGCGCGCCAGCGCTCGACCGGCGGCGTCGGGCTGGGCCTGCACCTGTGCCGGCTGGTCGCCCACGCCCACGGCGGCGAGCTGCGCATCAGCAATGCCGCGCCTGGCCTGATGGTCGAGGTGACATTGCCGGCATGACGCGGCGCGGCGAACGCGGCACCCGGCTCAGTCTTCGAGTTCGGCCTTCGCCATCTCCACGTCGAGCCGCTCCATCGCGTCCAGCGGCTCGCACGCGGCGGCGTCCTCGTAGAGCTTGGTCGCCTCTTTCATCTTCTTCTCCCCTTCAAGCATCACCAGCCCGTTCGCGTATTCGACCATGGCGATCGCCGAGCTCGGGGTCAACTTCAGCGCCGTCTTGTACATCGCCAAGCCGGTGTCCTTGCTGGCGCCTTGCGTGCGCCCGAGCAGGCCGCCGACCTTGTCGATCACTTCGGCGTGGAAGGCGCCGAGCGCGATGTGCGCGTCGGCGTGTTTCGGCGCGAGCTTGATCGAGGTCTCGAGCGCGCCTTTGACCTTGCCACCCAGGCCTTGCGCGAGCGCCTTGGCCACGCTGATGCCCTGGCTGTAGCGGCCCAGTGCGTATGCCATCAGGTACCAGGCATTCGCGTTCTTCGGCTCGGTGCCGGCCTGCGCCTCGGCGCGCTCGGCGACTTCCAGGAACAGCGCGAGCTTGGTCTTTTCGTTCTTCTCGAGGTAGTTCGCGTAGATCGCCTGCGCCTTGTTCGCCGCTGTGATGCCCGCACCGCCGGCCTTCAAGCCCGCCTCGCACGCCTTCTGGAATTCACCGGCGTGGAACAGCCCCCACGCGGCGAGCACCTTGTCGTCTTTCGGCAGGGGTTCGGCGTCGCCGGCGTGCAGGCGCGCCCATTTCTTCTTCAGCGTCGCGGCGTCGTAGGTGTACTCGGTTGTGGCGTGCGGGAACGCGGTCCATTTGGCCATTTCAAGGGTCTCCTAGGGCTTGGCATAGTGGCCGGCCAGCGCTTGCAGGTGTTCGCGCTCGCCGGGTTCGAGATAAGGGGTGAGCAGGCTCAGCACGTGGAACGCGCCGCGCAGCAGCGCTGCGCTCGCGAACTCGGCTTCGAGGGCGCGCCGCGGGTCGCGCACGTACTCGAAGCTCAGCCAGTACGTCAGCACGACGACCATCGCGGTGGCGATGGGTTCCACATCGGTCGGTGCAATGCGCACCGCGCCTTCGCGGCTCAGGCCGCCGAGCATCTTCTGAATGGCCTGGCTCTTGTTTGTCAAGACCTCCTGAAAGTGCGTTTCCAGGCGTCGGTTCTTCGACAGCAAGTCGTTCAGGTCGCGATACAGGAAGCGGTATTGCCAGATCAGCTCGAACAACATGTGCAGGAACAGCCACGCGTCTTCGACGTTGCGAATATCGTTCGCCGCGCGCAGCAGCTCGCGCAGGCTGCGCTCGAAGGCGTCGAACAGGGAATTGATCAGCTCATCCTTGGCCGGGTAGTGGTAATAGAGGTTGCCCGGGCTGATGCCCATCTCGGCCGAGATCAGCGTTGTCGATACGTTCGGCTCGCCGAAGCGGTTGAACAGCTCCAGCGTCACTTCGAGGATGCGCTCTGCCGTTCGGCGTGGCTTCTTGGGTGGGGCGGCCATGATGGATGCGCGATGGGTGGCTCAATCTAGCATCAAGATCGGTGCGCTCCAATGGCGTTCGCCCTCGGTTCGGGTTCACATGGTCGATGGCCTTCGACTCCCACGGGCCACGGGCGCGTACACCTAGAATCACCGCCCGCATGCCCGCCGTCTCCTTCCAGCACGTCAGCAAGACCTACCCGAGCGCCGGCCGAGAAGTTCAGGCGCTGGTCGATGTGAGCTTCGACATCGAACGCGGCGAGTTCTTCGGCCTGCTCGGGCCGAACGGCGCGGGCAAGACGACGCTGATCAGCGTGCTCGCGGGCCTGGCGCGCGCCAACTCGGGCACGGTGACGGTGCACGGCCACAACGTCGTCAGCGACTATGCGGCCGCGCGGCGCAGTCTCGGCGTCGTGCCCCAAGAGCTCGTGTTCGACCCGTTTTTCAGCGTGCGAGAGACGCTGCGCATTCAAGGCGGCTACTTCGGCGTGCGCACCGACCCGAAGGCGAACGACGCGTGGATCGACGAGTTGCTGGCCAATCTCGGCCTGACCGACAAGGCCGATGCGAACATGCGCCAGCTTTCGGGCGGCATGAAGCGCCGCGTGCTCGTCGCCCAAGCGCTGGTGCACCGCCCGCCCGTGATCGTGCTCGACGAGCCGACGGCGGGCGTGGATGTTGAGCTGCGCCAGACGCTGTGGCAATTCATCGCGCGCCTGAACAAAGAGGGCCACACCGTGCTGCTGACGACGCATTACCTCGAAGAAGCGGAGGCGTTGTGCGGGCGCATCGCGATGTTGAAGCAGGGACGCGTCGTCGCGCTGGATCGCACCTCCGCGCTTCTTGCGGGAACGGCAAGCACGATGCTGCGTTTCAAGTCCGACGACCTGCTGCCCGCGGGAATCGCCCAGCGCGCTCGGGTGACCGGGCGCACCGTGCAGATCAGCGCGCACGACGCGGCGGAAGTCGAAGCCACGCTGACGGCGCTGCGTGCCGCTCACGTGAAGGTCGAAGACCTGGAGATCGGCCGCGCCGACCTGGAAGACGTGTTCCTCGAAATCATGGCCGGTGCCCCAAGCGTGGCCGGAGCGTTGGCGTGAGCGCCTTCGCCCGGCGGGCCCGCGCGGACGTCAAACTGCGTCAATTTTTCAGCGCAGCGTTGACGGCTTTCGGCCCAAAGGGGGCTTTCGACGCTGCGCGCATGCCAGCCTCGGCGCGAGGGCAGGTGGCCCGGGGTACGTTCTCCGGCCCACGCTCGCGGGGCACCCGATGTGGCCCACGGCGCGCGGCGCCATCAACGCCGCCAAGCGCGCGAAGAGCCAGGACACCGCGAATGGGTCCTGCGCCCGTACCCCGAGCCACCTGCCCTGGCCCCAGGGGTGCACCCCTGCGCATCGCCTGTCACCACAGGTGGTAGCAGGGCGGTGGTGGCGCCCCCGGGCGCAGGACCCATTCGCGGTGTCCTGGCCCTCTGTGCCGCGCTTGGTAGGTGATGATGCGCCTGTCCGTGGTGGAGCTCGGTGGCGCCCCGCGAGCGTGGGCCGGAGAACGGGGGCGCCGCCACCGCCCTGGGGAACGGTCGCTGACAGGGCTGAGCGCTGCATGGCACAGCGGCAAACGGCAGCAAAGGGCCGAAAGCAGTCCTTCACCACGCATCGGCGTTCAATGCGTCGCGGGCCGCGCGAAGCGCGGTGGAGCAGCTGAAATGAATGCGACTGGCATTTCGTTCAAAGGCGCGGGAACGCTGTTCCGCAAGGAAGTGCTGCGCTTCTGGAAAGTCAGCGTGCAGACCATTGCCGCGCCGGTGTTGACGGCGGTGCTGTACCTGCTGATCTTCGGCCATGTGCTCGAAGACCATGTGAAGGTGTTCGACCAGGTCGGCTACACCAGCTTCTTGATCCCCGGCCTGGTGATGATGAGCGTGCTGCAGAACGCGTTTGCGAACACGAGCTCGTCGCTGATCCAGAGCAAGATCACCGGCAACCTGGTGTTCCTGCTGGTGACTCCGCTGTCCCATTGGGCCTGGTTCGTCGCTTACGTCGGCGCGGCGGTGGTGCGTGGCATTGCGGTGGGTACGGGCGTGTTCGTCGTGACCTGGTGGTTCGCGCCGCCGGGGTTTTCGCAGGCGCTCTGGATCGTCGCCTTTGCGCTGCTCGGCGCTTCGCTGATGGGCGCGCTGGGCTTGGTGGCGGGGTTGTGGGCTGAAAAATTTGATCAGATCGCGGCGTTCCAGAACTTCATCGTGATGCCGATGACGTTTCTGTCGGGCGTGTTCTATTCGGTGCATTCGCTGCCAGACTTCTGGAAAACGGTGAGCCACCTGAACCCGTTTTTCTACATGATCGACGGGTTTCGGCACGGCTTCTTCGGCGTCAGCGATGTCTCGCCATGGTTGAGCTTGGGCGTCGTGGGGACGAGCCTTGCCGCGGTGTGCGGCCTGTGCCTGCAACTGCTGCGCAGCGGCTACAAGCTGCGCCATTGAGCCCCGTGCCGACGCGGCGCGCCAGGGGTTCGATATGCGCTGCCCCGGCTCGCCGGAGCCGCTGAGCCATAATTTCACCATGGCCGACCCCACTCCCGCCGAAATCGAACGCTTCATCAGGCAGGGCCTGGCCTGCGAGCATCTGCAAGTCGAGGGCGATGGCCAGCATTTCTTCGCCACCATCGTGTCGGCGCAGTTCGAAGGGGCGAACCGGGTCGCGCGGCACCAGAAGGTGTACAAGGCCCTCGGCGATAGAATGCGCGAGCAAATCCACGCTCTGTCGATGAAGACGCTGACCCCCGCTGAATGGGCCGCAAGCCCGGACGCGGCAGGCACCCACCACCACTGAACACCGCCGCAGGGACGCCCGGCGTCGAACCGGCTCGCTTGGCGCGGGCTTGTAGGTAGGACGGGCCCTGCGCCAGCGACCATGGACAGACTCCTCATTCGCGGCGGCCGCCCTCTCGAAGGCGAAGTGTCGATTTCGGGCGCGAAGAACGCGGCACTGCCTGAGCTGTGCGCGGCGCTTTTGACGAGCGAACCGGTGACGCTGAGCCACGTGCCGCAGTTGCAGGACGTGGCGACGATGCTCAAGCTGCTGCGCCACATGGGCGTCAGCGCCACGCGTGACGCGGCTGAGCCGGGCACGGTGCACGTCGACGCAGGCAAGGTCGGCTCGCCCCAGGCGCCGTATGAACTCGTGAAGACGATGCGCGCGTCGATTCTCGTGCTGGGTCCGCTGCTCGCGCGTTTCGGCATGGCGAAAGTCTCGTTGCCGGGAGGCTGCGCGATCGGATCACGCCCGGTGGACCAGCACATCAAGGGCATGCAGGCGCTGGGCGCGAACATCAAGGTCGAGCACGGTTACATCATCGCGGCGGCGGATCGATTGCGCGGCGCGCGCATCACGACCGACATGGTCACAGTCACGGGCACTGAGAATCTGATGATGGCCGCCACGCTTGCGCAGGGCGAAACGGTGCTGGAAAACGCGGCGCAAGAACCCGAAATCCCCGATCTGGCGAAGATGCTGATCGGAATGGGCGCGCGCATCGAGGGCCATGGCACGAGGCGCATCGTGATCCAAGGCGTGGATCGACTGCATGGCCTGGCCGGCGCGAACGCGCATCGCATCGTTCCCGACCGCATCGAGGCAGGAACTTTCTTGTGCGCCGTCGCCGCGGCCGGCGGTAGCGTGCTGCTGCGCGGCGCGCGCGCCGACCATCTGGACGCCGTGATCGACAAACTGCGCGAAGCGGGAGCGCGCATCGAAGCCGGCGACGGCTGGATTCGCGTCATGGCGCAGGGGCGGCCGAAGGCGGTGAGTTTTCGCACCAGCGAGTACCCAGCGTTTCCCACCGACATGCAGGCGCAGTTCATGGTGCTGAATTGCATCGCCGAAGGGGCGTCCACCGTCACCGAGACGATCTTCGAAAACCGCTTCATGCACGTCAACGAACTGCTGCGCCTGGGTGCGAACATCCAGATCGACGGCCGCACGGCGACGGTTCAGGGCGTACCGCGGCTGTCCGGTGCGGCCGTGATGGCGACCGACCTGCGCGCGTCGGCGAGCCTGGTGATCGCGGGCTTGGTGGCGGATGGCGAAACCGTGGTGGACCGCATCTATCACCTGGACCGGGGCTACGACCGCATGGAGAGCAAGCTGCGCGGAATCGGCGCCGATATCGAGAGGGTGAAGTGATCACTCTGGTGAATCTGGGAACGCGATCGTGATCACGCTCGGGAACCAGGAAGCGCGATCGTGATTACGCTCGCTTTGTCCAAAGGGCGAATCTTCGACGAGACGCTGCCGCTGCTGCGCGCCGCCGGGATCGACGTGGCCGAAGACCCTGAGAAGAGCCGCAAGCTGATCATCGCGACGAGCCGTGCCGACCTGCGCCTGGTGCTGGTGCGAGCGAGCGACGTGCCGACCTACGTGCAGTACGGCGGCGCCGATCTGGGAATCGTCGGCAAGGACACGCTGCTCGAGCACGGCGGGCATGGCCTGTACCAGCCGCTGGACTTGAACATCGCGCGCTGCCGCATGAGCGTCGCGGCGCGTGCGGACTTCGACTACGCCGGCGCCGTGAAGCAAGGCTCGCGGATTCGGGTCGCGACGAAGTTCACGCGCATCGCGCGCGACCATTTCGCCGACAAAGGCGTGCACGTCGACCTGATCAAACTCTACGGTTCGATGGAACTCGCGCCGCTCACGGGGCTGGCCGATGCTATCGTCGACCTCGTGTCGAGCGGCCATACGCTGGCGGCGAACCACCTGGTCGAAGTGGAAACGATCATGCCGATCTCGGCGCGCCTGATCGTCAACCAGGCGGCGCTCAAGCTTCAGCGGGAGAGCCTGCGCGCGTTGATCGATTCGTTTTCGGCCGCGGTGAAGTGAATCCCATGAGCGTGGCGATCGCCCAATTCGCGACCAGCGCGCCGGATTTCGAGGCGCGCTTGGCGCAGGTGCTGCACTGGTCGGCGCAAACCGATGCCGCGATCGAAGAACGCGTCGCGGAGATCATTGCCGACGTGCGCGCGCGCGGCGACGCCGCCGTGCTCGACTGCACGCGGCGTTTCGACGGCCTGCACGCCGATTCGCTGGCGGCGCTCGAGATCGGTCGCGACGAGATGCACGCGGCGCTCGCCGAGATTTCGCCCGCGCAGCGTTCGGCACTCGAGACCGCCGCCGCGCGAATTCGCATCTATCACGAGCGTCAACTCGAAGCCTGCGGTCGCGCCTGGAGCTACCGCGAAGCCGACGGCAGCTTGCTCGGCCAGAAAGTGACGCCGCTGGACCGCGTGGGCATCTATGTGCCGGGCGGCAAGGCCGCTTATCCGTCGAGCGTGTTGATGAGCGCCGTGCCGGCGCGCGTCGCCGGTGTAGGCGAAATCGTGCTCGTCGTTCCGACGCCGGTGCACGGCAGTGTGGCCACCGGTGGCAGCGGGTCGGGTTCGGCGGAAGTGATGCGCGGCGAACGCAATCCGCTGGTGTTGGCCGCGGCGGCGTTGGCGGGCGTCGACCGGATCTTCACGATCGGTGGTGCGCAGGCGATCGCCGCGTTGGCGTACGGCACGCAAACGATCCGTGCCGTGGACAAGATCACCGGCCCGGGCAACGCCTATGTCGCGAGCGCGAAACGGCGAGTTTTCGGCAAGGTGGGCATCGACATGATCGCCGGCCCCAGCGAAATTCTGGTGCTCGCCGACGGCAGCACGCCGCCCGACTGGGTGGCGATGGACCTGTTCAGCCAGGCCGAGCACGACGAGCTGGCACAAAGCATCCTGCTGTGCCCCGATGCGGCCTACATCGCGCAGGTGAAGGCACAAATCGACCGCTTGCTGCCCGAGATGCCGCGTCGCGGTGTGATCCGAGCGTCGCTGGAAGGTCGCGGCGCGCTGATCCAGACGCGCTCGATGGAAGAGTCGTGCGCGATCAGCAACCGCATCGCGCCGGAGCACCTCGAGGTGAGCTCGCGCGACCCGCACCGTTGGGAGCCGCTGCTGATGCACGCCGGAGCCATCTTCCTCGGCGCCTTCAGCAGCGAGGCGCTGGGCGACTACTGCGCCGGGCCGAATCATGTGCTGCCGACGTCGGGAACGGCGCGGTTTTCTTCGCCTCTTGGGGTCTATGACTTCCAGAAGCGAAGCAGCATCATTGAAATCAGCGAAGCGGGCGCAAACATTCTTGGTCCCATAGCGTCAGAGCTAGCCCGCGGCGAAGGATTGGCGGCGCACGCCAAAGCTGCCGAGATGCGTCAGAAGTTTTTCGATTGACACTGAATTCGTGAAACACCAAAATAGTGCAACACGAATTCAGTGGAGTTTCTGATGAAGAACGTGACCATCACGATGGACGACAAAGTCGCCGATTGGGCGCGCGTGGAGGCTGCACGGCGCAACACCAGCTTGTCGCGGCTGGTGGGCGAGCTGCTTGCCGAAAAAATGCGCCACGACGACGCCTACGAGCGAGCCATGCGAGAAGCGCTGGAGTTCAAGAGTTGGGGCACGAGCGATGGGCGCTACCTGACGCGCGAAGAGATGTATTCACGAGGTGCACCGTGAGCGGCATGGTCTTCGTCGACACAAATGTGCTGCTGTATTGCTTCGATGCGCGAGATGCTGTCAAGCGGACCGGGGCGCAAACCTGGGTCACGCACTGCTGGCAGCGCCGCTGTGGGCGCATCAGCACACAGGTGTTGAACGAGTTCTACAGCAACGCGCGCAAGAAGTTCACCAGTGCCATCTCGGCCGGCGACGCGCGCGCGGAGGTGCGCCGCTACCAGCAATGGCAACCCTGGGCGATCGACCACGCCACGGTGGAAACGGCGTGGGCTATCGAGAGCCGATTCGACCTGAACTATTGGGACGCACTGATCGTCGCCTCGGCGCAGCAACAGGGCTGCGAGCACTTGCTCAGCGAAGACTTGCAGCACGGCCAGCAGATCGACGGCGTGCAGGTAGTCAACCCCTTCACCACCACGCCGCAGCAGATCGGGCTCGTTCAATGATGACCCTGGCACAACGCATCCAGTCCGTCATCCGCCAAGACGTGCAGTCGATGCACGGCTACGCCATCCAACCCAGCGCGGGGTTGGTGAAGCTCGACGCGATGGAGAACCCGTTTCGGCTCTCCCTGCCATTGCAACACGAGCTGGGCGAACGCCTGGGCCGGGTGGCGATCAACCGCTATCCATCGCAATGTGTCGCCGACGTGATCTCGGCGCTGACGGCATTCGTGAAGCCGCCGCCCGGCGCGAAGCTGATGCTCGGCAATGGCTCGGACGAACTGATCAGCCTGCTCGCGCTGGCCGCCGACGTGCCGGGCAACACCGTGCTCGCGCCGCTGCCCGGTTTCGTGATGTACGAGATGTCGGCCAAGCTGCAGGGGCTCAAGTTTGTGAGCGTTGCGCTGACCGCCGACTTCGAGCTCGACGAACGAGCGATGCTTTCCGCGATTGCGCAGCACCGTCCGGCGATCACCTACATCGCCTACCCGAACAACCCGACGGCGAATCTGTTCGACGACGCGGCGATCGACCGCATCGTCGATGCCGTGGGTGAACAAAGCGGTCTCGTCGTGTTCGACGAGGCCTACCAGCCGTTCGCGTCGCGCACCTGGATGCAGCGCATGGGCGCGCACGAACACGTGCTCGTGATGCGCACGCTCAGCAAGTTCGGCCTCGCTGGCGTGCGGCTGGGCTACATGGCCGGTGCCGCGGCGTTGATCGAACAGATCGACAAGGTCCGGCCACCGTACAACATCAGCGCATTGAACGCCGAGGCGACGCTGTTCGCGCTCGAGCACGCCGACGAATACGCGCGCCAGGCGGCGTTGCTGCGCGACGAGCGTGCGCGTCTGCAGCATCTGCTCGCGGGCATCGCCGGCGTCAAGGCCTACCCGAGCGAGGCGAACATGATCCTGGTGCGCGTCGCCGACGCGAAGCGCTGTTTCGAAGGCATGAAGCAGCGCGGCGTGCTGGTCAAGAACGTTTCGAACCTGCACCCGCTGCTCGCGAACTGCCTGCGCCTGACGGTGGGCACTGCGGAAGAGAACACGCTGCTGATCGACGCCTTGAAAGCGAGCCTGTGACATGAGCCACCGCACCGCCCAGGTCGCGCGCAACACCAAGGAAACGCAGATCGCCGTGCGCATCGATCTCGACGGCACCGGCCGGGCGTTGCTCGCCACCGGCATCGGCTTTTTCGACCACATGCTCGACCAGATCGCGCGCCACGGCCTGTTCGACCTCGACGTCGACGCCAAGGGCGACCTGCACATCGACGGCCATCACACGGTGGAAGACGTCGGCATCACCCTGGGCATGGCGGTCGCGCAGGCGGTGGGAGACAAAGCAGGCTTGACGCGCTACGGCCACGCCTACGTTCCGCTGGACGAAGCCCTGTCGCGCGTCGTGGTCGACTTCTCGGGCCGCCCGGGGTTGCACATGGACGTGCCATTCAAGAGCGGCATGGTCGGCGGATTCGATACGCAGCTCGCGTTCGAGTTCTTCCAGGGTTTTTCCAACCACGCCGGTGTCACACTGCACATTGACAACCTGAAGGGTCAGAATGCGCACCACCAGGCCGAAACCGTGTTCAAGGCTTTCGGCCGGGCGTTGCGCATGGCGGTGACGCTCGATGCCCGTTCGGCCGGCGTCGTGCCCTCCACCAAGGGCAGCTTGTGACGGCAGGCCAGGCGATGTGCGAAACGGGGCTGGAGAACCCGAGATGACTCGCAAGGCATCGGAGCGCGCGAGATGACTCGCACGGTGGCCGTGGTCGACTACGGCATGGGCAATCTGCGCTCCGTGTCGCAGGCGGTGCGACATGTCGCCGCAGGTTCGGGCGTCGACGTGATCGTGACGGCCGATCCGCGGCAGGTACTGGCGGCCGAGCGCATCGTTCTGCCCGGCCAGGGCGCGATGCCCGACTGCATGCGCGAGTTGCGCGATTCGGGTTTGCTGGGCGCCGTGCTCGACGCTGCCGCGCGTAAACCCTTGATGGGCGTGTGCATCGGCATGCAAATGCTGCTGTCGCGCAGCGAAGAAGGGCCAACACAAGGCCTGGGGCTGATCGCCGGCGAAGTGAAGCGCTTCGCGCTGGAAGGCAGGCTGCAAAGCGACGGCAGCCGCTTCAAGGTGCCGCAAATGGGCTGGAACCAGGTGCGCCAGGCGCGCACACACGCGCTCTGGGCGGGCGTGCCCGATGACAGCTACTTCTATTTCGTTCACAGCTACTACGCCGCGCCGCTTGAGGCCGCGCACAGCGTGGGTGAAACCGATTACGGCGGGAGCTTTACCTGCGCGCTGGCTCGGGATAACATTTTCGCCACGCAGTTCCACCCCGAGAAAAGCGCCGAGCACGGCTTGGCCCTGTACCGAAACTTCCTTCACTGGAACCCCTGACGGCCTTTTCGGCTCTTGCCAAGTACCCCAGGTACGCAAAGTCCGCGACGTTCACTGCGTTGACCACGCCATCCATCTTCTCGGGCTTCTCCCCCCTCCACTCCTGCTTTCGGCCATGCTGCTGATACCTGCGATTGACCTCAAGGACGGTCACTGTGTGCGCCTCAAACAAGGCGACATGAAACAAACCACGACGTTCAGCGAGGACCCGGCCGCGATGGCCCGGCGCTGGGTCCAGGCGGGGGCGCGCCGCCTGCATCTGGTCGACCTGAACGGGGCGTTCGCCGGCAAGCCGATCAACGAAGGCGCGATCAAGGCCATCCTCGCCGAGGTCGGCGAGGAGATTCCGGTTCAGCTCGGCGGCGGCATTCGCGACCTCGACACGATCGAACGCTATCTCGACGACGGGCTGAGCTTCATCATCATCGGCACCGCCGCGGTGAAGAGCCCCGGTTTCCTGCGCGACGCGTGCAGCGCGTTCGGCGGCCACATCATCGTCGGCCTGGACGCGAAAGACGGCAAGGTCGCCACCGACGGCTGGAGCAAACTGACGGGCCACGAAGTGATCGACCTCGCGAAGAAGTTCGAGGACTATGGCGTCGAAGGCGTGATCTACACCGACATCGGCCGCGATGGCATGCTGCAAGGCATCAACGTCGATGCCACCGTCAAGCTCGCGCAGGCGCTGACGATTCCGGTCATCGCCTCGGGCGGCCTGAGCGGCATGGCCGACGTGGAAAAACTCTGCGCCGTTGAAGACCAGGGCATCAGCGGCTTGATCTGCGGCAGGGCGATCTACACCGGAGACCTCGATTTCGCGCTCGCGCAGGCGCGTGCCGACGAATTGAACGGCGGCACTTGAGCAGCCCGCTGATGCTCGCCAAACGCATCATTCCCTGCCTCGATGTGACCGGCGGGCGCGTCGTCAAGGGCGTCAACTTTGTCGGCCTGCGCGACGCCGGCGACCCGGTGGAAATTGCCGCGCGCTACAACGAGCAAGGCGCGGACGAGCTGACGTTCCTGGACATCACCGCCACCAGCGACGGGCGCGAGACGATGCTGCACATCGTCGAGGCGGTGGCATCCCAAGTGTTCATTCCGCTCACCGTGGGTGGTGGCGTGCGCACGGTGGACGACGTGCGGCGCCTGCTCAATGCCGGCGCCGACAAGGTGAGCTTCAATTCGGCCGCGGTGGCCGACCCGCAAGTGATTGCCGATGCGTCGCACAAGTATGGGGCGCAGTGCATCGTTGTCGCGATCGACGCCAAGCGGCGTGTTGGCGATGAGGCGGTGTCACGTGGCGCCGGCTGGGACGTGTACACGCATGGCGGGCGCAAGAACTCGGGGCTGGACGTGCTGGCCTGGGCTCGCCGCATGGTGAGCACGGGCGCCGGCGAATTGCTGCTGACGAGCATGGACCGCGACGGCACGCGGGCCGGCTTCGACCTGGAGCTGACACGCGCCGTCAGCGACGCGGTCAGCGTTCCCGTGATCGCCTCGGGCGGCGTGGGCACGCTCGAACATCTGTCGGAAGGCATTCGCATCGGCCACGCCGACGCGGTGCTTGCCGCGAGCATCTTCCATTACGGCGAATTCACCGTCGGCCAGGCCAAGGCGCTGCTCGCGCGCGACGGCATCGCGGTTCGTTTGTGAAGGTGGCGCCGCGCCGGGCGTTGCCTCACGTGGTGCGGATCATCGGCGGGCAATGGAGGCGCAGCAAGTTGCCGGTGGTCGACGCGCCCGGCCTGCGCCCCACGCCGAGCCGGGTGCGCGAAACCCTGTTCAATTGGCTCGGGCAAGACATGACCGGCCGGCGCTGCCTGGACGCGTTCGCTGGTTCAGGTGCGCTCGGCTTCGAGGCGGCGTCGCGCCATGCGGCGCAGGTGGTGATGCTCGAGCGCGAGCCGCGCTTGGCCCGAGCCCTGAAAGAGTGCCGAGACCGGCTGGGAGCGGACACGGTTCGCATCGAAAACGTCGACGCGATGTCGTGGATGGCTTCTTGCGCGCCGGCCAGCTTCGACCTGGTCTTTCTCGACCCGCCGTTTGATGCCGGCTTGACGCTGCCGGCGCTCGAACGCACCGTGCGTCTGCTTGAGCCGCAAGGCGTCGTCTACCTCGAATCGGGCGCTCCGATTGATACCGATGGCCTTGCCGCCGCGGGCTGGCGCGCTCTGCGCAGCGCGCATGCCGGGCAGGTCCACTTCACGCTGCTGCAACGGACACCACTGCAACCGGCGGGCATGGACGATACACTCGCGCCGTGACCTCCGCCACCCGCCTCACCGCTGTCTACCCGGGAACTTTCGACCCGATGACGCTGGGCCATGAAGATCTGATGCGGCGCGCGAGCCGCCTGTTCGAGCGCCTGATCCTGGCCGTGGCGGCAGGGCACCACAAGCGCACCATGTTCACCGTCGACGAACGCCTGGCCATCGCCACCGAGCTCGCGGCGAAGCACCCGAACGTCGAAGTGATGGCGTTTCGCGGTTTGCTCAGCGACTTCGTGACGCAACACGGCGGCAAGGTCGTCGTGCGCGGCTTGCGCGCGGTGAGCGATTTCGAATACGAGTTTCAGATGGCCGGCATGAACCGACAGCTGATGCCTGAAGTGGAGACCGTCTTTCTCACGCCGGGAGATCACTTTCAATTCGTGTCGGGCACCTTCGTGCGCGAGATCGCGAGCCTGGGTGGCGACGTCTCGAAGTTCGTGTCGCCGTCGGTGCTGGACCGGTTGAAACATCGCGTCAAGACCGACCCGGGTTGAGCCGTCATGGCACTGCTGATTACGGACACGCACGACGGGAATCCGCAACGCATGCGTTGCGCCGGTGTGCGCGGCGCCCGCATGCATGCGGGTGCCGGATTCGTCCTTCGGGTGGGGCGTCCGTGGCACTGCTGATCACGGACGAATGCATCAACTGCGACGTCTGCGAGCCCGAGTGCCCGAACCAGGCGATTTCGATGGGCGCCGAGATCTACCAGATCGACCCGGCGCGGTGCACCGAATGCGTCGGCCATTTCAACGAGCCGCAATGCGTCCAGGTCTGTCCCGTAGCGTGCATCCCGCGCGATCCGCGGCACCTCGAATCGGTCGAGACGCTGTGGGAGAAATTTCGGCGCTTGAGCAGCGAAGCCCGCTGACGTTTCGCTGGATGGAGGTGCCTGCAGCCGAGCGTCGCGCCCGGACACCGCAGCGAGCTACTTCTTGCGGGCCGTGGGCTCGACCGCGACGAAGTCCTTCGGCACCTTGGGTTTGGACTTGACCTTGTCCGACTTGTTCTTGGTTGAAGTCGGCTCCACCGCGGAGGCCGACTTGTCGGCGGGGCGCGCCAAACCGTCGATGCCGACCGCCGCGGCCGCGCTGGCCTTCTGGCGGCGCTCTTCAGCGATGCGCTCGCGCTCCATCTCGGTGGCCTTTTTCTTCTCTTGTTCGGCCACGCGCTGCGCCGCGGCGCGTTGGGCGCCGGTGCGCCCGTCGGTGCCGTCCATGACCTTGCCGTCGGCGCAGGGGCGCTGCGAGTATTCTTTCCCGCCGGGGCCACAACGGTAGATCGGCGTCGCCGCCTCACTCACGCCCCAAACGCAGAGCGACAGCGCGACCAGGTGGTGGCGAATCATGGCGCTTGCTCCGCCGGCAGATCCGTTGCGTTCGCAGCACGCCGCGGCGGCTTGGGCCGCGCCGGTTTTGCATGAATTGCCATCATGGCTCGCTCCATTTCTCCGGCCAGCAAAAGGTCCAGCGCGCCCAGGCTCAGCGCGATGGCGCCGACGATCGCCTCATGCTCAGCCTGCGGCGGCGTGCGCAGCACGTAGTCCACGACTTCGGTCTTCATACCGGGGTGGCCGATACCCAGACGCAGGCGCCAGTACTCCGGCGTTCCCAGGTTGGAATGAATATCGCGCAAGCCGTTGTGTCCGCCATGGCCACCACCGAACTTGAGCTTGACGTGGCCCGGCAGCAGATCGAGTTCGTCGTGAACCACGAGGATTTCGCGAGGCTCGATCCGGAAATAGCGCGCGACCGATGCCACCGACTCACCGGAGAGGTTCATGAACGTCATCGGCGCGAGCAGCAGTACCGGGCCGTCGGGACCATCGATCCGGCCCAGGCGGCCACGATGGCTGCGCTCGGAACGCAAGCTCACTGAGAGTTTGCGTGCGGCCTGGTCGAGCCACCAAAAACCCGCGTTGTGGCGCGTGGAAGCGTATTCGGAGCCGGGGTTGCCCAGGCCGACCAACAGGCGGATCATGGGGCCGATTATCGACGCAGGGGCAGCCTGGGCTCGCATCTGCCGAGTTCAAGCGCGGCGTCGCACGCCGGCCCACCATGAAAAAGCCCCGCGCAGGCGGGGCTTCGCAGTGGCTGCCCTTCAGCTCACTTCTTGTTCTGCTTCTCGTTCTTCTTCGCCTTGGCCGGCGCCGCGGCGGGCACCGCGACCACTGGTGCCGCGACGACTTCTTCTTCAGCCGCCTGCACCGACACCGACACGATCACCGGATTGGGTTTGCCCTGCGTCACGACCTTGATGCCTTCGGCGAGCTTGATGTCGTTGGCGTGCAGCGACTGGCCCTTGGCCAGGTTGCTCAGATCGACCGTGATGAACTCCGGCAACTGCGACGCCTGGCACTGGATCAGCAGTTCCGTGACGACGTGGTTCACCAGGCACTTGTCGGTCTTGACCGCGGGCGAGTTCTCTTCGTTGATGAAGTGCAGCGGAACTCGCTTGGTGATCTTGGTCGTGGCGTCGACACGCTGGAAGTCCACGTGCAGCACGATCGGCTGGAACGGGTGCATCTGGTAGTCGCGCAGCAGCACGTTCTGCGTCTTGCCGGCGAGCTCCATCTCCAGGATCGACGAGTGGAAGGCCTCTTTCTTCAACGCGAAGAACAAAGCGTTGTGATCGAGTTCGATCTTCGCGGGGTCGCCCCCGCCGTAGACGATGCCTGGAACCTTCTGCGCAATGCGCAGGCGGCGGCTCGCTCCGGTCCCCTGCAGCGTGCGCTCATAAGCGACAAATTTCATGTTTCACTCCAATGATGTGAAGCCCCGCGACCAGGTGCTTCTTGTAGAGGCCTTGCGGCCCGGCTGTTGCCGGCCTTCACGGCCGGCTTTCCTGTCAAACGTTATTGTTTTGCTCGGCGAACAGCGAAGTCACCGACTCGCCGTCCGAGATCCGGCGAATCGTCTCGGCGAACAGAAACGCCACCGAAAGCTGACGCACCTTGCGGCATTTTTGTCCCGCGTCACGCAGCGGAATCGTGTTCGTGATCACCACTTCATCGAGCATCGAGCCGGCGATGCGTTCGATCGCGGGCCCGGAAAACACGGCATGCGTGCAGTACGCATAGACATTCTTCGCGCCGCGCTCCTTCAGTACTTCCGCGGCTTTGACGAGCGTGCCGGCGGTATCGATCATGTCGTCCATGATCACGCAGTTGCGCGCTTCGATGTCGCCGATGACGTGCATCACTTCCGACACATTGGCACGCGGCCGGCGTTTGTCGATGATCGCGAGTTCGCAGCCGAGCTGCTTGGCCAGCGCGCGGGCGCGCACCACACCGCCGACGTCGGGCGAGACCACCACCAGGTCGGTGTAGCGCTTCGATTGGAGGTCCGACAACAGCACCGGCGACGCGTAGATGTTGTCCACCGGAATGTTGAAGAAACCCTGGATCTGGTCGGCGTGCAAATCCATCGTCAGCAGGCGCTCGACGCCCACGGCCTCGAGCATGTTGGCGACGACCTTGGCGCTGATCGGCACGCGGGTCGAGCGCGGCCGACGGTCCTGGCGCGCATAGCCGAAATAGGGGATGACGGCGGTGACGCGGCGTGCCGATGCGCGCTTGAGCGCGTCGACCATGATGCACAGTTCCATCAGGTGCTCGTTGGTCGGCGCGCAGGTCGGCTGGATCACGAAGATGTCGCGCGCCCGGACGTTCTGGTGGATTTCGACGTCCGCCTCGCCGTCCGAGAAATGCGCAACCTTGGCCTTGCCGATTTCGATGCCGAGCTGAGACGCGATCTCGTGCGCCAACTCGGGATTGGCATTGCCGGTGAACAACAGGGTATTGAACAGCACGCTTGCTCCGTTCAGGCTCCGTGCCCGTCAAGGCCGGGGGCCCGCCAAGGCCACATCGTCGATCGCGCGAATCCGCTTGCTTGATCTTGGCAGGGGAGGAAGGACTCGAACCCTCGCATGTCGGAATCAAAATCCGATGCCTTAACCAACTTGGCGACTCCCCTACACGGGTCGGCGGTTCTGCAACCGCCCACCTTCAACCGTTCAGTCGCCGGCCCACCCCAACAGCGGGTGATGCGGCAGACCGCGACACATTCGCCCCACCCATCCCGGCGCCAGCGGCGCCGGCAGTGTCGCCGAGGGTTCAGCGTCCGTGCCAGCCCTGGCAAAAACCGCGCTGCCCGAGCCCGTCATGCGGCTGTTGCCGAAACGTGCCTGAAGCAGTTCAGCGGCCTGGGCAACCTCGACGCAAAGTGCCTGTGCCGCACCTTGCAGATCGTTGCGCCCGAATCCGCCGAGCAGACCGGCAATTCCCGATGTTCCCGAGCCAGGCTCGGGCGAGGATTGCATGCCTGACGAGGCTCTCCCAGAAAAGCCCGTGACTATAACAGCCTCGGTATCGCGAATCACCGATGGACTGGCAAAGACGGCCTGCGTCGCCAGGCTCGCGGGCGGCTTGATCACGGCCAGCCACATCGGCGGTACCTCCACCGGCGTGAGCTGCTCGCCGACGCCTTCGACGAAGGCGTTTCGACCGGCCAGAAAGAAGGGCACGTCGGCGCCGAGCGTCAGGCCGAGGCTCAGCAGTCGCGGCAGCGGCCAGTTCAGGCCCCACAGCCGGTTCAGCGCCAGCAGCACCGACGCCGCGTTCGAGCTGCCCCCGCCCAGACCGGCGCCCCAGGGCACCCGCTTGTCGATCGAAATGTCCGCGCCGCATTGAACGCCGCCTTGCCGTTGCAGCGCCTTGGCTGCGCGCAGGCACAGGTCGTCGTCGGGCAGTGCGGTGCCCAGGTCGTGGCGGGTCAGCCGAGGGTCGTCGCGCAACTCGAAGTGCAGGGTGTCCTGCCAATCGATCAGATTGAAGATCGACTGCAGCAGGTGATAGCCGTCGGCGCGCCGCCCGACCACGTGCAGGAAGAGATTGATCTTGGCCGGCGCGGCCACGTCGTAAAGGGCGCGCAGTGCCATTGACGGTCAGTTCCGGTCCAGCTTGGCGCGCACCGTCACGACCGGCGCGCGTTCACGGATTGCCGAGACCAGCGCTTCGTCGAAACTCGCCAGATTGACCTGCCAGCCCAGTTGCCGAAAGCCCGGCTCGGCCGGTTCGGCGTTGGCCCGGCTTTCGGCCGCGGGCCAGGGGCGTCCGCGCAGCCAGTCGAACAGCGCGCCCACGGGCACGCTCTCGCCCAGCAGTTTTTCAGTGAGGCTGTCCAGGTCGGCGTAGGCACTGCGCTCCTGCGGCGTGACGAGCATGGCTCGGCCGGGCGACCAGCTCACCTGCGCGAGCATCGTTCCCAGCGGGCTGGCGAGGTTGAGCTTGCCCACCTGCGCGTCGCCCTCGAGTTCAAACGCAGCGTTCAGGGCGCGTGAGGCGGCGTCGGCGGTGGCCTCGACACGGATCGAAATTCGGCCCGAGATCAATTCGCCGGCAAGGCGATCGGCCGGCGCGACCGTGGCGCAACCCGAGACAGCGAGCGACGCGACGGCCCAGGCGAGCAGCCGCGCTGCCCGCGCCGACACACTCACGGTTCGACCCGCAGCCGACCCAGGGTTTCACGCAACACGTCGTTCGCGTTGTCGCGCTGCTGGCCCTCGCGCCAGATGCGCCGCGCCTCGTCTTTTTGTCCCATCGACCAGAGCACCTCGCCCAGGTGGGCGGCGATCTCGGGGTCGGGGCGCGACTTGTACGCGCCGCGCAACAAGCGCAGCGCTTCGTCGCGATTGCCGAGGCGAAACTCGACCCATCCCATGCTGTCGGTGATGAACGGTTCACCGGGGCTCAACGACAGCGCCTTCTGAATTAGCGACTTCGCCTCCGGCAGGCGCAGGTTTCGATCGGCCAGCGAATAGCCCAGCGCGTTGTAAGCGTGGTGGTGATCGGGCTTGATCTCGATGACACGCCGCAGCAGCCGTTCCATGTCGTCCATGCGGTTGAGCTTCTCGGCCATCATCGATTGTTCGTAGAGCAGGTCGGCGTCGTTTTCGAATCGTTGATTGGCCTGCGCCAGCACGGTGTTGGCGTCGGCCCAGCGCTTCACGTCGCGCAGCACCTGCGCTTCGGCGAGCAGCTTCGCGCGCGCATCCTCGGGGCCGCGCTCGGGGACACGCCGCACCAGCTCGCGCGCCTGGGTGATCTTGCCCTGACGTGCGAGCAACGCGGCGCGACGCGTCTGAACCTCGAGCGCGCGCTGCGGGTTGTCGATCTTCGTGAGCCAGGCCTCGGCCGCCTTGTAGTCACCCAACTGCTCGGCGCTTTGCGCGAGCAAGAGCCAGGCCTGCGTCAAGCCCTGTTCGGGCGTGACGACGGCACCGCCGTCTTCTTCGGTTTCGCCGGGTTGCGCGCTCGCGCTGGCCTCGACGAGCTGGACGTAGGTTTTCAACGCCTGCGCGGCTTCGGCAGGGTGTTTGAGCTCGAGCTGCAACGCCCCCAAGGTCAGCCAGGGCGGTGCGAGTTGGGGTTGGTTGCGGGTCGAAACCTGCAGCTGGGCAATGGCGTCGGCATAGCGCTGCGAGCCGGCCAATGCACGCACGTAAACCAGACGCACGCCGTGGCTGTCGGGCTTGGCGGCAAGGTGCCCCAGCACGATGGGCTCCGCCGCCTCCAGCGTCGCCATCATTTCGATCGCCAGCACGGCGGGGCCTTCCGCGACGGGCTCGAGGGCGTGTGCGGCGCGCGCCAGATCGAGGGCCTTGGCGGGTTCCTGGGCGCCGAACCAGCCGCGGGCCGTGGCCACGTGCGCAACCACCTGGGTCTCGGGGCGTGTCAGGTAAGGCTGCAAAGCCTGTTCGATCAGCACCGCGGCCTGGCGCCGATCTGCGTTCGAGCTGAAGAACCTCGGCAGCGAATTGATCAGCGCTACGCGTTCGGTGGGGCTGGCGCGAGTCAACATCGACCGCAACGGCTCAGCCGCTTCGCCCGCGCGATTTAACGACACCAGCAACTGCACCAGATAGCGGTGCGCCTGCATCGACTCCGGCAATGCGCTGCGCCAAGCTTTGGCCGCGCCCAAGGCCTGCTCCATCGCCCGGGCCTCGAGCGCGATGTCGGTGACCCGGCGGAACAGCTGTTCATCCTTCGTGCGGCGCGCCGCGTCCAGAAGCACCTCATAGGCGGTGCCGGCCTGGCCGTTGCGCAGTTCGATTTCGCCGATCAGCAACTGGTAGAACAACTGCGAATCGAGGTTCGAGTTCTCCACCTTCGCGCCCGGACTGCCGGCCGCATGCACGGCGCTCGCGCACCCGAGGGCGATGACCAGCAGTCCAGCCGCGCGCCATGCCAAGTCGCGAATATTTCGTGCCGCCATCGTGAGCTCCAGATTCCCTTCAATCGATTCTAGGTTGGCACGCCACGGAGGTCGTGATAATCCCCGCGATGCCTGAACTTCCCGAGGTCGAAATCACGCGGCGCAGCTTCGCATCGCGGATTCAAGGTGCGCGCACGACGGGTGTGCGCGTCGGCAAGCCGCTGCGCTGGCCCTTGGGGTGCGAGCCCGAGACCCTGGTCTCGCAGACCGTGGGTGAAGCGGCCCGGCGCGGCAAATACCTCTGGTTGCCACTGGAGCGCGGAGGGCTGTTGCTGCACCTCGGAATGTCGGGTTCGCTCAGCTTTTCGGCAGCGCCGGGTGAACCCGATCGGCACGACCATTTCGACTTGAGCACGACCCGCGGCACGCTGCGCTTGACCGACCCGCGCCGTTTCGGAGCGGTCGTGTGGTCGCCCTCATTGACCAGCGGCGCGGCGGCGAAATTGCTGTCCGGCTTGGGGCTCGAGCCATTCGACGCACGCTTCGATGGAGCGTATCTGAAGTCGCAACTGCGCTCGCGCAGCGTGGCGATCAAGCAAGCTTTGTTGTCCGGGGCGATCGTGGTGGGCGCCGGCAACATCTACGCCTGCGAAGCCCTGTACGAAGCCGGCATCGACCCGCGCACGCCAAGCTCCAGGCTCAGCCTGGTGCGCTGCGAACGGCTCGCCGAGGCGGTGCGGCGAACGCTGTCGCGTGCGCTCGATCTCGGCGGGTCGACGCTGCGTGACTTTCGCGACGCCCATGGCATGGCCGGCGAGTTCCAGTTGCACACCCAAGTCTATGGCCGCGAACACGCACCGTGCGGCCGCTGCTCGGCGCCGATACGACGCATCTCCCAAGGGCAGAGGGCCACTTACTTCTGCGCTCGCTGCCAACGGCGCTGAGGTCTCGCTCGGTATCGTGCGGCGATTGCGAAGCCGCGTTCGTGCACATCGTCACTTCGCGCTGAGGGGACTGCGCGATGCGGGGGGATGGCGTGCGTGCACGATCGAGTCGATCACCCCAGGGCGGCGTGCATTAGTGCCGATGCGAACAAAGTGAGCGGATGTTTCGAAGTCTCAATTCAACGGGGCTTGCGATAGCATGGTTCATCGGTCAATCGCCGCTTGTGGCGCGTCGCACTCATGAACCATTCTTTCGCTGGCAGTCTGGACGCCTTGGGTGGTTGGCGCGCAGCGCTGGTCGAACGCTTGGATGAGCTGTCACAGTTCCTCACGATCAATGGCCTGATCGATGAGCCCACGCAAGAGCAGATCGACTTGCTGCGCACGCGGCTCGGCAGCGACAAGTTGATCGTCGCCTTCGTCGCCGAGTTTTCGCGCGGCAAGTCGGAGTTGATCAACTCGATTTTCTTTTCCGACACCGGCCGGCGCATTCTGCCCGCAACACCCGGGCGCACCACGATGTGCCCGGTGGAACTCGGCTGGGACGGCCAGGAAGGCGCGGCACTCGCGCTGCTGCCGATCGAGACGCGCCTGGAAGGGCTGTCGCTCGCCGAGTTGCGCACCCAGTCGCGCGCGTGGCGCTATGTGCCGCTGGACGTGCAGAACCCCGAACAGTTGTCCGAGTCCTTGCAGGAGGTGATGCGCACCGAGTGGATGAGCAAGGAAAACGCCAAGGAACTCGGGTTCTGGAGCGACGAACGTCCCGAAGACAACCCGCCGCTGGACGACCTCGGCCGCGTGCAGGTGCCGGCCTGGCGCCACGCCTTGATCAACTACCCGCATCCCTTGCTGCGCCAGGGTCTGGTGGTGCTCGACACGCCGGGGTTGAACGCGATCGGCGCCGAGCCCGAGTTGACGTTGGGCCTGCTGCCGACCGCGCACGCCACGGTGTTCGTGCTGGGTGCCGACACCGGTGTCACGAAGTCGGATCTCGCGATCTGGCGCGACCACCTGGGAACCAACCCGTTGGCGCGGTTTGTCGTCCTGAACAAGATCGATGCGTTGAACGACCCGCTGCTGTCGCGTGAGCAAGTGGCGGAGCAGATCGACGTTCAGGTGCGCGACGCCGCGCGGCTGCTCGACATTCCCGCGGCGCGAGTGTTCCCGTTGTCCGCACGGCAGGCGTTGACGGCGCGCATCGGCGGCGACGCCCAGGCGCTGCGCGAAAGCCGCCTGCTTCCGCTTGAAGATGCCCTGAGCGCACAGTTGCTGCCGCATCGCCGCGAGGTTCTCGAACAACTCGTGTTGAGCACGACGCTGCAGATCGAGACCCAGATCGCCCGGCGCCTCGTCGATGGGCGGCGCCAGCTGTCGGAGCAGTTGCTCGAGCTGCGCGGCCTGCGCGGCAAGAACAGCTCCAAAGTGCTGGTGATGCTGCACCGGGTGGATGTGGAAATTCAGGAGTTCGAGCAGTGCAGCGCGCGTCTGCAAGCGATGCGCACGGTGCACAGCCGCATCTTGAAGGACATGATGGTGGGCCTGTCGACCGACCGGGTTCAGGAAGAAGTGACCCGGCTGCAAGAGACGATCAAGGGCAGCGTCTTGAACCTGGGCGCCAAGAAGGCGTTCATGGAACTGTGCAGAAGCCTGAACGCGATGCTCGCCACTTCTCAACAGCGCTGCGTTGAAACCCGCGAGATGCTGGAAGCGTCGTTCTCCAAGCTCAACACCGAATTCGGCTTCAGCCTGGCGCTGGCCAAGGGCCCCGACCTGGACCGCTTCGTTCGCGAGCTTGGCTTGATCGAGCGCAACTACATGCAGTACTTCGGCTTGACGCAAGCGCTGCGTTTGTCGCAACCGAAGTTCATGGACCAGTTCCGGCGCATGCTCGTGTCGAGGTTGCGTGTCGTGTTCGAAAACGCTGCCGGCGAAATCGAACTCTGGAACAAGACGGCGTCGGGCCAGGTGGATTCGCAATTGCGCGAACGCCGCCGCAGCTTCCGCCACAGGCGCGAGGCACTGGAGCGAATTCAATCGGCGTCGGGCGACCTGGAGCAGCGCATCGGCGAGCTCGAAGGCCAGGACCAACGCTCGCAACACCTGCTCGGCCGCGCCACCGAATTGGCGGCCGCGTTGCGAACCGAAGCCTGCAGGGCTCCGGCCGGAACCGAGGTGGCGGTGGACTTGGTCTTGCCCGAGTCGGCAGAGGCGGCAGCGCCGCGCCTGCGTTTCGCCTAGGCGCGAACCCGGCGGATCCGCAGCAATCCGGCAAAGCGGCCGCCGCCTCGGCTCGTGGCGCAATCTTCCCCGTTCGCGCAGCGAATCATTCGCTGGCAACGCAGCCACGGCCGGCACTCGCTGCCGTGGCAGCAAACGCGCGACCCCTACCGCGTCTGGCTGTCCGAGATCATGTTGCAGCAGACGCAGGTGGCGACGGTGCAGCGCTACTTCGAGCCTTTTCTGCAGCGCTTCCCGCGCATTGAAGACCTGGCCAACGCGCCGCTCGACGAAGTACTGAGCCTGTGGAGCGGGCTGGGCTACTACAGCCGTGCCCGCAACATGCACCGCTGTGCGCAGGCGGTGATGCAGGTGTGGGGCGGCGCGTTTCCCGCGAACAGCGCCGACCTGGCCACGCTGCCGGGAATCGGCCGCTCAACCGCGGCGGCGATTGCGGCGTTTTGCTTCGGCGAGCGCGTTGCGATTCTCGACGGCAATGTGAAGCGCGTGTTGACGCGTGCGTTCGGATTCGACGCCGACCTGTCGGTTCAGCGCAATGAATCCGATTTGTGGGCACTCGCGCAGTCGCTCTTGCCGCGCACCGGCATCGAGTCTTACAGCCAGGGTTTGATGGACCTGGGCGCGACGCTGTGCAGGTCGCGCAATCCGGACTGCGGGTCGTGTCCGGTGCACGCCGACTGCGTGGCCGCGGCCACCGACACGCAGCACGACTTTCCCGTCAAGTCCAAACGCCTGCGCCGCGGCACGCGCGAGCATGTCTGGTTGCTGCTGTTCTGGCGCGGCCAGGTGTGGCTCGAGCGGCGCCCCGATCGTGGTGTCTGGGCGGGGCTGTGGAGCCTGCCCGAGTTCGATTCCATGCCATCCTTCGAGCGCGCCAGCGCAGCCTGGCCGGGTCGAGCTGAAGCGCTGCCGAGTTTTGTTCACGTGCTGACGCACCTGGACTGGACGCTGCACCCGGTGCGCTGGACGTTTTCCGCGCGAACCGGGGCCGCGCGAGTCGCCAGGGTCACCGACGCCTGGCCGAGCGGCCAGTGGTTCGGTGCCGACGAGGCGCTCGCGATGGGCCTGCCCGCGCCGCTGCGAAAGCTGCTGGGCGGCTGAGTGCCGCGCCTACTTCACGACTTCTTTGCTGCGCAGGAACTCGTCCACCACTTTCAAGCGCACCGACGGGTCGGGCAACTCCATCAGTTTCTGCTTCGCACCCAGCGGAATCGGCAGAATCTCGCACCAGCGGTTGGCCACCCAGCCAGCGTTGTCAAGTTCATACGGTTGCAGGAACGGGCTCGATCCCTGTGCTTCCAGCGTCGCGATCGCGTTGGCCAGGGCCTGCACCGAGTCGCGCAATCCGCGGCCAGGGCGCGTCACGGTGTCGTCGGGCAGGGCCTTGCAGTAGGCGACCCACAGGCCGTCTTCGCGCTGCTCGGAAGATTCGATCGCAAAGCGGCTCGTGCCTCGGCAGCGCACGTTCAGAATGCCGGGCTGCGCACCGTCGACATCGAGCAGCTGCGCGAGCACGCCGGTCGATTCGAACTCGACGCGCACCTTGCCGTCGCGCACCTCGCTACCCCTGCGCAGTGCCACTACGCCGAACGGTTGCTGCTCGCGCAGGCACGTGGCCATCAGGTCGAGGTAGCGCGCCTCGAACACTTTCAGGCTGAGCAAGCCTCCCGGGAACAGCACCGCCTGAAGCGGAAACAGCGGTAACGCGGAAAGTTGCGACGGTGCGGTCATCGTGGTGGACGGCGGCTGCTTCGCCGGTGGGTACGCCAGAGTTGGCCGCCGTGAGGTGTGCGGTGCGCGGTGGAGCGACGGTCAGTCGCGGGCGTCGAGTTCGCGGTGGCGAATCAAGGTGGGCACCCGGCCGCCGAAGCGATACGCGAGGGTTTCCACGAAATACACGGAACGATGCTGGCCGCCGGTGCAGCCGATGGCGATCGTCAGGTAGCTGCGCTGGTCGTCCTCGAACGACGAGAGCCAGTGCGAAATGAATGCGTCGATCTGCGCCATCATCTCGTTGACCTCGGGTTGCGAGCGCAGATAGTCGGCCACCGCCTCATCCCGGCCCGTCATCGGCCGCAACTCGCGGATGTAATGCGGATTGGGCAGGATGCGCACGTCGAACACGAAGTCGGCATCGAGCGGCACGCCATGCTTGAACGCAAAGCTCTGGAATACGAGCGTCAGGCGGCTGGCATCAGCCCGCACCAGATCGCGCACCCACAGGCGCAGCTGGGTCGGGCGCAGCTGGCTCGTGTCGAGCACGGTCGCGGTTTCGCGCAGTTCGGCGAGCAGTTCGCGTTCGAGTTCGATGGCATCGATCAGCGCGCGCCGCCCGTCGGGCAATGCGTCTTCCTTGCGCCGGTTGGGCACCTGGTCGGCGCGCTGGTCCGACAGCGGGTGCGGCCGGCGGGTTTCAGAAAACCGCCGCACCAATGCGTCGGTGCTGGCGTCGAGAAACAAGGCGCGGATCGACACGCCTTCGCGGCGCAATTGCTCCATCAGCGGCAGCAAGTGCGGCAGCGAACCCGCGCTGCGCACGTCCATCGCGATCGCGACGCGGCGCCGCGAGCGTTCGTGTTCCAGTCGCAGAAACTCGCGCAGCAGCTCGGGAGGCAGGTTGTCGACGCAGAAGAACCCGGCGTCTTCCAGCGCGTGCAGCGCGACCGACTTGCCCGAGCCCGAGATGCCCGTGACCAGCACGACCTGGCGCGGGTCGGCGGCCTCCGCGTGCTCGACTCGATCGGCGTCCTCGCCGCGCGCACCCTGGCCGTTCATGGGCGCACCGCTTTCGCGCAGAGTCTGGGGCGCAGCGTCATGGGCGGATTTTCTTGGGCGCAGGTGGCGCCGAGGCCGGCGTCGCGGCTGGTGTTGCGAGCGCGAGCATCTCCTGCGCGTGCGCGAGGCTCGTGCTCGACAGCTTTTCGCCGCCGAGCATGCGCGCCACTTCGGCGACGCGTGGCTCGCCGGAAACGGGCTCGACTTCGCTGCGCACGCCGCCCGCCACCGCACGCTTCGAGACGACGAAATGATGGTCCGCGCACGCCGCAACCTGCGGCAAATGCGTCACCGCGAGCACCTGGCGGTCGCGACCGAGCTGCTTCATCAGCTTGCCCACGGTTTCGGCCACCGCTCCGCCGACCCCGGCGTCGATTTCGTCGAAGATCAATGTCGCCGCGGTGCCGAGCTGGCTCGTTGTCACCGCGACGCTCAACGCGATGCGCGACAACTCGCCGCCCGAGGCGACCTTGGCCAGCGGTTTGGGTACCGTGCCGGCGTGGCCGCTGACCAGCAGTTCGGCCGCTTCCATGCCGTACGACTGCGGTGCCGCCGCTTCCACCAAGGCGACTTCGAAGCGCCCGCCTTTCATGCCGAGCTGCTGCAGCGCCCGCGTCACCGACGTCGCCAGGCGTGGTGCCGCTTCGCGCCGCGCCGCCGACGCACGGCGCGCCACCTGCTCGTAGGCCTTGCGCGACTCATCCGTGGCCGCCGTCAAACGCTCCAGATCCGTGGCCGCTTCCAGTGCGCGCAATTCGCTCTGCCACTGCTCCAGCAGCGCCGGCAGCTCGGCGGGCGTGCGACGGAAGCGCCGCGCCAGGCCGATCCAGGTGGCCATGCGCTCGTCGAGGGCTTGCAGTCGCTGCGGTTCGAGGTCGGTGTGGTTCAGGTACGCGCTGAGTGTGCGCGACGCATCTTCGAGCTGCACCTGGGCGCCGCGCAACACGTCGATCGCCTCCGTTAACCGCGCATCGAACGCCGCGACGCTGGCCAAGCTGTCGAGCGCGCGACTGGTCGCGCTCGCCGCATTGGCATCGCCTTCGGCAACAAAGTCGAGCGCGGCACGCGCCCCGGCGAGCAGCGACTGCGCGTTCGACAGCATGCGGTGCTCGGCCTCCAGCTCGCTCCATTCGTCTGCGCCGGGACGCAGCTTGTCGATCTCGCCGATCTGCCACACCAGCCGTTCGCGCTCGCGTTCGAGTTCGGCCTGCTTGCCGCGTGCGGACTCCAACCCTTCAACCGCGCCGCGCCAAGCGCTCCACGCCTGCGCGAGCGGGCCAGCGTCGATGCCCGCATAAGCGTCGAGCAAGTCGCGCACCGCGGCCGCGCGCGTCAGGCTTTGCCACGCGTGCTGGCCGTGGATGTCGACCAGCCAATCGGCGGCCTCGCGCAGCTGGGTCAGCGTCGCGCTGCTGCCGTTGATCCAGGCCCGGCTCTTGCCTTGCGCGTCGATGGTCCGGCGCAGCAGCAAGGTTTCGCCTGTCTCGAACCCGGCTTCGTCGAGCCAGTCCTTGATGCTCGCCGGCGTGTCGAACTCGGCGCCGATCTCGCAGCGCAGCGCGCCTTCGCGCACCACGCCTGCGTCGCCGCGGCTGCCCAGCGCGAGCTGCAACGCGTCCACCAGGATCGACTTGCCCGCGCCGGTCTCGCCGGTCAGCACCGAAAAGCCCGCGTCGAATTCGACCTCGAGCGAATGCACGATCACGAAGTCGCGCAACGACAGGCGGCGCAGCATCAGTTCACCCCCGCGTTCCAGCGCAGCTTGCGGCGCAGCGTGGCGTAGTAGCTCCAGCCGCGCGGATGCAGGAAGCGCACCTGGTCGGGCGAACGGCGCACGCTGACGCGGTCGCCGTGCATCAGGCTGGCGGTGGCCTGCATGTCGAAGCTGACGCTTGCGTCGCGCCCGGCGACGACTTCGATGCCGATCTGCACCGTGTCGGGCAAGACGATGGTGCGATTCGACAATTCGTGCGGCGCGATCGGCACCAGCACCCAGGCCGCGACGGCGGGATGAAGGATCGGGCCACCGGCGGACATCGCATACGCGGTCGAGCCCGTGGGCGAACCGACGATCAAGCCGTCGGCACGAAAGTTCGCGACGAACTCCGGCCCGATGTCGACCTTCAACTCCACCATGCTCGACGTCGCGCCGCGGCTCACGACCACGTCGTTCAACGCGAACGACTCGAACACGACCCGCCCGTCGCGCGACACGCCGCCCTCGATCATCGTGCGGTGCTCTTCCTCGTAGTCGCCGGCGATCATCGGTGCCAGCGCTTGGGCGTAGTGGTCGCCCGGGATGTCGGTGATGAATCCCAAGCGCCCCTGGTTGATGCCCACCAGCGGCGTGCCGTGGTGCGCCAGCTGGCGCGCGATGCCCAGCATCGTGCCGTCGCCACCGACCACCACCGCGAGGTCGCATTCGCGGCCGAGCTGCTCGGCCGTGAGCGAGCCGTGATCGACGATCCCCGCGTTCTGCGCCGTCTGCTGCTCGAGTGAGACCTCCAGCCCCTGGCGCAGCAGAAACTGCGCCACCTCTTCCAGAATGCCGCGAATGCCCTGAGCCTGGTGACCCTGGTACTTGCCCACGAGCGCAGCGTGTCGGAAGCGGGACGGCATGCGCGGAATTACACCACAGCACCCCGTGCGGCTCGGGGCGAAAAAGTCACGCGGCCTACAATGAAAACATGCTCGACGAACGTGCCAAGACGCTGCTCAAGGCGCTGGTGGAACGCTACATCGCCGACGGCCAGCCGGTGGGCTCGCGCACGCTGTCGCGCGCCAGCGGCCTGGAGCTGTCGCCCGCGACCATCCGCAACGTGATGTCGGACCTGGAAGACCTGGGCCTGATCGCCAGCCCGCACACCAGCGCCGGGCGCATTCCCACCGCGCGCGGCTACCGCCTGTTCGTCGACACCATGCTCACCGCCCAGGCCTTGCCGTTCGGCAGCGCCAACGCACCGGAGCCGCAACTCGCGCACGACCAACCGCAGCGTGTGATCGCGAACGCCGCGCAGCTGCTGTCCAGCCTGTCGCACTTCGTCGGCGTGATCACGGCGCCGCGCAAGGCGAGCGTGTTCCACCACATCGAGTTCATGCGCCTGTCGGAGCGGCGCGTGCTCGTCATCCTGGTCGCTCCCGACGGCGACGTGCAAAACCGCGTGATCTTCACCGCCACCGACTACACGCCGACACAGCTGATCGAAGCGAGCAACTACCTCACCTCGCACTACGCCGGCCGAACCATCGAAGAAGTGCGAGAGCGCCTGAAGACCGAGATCGACACGCTGCGCGGCGAAATCGCCGCGCTGATGCAGGCCGCGGTGCAAGCCGGCAGCGAGGCCATCGCCGACAGCCAGGAGCAGGTGGTGATCTCCGGCGAGCGCAACCTGCTCGCGGTGCAGGACTTCTCGGGCGACCTGGGCTCGCTGCGCAAGCTGTTCGACCTGTTCGAGCAGAAAACGCAGCTGATGCGCCTGTTGGAGGTGAGCAGCCGCGCCGACGGCGTGCGCATCTACATCGGCGGCGAAAGCCACGTGGTGCCGTACGAAGAGCTGTCGATCGTGTCGGCGCCCTATGAAGTCGACGGCCGCATCGTCGGCACGCTCGGCGTGATCGGGCCGACGCGAATGGCCTACGACCGCATGATCCAGATCGTCGACATCACGTCGCGGCTGGTCAGCAACGCGCTGAGCCAGAAATAGCGCGGCGAATGCCGCTGCCTACAATGCCCGCGGGTACGGGCCGTTAGCTCAGTTGGTCAGAGCAGAGGACTCATAATCCTTTGGTCGCTGGTTCGAGCCCAGCACGGCCTACCAAATTCGATTTCGCACAAGGCCAGATAGGACGAAAGCCGCAGTTAGATCAACGACTTGCGGCTTTTTTCATGTCCGCATGAGGTTGGATAACTGCACTTGCATCCAGTCTTCGACCGGGTAACATACCGGGTAATTGGCCTGATGTGGCCTCAAGCGACGGAAGTTACCCGGTCATGGCTGCAACTGACACGCTCACCGACAAGGCGATCAAGTCCGCGATCAAGACTGCGATCAAGGCGGGCAAACCCAAGCGCATCAGCGACGGCGCAGGCCTGTATTTCGAGGCGCGACCCACGGGTGCAGGTTGGTGGCGCCTGCGCTACTGGAGCGACGGCAAAGAGGGGATGCTGAGTCTGGGCACCTATCCTAACGTGCCTTTGAAGTTGGCCCGCCAGCGGCGCGACGAAGGGCGCAAAGCGCAAGCGGCGGGCACTAACCCAGGGGTGCAGCGGAAGGCCGACAAGGCGACCCAGGCCGCCAAGACCGAAGCTGCGCGGCTTGCTGCTGCCGGACTGCCCGGCCCCGGCACGTTCGAGCACGCGGCGCGCGAGTGGCATGCACGCATGGCGCCGAACTGGTCGCCCTCGCACGCAGTGAAGGTGCTCGCATTGATGACGAACGACTTGTTCCCGTACATCGGCGTTCGGCCCTTGGCTGAAGTCACGGCGCCCGAACTGCTGATGCACGCGCGCCGCGTTGAGGCAAGAGGTGCTGTCGAAACCGCGTATCGGGCGTTGAAAGCGGCCGGCGCCGTGTTCCGCCACGCGGTGCAGAACGGCTACTGCGAAAGCGATCCGACGCGCGACCTGAAGGGTGCAATCGTGCTGTCCGTTGCAAAGCACAGGGCCGCCATCACCGACCCTGCGAAGCTGGGTGAGTTGCTGCGTGCGATCGATGCCTATCAAGGCACGCCGGTTGTGCGCGCAGCGCTTGCGCTGGCCCCACTGCTCTTCCTGCGGCCGGGTGAACTGCGCAAAGCCGAGTGGGCCGAATTCGATCTGGACAGCGCCACCTGGACGATTCCCGCCGCCCGCATGAAGGGCAGGCTCAAGGCGAAGCTGAACGGCCCCGCGCATGTGGTGCCGCTCGCGCCGCAGGCCATTGCGGTCCTGCGCGACCTTCACCCGTTGACGGGTGCGGGGCGCTACGTGTTCCCGAACCCGCTGACACCGGATCGACCTTTGTCCGATAACGGCGTGCTGACCGCTTTGCGCCGCATGGGCTTCGGCAAGGACGAGATGACCGGGCACGGATTCCGCGCGACCGCGCGCACCATCGCCGTCGAGCGGTTGGGCATCGCGCCTGAAGTGATCGAAGCGCAACTGGCGCACGCTGTCGGCGATGTGCTGGGCCGAGCATACAACCGCACGAGTTTCGCCGCGCAGCGGCGCGACATGATGACGAGGTGGGCCGACTACCTCGACACCTTGCGCAACGGCGCGCAGGTGCTGCCCTTCACGAATCGGGCGTGTTGAATAGATAATCCAATGGATTACACTGCGCAGCGATGCTGCTGACCGTCGCCGAGCTGCCCGAGTACCTGCGGACGGCGGGCAAGCTGCTCGTGGAAGCCGAGCGGCGCGCGATCGTGGACTACCTGGCGGCGCACCCGGCGGCGGGCGACTTGATCGAGGGCACGGGCGGCGTGCGCAAGCTGCGCTGGGCTCGCGATGGCCGGGGCAAGAGTGGCGGCGTGCGTGTCATTTACTACTTCCACAGCGAGGCGATGCCGCTGTACCTGTTGACGATGTTTGCAAAGAACGAGCGGGCGAATCTGAGCAAGGCCGAGCGCAACGAGCTGGCCGGGTTGGTCGATGTGTTGGTGCAAGTCTGGTTCGAGAGGTGACGCGATGGGCAAGGCATTCGAGAGCATCAAGCGCGGGCTGACCGAGGCCGTCGGCCACGCCAAGGGCAGGCAAGCCGGCGTGAAGGTCTATCAAGCTGCGGCGGTTGACGTGGCGGCGGTGCGTGGCCGCCTGGGCTTCACGCAGGCGCAATTCGCGGCGCGCTTCGGCGTGTCGGTGGCGACGCTGCGCCACTGGGAGCGCGGCGACCGCAACCCGCAAGGCCCGGCGCTGGTGCTGCTCAACCTGATCGACCGCGACCCGAAGGGCGTGCTGCGGACTTTGTCGTGAGACTACCTCGATCGGCTGCGCGACGGTGCCAAGGTGCTGCCCTTCAAGGCGGCGTAGCCGACTGATGGTCTCGTCGAGGCCCGCCAAGGCAACGCCTGGACGTGCGGCCAGGATGAAGAGCAGCTTGTTCGCACCCGAGGGAACGGTCGAACCGCCGGCAGATTTTTGGTGGAACGACCCCGACAAGCTGCTCGGCGCAGTGTTCAAGCACGCAGGTGAGGACGCGAAGTTCGCGATCCGCGTCGCGGAAGCAGTTGGGCAGTGGGCGAAGAACAAGCCCCGGGAGAAGAAGGCCCTTCAGATCGTTCTGAAGGGCGCGCGCCGGGGCGCACCCGCGACACTCTACTGGCAACACGTGCATGCACTCGCCTCGTACAACGTGCTCACCGACCCCAATCATCACGACCTGACGCACGAAGCGGCACTGATTTGGCTGGAGGAGCATTTCAACTTGTCGCGCCGACAGGTTGAGCGGCGACTCAGCGCCGCGCGGCGGGTTGTCGACCCAGCCCATGTGATGTTCCGGCGCGATTGACGCAATCTCGTCGGTGACGTAGTACGGACCGCCCGTCCACACTTACCCATGTTCAAGTACATGGGGCCAATCGTGACCGCAAAGACCGACCCGCATACCGCAAGCCGACCACTTCCCGCCGACCTGGCAGAGGTCTCGCTTCTCGACACTCGCGACATTTGCGCCGCCGTTCGAATGTCGGCGAGTTGGTGGCATGAGGAGGTGCGCGCTGGCCGGGCGCCGCAACCCGTAGTCCGCATGTCGCGCTGCACTCGCTGGAAAGCGACGGACATTCGCCAGTACCTGATCGAGCGCGCGAGGCTTGCCAGCGACGAAGCCACTGCCGCGCTGACTGCCCGGGCGAAGAAGGCGAGCGACGCGGCGAAGGCGAAGCGCGTCACGGCCGTTGCTTCGTGAGGCGCACATGCACGCCCACGACATCGGCCATGCGCCGGGATCGGCCGCGCCTGAAGCGGCTACAAGCGTTTGCCTGAAGGCACAAGAAGAATCGGCTCCGGTGGCGGGAACCACACAGAGCCGAGAGAAAGACGAACAGCGCGATTTTGCCACCTACGGCGGCAGCGTCAACGCATTCGCCACACTGCGCGAGCAGCTCGCCCCGAAGGGCTTCAAGCTGATTCGAGCCGTCGCCGACGATGGATCAGCACGCTATTTCGTCAGCCGGTGGGGACTCACCCGCGAGCTTGCAGGCATTGACGCCGTGCGCGACTTCGCTCGACAAGCTGGGGCTGGCGATGCTTGATCCTGTCGAGCAATCTCGTGCAGCACTGGCTTCGCGCGGCATCTTGCCGAAGACGCAGGCCTTTCGCTCCGCAATCATGGTCACGCTTGGCCATGCACCCGAAGTGATCGAACCCGGCCGGTTCCATCGCTTCGCCACCAGTGACCGGCGCGGCGACTATGCCGGCTGGTGCAAGCTGTTCGATGGCATGCGCGGCGGCGTGTTCGGCTGTTACCGGCAGGGCATCAACGAAACATGGAGCGCGACCGACCGCGCAACGATGACGCGAGAGCAGCGCGCCGCGCTGGCGCGGCAGGTGATGGCCGCGACCGCAGAGCGCGAGGCGCAGCAGCGCCAGCAGTGGGCCGTGAACGCGCAGCGCATCGCGCAGGTGTGGGCGCAGTGCGTGCCGCTGGTGCCTGGCGATCCGGTGACGCTGTACCTCAAGCGGCGCGGCTTCGGCGGTGCGTGGCCGCTGCCCGAGGTGCTGCGCCTGCATCGCGCGCTGCCCTACTGGCATGGCGCCGAGAAGCTCGGCACGTTCCCGGCGATGGTGGCGCCGCTCGATTTCGCCCGGTGGCCGCACCGTGGCCCTGCATCGAACCTACCTCACGGCAGACGGGCGCAAGGCCGACGTGCCCACGGTCAAGAAGCTGACAGGCGCGGCCGGGCCGCTTGCCGGCGCGTGCATCCCGTTACACATGCCGGCGCACGGCGTGATCGGTGTCGCCGAAGGCATAGAAACGGCGCTGGCGGCTTCGCAGGCGTCGGCAGTACCAACGGTTGCGGCGTACTGCGCGGGCGCCTTGGCGGGCTATCTGTGGCCTGCTGGGGTGCGGCGGCTCGTGGTCTTTGCCGACGCAGACAAGGCCGGGCGCGAGGCAGCTGCTGCGTTGCGCGCGCGAGCCCTGGCCGCGCGGCTGCGCTGCGAGGTGCTGACCCCGACGGCCGAGGGCGCCGATTGGTGCGACGTGTGGGCCGCGCGTGATGCGGTGCTGATCGATGCGGAGCGTGCCGCATGAGTGCCGCTGCCTTTGACCTGGCGCGGCTTCGCACTGCCGACACAGAAACCGTTGAGGTGCCGAAATCGTTGCCCCCCGAACTTCTGCCCGTCGAAGCCTTCCCCATGGCTGCTCTGCCCGATGCGTTCGGCCCATGGGTGCGTGACGTGGCCGAGCGCATGCACTGCCCGCCCGACTTCGTGGCGGTGCCGCTGCTGGTTGCTGCTGTTTCGCTGGTCGCGCGGCACGTTGGCATCCGCCCGCAGCGCAAAACCGATTGGCTCGAGCGCGGCAACCTGTGGGCACTGATCGTGGGCCGGCCAGGCATCATGAAATCACCCGCCATGGCGCAGGCCCTCGCGCCGATGGATCGCCTGGAAGCCCGCGCGGCGGAGGCATTCAACGCCCAGGCCGCGCAGCATCAAGCCGAGGCGATGGCCGCGAAGCTGCGGGCCGAGGCGGGCGTGAAGGCCGCACGGGCGGAGTTGAAGAAGGACGGTGGCGCGGACGTGGCGGCGCTGCTGTCGGCCTTGGATGAAGGCGAGGCGCCAACACGCCGCCGCTACGTGGTCAACGACCTGACCTATGAGAAGCTGGGCGAAATCCTCGCGGCGAATCCGGACGGAGTGCTGTCGGTGCGCGATGAGATGCGCGGGCTGTTCCTGAGCCTGGCACGCGAGGAATCGGCGCCAGCACGGGCCTTCTACCTGCAAGCTTGGAGCGGTGGCAGCTACACCTTCGACCGCATCGGACGCGGCACGGTGACCGTTGACGACGCGCGGCTGTCGATCATCGGCGGCATTCAACCCGGCCCACTGTCCGAGTTGGTGCAGCAAGCTCGGCGCGGTGCGGCCGATGACGGAATGATCGAGCGCTTCCTGATCGCATGGCCCGATGCGCCGGGCGAGTGGCGCGAGGTTGACCGCTGGCCAGACTTGGAAGCCAAGCGGCGTGCATGGGAGACGTTCGAGCGACTCGACGCACTCACGGCGGAAGCGCTCGGGGCAGAGCGCGAGAACGACATTCACGGCGATCCGCGCGGCTTGCCCTTCGTGCGCTTCGATGACGACGCCCGCGAAGCCTTCGGCGAATGGCGCAGTGAGTTCGAGCGGACCATTCGCGCGGCCGAGGGCGAGGGGCTGGAAGGGGCGCTGTCGAAGTTCCGCCACCATGTTCCGGCCCTGGCTCTTGCGCTGCATGTGGTCGACGGCGGCACCGGCCCGGTGACACTGCCCGCCACACTGGGGGCGTTGGCGCTGGCCGAGTATTTCGAGAGCCACGCGAGGCGCCTGCACAGCAGCGGCCGGCGCATGACCGTAAGGGCAGCGCGCAGCATCATCGACAAGGCCCGCGCCGCCGCGCTGCCGGACCCCTTCACAGCTCGTGACGTGTACCGCAACCAGTGGTCCGGCCTGAGCGACAAGGCGGCGGTGATCGATGCCCTGGACATGCTCGTCGCGCATGAATGGCTGAGCGAGGCCAGCATCGAAACCGGCGGCCGACCGACCGCGACCTACAGCCTGACGGAAGGGGCGCGCCGTGGGTAAGTGGACCGCGCGACTCGCCAAGAAAACGGCTGCACCCCCTTGTGCAGGCACTGACAGAACTGACAAAAGGGGGCTTGTGTCAGTTTTGTCAGTGAGCCCGCAAGGGGGTATGCGGGAATATCAGGCGCTGCCGCTGCCGACGAGCGAACCGGCAGACAAACCGGAAGCCCTCGATCTGGCGGCGGTGGCATGGACCGATGCCGACATCTCGGTGTTCCTCGACCGGCGCGCTCGGCTGATGCGCTGGGACTGGGCCGAGCCCGAAGCCGAAAAGCTGGCCGAGCGACTGGTGACGCGCGACCGCGAACATGACGACCGAGTGAGCTGCACCGACTGCCAGCACTACCGGCCAGGCCGCTGCGGCAACCATCGCGCCGCCGGGCTGAATTCGCCCGAGATGGGCCGCGCGCTGGCAACCATGCTGCAACGGTGCGAAGGCTTTCAATCTGGGAGATGACGAGATGGCGACGAATACGGACAAGGCTGCGCTGGTGCTGGTGACCGGCATGAAGCCGCCCGCAAATCAGGACGTGATCATCGCGCGGATTCCCAAGGCCAAGCGCTTCGAAGTCCGGGTCTCGGTCGGCGAGTTCAAAGGAAAGCGCCGCGTCGATGTGCGGCAGTGGTTCGTGCCCAATGGGACCACCGAATGGTGGCCGACGAAGCGCGGCGTCGTGGTCGACGAGCCTACGCTGGCGGCGATCGTCGATGCGTTGCAAGAGGCGCAACGTCACTTCGGTGGCGGCGCACTCCCGAACGCTGAGCAACCGGCCGGCACGACGTGAAAACCGAACCCGAAACGGCAAGGCGAGGCGGCGCTGCATCGAGCAGTACCCGAGTCAAGCGGTTCCGCGCCACGCACCGACGCATCGACTACGTGCCCAGGCCCGATGCGTTGAAGGTAATCGACACCTGGTGCGGCACGAATCCATCGCTGTCGCGTTCCAGCGTCATCGATCATCTGGTCATCGCCGGAAACGCTGCCCTGGTTGCCATTCCCACCATGCCGGTGGCTGAAGCCGCGCCGAAATACGGGCTCATCACCATGGCCATGGATTGAGGGGCAGCTGATGAGTGTCCCCTTGGCCGGTAACGCTACCGGATGCCAGCCGATGCAGTGGGGCTACCTGACGCTTCGCCATGCCATGTCCGATAGCGGTCCGCTCGATGCGGCGCTGGATGTTTTCCCCTCGCGCGCGCGCACGTAAGGGGGTCGTCGGACCAATGTCCGGGCCGCTTGCGGCAGGCATCGGCGCGCAGGCCTGAACGCGCGGGACGTGTGCCGCGATCTTGTGGCGATACTGCAACGGTGCGATGGATTCACGAATGGGTGAGGGGACGCCGCTCGGGGTGATCCCGAAGACCGAACGCGCGGAACGGCGTGTGATTCGCAAGCAGGTTCACTGCGTGCATGACACCTGAACTGTGAAGCTGCGAGCACGCTCCGCGAGGTCGACCCCTTCGAGCCTCTTGCCCAAACCACCGGTCTTGTACTGAACTCGGTTCGCGTCGAGGAACATGCGCAGCACTTCTGGCTTGATGGCGAAATTGATGTTCTGCGCGAAGTCGCCCGTAAGAGTTGCGAGCTTGAGGACGTTCACCTTCGAGACAACGACTCCAACGATATTGCCAAAGCGGTCGATGACTGGACCACCGCTATTCCCCGGTTGGACAGGTGCCGAAATCTGAAGGAACGACGGGTCGTTGTTGATGCCGGCGAGTGAGTTGACTTGGCCGCCGGCCACGATTAAATCCTGCGCGAGGAAGCCTGAGAGCGGATGGCCTGCGATCATTACATCCTCGCCGAGCGCAGCACCAGCACGGATGAGCGGCACGCTCTGAGCGATTGTGTCGACAAGCAGCAGCGCCAGGTCGCTGCGATTCGCCGTCGCCTGCACTGTGGCGGAGTAAGTTTTCGTGTCGCGACGTATGGTGTACTTGGTGCACCCTTCGATGACGTGGTAGTTCGTCACGACCAAGTTGGATGCCACAAAGAACGCGCTACCCGATGACGCTTTCAACTCTGTGCGTACGGGCGGCTTGCTCTCAGGTATAGCTGCTTGTCGCGGGGTGGCAGTAGGCTTCGCTCTCGTAAGCTCCGCCGGCATCAACCCAGCCTTTTCGGCGAACCAGCAGACCGCGTCAACTTCGTTCCCATTCTTCGTGTTCGGATAGACCGGGTACAACCGAGCGTCGGTCCACGTGCCTCGCGTGCGTTCAACACAGTCAACAAGAACGTCTTCTTCCTCCATGCGCCCCTCAATGGCTGGCGCGACGCTACGGTAACGTATCAGGTTCCCGCTGCGCTGAACTTTGGCAGTGTCGACCGTAGTTGGGCCGTACGGGGTCTCGTAGACGGTCAGCACTTCTGCGCGGGCCTGTATTGCGAGAAGCAACAATGCTGCTGGGGTCGACCAACGCAGGCCTCGGATCACTCAGTGCCTCCAACGAATGACTTCTGTGAACCAATGCTACCTGGGGTTGCGTTGCCGTCCTCGTCGATGCGTCAAGTGAGCGAATTCCGTCGCTCGCTCACGAACCTTCAAACTGTGATCGCGAAACTGACCGACCTCGTGCGCTTGCCCAACGGCGAGCTGCAAGACGACGTTTCGATCGCACTCTGCGTAGATGCTGCGGATCGATTCGGCGTGATGCGCGAGATGCCGCGCCACAATCAGCAGATCTGGTGCGACACTTGGCCGGGCACGACTGTTCGAGTGACAGCGATCGGAGCGTCATGGTCGACGATTTCATTGGCGGTCTGAATTGGCTAGCGCTCGTTGCCACGTGCGGCGCAGGTATCGGCGCCTACTCCTTCGCAGCGGGGCGGAGGTGGCCAGCGACAGCGAGCTATCTTGCGGCCATCGTAGCGTTGTGTTCCGTTGCAGGAGGCTGGTTTCTTGTCTACAGCGCGACAGGATTTCCGGGCTGGATGCGCTGGCCGACGCAGTTGCTCGCGCGCAGCAATGACGCGCACCGGTCAAGCGACGCCTTTGCTGCCACAGCGCAAGACCCGTTCGACGCACGCGAGGCGTTCACCGTGGATGCGGCCGACTGGCAGGCGAACTCGATGCCCCGGGGCATGGTCTACACCTGTCGCACTTGCGATGCTCAGGTGCAAATTCAGATCACCTTTGGCCCAGAGATTCCCGCCGACAAGCGCAAGTCGAACGAACAGTTCATATCCGACATCGGAGGCGACGATGTTGCGCGCAAGCGGTTTGCAGACTCCATGATGCGCAGCATGGTTCCGGCGGTACCAAATGTGAGCATTGAAGTCACGCGGACCGGGATATCGAAGCTTGGCGGGCTCAAAGTCTTTCAGATGCAGTCTCGTGTTGAGATGGGCGCGCAGCGCTCTCACGACACCTCCATGCTGGCGATTCACCGAAACCGCATTGTCAAGGTGACGCTGAATTACTTCGATGGAGCTATGGACGCGGAGACAGAGCTAAGCAATAAGGTGGCATCTTTTTACCGTTCCTTCGAATTCAAGTGAAACGAAGCGCGCCAATCGAGACGGGGGCTGAAAGAGTTCGACCGGCTTGGGGTGGACGCCCGGCCTCTGTGAAACAGGGGGGGTCCGCACCACTTTTGAACGGGAGCGCGTAAGGGAACCCCGCGAGAGTGAGTCAGCGGGAAGCAGTGCACTCGACCGGGTAACCTTCCGGGTAACTTTCGTGAAAATCGACGCACTCCCCAGGGGCTTCGGTAGAAGCACGGCCTACCAGTATTCGCGCCGGTCGTCGCAAGGTGCCTTTCAGATTCGGCAATCCCGGCACGTTCAATGGCCCCGACATCACAAACCGCGCGCCGTCTCGCTCGCGCGATTGCGCCACTCGCAACAGCGAGCCCCGCTTGGAGAATTCTTCTGCTGTTGCTCGTCGCGGTGGTGAGCTACCTCGCGCTGACGCCCGTACCGCCGCCGAGCATTGATTTCGGCTGGGACAGGTTGAACCATGTGCTGGCCTTCAGCGCGCTGGGGTTTTCGGCGTCGCTGAGTTGCCCGGCGTCGCGTCGCGTGCGTGTTCTCCTGCTTTTCATGCTGTTCGGGTATGGCGGTCTGATTGAAGTCTTGCAGCAGTTCGTGCCAGGCCGCGCCTGCGAGTGGGCAGACCTGTTTGCCGATTTGGTGGGCATCGTCTTGGGAGCACTCATGGCCGCCGGCTTGATTCGGACCGTGTCGAGCAGGGTGACTCCGATCTGAGCCAACTCGGTCACTTGGCGAGCCATCGATTGGTCATGCTCTCGGCATGCCGGCGATCCACTTCTCGCCACACAGTTCGAGCGCGGCATGATTCAGAAACGGGTGGCGGCGGGTTCGGCCTGCTATGGGATCAAGACGAGTATCCAGTTGACGAGCGCGCGCGCATCGCGTTCGGTCACTGCGGCGGCATTCGGCGGCATCGTGACGGGGCTGATCTTGCCCGCCCAGTGCCTGGCGTTCGGGTTCGAGCCAGTCATGACTGTGCGCGTGAGGCGATTTGATGCGCCGGGGTCATCCCTGTACTTGATAGCGATGTCGCGCCACGCCGGAGCGATGGGCGGCAGCCCGTCGGCGCGCTTGGGAATCGGCAGGATGCTGTGACAGGCCATGCAGCCGCTGTGTGTCGCCAGCTCGAGCATGGCCTTGTCATACTCGGCCCGGGTCGCACGAACGGGATTGGCGATGACAACCAGCGTAGCTACTGCGCACGGCAGGATTCGCATCTGACTTCTCCGTTGGGCCACCTCAGCCTATGCAGTCGGCCCGCTCGCGGCTTGACGGGCGTCAACTTGACGAGAACTCAAGGGTGCGGACGATGCGTCGGCCCGGGGGCACTCGTCATCAGTTGGGCGGCATTCATGCCGTCCGCCTTCTGCTTCGAGCGGCCAGGCCATTCGCGGCACGGTCCCCTACGTCCGCAAACAGGCTGCCCAGTCGGATGTCGCCTTATTCCAGCGCTCAGGACAGCGCCCTTTCAAGCTCCGAAAAGCTGCTGGCGATCGGGGTGACGTCGCCGAGCTGCCTTTCGATCTGCGTGCGTGAAACCACGCCACGCACCCGCCGCGGCCTTTGATCGGTGGCATTCTGAACCACCAGCAGGTGGTTGCGGCCGACCTTCTTGAGGGTGGCGATCAGGCTCGCGACCGTGGCGGTGCGCATCAGGTCGAGGTTGATCGCTTCCATCGTCGCGAGGCTGTCCATCACGTCGGCGACGCACAACTCGTCGTAGTGCACGTTGCGGTCGTGCACGACGCGCATCGCCTTTTCGCCGTGTTGATCTGACTCAATGGCAGCCCGCGTCCCGCGTGGAATGCTCGACCCAGGGAATAAGCCGAGTAGAAGGGTGCCATGTCGGGTGAACGCTCTGTTGCGGCGATGCTGAGGGGGTTGCTGCTCCGGGGGCTGGGCTTGTTGATGGCCGCGGGCCTGTCGGCTTGCGGCGGCGGAGGCGGAGGTGGCGGACCGAACAGCAGCCTGTCGCTGTCCACCAACCAGCTCACGGTGTCGGCGACCACCGACGACCCCGCACCCAGGGCAACCCTGACCGCAACGCTGACGAACCCGCCTGACGCGGGTGTGTACGTCGGCTACACCAGTACGTCGCAGGCCGTGACCGGGATCGATGTCGCCGACAGCGGCCCCACGACCGCGACGATCTCGATCGGCCTGCGCTCGCCGGCGCAGCTGGGCGCGGGTGTCTACACCGACAGCGTGACGATCTACGTCTGCTACGACGACCGCTGCAACAGCCCGGTGGGCAACAGCCCGCAGACGATCACAGTCGAGTACCGCGTCACGGCCGGCCAGAACCCGCTGCCCGGCACGCCGGTGCTCCTGTCGCTGAGCCCGCCGTCGGTGGCGGCCGGCAGCAGCGGCTTCACGCTGACCGTCACCGGCACGGGATTCCTGCCGCAATCGGTGCTGCAGTGGAACGGAATGCCGCGGCCGACCAGCTACGACTCGCCCACCCAGTTGACGGCGCAGATCGGCAGCGGCGACATCAGCAACGTGGGAACCGTGCCTGTCACGGTGTCCAACGCGGCGGGTGGTGGCGGCACGTCGGTCGCTTTCAGCTTCACGGTGCTGCCGCCGGCCGGGCTGTCGCTCACGCGCATCTCGCCGACCAGCGTGCCGGCGGGTGGGCCGGCATTCGTCGTGACCGCGATCGGCACCGGTTTCACGCCGACGTCGATCGTGCAATGGAACGGCTCGGCACGACCGACCGCCTTCGTTTCGTCGACCAAGCTCACGGCGCAGATCTCCGCCGCCGACATCGTGCAGACCGGCAGCGCCGCGATCAGAGTGTTCAACCCGGGTGGGCTGGGCAATGTGTCGTCCAGTCTTGCCATCGCGATCGCCGCGCCGTCCATCGATGCGGTGGCGTTCCAGATCGACGCCAGCCACTCGGGAACGGTGCGCTTCAACAACGTCAGCCTGCCCGGCGCGAGCCGCTGGAGCGTCGACCTGGGCGGTGCACCGTCGTACGCATTGATCGCCGCGGGCAAGGTGTTCGTGACCGTCAGCCTGGCGGGCGGCAGCAGTCAGCTCGTGGCCCTCGACCAGGCCACCGGCGCCACGGTCTGGGGGCCGATCGTGCTCTCTGGTCAGGCCAACGCCGCTTACGACGCGGGCAGCGTGTTCGTGGTCAGCTCGGTGATCGGCAATGCCGCGCTCATGCAGGCCTACGACGCCGCCGATGGCCAGCTGAAGTGGAGCACCGTGCTCGCCGGGCAGTACTCGTTCTCGTCGCCGCCCACCGCGGCGCATGGGCATGTCTACACCGGTGGCGCCGGATCGGGTGGCACGCTCTACGCCGTCGACCAGAGCAATGGTGCGATCGCCTGGACTCGTCCGGTGGCCAATGGCGACTCCAGCGCGCCGGCCGTCTCGTCGGACGGCGTGTACGTCACCTACCCTTGCACCACCTACGCCTTCCACCCGGCCACCGGCGAACAGACCTGGACCAACAACACGGGTTGCAGCGGCGGTGGCGGGGCCACGCCGGTGGTGGCCAACGGCGTGCTGTACGCGCCCAACGGGTCCGGGGGGAGTTACAACGGCAGCACCTTCAACGCCGCGACGGGCCTGCTGCTGGGCGCCTACGTGGCCGACAACCCGCCGGCCATCGGCAGCCAGGCCGGCTACTTCCTGCAGAGCGGCACGCTGCGCGGCGTCTCGCTGGCCAACAACAGCGTGCTGTGGAGCTTCGCGGGCGATGGCCTGCTCGTGACCTCGCCGCTGGTCGTCAACCAGTACGTCTTCGTCGGCGCGAGTTCGGGCAGGCTGTATGCCGTCGATGCGTCGACCGGTCAGCAGCAATGGGTGCAGGACCTTGGTGCCGCGATCCCCGCCGGCGCGGGGTGGGGCGCACGGATGCCGATCTCCGGCTTGTCCGCCGGCGATGGCCTCCTGGTGGTGCCGGCGGGCAACACGCTGACGGCATTCACCCTGTCGACGTCGCCGTAGCGCTTGCTCACCGGCGACGCGGCGCGGGTCAGGCGTTGCTGGGCGCGAGCCGCGTCACTCCCAAACGATCTGATGTTTCGTGGTCAGCGGATCAAGCCGCGCGCTCACCCGCTGCGCGAGCGCCACGCGCTCACCCTCGGCCACGCCGCTCAGGCGCACCGTGATCAACTGCCCGTGCACCGCGTGCTGGCTCATCTCGACCTTGAGCGTCGCACCGTGCGGCGCCAGTTCGACGAGCATTCGGCTCACCGCGCGCTGCGTGGCGTCCATGCGCAACGCGGGCTTGAAAACCTTGCCCACGGCCGTGAGCGGAATCGCGTCGATGAAGTAGACCTGCACCGGCACCGCGGCGCGTTCCGGTGTGCGCTCGCGCACGAATTCGATCAACTCGCCGATGTCAACTTTCGCACCCGCCTTGAGCTGCACGAAAGCCACCGGCAACTCGCCTGCATACGCATCGGGCTCGCCGACCACGGCGACCAGCGCCACGGCGGGGTGCTGGAAGAACACTTCTTCGATCGCGAGCGGGTCGATGTTGTGGCCGCCGCGGATGATCAGGTCTTTCGCGCGGCCGGTGATCCAGAGGTATCCGTCTTCGTCGAGCCGCCCCAGGTCGCCCGAATTGACCCAGCCCGGCTCGACGAATGCGCCGCGGTTGTGCACTTCGCTCAGGTAGCCCGAGAACACGCCGGGGCCGGCCATCGCGACGACGCCGATCTCATCGGTGGCGCACTCGCCCGCGAAACGCCCCTCGCCGTCGACCTTGACGATGCGCACCCGGCTGTACGGCACCGCATGGCCCACCGATCCCAGGCGCACGGGACGGTCGATGTAGGCGATGGTGTGCACGCTGGACGTTTCCGTCATGCCGTAGACCTCGAGCACCGGCACCTTCAGAATTTCGCCGCACGCCTTGCCCACAGCCACGGGAATCGCCGAGCCGCCGCCCGATGCGCAGCGGATGCTGCTCGTGTCGGCATCTGCCACCGGAGTCTGGATCGCCGCGCCGAGCACCGTGGGCACGCCACCGAAGACGGCAGGCTGGTAGCGCTCGACCAAGCGCCACACGTTGCGAACGGCGTTCGGCTCGCGCCAGCCCGCCGGTGCCAGCACCACCAGCGTATTGCCTGCCGCGAGCGTGGCCAGGCCTTGCGTAAGCGCACCTCCGACATGAAACAGCGGCAGCCCGAACAGCAAGTTGCGGCCGCTGCCGAACGGCAGCATCAGCGCGATCACCCAGGCTTGGTAGACCTGGTTGGCGTGCGTGTGGCGCACCAGCTTCGGTGTGCCCGTCGTGCCGCCGGTGTGGAAATAGCCCGCGGTGTCGCCGGCCTGAATGCGGCGCCCGCTGATCAATCGGTCGGTGGGAAATCTGCCCACCGCCTCGTCAAAGTGGTACACCCCATGGGCCTCATCGGCCGCCCCTTGCACGACCACGATCGCTTCGAGCTGTGGCAACTGGTCCTTGACCTGCTGCACTTTGTCCCAGATGTCGGAGCCGGGCACGGCCCCGAGCGCGACCAGCACCTTCGTGCCCGCGGCACGCAGGATTTCGGCGATCTGCGTCGCCGACAGCAGCGGGTTCACCGGATTGGCGACGCCCGCGGCCTGTGCGCCGAACAGTGCGAAGAACGCCTGCGGCACGAGCGGCAGCAGCAGGCTGACCACATCGTTCGCTCCAATGCCAAGGTGATGGAACAGGTTGGCCGCCTGCGTGACGCGCGCGATGAACTGGGCGTGCGAGACCGTGAGCGGCGTCTCGTCGGGGTCGGCCTTGGTGAGGAAGCGGATCGCTGCCGCGTCGGGGTCGAGCGCCGCGCCGAGTTGCAACGCCTCGTAAGTGCTCTGCGCCTTGATCCGCTCGGCGTACGGCGTCGCTTCGAACGCCGCAAGTTCGGCGCCGGTTCGCAGCGACGGGCGCTGCGCGCCGATGCAGCGGTCGAGCTGATGGGTTGCGGGCATCGAGTCCTCTCCGAGACAAACGATCACATTCCACCATAGAACCTGGCGTCGATCGGACCGCCGTTGTGCGCAGCGCCGTGACTGAAGAGGCGAGAATCGGCCGCGATGCACGAGCCCCTTCCCCAACTGCCGAACCGCGCTCGTCGCGCGGGCCCCGTGCTGGCGCTCGCAGCGCTGGCAGTGTTCACCACCAACGCAAGCGCAGCGCCCGACGCGCAGCCCGCTCCCGCGGCCAGCGCCACACCTCAGCAGGCTCAGCCCACCGCCGAAGAGCTGCTGCAGCAACAGAACTTCCTGCGCTGGGTCGCGCGCTATCGCGCCGACGCGAAAGCGGCGGGCATCGACGAGGCGACGCTGCGCGCCGCGTTCGACGACGTTCGCTACCTGCCGCGTGTGATCGAACTCGATCGCGCCCAGCCCGAGCACACCCGCTCGATCTGGGACTACCTCGACAGCGCCGTCTCGCCGCAGCGCGTCGCGCAGGGCCAGGACAAGCTGCTGCAGTTTCGCGCCCAGGCTGAAGCCGCTGCCGCGCGCCATGGCGTTGCGCCGACGATCGTGGTCGCGATCTGGGGGCTGGAGAGCAAGTATGGCGAGCAGGCCGGCAACACGCCCACGATCGACGCGCTCGCGACGCTGGCCTTCGATGGCCGGCGCGAAAGTTGGGCGCGCGCCGAGTTGGCTCGCGGCGTTGAAGATCCTGCAGCGCGGCGACATCGCCCGCGCGAACATGATCGGTTCGTGGGCCGGCGCGATGGGGCAGCCCCAGTTCATGCCGTCGAGCTTCCTCGCCTATGCAGTGGACGTCGACGGCGACGGCCGGCGCGACATCTGGGGCAGCGTCGCCGACGTGCTGGCGTCGACGGCGCATTTCCTGGCGCGCTCGGGCTGGCGTGCCGGCCAAGCCTGGGGCACCGAAATCCGGCTGCCCGCCGCATTCGACGCCGGCAGCGCCGACGTCGCGGTGCGCCGACCCAGCGCACAGTGGTTCAGCGAGGGCGTGCGCAGCGTCGACGGCGCACCGCTGCCCGATTTTGCCGACGCTTCGATCCTGCTGCCCGCGGGAGTTCGCGGCCCGGCGTTCCTGGTCGGCCCGAACTTCCGCGCCGTCCTGCGCTACAACAATTCCACCAGCTACGCCCTCGGGGCGTGCCTGCTGGCGCAACGTCTGGCCGGCGGCCCGGGCGTGCAGGCGGCCTGGCCGCGCGAGCTGATGGCGCTCACGCGCAGCCAGGTGACGGCGCTTCAGGACGCGCTGAACGCGCGTGGCCTGGACGGCGGCGCGGCCGACGGCATCTTCGGGCACGGCTCGCGCGCCGCGTTGCGGCGTTTCCAACGCAGCATCGGCGTGCCCGCAGACGGATTCCCGACGCTCGAGCTGCTGGAGCGCCTGCAAAGACCGTAGCCGCAGCGCGTCATCGATCCTCGGTGACATCTTGCACAAACAGCGCAATCGAGCTGTCATGACGCGGTCACGAGCCGCCGTCAACATGACAAACCATGAAGCGCGACTTCGACGGCGTCGATGTGCCCGCGGCCGACGGTCCGCGCGACGGCGCATCGGTGCGAGTGCGCAGTGTCTGGATCTCCGACCTGCACCTGGGCACGCCGGGTTGCCGCGCTGCGGCGCTGCTCGAGTTTCTGCGCCATTACGACTGCGACCAGCTGTTCCTGGTGGGCGACATCATCGACGGCTGGCAACTGCGCCGCACCTGGTACTGGCCGCAGGCGCACAACGACGTGATCCAGAAGCTGCTGCGCAAGGCGCGCAAGGGCACGCGCGTCGTGTTCATCCCGGGCAACCACGACGAGTTCGCGCGTCGCTACGTCGAGCACCACTTCGGCGGCATCGAAGTCGCGGAGGATTGGATCCACGTCACCGCCGACGGCCGGCGCCTGTGGATCACCCACGGCGACCTGTTCGACGGCGTGATCCAGCGCGCCGCCTGGCTCGCCCATGTGGGCGATTCGCTCTATGAATTCACGCTGGTGCTGAACCGCCACTTCAATACGCTGCGCGCCCGGCTCGGCATGCCGTACTGGAGCCTGTCGAAGTACCTGAAGCTGAAGGTCAAGCAAGCGGTGAGTTACGTCAGCGACTTCGAGTGCGCGGTGGCGCGCGAGGCGCGCCGGCGCGGCGCCGACGGCGTGGTCTGCGGCCACATCCACCACGCCGAGCTGCGCACCATCGACGGCGTGCTGTACTGCAATGACGGCGACTGGGTGGAGAGCCTGACCGCCCTGGTCGAGCACGCCGACGGTCGGTTGGAGATCGTCGACTGGAGCAAGCGCGATGCAGGCGCTCCGGCCACGCCCGCCGGGCCGCCGGCGCTGATCACCGAACCCGTCGCGGTGCTTCAACCCACGTGATGCCGATGCGCCGCTGCGCAGGCGGCCATAATTTGCGGCATCGCCGGCTCGGCGCGTCTTGGCGCGTGGGCCTGTCTCTTGAGCAAATGCGGCTTTGCCACTTTGCTCAACCCCCCCGGGGAGCGGACGACGTATGTCGTCGGCCTGGGGGTTCTCTCAACCCAGGTCGCTGCGGCGACGATGCCGCGCCCGCATGGAAATCCGCTACGGTTCCGACAAGCATGGCCTGATCTGCGGCTACCTGTTCAAGGACGGTGCGCCCGGCGCGCCCGTGACGCTGGACGAAGCCGAGCTCTGGCTGAACGACGCGGCGCGCGAGTCCCCGCAAACCGGTTTCGTGTGGCTGCACTTCAACCTCGGCGACGCGTCGGCGCAGGACTGGATTCGAAACCATCTGGAGGTGGCGCCGGAGTTCTTCGACGCCTTGCGCGAAGGTTCGCGCTCCACGCGCATCGAAGACGCGCACGACACGCTGGTGGCGGTGGTCAACGACGTGGCCTACAAGTTCGAGTTCGACCCGTCCGACATCAAGACGTTGTGGCTCAACGTCAGCCCGCATCTTGCGCTGAGCGCGCGCACCCACCCGGTCCGCTCGATCGACAAGTTGCGCCAGTCGGTCAAGGACGGCGCGTCTTTCGCATCGTCGGTCGGATTCCTGAACCACCTGATGCGCGACCAGGGTGACGTGCTCGTGGGCATCGTGCGCGACGCGACGCTTCAGGTCGACGACGTGGAAGACACGCTGGTCTCGGAGCGCCTCAAACACCGGCGCGGCGATCTGGGCAAACTGCGGCGCGTGCTGGTGCGGCTGCAGCGCCTGCTCGCACCCGAGCCCGGCGCGTTGTTCCGGCTGTTGCGCCAGCCGCCGCCGTGGATCGCCGCGAACGACCTGGAAGAACTGCGCCAGGCGACCGAGGAGTTTTCGCTCGTGCTGCGAGACCTCGCCGAACTGCAGGAACGCATCAAGCTGCTCCAGGAAGAGGTGGCGGCGCGCGTGGGCGAGCAGACGAGCCGAAGCGTGTTCACGCTGACGATGGTGACGGTGCTCGCGCTGCCGATCAACATCGTTGCCGGTTTGATGGGCATGAACGTCGGCGGCGTGCCGATGTCAGACAAGCCCTATGGCTTCGGGGTGATCGTCGCGATCGTCATCACGTTCACGCTGCTCGCGGGCTGGATTGCGTTTCGCAACCGACAATAAGCGTCGCGCAGCGGCGAGATGGGGACGATTCACCTTGATGCGGCGGCAAGACCCAACCCTCACGATGCGATGAAAGAGATCGAGCTGCGCTTCCAGATACCCGCCGCGCTGGGTGACGCCGTCGAAGCGGCGGTGGCCACCGCAAGCGCCAAGCGCACGCGGCTGCGCGCCACCTATTTCGACACGCCACAGCGGCGCCTCGCGGCCGCCGGTCTGGGCTTCCGCGTGCGCAAAGAGGGCCGGCGCTGGGTGCAGACGCTCAAGGGCGGCGGCCCGTATGCGTTTGCGCGTTTCGAGCACAACGTCGAGCTGGCGCACGGCGGGTCTGGCGGCCCCTCGACAGCGCCGTTGCCCGATCCCGCGCTGCACGCCGGCACGGAAGGTGGCCGAGCACTCGCGCGGGCGTTGCGGGTGCGAAAAGGGGAGGAGCCGCAAGCGCTCGAGGCACTGTTCCGAACCGACATCCGGCGCTGCCATCGGGCGCTTCGAATCGGCGGCGGCAGCGTCGAACTCGCCTGCGACCGCGGGCTCATCGTTTCGGGCGAACGTGCGGCGCCGATCTGCGAACTGGAAATCGAACTGCTGAGCGCCCCCAGGGCCGGGCCAGCCCGGCCCGCCCCCCGTGGGGGTTCAAGCAAAGTGGCAGAGCCACATTTGCTTGAGCGCGGCTCGTCGTTGGTGGTGATCGAAGCGGCACGCCGCTGGGTCTCGCGCTTCGGTCTGTGGCTGGAAGTGCGCAGCAAGGCCGAACGCGGCGCCCGGCTGGCGATGTGGAACGCGGCGCCTTCAGACGCCGAGCCCACAGGCCCTGTGCAGCGCGCGGCGCCGCTGCGCCTTGAGCGCGGCATCGGCATCGACGCGGCGTTTCGCGCCGTCGTCGGCAACTGCCTGGAGCACATCCTGCCCAACGCCAGTGAAGTGGCAAGCGGCAAGCACGCGCCGGAGCATGTGCATCAGCTGCGCGTCGGCTTGCGGCGCCTGCGCACGGCGTTGCGCTTTTTCGACGGGCGCACCTCGCTGGTCGATCCGGCGTGGGCGGTGACGCTGGCCGAAGTGTTCGGGTTGTTCGGCGGCACGCGCGATCGCGACGCACTCGGCGCCGAGGTGATTCCGGCGCTGAGCGGCGCCGGTGCGCCGTGGGTCGAGCTGCCCGCTCCCATCGACGCGGCTGACCCCGTCCTGGTGGCGCGAAGCGGGCGCTTCACGCAGGTCATGCTCGACCTGTTGGCCCTGGTGAGCCTGGCGAAGCGGGCTGACGAGCAGGAGCGCAGCGCCGACGCGATCGACTTTGCCGCGCTCGCCTGCGAACGCCTGACGCTTTGGGACCGTGAGGTGCGGCGCGATGCGAAGCGCTTCGACACGCTGGACGACGCGGCGCGGCATCGCCTGCGCCGGCGCGTGAAGCGGCTGCGCTACGCAGCGGAGTTCGCGGCGTCACGGTTCGATGCCAAGGCGGTGGCGCGTTACCTGAAGCAACTCGCGCCGGTGCAGAGCAGCCTCGGCCGCGCCAATGACGTGAACGTCGCGCTCGCGTTGTTTCGCAGCCAGGTCGAGGCCGTGCCCGCCGCCTGGTTCGCCGTGGGCCGGCTGACGGCGTGGCGCGAGGCCTTGCTCGAAGAGAGTTCGGCCGCGCTGAATGAATTTCGCCACGCCGTGCCGTTCTGGGAACGCCGCCGGTAGCGGCGGCCCTGGCGCAGTGGTGGATCGGCACGCGTCGGCGCGTCGGTTGTCACGCCACCAACTTCAGCAGCGCGCGCCCCATGCGGATGTTTGAACCCATCGCGATGCCGTCGCACAGGCGAAAGCCGCGCGGCGCGAACACGATGATCGTGGAGCCATGCTCGAACCAGCCGATTTCCTCGCCCTTGCGGAACGCCTGTCGACAAGGAATTTCGTGCGGCCCGCGGTAGCGCAGGTGCAGCAGCACGTCCAGAAAATGCAGCCGGATGCTCGCCACCAGAATCGCCGCCACCGGCACCAGTGCAATCGGGTGGCCGCCGTTTGAGAGCCGCGCGCGCAGCACCGCGCGTTCGTTGCGACAGAACAGGCGCTGCACCCGCGCCAGTGCGATCGGATTGACGTTCCAGGTGTCGCCGCTGAGATACGTGAGGTGCTGCACCTCCATGTCGTGCGGCGCGTGGAAGCGGTGGTACATGGCCGAGGTCAGGCGTAGCGTTACGTAGACGCCGTCGGCGAACGGCGCGATGTCTTGCGTCGGCCCGAACAGGTCGCGCAGCTCGTATGGGAAGCCCTTGGCCTGGAACAGCTGGCCGGCGACAACCTCGCCGCAGGCACCGACGATCGCGTCGCACGGGCTTGCCAGCACGTCCGGGTCGTTGTCCACCACACGCGCGCCGGGCACCAGTTCACGCGTGAAGCATTCGTGCAGGCTCGCGAAGCGCTGCTGCTTCGCGTCGCTCAGGTCGAGGTCGGTGAACAGGCGCCACAGCGCGATCGATGCGCGGCACACGAGCGGGTTGCGGATCTTGCTGAACCAGCCCATGAAACGCGTCAGCGCGGCGCGCGGAACCCGGTTCGTGAGCAGGAAATTCAGGTCTTCCTGCATGAAGACATTGCGCAGTCTTGCGGTATTCATCGTGTTGTCAATTCCAACTGTTAAACCCTGGGGGTCACACCCAATGGATGCCCATGGACGAATCTCTTGCCCTGTCTGCCCTCGCGCTCGGCGCGCTCGCATGGACGCTGCCGCGCGCAAAACGCCGGATTGAACTTTCGCGCGCCAAGCACCGGTCGCTGGCCGGCCACTCGCGCATCGCCAAGGCGATCGCTTCGCTGATTCCCGGCTACGCCTACGACGAAGAGCGCTTCTTCGCGTCCGACGGCGCGCCGGCCGAGGTGGCTGCGCGGCGCCGCGTTGGCTTTCAACAGCTCGCCGCGCTCTACGACGCGCGCTACTCGAAGAGCGCGCAGATGACGGCGCAGGCCCGCGAGGGCATCGCCGACTTGCAATTCACCGGCAGCTACCGCGTGCCGTTCCAGTACAGCCCGTACCTGCGCCAGCACCTGAAGACGGGCAGCTTCCTGCGCGAATCGTCGGGCGTCACGGTGACCGACCTGGACGGCAACGTGTTCCACGACCTCACGGGCTCGTACGGCGTGAACGTGTTCGGCTACGACTTCTACAAGCAATGCATCGCCGAAGGCGCCGCGATGGTGGCCGAGCTCGGCCCGGTGCTCGGCGCCTACCACCCTTGTGTGCTGGACAACGTGCAGCGCCTGAAATCCATCTCCGGCCTGGACGAAGTGTCGTTCCACATGTCGGGCACGGAAGCCGTGATGCAGGCGGTGCGTCTGGCGCGCTACCACACGAAGCGCACGCACTTGGTTCGCTTTTGCGGCGCGTACCACGGCTGGTGGGAAGACGTTCAGCCCGGGCCCGGCAACCCGCTGCCGCCGCGTGAAACGTATACGCTCAAGGAGATGGACCCGAAGTCGCTGCGCGTGCTGCGCAATCGAAGCGACATCGCCTGCGTGCTGATCAACCCGCTGCAGGCGCTGCACCCGAACAGCGGCGCGCCGGGCGATTCGTCGCTCGTCGACAGCGGCCGCAGCGCCGGCTTCGACCGCGCCGCCTACACCGCGTGGTTGCGCGAGTTGCGCGAGGTCTGCACCGCGCGCGGCATCGTGCTGATCTTCGACGAGGTCTTCGTCGGCTTTCGCCTTGGCGCCGGCGGCGCGCAAGAGTATTTCGGCGTTCGCGCCGACATGGTGACTTACGGCAAGACGCTCGGCGGCGGCCTGCCGGTCGGTGTGGTGTGCGGCAAGCACGCGCTGATGAAACGCTTTCGCGAAGACCGGCCGGCCGACATCTGCTTCGCGCGCGGCACCTTCAATTCGCACCCCTACGTGATGGGGGCGATGAACTCGTTCCTGAAGCGACTGGACACGGCCGAAGTGAAGGCGCTCTACGAGGGTGTGGACGAGCGCTGGAACGCGCGTGCCCAGGCCTTCAACCTGGCGCTGCGCGACGCGGGCGTTCCGGTGCAGGTGGCGAACCTCTCGTCGATCTGGACCGTGCTCTACACCAGAGCGTCGCGCTACAACTGGATGCTCCAGTTCTACCTGCGCGAGCAGGGGCTGGCGCTGAGCTGGGTGGGCACCGGGCGCCTGATCTTCAGCCTGAACTACGGCGACGCGGAGTTCGCCGAAGTCACGCGCAAGTTCGTCGACGCGGCGCTCGCGATGCGGGCCGATGGCTGGTGGTGGAGCGACCCGGCGCAGACGAACCGCACGATTCGGCGCGGCATCCTTCAGGAGATGCTGCGCCACAGGTTCTGAACAAGCAGCGCTTCGCTCAAGAATGGCGCACATGCGCCATCGGGTCGATCAGCTCTCCGCGCAGCAGATGCAGCGGCGCCTTGTGGTACAGCATGATGTCGTGGAACGGGTCGGTGATGATCTTCGCCGCCCACACCAGGCCGGTCAGCAGGCTGTCCTGAATCCACAGCTGGAGCACGCGCAACACCAGCCCACCGGCGCCGAGCGCGAGCCAGGCGATGCCGACGTTGTGCACGAAGCCCATGAACGTGGTGGCGGGGTCGATCAGCCCAAACACCGACGGCTCGACCCAGAGCACGCCCGGAATCAGTACCCACACCGCCATCAGCACGATCTTGCGGCGGATGTTGTAGCCGACCTTGATTTCTTCCTTGGTCGCGTCGGTCAGCTGGTTCACGTCGTCGTAGCCGCGCGGCTCGAAGAAGAAGTGGCCGGCCTGGCGGCTCGTCATCGATACACACCAAGCGAGCACCGCGGCGAGCGCCGGGTCGACGAACAGCAAGCCGTAGGCAATCACGAAGCTGATCGCGCTCAGCAGATGCAGGCTCTGGTTGATGCGGCTGTGGTGGTACAGGCGGTGGTCGTCCCAGCGCTGCACGGCGAGCATCTGCGAAAAGGACTGCTCGGAAGATTGAGCATCAGTCGTTGGCATTGAAGCTTTCACGGCGCACCTCGCTCAGGGTCAACAATCCGCACCCCGGGGCCCGGCGTGCATGCCGGCGATCTTGCCAGCGCCGCGTGAAAGCGGCGTGACAGCGGGCCACCAACGCAGGCCCACGGCGCCGGCGCAGGCCTTGCGCCGAGACACGCTGCGACAAAGTCACGCGTTTGAGCGGGGCCGGCGTACTGTCATCGTGCTGTCGCGACCGGCGGGCACAGTCCGGCCAATGCAAAGCGCTCAATCGGAAGGCCTCGTGATCGACAGCCACGTCGCTGCACACGGCCTGCGTGTCGCGGTCGTCACCGAAACCTATCCGCCCGAGGTGAACGGCGTCGCGCTCACGGTGCGCGCCATCGTCGAAGGCCTGCAGCGCCGCGACCACGACGTGCAGCTGGTTCGCCCGCGCCACCACGCCTTTGAGGTCGCCCATATCGGCGCGCGATTTCACGAAGTGCTGCTGCGCGGCCTGCCGATTCCGCGCTACTCGAATCTGCGCATGGGTGTGCCGGCGAAAGGCGCGCTGCTGCGGCAGTGGGCGCTGCGCCGGCCCGACGTGGTGCACATCGCCACCGAAGGGCCGCTCGGCTGGTCGGCATTGCGCGCGGCGATGCAGTTGAAGCTGCCGATCAGTTCGGATTTCCGCACCAACTTCCACGCCTACAGCGAACATTACGGCATCGGCTGGCTGCGCCGGCCGATCATGGCCTACCTGCGCAAGTTCCACAATCACACGCACAGCACGATGGTGCCCACCGAAGCCTTGCGGCGCGATCTTGAGAGCCACGGCTTCAAGAACCTGTGCGTCGTGGCGCGCGGCGTCGACACGCAACGCTTCGCACCCGAATGGCGCAGCGACGTGCTGCGTCGCGAGTGGGGCGCGGGCCCGGACGATCTGGTCGTTGCCTGTGTGGGCCGGCTCGCGCCGGAAAAGAACCTGGGGCTGTTGATCGGAGCGTTCGAGGCGATTGTTCGCACCGGCGCGCGCGCGAAGCTCGTGCTGGTGGGCGACGGGCCGATGCGCGCCGAACTCCATGCACGCTGCCCCGGCGCGGTATTCGCAGGCCAGCGCACCGGAGCCGATCTCGCGGCGCACTACGCCTCCAGCGATCTGTTCCTGTTCCCGAGTTTGACCGAGACCTTCGGCAACGTGACGATCGAAGCCATGGCCAGCGGGTTGCCGGTGCTCGCCTACGGCTACGCGGCCGCCGGGCAACTGATCCGCAGCGGCACGAACGGTCTGCTCGTTCCCCGTGGCGACGCCACGGGTTTGATCAACGCCGCCGTCGAAGTGGCAGCGAATGCGGGCCTGCGGCACAAGCTCGGTATCGCTGCCCGCCACAGCGCCGTCGAGGCCGGTTGGAACGGCGTGGTGACACGCTTTGAGGGCGTCTTGGCGAACGTGATCCGCGAGGCTGGGCAACCCGAGACCGTGCCGTTCGGTGTGACTGAGCGTCCGGCGGCGTAGGAGCCTGGGCCGGCACGCACCCGGTTCAGGCAGCGGCGCTCGCCGCTTCGCGCCGCGTCTGGCAGCGCTCGCGCCACATCAACGCGGCCATGGCTGCGGCGATGCAAACCCCGAAGACCGCGAGCAGCGGCACGATCGGCACCTCCAGCGCCAGGAGCCCCGCATAGACCGCGAGCATCACGAGGATGCTTGCGTTCTCGTTGAATCCTTGCACGGCGATCGATCGCCCGGCGCTCAGCCGCGCGAGGCCGCGGTGCTGAAGCAAGGCGTTGAGCGGCACGACGAGCAACCCGCCCACGGCGCCCACCAACGCGAGCAAGGGCACCGCAACCACGAGCTGCGTGGTTGCCGCCAGCACCGGAAGCAGCAGCCCCAGCACGACGCCTGCCGCCAGCACGCGCTTGGCCTGCGCCAGCGGCACCCAGCGCCCGGCGGCCGCGGCGCCGGCGATCACGCCCACCGCCACCGCGGCCTGCAGATAAGCGGCTTGGTCCAGTGGCAACGCCAACGCATCGGCGGCCCAGCGCAGCACCGCGAACTGCAGCGTCGCGCCCAGGCCCCAGAAGATCGTCGTCACCGCGAGCGACAGGCCGCCGTCGCGGTCGCGCCAAAGGACGCGATTGGCCTGACGGAATTCGCGTGTCAGCGCAATCGGGTCGATGTGACTGGCCGGATAGCGCGCGCCGCTGTCGGGAACGCCCGTGTTCAGCAGCGCGGCCAGCACATACACCGCGAGCAAGGCCAGCAGCGATAGATTCAATCCGCTGGCACCGAGCACCGGCAGTCGCGCCAACGCCGCCGCGCACGCCGTGGCGAGCGAAGACTGCAACAGCCACGGGCTGATCAGCAGGCCGCCGAGTACCGCGCCGAGCAGTGCCGCGCCGACGACGGTGACTTCGAGCCAGCCGTTGGCGGCGACCAGCCGATTCGCAGCGCAGAGTTCGGTGATCAGCCCGTATTTCGCCGGTGCATAGGCGGCAGCGCCCAGGCCGACCAAGGCGAACGCGGCCATCGGATGCACGCCGATCAGCAAGGCGATCACGCCGAGCACCTTCACGCCGTTCATCCACGCCATCAGACGCGCTTTCGGGAAGGCGTCGGCGAGCGGCCCGACGAACGGCGCGAGCACGACGTACGACGCGTTGAAGCCGATCTTCAGCAGCGGCGCCCACCACGGCGGCAACGCACGCTCCTGCAACAGCGCGATCATCACGATCAGCAGCGCGTTGTCGGCCAAGGCCGACGCGAACTGCGCCGCGATCAGCGCGTGGAAGCCGGCCGGCATGCGCGGCGATGGGTTCACGGCGAAGCCAACCAGACGCGCGCGAGGCCCTTGCCAAGCCGGTGGCCGTTTGGGATAAACTGTGTATACGGTTTATACGGTATACGCCGTTCAGAAGGAATAAGCATGACGACGTCGAAATCCACCACCGCCCGCGCCGCGAAGAAACCCGGGGCGGCCGCGCCAAAGCCCAGGGCCAAGGCCAGCGCCAAATCCGGCGCCAAGCCCGCGGCCCCCAAGACCGTCACCGCGAAGAAGCCCGCCGGCGCGAAGAAGGCCAACGCCGCGCCGAAGGCCAAGTTGGTCCGCGACAGCTTCACTTTCCCCAAGACCGAATACGCGGTGCTCGATGCGCTCAAGGAGCGTGGCTTGAGCCTGGCCCGGCAGGTGAAGAAGAGCGAGCTGGTCCGCGCGGGAATCGGTGCGCTGAAGGCGATGAGCGACAAGGATTTCCTCGACGCGCTCAATGCCGTCCCGAGCTTGAAGACCGGGCGCCCGAAACACGCTTGAGAATCGCCGGCGCGCGGCTGGCGCAAGTTTTCAGGCCGCCAACACCTGCAAGCGCGGCTCGGCGCGCTCGTGCTGCGCGCCGGGCACGGGGCGGCCGATGCCGTGGTACTCGAAGCCGAACGAGCGCAGCAGCTCGGGGTCGTAGAGGTTGCGCCCGTCAAACAGCACCGGCGTGCGCAGTGCGGCGCGGAGCATCGAGAAGTCGGGGCTGCGGAACTCGCGCCACTCGGTCACGACCAGCAGCGCCGACGCGCCCGCCGCCGCAACGTAGGGGTTGTCGGCCAACCCGAAGCCGGGCGTGTCGCGCAACAAGGCCGCAGCCCTGGGCATGGCCGCGGGGTCGAAGGCGCGAACGCGCGCGCCGCGGCTCAGCAGCGCGTCGATGACGCCCAAGCTCGGCGCCTCGCGCATGTCGTCGGTGTCAGGCTTGAACGCCAGGCCCCACAAGGCGAAGGTGTGGCCGCGCAGGTCTTCGCCGAAGCGCGCCGCAACCCGCTCGCCCAGCAGCCGGCGCTGCCGCTCGTTGACGCTCTGTACCGCGCCCAGCAGATCGAGATCGAGGCCGTTGTCGCTGCCCATGCGCGCGAGCGCCTTCACGTCTTTCGGAAAACACGAGCCGCCCCAGCCGCAGCCGGCGTAGAGGAAATAGGTGCCGATGCGCGGGTCGCTGCCGATGCCCTGTCGCACCTGTTCGATGTCGGCGCCCACGCGCTCGGCCAGCGCCGCCATCTCGTTCATGAAGCTGATGCGCGTGGCGAGCATCGCGTTGGCGACGTACTTGGTGAGCTCGGCGCTGCGCACGTCCATCAGCAGCAGCCGGTCGCGGTTGCGCAGGAACGGCGAGTAGATCGCGCGCATCAGAAACGTTGCCTGTTCGTCGTCGGAACCGACGACGATTCGGTCCGGCCGCATGAAATCTTCGATCGCCGCGCCTTCCTTCAAGAACTCGGGGTTCGACACCACCGCGAACGGCAGCACCGTGCCGCGCTGGTGCAGTTCGGCGGCGATCGTCGCGCGCACTTTTTCGGCAGTGCCCACCGGCACCGTGCTCTTGTCGACCACGACCTTGTAGTCGCGCATGTGGCGGCCGATGCTTGCGGCGGCGGCGAGTACATGGTCCAGGTCGGCCGAGCCGTCTTCGGTGGGCGGCGTGCCCACCGCGATGAAGACGATCGTTCCGTCGGCGACCGCGCTCGCGGCGTCGGTCGTGAAACTCAGGCGCCCGGCCGCGGCGTTGCGCAGCACGAGTTCGCCGAGGCCGGGTTCGTGAATCGGAATCTCGCCCCGGTTCAAGCCAGCGACGCGCTCGCTGTCGATGTCGATGCAGGCGACGCTGTTGCCCATTTCGGCCAGGCACGCGGAGGTCACGAGGCCGACGTAGCCGGCACCGAAGACGCAGACTTTCATGGAGACTCCCTGTTCTAGGCGGCGCGACGCAGTCGGGCGTGCGCCGCCTCGGATCATCGCGATGCTGCGTGACCAGGGCGTGAAGGCTTGCCGACAGTTCCGTGACGGGAAACGGCCGCAGAGCCATGCGGCACGTGCGGCTGCACGACTCGGGCAGGAGGGAATGAGTCGGCCCGCCCCAGCAGGGGAGCCAAGCTATGCTGGAAGCCGCTGCGCCACCAGCCGCCGGCTCGGCACCGGTGCGTGCACGAGCGCGATGCTGAGCCATACCGCGACGCTGAAGTAGAGCGACATCCACGCCACTTCGCTCTTCCAGTCTTCCCAGCTGTGCGAGACGACGCGGCGCACCGCTACATCCAGCACACCCTGCTCCAGGCTCAGGTAAGCGCGGCCGGCCGCTTCGTCGGCGAGCCAACGGCTCCAGTACATCGGCACGTCGACGAGGAACATGAATGCGACATAGGCGACCCCGGCGACGCACCACAGGGCGAGCAGCGGGCGCAACTTGGCGGCGCAGCGCGGCCAGATCGCGACCAGGCTCGCGACCATCAGCGCCGCGCACAGGCCCCACAGCGACTCCTCGACCACATGGCCGAGGTTCGACGTGGTGAGCACGGAATACCAGGAAAACGTTTCGGCAATCGCGATCAGCGGCAGCATCACCCAAGCGGTGGTGTGCCCGACGCCGCTGCCCGTGGCGCGCGACGCTTCGCGCAGCATCAACGACCACTGCGCGACGAAACACAACTCGGCGACGGTGGCCACGGAGCGGCCGACGATCACGCTCGACAGCCAGGTGTCGAACAGGCACAGGCGCGGCACGTCGTACACCGGCAGCGCCGAGCGGAACGCGCAGCCGAACACATAGCCTGCCGAGAGCAGCAATTGCCAGCGCCGCAAGGTGTAGGCTTGCGCCGTGAGCGCACCCTGGCGCCGGCTCAGCGCGGCAGCGGCGAGCAGCCACGCGACGATGTTCAGCGCGCCCACCGTGCACAGAAACAGCCACCAGGAAAGAACGCGCTCTGACATCATTTCGTCATGTTGCCATGCTAAGCAGACGTTGCCAACCGAAGAATCCCTGGCCGGCCTTCGCGCCGGCGCGCGACTGAGGGGCCGCCGCACACGCACCCGCATCGGAGCCGACGAGCATGAAACTCATCACCTGGAACATTCAGTGGGGCCGCGGCGCCGACGGCCGCGTGGACCTGGAGCGCATCGTCGCGCACGCGCGGCGTTTCGCCGACTTCGACGTGCTGTGCCTGCAGGAGGTGTCGGACGGCTACTCGAATCTTGCCGGTTGCGACGGCGGCAACCAGTTCGCGCGCATCGCCGCTTTGCTGCCCGGCTACACCGCGATTTGCGGCGTCGCCACCGACACCGCAGGCCCCGGCGGTCAGCGCCGCAGGTTCGGCAACATGCTGTTGTCGCGCCCGCCGGTGCGGCAGGCGTTTCGCCACCTGCTGCCGTGGCCGGCGCAGGCCGGCGTGCGCAGCATGCAGCGAGTCGCGGTCGAGGCGACGCTGGCAACGCCACTTGGGCTGCTGCGGGTCACGACCACGCACCTCGAGTACTACTCGAAGAGCCAACGCGCGGCGCAGATCGATCGCCTGCGCGAACTGCACCGCGAGGCGGTTGCACACGCGCGCACCGAACGCCCGGGCGACCGGCAAGACGGGCCCTTTGAGAGCGTGCCGCGCGCCGCTGCGGCAGTGCTCACGGGAGACTTCAACTTCCCGCCCACCGACGAAGGCCTTGCCCGTCTGGTCGCGCCCATCGACGTACAAACGCCGAGCTACCTCGACGCCTGGCAAGTCGCCCATCCGGCAACGCCGCACGCGCCGACCGTGGGTCTGCACGACAAGGAGCAGTGGCCCGTGCCAATGACGTTCGATTTCATCTGTGTCAGCGCCGATCTCGCCCCGCGGGTTCGGGACGCGCGTGTGGATGCCGACAGTGACGCGTCGGATCATCAGCCGGTGTTGCTTGAGCTGGCGTAATGCATTCGCTGGGACGCTCGGAGATGGGTTACTGGACTGCGGTCAGCACCGATCAGCACCCCAACTGCCGCGCGCCCGGGCGTTCCGCGCGGCAGGGCGGCGGCGGTGCCCCGGCTCTCCGGCCCACGCTCGCGGGGTACCACCGAGCAACATCACGGCCACTCTCGTCATCACCGCCAGCAGCCCGGAGACGCTTGCGGGCCACCGCGAATGGGGCCTGCGATCGGGGGCACCACCACCGCCCTGTTGCTCGGTAGTTGGCGCGGCACCTCGTTGCCCGCCATCTTGGGTGCCGGGGCAGGGGGCTCGGGGTGCGTTCGCAGGCCCCATTCGCGGTGTCCTGGACGCTCTTGGACAAATGCCGGTGTTGACGCATGGACGCTTCCGGACCACGGCTGGTACCCCGCGAGCGTGGGCCGGAGAACGCATCCCGGGCCGCCTGCCCTCGCTCGGACGCTGGAGCGCGACGCTGTTTCACGATGGCACGGGGCCCCATTTCCGCGAGCGAACCAAAGAGCAAGCGGCTAACCGCCCATCGCAGCCGACAGACCCGATTCGATCAAATCAACAATCGGGCCTCATCCTCCAGGTCGAATATGCGCCGTCGCCTCGTCTTCCACACGCTGCCAAATTTCCAGCGCCATCGGGTTCTTGCTCTCTTCGAGGATGTGCCCCACCAGCCCGATCGCGCGTGCGAAAACGCCGATGCCGCGCACGATCTGCCATGGCAGCCCGAGTTCGCAGCAGATCGAACCCATCGCTCCCGTGGCGTTGATCGGCAGCACCTTGCCGGTGATGCGCTGCGCCTCCTCGCAGATCAGGTGTTCGAGGCGGATGTAGTCGCCGCTGAAGCCGGTCTCGTTCGCCAGTGCAAACAGGCGCGGCGCGCGTGGGTCGACCGGCTTGTGGATCGGGTGGCCCAGGCCCGGAACGATCTGCCCGCGTGCGCGAAACGCGGCCACCGTGTCGCGCGCGATGCGTTCCAGGTCGGCGCCCTTTGTCCCCGGGGGTAGCGCTTCGTAGAGCATCTTCGCCGTGCCTTCCGTCGAGCCGACGAACACCGTGCCCAGCCCGCACAGCCCGGCGGCGACT
>CAWBTF010000008.1:0-37126 GCA_963791595.1 uncultured beta proteobacterium | reverse complement strand
GGAAGCTGCCGTTCTACCATTGAACTACACCCGCATTCGCCGCGGATTCTAGCGGCTGACAGGCTGATGGACGGTGGAACTCGCGCCGTCCTGGGCGCAGTTCAGCTTGCTCGCGATGAGCGCGCAGTCGCTCAGCGGCCAACTGCCGCATCAACTGAGCAGCGCTGTGGTGTTGACGTACCGTTGCCTTGCAGGGAAAGCCTGGGCAGGCTCAGCTGCTGCCGCTGCCGGCGAGCTGGTCATCGCCGACGCTGGGCACCAGCGAGGGCCGGCCGACAACGAGCGGATCGACCGGCCCGATGACGGCGAGATCGCGCTTGGTGTACGACATCCGGCTCAGCAGGTAGCGCATGGCGTTCAGGCGCGCGCGCTTCTTGCAATCGGACTTGATGACCGTCCACGGCGCATCGGAGGTGTCGCAGTGGACGAACATCGCCTCCTTGGCACGCGTGTACTCGTCCCACTTGTCGAGCGAGGCCGTGTCGATCGGGCTGAGCTTCCATTGCTTGAGCGGATGGCCCTGCCGTTCCTTGAAGCGACGGCGCTGCTCGGCGCGGCTGACCGAGAACCAGAACTTGAAGAGGTACACGCCCGAGCGCACCAGTTGGCGCTCGAACTCGGGCGTCTGGCGCAGGAACTCCTCGTACTCGGCGTCGCTGCAGAAGCCCATCACGCGCTCGACGCCAGCGCGGTTGTACCAGCTGCGGTCGAACATCACGATCTCGCCGCGCGTGGGCAGGTGCTCGATGTAGCGCTGGAAGTACCACTGGCCGCGCTCGACCTCGCTGGGTTTCTCCAGCGCGACCACGCGCGCGCCGCGAGGGTTGAGGTGTTCCATGAAGCGCTTGATCGTGCCCCCCTTGCCGGCCGCGTCGCGGCCCTCGAAGATCACGACGACGCGCTGGCCGGTCTCCTTCACCCAGGCCTGCAGCTTGAGCAGCTCCACCTGCAACCGATACTTCTGCCGCTCGTAGTTCTTGCGCGACATCAAGTTGCGATACGGGTAGGCCCCCTCGCGCCAGCCGGCGCTCAACTCGGTATCGGGATTGATGCCGGGCTTGGGTTCCTCGCGCCTGAAGAGGTTGCGGCGCAGCGCCTTGACCTCGTCGGGCGAGGCACCAGCGATGAGCGCCTGCAATCGCTTGATTGTTTCGCTGGGCGGTGACGCCCCATCGGTGCCGGCGAGCAGGTCCGAGAGCGCCTGCTCCTGCACTGCCAGGGCGGTGCTGGTGCGGCGCGCCACGCGGTCGGCCTCGGCGCTGCGCTTGTCGGCATGGGCGAGCGTGTCCCCGGCCTCGACCGGGCGAGGGCGGGACTGCGTGCCGCGCGCCGGGCGGCGCGCGCGCGGAGTGCCATGGCGTGGGGCAGCGGAACGATCGGCAGGGGTGGTGCTTTCCTTGGCGGCCATCGGAACCTCGCTTCGATGACGGTGGGATAAAGGTATGCATCCTGCACCGCTTCGCATGGCCCGTGATTGATGGTCGTCAAGCCGCCCGCAACCGGTCGAGGGCGTGCGACCTGCATCACGTATTCTGGAAGCAGCCGATCTACCCATGGGAATCCTCCAGCTGCTGCGGGCCACAGACGCCGACACCGAGCCCGGCCCGGGTTTGCGACAATTCGGATGCCGCGTGGTATCTGCCCTGTCCGGCCGGCGCGCGAGGGCGCCGCCTGCTCGAACCCCTTCGGGGCGGACCGCAACGGGGCGAGCGCCGCGTTGCGGTTCGTATTAATGCCATTTGATCGTGGGACAGGACACCAGCTCACCGACCCCATGTCCGACGAAACACCGCCGCTGGCGCCACCCTTGCGCCGCCCGTTACGCAGCTTCGTGTTGCGCGCGGGGCGCATGGGGTCCGGGCAGAGCCGTGCGCTCGAGACGCACGGTCCGCGCTTCGTTCTCCCCTACACGCCGACGCCGGTCGACTTCGGCACTACGTTCGGCCGGGCCGCGCCGCGGGTGCTCGAAATCGGATTCGGCATGGGCGACGCCACGGCGGCGATCGCGCTTGCCCAACCCGACGTCGATTTCATCGGTGTCGAAGTGCATCCGCCCGGCGTCGGTGCGCTGCTCAGGCGCATTGGCGAGGCAGGCCTTTGCAATGTGCGCGTGATTCGGCACGATGCGGTGGACGTGCTGCAGCACATGATTCCCGAACAGTCGCTCGCAGCTGTGCACGTGTTCTTTCCCGACCCATGGCACAAGAAGAAGCACAACAAACGTCGCTTGGTCCAGCCCCAGTTCGTTCAGTTGCTCGCGAGCCGCCTGCGCCCGGGCGGGCGCGTGCATTGCGCGACCGACTGGCAGCCCTACGCCGAGCAGATGCTGGAAGTGTTGAGCGCCGAATCGACGCTGCGCAACACGACAGCGACCTATGCCGAGCGGCCGGCGTACCGACCTCTGACCAAATTCGAGAACCGCGGCCTCAAGCTCGGACACGGCGTGTGGGACCTGCTGTTCGAGCGGCGCTGATCGATCGCGAGCAACAGCATGCCGGTGCTGTTGTGCGCGCTCAATCGGCCCAGGTCACCATGCCCGTGTAAGCCGTGACCAGCACGACGATGCCGAAGGCGATGCGGTACCACGCGAACGGCTTGAAATCGTGGCTCGAGATGTAGCGCAGCAGCCAGCGCACGCACACCCACGCCGAAAGAAAACTGAACACCAAGCCGACGCTGAACAGCGGAATGTCCGCAGTGGTCAGCAGCGCGCGCTCCTTGTACAGGCTGTACGCGCCGGCGCCGATCAGCGTGGGGATCGCGAGGTAGAAGCTGAAGTCGGTCGCGCAGCGCCGGCTCAGGCCCAGCAGCATGCCGCCGATGATCGTGGCGCCGGAGCGGCTGGTGCCGGGAATCATCGCGAAGCATTGCACCAGGCCGACTTTCAATGCGTCCCACGGCGTCATGTCGTCGACCGACTCGATGCGTACCTTGCTCGATCGTCCCTCGGCCCACAGGATGATGAAGCCGCCGATGATGAAGGTGCTGGCCACCACGACCGGCGTGAACAGGTGCGCCTTGATCGCCTTGCCGAACAGCAGGCCCAGCACGACGGCCGGAACGAAGGCGATGCCGACGTTCAGCGCGAAGCGCCGTGCTTTCGCGTCGTTGCCCAGGCCCAGCATCGTCGAGCGCAGTTTTTGCCAGTAGACGATCATCACGGCGACGATGGCGCCGGTCTGGATCGCGATATCGAACACCTTGCTCTTGTCGTCATGAAAGCCGAGCAGCGAGCCGGCCAGGATCAAGTGGCCGGTGCTCGAGATCGGCAAAAACTCGGTCAGGCCTTCGACGATGCCCATCAGCATCGCCTTCACAAACATGAGCGAAATCCACGGGGCGCGCTTCAGGTGGGCAGCGCCGCCGTCACGACCATCTCCACCTTCCATGCGGTGCGCGCGAGCCGCGCCTGCACCGTGGCGCGCGGCGGCGCGTCGCCGGGCTCGACCCAGTCGTCCCATACCGAATTCATCGCGTCGAAGTCGGCGATGTCGGCGAGAAAAATCTCGCAGCGCAGGATGTGCGCGCGGTCGGTGCCGGCCTCGGCGAGCAGCTTGTCGATCGCGGCGAGCACCTGCGTCGTCTGGCCGCGAATGTCTTGCGACGCATCGCCGGCTATCTGCCCGGCGAGGTACACCGTGCCGTTGTGGATCGCCATTTCCGACATCCGGTCGCCGACGTGGTAACGCCTGACTGCGTGGGTCATTTCTTCTTTCCTCCTTTGTGGCCGTGTTTGGTCAGCGCTGGGTGGTGATGCCCGTGAGCCCCCGGCGGGGCGTGCGCAGCGCTCGGACCGGTACTCTTAGTGGCCGCACCCTTCGGGCCCGGCGCCTTGCTCTGCCCGAGTTTGCCCTCGGTGCCGTTGAACAGCCTCTGAATATTTGCACTGTGACGCCAGACCAACAGCAAGCCCATCACGGCCACCGAAAACGCCGCCGCGCCGCCGCCCCAGATCAGCAGTTGGTAGAACGGCGCGAACACCGCGGACACGATCGCCGCGAGCGACGAGTAGCGGAAGAACGCCGCGATGATGACCCAGGTGGCGAAGGTCGCGAGGCCCAGCAGGGGGTTCAAGCCGAAAATCGCGCCGGCCGCGGTGGCCACGCCCTTGCCGCCCTGGAACTTGAAGAACACCGGCCACAGGTGGCCGAGAAACGCCGCCAGCGCCGCGGCGGCCATCGTGCCCACCCCGAGGCCGAAGCGCTCGCCGAACAATTGCACCAGCAACACCGGCAGGTAGCCCTTCAGCGCGTCGAGCAACAACGTCAGCACCGCCGCGCCCTTGTTCCCGGAACGCAGCACATTCGTCGCCCCCGGGTTGCCCGAGCCATAAGTGCGCGGGTCGCTCAAGCCGAACGCGCGGCTGACGATGATCGCGAACGACAGCGAACCGATCAGGTAGGCGGCGAGCGTCGCGAGAAGCGGGTTGAGGTAGGGCATGGTCTGAAGAAGCGCCTCCTCACGAATTGACGTGTGACCTGAAGGCGCGGACGGGTGCGCCTATTCTGCCTGCATCGCGATGCGATCGTTCTCGGCCCGATGGACTCGCCCCCGAGCTTCGAGCGCGGGCAGGCGGCCCGGGGTGCGTTCTCCGGCCCACGCTCGCGGAGGACCCGCCGCGGCCAGGATGCGTTCATGCGTCAACACCGCCAGTGCCAAGGAGCCGTTTGCGGGCCACCGCGAATGGGGCCTGCGAACGCACCCCGAGCCACCTGCCCCGGCACTCAAGGTGACGGTTAACGAGGTGCCGCGCCAACGACCTTGCACAGGGCGGTGGTGGTGCCCCCGGGCGGAGGTCCCATTCGCGGTGTCCTGGCTCTTCGTGCGCTTGGATGGTGATGACGCGGCCGTCCGTGCTGGTTCTCGGTGGTGCCCCGCGAGCGTGGGCCGGAGAACGGGGGCGCCGCCGCCGCCCTGCCGCTCGGACGCAAGGGCGCTCATACAGTGACGCGCCGCACTGCCACGGCGAAACGCCCACCGCCCCAACCGGCGGCGGCACGCCGGATCAAATCGCGCAGCTCACTGCCTTCGCCCCCAACACATCCACCAACACGGCCGGCGCAATCCCCACCAGGTAACCGCGCTGCCCACCGTTGATGCAGATGCGAGGCAAAGCGAGCACGCTCGCCTCGACGAATACTCGCAATGTCTTGCGCGTGCCGAACGGCGAGGTGCCGCCGACCAGGTAGCCGCTGTGGCGCTGCGCCGCCTCTGGTGTGCAGGGCTGAACGCTCTTCGCGCCGATCGCGCGCGCCAGGTTCTTCGTGCTGACCTGCTTGTCGCCGTGCATCAGCACCAGCAGTGGCTCGGCGCGCTCGTCCTGCATCACGAGTGTCTTGATCACCGCGTGCTCGTCCACGCCCAGCTGGCGCGCCGATTCGGCTGTGCCGCCGTGCTCCACATAGTCGTAGATGTGCTCGGTGAACGGCACACCGTGGCTGCGCAACCAGGCCGTCGCCGGGGTTTCGCTGACGTGGGCCAACTTCTTGGTCACGGTGCCTGCGGCGCGCCGCGCGAACCCTGAACCGATCGCGCGTTCGGAAGCGCCCTACTGCGCCGGGTCGCGGTTCGTCCAGCGCACCGCGTCGATCGCTGCCAGCAGCTCCGGCGCCAGCCTCAAACCCCAGGCGGCCACGTTTTCTTCGAGCTGCGCCGGCGTGGTGACGCCGATGATCGTGCTCGCGACACGCCAGTTGCCGTAGCAAAAAGCCAGCGCCATGCGGGTGGGCGTCAAGCCATGATCGCGCGCCAATGCGTTGTACTTGCGCGCCGCCGCCAAGGCCTCGAGCCGACCCCAGCGCTGCTTGCGAACCGACTCGAAGCGCGCGATGCGCCCGCCGTTCGGGTCAGGCTCGAAGCCGGCTGCGTCGTACTTGCCGCTGAGCATGCCAAAGCCGAGCGGCGAGTAGCCGAGCAGCGACACGCCCGTGTGGTGCATCACTTCATCGAGCCCGTTGTCGACCACCCGGTTCACCAGCGCATAGGGGTTTTGCAGGCTCACGATGCGCGGCAGCCCGTGCTGCTCGGCAATGCGCACGAATTCGCTCAGACCCCAGGGCGTTTCGTTCGACACGCCGATGTGGCGCACCTTGCCCGCCTTCACCAACCCCGCCAATGCCTCGAGCTGCGCGTGGATGTTCGTGAATTCGGCGTCTTTCGCCGGGTCGAAGTACAGGCCGCCGAACAGCGGCGTATTGCGGATCGGCCAGTGGATCTGGTAGAGGTCGATCACGTCGGACTTCAGCCGCGCGAGCGAGTCGTTGCAGGCTTGCACGAAGTCGCTCGGCGTGACGTTCGCCTTGCCGCCGCGCACCCAGTCCATGCCACGTGCCGGGCCGGCGATCTTGGTCGCGAGCACGATTCTGCCTCGCACGCCGCGCCGCGCGGCGAGCCAGTTGCCGATGATTCGCTCGGTGGCGCCGTAGGTTTCGCGGCGCGTGGGCACCGAGTACACCTCGGCGGTGTCGATGAAATTGATGCCGAGCTCGAGCGAGCGGTCCAGGATCCGGTGCGCCGTCGCCTCGTCGACCTGCTCACCGAAGGTCATCGTTCCCAGGCAGATCGGGGTCACGCGCAGGCTGCTTTGGCCGAGCTGCACGAGGGAAGAATGGAAGGGGGCGGGTGCGCTCATGGGCGGGCAGTGTAGCGGCGCATCTTCCGCCATTTCGCGCCCCACTTCGCGCCTGTCTTGCGCCATTTCGCGGCGAAACACGGCTCGTGTACGCTTGGCACCCTTCGCACCGAGACGCTGCCCCACCGCACCAGTCAGACGAAACCCGCATGGCAACCCTTCGCGCCCTTTTCGCCGCCCTGGCACTCGTGCTGCTGGCTGGGCCCGGCCCGGCGCGGGCGCAACTCGCCGACCCCTGGAAAGACTGGCTCAGCGCCGACAGCGCACATTTCCGCGTGCACTACCGCGCCGAGCACCGCGCACAGGCCGAGCGGGCGATCCTGGCGGCCGAGCGCGCCTACCCGAAGGTCACCGCCTTGCTGCAGTGGCAGCCGCGCGGCCGCACCGAGATCGCGCTGTTCAACGAGTTCGACCTGCCCAACGGCTTCGCGACACCGTTGCCGTACAACATGATCGGCGTGTTCCTCGCGCCGAACGACGAAGGCCAGCTGCTCGACAACTCGGCCTGGCTTGACCTGGTGCTGACCCATGAGTTCACGCACATCGTCCACCTCGACAAGTTGAACGGCACGCCCCGGGCGCTGCAAACCATCTTCGGCCGCGTGCCGTGGCTCTTCCCGAACCTGTTCCAGCCGACCTGGGCGCTCGAAGGCCTGGCCACGTACGTCGAGAGCGACCCGGCCGCGGGCCGCGGGCGGCTGCGCAGCCCCTTGTTCGAAGCCCAGCTGCGCGCCCAGGCCGGCAGCGGGTTCCTGTCGATCGCCGAGATCAACTCGGACGGGCGCTCTTTGCCGATCACGAAGAACTACCTCTACGGCGTGTACTTCTTCGACTTCCTCGCGCGCCGTTACGGCGCCGAAGCGACCCGCAAATACGTCGAGCGCTACAGCGGCAACTGGCCCTTCGTGCCGCGTCTGGAAAGCGGCCCTGTCGAGGCGACCGGCAAGACGATGGACGCACTGTGGGACGAGTTCCTCGCCGACCTCGCGCACCAGGTCGACCTGCGCGCCGGCGACTTGCGGCGCCAGCCGCAGGCCGCGGGCCAGGCCGTGGCGGGCCCGCTGTTCGACATCTCCGCGGTCGTCGCCCTGCCCAGCGGCGCGGCGTTGGCGGTGCTCGACGACGGCGTGCGCGCACCCCACCTGGTGCGCGTGGCCAGCGACGGCACGCAGCAAAAGCTGCGCCGCGTGAACCGCGGCACGCGTCTGTCGGCCACGCTAGAGGGCCGTGTGCTCGTGCTGCAGCCCGACCTGTGCGAAGGCTACTACCTCGTTTATGACGTGTACCGGCTCGACGCCGAGCGCTCGCTGACGCAGCTGACCTCGTGCGCGCGCCTGCGCCGCGCCGTGCAGGCGGGCGAGAGCATCTTCGCGATCCAGCACGACGCCGGCTTGACCCGGCTGCTGGAACTCGACGCCACCGGCCGCGAAATCCGCGTGCTCCTGCCAGCGGTCGCCGACACCGACCTGATCGACGTGGCGGCCAGCGCCGACGGCCGGCGCGTGCAGGTCATCGCGAAGACCGGGGGCGACTGGCGCGTGCTCGAGCTCGACCTGGCCGCATCAAACTCCGCACCGCGGCTGCTGGCGCGCCTGAGCGCTCCCGTGCATGGCTTGCGCCACGGCGCGGCGGGCTTGGAGTTGATTGCCGCGCACGACGGCGTGTACAACGTGTGGCGCCTGGAAGGCCAAACGCTGCAGCGGCTGACGCACAGCCATACGAGCATCGTCGCGCACAGCGGCAGCCTGCCCGACGGCTCGACCTGGCTCGTCGCGGTGGCGAACAACGGCACCGAGCTGCGCCGCATGCCGCAGGCGGCGGTGCTGCAGAGTCTGGCGGCGATCGAGCCGCCGGCCAGGGCGCGCGCCGCAGCGTCGAGCGCAGCCTCGCTCACCACTTCAACCCCACCATCAGCCGCAACCTCATCCGCAGCCGGTTCGGCGCAAGCAAGCCCGGCGCTGACCCCGGCCGAACTGGGCGTTGGCCAGCGCTACGCCGCTTGGCGCTCGCTCTACCCGCGCTCGTGGTTCCCGCTCGTCACGGCCGACCGCGGCCTCACCGCCTACGGCGCGGCCACTTTCGGCGGCGACGCGCTCGGCTGGCACCGCTACGCCGCGACGGGGCTGTGGGAAACGAGCCAGCACGAGGCCACGGGCAGCATCGAGTACCTGTTCCTCGGCCGGCACCTGATCGCGCTGAGCCGCAGCCTGGCGGCCCGCGCGTGGACCGGCGCGAGCGGCAAGGAAGACGTGACGATCTTCGAGCGTGCGACGCAACTGCAGTGGCTGAGCATGCACCGCTTCGACCGGCTGGAGCGCCGCGTGGGAGTGGGCGTGGGCGCGGCGCTGGACCGCAACGACCGCGTGAACCTGATCAATGCGACGACGATCCGCCCGCGCGACGAGCGCCTGGCGGCGGCGCTGATCGAATTCGACACCAGCGGCGCCAACTGGTGGAGCGAAGGTGAGAACCGCGGCCAGCGCAGCACGCTGCTCTACGAAACCTACAAGCCGTTCGCGCGCAGCGGCACCGGCAGCGCGCCGCGCTACGACGGCGAAGTGCTGCGCCTGGACCTGCGCGGCTACCTGGGCCTCGGGCGCCACGTGCTCGGCGCGCGCCACACCGAAGTGCGCGCGCGCGGCGTCACCGAGCCGTTCCAGCTCGGCGGCGCGCTCGATCCGCAGTTGCAGTTCGGCACCGCGCTGAACAGCCGGCGCATCGCGCTGCGCGGCTACGACGCCGACGAGCCGAGCCTCGTCGGCAGCGACGCCCGCGTCACCAGCATCGAGTGGCGCGCGCCGCTCGCGGACGTCGACCGCCACGGCATGGCGCCGCCGTTCGGCCTGAACCGCCTGTCGGGCACCGTGTTCTTCGACATCGGCGGCGCCTGGACCGCCGGCAACCGCCCCGTGCAATACAAGCGCGGCGCAGGCGTCGAGCTGATCGGCGAAGTGAAGCTGCTCTACGCCATCGGTCTGCAAATGCGCGCAGGTGTCGCGCGCGGGCTGGACGAGACGGGCGATACGCTGGGGTATTTCAGTTTGGGGCGGGCGTTTTGAAGTTCGCCCATTCGTCGAGCAACAACTTCGCACGCTGCAGATCGGGGGTCTCAGACCGATGAATCGCGAACAAATCCTGCAAGCGCTGGCTCGGAGCAAACCGACCTTGGCGTCGCGCTTCGGCGTGACTGGAATCGCGTTGTTCGGCTCGGCGGCCCGCGATGCCGCGCGCGCGGACAGCGACATTGATGTCTTGGTCTCGTTCAACGGCCCCGCCACGTCGGAACGCTACTTCGGAGTCCAGTTCTATCTCGAGGATTTGCTGGGCCGGCCGGTCGATTTGGTGACCGCGAAGGCGCTGCGCCAGGAACTTCGACCTTTCATCGAACGCGAGGCGATCCATGTCTGACGCCGCACCCCGCGAATGGCGTTTCTACATCGACGACATGATTGTTTTCGGCGAAAAGGTGGTCGCTTACACGCGCGGGTTCGACCAGGAGCGTTTTGTCGCCAGCGGCCTCACCTACGACGCCACATTGCGCAATCTGGAATTGATCGGCGAAGCGGCCACGCATGTGCCTGACGATGTGCGTGCCGCGCACCCGCAGGTGCCGTGGCGCTTGGTGATTGCGACTCGGAATCGGCTCATCCATGCCTACCTGGGTATCGACAACGACACGTTGTGGAGCATCGTCGTCTCGGATGTGCCATTCCTGCTCGAAAGCCTGCGGACCTTGAAGAACACCAGCGACCCGAGTTGATCGGGCACAAGCCAACGAATTCAGCCGTCGCCGCTGCTATGCAATCGCCCACTCGTCGACGAGCGACGTGGCACGTTGCAGATCGGGGGTGTTGAAGCCTTCCGTGAACCAGGCGTAAACGCCGCCGAGCAGTTCGCGCGCGGCTTCGCGTTTTCCTTGCTCCCACCACAGCGTGCCCAGGCTCATCGCGGCGCGCAGCTCGAAGGACTTGGCGCCTTGTTCGCGGGCGACGGCAATGGCGTCGTTGAAGCAGCGTTCGGCACCGTCGCTGTCCGGCGTCGCGCGCAGTCTGAGCAAGGCTCCCTGGAGGCGCAGGAATTCGGCGCGATGCGAGGTGTCTCTCATTTCGAGCAGGGGCTGCAATACCCGTTCCGCCAGAGCGACATCGCCACTCGTGGCGCAGAGTTCCATCAAGACACTCGACATCATTGTCTTTGTCGACTTGCTCGACTTGGCTCGTGTCAGTATCTCGTTCAGTTCGCTCAGTCGCGCCGGTGTGGCAGGTTCATGACGAGCCAATTCAGTCAGAACGACGGCCGCTTCCGCCATCGCCTGAAACCCATGCTTGCGCGCGCTTTCGATGAATTCGGTCCCCAGACGGGCCGCGGTGTCGAACTTCCCGAGTCGAAAGTTGACCCAGCCTGCGATTCCCAACATGATGTTTGTCATCGGGTGCTGAAGTTCATCGAGAGCCGCGCGAAGCGACTGCAGCTCGCGTTCAGCCTGCTCTGGAAAGCCCAGCATCCAATAGGTCATGGAACGCGAAGCCGACACGCAGGCCCCGGGGTCGTGGCCGGCGTACCTGTAGCGCAAATGGGCGTGCCGATGCGGTTCGTAGAGCGCCCTTCCGCGCTCGTAGTGCAACAGAGCTTGGAGGGGCTTGCCGCCCCAACAATAAATTCCCCACATTGCGTGGTGCGCCTCCAACTGCTCGCCCCCATCGTCGTCGCGGCTGGCCAATTCGAACAAGCGCTGCGCGGGCCCCAATGCCTCGGCATAGCGCCCCGCCATGAAACGGGTGTAGTTCAAGCCCCAATGCGCCTGGTACAGGCGGCGCCGGTCGCCGAGCGATTCCGCCAGTGCAAGCGCTTGCTGGTATGAGGCTTCAACCTCGGGCGAGTCGCCATACACGCCAAACAGCAGCGGCCCGAGTGCGATCCGGATGTCCAAAGCATCGAGCCGGGTCTGTGCGGACTGCGGCAATCCGCTCAGCTGCTCCAGAGCTTTCTCGAACGCGGTAGCCGCTTCGCGATTCGCGCCGCGTGCCACCCCGAGTCGCCCCGCATTCGCCCACAATTCGCTCGCGCGCTGCGCGGCACCGGCTTCCTGGTGGTGGTGCGCCAGCAACTCCGGCCGGACCGCGCTGGCGTCGGGTTCGCCCTGCTCCAGCGCGGCTGCAATCTGCTCATGGCGCAATCTGCGCTGCGTCTTGAGCAGGCTGTGGTACGCCGTGTCGCGAACCAAGGCATGTTTGAAGGAAAAAGTAGCGCTCGGCCCCTCGCCGCGCCGGATCAGCAGGTCGGCCCGCTCCAGATCGGACAGTGACTTGTCGAGTTGCGCCGCGGCGGTCCGTTGCAGCACCGCCGACAGCAGGCGGTACGTGAACTCGCGCCCGATCGCCGCGCCGGCCTGCGCCACTTCCTTCGCTTCGGCGAGCCGGTCGAGCCGCGCCATCAGCGAATCTTGCAGCGTCGACGGAATCGCCAGTTCGGGCAAGGGCCCGCTCAGCCGATAGCCGGTCTGGGTGCGTTCGAGCAGGCCGGACTGCAGCACCGTCTTCGTCAGCTCTTCGATGAACAGCGGCACGCCGTCGGTCTTGCGCACGATCTCAGCCTGCACCTCTTGCGGCAAGCGCTCGCCCAGTGCCACCGCTTCGATCAGCACCGCCGACTGGCGCTGCCCCAGGCGGTTCAGGGTCAGCGTCGTCAAGTGCGCCGGCTTGCCGAGACTCGGCACCGAGTCGGGCCGGCATGTCACCAGCGTGAGCAGGCGCGCGTCGCGAAGCCGATCGACGAGCATCACGAACAATTCTTCCGTCGTCGGGTCGATCCAATGCGCGTCTTCCAGCCACAGCAGCACGGGCTGTTGCCGCGCCAGATCGCCCACGAGCTCGACCAGCGCGTTCAGGGAGCGGGCCTTCTCCTGCTGCGGCATCTGCGCCGCTTCGCTCGCCGCGGCGTCATCGGGCAGCCCTGGCAGACCCATCAGGCGCAGCAACGCGGCGAGCGATTCGCGCGGCTGCGGCGCGGCGAGCGCGGCGAGCTTGTCGCGTTGCTGCGCCGGCGTGTCGCCGACGGCGAAATCCGCCGCACGCCGCAGATGCTGCATCACCGGGTAGAGCGCGCTGCCGCTGAAGTAGGGCGAACATTGCAACACGACGTTCGAGCAGACCTCGCCGGCGAGCCGCTCGCGCAAGGCCTGGCCGATGCGCGACTTGCCGATTCCCGCTTCACCGCACAGCAGCACGACTTGCGCTTCGCCTTCGCACGCCGACGCCCAGCGGTCCAGCAGCAAGGCCACTTCGCTTTCGCGTCCGACCAGATTCCTGGGTTCATGGTCTTGCCGCGCTTCGAAGCGGCTCGCGATCGCGCGTTCGCCCACCGCGCGCCAGGCTTGCACGGGGGCGTCGAAGCCTTTCAGCGTGACAGGACCCAGCGCAGCGAGTTCGAACGACGAATCCAGCAGTTGCCGCGTCGCCTGCGACAGCACGATTTCGCCCGGCCCGGCGAGCGCCTGCAAGCGCGCCGCGAGATTCGGCGTTTCGCCGCTCGCGCTGCGCTCGGCCGCCGGCGTTCCCTGGCCGATGTCGCCGACCACGACCAGGCCGGTGGCGATGCCGATGCGTGCTTGCACAAGGGGAGCGGGCGGCGTGGCGGCCGGCACGCGCGTGGCAGCAGGCACGGCGGTCGGCACGCGCGCGGCGGCTGGCGCAGCGCTCGCCCCCACCGACGGCGGCGCTGCCAACGAGGCGAGCACCGCGAGCGCGGCGCGCACCGCGCGGCCGGCATCGTCTTCATGCGCACGCGGATAGCCGAAATACACCAGCACACCGTCGCCGAGAAACTGCGCCACATGGCCGTCGTACCGCGCGACCGCTGACGCGACCATCGAGTGGAAGTCGCGCAGGAGCGTGCGCGTCTCTTCCGGGTCGAGCCGGTTCGCGAGCTGCGTGGAGCCGACCAAATCGCAGAACATCACTGTGAGCTGGCGGCGTTCGGCGTCCTGCTGCACCGCACCGGTTGGCGGTGCGGCATCGGCGAAGCGCTCGCCCCGCGACGCAACATCGACCAGGGCCTGGCCGCAGTCGCCACAGAACTTCTGCTTCGGCGCGTTCGCGCCGCCGCACGCCGGGCAGGCCACCGGCAGCGGCTCGCCGCAGTCGGAACAGAAGCGCTTGCCTTGCGGATTGGAGACCCCACAGCTCGCGCAGTTCACGACTTAGCTCCGGCGACGACGGGTCACGCCAATTCGTTGCGCAACACGCGGGCATTGCGCAGGTCGGCGACATCGGCACCCTCGGTGAACCAATCGACGACGGCCAGCGCATCGCGCGCGGCAACGCGGTGGCGTGGCGCGAGCAGGCGCGCGAGTGAGAGTGCGGCGCGCAGTTCGAGGGCTTTCATCTGGCGTTCCTGGGCGAGGGCGATGGCGGTGCGCAGGCGGGATTCGGCTTCTTCTGTCGCGGTGGGCGCGCAGAGCAACAGGACTTCGGCGTAGAGGCGGTGCAGTTCGGGACCGAATAGCAGCCCGAGGAACTTTTCGGGACGCACTGCGGCCAGCAGGGCAAGACCCTTCGCGGGCTGGCCTACGCGTGCGTATGTTTCTGCGCCCAAACCCAAGCTGAAGCTGCCAGACACGCTCATGCCTGAAGACCCAGCGCTGGGAAAATTCGCATCGGTCAGCGCAGTGGCCTTCTCGGCACGGCCTTCATCGACCAGCAAGCGTGCAAGCGTGACCGCCGCGCGTTCGGGCCAAGAAACGATCGCGTGCTCGATAGCGATGTTCATTTCGGCCTCGGCGTGTCGCCTGGCCGCTTCGAATTCGCCGCAGTAGTAGTAAACGATCGAGGCCTCCATCGCGACGACCACACGCGTGAACGGGTGACCCAGCCGGCTGGCGAGATCCACCCCTTGATCGGCGGAGCGACGCGCCTGATCGAAGTATCCAAGCGCCCATCGCGCGACTGCGCCCATCCCCAGCGAGCAAACCAATGGATCGTGGTTGGCATAAATGCGCCATTTAGACCGGTCCGCCGCTCGATGAAGTTCTTGAGCCCGATCGAGATGCCTCAATGCCTCGAGGGGGCGGCCCATTCCCACTGTCGTCGTCCAAGTGGCGTGGTGAGCTTCGAGCTGCTGGTACGCGTCTTTGTCTCCCGCCATGTCGAGCAATTGCCGAGCTGTCTCTAGCGCGCTTGCCAAGTCTGCGCCGAAATGATTGCAGGTCCACAGCCCGTAAAGAATCTGAAAACGCTCTGGTGCTCCGCCGAGGCGATCACAGAGTTCGAGTGAGCGCGTACAGAAGGCTTTCACCTCCGCCGACTGCGGGCCCATCAGCGCCGTCAATGCCAAGCCCAGACCTGTGCGCAAGGCGACGACTCGCGATAGTTTTTCGCGGCTCTCCGGCTCGCCGTCGAGGATGCCCAGCGCTTCCTCAAAGAACCCCTTCGCCTCCCGATACGCCGACCGCATCAACGCCTTGGTCCCGGCCTGGTTGAGATACTCCACCGCCTTGTCATTGAGTCCACCGCGCACCGCGTGGTGCGCCAGCCGCTCGGCGTGTTCGCCAATGCGCTCGGCATGCACCTCCTCGATCGCCTGCACCACCCTCGCGTGCAGCTCGCGCTTCCTCTCGCTCAGCAGCCCGCCATACGCCACCTCATGCGTCAACGCGTGCTTGAAGGTGAATTCAAGGTCCGGGAACAGCGTGGCCTCATACAGAAACTCCGCCGCCTGCAAACGCGCCAGGCTTGCACGCAGGGCGTCCGCTTCGAGCTCGCTCGTCCTTCGCAGCAACTCGATCCGGCACGTCCTTGCCGATCACCGCAGCGGCTTGCAGCAACTGCTTGTCCTCGGGTGCGAGCCGGTCGATGCGCGCGGCGAGGATCACTTGCACGGTCGCCGGGCACTTGCACCTTCTCGACGGTTTGGGCCAACCTGTAGCCACCACGCTCGCCCACCAGCGCGCCGGTCTCGACCAGGGTCCGCACGCATCTCTTCGAGGAAGAACGGGTTGCCTTCGGTGCGTTCGATCAACTGCCGGCTGCAGCGGGTTCAGTCTCGGGTGATCGTGCCCAGCAGCGCGTCAAGCAGTTCGTCGGCCGATCTCCGCGCGGCAGCGGGTCCAGCCGCAGCTGCCGGCAGTAGCGTCTTGCTGGCCCCAGCCGTGCCCGCACTTCGGGGCGGTAGTTGACGAGCAGCAGCAGCCTGGCGGTGGGAATGCTTTCGACGAGTGCGTCGAGCACGGCCTGGCGTCTCGGCGTCGACCCAGTGCAGGTCTTCGAACGACCAGCATCAGCGGCTGCGCCTGGCTCTCGCGCAGCAGCAGTCGCTTCACGGCGTCTTGAATCGCGCGTCTCGTTGACCCGGGTCGAGCCCTTCCCAGGGCGTGTCTTCGGGCAGGCACTTCGAGCAACGCGAGCAGTGCATTGCAGTTGTGGCTCGAGGCTTCGGTCGAGCGCGAACAGTTTGCCGGTGACCTTGCTCGCGCACTCTCTTCGGGTCGTCGCGTTCTTCGACCGCGAAGTAGTTTTTCAGCAGGTCGATGACGGGGCCGGTAGCCGGTGGCCTTGCCGTACGACACGGAGCCGGCTTCGCAGCACGAGCCAGCCTTGGGTGCCGTGCGAGTGCACGAACTCATAGAATAGGCGCGATTTGCCGACGCCCGGCTTCCCCCAACGATGACGACCGACCTGCCCTTGGCCGCTGCCGCGAGCGCCTGGTCGCAGGGTTTGCAGCTCATTCGCTCGACTCGACGAAGCGGCCCGCCGAAGCTGCGCCGAGCCCGCCCGAGGCGCGCGCTTGCAATCGGGTGCGCGCCGGGCCGGCGCCGGTCAGCTCGATAAGCCTCGCACCGGGCTCGCTCGAGCCCGGCGACTCGCATCGGCGCCGAGCGATTCGGTTTGCACATAGCCTTGGGCGAGCGCGCAGGTGTCCGCCGTGATGCAGGGTGGTGCCCGGAGTGGCGAGTTGCTCCATGCGCGCCGCCAGATGCGTGGTCTGGCCCACCGCGCGTGTAGTCCATGCGCAGGTCGCTGCCGATCGCGCGCACGATCACTTCGCCGCTGTTGATGCCCACGCGGATCTGCACCGGCACCGCGCCGGCTCGGCGCTGCGCTTCGGCTCAGCCGCGCGACCGCGGCCTGCATGCGCAGCGCGGCGTAGCACGCGCGCACGGCGTGGTCTTCGTGGGCGATGGGCGCACCGAACAGCGCCATGATGCCGTCGCCCATCACCTGGTTCACCGTGCCTTCGACAGTGGTGCACGGCCTCCATCATCAGCTCGATCACGGGGTCCAGGAGCGCGCGCGCTTCCTCGGGGTCGCGCTCGGCCAGCAGCGCCATCGAGCCTTTGAGGTCGGCGAACAGCACGCGTCACCTGCTTGCGTTCGCCTTCGATCGCAGCGCGCGATTCGACGATGCGTTGCGCGAGGTGGCGTGGCACCGCGGGTGGTTTCGACGCTACCCGGCTCGCCCGCCGGCGCGACGGGGCGCGCGCATTCGGGGCAGAACCTGGCCGCGGCCGGCAATTCGGTGCCGCAGCCGGCACAGGCGGCCGCCAACGGCGCGGCACATTCATCTTTTTTCTCTTTTTTTCTTTTTTTTTCTTCTTTCTTCCCCCCACCCCCCCCCCCCCCCCCCCCCCCCCCCCCACCCCCTCCTGCCCCGATGCAGAACTTCGCCTTCGGCGGGTTTTGCTGTCGGCAGCTTGCACATTGCATTTCCGCGCCCCTTGCCTGCCCGGCTCGCCGTGGCTCGCCGCCGCTGGGCAGAAGGTGCGAGTATCTCGCGCTCCAGCGACCGGTTAAGCTCGTCCGATGCATCAATTCCGCTCGGCTGCTGATCGTCGCTTTTTCGCTCGCCGCGGGCGTCTGGTCGAACGCCGCCGCGCAGACCTGCCCGCCGCAGGCCCACGCACCCACGTCGGAGCAGGTTGAAACGGGAATGCGCAACGCGGTGGACCGCGGGTTCCTCTGGCGCGCCGCGAAAGACGGGCGCACGTCGTACCTGTTCGGCACCGTGCATCTGGCCAAGTTCGATTGGGTGTTTCCCGGCGCTTCAGTCAGCCAGGCGCTGCTGGCGAGCGAGACGGTCGCGCTGGAACTGGACATGCTGGACCCGCAGATTCAACAGCGCCTGGCGGCGGCCGCGAGCGCGGCGTTGCCCGGCGAGGCCGTCAGCGCCGACGTCGCGGCGCGGCTCAAGCGCCAGGCAGCGGCCGCCTGCGTTGACGACGCGGCGCTGGCGCGCTTCAGCCCCTTGATGCAGGTGATGACGCTGAGCGTGCTCGCCGCACGCGGCGACGGCCTCGACCCGGCCTACGGCATCGACGTCTTTCTGGCCGGCTTCGCGCGCGGCGCCGGCAAGAAGGTGGTTTCGCTCGAAACTCCGGAAGCGCAGATGCTGGCGCTGCAAGGCGGCGACGCAGCGCAGACCCAGGCCTTCGTCTTGCAGGGGCTGGACGACCTCGAAGCCGGACGCACCGGCCCGCGCCTGGTGAGCGTCGCCCAGGTGTGGCACGACTCCGACCTCGACAAGCTCGCGAACTACGCACAGTGGTGCGAATGCATGGAGAAACCCGAGGACGTTGCACTGTATCGACGCCTGCTCGAAGGCCGCAACCCGCCGTTGGCCGTGCGCATCGCTCAACTGCATGCGTCGAGCCAGGGCGTGTTCGCCGCGGTGGGCGCCTTGCACATGACCGGGCCGCTGGGGCTGCCCGCGCTGTTGCGCGAGCGCGGGTTTCGGGTGGAGCGGGTGGAATTCCGGCGTTGAATGCGCCCCCAGGCCTCGCGGCAGCCCCGAATGAAGTCAGCGCCCGCCGTCGCCGACCAGGGCATACGGCGCCCAGTAGGCCGGATGTTCGAAACCCGGCATGGCCATCACGCCGAGCATGGCCTGGCGCAAGCTTTCCGACTTGCGCGCCGTTGGATGATTCGCGTAGTGCGCGAACGTCGCCGTGGTCAGCAGCTTGGCGCTCTCGGATTCAACCGCCCAGTGTGTCGCCAGTACGGTTCGGGCGCCTGCATAGAAGAAACCGCGTGCCAGTCCGCTCAGTGCCTCGGCGGCGCTGCCGTCGGATGCCGCAGTGTTGCAGGCCGACAGGATCACCCAGTCGGCATCGAGCTTGAGCGACATCACGTCCTGCAGCGTCAGCAGCGGCGCCAACGGATTCTTTCCCTCTTGGCCGGTTGCCGCCAGGGCCAACGCGGGCTGCGTGAGTTGCGGCAAGTCGCCGGCCATCAGGCCATGGGTGGCAAAGGCGACAACGCGCTTGCGCGCCAACAATCCCGACTCACTCGCGGCGAGCACGCTCTCACGGGTCGCCGCGGCACCGAGCTTCAGGTCCGCTGCCTGGTTTGCCCGCAACGCGCCTGCGATCGAGCGCAGTTCGTCGGCAGTCTCCGGCAAGGGCGGAATCTCTGCGTAACGCGAAACCGCTGCGGCATCGTCCAGATCGATGCCGAGCGACACGGCGCGCTTGACGAACACGCTGCGGCGCGGCCTGAGTTGCGCGTCGCCAGACCTGAGCGGCGGCGCTGCCGCAGCCACCGCGGTTTTCGGGGATGAGCGACTGAACCTGGGGTCGCCCCACGCCATCAGCGCTTCCTGATTCGCCGCGACGGGTGGGGCACGGCGCAATGCCAGCCAGGCCGAGATGCTGGGTTCATGTGACAACGCGGCCTTGCGAATCAACCAGGGCGTTGCATCGGCATCCGCTCTGGCTCGTGACCGGTGACGAGCACACCGAACGGAATTTCGCCGAGCACACCCGAACTCACCACGATGAGGTGGTTCTTGTCGGCGAGTACGGGGTCGAGCGGTGCCATCAGGCGCGCATAAAGCTCCGCGGCTGCCGGCCGGTCGAAGGGGCGCAGGGTGCCTTCCATCTCGTTGAAGTCAAGGGTGCGGCGCAACCTTCGCACGAGCAGGCTGAGCCCACCGCGCCCCAGGGGCGCTCGGTGAAATTGACTGCCTCCTTCGGCATCCACGGCCCAGACGTAGACGGAGCGTTCCATCGGCAGCATCGCGACCAGCATCTCGTCGCGCCTCAGGTGAACCGCGACATCGCTGACCTCCGCTGGGCGTGGCCGCAACATTTGCTCGTAGTCCGGGAAGCGGCCTCTGATCATGGCTTGAAGCTCGCGGCGCTGCCCATCCAGTTCGTCGATCCGATTGCGCGTCTTCGCGGCCAACGCGGGCAGCAAGGTGTCGATGGCACCGCCCGTGCCGTCCAGGTACTTTCGCAAGGCGCGGATCTCGTTGCGCAAGTGCTGATCCTGCCGCACCAGCGTCACCAACTCGGGGCTCGCCGCTGCCGACCGCGCCGCGGCATCTTCCAAGGCTTCACGCACCACGCCGGTGGTCATCCAGTCGGCGATTTGCAGCGGCGGCACCGATTCATCCACGGCGCCGCTGCTGACGGCCTCCAGATAGGCCTCGACGATCAGGTCACGAAGGTCCAGACGCAGCCCGATGCGTTCAATGTGGTCGGCGTTGACCGCTGCCATCATGTGCTGCATCGCGTCGCGCAGCAACGGCAGCGCCGCGTCGCGCGTGGCCTGGGAGCCCTGCTGCCACAGCGCCACGCCGTGCAGACCGCGCGCCTGGGCGGTAAAGAAGTGCTCGGGGCCATGCAGCCGCGCGGCTTCAGCGGCAAACCGTTCGAACAGTGCGCCCGCCTCCGACTCACGCTGCGTGGCGAGGTAAACCAGCCCGCGTTCCAGCGGAAAGGCGACGCGGCGTCCGAGCGCTTCATCGGCACCGGCGAGCTGGTCCAGCCGAGCCAACAATTTCGACGCCTCGACGCTGACGCGCTGGCCGATCAAGCCGGCGAGCAAGGCGCGGCTTCGCTCCAGGCGCGCCGGATGCGTTTCTGGCAATCCGAGTTTGCTCAGCACCGAGTCGGACTTGCGGGCGAGTTCGCTCGCGTCGACAAAATCGCGCTTGTCGAAGCGAATCTCGGAGGCCTTCAGGTACAGGTCCGCCTGCTGCAGCGGCGACAGTTCGAAATCGCGCGAGGCGCGCACGTAGTCGTTCAGCGTGCGCTCGGCGTCCTCATAGCGCCGTGCGGCGCGCTGCGCGTCCAGGCGGCGCGACAAGGTCTGCCCGATGTCGCTCGCCACCGAGTTCCGGTTGGGGTCGGAGGAGCTGGGCAGCAGCCGCCACGCGCTGCGCGCATGATCCTCGGCGTCATGCGCGGCCTGGATCGCCGCGTCATGCCGACCCGCCCTTTGTTCCAGGATCGACTCCGCCAGCGCGCCGTGAGCCAGCGCGCGCTGGTCGAGCATGCGCAACAAGGTCCAGCGGTTCGTACCGATCTTGTTGCCGGCGACGCGTTCGCGCATCTGCCGCAGCATGAATCTGGCACCCAAGTCGTTGAGCTGGGACGCGAAATCCTTGGCCACGAAGGCCATGTAGACGGCGCGCATCTCCGAGCTCGGCGCCGTGGCCACCGCGTGCCCACGAAAGCGATTGCCCTCTTCGATCTCGCCACGCGCCAGCAACACCGCGCCGAGATCCATCTTCCACGACGCATCGGGCAACTGGTTTGCGGCGTCGCGCAAGACCCGTTCGCGCGCCTGGTCGTCGCCCAGGCGCATCGCGGCGATGTTCTTTTCGATGTAATGATTGCGCAACGCGAGGTAGGTCGAATTCACCGGTGCCGGCTCGGCCAGCACCTCGCGAAGGTTGCGCTCTTCCCTCGGCGACAGCCGCTTGAATTCGGATTCGATCTCGGTGTACTGCGACCACGCGGGCGCCACCGCCAATCCGGCGAGCAAGACGACGAGCGCCGCGATCGACCGGCGCCCCGCGCCGAACGCTGTACTCGAAGGCGATGGCAAGATGTCTTCTCCCCGGCGCGGCGTGCATCGCTGACGGATCATGCAACCGGGTTCGCCGCGCTAAGCATCCGGTGAGACACGCATCGTGCGTGTCGGATGCATCCTATCGGCGCAAGGGGCGCGGCACCACCCCCTAGGATGAATCCCACCCGGGGTCCACTCGGACAGTTCCGGCCCGTTCCCGCGCGCGCATCGGTCCGGGCTGATTCGGTTTCGCTCTTGATGCGCCCCCTTCAGTCGAGTGATGCGAAGCGGCGCGCTCGCGGGTCAAATCGGCGCACCCCGCTCACAAAGGAAAGTGACCGAATGGCGTCCTTGCGCACCCGGTGGGTCGTCCGCTGGCAAGGGCTCGGCGTGCGCACCCGGCATTGGCTGATCAACATTGCCATCGGGATCGGCATCGTCTGCGTGCTGAACTGGGCCGGGCAGGGGCTTCGCCTCTCGTTCATCGTCAGCGCGCAGAACAGCGCCTTCGACCGGATGATTCGCGCCAGCGCCGTCGCAGCGCCCGAAGCGCACGAGGGGCTTCCGGCCCCGCCGAAGCTGCTTCTCATCGACGTCGATGACGACACGTGGCGAGACAAACGTTGGGGCGGGGGAGAACCCGCGCGCGCGCCAAGAGACCTGCTGGCGACTCTGATCGAAGGCGCATTCCAGCGCGGCGCCAAGCAAGTGATTCTCGACATCGCGATCGAAGGCAGCACCGGGCGCGAATGGGATCTGGCTGAGGACCGGCGGTTCGCCGCCCGACTGGCGTCGATGCTCTCGACTTCCTGGTTCGGTTCGGACCGGCAGCTCGTACTCGTTCGAACCCTGCGCCAGCCGCTTCCCGTGTCACGGAAGATGCTGGCCGACCTGCCGCACGACGTGTCTCCGTTTTCAGAGGGATATTTCGACGAATTGCGCGAATCGCCGGCGATCGATCAGGTCGTCGCCCGCTCGCAGGGCCGGATCGTTCTCGCCGCACCCTTCTTTTCCGTTTCGCCGGACCACGTGCTGCGCGACTGGCAACTCTTACAGGTCGTGTGCCAGAGCACCGACTCGCCTCATCGGGGCGAGCTTCAGGGTCGTTCCATCGGTTCAACTGGCCGTGGCCGCGCGGCACTTCGGGCTGGCCGCGGGAGCCGAGCCCTGGAGCACCACCCAGCGCACCGAGTCCTGTTTGCCGCGACCCACCGAACCGCAGCGCGCTCCGGCCGCCGCGCTGGCCACACATTCGCCGTCGGCCTTGCTCGCACAGGCCGACTCCGTCATCGCTTCAGGGTGGCACAGCACCCAAGCCGCGTTCGCGGCCCAAGGCGTTCGCATGGCGCACCAGGTGCCCCAGGTCGACGACCTGGGCAACCGCGTCGTGTTTCGCTGGATCAACCCACCGAGCGTGATTCCGGCGCTCGACATGCTGTTCGGCCAGGTCCGCCATGAGCTGAGAGGCCGCGTCGTGCTGATCGGCCAGACGTTTGCGGAAACGGTGGACCATCACAACACGCCGCTGGGCGACATGCCCGGCGTCGTGGTGCTGCTCAACGCGATCGACTCGATGACCCGGCATCGCATCGTGGGCCAGCCAAGCGCCTGGATCACGGTGCCGTTGGCGTTGGCGATGGTGGTGGTGGTCGGCTACGCGTTTGCGCGCTGGCGCTCATTGCTCGGAACCGTGATCGCCACTTGCGCACTCCTGGCCGTGTTGCCGTGGATCAGCTTCAGCCTTTTCAAACATGGGGTGTGGTTGGACTTTGCATTGCCATTGCTGGGGATCCAGGTGCACAAGATGGTGACCACCCTGGAGGAGGCGATGGCCAGGCGCCAGGCCGCGGGACTTCAAGCGTCGTCGGCAAGACCATCCATTGCGGGGTTGTCAGCGGCTTCGCATTCTGAAACGATCACCCGAAAGAAGGGAGATTCGTGATGAACTCTGGGCCGTCGATGCGCCTGCGCCAGACCCAACGGATGGCCGCGGCAGCGGCGCTCTGCGTGGCCTGCGCCACGGCGGCGTCCCAGGAGGGTGATGTCGCCGGCTGGGTGGAGCCAGAGGCAACGACCCAGACGATCCCCTTGGCGGCGTTTCGCCTGGACCGTGCGGGCAAGACGATCCCTTATTCGGACCTGGGCTTGCGCGCCTGCGACAAGCTGGTTCTGGTCGACGACAAGGCGGTCGTGCGGGTGCGCCTGGTGAGCAACCTGAGACTGCAACTCGATGCCGAGTCCCCCGCAAAGCAGATCGAGATTCCATGCGATCAACGTGGCATCGCCGCGAGCCTGGCGTCGGCCCTGCGCGCGCTGATCAGCGGTGCCGAGCAGCGCAAGACCCGGGTGGCGACGCTGACGCGCGACATCGCCCCGCTGACGCTGCCGGTCCTGGTGGCGCGGCAAACCAACCTCGTGGCCGGGCAGCGCGAACTGTTTCTGGGTTGGACCGGGGGTGCTGGGCCGTTTTCGGTGCAGTTGCTCGACGCCCGGGACGGGCGTGAGGTCGCTTCGATCACGAAACTCAACACCCATTCGGTATCCCTGCCGGCGACCGCGCTCGAACCGGGCCAGTACACGCTGTGGGTTCGAAACCGTGCAGGACACCGGATTGAAGGAATTCGCGAAGACGCGCTGATGGTGTTGCCGCAAGACGCCATGCCGGCGATTCCGCCTGTGTTGCGGTCCTCGGCCCTGACGGAGGAAGCGCGAACCCTGTTCTATGCCGACTACCTTGCCGCGTTGGACGACGGACGCTGGACGCTCGAGGCGCTCCAGCAAGTCGCCGGCCTGAAGGGCCGCCCCGCCGCGGCGCGCCAATGGCTGCAGCGCTACGGCATACGGGACTGATCGGCTCACCGCCCCGCCGCCCTCGCCTCCTCCTGCAAGCGCAACACTCGGCGCTGTACCTTGCCGGTGGTCGTCATCGGCAGCGCGGCGATGAATTCGATCTCTTTCGGATACTCGTAAGGCGCGAGCTTGCCGCGCACGTGACGCTGCAATTCATCGATCAGCGCGTCGCACGCGTCGTGCCCCGGGGCGAGCACGACGTAGGCCTTGACGACCGCGCCGCGCTGCGCATCGGGTTTGGGCACCACCGCGGCGTTGGCCACTGCCGGGTGCTTGACCAGGCAGTTCTCCACCTCGCTCGGGCCGATGCGGTAGCCGGCGGCCTTGAACATGTCGTCGCTGCGGCCTTGGTACCAGAGGTAGCCGGCTTCGTCCATCAGCGCCATGTCGCCGGTGCGGCACCAGCTGTTGTCCACGTCACCGGTGTATTTGGCGCGTGTCGCGTCCTCGTTGTTCCAGTAGCCGAGAAAGAACACCGGGTCGGGCGCGCCGTGCACGTCGCGGCGGTGCACCGCCACGTCGCCGGCGGTGCCGCGTGGGCACTCGACACCCGCTTCGTCGATCACCGCGATGCGGTGCCCCGGGTACGGCCGCCCCATGCTGCCCGGGCGCGCCGGCCAGCCTTTGTGGCGGCGGCCTGACGAATCGACGTACGAGCCGCAGTTGCCGACCAGGTAGTTGATTTCGGTCTGGCCAAACATCTCGTTGACGGTGACACCCAGCTGGTCGCGGCAATAGGCGAACACGGCGTCGCCCACCGCCTCGCCGGCGCTCATGATGGCACGCAGGCGCAGCTCGTAGTGCTCGCGCGGCTGGGGCACCGCCTTCATCATCGCCTTCAGCGCGGTCGGGAACAGGAAGGTGTGCGTCACGCCATGGCGCTGCATCAGCTCGAACGCGCGTTCGGGCGCGAAGCGGCCCTGGTAGCCGACGATCGCGCGGCCGAAGTAGAGCGTGGGCAGCAGCGCGTCCATCAGGCCGCCGGTCCAGGCCCAGTCGGCCGGCGACCAGAACGTGTTCGCTCGGTCCGGAAACCAGTTCTGGCTGCACACGAAGCCGCTGAGATTGCCGATCAGGCCTCGGTGGGCCGTCAATGCGCCCTTCGGCGGGCCGGTCGTGCCGCTGGTGTAGACGAGCACGGCGGGGTCATCGGCGTGTGTGTTCACCGCGCTGAACTCGCGGACTGGCGCGCGCCAGCAACTCCACCCAGTCCACGTCGCCCTGGCCTGCTGGCGTCGCCGACCGCGATCACGTGGCGCAGCGCCGGGCACAGGCCGCGCACCGCGAGCAGGTTGGCGATACCGGTTTCGTCGGCAATCGCCGCGACGCAGCCGCTGTGCTGCAGGCGGTATTCCAGCGCATCGGGGCCGAACAGCACGGTGAGTGGTGTGGCCACCGCGCCCAGGCTGTACAGCGCCATGTGCGCGACGGCGGTTTCGAAGCGCTGCGGCATCAGGATCGCGACCCGTTCGCCACGCCGCACGCCCAGGCCGCGCAGCGCGTTCGCAAGCCGGTTCGCGCTCGTGTGCAGCTCGGCGAAGGTGAAGCGGCCGGCGCGGCCGTCTTCGTGCTCGTAGTGGATCGCCACCGCGTCGGGCGTATCACGCGCCCAGCGCGCGCAGCACACTTGCGCGATGTTGAAGTCGGGCGGGACGTGCCAGCGAAAGCCGGCGTGAATGTGCTCGTAGGGGTCGGCGCTCATTGCCGCAGCGTAGCCGCTCGCGCGGCGCGCGCCCATCGGGTCAAGTGCGGAGTTTGGGCGCGGGGTCACCGGCTGGTGCTGGCGCAGCGCCGGCTCGCAAGGCGTCGCCAGTGATGCGGCAGATGCGCCAATCGGGCATCACGGTCGCACCCAGGCGCTCGTAAAAGCGGATCGCGTTCGCGTTCCAGTCGAGCACGCTCCACTCGAAACGCCCGTAGTTGCGCTGCACCGCCAGGCGCGCCAGGAATGTCAACAAGGCCTCGCCGATGCCTTGGCCGCGTTGTGCGGGCTTGACGTACAGGTCTTCCAGATACAAACCGGGCTGGGCGAGAAAGGTCGAGAAATTGGTGAAGAACAGCGCGAAGCCGACGACGCGGCCGTTGCGCTGCCCCGGCGCATCGGCGAGCTCCGCCACCACGCATTCGGCTGCAGGCTTCTCGCCGAACAGGTGCGGGCGCAGCTTTTCCGGAGTGACCTGCAGCAGGTGGGTGAGCTTCTCGAACTCGGCCAGTTCGCGAATCAGGCCGACGATGGCGGGAACGTCGCGCAGTTCGGCGGCGCGCAGGGTGAATGCAGTGGCTTGACTCATCGCATCATTGTGGCAGCGCTTGTCGAACCCTCGTCGCTGCTGAGTCTCAGTTGCTTCAGTGCGCTCCGCGAAGGGCTGCTTTCGCCCATTGCCGCCATTCGCCGCTGCGCGCACGCAAGCTTCGGCCCCGTTTGCTGTCGTTCGCCGAGGTGCGCACGCCAGCTCCTGCGCGAGGGCAGGTGGCCCGGGGTACGTTCTCCGGCCCTCGCTCGCGGGGCACCGGTTGTGGCCCACGGCGCGCAATTCCATCAACACCAGCCAAGCTCGCGAAGAGCCAGGACACCGCGAATGGGTCCTGCGCCCGTACCCCGAGCCATCTGCCCCGGCCACCGGGCGGCACCCCTGCGCATCGCCCGTCACCATGGGTGGTAGCAGGGCGGTGGTGGCGCCCCCGGGCGCAGGCCCCATTCGCGGTGTCCTGGCTCGTGCTGCGCCTGGTTGATGATGACGTGGCTGTGGGTTGTGGGCCTCGGTGGTGCCCCGCGAGCGTGGGCCGGAGCACGGGGGCGCCGCCGCCGCCCTGGGGCGCAGTCGCATGTGGGCTGGGCTTGCACGAAGTACCGGTTGTCGGTCGACGCCGGCGAGTTCTACTTCTGCCCTCACGGCACAGGCCGCCAAGCCGCGAGCAGCGTCGCCAGTGCCTCGCCTTCGCGTTGCTTGATCTGCGCCAGCAATTCGATGCGCGCCGCAATCCTGCCGGCAGTCGCGTCGCCGTCCGCCCCCGTGGCGGCGCGCTGGTCGGCCACCAGTTGCGCGGCGCGCTCGGTGTCGTTGAAACCCTCGGCGGCGCCGGGCAGCAACCAGGCGCGACCCTGGCGCCCGGTGAGCGCGGCAAGTTCGCGCCATCGATCAAGGGCAAAACGATAGGCCCGCTCGCCAAAGGGCGACTTGCGCGCCACCATGCCGGCGATCGAGGTCGCGATGTTCGACGGCAACCCGCCGGTCAATCCGAGTTCCAGCACTTCTTCCACGCGCTGCGCATCGCGCCCCGCGGCGAGTGCCGCTGCATACAACCAACGTTCTTCTTCGCCACGCGCGGCCTTCAGGCGCGCCACCAGCACGTCGAAGCGCGCACTGTCGGCGTGCATTCCCACGGCGAACGTGACCGCCGAGCGGGTCGACGCCGGCAGCGTGGCCTGGCCCGACGCGTCGCGATCGAAGCGCTCCCGCGCCTGCACGATCGTCGCCGCATGCTCGAAGTGCGCGAGCTTCTCGATCAGCGTGGCACGCAGCGCCAGGATCTGCGCGCCGTCTTCGCTGCGCGGCTCCCACCCCAGGCGCGCCAGCTCGGGCGCGAGCAGTTCGCGGCCGGCGGCGCGCAGCGCGGCTTGCGCCGTGCTGCCGGCCAATGCCGAGTCGAGCAGCATCAGCGCCTCCGCGGCCTGCGTCAGCAGCATCGAGCGGCCCGCGCCTTGCACGCCCGGCACGCGCGCCAGCAGGCCGAAGTAGGCCTGCATCGGCAACGCACCGGCCTGCGCCAGCGCGAAGGTGTCGCTGAGCAGCGTGACCTGGTCGGCGGCGTTCAACTGCGCGAACCGCCGTTGCAGCGCGTTCAGGAGTTCACCCGCGTATTCGACGCGATAAAAGCCCACGCCAGCCGCATTCACGACCAGCGGCTCATCGGAACAACCGGGCAACCGATGCGTCTCGCGCGCCTGCTTCAGCAGCAGCGTGGATCGGTTCGCGCCGCGCGCGATGCGCACCGGGATCTGCCAGAGCTGGGTCGACTCGGCCTGCGCCGCGTCGAGGCCGAAACGCCGCTGCTCCAGATGCAGCACGGTGACCCGCCCGCCCTCGCACGCGGCGCGAACGCGCACGAGCGGGAAACCCGGCTGGTCGGTCCAGCTCGCGGCGACCGAGGCGACATCGCGACGCGCGGCGCGGCCGATGTGGAACCACAGGTCACCCGCCGTCGCGTTGGACAGCTTGCGCTGCGCGATGTAGGCCGCCAGGCCGCGCTGGAACACCGCCTCGCCCAGCCACTGCTCGAGCATGCTGAGCACCGCGCCGCCCTTGCTGTAGGTGATGTTGTCGAACACGTCGAACACCGTCGCTTCGGTCACCGGGCCGGAGCGGATGGCGCGCGTGGCGCGGCTCGCGTCGCGCTGCATCGTGCGGTCGATCGGCGTGCGCCGGTGCAGCGCCACCTGCCAAGACGGATTGAAGCGGTCCGCCACCTTCTCGGCGAGCCAGGTCGCAAACGCTTCGTTGAGCCAGATCTCGTTCCATGACGCCGCGGTGACCAGGTTGCCGAACCACTGGTGCGCGATTTCATGCGCGACGATGTCGAACACTTGGCGCTGCGTCTGCTGGCTGCTCATTGCCGGGTCGAACAGCAAGGTGTCCTCCGAGTATGAAATCAGCCCCCAGTCTTCCATCGCGCCCCAACGCGTGCTCGGCACGGCGAGCTGATCCAGCCGCGGCAGCGTGAAGCGCTGGCCGAAGTAGCGCGTGTAGTACGGCAGGACCTGGCGCGTCGCGTCGAGCGCGTAGCGCGCCTGCTCGCGTTTGCCCGGCGCGGTGAGCAATCGCAGCGGCACGCCGGCGGCGCGGCCTTCGAGCACGTCGAAGCGGCCGACGGCGATGGCGACCAGGTAGCTGGGCATCGGCGGCGTGGGCGCGAAGCGATGCAAGACGCTGGCCTGGGCCGGCCCGCCTGCCGCGCTGGCTGCGGCACCCGCCGCCTCCCGCACCGGCGCGGCCTTGCGCGGCATGTTGGAAAGCACCTCGTAGCCTTCGGGCGCGCGCACGTCGATCTCGAACGAAGCCCGAAACGCCGGTTCGTCGAAGGCGGGGAACAAGGTGCGCGCGTGAATCGCTTCCAGCTGCGTGGCGAGCATCGGCTGAGTCTTGCCCTCGCTTGTGGACTGGGCACGGAACAGGCCTTCGCCGCTGCGGTGCACAACACCGCGGTAGGCGATCTCAAGACGCTGCGGCCCAGGCTCGATGGGCCGGCCATCCTCGGGCGTGAGCAGCCAGGTCTGCGACTGCTCGTTGCGCGCGAGGCGCAGCATGCGGCTGCGCCCTGCCATGATCAGCCGCACCGAATCGGCCTCGATCTCGTGCGCGTGCAGCTCGATCACCGCCGTGCGCCGCTGCACGCGAAGCGCGATCGACGCGGTGGCGCTGAAGTCATCGCGCGCCGGGTCGAGGTCGAATGCGAGACGGTAGTGTGCCGGACGCACGTCTTTCGACAGGTGGCCCGGCGTGGCACGAAAGTCGAAGCGCGGCTGGGCGGCGGCAGTCGTGCAGCCGAGCAGCGCGCCGAGCAGGAGCATCGCTGCCGCCAAGGCGTGGAACAAGCGCAAATGAAGGTGCAAGTTCATCGCGGAAAGTGCATGGCGTCTGCCTGTCCCGCTGAGCATAGCGCGGGACAGCTGCGCAAGCCGCCGGTATCAACCCGCCCGCCCCGCTGAGCTCGGGTCCACCGGCTACATTGCAGCCATGACCTCGAGCTACCAGACTCAACGCACGCAGGCATCGGCGTTCATGCCGATCCGCGGCCTGCGCTACCACGCCTTGCACTGGGGCGATGCAAGCCTGGCCACTCCCGCCCGCCCGCCGCTCGTGATGGTGCACGGCTGGATGGACGTGGCCGCGTCGTTCCAGTTCGCCGTCGACGCGCTGTGTGAAATCGAAGGCGCCACACGCTGGGTGATTGCGCTGGACTGGCGCGGCTTCGGCCTGACGCAAACCCCCGCCGCCGATTGCTACTGGTTCCCCGACTACCTGGGCGACCTCGACGCGGCGCTCGACGCCATCGCCCCAGGCCAGACGGTCGACCTGCTCGGCCACAGCATGGGCGGCAACATCGCGATGTCGTACGCCGGCGTGCGCCCGCAGCGCATCCGCAAGCTCATCAACCTGGAGGGCTTCGGCATGCCGCGCACGCAACCGAGCGATGCCCCTGGGCGCACGGCGAAGTGGCTCGACGAGCTGCGCACGCCCCTTGAGCTGCGCCCCTACCCGAACCTGGATGCCGTGGCGCAGCGCCTGCGCCAGAACAACCCGCTGCTGAAGCCCGAGCGCGCCGAATGGCTGGCGCCGCACTGGGCGCGCCAACGCGCAGACGGCCAATGGCAAATCCTCGGCGACCCGGCGCACAAGCGCAGCAACCCTGTCCTTCACCAAGTGGACGAAACGCTCGAATACTGGAAGCGCATCGCCGCGCCGGTGCTCTGGGTCGAGGGCGAACGCACCCACATCCCGAAGTGGTGGGCCGGCCGCTACAGCCACGCCGAATTCGACGCGCGCCTTGCACTCGTCGCCAACGTGAGCAAGCTGCGCCTGGCCGGCGCCGGCCACATGCTGCACCATGACCAGCCGCAGGCGCTGGCTCGCGGTTTGAGCGAGTTCCTTGGGCGCTGAAGCAAGACTCGTCTGCGGCGACTCGCTTCAAACTTGCGGCCGCCGGCAGACTGTTTGCGGCCCAATGTGACTGTTCGCCGCCGCGCGCATACCAGCTCCGGCGCGAGGTCAGGTGGCCCGGGGTACGTTCTCCGGTCCACGCTCGCGGGGCACCCGATGCGGTTCGCGAAGCGCAGTTCCATCAACGCCAGCCAAGCGCGCAAAGGACCAGGACACCGCGAATGGGACCTGCGCCCGTACCCCGAGCCACCTGCCCGGGCACCATCTGTGGTGCGCCTCGTGGTGCCGCGCCAACGATCGTTGCACAGGGCGATGGTGGTGCCCCCGGGCGCAGGCCCCATTCGCGGTGTCCTGGCTCTTGGCGGGCTTGGTTGGTGATGACGCGGCGAACCGTTGTGGACCTCGGTGGTGCCCCGCGAGCGTGGGCCGGAGAACGGGGGCGCCGCCACCGCCCTGGGGCACAGTCGCAAGCGGGCTGGGATTGCGCGGACACGCAACGCGTAACCAGCCCAGCGCGAGCGCCGTGCGTCGCGTGTCAAAATCGCCCCCCTCGCATTCACCGAACCGGCCCTTCCCCATGGACATCGAACACGTCAACGCCATTTCCAACTCGCTGGCCGACCTGACGCAACGCACGGCCGCGCTTCGGGGGTATCTTTGACTACGATCGCAAAGCACTGCGCCTGAACGAGGTCAACGCCGCGCTGGAGAACCCGAAGGTCTGGGACGAACCGAAACGCGCGCAGGAGCTCGGGCGCGAGAAGCGCCTGCTGGAAACCGTGGTCCAGACGATCGACCACCTGACGACGAACCTGGCCGACAACACCGAGCTGTTCGAGATGTCGAAGGCCGACGACGACTTCGGCGGCATCCAGGCCATCGAGGCCGAGGCGGCGAAGCTCGAGTCGACCGTCGCCGACCTCGAATTCAAGCGGATGTTCAACAACCCCGCCGACCCGAGCAATTGTTTTCTCGACCTGCAGGCCGGCGCCGGTGGCACCGAGGCGTGCGACTGGGCGCAGATGCTGCTGCGCCAGTACCTGCGCTACTGCGAGCGCAAGGGCTTCAAGGCCGAAGTGATGGAAATGAGCGAGGGCGACGTGGCCGGCATCCGCAGCGCGACGATCAAGATCGAAGGCGACTACGCATTCGGCCTGCTGCGCACCGAGACCGGCGTGCACCGCCTGGTGCGCAAGAGCCCGTTCGACTCGGCCGGCGGGCGCCACACGAGTTTCGCCAGCGTGTTCGTCTACCCCGAGGTCGACGACACGATCGAGATCGACATCAACCCGGCCGACGTGCGCACCGACACCTTCCGCGCCAGTGGCGCGGGCGGCCAGCACATCAACAAGACCGACTCCGCGGTGCGGCTCACGCACATTCCCACCGGCATCGTCGTGCAATGCCAGAATGACCGCAGCCAGCACCGCAATCGCGACGAAGCCTGGCAGATGCTGCGCTCGCGCCTGTACGAACACGAAATGCGCATCCAGAAGGCGGCGCAGCAAAAGCTCGAGGACAGCAAGACCGATGTCGGCTGGGGCCACCAGATCCGCTCCTACGTGCTCGACCAGAGCCGCATCAAGGATTTGCGCACCAACGTCGAGATCAGCAATACGCAGAAGGTGCTGGACGGCGATCTGGACCAGTTGATCGAAGCGAGCCTGAAGCAAGGCGTTTGATGCGCGACGGAAAAGAGGAAGAACAACCCCATGCGTGAAGGCAACTCCCCCCTGGTGCGGCGCGAAGACTACGCGGCGCCGGCGTATTGGATTCGCGGTGTCGAGTTGACTTTCGACCTCGATCCGGCGAAGACGATGGTCATCAATCGCATGCGCATCCAGCGCAATGCGCAACAGGAAGCGCAGCCGCTGCGCCTGCATGGCGAGGAGCTGAACCTGTCGCGCGTGCTCGCGAACGGCGAGTCGGTGTCGTTTCGCCATGAGGGCGGCCTGCTCGTCATCGACGGCCTGCCCGAAGGCGAGTTCCTGCTCGAAATCCGCAATACGTGCGCGCCCGAAAAGAACACGCAGTTGAACGGCCTGTATACCTCGGGCGGCGGCTTCTTCACGCAGTGCGAGGCGGAAGGCTTTCGCCGCATCACCTTCTTCCTGGACCGGCCCGACGTGATGGCGGTCTACACCGTGTGGCTGCGCGCCGACAAACAGCGCTACCCGGTGCTGCTGAGCAACGGCAACCTGGTCGAAGCGGGAGAGCTCGATGGTGGCCGCCACTTCGCGAAGTGGCACGACCCGCACCCCAAGCCGAGCTACCTGTTCGCCCTGGTCGCCGCCGACCTCGTGGCGCGCGAGCAGCGCGTTCGCAGCCGCTCGGGCAACGAGCACCTGCTGCAGATGTACGTGCGCCGCGGCGACCTGGAAAAAACCGAACACGCGATGAACTCGCTCGTCGCATCGCTGGCCTGGGACGAAGCGCGCTTCGGCCTGAGCCTGGATTTGGAGCGCTTCATGGTCGTCGCGGTCAGCGACTTCAACGGCGGCGCGATGGAGAACAAGGGCCTGAACATCTTCAACACGCGCTGCGTGCTGGCCAGCCCCGCCACCGCGACCGACGCCGATTTCGCCGCGGTGGAATCGGTGATCGGCCACGAGTACTTCCACAACTGGACGGGAAACCGCGTCACCTGCCGCGACTGGTTTCAGCTGAGCCTGAAAGAAGGCCTGACCGTGTTTCGCGATCAGGAGTTCAGCATGGACATGGCGGGCTCCGCCAGCGCCCGCGCGGTGAAGCGCATCGACGACGTGAGCGTGCTGCGCGAGCACCAGTTCCCCGAAGACGCCGGCCCGATGGCGCACCCGGTGCGCCCCGACAGCTATGTGTCGATCAACAACTTCTACACCAGCACCGTCTACGAAAAAGGCGCGGAAGTCGTGCGCATGATGTACACGCTGGTCGGGCGCGACGGCTTCGCGGCGGGAATGAAGCTCTATTTCGAGCGCTTCGACGGCCAGGCGGTCACCTGCGATCGATTTCGCGCAAGCGATCGCCGACGCGAATCCCGGCAGCGAGCTGGCGGTTCGGTTAGAGGCCTTCAAGCGCTGGTATTCGCAAAGCGGCACGCCGAGGGTCACCGCGCGCGGCCGCTTCGATGCCGACGCGCGCAGCTACACGCTCGAGCTCGAGCAGAGTGTGTCGGGCAGCGATGCGCTGCCGCAGGTGATTCCGCTCGAGACGGGATTGCTCGCGGCCGACGGACGCGCCCTCCCGCTGCAACTCGCGGGCAGCGACGACACCGGCGCGGCGCCCACGCAGCGCCTGCTCGTGCTGGATGCAGCACGCGCCAGCTTCACGTTCGTGAACGTCGACGCCGAGCCGGTGCCGTCGCTGTTGCGCGGCTTCTCCGCGCCGGTGGTGCTCGACGACGGCCTGGACGATCCGGCGCTGCTCGTGCTGCTGGAGCACGACAGCGACCCGTTCAACCGCTGGGACGCCGGCCAGCGCCTGGCGCTGCGACGCCTGCTCGAGGCCATCGCCGCGCCCGGCGATGTGGCGATTCAGCTCGACGCGAGCTACCTCGGCGCGATGCGCGCCGTATTGCGCCACCCGCAACTCGACGCCGCGTTCAAGGAACGCGTGCTCACGCCGCCGGCGCAGGCCTACATCGCCGAGCAGCTGGCAAACGTCGACCCGCAACGTGTGCACGCGGCACGCGAGGCCTACAAACTCCAGCTCGCCCAAGGTCTGCGCGACGATTGGGTCTGGGCGTTCGACGCGCACCAGGTTCCGGGCGGCTACAGCCCCGACGCCACCAGCGCCGGACGCCGCGCGCTCGCGAACCAGGCACTCGCGATGCTGTGCCTGGCCGCACGCGACAGCGGCGAAACGGCCTGGCCCGATCGCGCCTTGCAGCGATTCCGCGACGCGAGCCACATGACGGACTGCCAAGCGGCGGTTGCCGCGCTGATCGACAGCCACAGCACCCACGCGCCGCTCGCGCTGCGCGAATTCCACGCGCGCTTCCGCCACGAATCCCTGGTGCTCGACAAGTGGTTCGCGCTGCAGGCGCTGGCGCCGCTGAGCGATGGCGGCAGCGGCAGCGGCGTCGGCATCACCCACGCCGATACCGGCGCCAAGCCCAACGGCGACGTGCTCGCGCGCGTGCGCACGCTGCTCGCGCACCCCGACTTCTCGCTGCTCAACCCGAACCGCGTGCGCAGCCTGGTGCTCACGTTCTGCAATGGCAACCCTGCCGCGTTTCACCGCTCCGACGCGAGCGGCTACGTGTTCTGGGCCGAACAGGTGCTGGCGCTCGACGCGATCAACCCGCAGATCGCCGCGCGCCTGGCCCGCGTGATGGACCGCTGGAGCCGCCTGACCGAGCCTTACCGCGGCGCGGCGCGCGAGGCGATCGCGCGCGTCGCGGCGCGCAGCGAGCTCTCGGCCGACGTGCGCGAAATCGTCACCCACGCCTTGCAACAATGAGGTTCACCGCAGGAGACACACCCATGGCCAAGACCAATGCCTTCTATGCCCAAAGCGGCGGCGTCACCGCCGTCATCAACGCCTCGGCGTGCGGCGTGATCCAGACGGCACGCGCGAACAAGGGGCGCATCGGCAAGGTCTTCGCCGGGCGCAACGGCATCATCGGTGCGCTCACGGAAGACCTGATCGACACGGGCAAGGAAAGCGCCACCGCGATCGAGGGCCTGCGCTCCACGCCCTCGGGCGCGTTCGGCTCGTGCCGCTACAAGCTCAAGTCGCTGGAAGCGAACAAGCGCGAATACGAGCGCCTGATCGACGTGTTCAAGGCGCACGGCATCGGCTACTTCTTCTACAACGGCGGCGGCGATTCGGCCGACACCTGCTTCAAGATCAGCCAGCTCTCGCAGGCGATGGGCTACCCGCTGCAGGCGATCCACGTGCCCAAGACCGTGGACAACGATCTTCCGATCACCGACTGCTGCCCCGGCTTCGGCTCTGTCGCGAAGTACGTCGCCGTGTCCACGCTCGAGGCGTCGTTCGACGTGCGCTCGATGTGCAAGACATCGACCAAGGTGTTCGTCGTCGAGGTCATGGGGCGCCACGCCGGCTGGATCGCCGCGGCCGGCGGCCTGGTCGAAGAGCACGGCATTCCGGTCGTGATCCTGTTCCCCGAGATCGTGTTCGACCAGGCCAAGTTCGTCGCGCGTGTCGACGCGCTCGTCAAGAAATACGGCTACTGCACCGTCGTCGTCTCGGAAGGCTGCCACCACGCCGACGGCACGTTCCTCGCCGAACAGGGCACGCGCGACGCCTTCGGCCACGCCCAGCTCGGCGGCGCCGCGCCGGTGGTGGCGGGCATCGTGAAAGACGCGCTCGGCGTCAAGTTCCACTGGGCCGTGGCCGACTACCTGCAACGCGCCGCGCGCCACGTCGCGTCGAAGACCGACGTGAAGCAGGCCTACGAACTCGGCAAGCGCGCCGTCGAGCTCGCGCTCAAGGGCCACAACGCCGTGATGCCGACGATCGAGCGCATCAGCGACGCACCCTACAAGTACCGCATCGGCATGGCCGAGCTTTCCAAGGTGGCGAACGTCGAGAAGTTCATGCCGCGCGACTTCATCACCACCGATGGCTTTGGCATCACCGAAAAGTGCCGGCGCTACCTGCGCCCGCTGATCCAGGGCGAAGACGCACCCAGGTACAAGGGCGGTCTGCCGGTGTACACCACGTTGAAGAACGTGGCGGTGGCGAAGAAGCTGCCGGCGTTCGCGCTGAAGTAGCGCCCCTATAATGCGCGGCTGGACAGAAAGCCGGCGTAGCTCAGTTGGTAGAGCAGCGCATTCGTAATGCGAAGGTCGGGAGTTCGACTCTTCTCGCCGGCACCATTGGCTCACCCGAGATCGATTGAATCGACAGGGCTGCGCACTGCCCCACCGCCAAGCTTGAGCACGTGCGTATAGATCATCGTCGTCGCCACGTCGGCATGACCCAGCAGGTCTTGCACCGTGCGGATGTCGTAGCCGTCTTGCAGCAAATGCGTCGCGAATGAATGCCGCAATGTGTGCGGCGTGGCGGGCTTGACGATGCCCGCGGCGGCCACCGCCCTCTTGAAGGCGCGCTGAAACGATTGATCGAATACATGGTGTCGCTGCTCGACGCCGGTGCGCGGGTCCACGGCAGTCTGTTCCTGGGGAAAGACCCAGAACCAGGACCACGATTGCCCTGCCCGCGGGTATTTGCGTTCCAGCGCGTCG
>CAWBTF010000007.1:0-135320 GCA_963791595.1 uncultured beta proteobacterium | reverse complement strand
CGGTCTCCGCAAGCTCCTTCAGGCGCCGGTACTGCGCGCCGATGACTTGATCGACCACGGACGCCAGCTTGTCCAGGCCTGCGTCCGCATTGCCCGCGACCCGATACGTCATGCGCAGAAACGTCTTGCCATCCTGCGCGCTCGTGACAATCGTCAGCACGCCGTTCACGGCGAGCTCCTGCAGAGGCCCCAGGCTCGCGTTGAAGCGGATCACGCGCCCGGGCTGCACCAGCACGACCTGGCCATGCTGCACCGAATTGCCGTCGCCCCAGCGTTCGCACCAGCAGCCGCCGGCGACCGCGTCGAGGCTCATGTTCGACGCCTTGCCCGAATAGGTGTGCGCGTCGCTCCACCAGCGCGGCAGTTGCACGATGGCTTTCCATGCCTCGTCGGGCGTGGCCTTGACTTCCTCGCGAAACGTCGAGACGAAGCCCGTGGCCGAGACGTTGCTGGTGTCGGCATGCGCCGGCGCGAGCAGCCCGAGCCAAGCCGCGGCCACCCAGAATGCGCCGCGCTTCATTTCCAGGCTCCGAGAATTGCCCCCATCAAGGTGAAAGCGATCACCTCGTAGCCGCTGTTGATGAGCCAGAGCTTCAACGAGCGCTGCTCGAACAGGTAGATCGTTCCGAGCGCCATCGCGACCCAGCCGAAGCCGGCGGCAAACCCCGCGAACACGCCGAAGGCGAGCGTCGCCTTCGGGCCGATGAAGGCGGCAAGGTTGAACGCCATCACGAGCGCCGCGATGCCGGAGAACCCGAACAGCCGCGCCATGTTGGCCTGCTTTGTCTGCGCTTCGCTCACGCCGGCTTCGCGCATCCATGCGTTGGCGAACAGAATCGGCGAGTACCACAGGCCGCCGAGCAGGAACCGCACCGCGGCGGCGGCGGCGATCGCCCCATAATTCATTTGCGAAAGTTCCATCCATTGCTCCTCGTGTTTGCCGGCGGATTGTGATGACGGGCTTGAACCGGCTTCGACGATCTTGGCCCGGCGCGAGGCACGGCACAAGCGTGAATCGACCGAACCCGGAAAACCGCATGTCCAAGCCCGACGAGGCGACGCCGAACCCGGCCGCGGGCGTGTCGATCGACGACCGGCCCGTGATGGCGCTGGGCATCCTCGGCTTCGGCCTGATCATTCCCTGGGTCGCCGGGCTGTACGGGGAGTTGCGCCCCGACGATGCGCGCTTCTGGATCGGCTTCGTCGGTTTCATCGTTCTGGCGGCAGCGATCTGGCTCGGCAACCGCTGGTTGCTGTTCAAGCAGCGCCAGCACTTCGGCTGGTTCGACCATCCGGTGCGAAAGCTGATGATGCTCGTCACCGCGAACGTGCTCTACACCGCGCCGCTGAGCGCGCTGGCGATCGCGCTGTGGCAGCGTATCGCCGGGCAGGCGCCGGACAGCGGCGCGATCGAAGTCGTGGTGCTGATCAATGTGATCTGCGTGCTCTTTGTGACGCATGCGTACGAAACCGTGTTCCTGATCCGCGAGCGCGAATCCGACCTCACTCGTGTGGAGCGGCTCGAGCGGCTGCGCTCGCAGGCCGAACTCGCGGCGCTGAAGGCGCAGATCGACCCGCACTTCCTGTTCAACAGCCTGAACACGCTCGGCCACTTGATCGTTCGCGACGCGCCGCGCGCGCGCGAGTTCTGCGACTTGCTCGCCGAGGTCTACCGCTACGTGCTCGCCAGCCGCGACCGCGACCTGGTGCCGCTGGCCGACGAGTTGGCCTTCGTGCGCGGCTACCACCGCTTGCTGGCGCTGCGCTTCGGCGCGGCGGTGCAGTTGGACATCGACGCATCGCTCCGCGGCGATCGGGTTCTCGGCCTGGTGCCGCCGCTCGCGTTGCAGACCTTGCTCGAGAACGCAGTGAAGCACAACCAGACCGATCAGGCCCAGCCCTTGATTGTGCGCATGCAGCGCAGCGCCGACACGCTGCTCGTCAGCAACGACGTGCGCCGGCGCAGCAGCGCCTTGCCCTCCTCGGGACTGGGCTTGCGCAACCTCGACGAGCGCTGCCGGCTGCTCAGCGGCCGCGCGCTCGATGTGCGTCGCGGCGAGACACGCTTCGAGGTCCGGTTGCCGTTGGTCATCGCCGAGGTGGCGGCCGAGGTGGCGGCATGAAGCTGTTCATCGCCGAAGACGAAGCGCCGGCGCGCGAACGCCTGATCGAGACGATCGCACGCGTCGCGCCGCAGGCCAGCATCGCCGGCACCGCGGGCACGGTGCGCGACACGCGCCTGTGGCTCGCCGCGCACGCCGCGCCCGACCTGCTGCTGCTCGACATCCAGCTCGCCGACGGCCTGTCGCTCGAGTTGTTCCGTGGCTCCGAGCTGACGCTGCCGACGATCTTCACGACGGCCTACGATCAGTTCGCGCTCGCCGCATTCCAGGCGCTCGCGGTCGACTACCTGCTCAAGCCGGTGGAAGACGCGCCGCTGCGCCAGGCGTTCGCGAAGGCGCAGGCCATGCGCGAGCGGTTCTCCGGCGCACGCGCCCAGCAGCTCGAACAGGCGCTGGGTGCAACGCCGCCGCGCTACCGGCAACGCTGGGTCGCGCGCAAGGCAGCGGCGTTTGTCGCGGTGCCGGTCGAGCAGGTGGCGTACTTCGTGTCGATCGACAAGCTCACGTTCCTGGTGAGCCTGGATGCGACGCGCCATCTGCTCGACGGGTCGCTGGGCGACGTCGAGCGCGAACTCGACCCGGCGCTGTTCTTTCGCGTGAACCGGCAGATGCTCGTCGCGGCGCGCGCCGTGACCAGCTGGCATGCCGGCGGCAAGGGTCGGCTGGTGCTGGAGCTGGCGCCGAGGAGCGACGGCGAAGTGCAGATCAGCCAGGAACGTGCCGCGGCCTTTCGCGAGTGGATGGCTCGATAGGCCCAGGCCTCACGCAGCCTCGATCGCGATCTGCCGGCGCTCGCCCAGGGCCGCACGCGCGCGCAACTGCCCGCAACCCGCGTCCACGTCCTGCCCCGCCGACTGGCGCAGCCGCGTGTAGATGCCGCGCCGGTTCAGTGCCTGTGCGACGGCCATCGCGCGCTCGGCACTCGGCCGCATGTAGGGCAGCCCATCGACCGCGTTGTAGGGAATCAAATTCATCATCGCGTACTTGCCGTGCAGCAACTCCACGATGCCATCCATCTCGTCGTCGCCATCGTTCACACCGTCGATCAGCGTCCACTGGTACTGGATCGGGTAGCTCGTGAGCCGCGCATAACGTTCTCCCTGTTCGACCAGTTGCGCGGGCGATATGCGCGGCGCGCGCGGCAGCAGGCGTTCGCGCAATTGCGGATTCGTGGAATGCAGCGACAGCGCGAGCGCCGGCTTGACTGCGCCGAGCGGCAGGCGCTCGAACACGCGCGCATCGCCCACCGTCGAGAACACCAGGTTCTTGTGGCCGATCGCGCCCTCCGTCCCGAGCAAATCGATCGCCTCCATCACGTTGTCCAGGTTGTGCGCCGGCTCGCCCATGCCCATGAACACGACCTTGCGCACGCTGCGCCGCTGCCGTGCGAGCACGACCTGAGCGACGATCTCGGCGCTGCCGAGCTGGCGCAACAGGCCGCCGCGGCCCGTCATGCAGAACACGCAGCCGACCGCGCAACCGACCTGGGTGGAGACGCACACACCGTCGCGCGGCAGCAGCACGCTTTCCACCGCCTGGCCGTCGGCGAGTTCGACGAGCAGGCGCGCCGAACCGTCGGCGCCCGGGTGTTCGCTGCGCACGCGCGCGATTCCGTTCAACTCTTCCACCAGCGCCGGCAGTTCGGCGCGCAGCGCCTTGGGCAGGAAATCTTCGATGCGATGCTTGCCGCTGCCCATCGGCTGGCCCATCACCCAACGGCTGAGCACATGGCGTTCGTGGCCAGGGCCCGCGCCCAGGGAACGCAGCCGTTGTCGGAGGTCTTCGATGCGCATCGGGTCAGGATGGTACGTGCAATCCGAAGGCGCGCCGCGGGTGTGGAAGCGAATTCAGACGCTGCGTTCATCGCCCGCACGCCGGTTGGAGACTCATCACTGCGCGAAGTCGCGCGGAAAGTTGTGTTGCCACGCCGCGCGAAAACGCGCGTCCTCGCCGGCGCGGCGGGCCGCGGCCGCGAGCTTGGGCGTGTGCTCGTCGAACCACTTGCGCCCCGGGCGCCAGTGCAACATCGTCGCCACGTAGAGGTCGAGCGCGGAGAAACGCTCGCCCAGAAACCACGGGCTGCCGACCTCCGGTTCGACCATGCGCCACAGACGGCAGCGGTAGTCCTCCACCGTTTCGCCGAAGGCCTTGGCCGCGGCAGCGTCGTGCACGAAACGCTGCGGGACGTCGGCATACGTGAAAGTCGGGTAGACATTCGCGACCAGGAACACGAGCCAGCGCAGAAACTTCGGGCGCGACGTTTGCCCCGGCGGCGGAACGAAGTCGTCGCGCCCCGTCACGTCGGCCAGGTGCAGCGTGATCGCCGCGCTCTCGGTCAGCACCGATCCGTCGGGCAGTTGCAGCGTCGGCACCTGGGCGATCGGGTTGTGCACCGCGAGCTTGCGCCTCCCCTCCTCGGACGCGAGGAGATCGGGAACTTCTTCGTAGTCGAAGGGCAGACCGAGCGCGCTCAACTGCGCCTCGACGATTACCGAGCCCCAGCCGGGGCGGCCGAACAAGCGGTATGCAGCCATGGATTGCTCCTTCGAGGGTTCGAGTGCGCGCTCGGGGTACGTCATCTCGTCGAGGAATTCGCCCGGGCGCCGCCGACGCTTCAGAGCCTGAGAGTTTTTCGGGCGTGCCCGAGCAGCGTGCCAGAAGGTGGCCGATCTAGGCGCAAAGCGCAGCCATAGCTCGGGCTATGGCGAGCATTTGCAACGACGAGCGGGCGCCTTCTGGCGCGATGAGCGGGCATGATCGAAAGACTCTCAGGCTCTCAGTTCTTGTCGTCCTTGAATCCGGCGCTCCAATGCGAGCCGTCGCAGTACGGTTTGTTCTTCGACGCACCGCAGCGGCACAGCGTGTAGTGCTCCGGCGACGCGCCGCTGTTGCGCGGCTGGTCGATGGCGATGCCGCCGGTCACCGCGTACGGGCCCGGCGTGACGACGACTGCGGCCGGCCGCGGCTGCGACGCCGCGGCGGGTGATCCGTGCAGCGTATAGCTCAGTGCGCCCGACGGGCATTGGCCGACCATCGCCGCGATCTCGGCAACGCCGTCGGCGTCGGGGTCGATGAACGGCTCCTGCCCGTAGCGGAAGGTTCGCGGCAACCCGTCGGTGCAGCGACCGGCGTGCGCGCAGACGCTGCGGTTGTCGTGCAGCGTGACGTGCCGGCCACGGTAGCTGTGCACCTGATCGAGCGCCCGATCCGCCGCCTTGACGCTGGAAAACCCGTTGCCGCGGTGCGTGCCGTCGCAAAACGGTTTGTTGTTCGAGCCACCGCAGCGGCACAGCACCGTCACCGCCTGCGTGGGCAGCGCCTGGCCCTTCGAGTTGCGCAGCGAGGCCAGCCCCTTCACGCGCAGCGGCCCGTTCGCAACGCATTCGATGCTCGGCAAGTCGTTCATGTCCGTCTCCTTCTGCGCGGCTCACCGCGCCGCGAAAGCGCCCACAATGTACGCCGCCGCCGCCCTGCCCCGACACGCCCGGCACGCCACGAGGGTGGCGTGCGGTGCAGGCCTGCAGCGTGCGCGAGGCAGGCATGAGCGACGAAACAACCCCCTACGACGGCGGCTGCACCTGCCGCCACGTACGCTACCGCATGCGGTCGAAGCCGCTCTTCGTTCATTGTTGCCACTGCCGCTGGTGCCAGCGCGAGACCGGCGCGGCGTTCGCGCTCAACGCGATGATTGAGAGCGAGCGTGTCGAATTGCTGGAGGGCGAGGTCGCCATCATCGATACGCCGTCCAACAGCGGCAAAGGCCAGAAGATTTCGCGCTGCCCGCGCTGCCAGGTGGCAGTCTGGAGCAACTACGCAGGCGCCGGCGACGCAGTTCGTTTCGTTCGCGTCGGCACGCTCGACGAACCCGACCGCTTGCCGCCCGACATTCACATCTTCACCTCGAGCAAGCAGCCGTGGGTGGTTTTGCCTGCCGGCACGCCCGCAGTCGCCGAGTACTACAAGGCTTCACAGATGTGGCCGCCGGAGAGCCTGGATCGGCGTGCCGCGTTGCTGGTGAAGTCGCAGCGCACGGGCGAGTGAGAGTTCGCCGGGCATCGTGAACCGGCGCGCCCGTTCACTGCGCATCAGCGGGCGAAGGCCGGCGACGGGACAGCAATGTCCAGCGCGCGCTGCGCCGCTTGCGCCGCGGAGCAATGTGGACACTCAGCCGCATCATTGCCACCCTGTAGGCGATATGGGCGCCCGGCGCGCGAAGGTCGGGACCGGCTACTGAGCAGGCGGACGGTGTGCTTGGTTCAGCGTCCGTTCGAGACTGGGGGCGGTCGGGCACTTCGTGAAGCTGAGTGTCGGCGGCCGCCGGAACCGGCCGCTCGCCCTACGCCGCGACGTGTGACTGCAGTGCCCAGGAAGCTGCCGCACCTCTCGTTCACGATGCCGGCCAGGGCCTTGTTCAACGGGTGCTCGGCTAGGTAAGCTCTCTACGGACATCGAGTGGCGGTACCGACCACGCGCGCCCTTCGCCAGTCAAGATGCCGTGACGCAGGAGCTAACGCTCGACTGGCGCAGCCTCAAATCCCGTAGCTGTACTTCGAGATCGCCTTTTCATCCCACTCGATACCGCACCCAGGGCGATCCGGCACGATGATCCGGCCGTTCTCGACACGGAACGGCTCCTCGAGGATCGGGTTCGCCCAATCCTGCCACTCGAGCCAATGGGCGGTCTCCGTCACGCGCATCAGATGCGCCGCCACCTCCGGGTAGAGGTGCGTCGAGACCTCGACCCCAAGCGCCGCGGCGATCGGCACCGACCGCAGCCAGCCCGACACGCCACCGATGCGCATGAGGTCAGGCATGACATAGTCGCCGGCCTTCATCTCCAGCGCGCGGGCAAGCTCGCGTGGCCCATAGAAGTTCTCGCCCAACTGCACTGGCGTCTTGAGTTCACGCGACAACTGTGCATAGCCCTGCAGGTTGTTGTAGGTGATGGGCTCCTCGAACCAGAACAGGCCTTCGTCATCGAGCGCGTGGCAGCGGTGCAGGGCATCTCCGAGCGTGAGACCCTGGTTGAAGTCGACCATCAACTTCACGTCGTGGCCGACGGCTTCGCGCACGCTGCGGATGGCCTGCAGGTCATCGTCCAGTGCCTCGCGGCCCAGGCGCAGCTTCAGCGCGGCGAAGGCGCCTTCGGCGACGAGCTCGGTCGCCTCGCGAGCCAGACCCGCCACGTCCGTGAGCCACAGGCCATTGCTGTTGTAGGCCTGCACAGGCCCGGTGCTGCCTCCAAGGAACTCGGCCAGAGGCAACCCCGCGGCCTTGGCCAGGGCGTCCCAAGCTGCCATGTCCAAGCCCGCGATGGCAATCATCGTCAGCCCTTCGTAGCCCACCAGGTTGAGTGCCTTGCGTGCGCTCTGGAAGTCGTCGAGCGGTCGGATCGGCTTGCCCACGCGCTGCCTGGCCAGGTCGTGCACGGCCGGAACGATGTAGCGTGCCGCGTCCTTCAGGTAGGGCTCGAGGTAGCTCCTGCCCACGATGCCCTCCTCGGTCTGCAGATCGATGAGGATGAGCGGCCAGAGATCGAAGTGGCCGACCCTCGACACGACAGGCCGAGAGAGCGGCACCAGCACGGGTCTGACGTTGACCGACCGAAACGTGAGTTGTTTGTGCAGATCCATGGAAGGCTCCAAAGAGGGGAAAGTAGTAGGCCAGGCATCAGCGCGAAAGAAATTCGAGCGCCTTGCCCACGAAGTCGGCATGAAACTGGAACACCGCGCCGTGTCCGGAGTCGGGATAGATGATGAGTTCGCTGTTCGGCAGGCGCTGCGCCAGGTCGTAGGTGTTCTTGCTCGGAACCATCCGGTCGCTGTCGCCGTTGGCGACGAGGACGGGGTGCCGAGCCTTCGACAGGTCCGCAGGGCTCTTCCCGCCCCATCGGCGCAACGCTTTCAACTGAGCCTGCAGTGCGGCGACGGTGATCTTCTTGTCTCGGTCCGCGGAGCGCTCGTTCAAGCGTTGCAGGAATTCCTTCCCCGCTCGGATCCCCTCGGGCGTCCTGGTGAAGAACAAGAACTGCTTCGGATCTTGCCCCGTGAGCAAGCCTCTGACCATGTCCAGGTACGTGACTCGGGCCACCTTGCTAATGCCTTTGCCACCGGCGGGGCCAGTCCCCGTGATGACCATCCTGCGCACGAGGAGCGGCTTCATCAGCACGATCTCCTGCGCAATCATCCCGCCCATCGAGAATCCGAACAGGTCGACTTGGCCCAACCCCAAGGCTTCGATGAAGGCGACGGCATCCTCGGCCATCTGCTCCATGGATGTCGCTGGGGTGCCGCTGGACGCGCCGACACCGCGATTGTCGAAAGTGATCACGCGGTGCTTCGCCGCGAGTCCGTCGATGACTCGAGGATCCCAGTTGTCCAGAACGGCAGCCAGGTGGATCAGGCACACGAGCGGTGTGCCGGGATTGTCCGCACCGAGTTCGCGATAGGCGAACCGCACGCCTCCTGCGGTGATCGTCCGGGTCGGGACGTCCTTCCAGGTGACCTTCGATGTCTGCAACGCGCTCACGCTCTTCGACCTTTCGTGCACGCCCGTCCGGGCTCGGTTGTCTGCCTACGGTGCCGCCAAGATCAGGCCGCGAGTGCCGGATAGTCGGTGTAGCCCTTCGACCCTGGTGTGTAGAACGTCGCCATGTCGACGGCATTCAACGGTGCGTCGGTCTGCATCCTCTTCACCAGGTCGGGATTGGCGAGGAACGGTCGGGCGAACGCGATGAGGTCTGCCTGGCGGGCCTTGAGCGCGCTGTCCGCACTGGCTCGATCGAATCCGCCGGCCAGGATGAACAACCCTTTGAATGCCTCGCGAATATGCAGCTTGAACTCGGCCGGGACCGGCGGCGCGCCCATCGCGGAGTGATCCAGCACGTGGAGGTACAGCAATCCCAGCTCCGAGAGTTTCTGAGTGAGCACCAAGTACTGAGCTTCGACGTCGGGAAAAGCGCCCGTGCTGTTGAACACGCCGTACGGTGAGAGCCGAATGCCGACGCGGTGAGCCCCGACGGCAGCTGCCGTCGCGCTGGCGACCTCGAGCGCAAAGCGATTGCGGCCGCTGATGCCGCCGCCGTAGGCATCGGCGCGCTGGTTCACATTGGTGTTCAGGAACTGCTCGATCAGGTAGCCGTTCGCCGCGTGCAACTCGACGCCGTCGAAGCCCGCCTCGATGGCGAGCCGCGCCGATGTGGCGTACTCCTGCACGGCGTGGGCGATGTCAGGCGCGCTCATCGCCCGAGGGATGCTGTGCGGCTGCATGCCTTGGGAGTCGGTGTACATCTCGCCGGGGCAGACCGTGGACGTCGGTCCAACGACTTGCGCGCCGGCCGGCAGGTTCGCCGCATGGGCCACTCGGCCCGTGTGCATCAGTTGCACGAAGATCTTGCCGCCCTTGGCGCGGACCGCGTCGGTGACAGCCTTCCATCCGCGCACCTGGGCTTCATTGAAGAGGCCTGGGATGCGCGCATAGCCCAGGCCGTTGGGCGACGGCGAGGTGCCCTCGGTGATGAGCAGGCCCGCCGACGCGCGTTGGCCGTAGTACTCGGCAATCAATGCGTTGGGCGTGTTGGCATCGACGGCGCGACTGCGCGTCATCGGCGCCATGACGGCGCGGTTGGCAAGTCGAATCGTGGGCGTGACGAGTGGTTCGAAGAGCATGGTGATCCTTGGTTCAAGGCATTTGGGGCAGGTAGCTGGGCGTTGGCGCCGTCATTCCGCGCTTGATCTGCTGCGTACGTTCATCGGCCAGCACCTCGTGCAAGCCCGATTCGAGCCCGTCCAGCGCACGCCGCACGATCTCCAGCGGGCTCGACTTCGGGACATCGAATGTGCGCGTGAGATCGGTATCGACGTAGGCCATGTGCAGCGCCAGCACCTGCGTCTTCTGCGCCGCCAGCTCACTGCGCAGCGCGTTGGTGAGCGACCAGGCGGCCGACTTGCTTGCCGAGTAGGCGGCCAACTCGCCGCCGTTCACCCACGAGGCGACCGACAGGACGTTGAGTAATGCGCCGCCGCCGTTGCCCGCAAGAACCGGCGCGAACGACTTGCACATGCGCAGCATCGCGAAGAAGTTGGTCTCGAAGAGGCGCCGCGCGACGTCTTCGCTGTCGGCCTCGAGAAAGCCTCCCGGCTGGGCTATGCCGGCGTTGTTGATCACCAGCGTCACATCCGACGCCAGCGCTGCGGCGGCCGCCACTTCTGCAGGCTTGCTGACGTCGAGCCTCAGCGCCTGCACGCCGGGCAGCGTGACGGCCGCAGGATCACGCGCGGCGGCGTAGACCTTACGGGCGCCACGCGCAAGCAGCTCGCGCGCGAATGCCAGGCCGATGCCTCGATTGGCGCCCGTGACGAGCGCGACAGCGTTTTCGATCTTCATGGGGTCTCCAGAGAGTGAATGGGAATGGGACAAACTCACGTGACCTTCACGACAACTTTGCCCTTCGCGCGTCCTGCTTCGACATAGGCCATGGCCTCGTTCGTCGATTCGAACGGGAAGACTCGATCCAACACCGGACGGATGACGCCGGCATCGACGAGACGGGTGATCTCGCGCAGCTGGCTGCCGTCCGCCTTCATGAAGAGGAACGAGTAAGCAGCCTCGCTGCGCCTCGCCTGGCGTCGGATTCGCGCACTCAGAAGCCGCATGACCAACCTGACAAAAGCCGGTGCCCTGATGGCCCTGCCGAACTCGGCATCAGGGGGGCCGGAGATGGAGATGAGCTTCCCGCCGCGCGCGAGCACGCGCAGGGATTTCTCGAGCGTCTTGCCGTCCTGGCTGTTCAGGACCACGTCGTAGTCGCGCAGGACATCCTCGAAGTCCTGCGTCCTGTAGTCGACGACGATGTCTGCACCCAGGCTCTTCACGAGCGCCGCGTTGCTCGCACTCGTCGTCGTGGCGACCGTGGCGCCCAGGTGCTTGGCCAACTGGATGGCCAAGGTGCCGACGCCACCGGACCCGGCCTGGATGAAGACCTTCTGCCCCTTCTCCAGCTTGCCCTTCTCGACCAGTGCCTGCCAGGCCGTCAAGGCCACCAGGGGGAGGGAGGCGGCTTCTTCCATCGTGAGACTCTTCGGCTTCGGCGCCAGCGACGCTTCCCTGACGGGAACGAATTCGGCGAACGCGCCAATGCGAAAGTCATCCAGCCGGGCATAAACCTCGTCACCCACTTTGGCCTGCTTCACGCGCGGCCCGACTTCGACGACCACGCCGGCGACGTCGTGGCCCAGAACCACGGGGAAGCGATAGGGCAGGATGAGCTTGAACTCTCCGTCTCGGATTTTGGAGTCCAGCAGGTTGACGCCGGCGGCGTGCACCCGGACCAGGACCTCGTCGTCGCGCAACGTCGGGATCGGTACATCTACCAACGCCACCGCGCGCTTCTTGCCGTAGCGCTCGAGAACGAATGCCCTCATGGTTTTGCTCATGGTTCCGGTGTTTTTCGAGTGGCCGCGGATTCAATGATGATGAGCGTCATCATTGTTGTCAAGCTGTTTGATGCTGGTTATCATCAATGCACAGTCAACGTCACCGGACTGGCATCCATCAAGAGGCTTCCAGCAATGAAGGTCACCAAGGCGCAAGTTCACGCGAACCGCGCGCATATCGTCGAAACGGCATCGACGCTCTTTCGCGAGCGCGGCTACGACGGCATCGGTGTGGCCGATCTGATGGCCGCCGCCGGATTCACCCACGGCGGCTTCTACAAGCACTTCGGGTCCAAGGCCGACCTGATGGCAGAAGCCGCGGCCTGCGGTCTCGCCCGGTCGTCAAGCCTGAGCGAGGGCGCCGACCAAGCCGCGTTCGTGCGGCAGTACTTGTCCCGAGCGCACCGCGACGCACCGGGCGATGGGTGCACGTTCGCGGCGCTGGGCGCAGACGCCGCGCGCCAACCGGTGCAGGTCAAGTCGGCGTTCGAAGGCGGCATCGAGGATCTGTTGTCGGTCCTCGGGCGTGACGACCAGGAGCAAGGGTCACGGGCACGGCGCGAGCAACGCGCCCAGAGGATCAGCACATTCGCGCATCTCGTTGGCGCGATCGTGTTGTCGCGGGCCTGCCCCGACGATTCGCCGTTGGCTGACGAGATTCTGGAAGCCTGCCGTTCGGCCATCCTGCCGAAGCGCGGCGTACCCCGCGGGCCGACAGGAACCCCACGACGAGCCACCCCGAGGCACGCACCATGAACAACGAGGAACAGGCGCCGGACGGGCTGCAGCAGCTGCGGGCCCTTCTGAGCAGCGGGCTGAAGGCGCCGATCGGCCGCACGCTCGGCTTCGAACTGGTCGAGGTCGAACGCGGGTGCGTCGTCTTCGAGGGCAAGCCCGACCGAAGCGTCTACAACCCGATGGGCGCGGTGCACGGCGGCTACGCCGCGACGCTCCTCGACAGCGCCTGCGGGATCGCGACGCACTCCGCGCTCGCCGCCGGCCGCGGTCACACCACGCTGGAGCTGAAGGTCTCGTATCTGCGCAGCTTGAGCGACGACAGTGGCGTCGTGCGCGCGACCGGCCGCGTGGTCTCGGTCGGCAGGCGCGTCGCCTTTGCCGAGGCCACGCTGCACGACGGGGCGGGACGCTTGTGTGCGACCGCGAGTTCCACGCTGCTCGTGTTCGACGTCGAAACCGGGCGCGGCGCGATGCTGGGCTGACGCGGCAATGCCTGTGTGTAGGGATCGGACGTGTCGAATCCTTCTCAGCCCCTGAACGCGAGCAGGCTGGTGTTGCTCGCGAGTCTGGCCGCCCTTGGCGTGCTTGCGACCAACATCATGCTGCCGGCCTTCCCGCTGATGGCGCGGGAGTTGGATGTCGATCCGCGCGAGCTCGCGCTGACGCTCAGCGTGTTCTTCGTCGTGTTCGCGGTCGGTCAACTGTTCGTTGGCCCGTATGCCGACGCGCTCGGTCGCGAGCCGTTTGTGTTCGGAGGGCTGGCGGTGTTCATCAGCGGCAGCATCGTCTGTGCGCTTGCCTCCACGTTGAGCATGCTGATCGCGGGGCGGGCGATCCAGGCGATCGGCGCCTGTGCGGGATCGGTGCTGGCCCGTGCCATCGCGCGGGATCTGTATCACGGCGCAGCGCTGACCCGTGCGTTGGCACTGGTGATGATCGCGATGGCCGCCGCACCGGGCTTCTCTCCGGCTCTCGGCACCGTGATGGCGGCGTGGCTCGGCTGGCGCAGTGTTTTCATGCTGGTGGCCCTGGCAGCTGCTCTGGTGGCGCTGCACTACCGCTTCAGCGTGGGCGAAACCCTGCCACCGGCGCGACGGCGCCCGGCGCATCCGTTCGCGACCGTGAGCGCCTACGCCACGCTCGTAACCGATGCGCGCTTCATCGCACCCGCGCTCGCGGTCAGCCTCGTGATCGGCTGCCTCTACAGCTTCTTCGGCGCGGCGCCATCCATCCTGATGACCGGAATGGGCGTGACCGCTGCCGGACTCAGCGCATTCTTTGCCGGCTCCGTCTTCGTCGTGTTCGCCAGCGGCTTGCTGGCGCCGCGGTTTGCGCCGCGCTTCGGCGCTGCCAAGGTCGGCATGACCGGCATCCTAGTGGCGTTGGCGAGCGGGCTGTGGCTCGTCATTCTGGGCGGCACGCCGGACCCTGCGCCATTCATGGCGGCGGTGACGCTGTTCCTGGCCGGCATGGGGATTGTCAATCCGATCGGCACGGCAATCGCGTTGGAGCCCTTTGGTGATCGCGCCGGTGTTGCCTCTGCGCTGCTGGGGTTTCTCCAGATGGCTTGCGCCGCAGCGGGTACGGGTCTCGTAGGTGCGCTGGCAATGTCACCTGCAGGCGCCTTTGCATGGATCACTTCTGGCAGCGCTGCATTGGCGGCCGCGGCGTTCGCGATCGTGTTGCGCTCGGCGCGTAGAACGAGCAACCTGCATACGCACTGCTGACGCGAACCGACGAGCAGAAGCCCACGGTGCGTATGTTCGGGAGCTCGCATGCGGCGGGGCATGTGAATGTTCTGGCGAGTTGAGTCCGCCTTCTTTCGTGCGCATGACCGCTCCCAGTCGGTACCTCGCGTCCGGGGGAGATGGAAGCAGTCGCTGGCGTGACGCGGGTGCGGTGGCTAGCGGTCTATGACATCAGTGCCCACGAAGCCGACCTTCGGTTCATGCTTGGCGTTGGCCCCGATGACTGCTTGATGCCAGTCAGCGTGAGTACGCCCGGGATCCGTCACCGACCGCACACGCTGCACTGCCGACCTTGCCGGCGCCGACTGCTCGGTCGGCTTACCGGTACTTGCCGACATCAGGCTGCCTGACTTTGGCGTTCCTTCCTGGCCGATCGCCGACAACGACCGCACCGTTCGGCGCTGTTGCCTATCTCAAGTCGACGGCGGCATCGCGAGAGATCCTCGCGCGCTGACATTCAATCGCCACACCGGCCGTGTTCAGGCCACCTCGAGCTCTAAGCTCACGCGCCGGCTGAGTGCCGTCGCGATGTTCACGAGCGCATCGAGCGAGAAACGCGACACAGGCCCACGCAGCAGATCGTTGATGCGCGGCTGGGTGACACCGCAGCGCTCGGCCGCCCTGGTCTGCTTCCACCCTTCGGCCCGGATCAGCTCGGCAATCCGGCGCATCAAGTGCGCTCGTGCGAGCAGGTTTGCCGCCTGCTCGCGCGTGTCTGCCGGAGCGTCCCACACGCTCGCGCAGGTGTTGTCGCGTTCCTTCATCCTTCATCTGTGTCCTCGCCTTTCTCGCATCAACTCCGTGAACGCAACGTCTCCAGCGCATCGAGCAGCACGCGTACGCGCGGGGGCACGAGTCGGCCTGACGGCACCACGGCGCTGATGGGCATCGGCGCGGGTTTGCTGTCGGGCAGCACTGCCACGAGCGCGCCGCGCGCGAGTTCGTCCTGGCCTACATCCGAGGCGCCGCGGACCCCACTCTCCCCCAACCCCATTCGAAAGACGACCATGAACGTGATCGAACAATCCCGCCCCGCCGCCACGCCGATTCCGGGCGTGGCCCATGCCACCTGGGCGGGCCAGGCCGACGGCCTGCAGCAGCTATCCGTCTGGCGCCAGACGCTGGCGCCCGGCGCGGCGACACCGCCACACCGCCACGATTGCGACGAGGTGGTGCTGTGCCTCGCCGGTTGGGGCGAGGTGCACACCGAAGGTGCCGTGCAGCGCCTCGGCGCCGACTGCACGGTGGTGCTGCCCAGGGATCGCGATCACCAGATCTTCAACGTCGGCCCGCAGCCGATGGAGATCGTCGGCCTGTTCGGCGCCACTCCGGTGTTGACCCGCCTGCCCGACGGCAGCGCGCTCGATCTGCCCTGGCGCAGCCGACCGCACGCCAGCGGCTCACGATCAGGCCCCGAACTGGGGATTCAATCCGCGAGCGCCTGGAGGGCCTTGAGCAGAATCCGGGGCACCCGGTGAGGGTCGCGATTGACGTCGGCCAGCAGGCTTTCGATCGTGGCAGTGCCCGGCAGGCCCACCCAGGTTCGCATCTCCTCGGCAGTCGGGCTCAGGTAGGCCATCCGCCACGACTCGAAAGCGCGCGCCTCGACTTCGGCTTCGTGAAAAACCGTCACCGAGTGATGCCGGGTGTCGGCCGCGATGCTGGTCATCAGGTTGCGCACGACCTCCTCGTCACCTTCCAGAATCTGAAAGAACACGCCGTCGACATAGACGAGGGCCCCGGTGACGTCGCGCGCCTCATTGCCGGTTCGCGCATCCGTGAGAATCCGTTCGAGGCCACCGATCGTGAGGGGCTGGGTGGCTTGAGACGAATACATGACTTGATAGGGCATTTTCGAACTCACTGGGCATGTTCAGACAGACCGTGCTGCGAAGCAACAGAGGATCGGGGAGAGGAAGTATGCCCCTCGCGGAACGCAATGCACGGAGTACCTCCCCGCGTCGCAGGCGATCATCGAAGCTCCATACGGCGCGGATCTTTTCGTCCGACGCTTGGTAGACGCTCGCCAGGTTCGTCATGTGCGCCTGGCGGTAGCGGCAGCCGCTCGCCTGGCTCGTCACCAGGCTGACGAGCATCTTCAGCTCCTGCGCCACCGTGCCTTCGTAGAGCACCGCGCGGTTCAGGTCCTGGACCGCTCACGCGGCTGCGGCTCCGGCGGTCATGATGTCAGAATCACGCCCCAAGCTCTGGAACCACACCATGAGAATTCGCCACCTGATCGCTGCCGCCGCCGGCAGTCTGAGCCTGGCGCTTGCCGCGACCGGCTCGCTCGCGCAAGCCCCCTACCCCGACAAGCCGATCAAGCTGATCGTCGGCTTTGCGCCGGGCGGCTCGACCGACATCGTCGCGCGAATCGTCGCGCAGCGCCTGTCTGAACGGCTGGGCCAGACCGTCAACGTCGACAACAAGGCCGGCGCAGGCGGCACGATCGGCGCCGACCTCACCGCAAAGGCGCCCGCCGACGGCTACACGCTGACGCTGGGCACGACGAGCACGCACGCGATCGCGGCCGGCGCGTACACCAAGCTGCCGTACGACCCGGTGGCCGACTTCACGCACATTTCGCTCGTCGCGATCACGCCCTATCTGCTGGTCGTGAACCCGCAGGTGAAGGCCAACAGCCTCGCCGAGTTCGTGGCGCTCGCCGCGGCCCAGCCGGCCAAGCTGAACTACGCGTCGGCGGGCAACGGCACAGCCACCCACCTGGCGATGGAGATGCTGAAAGACGCGGCGAAGATCGACGTCGTGCACATCCCCTACAAGGGCAACGCGCCGGCGGACCTGGCGATCGTCGGCGGCGAGGTGCAGGCGGTGTTCGGTTCGATGCCGGCGCTGCTGCAGAACACGAAAGCCGGCAAGGTGCGCCCGCTCGCCGTGGGCACGCTGGCGCGCTCGCCGGCCCTGCCCGCTGTGCCGACGGTCGCCGAGCAAGGCTACCCCGGCTTCGAGGCCGCGCTGTGGCTGGGCATCATGGGCCCGGCCAACATGCCCAAGGCGGTGGTCGATCGGCTGCACAAGGAAATCTCGAGCATCGTCGCGACGCCGGAATTCAAGGCGTCGATGGATGCGAACGGCGCCGAGCCTCTGGCGAGCAAGTCGCCCGAGGAGTTTCGCGAGATGCTGCGCGGCCAGGTCGCGAAGTACGTGAAGATCACCAAAGCGGTCGGCATCAAGCTCGACTGAATTCAACCCTCATCCAACCACCACGAAAGAGCGCATGAGCAATTACGTCATCGACATCGGCCCCCAACCCTCGCTGCCCGTCGCCGGCAGCGACAAGCGCTTTCCGGTCGGGCGCATCTATTGCGTCGGCCGCAACTACGCCGACCACGCGCGCGAGATGGGCCACGACCCGGACCGCGAGCCGCCGTTCTTCTTCATGAAGCCGGCCAACTCGATCGTGCAGAACAACACGACGCTCGCCTTCCCGGTGGGAACGAAAGACGTGCACCACGAGATCGAACTCGTCGTCGCGATCGGCAAGGGCGGCAAGAACATCCCCGTCGACAAGGCGCTCAGCCATGTCTGGGGCTACGGTGTGGGCCTGGACATGACACGCCGCGACATCCAGGGCGAAGCCAAGAAGCAAGGCCGGCCCTGGGAGATGGGCAAGGCGTTCGACGAATCGGCGCCGTGCACCGCGCTCAAGCCCGCCAGCGAAATCGGCCACCCTGCGAAAGGCGCGATCACGCTGAAGGTGAACGGGCAAGTGAAGCAAAGCGGCGACCTGGCGATGCAGATCTGGAGCGTGCCCGAGCAGATTGCCTACCTGTCGAACCTGATCACGCTGCAGCCCGGTGACTTGATCTACTCCGGCACGCCGGCCGGCGTCGGACCTGTCAAGCCCGGCGACAAGTTGGAGGGCCATGTCGACGGCGTGGGCGATCTGACGATCAGCTACAAGGGCTGATCGGGCGCCGTTCAGCCGAACAGCAGGCGCGTTCCGGTCGACGAGCGCAGCACCTTGCCCGGCATCTCCTGCATCGCGATGGCGATGAAGGCCTCGCCGGAGCAATGCATCGGGATCAGGTGATCGGGATTGATTTCCTTCAGCGCCGCGACGGTTTCGCGCAGGTACTCGGGCGCATGCGGCGCGAGGTGGAAGCCGCCCATCACCGCGTGCACCTTGTTCACGCCTGAGACGGCGATCGCCCGGCGCACCGAGTTGACGACGCCGCGGTGCCCGCACGAGGTCATCACGACCAAGCCCTTGCCCTTCACGTTGAAGCAGGTCGCCTGTTCGTGCTCGAAGTCGTCGGGCACCAGCGTCAGGCTGCGCTTCGCTTCGGAAAGCGCTTCGGGCTTGCAACCCACGTTGTTCGCGAATCCGGGCTTCATGCGCGACGGCGCCAGCACTTTCTCGAACGAGGCGCGGGCGATCATTCCGGTGGAAAAGGCGTGCCCTGCGATCACCGAGGGTTGGTCGGCGTACAAGACGCGTAGGCCTGCGTTCGCGATCGCCTGCCGATCGAGGGAACCGAAGTCGCCCGCCGAGTCGCCGACTCCCGCTTCACGCGTGCAGAAACACTCCTCGCCACCGAGGTAGAACGGCAGCGCCTTCTTGAGCCTGCCCTGGTGTTGCGCCAGGAAACCGTTGAGCCCGCCGAAGTGGTCGTAGTGGCCGTGGCTGAGCATCAGCGCGTCCAGGCGCGCCGGGTCGATGCCCAGCAGTTCGAGGTTGTTGTTCAGCGTCTCGGGCGTGTAGCCGAAGTCGATCAGGATTTCGCGCGTCTCGCCGCCCTGCCGCGATTCGACGTGCAGCGACAGTCCCCATTCGTTCTGCAACGCCTTGCGCGGCGGCCGGTCTTTGGCGAGTGCGAACGCGAAGCGCTGCACCGTCATGTCGTTGACCTTGCGCGAGGGTTCGAACGCGTGGTGGTAGGAGTCGGTGACGACGCGCACCGCAAGTGCGTCGACCTGCGGAACCGCACCGCTGAGGGCCTGCGCGCGCGCCGGGCGCGGTGCCGCCGCCAGCGCCGCCGACAACACCCCCAGTGAAGCTCCGGAGCGCAGCAGATCCCTGCGCGAGATCTGGCCGAGATAGAGCCCTGCATTCATGACGCCTCCCGAGCTTGCCGACGCGAGAATGCTAAGCCCCCGTCGAATTCGAATCAAGATGCTTCGCATGCGGCTCGCCTGAACGCCTCGCGCGGGTCATGCCCACGTATGGGGTGCATCAGGTTCAGCTTGCCGGGCGGACGGTTTCGTCCGACAATCAGAGCGTGACGGGCAACGAGTTCATTCGCAAACTCAAGGCGCTGGGCAAGGCGCGAAAGGTGACAGTGGTGTTGAATGCCTCGCGCGGCAAGGGCAGCCATCAGACGCTTTACTACGGCGCTGCATTCACGATCGTGCGCAATCCGAGGGATGAACTGAAAACCGGCACGTTTCACGCCATGTGCGGCCAACTCGGCGTCAAGCCAGGCGACTTGTGAGGACATCCATGAAGCGCTTTCAGTACCCCGTGTTGCTGACCCGAGCCGAAGAGGGCGGGTACGTCGTCACCTGTCGCGACCTGCCGCCACTGGTCACCCAAGGTGAGGACGAGCACGACGCGTTGGCGCAGGCGGCCGATGCGATGGACGAAGTGTTTGCCACGTACATGATCGGCGGCATCGATTTTCCGGAGCCGAGCAAGGCGCGGCGTCGCGAGCGGCTGGTGGCTCCGCCAGCTGAAACGGTCGCGAAGGCGGCACTCTGCGTGGCGATGCGCGAGGCGGGCATCAGCAAGATGCAGCTGGCCAATCAACTCGGCGTCGACGAGAAGGAGGTTCGTCGCTTGCTCGACCCGCACTATGGGTCCAAGCTGCCGCGCATCGCCGAGGCGATCAGATTGCTCGGGCAGCGGCTGGTGATTGGGCTGGAGCCAGCTTGATCCGCGGGCTTGCCCCGGCACGCCGCGGTCGGAGTGCGTGGCGGGGCTCGAACGAATGACGTGCCGGCTCGCAAGAAGCATCAAGGCCGAGCCGCCGCAGCGACCCCGTAGAGCACCAGCGCCGCGACCACGACCGCGGTGAAGCCGATGTGGATCGCGAGCAGCGTCGCGAGCACTGCACCGGTCACCGACGCGCAGCCGTTGATCGCCCAGGCCCAGGGGATCAGTCCGGCGTCGCCGGCCTCGACCCGCGCGAGCCCCAGCGGGAACGGCATGCCCATGAAAAACGCGAGCGGCGCGATCAGCGCGGCCGAGATCGCGATCCTCACCGCGTCGGGCAGCCCCATCGAGTGCTGGAACAGCCAGGGAAGCAGGCCGAGGCAAAGCGCCGCTGCCAGTGCAATCGCTGCGACGACCAGCGCTTGCGCGTGGCGCAGTTTCGGCGCGCCGCCCTGCAATCGCTTCGACGCGGCGCTGCCGATCCCGGCGAACAGCAGGAACGAGAACAGCACGACCGCCACCGCATAGAGCGGATGGCTGAGGAACAGAACGAACTTCTGGATGAACGCAATCTCGATGAACATGAAGGCGAAGCCGATCGCCGCAAAGTAGACGAGCACGCGGCCGCGCGATGCGGCCAGCGGCACGCGGTTGCGCTGGCGCGCGCCGCCCCAGGTGACCCACGCCGCGGGCGCTGCAATCAACAGCAGGCTCGCCAGCGCTGCTTGCGCAAAAGTCGCGACCAGCACCGGGTAGCCCCACTCGAGCAGCGGCAAGCCGCCCTGCTCCTTCAGCGCCAACAGCTCGGGCAGCGAGCGCCATTTGAAGAAGTGGAAGAAATGCGGCTGGTCGTCGGTGGCCGGGGCTATGTGGAACTTGTAGTTCTGCAGGAATTGATCGCGGCCCGGACCGAGCAGCGCCGTCGCGCCGTCGAACAGGTCGGGAGGCGCGACGACGTTGTAGCGGTTCGCTTCCTCGGCCTTCATGCCGGGATAGAACGCGACGTCGAAGGATCGCGCGGTGCAGAACGCCTTGATCGCGGCGATGTCTTCGGCGTCGAACGCGCCGTTCTTCATCAGCAGCGTGCTCGTCTGCCAGCTGCGCACGAGCGCGAGCCGTGACGCCGGGTCGGCCACACCCGATCGCTCGAGCGCGACCACGGCGGCGCCAAACAGCTTCAGCGCATCGCGCGGCGGCAGCGAAACCCAGCGCGTGACCGCGAGCAGGCCGCCGGGCTCCAGGTGGCGCAGATCGTCCTGCAGCGCTTCCACCGTGTACAGATAGTTTTCGGCGAGCGCATACAGCCCCGCCGACGACGCGCTGAACGAGTCGAGCAGCGCCACGTGGATCAGGTCGTAGCGTTCCCGGCTCGCTGCGACGAAGCCGCGCGCTTCGGCGACATGCACGCGCGCCAAGGGCCGGTTGATACCCTTCGCGCTTGCCGACTCGACGCCGCCCGAGTAGATGCCGCCCGCTTCAGTCGCGAAGCGCTCGCGCACCAGCTCGATCACCTGCGGGTTCAGCTCGACCGCGTCGATGCTGCGCGCACCGTGGTAGTGCGCCTGCAGCACGTCGGCGCCGGCACCCGCACCCAGCACCAGCACACGCGGCGCGCGCAGCAGGTGGTACGGCAGCGCGGACGTCATCTGACCCAGATGCACCAGGGTGTCGCGCCGGCCGTCGAAGCGCGTCAGCGCGCTAAGGCCTTCGCCGTCGATGAACACGCCCAGTTGCGGCGGCGGCTCGGCCAAAGCGTTCAGGCTCAAGCCCGGCGCGTGGCGCAGCGGCGTGAGCGGGCTTTCGATCACGCTGACGAGCCCCAGCGGGCTGAAGCGCTGCTCGATCACCCGCGCCTGCGGAATCCGCAAGGTCTGCGACAGCTCCTTGTACGGCGACATCACGGGCTCGACCCAGGAGTTCGGGATCAGCCAGGTCAAGCCCGCGCAGGCGATCAGCGCTGCCGCCGGCCAGCGCCGCACCGAGCCGCACTCCCACCACGCGAGCGCCGACGCGGCAAACCCCAAGGCAGCGATCACTTTCAACGCGTCGTGCGGCGCCAGCAAGAACAGCAGCCCCATCACTCCCAAGCTTCCCGCCCCGGCGCCCAGGATGTCGAAGCTGTAGATGCGCGAAGGCATGCCGTGCCACCTCGAAAACGCCATGCACACGCAGGCACCGGCGCACAAGAAAGGCAGCGCGAGCAGCAGGTAGACGGCGAGCAGATAGACCGGCTGGCGCGGATCCCACAGGATTTCCAGCGGGTTGAACGGCACGCGCTGCGCCAGTGCGAAGCAGCCGATCGCGCTGACGCCGAAAGCCGCCGCGGCAGCGCAGAACAGCGCCGCGAATTTCTGCTGCACCGCGCGCTGCGCCAAACTCAGCAACGCGCCGCTCGCGCCATAGCCGAGCAGCGCCAGGCTGATGATCATGTAGGCGAAGTGGTGCCACAGGATGATCGAGAACAGCCGCATCAGCGCGATCTCGTACGCGAGCGCGGCCGCCGAGATCAGCGCGATCGCGATCAGCGGCGGGGTGGCCTCGCCGGGTGCCCGCGCGCGTGTCGCGGCCATCGACGGCGGCGGCTACCGCTTGCCGGTCAGCGGAACGAACGCCACCGGCAGGATCTGCTGCGTCGAGACCGTGCCGTCGAGCCTCTTCTCGACGAGCATCAGTTGCTGGACCATGAACGCCGCGCCCACCGGAATCACCATCCTGCCGCCGGGCTTGAGCTGTCGAATCAGCGGCGGCGGAATGTGGCTTGCCGCAGCGGTGACGAGAATCGCGTCGAACGGCGCGTGTTCCTCCCAGCCGTCATAGCCGTCGCCGACGCGCACTTCGACGTTCGCATAGCCGAGCTTGCGCAGCCGCTCCTTGGCCTGCAGGCCGAGCGGCTCGACGATCTCGATCGTGTAGACCGCTTTCACCAGATGCGCCATCACCGCCGCCTGGTAGCCCGAGCCGGTGCCGATTTCGAGCACCTTGTAGCCCGGCTCAGAGCGCGCCAGGTCGGTCATCAGCGCAACGATGTAGGGCTGCGAGATCGTCTGCCCGTGGCCGATCGGCAGCGGGCGATTGCGGTAGGCGGAAGGCACCTGGTCGGCGGGAACGAATTCGTGGCGCGGCACGCGGCCCATCACCGCCATCACGCGTTCGTCGAACGCCTGCTTGCCGATCTCGGCGCGCGTCTCGCGGACCAGCGCGCTGACGTCTTCGACCATGCGAGTTCGCTCGGCGGTGAAGTCTTGGGCCGAGGCGGGCCGTGCCCCTGAAATCGTCAGCAGCAACGCTGCGGCAACAATGAAGACAGCGGGCGTGGCCATCGCAAACTCGCTGACGGGTCCCGTCACCGAGGAACTGGAAGTTTCGCAATGATCGCCAAGCGTGCGCCATGGGTCCAGCGCGCGGTTTGCGCGCAAGCAAGGCACCGACACGATCTGCCGGCCCGCGATTTCGTTTTCCAGAACGGATTGCCTATCTCTCGAACCTGGTCACGCCGCAGCTCGGCAATTTGATCTGCGACCCTTCAGGACTTTGCTGGAGCGATGAAGCGATAGGCCGCGGCTCCGAGCGCCGCGCCAACGATGGGAGCGAGCCAGAAAAGCCAGAGTTGAGCCACCGCCCAGTCACCGACGAAGACGGCAACGCCAGTGCTGCGCGCCGGATTGACCGATGTGTTGGTGACGGGAATGCTGATCAGGTGGATGAGGGTGAGGGCAAGCCCGATCGCAATCGGTGCGAAGCCCGCCGGGGCTCGGCTGTCGGTGGCGCCGAGAATCACCACCAGGAAGAACATGGTCATGACGACCTCGCAGACCAGCGCCGCCAGCAACGAATAGCCACCCGGCGAATGAGCGCCATAGCCGTTCGAGGCAAAGCCCTTTGAAACATCAAAACCGGGCGCGCCGCTGGCGATCAGGTAAAGCACGCCCCCGGCGACGATCGAGCCGAGCACCTGAGCCACGATGTAGGGGAGCAGCTTGTTGGCCGGGAAGCGACCTCCAGCCCAGAGCCCGATGGAAACGGCCGGGTTGAGGTGACAACCTGAGATGTGCCCGATCGCAAAGGCCATCGTGAGGACGGTCAGCCCGAAGGCGAGCGAAACTCCATGCAGACCAATGCCCACGTTCGGGAAGGCAGCGGCAAGCACGGCACTGCCGCACCCGCCGAGGACGAGCCAGAACGTTCCTAGAAACTCCGCTGCATACTGTTTCATCGAATGCACCTTCTTCTTGTGGGTGGGGCCGCTCGATCCTCCAAGCGGCAGGCTCGAAGCCCGGCGATGGTGTCATCGATTGAGTGCCTGGTCGTCCGTACTTTCCCCAGATTGCATACGCGCGAAGCGTCCGGTCGGATGCGTATTCGAAGATCACACCAGTGAGGCCACAATGCAGCGCCTCGCGACCGGATGCGCCGGCCGCGGCTGCCGCATCTGCCTTGAAACCTTCCGGAGACCACAGCATGCCCTTTGACTTCGCGCACAAGCGCATCGTCGTCACCGGCGGCAGCCGCGGCATCGGCCGTGCCATCGCGCTCGGGTTCGCGGCGGCCGGGGCCGACGTGTCGATCTGCGCGCGCGGCGCGCAAGCGCTGGAGAGCACCCGTGCCGAGATCGCTCGCCATGGCCGCAAGGCGCACGCCGGCGTGTGCGACCTTGCCGACGCCGCGGCGATCGCGCGCTACGTGAGCGACGCCGCCGAGGCGCTGGGCGGCATCGACGTGCTGGTGAACAACGCCTCGGGCTTCGGCATGGCGGACACCGAAGCCGGCTGGGCGGCAGGGCTGTCGGTGGACGTGATGGCGATGGTGCGCGCCTCGCACGCCGCGCTGCCGCTGCTCGAAGCGGCTGGCGAGAGTTCGATCATCCACATCTCGTCGATTGCCGGTTACCGTGCCTCCGCGCGTGCGCCGGCCTACGCCGCGGTCAAGGCGGCGATGATCAGCTACACCGCGAGCCAGGGGGCCCTGCTCGCACCCAAGCGCATCCGCGTGAACGGCATCGCACCGGGATCAATCGAATTTCCCGGCGGCGTGTGGGACCAGCGGCGCCATGCCAATGACCCCCTCTACACGAAGACGCTGAACAGCATTCCGTTCGGCCGAATGGGCACGCCCGAAGAGATTGCCGAAGTTGCGCTGTTTCTCGCGTCCAACCACGCGCGCTGGATCACGGGCCAGACGATCACGGTGGACGGCGGGCAGTTGCTCGGGGGCTGATCAGCTCTTCGCCGTTTTCTTCGCCGCCGCGGACTTCTTCGCTGCCTGCTCGGCCGCCTTCAGCGCCTCGGCCTTCTTCGCGTGCAGTTCGGTGCGCGACAGGTGCGGGCCCTTGTGATGCGGTTTGGCGTCTTTCGATTCCTTCGAGTGATCCTTCGAGGCATCCTTGGCAGGCTTGGGCGCCTTGGGCACCTTCGGCTTGGCTTCCTTCACCACACGCACCGGCTTTACCTTGGGCAGCCTGGCCTGCGCCTGGCGCTTCGCCCTCTGCTCTTTCAGCGCGCGGCGTTCGTCGAGCAGCGCCTGCTCCTGCTCCGTGGGCGGAGCGTCGGCACCACGCGACTGGGCGCGCATCGCCATCGCAACGTGCAACATCGCGCCGTTATGCTCAATTTTGTGTCTCAGCGTTGCGGTTCGAATCGGCATGGAGCACTCCTGATTGAATGCGGTCCCGGCGCGGCCCGGGATCCGGACACCTTGGGCAGTTCGCCGCGCCCGAAATCAGTCATCGTCGTCGTCGCGATGGGGTCCTGGCAGCCCCGACACACGCGGGATGCGAGCGCGGATCTTGGCGATGGTGTGGCGCTTCACGTCCGCCGCCCATTGCGCGTCGACCGGCTGGGGCAAGCCGAACAGCCGCAAGTCGAGCGCGAGATTCGTGACGTAGATGTATTTGCCGTGGCGCACCAGGCTCGCCGGGAACAGCAAGCCCTTGGGCGCGCCGCGCGAGTCGAGGCCGTCGAAGTCGCCGAGCTTGGCGATCACGCGCCCGCTCGGATCGATGATCACGATTTCGTCGGCCTGATTCGCCGCGACCCACAGGTTGTTGTCGTCGTCGATGATCAGGCCGTCGGCGCCGTTCACGCTGTTCACGAACACCGCCGGCGTTCCCGCAGCGCCTGCGGTGACCGGAATCTTCACGACCGTGTCGCTGCCGGTATTGGCGACGAACATCGCGCTGCGGTCGCGGTTGAAGGCCATGCCGTTCGCGCCGAACGGCGGCACGCCGGTGGTCTTCAACGCGTCGCCCGACGCCCAGTTCGATGGCGTGATCGCACCATTCGGGCCGGTGCGCCAGATGATGCCCTGGAACGAATCGGAGATGTAGACGTTGCCCGCGTCGTCGAAGATCAGCACGTTCGGCCCGGCGTTGGCGCCGCCTGGAATCGTGGTGAACACGCTTGCCGCGCCCGTGGCCGGGTTGACGTTCAAGATCTTCTTGTTGCCGAAGTCGATCACCAGCAGCTGCCCGGTGGTCGGATGGAACGCGAGGTCGAGCAACAGCGTCGACGACCCGGCGACATCGATCGTGCGCTGCAGCGCGCCGCTGCGGTCGAACACGAACACCTGGCCCACGCCGCTCGCCGTTCCGCCGACGGCGAAAGTGGCGACATAGACATCGCCCGTCGCACGGTCGACGGTGATGCCTTCGGGATTGGCCGCGCCGGCGGGCAGCGTGGCAAACGTGGTGGCCGGCGTGCGCTTCCACGCGTGCGCGGCGTGGGCGGTCGCGGCCAGAAGCAGGCACAAAAATGCTCGTCTCCAGTAGCTGCGCATGGCCTGTTCTCCTTGTTGCCGGAAAGCGTGACGCGAGGGCCAACGTAGCACGTTCGCGCCGCGCCAGCAATTGGGGGAGACGCCGCCCGGGCTCTGGTTCAGCTCAAGATGTTCGTGTCCCCGCACACCGACAGCGCTTGCCCGGAAATCGTCTTCGCGCGCGGGCTCGCGAGGTAGACCGCGTAGTCGGCGAGTTGCTCCGCGGTCACGTAACTCTTGATCGAGGTTCCAGCGAAAGCCGCTTTCTCGACTTCTTCGAATGACACGCCGCGCGCCTGCGCCTTCGCATTCAGCACCCGCTGCTGGCGCTCGCCGGCGACGATGCCTGGCAGCAGCGCGTTGACGCGAATGTTGTCCGGGCCGAGTTCCACCGCGAGCGAGCGCATCAGGCCGATCACGCCCCACTTCGCGGCGGCGTACGGTGTGCGCAGCGCAAACCCCAGGCGCCCGGCGAGCGACGAGACGTTGAGCATGCTCGCATTGCGCGACGCCCGCAGCGCCGGCACCGCGAGGCGCACGCAGTTGAACTGACCCGTCAGGTCGACCGCGATGCAACGGTCCCAGTCCTCGGGAGCGATGGCGTCGACCTTGCCGGTGGGGCCGGCGATGCCGGCATTGCTGACCAGGCAATCCAGGCCACCCAGGTGCGAGAGCGCAGCGCCGAACCAGTTCGCGACTTCGCCGCGCTGCGCCACGTCGCACTGCGTGGCGTGCAGCAATGGATCGCTTTTGCGCAGCGCCTCGAGCGCCGCAGCGTCGACGTCGCATACCGCGACACGCGCGCCTTCGCGCACGAACGCACGCGCAATGCCCAAGCCAATGCCGTTCGCGCCGGCCGAAATCATCACGCGCGAACCGTTCAGTTCCAGATCCATATCACCTCCATATTCCCAATGACTCTGCGCCTTCGTCCCACGTCGCCTGCGCACCGACACGGCAGCGGCTTCGCGGAACGCTCAAGCCGACGGCAACACGCCGCGTGCCTCGATGAATGCCGCCGTGTTGCCGATGTCCTCGAGCAGCGCGGCGCGCGCGGCGCGCGCATCGCCCTGCAGCACCGCCGCGAGCAGCGCGGCGTGGCAGCGCGCGGCGACGCCGCTCACCAAGCGGTTCTCGCCGTCGCGCAAATCGAGGTTGAGCACCGGCCCGATGCGCAGCCACAAGCCTTCGATGATCGCCACCAGCGCAGGCATGCCTGCGGCGCGGTACAACGCGAAGTGCAGGTTCGCGTTCGCGACGATCGCCGCATCCACATCCGGCACGCGACGCTCGCTCTCGCGCCGAAATGCCGCTTCGAAGCGGCGCAGCTGCGGCGCAAACCTGCCGCCGCGCGCCAACGCCGCCTGCTCGGCGGCAAAGCCCTCAATGCCCAACCGGATCGTCGTCAATTCACGAAACTGCGGCAGCGACATGAACGGCACCTGCACCGACCGCTTGGGCGTCACTTCGAGCGCGCGCTCGGCCACCAGCCGCGCCACCGCGTCGCGCACCGGCTGCATCGACACGCCCAATTCGAGCGCCAGCGTGCGCAGCGACAGCTTGTCGCCCGGTGCGAGCATGCCGGTGATCAGGCGCGAGCGCAGCTCGGCCAGCACCTGAGCGCCCAAGGTTGGGTCCATGATCCTTTTCGACGTGGTGCCGCTTGCCAGACCGGTGCCTCGATCGGTAGAGTCCCGGCTGGACAAACAGCCAATTTGTTGGCACGATAACTGTGATCACAGAATGTGGCAACCCAGGAGACCCCCATGAGCGAATCGATCAACACCCGCCGGCGCAGCGTGGTCGCCGGCGCCACCGCCACCGTGGCGACGCTCGGCTTTCCCGCACTCAGCCGCGCCCAGGCGGACGCCATCCGCATCGGCCACCTCACGCCGCGCACTGGCTTCCTCGGGCCACTGGGCGAATTCGCGGTCCAGGCGGCTGACATGGCGGTGACTGAGATCAACGCCGCGGGCGGCGTGAACGGGCGCAAGGTCGAGCTGCTGAAAGAAGACTCGGTGAACCCGCAGACCGCGTCGACCAAGGCCGAGCGCATGATCGAGCGCGACAAGGTGGCGTGCATCATCGGCGAGATCTCGTCGGCCTCGGCGCTGACGATCAGCCAGGTGGCAGAGCGCACCAAGACGCTGTTCATCAACACCGGAGCCAACTCGGACGAGCTGCGAGGCAAGGGTTGCAAGAAGTTCATGTTCCACATCGAGAGCCAGAACTCGATGTACGTCAAGACCTGCGGCCGCTCGCTGATGGCGCAGGGCCTGGTGAAGGGCAAGAAGTGGTTCTCGCTGACGGCCGACTACGCGTTTGGCCACGACCTGCTGCGCGTGTCCAAGCGCTTCATGGCCGCGAACGGCGGCGATTTCGCTGCCGACAAACTGGTGCCGACCGACGCGACCGACTTCTCGCCGCTGCTGCTGGAAATCCGCAGTGCCAAGCCCGATCTGGTGATCTCCAACCTGGCGGGCAACCAGGTCACGAACTTCCTGAAGCAGTATTCCGAGTTCGGCCTGGCGTTTCCGGTGGCGGGCTTCGGCTTCGACACGGCGCTGGCCTGGGGCGCCGGCAAGGGCAACTTCCTCGGCACCTGGCCGGTGGTGTGGCACCACCTGATCGACACGCCCGACACCAAGAAGTTCGTCGCCGAGTTCACGAAGCGCTACAACCGCCCGCCCGAGAACCAGGCATGGGGCGACTACAACGCGATCAAGCTGACGATGCAGGCGATGGCCGAGACCAAGTCGATCGATTCGATCAAGGTCGTCGAGCACTTCGAAAAAGGCGCGAAGTTCGGCCTGATGAAAACGCGCGAAGGCTACTTCCGCAAGGCCGACCACCAGATGATGCACGAGATGTACACGGTGCAGGCGCTGCCGGCGGCCGAAGTCAAGAACGCCTTCGACATCTTCCGCTCGTCGGCGCCGGTTCCCGGGGCTAACGAGTCGCTGGAGGTGATCGCGAGCACGGCGGAGGAGAACGAGTGCAAGATGGCGTGAGCCTGGTCTGACGCAGTGGGTCCCGGCTTGCGCCGGGATGCCGGCTTGTCGTGCTCTTCGTCCAACACCTCCTCAACGGCCTGCTCGCGGGCGCGTACTACCTGCTGATCGCGCTCGGCCTGTCGCTGATTTTTTCGCTCGGCGGCATCGTCAACCTCGCGCACGGCGCGTTCTACGCGATCGGCGCTTATCTGGCGGTCAGCATCGGCCAGTCGCTGGGCTTTGCCGGCGCGGCACTGCTCTCACCCTTGCTGGTGGGCGCTTTGGGTGTGCTGATCGAGCGGCTGCTGTTCCGGCGCTTCTACAAGGCCGACCCTGCGCTGTCGTTGCTGTTGACGTTCGGGTTGGCGATGGTCGCCGAGCAGGTGCTGCGCATGGTGTTCGGTGCGCCGCCGCTGTCGTGGTCGATCCCGCAGGAACTGCGTGGCCAGATCTTCATCGGCGACTTCGTCTACCCGCGTTATCGCTTGCTGATCCTGGCGGTCGCGGTGGCCTGCGTCGCCGGCCTGTGGTTCCTGCTGCAGCGCACGCCGTTCGGCCGCGTGGTGCGAGCCGGTGTGCAGAACCCTGACATGGTGGGGGCTCTGGGCATCTCGCTCGAACCCTACATGGCGGCGATCGCGTTTCTCGGCATCGGCCTGGCGGGGCTGGCCGGCGTGATGCTCGCGCCGATCTTCAGCATCCACCCCGCCATGGGCGCGGAGATCATCACCTCGGCGTTCGTCGTCGTCGTGATCGGCGGGCTCGGGTCGTTCTGGGGTGTCGTGCTCGCGGCGCTGATCGTCGGGTTGACGAAGGGCATGGTCACCGCCGCCGGGTTTCCGCAGTATTCGGAAGCCGCGATCTACCTGCTGATGCTGCTCGTGCTGCTGGTGCGCCCGCGCGGCCTGTTCGGCGAACGCATCCAGCGCTTCGAGTGAGCAGCACTGAAATGCAGCTCCGCCGTGTCGACCTGCCCCGAGCCTTCAGTTGGGTTCTGTCTGCTTCCGGCGTGTTGCTGTCCTTTGAGCGTTCGCTGTGCGCCCATGCGTCGGCGCGAGGGCAGGAGACTGGCGGCTTCGAGCGAGAACCTTTTGCCCTTGCCGGCCCAGCCCCCCAACGACCGTTACCCAGGTCGATGGCGGCGCCCCCGTTCTCCGGCCCACGCTCGCGGGGCGCCACCACAGCCCACCACGTTCAGCCGCATCATCACCGTCCAAGCGCAGGAAGAGCCAGGACACCGCGAATGGGGCCTCCGCCCGGGGGCACCACCACCGCCCTGTGCAACGATCGTTGGCGCGGCACCACGAGGCGCACCACCGGCGGTGCCCGGGCAGGTGGCTCGGGGTACGGGCGCAGGTCCCATTCGCGGTGTCCTGGCTCTTCGCGCGCTTGGCTGGCGTTGATGGAGTTGCGCGCCGTGGACCATATCCGGTGCCCCGCGAGCGTGGGCCGGAGAACGTACCCCGGGCCACCTGCCCTCGCGCGGTCGCTGGCGTGCGAACAGTGGCGAGCGACAGCAACGGGGCCGAAGCTGGCGTTTGCGCAGCGGCGAACGGCAGCAACGGGCCGAAAGCACCCTTTCGCGACGCATCCGCGTTCCATTCGTCGCGGGTCGCGCGACGTGGGGTGGAGCGACTGAAATGCCGATCCGCCGCGACCTGATCCTTGCCGCGCTTGCGCTCGTGCTGCTGCCGTTCGTGCTCGGCTTGTTCGGCCTCGGCGTCACGTCGGCCACCGAAGTCGTGATCTTCGCGCTGGCGTGCATGGCGCTGAACATCCTGGTGGGTTACACCGGGCTCACGTCGTTCGGCCATGGCGCGTGGTTCGGCCTCGCGGCCTATGCGGTCGGAATGACGCAGCGCGCTTTTGCGCCGGGCTCGTTCGTGTTGCCGGCGCTGATCGGCCTGGCACTCGTGATCGTGGTCTCGCTCGTGTTCGGTTTTCTGATCCTGCGCCGGCGCGGCGTCTATTTTTCGCTGTTGACGCTGGCACTCTCGGCGATGCTGTATTCGGTGGCATTCCGCTGGACGGAAGTGACCGGCGGCGAAAACGGCCTGGGCGGCATCACGCGGCCGGTGCTGGCGGGCGTGTCGTTCGAGAGCGCGGGGCTGTACTACGTGCTGGTCGCCTGCATCGCTTTCGCTGCGCTGTTCGCACTGTGGCGCTTTCACCGTTCGCCGCTCGGCAGCGTGCTGGTCGCGATCCGCGAGAACGAACAGCGCGCGCGCTTCATCGGCTACCCAACGAACCGCGTCAAGCTCACCGCGTTCGTCGCGTCAGCCACGCTCACCGGTCTCGCTGGCATGCTGCTCGCGTTGAACAACCGCATGACGTCGGCCGAGCCGATTTCGGTGGCGTTTTCCGGCGAGTTGCTCGCGATGGTGATCATCGGCGGCATGCGCTCGTTCCTCGGCCCTGCCCTGGGCGCGCTGTTCTTCGTGATCTTTCGCGATTCGCTGTCGCGCGTGACCGAGCATTGGCTGCTCGCCTTCGGCATCCTGTTCGTCGCCTTCATCGTGTTTTCGCCGACCGGCCTGGTGGGTCTGTACGAGCGCGCCACCGCGCGCTGGCGCAAGGTGGTGGTGGGCGAGGCGGCGATGGCGCAGCGGCAGGCGCGGCAGCGTGGTGCTGCCCGAGTTCCTGCGCCCACCGCACACGGCCGGAGGCAACGTGCTCGAAGCGCTGAATCTCGCCAAACACTTCGGCGGAATCCAGGCAGTGAAAGACATGTCGCTGCGCCTGCGCGACCGAACCCTGCACGCGCTGATCGGCCCGAACGGTGCGGGCAAGACGACCGCGTTCAACCTGATCTCGGGGCTGTTCACGCCCGATCGCGGCACGGTCACGCTCGCCGGCCAATCGCTTCAGGGGCAATCGCCCGAGGCGATCACGCAGGCCGGAATCGGCCGCTCGTTCCAGATCACGAATCTGTTCGGCTCGCTGACGGTCGCCGAGAACGTGCGCCTGGCGGTGCAGGCGCGGCACCCCAAACGCTTTGCGCTGTGGGCCGATGCGTTGTCGCTGCACGACGTGAACCGCGACGCCGCCGAAGTCTCGCGCACGATGGGCCTGGGCGGCGTGGAACAGGCGCCCGCGGCGTCGCTCTCTTACGGCGGGCAGCGCCTGCTCGACATGGCGGTGGCGCTCGCCACCCGCCCACGCGTGCTGCTGCTCGATGAACCTCTGGCAGGGCTGGCAAGCGCCGAACGCGAACGCGTCGGCCAGCTCATCAAGGGCATCTCGGCCGACCTGCCGGTGCTGCTGGTGGAACACGACATCGACCGCGTCTTCGCTCTGGCCGACGCGGTGACGGTGATGAATGACGGCGAGGTGCTCGTCGACGGCACCGTCGACGACGCGCGCAACTCGCCACGCGTGCAGGAGGTCTACATCGGCGCGGGTTCGCACGCGCTCGCCGCGAAAGAGCGTACGAGCGCCGCGCGCAACTACCGTGCTGCTGCGCCTGCGAGGCGTGAACACGTTCTACGGCAAGAGCCACATCCTGCGCGACGTGAACCTGGACGTGCACCACAACGAAATCGTCGCCCTGCTCGGGCGCAACGGCGCGGGCAAGTCGACGCTGCTGAAATCGATCATCGGCGTCAGCGCACCGGCCAGCGGCAGCATCGCGCTGGGCAGTGTGGCGCTCGCGCAGCGACCTGCAGCGCAGATTGCGCGGCTGGGCGTCGCCTACGTGCCGCAGGGGCGCGGCCTGTTCGCCGGCATGTCGGTGGCGCAGAACATGGAGCTCGGGCGGCTGAAGCGCCGCGGCGGCATCGCCGCAGCAGAAGGCGCCGGCCAGGCGATCCATTGGGACGACGACAAGATCTTCGCGTTCTTCCCGCGCATCAAGGAGCGCTGGCGCTCGCCGGCCGATTACCTGTCGGGGGGAGAGCAGCAGATGGTGGCGGTGGCGCGCGCGCTGTCGGGCGACACGCGCATACTGCTGCTCGACGAGCCGTTCGAGGGGCTGGCGCCGGCGATCGTGGAAGAACTGTTCGAGGCGTTCGACAAGCTGCGGCATGAAGTCGCGATCCTGATCGTCGATCATCATCTCGACCTGGCGCTCGCGCTGTCGGATCGCACGGTCGCGCTGGAGCGCGGCGAGGTCACGCACACGGGTCCGTCGGCGGCGCTGTCGCGCGACATCGAACTGCGGCGCAAGGTGTTGTGGCTTTAGAAGACGAGGTGCAGATGACTGATCAGATTCGAACCGTGGGGATCGTCGGCGCCGGCCTGATCGGCCGCTCGTGGGCGAACGTGTTCGCGCGCGCCGGCTGGCAGGTGCAGGTGTGGGACCCTGATGTCGAGCAGCGCGAGACCGCGCATGGGCGCGTCGCGCTGTCGCTGCGCGAGCTCGAGTCGCACGGGCTCGTCGTCGACGCCAAAGCGGCCGCGGCGCGCGTGCAGGTCGTGCACACGCTGAAAGACGCGGTGCGTGGCGCCGACTACGTGCAGGAAAGCGGCCCCGAAACGCTGGAGGTCAAGCTGGCCACGTTCGCCGCGCTCGACGCCGCGGCGCCGCCGCGTTGCGTATTGGCGTCGTCCACTTCGGCGATAGTTGCGTCCAAGTTCACCGAGTCGCTGTCGTGCCGTGCGCGCTGCATCGTCGCGCACCCGGTGAACCCGCCGCACCTGGCACCGGTGGTCGAACTGTGCGGCGCGCCATGGACCACGCAGGCGACCAAGGACTTCGCGCGCGAAGTGATGATCAGTGTGGGCCAGGTGCCGGTCGACGTGAAGCGCGAGATCGACGGCTTCGTGCTCAATCGCCTGCAGGTCGCGCTGTTGACCGAAGCCTTCCGCCTCGTGCAAGAAGGCGTGGTCAGCCCGCAGGACCTGGACGCCACCGTCGCCCACGGCCTGGGGCTGCGCTGGTCGTTCATGGGGCCGTTCGAGACGATCGAGCTCAATGCGCCGCGCGGCATCGCCGACTATTGCGAGCGCTACGTTCCCTGGTTCCGCCGCTACATGGCCGACCTGCCCACGCCTGCCGTGTGGGACGACGCAGCCTGGAGCAAAGTGGCGCAGGATTGGGGCCCGGCCCCAAGCGCCGAGCAGATCGCGCAGAAGAGCCTGTGGAGGAACGAGCGCCTCGCCGCGCTGGCGGAGCACAAGCTCAAGCAGCCCCTGTGGCAGGAAGCACAGGCCTGAAGTCGTCCGCATTGCCTCATCAACATCACCGAACCCGGAGAACCCCCATGCCCAAAGCCAAGACCAATCGCCGCAAAGTCATGATCACCTGCGCCGTCACCGGCGCGATCCACACGCCGACGATGTCGCGCTATCTGCCGATCACCGCCGATGAAATCGCCGAAGCGGCACTCGGCGCGCACGCCGCCGGCGCGGCGCTCGTGCACCTGCACGCGCGCGATCCCGTAGACGGCCGGCCCGACCAGCGCCCCGAGGCGTTCGCGCCGTTCCTCGGCCGCATCAGACAAGCCTGCGACGCGGTGATCAACATCACCACCGGCGGCGCGCCGACGATGGGCGTGGAAGAGCGCCTGAAGCCCTGCGCCCACTTCAAGCCCGAAGTCGCGTCGCTCAACATGGGGTCGATGAACTTCGGCCTGTACCCGATGCTCGCGCGCTTTCCCGAGTTCAAGTTCGACTGGGAGCGCCCCTACCTCGAAGGCTCTGACGAGCGCATCTTCAAGAACACGTTCCGCGACATCGCGAACATCCTGACCACCTGCGCCGCGAACAATACGCGCTTCGAGATCGAGTGCTACGACATCGGCCACCTCTACACGCTGCGCCACTTCGCGGACCGTGGCCTGGTGAAGGCGCCGTTCTTCATCCAGTCGGTGTTCGGCATCCTGGGCGGCATCGGCCCGCACCCGGAAGACGTGGCGCACATGAAGCGCACCGCGGACCGGCTGTTCGGCGATGACTACTACTGGAGCGTGCTCGGCGCCGGGAGGAATCAGCTGCCGATTGCCGCGCAGTCGGTGGCGCTGGGCGGCAACGTGCGCGTCGGGCTGGAAGATTCGCTGTGGATCGGCCCGGGGCAACTTGCCGAGAGCAACGCGCAACAGGTGCGCGCCGCGCGCCAGATCATCGAAGGCCTGGGGCTCGAAGTTGCGACCGCCGACGAGGCGCGCGACATGTTGCAGTTGAAGGGCCGGGCGAACGTGAACTTCTGAGGGTCATCGGTGCACTCCGATCTCAAAGACAAAGTGATCCTCATCACCGGCGCGAGCACCGGCATCGGCGCTGCTGCGGCACGCGCTTTCGGCCGCGCCGGCGCGGCGGTGGCGGTGCATTACCACTCGAGTGAAGCGGCGGCACGCGAGGTCGCCGCTGACGTGAGCGCGGCCGGCGGCAAGGCGGCGACGTTCCGGGCCGATGCAACGCGCGAGGCCGAGCTGATGCGCCTGGTGGCCGACGTGCACCGCCACTTCGGGCGCATCGACGTGCTCGTCAACAATGCCGGCAATGTGATCGAGCGCAGGCCGTTCATCAGCCTCGACTCGGCGTTCCTGGACGCGATGCTCGACTTGAACGTTCGCTCCGTGTTCACGATGTGCCAGGCGGTGCTGCCGGTGTTTCGCGCCCAGGGGCAGGGCAACATCATCAACGTCACGTCGATCGCCGCGCGCAACGGCGGCGGGCCTGGCGTGGTGCTGTATGCCGCCAGCAAAGGCTTCGTCAGCACGCTGACGCGCGGCCTGGCGAAGGAGTTCGTGCCGTACAAGGTGCGCGTCAACGGTGTCGCGCCGGGCGTGATCGACACGCCGCTGCACGACCGGCACACACCGAAGGCCACGCTCGACGCGATGCAGGCGACGGTGCCGATGGGGCGCCTGGGAACCGCCGACGAATGCGCCGGCGCGTTTCTGTTCCTCGCGTCGGAGGCCGCAAGCAGCTACATCACCGGCCAGATCATCGAGGTGAACGGCGGGCAGTTGATGCCGTAGCGCGCTGACGCGGGAGATTGCTTGCGCGGCGCACTACTGCCCGGCAGCCGCCGGCGCCACCGCCGCGCCTTCAATGCCATGGCGCGCCAGCGCCTGCGCGACGAAGCCCGATGCCTTCATCTGCTCGACAAACTGGTTGAGGTAGCGCGCACCCGCGTCGCGGCCATTGGGCGTGGCCATCGCCTGGTTGATCACCATGAAGCGCCCCGGCAGCAGGCGCAGGCCGCCCAGGCGTTTCGCATCCGCTTCGAGCTGCTGCTTCACGCCGGCCGCGACATCCAGCTTCTGCGCGACGAAGAGGTCGGTGACGGCCGGTGACGTGGGCGCGTAGACGATGCGCGCCTGCTTGAGTTGGCGCGACAGGAACAGGTCGTACGCGCTGCCCTTGCCCACGGCGATGCGAACGCCTTCGCGGTCGACGTCTTCGTTGCGCTGGAACGGCGAGTCATTGGCGACCAGGTACGCACCTTCGATGATCACGTACGGCGGCGTCTGCAGCATGTCCTGGCCGCGCGCCGGGTCGATCGCGACGAAAGCGATGTCCCAGGCACCCGTGCGCGCCGCTTCGACCACTTTGCCGGCGGCGTCGAACGTCACCAGCTCCAGCGCCACGCCCAGGCGCGAAGCGAGCGCGCGCGACAGGTCGACCGACACGCCGCGTGGCGCTCCGGTGGCCGGGTCTTTGCTGGCGAGGATCGGGTTGCCGAAGTTGATGGCAGCGCGCAGCTTGCCGCCGGGGGCGAGTTCGGCCACTGCCGCGGGCGGCGGCACCGGCGGGGCCACCGGCGCAAGCGCACATCCGCCCAACACGCCAATCACGACGACAATCAATGCAACCGGGAATGAACGCATCATCAAGGGCCTCCTTGGCATCCGCTGCATGTCGCTCTGATCCGATCTGTTCTGCGAGCTGGGCTACGCCACCCATCCGCCGCACACCGGAAACACCTGGCCGACGAAGCACGCCGCGGCGTCGCTCGACAGGTACGCGGCGAACAGCGCGTCTTCGTCGCCCGAGACCAGCCGGCCGAGCGGCACCTCGCGCCTGAGCCGCTCCTGAAACGCCGGATTGGCCTGGACTTCGGGCCCGAAGTACATCGGGTTGTCGACGAAGTTCTGCGCGATCGCATTCAGTTGAATGCCCTCGCGCGCGATTTCCAGGCCTGCGGCGCGCACCCAGGCCAGCTGCGCACCGCGTGCCGCGGCGTAGGTCGAGTTGCGCTTCATGCCGCGCAGCCCGGCGGCGCTGCCCATCACGACCATTGCGCCGCGGCCGCGCGCGCGCCACTGCGGGAGCACCGCACGCAGCAGGCGCGGCAATGGGTCGACGAGGTGCGCGAAGCTGCGGCGCCATTCGTCGTCGGTGACGTCGGCCACCGCGGACGTCGGCGCGGGCAGCGCCGGCTGCGCGATCAGCACGTCGATGCTGCCCGCCTGCTCCACGACGCGCTGCGCCATCGTCGCATCGTCGCCAAGGGCACGCGGGTCGGCGATCACGCTCGCGCCGAGTTCGCCGAACACGCGTTGCAGCGCCGGGCCCATGAAGTCGCCACATTGCGTGATCAGGACACGCCGGCCTTGCAGGTCGATCAGGTTCATGGGCACAGCATAGCCGCGGATGCGGCCGCGTGCCTCTGGGGCCTTCCTGGGGATCGCATCGCCAACCGGCTCGGCGGATCGCCAGACAAAGCCAGCTCGCCGCCGGCGCCGAACGCCACGTTGGAGTGCATCCTCTAGGAATCAGGGGCATTTTGGGTATCGCTCTCTACGCGGCGCTGCCGATACTCGCGGCCTGCGATTCGACATCGCCACTCCAACCCAAGGACCCTTCGCACCATGAACACCCAAACCCTGAGCAGCGTCGCGCTCGAGACCCTTGAAATCTATCGCCATGCCGCGAGCCGCGGCGTCGTGGCTTATCGACTCGGCGGCGAGCGCTTGCTGGGCGCCGTCAACGGCGCGCTGCAGAACCGCGTCTATCCGCGCACCGCCAAGTTCGCTCCGCGCGCCACCGAGCGCGTGAATCAAGTTCGCGGCAAGGTCAGTGACGTCATCCATCAGGGCGTCGAGCAGGTGGCCCTGCGCACCGGGCAGGCCATCGACTTCGGTTCCGCCACGGCGGCCGCGCAAGTCTCGAAGGTCGCCGCGTTCGCCGCAGGCATCGACAACGCAGCCCTCGCCAGCGGCCTGCAAACCGCCGCGCGCGTGGCGCTGCCGGGTGCAAAGGTCGCCCTCGCGGTTGCAAAGAAGCTCGCCCAAGGCGCGAACGCGCTGGCCGATGCCGCCGGCGCCCGGCCGGTGCGCACCGGCGCGCGCAAGGCTGCGTTCGATGCGAAGCGCCGCGCTGCACCTGCTGCGCGCAAGGCGAAGGCGGCGGTGAAGTCCGCGGCCAAGCGTGTGGCCAAGCGCGCTGCGGTCTGACCCAGGCCGATTGCGCTTGCGCAGAGCGCGCATGCGTTTGACGTTGGGGGTTCGATTCGCGTCGAACCCCCATCTGGCGTTTGTGAATCCAGCGGGCCACCACGGGGTGCCAGCCCGCTTCGCGGACCCACGGCGCGGGCACAAAATGTCTCGATGCAACTCCCCGACTTTCTGACGCGCCAGGCGCTGCGCCCGACGCTGCGCATGGCGCGCGACCACCTCGCCGCGAACCCCGACTACCGCGAGGTGCGCAAGTGGGCGGCGCGTGCCGACAACACGTTTTCGAGCCAGCGGCCGGCGGCGCGCAGCAGTGAAATCGCGATCGGCGACGTGAAGGCGACCTGGATCGATGCCAAGGGAGCGCGCAAGGACCGCGTCGTGCTCTACCTGCACGGCGGCGGCTTCATCGTCGAGACGCCTCGCATTCACGGCGCATTGGTCGCGCGCATCGGCGCCCAGGCACGCGCCCGCACACTGATGCCGAGCTACCGCCTCGCGCCCGAGCACCCGTGTCCGGTGGCGCTGGACGACTGCATGGCGGCCTACCGTTATCTGCTGGCCAACGGCTTCGCCGCCACGGACATCGCCCTGGCCGGCGATTCGGCCGGTGGCAACCTCGCGCTGGGCATGATGCTGCGCGCGCGCGACGAAGGCTTGGCACTGCCTGCCTGCGCCGTGGTCTTGTCGCCCGCGACCGACGGCACGCTCAGCGGCGATTCATTGCGGCGCAACGACGGCCATGACGCCATGTTCGCGCCGAGCCTGTTTCATGCGCTGATGCCGCTGTACCTGCGCGATGCGAACCTGCGCACGCACCCGCATGTGTCGCCGCTGCATGGCGACTTGCGAGGCCTGCCGCCGATCCTGGTGCTGGTGGGCAGCACCGAGCTGCTGCTCGACGACGCGGTGCGCTTTGCCTCGAAGTGCCCGAGCGCAACGCTCGAGGTGTGGCACGACATGCCGCATGTGTTTCCGCTGTTTCACTTCCTGCCCGAGGCGGCGGATGCCACGCAGCGCATCGGCCGCTTCGTGCGTGATGGCTTTGCTGCCGCCGATGCGCGTGCCGGCAGGGTGGCGCACGCTGCGACAGCTGAACGCGGCGACGAGCCGGCAGGTGCCACTGCGGCGGCACCACCGCTGCGCTGGCCCGGCGCGATCGACGGCGCCGTCAACATCCCATGGCAGCGCTGGCGCCCGACACTGCCGGTCGTTGGCGCGTTTCTTCTCGGCCTGTGCTGCGGTCTGGCGGCGCTGCTCGTTTGAGTCTATCGATTTGGCGCCGGCGCGCTATCCGGCCTTGGCCGAGGGCGGGTTGCGCGGCAAAGGCTGAAGCAGACTGACGCGGTTGCCTTCGGTGTCGATGAACGAGACGTACTGGCCGACGCCCGGTATTTCCATCGGCTCGCCGAGCACGCTGCCGCCGGCCTGGCGCACCCTTTGCATCGCGTCCTGCACGTCGTCGACGGCGATCACGACGCCAGGGTGTTGCGCCGGCCAGTCGGGCTTGCGTGCGAAGAACCCGCCGTTGATTGCGCCGGGGCGCAGCGGGCCGGCCGCGCCACTCTCGGTGGTCGCCGCCAGCACGTAGTGGCCCATCTGCGCACCCAATGCCTGCGTCTGCCAGCCGAACGCCTGTGAGTAGAACTGGCTCATGCGCGCCGCGTCGTCGTACGGCATTTCGAAGTGAACGACTGGGTCCATCGCATCCCCCGTATTTGATTGACGTGTTTCCTTGAATCCGCGGGACTGCGCCCGCTCGGTGCGCGCCGAGATTTCGCGCGCAGCCAAGCCTGGCCTATCGAATCGCTGCTCCGCGCTCGGCAAGAAGTTCCCTCAGCACCGAACGGTGGCAGTGTCGTTCGTCTTCGCAATAGCAGCCCACCGAGAAATCGGCCCGATGCGACAGCGCGGCGAGCAGATCGATCGCATGCACAGCCTCGGGCTTGGCCATTTCCGATCGGTACTTCTTCTTGAACGCCGCCCACTGCGCCGGCGTGGCGGCGGCTTGGCCGAGCTTCATCGTCTCCAGCGTCGGCGCCAGGTTGGGAAACCACACGTCGTACCAGTCGCGCGAAGCGAATTCGGCCTTCGGCACGCCGCGTGGCGGGCGCCGCACCGTGCCCAGGCGCGTGCCTTCGTTTTCGGCTCTCGGGCTGCCCAACCGAACGACCCGGATGACCATCGCGACCTCCTTGCGTGGTGCGCCGTGCTCTTGCGACGCCGGCAGTGTAGCCAGCGGTGCGGCGCGCCTGCCTACACTCCAGACTTTTAAACCAAGAACACAGGCGGAGACGAACATGCGTGCATTGCCTTCACTGATCCCTGGCCTGCTGCTCGCGTTCCTCGCCGCGAGCTACGGCGGCGCCGCTGCCCAGGCGCCAGCCGCCCCAGCCGCGCCGAAAGACGCCACCGGCGCGACACGCGCCGCGAACCGCGCGCTGCTCGCCGAGTTGCCGCTGGCGGACAAGCAGTCGTTCGACGACGCGAAGCGCGGCCTGATCGAGGCGCTTGACGACAAGGTGATCGCCCGCCCCGACGGCCGGCCCGCGTGGACGCTGAAGGGCTACGAGTTCCTCGCGAAAGAAGACGCGCCCGACACGGTGCACCCGGGCCTGTGGCGCCACGCGCGCGCGAACATGGCCAACGGCTTGTTCAAGGTGACCGATCGCATCTACCAGCTGCGCGGCTTCGACATCTCGAACATGACCGTGATCGAGGGCGACACCGGCCTCATCGTGATCGACCCGCTGATCACGGTGGAAGCGGCCAGCGCGGCGATCGAGCTCTACTTCAAGCACCGGCCGCGTAAACCCGTCGTCGCGGTGATCTACTCGCACAGCCATGTCGACCACTGGGGCGGCGTGCGCGGCGTGCTGAGTGGTGAGGACGTGGCCGCCGGCCGCGCGAAGGTGATCGCGCCGGTGGGCTTCATGGAAGAGGCGGTCGGCGAGAACGTGATCGCCGGTAACGCGATGTCGCGCCGCGCGCTGTATCAGTTCGGCCCGCTGCTCGCGCGCGGCGAGCGCGGTCAGGTCGACGGCGGCCTGGGCAAGACGGTGAGTTCGGGCACCTTGAGCCTGATCGCACCGACTCAACTGATCGAGAAGCCGACCGAGACGCACCGCATCGACGGCGTGGACATCGTGTTCGAGCTGACGCCCGGCGCCGAAGCGCCTGCCGAGCTGATCATGTACTACCCGCAGTTCAAGGTGCTGAACATGACGGAGATCACGAGCCAGAACATGCACAACCTGCTGCCGATGCGTGGTGCGTTGGTGCGCGACGCGCTCGCCTGGTCGAAGTACATCGGCGGCGCGCTGCAACGTTACGGCGCCAGGAGCGAGGTGCTGATCGCGCAGCACAACTGGCCCGTTTGGGGCACGGAGCGCGTGACCGCGTTCCTGAAGAAGCAGCGCGACACCTACAAGTTCGTTCACGACCAGACGCTGCGCCTGATGAACCACGGCTACGTGGGCAGCGAAATCGCGGAACTGATCCGCATGCCACCCAGCCTCAGCCAGGAGTGGTCAACGCATGCGTTCTACGGCCACCTGAAACACAACGTCAAGGCGATCTACCAGCGCTACCTCGGCTATTACGACGCCAACCCGGCGAGCCTGGACGCACTGCCGCCCGTGCCCGCGGCGAAGAAGGCGGTCGAGTACATGGGCGGCGCGAACGCGGTGCTGAAGCGGGCGCGCGAAGACTTCGTAAAAGGCGAGTTCCGCTGGGTCGCGCAGATCGCGTCGCAGCTCGTGTTCGCCGACGCCACGAACACCGAGGCGCGCCAGCTCGCCGCGGACGCTTACGAGCAGCTCGGCTACCAGGTCGAATCGGCGACCGCACGCAACGCCTATCTGCAAGGGGCGTGGGAGCTGCGCAACGGGCCGCCGAAGCTGCCGCCACTGAACACCGCGGCGCCGGACGTGATCCGCGCGCTGCCGCTCGACCTGTTCTTCGACTACCTGGCGATCCGCTTGAACGGCGACAAGGCGCATGGCAAGACGATTGTGCTGAACTGGCACTTCAGCGATATCAACAAGCGCTACGTCCTCAACCTCGAGAACAGCGCGGTCACGCATGTCGAGGACGCACAAGCCGCCAATGCTGACGCGACGTTGACGCTGACACGCGCGACGCTCGACCAGATCTCGCTGCAACAGCTCACCTTCCCGCAAGCGCTGCAATCGGGGCAGATCGCGATCGGCGGCAACCCGCTCAAGCTTGCCGAACTGCTGGCGATGCTGGAACCATTCCCGGGAATGTTCCCGATCGTCGAACCGCGGCCGGCGCGCTGACATGGCCGGCCGCACCGACCCTTCTACTGCGCGACCCGCGCCCACTCCGATGACCGACTCGTCCACCCCCATGAACGGCGCCGAGAGCCTGGTGCGCACCCTCGTCGCGAGTGGCGTCGAAGTGTGTTTCGCGAATCCGGGAACGTCGGAGATGCACTTCGTCGCCGCGCTCGACCAGGTTCCCGGCATGCGCTGCGTGCTCGGTCTGTTCGAGGGCGTGGTCAGCGGCGCCGCCGACGGCTACTACCGCATGGCCGACAAACCCGCCGCGACGCTGCTGCACCTCGGGCCGGGGCTGGCGAACGCCTGCGCCAACCTGCACAACGCGAAGAAGGCGGGCTCGGGCATCGTCAACATCGTCGGCGAGCACGCGACGCATCATCTCGAACACGACGCGCCGCTCACCGCGGACGTGGAAGGCATCGCGCGGCCGATGTCGCACTGGGTGCACACCTCGCGCAGCTCGGCCACGGTGGCGGGCGACGGCGCGTTGGCGGTGGCGCAGGCACGCAGCGCGCCCGGGCGCATCGCGACGCTCATTCTTCCTGCCGACACCGCGTGGGGGCCCGCGCAAGGGCCGGCGCCGGCGCTGCCCCTGGCTGCGCGGCGCGAGGTGGCGTCGCAGGCGGTCGATGCCGCCGCCAAGGCCGTGCGCAGCGGCAAGCCGTCGGCGTTGCTGCTCGGTGGCATCGGCGCGCGCGAGCCCGCGTTGAATCTGGCTGGGCGAATCGCCGCGAAGACCGGCTGCGCGCTGCTGCTGGAGAACAACGTGCCGCGCCTGCAACGCGGCGCCGGCCGGGTGCGCACGCAACGCATTCCGTATGTCGTCGACGCGGCACTCGCGAAGTTGAAGGACTTGCAGGAGGTGGTGCTGGTCGGCTCCAAAGTGCCGGTCGCCTTCTTCGCCTATCCCGGCAAGCCGAGCCTGCTGCTGCCCGCTGCGTGCGCGGTGACACGGCTCGCCGCGGTGGATGAAGACATCGTCGGCGCGCTCGAAGCGCTGGCCGATGCGCTCGGCGCGCGCCGGCTCGCGCCGGCGCATGTCGCGGCGCTGGAACGCCCAGCGCTGCCGAGCGGCCCGATCACCGCCGAAGGCATCGCCACCGTGCTCGGCGCGTTGTTGCCCGAAGATGCGATCGTCGTCGATGAATCGATTTCCGTCGGGCGCAACTTCGGCCCCGCCACCGCAAACTCAGCGCCGCACGACTGGCTGAACCTGATGGGCGGATCGATCGGCTTCGGCCCACCCGCGGCCACCGGCGCGGCGCTCGCGGCGCCCGGCCGCCCGGTGATCCTGTTGGAGGGTGACGGCAGCGCGATGTACACGCTGCAAGCACTCTGGACGATGGCGCGCGAAGGGCTGAACGTGAAGGTGCTGATCCTCGCGAATCGCTCGTACCAGATTCTGCGCGGCGAGTTCGCGAGCGTCGGCGCGGGTCAGCCCGGGCAGCGGGCGACCGACATGCTGAACATCGACCGGCCGGCGCTCGACTGGGTGGCGCTGGCGAAGGGGCATGGCGTCCAGGCGCGCCGGGTCGACGATCTGGATGCGCTCGCCACGGCGTTCCGGCGGGCACTGGCCAGTCCCGGGCCCTTCCTCATCGAACTCTGGATCTGAGATGCCCTCAGGCAGACCCGGACATCAACGCCCCTGAAAAACCCTCGCCGTCGCTCTGCCGGGGCTACCTCGCCTGCCCCAGTTCCATCTTGCCGGCGCCGCCATAGGTGAGCCGGCTCCACAGGCGTTCGATCGGGCCTTGGTCATGGCGGCGCAGCCACCACAGACTCCAGGGAATCTGGATCGCGAAGAAGATCAGGCACGCCAAGCCAAGGCCACCCGCGGGACCCACCTTCCCCCACAGCTGGAATCCCCAGCCGTAGAACAGCGTCGTGCAGATCGCCGTCTGCATCAGGTAGTTGGTGAGCGGCATGCGCCCGGCCGCGGCGAGGGGTTCGAGACGTTTCGCCCAGACCGGGTGCTGTGCCAGGCGCACGATCGTCAAGACGTAGAAGATCATCAACGCGAGCCGGCTGACCCAATAGGCCACGCCGGCAAGCAACTTGAGCGGCGTTGGGCCCGGTGCGCGCTGCAGTTCGAAGATCACGGTGAATACCGCCCCGCACGCGACACCCACCACAAGCGCCCAGAGGTGAAAGCGGCGAATCTGAGGCATCAGTTCGGAGATGCGTTGCACCCAACGCCGGCGCCCGGCGAGCAGGCCGAGCAACATCGTCAGCGCCATCTGCACCCAGAACCCCAAGGTACTCCACAGCGACCAGGGCGTTCCGTAGAAGTAGGCAAACTCGCGCGCGTGTTCGAGCGCCGCGTCGAAGAAACTGCCCCGGCCGTACGCCGCATTGTTGCTCGCCTCGAAGGCCTGCGCCTTGGCCACCAGCATCGCCGTGATTTCGGGCGTCGTGACGAGCAGGCGCAAGGCGCCGGAGATGGCGGGGTAGAGCAGGCACAAGCCCATCAGCACGAGCAGCCCGCGGTCGCTGACGCGGCGCAGCCCGAACAGCAGCACCAGCCCGAGCGCGGCGTAGATGTGCAGCACATCGCCGGTCCAGAACAGGCTCGCATGCAGCAAGCCGATGGCGCCCAGCACCAGTAGGCGCCGCAGGTAGATCGTGCTCGCGTGCAGCGGATCGGCCTGCTGCATGCGTGCATATTGCAGGGTGAATCCCAGGCCGAACAACAGGCTGAACATGCTGTTGAACTTGCCGGAGAAGAACATGTCGCGCAGCTGCTCGGCGGTCTGGTCGATCCGGCTCGTCCACAGATGCGAGCCGTCGGCCTCGATGAAAAATGAGGTGCCGAAGCCCGGCATGTTCATGATCAGGATGCCGAGCAAAGCCGTGCCGCGCACGATGTCGAGCGTGGCGATGCGTTGCGACGCGGGCAGCGGGCTGAGCCGGGCAGCTTCCATCGGTCGAGTGTGCGTCGGCGGGCCCATGCTCGGCATCCGCAGTACTACCGATGGCGCGCCTCACCATGGACGTTGCCGACCTCGACGCGCTGGGCAGCGCCGGGCGGTGCCTGTTTGCTGTTTGAATTGGTCTTGCAACCGCCTTCAGCCACCTGAGAGTTGGAGCCGGGGTAGACCCGCTGGTCAGCCGCCGGGGCCAGGTGCTACGCTCCTCGCCGGCCGCCGACACGCAATCCGTCGTGGCTGGCGCTCACCCCTTAACCACACCATCCAGGAGACGCGAATGATCGCGAAACGAATCACTGCCCTGCTCGCTGCAACCGCCTGCTGGTGCCTGACCGGCACCGCGTCGGCGCAGGTTCCGCAATACGGCGCGAACATCAGCAACGAGCAGGCCCACAAGGTGCTTGCCGGCGCGCTTGCCGACGCGCGCAAGCAGAACATTCCGATGGCCGTGGCGATCGTCGACACCGCCGGCAACCTGGTCGCGTTCGACCGCATGGACAACACGCAAAACGGCAGCGTGATGGTGTCGCAAGACAAGGCGGTGTCCGCTGCGCTCTACCGCCGCTCGACCAAGGTGTTCCAGGACGCGCTGGCCGGCGGCGGCGCGGGCCTGCGCATCCTCACGCTGCGCGGCGCGAACGCGGTGGAAGGCGGGCTGCCGATCGTCGTCGACGGCAAGATCATCGGTGCGGTGGGCGTCTCCGGCGGCTCGGCCGAGCAGGACGGCGTGGTCGCGAAAGCGGGGCTGGACGCGCTGGCGAAGTAGGCGCTCGGGTGGGTCTCGGCGCTCAGGCGCCGAGCCGGCTCGGCACACTGGGAAACCCGCGAAAGCGCGCGCGTGCGGCACGCACCGGTGTCTCCGACAAGGTGTAGCCCGGGAAGCGCGCGACAAACCGCGCCAGCGCGATTTCTCCCTCCAGCCGCGCCAACCCCATGCCGACGCACTGGTGCACGCCGCTGCCGAACGCGAGGTGGCGGTTCGGCGTGCGGCCGACGTCGAACTCCTCGGGCTCGCTGAACTGCGCTGGGTCACGGTTCGCCGCACCGATGCACAGCGTGATCGAGCAGCCCTGCGGCAGCGCGACGCCGCCGACCTCCACGCTTCTCGTCGTGCGGCGGTTGCCGAGCTGGTTGCTGCTCTCGTAGCGCAGGATTTCTTCGACCGCCGATTTGATGAGCTGGGGCTCATCGATCAGGCGCTGTTTCTGATCGGCGTGCTGCGCCAACGAGACCAGGCCGTTGGCGATCAGGTTCGTCGTCGTCTCGTGGCCGGCGTTGAGCAGGAAGATGCAGTTGTGCAGCAGCTCCTTCTCGCTCAGGCGTTCGCCGTCGGGCGCGCCCTGGATCAGGTTCGTCAACACGTCGCGCTGCGGGTCGCCGGGGTGGGCGCGGCGCTGCGCGATCAAGCCCTCGAGATAGGCCAGGAACTCGCGCACTGCGCGGTTGCCGCGCTCGGCCACCTCGGGCCGCAACACGGGTTCCAACGCGCCGAGGATCGCGAGCGACCATTCGCGCAGCGGCGCGCGTTCGTGTTTCGGCACGCCGAGCAGGTTGCCGATGACTTCGATCGGGATCGCCGCGGCGAAGTCCTCCACCAGATCGACGGAACTCTCCAGAGCCGCCTTGTGCGCCAGCTCGTCGAGCAGCCGATCGATCAGCGCCGCCAGGGCCGGCTGCATCTGCGCCAGCGCCTTGGGCGAGAGCGCGCCCATGATCAACCGGCGCACCCGCGTGTGCAGCGGCGCGTCGTTGAACACAAGGCTGGTCGTGTGGTGCTCGTAGAGCGGCGAGTCACCGTACTTCGGCTTGAACTCGGCGTGCTTGTCGGAGTTGAACAGCAACGGGTTCTTGTAGACGTATTCGCAGTCGGCGTAGCGCGTCAGCAGCACGCCACCGTCGGGCAGGCGCTTCACCGGCTCGTGTTCGCGCAATGCGCGGTAGAACGGAAACGGGTCGGCGTAGAACTGAGGCGGCAGGTTCTTGAGGTCGAACTCCGCCGCCGCGGCTCGGGCTTGTTCGGGCGCGAACATCATGCAGCAGGAGGCGGCTCGGCAAGCAGCGCGGCGATGCGCGCGCCGACTTCCATGTCGTCGATGTGGCCGAAGTGGCTGAAGCGCAGGCGCCCGGCGCGGTCGATCAGCACCAGGCTCGGCGTGCCGCTGAATTCATAGGCCTGCATCGTCTGCGGAATCGAGCCGCGTTCCGACGGCATGTCGATTGCGATCGGAAACGTCAACCGGTACTCGTGGATGAAGACTTCGAGCGCGGCGCGGCCCATCACGGCGTGGTGCTCGAACACGGTGTGGATGCCCAGCACCTGCACGTCGGTGCGGGCGAAGGTCTGCTGGACGCGCACCGTCTGCGGGATGCCGTGCGCCACGCAACCCGGGCACAGCATCTGGAACGCGTGCAGCACGACGACGCGGCCGCGCAATCCGCCAAGCGTGATCGGCTCCGGCGTGTTGAGCCAGGCCTGAGCGCGGATGTCGGGCGCGAGCGCGAGCCCGCTGTCAAGGGCTTGGCCTTCCGTATTCGGGAATCTGTCTGGCATGGCTTTGCTCCTGATTCAATCCAGCCCCAGGCCGATGCGGCGCGCGACCTCGCCCCATTTCTTCGAGTCGGCGGCGAGTTGCGCCGCAGCCTGGGCTGGAGTATTGCCGACGACGATCTGGTCACCGGCTTCGAGTTTGGCCGTCACGTCGGGCGACTTCAGCGCGTCGACAAACGCCTGACGAAACCGAGCGACGATGGCCTCGGGCGTGCCGCGCGGCGCGAACATCGCGAGCGCGAAGTCGGCCTGGTAACCGGCCACGCCCGCCTCGGCGAGCGTGGGAACTTCGGGCAGCGTGGGTGAACGCCTGCTGCCTGAGACGCCGAGCGCCACCAGCTTGCCGGCGCGCACATGCGGCAGCACGGTCGGCCCGGCGAGCAGACCGCAGGGCACCTGGTTGCCGATCACGTCTTGCGCGGCCGGCGCCGGACCCTTGTAGGGCACATGCGCCATCTCGAAGCCGGCCAGCGCTTGCAGCAGTTCCATCGACAGATGCCCCGGCACGCCGGCGCCGCCCGAGGCATAGGCAAACTTGCCCGACCTGGCCTTGGCCACCAGTTCGGCGAGCGTCTTCACGCCGAACGCCGGGTTGCATACCAGCGTCTGGTTGAACTGCGTGCCGATCGTCACCGGCACCAGATCGTCGACCTTGAAGCCGAGGTTCTTGTAGACATGCGGGTTCACCGTCACCAGCGTGTCGGTGCCCCACAGCCAGGTGTGGCCGTCGGGCGCGGCGCGCGCCACGTCGGCCGCGCCGAGGTTGCCGCCGGCACCGGGCTTGTTCTCGATGACGATGCTCTGCTTGAGCGTGCCCTGCATCTTCTCGGCCGCCAGGCGCATCACGATGTCGCTCGGGCCACCGGGAGGAAACGGCAGCACGACGCGGATCGGCTTGTCGGGCCAAGCGCTCTGGCCCGCAGCGGCAGTGGCGCCCAGAATCGAAACAGCGGCCACCATGAGATGCCAACCCCGTCGCACGACCATGAATGCACTCCCTTGCCGCAGTGGCCAACCGGCTCGCATCTTAGAAGACGCCGGCAAGACGCGCTGTAGAGTCGGCACATGAGATTCAGAAGCCCAGGCCAGGCGCTCGTGGCGCGAGTGACCGCCTGCGCGTTCGCACTGGGGCTCGCCGGGGCCAGCGGCGCGAACGACCTGCCCGCGCGGCGCCTCTACCAGATGAGCACGCACACCGGCATGCCGCACCTCGACGAGAACCTGCGCTATGCGGTGGCGACCGAGCGGCGCTGCCTGGACCCGAACGATCTCTCCACCGCGTTCTGGATGCTCGACGACGTGTCGCTGCGCGATTGCAAACTCGCGAAGCTGAACCAGTCGCCGACCCACGCAAGCTATGTGTTGCAGTGCAGCGCAGGCCACGGCACCAGCGGCGACGCTGCCTGGGAGTTCACGCCGCAACAGCTGACGGGCGTGATGAACGTGCGCCTGGGCGGCAAGAACATGACCTTTTACCAGCGCATCACGGCCAGACCGGTGGGCGACTGCCGCTGATCGATGTCCCATCAAACCTCCGCACCACCCAACGCCGGCGCGTCGCCACCGCCCATCGTGGTGGGCCTGGGTGCGTCGGCCGGCGGCCTGGAAGCGTTGCTGCAGTTCTTCGACAAGGTGCCGCCGCGCAGCGGGCTCGCGTTTGTCGTCGTTCAGCACCTCGACCCGTCGCAGCCGACGCTGCTGTCGCAACTGCTGCAACGCGGCACGCAAATGCCGGTCGCCGAGGCGAATGAGGCGGTGCGAGTCGCGCCCGATCACGTCTACGTGATTCCGCCGAACCGCGCGCTGACCGTGGCGCAAGGTCAGCTGCACTTGGCGCTTCCGACCGAGCGCCGCGGCATGCGTCTGCCGATCGATGCGCTGTTCGAGTCGCTCGCCGCCGATTGCCGCGAGCGCGCCGTGGGCGTCGTGCTGTCGGGCATGGGCAGCGACGGCACGCTCGGCCTGCGCGCGATTCGCGCGGCGGGTGGGCTGACGCTCGCGCAGTCGCCCGAGACAGCGCAGTTCGCTGCGATGCCGGCGAGCGCGATTGCCACCGGCTGCGTGGACATCGTCGATGCGCCGGGCCAGTTGCCCGCGCGCATCGTCGCCGCGCTCGCCGCCGCGGCGCGCGGACCGCGAGGCGCCGCGGCGGTGGCCCACGCAGGCGCGGAGCCGAGCGCACACCGTGCGCAGAGCCGACGGCAGGTGCCGACACGAGCGCGGCCAGCGCAATCGGTGCGGCCGCGGACGCGAACACCGAAACCGCGTCACCGCCCGCCAAGGCCCCGCCCACCGACGCGTCGATCGACACCTCCACAAGCACCGCAGCCGACCCCTTCACGGCCATCCTCGCCCTGCTCGCCGCGCGCGGCGGCCACGACTTCTCGCAGTACAAGCGCGGCACCCTGCAGCGCCGCATCGAGCGCCGCATGCGCGTTCACGACGCGGCGACGATGCAGGCCTATCTGCGAGTGCTGCACTCGAACCCGCAGGAAGTGGGGTTGCTCGGCAAGGAGTTGCTGATCGGCGTGACCGGCTTCTTCCGCGACCCCTCGGAGTGGCAACACCTGGCCGAGCACGGCCTGCCGCGGCTGCTGGCCGAGCGCGCCGAGACTTCGCTGCTGCGCGCCTGGGTCGTCGCCTGCTCCACCGGCGAGGAGGCGTATACGCTGGCGATGCTGCTGGCGCAGGCGCGCGACGCCGCGCCGCAGCGCAGCCAATCGCGTTCCCACGTTTCGCATCTTCGCGACCGATGTGAGCGTGGATGCGATCGACTTCGCGCGCCGCGGCCACTACCCGGCGGCAATTGCCGTCGATGTGTCGGCGCCGCTCCTGGCGCGCTTCTTCACGCCCGAGCCGGGCGGCTACCGCATCGCGCCGAACATCCGCGACACGGTCGTGTTCGCGCCGCACGACGTGAACAACGACGCGCCCTTCACCAAGCTCGACCTGCTGTGCTGCCGCAACCTGTTGATCTACCTCACCGCGCCGCTGCAGCAACGGCTGCTGCGCATGTTCCACTTCAGCCTGAACCCCGGCGGCCTGTTGCTGCTCGGCAACTCGGAAGGCTTGGGAAACGCCGCTGGCCTGTTCGAAACGGTCGACGGCAAGGCTCGCCTCTATCGGCGCCTCGAACGCCCCGCCGGCGGCGAAGCGTTTTTCCCGGTGCGGCGCGGCGCGCGCTCCGTCCAAGACCAGAAGGAGCCCCACGTGAGCGAGCTGCCAACCATTGCAGCCCAACCTGCAGAATCACGCCGAACGGCTGCTGCTGGATGAGTTTTCGCCGCCCGCGGTGCTGGTCAATCGCAGCGGCGACATCCTCTACATCCACGGGCGCACCGGCAAGTTTCTGGAGCCGGCCTCCGGCAAGGTCAACTGGAACATCCACGCGATGGCGCGCGAAGGCCTGCGCGCGCCGCTCGGCGCCGCGCTGCGCGAGGCGATCGACAGCAGGTGCGAAGCGCACCGCGACGGTGTGGTGCTGAGTGACGGCGCGCAGGCGCTGCACCTGGACCTGACGGTGCGCGCGGTGGAGAAACCCGGCGCGCTCGCGGGCACGCTGCTGATCGTGTTCCGCGAACACGCGAGCGCTGCTTCAACATCACCCACCCGGCCGGCGCCGGTGAAGAGCCGCGCCGTGCGCAGCGCGCTGCAAGCCGAACTGGCGCACGCGCACGAGGAAACGCAGGCGCTGCGCCAGGAGATGAAAGCCTCGCGCGAAGAACTTCAAGCCGCCAACGAAGAATTGCAGTCGACCAACGAAGAACTGCAATCGACGAATGAGGAGCTGACGAGTTCGAAGGAAGAATTGCAGTCGATGAACGAGGAGATGCAATCGGTGAACGCCGAGCTGCGCGCCAAGCTCGACGACCTGGCGCTGGCGCAAAGCGACATGAAGAACCTGCTCGACAGCACCCAGATCGCGACGCTGTTCCTCGACAACGACCTGAACGTGCGGCGCTTCACCGAGCAAGCGAGCCGAATCGTCAACCTGCGCGACGGCGACGTCGGCCGGCCGCTGAGCGACCTGACGAGCGCCCTGGACTACCCGGACCTGCAGGCCGACGCACGCGAGACGCTGCGCAGCCTCGTCACTTGCGAGAAGCAGATCGCCACGCGCGACAAGCGCTGGTTCAACGTGCGCATCATGCCGTATCGCAGCCTGGAGAACGCGATCCGCGGCGTCGTGATCACGCTCGTCGACATCACCGCGGCCAAGGAGATCGAGGCAAAACTGCGCTCGAAATGATCGTCCCCAGGCGGTGCGCGCCACGCATCGTGTTTGACCCGCGCGCAATCGCCCGTGCGGTACGATCTGCGCGACAACAGGCTGCGGATCCTTGCCATGACCCTCACCATCAATGCGCCTTCGAGCCCCGGCCTCGCGGCTGTGAACTGGGAAAGCGAAGGCACGAGCCGCATCCCGTTTTCGGTGTACGGGAGTGATGAACTGCACCGGCGCGAACTGGAGCGCTTCTTCTACCGCGGCCATTGGTGTTACGTCGGCCTCGAGGCGGAGATCCCGAACCCAGGCGACTTCAAGCGCACCGTGGTCGGCGAGCGCTCGGTGATCCTGGTGCGCGACGCGCAAGGCCAGGTCAACGTGGTCGAAAACGTCTGCGCGCACCGCGGCATGCAGTTCTGCCGCGAGCGCCACGGCAACCGCAAGCAGTTCGTCTGCCCCTACCACCAATGGAGCTACCAGCTGGGTGGCGACTTGCAGGTGGTGCCGTTTCGGCGCGGCGTGCGCCAGGACGGCAAGGTGAACGGCGGCATGCCGGCCGACTTCGACAGCGCGGCAAACGGCCTGACGAAGTTGAAAGTCGCGTGCCGCGGCGGCGTGGTGTTTGCGTCGTTCGACCATGACGTCGAGCCGTTAGAGGACTTCATGGGCCCGGCGATCGTGGAGTACTTCGATCGGCTCTTCAACGGCCGCAAGCTGAAGATCCTCGGCTACAACCGGCAGCGCATTCCAGGCAACTGGAAGCTGATGCAGGAGAACATCAAGGACCCGTACCACCCGGGTCTGCTGCACACCTGGTTCGTCACGTTCGGCCTTTGGCGCGCCGACAACAAGTCGGCGCTGAAGATGGACGCCAAACACCGCCACGCCGCGATGATCTCGACGCGCGGCGCGTCGGGCCAGGCCGAGCAGGTGACCCAGGTGTCGAGCTTCAAGGCCGACATGAAGCTGCACGATGCGCGCTTTCTCGACATCGTTCCGGAAGCCTGGTGGGGCGGGCCGAGCGCCGTGATGACGACGCTGTTTCCGAGCGTGATCCTGCAGCAACAGGTGAACAGCGTGTCGACGCGCCACATCCAGCCCGATGGCGTGGGCGCGTTCAAGTTCGAGTGGACCCACTTCGGCTTCGAAGACGACGACGACGCGATGACGCAGCGGCGCCTGCGCCAGGCCAATCTGTTCGGCCCGGCGGGCTTCGTCTCGGCCGACGACGGCGAGGTGATCGAGTTCTCGCAAAGCGGTTTCGAGAGCAAGCCGTTCCACCGCGCGCTGGCCGAGCTCGGCGGGCGCGACGTGGGCGACACCGACCACATGGTGACCGAGACGCTGATCCGCGGGATGTACCGCTACTGGCGCGAGGTGATGGAGGCGCCCGACCCCGCCGCCTCTCCCTTGTATGTCGACCCCCGGCCGCCGAGTACCGCGTCCGCCCCCCGAGGGGGCGAGCAACTGTCTTCGGAGCGGCCGGGCGACAGTTGCTCTCCCGCCCGCGGGAGAGGGCCGGGGTGAGGGCCGTCGCATGACCGACCCTGCCGTTTTCGTCGAGCTGACGCAGCTCTACGCCGACTACGCGAGCACCGTCGACGCCGCCGACTGGGACCGCTGGTGCGAGTTCTTCACCGACGACTGCGTCTACAAGCTGATCCCACGCGAGAACCACGAGCGCGGCCTGCCGCTGGCGACACTCTCGTTCGAGAGCAAGGGCATGCTCAAGGACCGCGCCTACGCGATCCGCGAAACCCTGTTCCACGACCCCTACTACCAGCGCCACGTGATCGGCGTGCCGCGCGTGCTGCGCATCGACGGCGACACGCTGCACACCGAGGCCAACTACGCCGTGTTTCGCACCAAGCTGTCGGAGCTGACCCAGGTGTTCAACGTCGGCCGCTACCTCGACACGGTGGTGCGTACCGAGCAAGGCTTGAAATTCGCCGCCAAGCTGTGCGTCTACGACAGCGAGATGATTCCGAATTCGATCATCTACCCGATCTGAGCAGCGTCGCGCGCGTCGCTACACTCGATTTCGACCCTGCAGCAGGAGGCCCGCCATGATCGGCTACGTGACCCTCGGAACCAACGACTTGCAGCGTGCCGCCGCGTATTACGACGCCTTGCTCGCCGAGATCGGCGCCAAACGGATGTGGGACTTCGGCAACGGCATTGCCTGGGGCTACACGAAAGACAAGCCGAATCTGGCGATCATGAAACCGTTCGACGGCAAGCCTGCGAGTGTGGGCAACGGCGTGATGGTGGCGATCGCGGTGGATTCGCGCGACAAGGTGAACCGCCTGCACCGCAAGGCGCTCGAGCTCGGCAGCCAGGACGAGGGCGCCGCCGGCCCGCGCGGCGAGGGGTTCTACGCCGGATATTTTCGCGACCTGGACGGCAACAAGCTGAACGTCTTCTTCATGGGTTGAGCCCGCGCCTGATCGATCGCGGCGCCAAGCGTCGGCGCCCACTCTCTCACTGGAACACTGCATGAATTCACCCGCGATCGACCTGCGCTCCGACACCGTGACCCGCCCCACCCAGGCGATGCGCGCCGCGATGGCCGACGCGCCAGTGGGCGACGACCAGTATGGCGAGGACCCGACGACGAACGAGCTTCAGGCGCGCATCGCCGAGCTGCTGGGCAAGGAAGCGGCGCTGTGGCTGCCTTCGGGAACGATGGCGAACCAGGTGGCGCTGTGCGTGCTCACGCGCCCGGGCGATGAAGTGATCGTCAGCCGCGAATGCCACGCCGGCTGGCACGAAGCCGGCGGCTCGGCGGCGAACGCCGGTGTGCAGCTGGTCGAGATCGGCGCGCGCGGCGTGTTCAGCGTGGAGGAGGTCGATGCGGCGATCAAACCGCGTTCGCTGCCCGTGTTCCCACCGACGACGTTGTTAGAGATCGAAAACACCCACAACCGCAGCGGCGGAATCGTGTTTGCGCAAGACGAGGTGAAGCGTGTTTGCGCGTACTGCGCGCGAGCGTGGCCTGGCGACGTTTCTCGACGGCGCGCGCCTGTGGAATGCCAGCGTCGCGAGCGGCTTGACCGAGCGCGAACTCGCGGCACCGTTCGACATGGTGGCGGTCGCGTTCTCCAAGGGACTGGGGGCGCCTGGAGGCTCGGCGCTGGCCGGCTCGAAAGCACTGATCGCCGCGGCGACGCACCGGCGCCGCATGTTCGGCGGCGCGATGCGCCAGAACGGCATTTTCTCGGCGGCGGCGCTCTACGGGCTGGACCACCATCGCGCGCGCCTGGCCGAAGACCATCGCAATGCGAAGCGATTGGCGGAAATGCTGGTCGGCTGCCCGGGCGTGAAGCTGGACCTCGCCAGCGTGCAGACCAACATCGTCGTGTTCCACCTCGCGCCCGGCGCCATGGACGCCGTGACGCTGGTGGCCAAGGCCAGATCGCTTGGCGTGCTGGTGGGGGCATTCGGGCCGCGCATCGTGCGTGCCGTGACGCACCTGGATGTGAGTGCGGCGCAGGTTGAACAAGCGGGCGCACTGCTGCGCGAAGTGCTGGGCTGAGCGGCTGGACGATCGAGCAGCCTCGCGGCCTGGCGCTGCGCGCTATGCGCTGGCCGGGCGCGGTGCCACGACGATTCTGCGCACCACCACCTGCCCCAGGCCGATCAGCCCGACCGCGCAGCTGAGCAGCGCCACCGCAAACCCAAACGCGTGCACCAGCGCGCCGAACAGCACCGGCCCGAAGCCTTGGCCGGCGAAGAAACCGCACGCGAACAGCGCCACCGCCGAGCCGCGCGCAGTGGGCGCGATTTCGGTGGCTTCAGTCTGCAGCGAGTTGTGCAGCATGTAGTAGCAGCCGCCGGCGAGCAACATCGCCAGCGCCGCGAGCCACCAGACGTGCAGCACGGCCAGCGCCGCGTAGGCCGCTGCCGCGCTGCACGAGCCGACGACGCACATGCGGCGCACGCCCAGCCACGCGATCAGCCGGCGCACGCTCAGCGCGTACGCCAGACCGCCGACGCTGAACGCGCCGAGCACCAGACCGGCCTGCGACGGCGCGGCGCTGGGCGTGCTGCCGGCGCGGTCGATCAGGTACAGGCCGACGTGGGGAAACGCGCCGAACACGAAACACGCCTCGAGGACCACGGCGCCGTACAGCCACTTCGCTTTCGGGTTGTCGAAGACGCGGCCATACAGCGCAGTGAATGAGACACGCGGGCTGTCCGGCGCGGGCCGAACCAGCTGCTCGGCCGGCATCGCGCCCCACGCCAGGCCCGCCGCGGCCGTGCCCACGCCCGCGGCGATCAGCAGGGCGATGCGCCAGCCGAAGGCATCGTTCACGAAGCCGGCCACGCTCGAGCCCAGCATCTGGCCGGTGATGATGGCCAGCAGCAAGCGCCCGATCGTGACCTGCCGTTCGTGCAGCGCATAGCCGTCGCCGATGCCGGCGAGCACGAGCGGAATCAGGCCACCGGCAAACACGCCGGCGACGACTCGCGAGGCCAGCAGCGCCTCGAAGCTCGGCGCCGCGCAGCCCAGCAGCAGCGCCAGCGCGGTGGCCGCGATGCACACCTGAATGCAGCGCGGCTTGCCGAAGCGGTCTCCCAGCGGCCCGAGGAACGGCTGCGCCATCGCATACGGCAGCGCGAAGGCCGCGCTCAGCATGGCGGCGGCGGCCGGGGCCACGTTGAACTGCAGCGCGATCGGCAGGATCAGCGGGTCAGCGACGCGCAGCGCGAAGCCGCTGGCAAAGGCGCAAGCGGCGAAGATGAAAAAGACCTGCGGCATTGACGGGGTCGAAGTCGGCACGGCCGCGCAACGCCGCGGCGACGTCACCGGCCACGGGCCAACAAAGGCGCGCTCAGGTCTTCGCCGACTTCTTGTCCGCCTTCTTCGCGGCTTCCGCGTTCGCCGCCTTCTTCACCTTCTTCTCGGCGGGCGTGGGCTTGGCTGCGCCGCCTTTGGCGGCCTTGGGCGCCTTCTCCGCCTTGGCTGGTTTGGGTGCCTTCGGCGCTTTGGCCTTCACCGCCTTGACTGCTTTCAGCACCGGGGCGGCCTTGACCTTGGGCGCCTTGGCGGCGGCTTGGCGTGCGGCGCGCGCTTCCTTGAGGGCGCGGCGCAATTCCAGCAGTTCGCTCTCCGCGGGCGTCGGCGCCGGGTCGGTGCCATGGGAGTGTTGCCGGCTCAGCATCGCCAGATGCAGCCTCATGCCGTTCTTCTCGATCTGTCGATTCAGGGTTGCGGTGCGGATCGGCATGAGCTTGTCTCAAGAGTTGAATGAGGCGTAAATGTAGGTCAGGTCGAGGCGGCCCGCGCTTTTGCGAGGAGGCTCGCTAGCATTGGCGGTCTTTCACCCATCCAGCAGGAGACCTTTCGATGCGCAGCTTTTACCCTGGTTTTCACGGCAGCCGCCGTGGCCATCGCCTGTGTCCATGGCCATTGCCTTGCCGGCAATGCCTGCTGCACGCCGCCGAGCCGCAGTCGCTGCTCGCCAAGACGGCGAAGCAGATCCCCGCAGCGCCTTGGCCCAAGGGCGACCAGAGGGGCATGGGCAACACGCAAGGCGCGGGCACCTGGGCGCGCTGCGCCTGGCACCTGGCGCAGCCCGGTGCCAAGGTCTACGAGGTCTCGCACGAGCGCAGCAACACGATGCCCAAATCGCCGTTCAGCGGGCCGCACATGGTCAAGCCCAAACCCGTGGCCGGCATCCCGTTCACCGCGCATGCGTTCAACGGCGAAGTGCTCAACGATGGCGCCGAGCCGAACCAGCAGGGCACGCAGATCGACGCGCTCGGCCACTTTGCCGCGCTGCCCGCACCGTGGGACGGCAAGGCCGAGTTCCCGGCCGACGCTGCCGTCTACTACGGCGGCTACACCGGCAAGGAAGTGAAGCCCACACCCGACTCGCCGCTGCTCAAGCTCGGCGTGGAGCAGATCCCGCCGATCGTCACGAGCGCGATCCTGCTCGACGCCAAGGCCTTTGTCGGCAAGGGCCAGGCGCTGAAAGCCGGCGCGGTGGTGACGCAGGCGCAGGTGATGGAGATGCTGAAGGCGCAGGGCCTGGCCAAACGCGGCATTCAACCGGGCGACGTGGTCTACATCTACACCGGCTGGAGCGACCAGTGGCAAGACCCCGACACCGACAAGACGTATTACGCCTCGGGCCCGGGCCTGGGCTACGACGCCGCGCTCTACCTCGGGCGCAAGCGGGTGGTGGCGATCGGCATGGACGTGCCGTTCATCGACGCGGTGGCCGACGGCATGCTGGCCGGCAAGGCGCCACCCGCGCCGGGCACGCCGCCGGGCCTGCCGTTCGGTGTGCACCACCACATGCTCACGCAAGCCGGCATCCATCACCTGGAAAACGTGCGCCTGGCGGAGATGGTGAAGGACAAGGTCTGGACCTCGTGCACGATGATCCTGCCGCTGCGCGAGCGCGGCTCGGCGGGTTCGCCGATCCGGCCGGTGGCGATCGGCAAGGGCGCGGGAAACAACGGCACGAAAGGCCGGCCGCCGGAGCATTGAGCAGCCCGCCGCGCCGACTGCGCTGGGGGCGCAACGGGCCGCTGGGCGTGACCCGCGTCAGACCCTGAAATCACCATCTGTTCCAGCGACAGGGCCACGTCGCGAGGCGCGAGACTCCCTGCCACGACCGGCGCGGCGCGAGCCGCCCTCCGGCTCTTCTCCCACGAGCTGACTGCCTGATGGATGCAATTCTGATTCGAGTTCGTGCGCTCGGTTTGGGGCCTCATGAATTGAACGCGCTGAAGAGCGTGTGCCGGCTGAGCCAGCAGACCGGTCGGCCGATCGGCCACGAACTGGCCGACCCTGGCGGCGCCGCCGACATCTTTGTCGTCGCGATGGACGACGCGCAGGCGGTGGCCGACTGGCGCGCCCGCGATCCCCAGACGCTGATCCCGTTCGTCGCGGCGGGAAGTTCGCCCGCCGGCGCGGCCAACGGCGTGCACTTGCCCAAACCCTTGCTCGCTTCGCGCCTGCTCGCCGCGATGGACGCTTGCGCCAACCTGCGCAAGGGAACGGACCCCGTCGACACGCCCGCCATACCCAGCCAGGCGCAAGCATCGCCGTCGCGTCGCAGCGCCAACGCCGGAGCTTGGGCAACCAGGCGCGCCGCCGCCGCGCGGGCGCTCGATCCTGGTCGTCGATGACAGTGCCACGGCGCGCCGGCAGATCGAATTCGTGCTGCAGAAGGTGGGATTTCAGCCGCATTGCGTGGACAACGGCGAAGAGGCGCTGCGCGCCATCAACAGCTACCACTTCGACTTGATCCTGCTCGATGTGATGCTGCCCGGCGCCGACGGCTACCAGGTCTGCAAGGCCATCAAGAAGAACCCGCGCACGAGAAGCATTTCCGTGATCATGCTGACCAGCAAGACCGGGCAATTCGACAAGATTCGCGGCAAGTTCGCGGGCTGCGACAGCTACCTGACCAAACCACTGAACCGGGCGGACTTCGTCGACGTGGTCCAGACGTTTCTCAAGCCCGCGTCCCCCGATGCGGGCTCCTGCGCTGAACCCGGCACGCCGAGCGGGCGCGCAACGCCGGTGGCTTGACCTCCCCTGTCGATTCTTCTCGAAAGGATTTTCCGTGTCCAAGAAGTCTTCGGTTCGCAACGATTCGAACCCCCCAGCGGACCTGATTTCCGCCGTCGAGTCGCTGATGCGCGCCTCGGGCATCGGCGTGCGCCGGGAAAGCGATCGACAGAGCTACAGGCAAGCCTTGGACATGGTGCTGCAAGCCGCCCGAAGCACCGATCGGCGCGATTTGTTCGACACCTCGCTGCACGTCGCCCACAACCTCGAGATCCTGTGCGACCGTCCCGCAGCCCGGGCCAACGCACTGTTGCCGTTGCTGGACTTTCCGATCGCACTGCACGATTGCGTGTGGCATGCGACCGACGACGCCAGCCCTGAATTGCTGCTCGCGTGCCTGGCCGACCCGCAATGGCCCGCGCCGCTCGACGACGAGGGTGTCTACCGGTTGCGCGCCCTGTTCACGCGGGCCAGCGACGCAGCCCGCCATCCGGCCATGTCTGCAGCCGAACGCGCAGCAAGGGAGGCCCGGGATTCGGCGTTCAACGACCTGGCGCCCGGCCCGGACGCCGGGCCCGCGCCGCACGACTCCGACCGGCTCTGGAGCGGGCGCGCCGGCCCGATCCTCAAGCTCAGCGCCACCGCGCCTGCACCGCGCCTGGAGTGCAATCGCGAAACCACGGAACGCGAGCAAGCGCAGGCGCGGCGCAGCGAACTCGAAGCCCAGTTGCGCCAGGCGCAGAAGATGGAGGCGATCACCACCCTGGCGGGGGGAATCGCGAACGACTTCAACAACATCCTGGGCGCGATCCTGGGCAATCTGGCGCTGGCGTGCGACGAGCTGGGCGAACACCCCACGGTCTTGCACAGCCTGGAGCAGGTCAACAGTGCCGCGCGGCGCGCCACGAAACTGGTGCGCGAAATCCTCACCTTCAGCCGCCTCGAACCGAACCACCTGGTGAACCGGCCGCTGCAGCCGCTGCTGCAGGAGTCGGTCGAATCGCTGCGTGCCACGCTGCCGGCCGGCGTCACCTTGGAGGCCCAGCTCGCCGACGCGCCGCTGCACATGCTGGCCGACGGCGCGAAGATCCGACAAGTGATGAGCAACCTCTTCACGAATGCCGTGCAGGCCCTGCGCGGCGGGCCGGGGCGCGTCGCAGTCGGTCTGGAGAAGATCGAATTCCTCGACGATTCGCCGCGCCGGCCCGCCACACTCGTTCCTGGCGAGTACGCCCATGTCTGGGTCAGCGACAGCGGCTGCGGCATGGACCTGCACACCCGGGGCCGGATCTTCGAGCCCTTCTTCACCACCCGGCCGAAGGGCCGCGGCGCCGGCATGGGGCTGTCGGTCGTGCACGGCATCGTCGCCACGCATCAAGGAGCGATCAGCGTCGACAGCACGCCCGAAAAGGGCAGCACGTTTCACGTGTTTTTCCCGCTGGCACGCGCCCAGGACAGCGCCTCGGAATCGAGCCCGCGCATGGCGCTGCCCGCGCAAGCCCAAGGCAACGGCCAGCATGTGCTTTACCTCGACGACGACGAGATGATGCTGATGCTGGCCCAGGCCCTGCTGCGCCGCCAGGGTCACCGCGTCACCTGTTATCAGGATCCGCACCTTGCGCTGGCCGCAGTGCGCGCCGACCCGCACGCGTTTGACCTGGTGGTGACCGACGTGAACATGAGTGACCTGTCGGGGTTCGAGGTGGCCCGGGAGCTGGCGCGCATCCGTCCCGACTTGCCGGTGGCAGTCAGCTCGGGGGATCTGGGCGAGCAGCGGCGCACCGAACTGGAGCGCTGCGGTGTGCGTGGCCTGATCCACAAGGAGAGCATGTTCGCGGAACTCGGCCCGATGGTGGACCGTCTGCTGATGAACGTTGCCACGGCGCCGGGCGCCTGAGGGTGAGCCCCCCGCCCGGAAGCCCACGGCTCCAGGCCGAGCGCGCTCAGCGCGACGCCGAAGCGAGTTCCGAGCGCAGCGCCGCGCGCAGCAGCCGGCAGCAGCGTTTGGCGGCCCACAGCACTTCGCCGAGCATCGCGCTGCGGTCGGCGACGACGCTGAGCAGCAACTCGGAGTCGGCCACCGGCAGCAGCACGATCATGCCCGTCTCGGACTCGATCACCATGTCGGCGCAGGCGCCGAGACCGGCGTCGTCGAGCATCGCCGCGCCGATCGCGAGCACCGAACTGCTCATCGCGGCGAGCGCTTGAGGCGAGGCGTCGGCCGACATCGGCGCGGACGCGAGCTTCACGCCGCTGCGTTCCACCAGCACCGCCGAGCGCACGCCCGCGGTTCCGGCGACGAGCGCATGCAGTTGCATTTCCACGCCGGGCCAGCGGGCGGCGCGCCCGTCCGCGCGCGCGTCACCAAGCACGCCCGTGGGCGCGGTGCCGGCTGCGTCAAGGACCCGAAGTGAAGCCGTCATGCGAAAAGGCGCGAGTCGCGCGCTCGGTCGGTTCGCGGTGCCGTGCCGTCGTCGCGAGCCATGACGATCGTGTGCAGCAAAACCTCGAGCAGCAACGCCGCATGCTCGCGGCGCCGCGCGTCGATCGCCAGCACCGGCACGTGCATCGAGCGCGCGCTCAGCCGCCTGGCCAGTGGCGCCATCGCCGCGCCCGCCCCGGAGTCGGTGTGGGTGACGCCGATCGCCAGCGCCGACTTGGCGGCCAGATCGTCGACGCTCGCGATGGCGCTTTCGAGATCGGCCTCAGGCTGCGCGGAACGTCCATCGACGAGCACGATCGCACCCTGCGCGCCGACCGCCAGGATCGTGCGCATGAATTTGAAGCGCAGGTAGCCGGGCGTGCCGTACAGGTGCACGTGCCGGCCGCCGGCCAGGCCGACCTCGCCGTAGTCGAGGCCGATCGTGGTGCGTACCCCGCTCGTCGGATCACTCGAATCGACGGCTTCGGTGGACACCGGCGCACAATCGCTCAGGCTGCGGATCAGCGTGGTCTTGCCCGCGCCGTGGCTGCCGGTGATCAGAATCTTGAAGTGTTTCACTGGCCAATACCATAGCCGCGGCAGATGGGGGTCGGTATCGGTGCGTTTGCCTGGACCATCCGCAACCACCCTGATGCAGGCACGAGTCCGTCACGGAACGGGGCGGCCTGCGTCGCGGGTCAATAGGTGACCGTCAGCGTGTGCGGCCGCGACCCGACGCAACTGCCCGCGGCACAGGTCCCGGACTGGCCCGCGGCCATGCTGCCGTTGATCGTGTAGGTCTGCAGCGCGCCGTTCGCGGTGCCTCCAGCTGCGCTGAGCGACAGCGTGTAGGCCAGGCCGAGCACGCTGCCGCTGCTGCTGTCCAGCGCCATCGTGTAGGCCAGACCGTTCGTGCCTCGCACCACATAGCTGGTCGACGCCGTTCGCGCCGTCGTCGCGAACGAGGGGTAGGTGAACGCCACGTTGCCGGGCGGCACGGCGATCTGCACCGCCGACGAAGTGGTGACGCTGACCCCGAAGCTCGCCGTGGCGGTGCTGTTCGTCGCGTAGCTGAGCGTCACGCCCACCGTGTCGATGTAGATGCGGTTCGCTCGGATGTTTTGCTGCGCCGGAATCCGCGCGTAATAGCTTCCGCTCAGGGTCGCCGCGGTTCCGCTGCCGAAGTTCAAGGTGCCGGTGATCGCGTTTGCCGCCGGTGCCCCACTTGTTGCCGTTCGTATAGCTGTTGCTTCGATAGACGTCGTAGGCTGATGTAGCGGGTGCTGTCTGCCTGCCGCCGCGGCTCGCGCGGTTGAACCCGCCGCTGTTGTTGTACAGGCCGTCGTTCGCCGCGAGCGAGAAGTTGACACTCGCCGCGTCGCTCGAGGCGCGCGTGCACGAAATCGTGTAGGACCCGACGTTGTCGTTCGGCGTGTTCACCAGCGAGTCGTAGACCGAGCTGAACCCGGTGACGCTGACCGAGCACGCGATCGCCGCGCCGGCGGCCTTCGAGACCAAACCGATCGCGGCCAGGAGCAAACACCGCGCCAGGTGAACCCGGAAGTTCAGCAGTTTCATCGTGCCACTCCGGTACAGGTCAACGGCCCGAGACGAGCGATATCGTCGCGTTCGAGCGCAGGCAAGGTGAATTCGAGGTCACAGCCGCGGCCTTTCCAGGCCAAGCGCACGCGCGCCTTGCGGTCCGCAGCTTCGTCCAGACCGGTGACGAAGGCTTCGCCTCGGCGCGCGACGTAGAACACCTCTTCCCGGCCGGGGACGGCGAGCGTGGCGCCGGCCGGCGCGGCCTGCGCGTCGTCGAAGACGATGCGCAGCAGCACCGAGCGGCCGCTGCGCACCGGGAACCTGTGCTTCACGGCGCTGCGCCAGGCCGGCACGACGTTCGCCTCGATCGAATCGATCTCAGCGCTCAGCGGCAGTTCGCGCGGATCCAGGCGCATCGGATTCGCCTGGTAGGGCAGCAGGTTGTTGATCAGCGCCACGCCGTCCGCGCCGGTGCGCGTCTGCGGCAGGCCGCGCACGCCCACGCTCAGGTCGGGCAGGCCCGGCACTTCGACGACGGCAAAACTGTTGTCGATGCGGCGCGACGCAAAACCATGGCCATCGGCGAGCACCAGGGCGCCGCTCGCGCCTGCGCGCAACGCTGTCTGGCCCGCGCCGCTGTTGAGATCCGCACTCAGCGTGCCGTGTTCGCCCAGGTGCACCAGCCCGCCCTCGGCACGCGCGTCGCCGAAGCGGTGCCCGGCGAGCACGCGCCAGCCCGCGCCGTTCTCGCCGAGCGGCATCTGCGCCGCCGAGACGTGGCTGTCGTTCTGCCCGGCGCGGCGCGACACGAGCATGCCGGCGTTGATGCGCCGCTCGAGTGGTACCAACAGCGTCAGGCCGAGCGCCGTGGCGTTGACGCCGTCGATGACGCGGCTCGCGTTCAGGTTCAGGCTCGCGCGCTCGCCCAGGCGCAGCCCGAGGTTGAGCGACGCCACCGTGGTGCGCGGCGTGGTGTCCCAGAAGCGCTGCTCCACCAGGCCGACGCCCAGCGTCGTGCGCTCGTCGAACACATGGCTGGCGTTGGCACCGAACACGCCGCGCGCCGGCAGCTTGTCGGCGTCGAGACCGAGTTCGCGATAGCCGCGCGTCGCGCCGCGCGCCTGAACCTGGAAGCTGTCGCTCTGGTCCTGCCGCTCCAGACCGAGCAGCCACTGCTGGCCACTGCCCACGTTCCGGTCCCGGCTCGCCGCGAGGGCGATCGTGCCGAGTACCTGCTGGCGGATCAGCAGCGTCGCGCCGCCGCTGAGATCAAGCAGATTGCGCGTCGCCGTGGCCTGGCCCTCGACGGTCCACTCATCGGTCATGCCGCGCCGCCACAAACCCTGGCCGAACGCCGCGCCGTAGTCGGTGCTCGTATTGCCAAAGTCCAGCCGTTGCCGCCCCGCTTCGAGGCTCCATTCGTTGTGGCCGGTGGCGAGCAGCAAGGCGTGGGTGAAAAACGGCTGCACCAGCACCGTCTCGCGGCCGAGCATGTCGCGCACCACGACACGCGCCTCGCCGGCGGCGCTGACGACGGGAAAATTGTCGATCGAGAACGGCCCGGCCGGCACCGTCGACACCTGGCGCAGCACGTCGTTCACGTAAAGCTCGACGGTGGACGGCGCGCTCGACACGCCGCGCACGGCGGGCAGCGCCTGGCCGGTGAAGCCCGGCGTGAACGAATAGTTGCTGGCGACCTGGGCGCCGCCGAAATAGACGCTGCGGCCGAGCAGGCCGGGGCGCGTGACGCTGTCGCCGATGCGCAGCGTGTGCTGGTCCTGCGGCGAGTCGTGCGTGTAAGTGGTCTCCAGGCGCACCGCGCGGCGCGGCTGGCCTCCCGCCGTTTCGCCCGTCAGGTTGCGCGCGACGCTGCTGTGCGTCAGCACCCCCAATGAGCCGGACCAGACCATCTCGCTGAACAGGCCGAGGTCGCGCGACGAGGGCGCGTTGCGCGACTCAGCAGCGCTGTAGTTGAGGTCGTAGTTGAACACCAGCGCGGGCAGCACCGCATCGCGCTTCGCTGTCGCGGGGGCGTCTCCCGGCGCCAGCCGGGTCGCGGAAAACGCCAGCGGCGACACCTGCATCTCGACGGTCTGGCTCGACGCGTCGATGCGCGAGTTGAAACCCGGCAGGCCGTTCAAGGGATAGAAGTTCTGGCCGCGAAAGAAGAACGCGGTCGCGGCCAGCGGCAGCGGCAGGCGCCACTCGTCGAAGGCATCGCGCGGCGCGTACAGCTGGCCGGCACGCTCCAGCATCGGCCAGGCGCCGCCACGCGCGCCGTTGACCAGGGTATCGAAAGTCAACAGCCGGCCTTCGGGCTCCGCCGTCGTGCGCGGCGGGTCTGGCGACGGGATTGGCGCCGCGCCCTGCGCCGACGCGGTCGCGAAGCTGCCGCTGAGCAGAAACGCCACCACGATCCGCCGTGCGCCAGCGCGGCAGGTCGCAGCGCGCGCGCTCACGGGTCGACGCTGACCGCGAACACCTCGGTGACGCTGTCGTCGAAGGTCACGGCGAGCGCGGTGGCCCCAGATTCCGCGGCGGCCGGTGTGGCCGAGTCCGCCGGCGTGGCTCGCTTGAGTTCGAACGCGCGGCGCGCGCCGGGCAGGATGTAGCCACCGCTATCGCGGCTCGCCAGCACGCTGCCGTCGCCGGCCTTGAGAACGAACTCGCGCGGCTGTGCGTAGGCCGCGCCGCTGTTCGTGCAGCTCGCGCTGATCCCGCCCGTGCCGGCGCTGTCGCGCACCGCCTGGCATTCGACGAGCCGCTTGGCTTTCGGCGGCGTGATGAACACGGGAATCGAAAACGCCAGCGCCACCTGAACAGTTTGCTGGCCCTCCTTGACGCGCGCCTCGACCACTTCGCGCATGATCATTCTGTAGGTCACTTGTTCGGCCGGGGGGTTCTTGCTCAGCCGGGCCAGGCGCACAACCTGGCGTGCGCGCGGCGCGAGCGTGAGGATCGGCGGCGAAAGGATCAGTTCGTCGGTCGGCTCGAGCCGGTCGTCGCCGCCGGGCGTCTGGCGCCACACGAACAGGTCGGCCTGCATCACCACGGTCTCGTCACCCTCGTTGACCACCGTCACCGCGGTGGCGCGCTCCTGCGGGCTCATGTAGATGCGCACCGGCGAGACCGAGAACACGCCGGCGCCGGCCGGCGCGGCGAGCAGCGCGCACGCCAGCGCGGCGGCGCAGCGCTGAAGTTTCTTGTCGTTGTTGGTTTTCATGGTGTCCTGCTGCGTCATGGGGCCTGTGTCGCCGAATCGCCGAATCGCCGAGTTGCCAGCGCTGCTTACCAGCCGACCAGGAACTCGACGAAGCCTTGTCCTTGGTCCAGGCGCAGCGTCCACAGCGGGCCGAGGGCGCCGCTGCCGGGCAGCAGCGCTTCGCCAGGCTGGTTGTCGATCACCCAGCCACCCGGGCCGGCAACGTCGCCACGGCGGATCTGCCGGATCTCCACCGGCTCCCGGCCCGCGCATGAGATCGTCACCACCGGTTCCGAGCGCTGCACCTGGCTCGAGTTGACGCAGCCTGCGACCAGATCGACACGCACCGCAAATGGCGCGATGGCCGAAGCGGCGTGGGTCGCCGAGCCCGCGAGCGCGCTCAGGCAGAGCGCGGCCAACGCGAGAACGTGCGATACGCGCCCGTGTCGCACGCCGAATTTCTTTCGCTGCCGCTCAGTACGTGATCGTCAGGACGCGGCTGTTGTCGGTGCCGGTACACGCTGCCGTTGTGGCGCAAGTACCCGACTGGCCGGAAACCATGCCGCCGCCGATCGAATAGTTCTGTGCCAGACCGTTGCCGGTGGCGCTGGCCGCGCTCAGCGACAAGGTGTAGGCCAGGCCGATCACCGTGCCGGAGGCCGCGTCAAGACTGAGTGAATAGGGCAGCGAATTCGTGCAGCGCACCGCGAAGGCGCCTCCCGATGCCGTGGCAGCGGCCGCTTGGAACGAGGTGTAGGTGAACGCCACGTCGCTCGGCGCCGAAGTGATGGAGCATGACGACGTCAGGCTCACCGTGACATTGAATGGGCTGGTTGCGGTGGCGGCGGCCGCCGACAGCGGGGCAAGTGCAGCGGCAACCGCGGCAGTGGCGAACAGGCTCAGGGCAAGCTTCTTCATGATGAGGTCCTTGTTTGAGGGATGGCGAAGGTCACGAACTCGGGTAGAACGACACGCAACGGGCCGCGTCGATTCCATGGCCGTGAGAATGCCCTGCGGGGCCTCGTGAGGCATCGGTGCGGCTCGCGCGGGCATACCGAATCACCCGGAGCGTGGCCGGGAATAGGTCTCGGACGGCCGAACTCCGCAGCCGGGCGGGCGGGGCAATCAGCCGATCAGGCTGGGCTCAGACTGACGATGCCTTCAAGCAAGGCTGCGAGTTCGTCGCGCGTGAACGGCTTGATCAGTAGGTCGTCCATTCCGGCTTCGCGACAGCGCTCGCGGTCTGCGGCCAGCGCGCTGGCGGTGAGCGCGAAGATCGGGCAGCGTGGCGCACCGCTCGCCAGCGCGGCGCGGCGAATCTGCCGCGTGGCTTCATAGCCGTCGAGAACCGGCATTCGGGAGTCCATCAGGATCGCGTCGTAGTTCGTCGTGCTCGCACGCTGCACTGCATGCTGGCCGTTGTCGGCCACGTCGACGCGGTGCCCCAGTTGTTGCAACAGTGCCTGGGCGTAGCGCTGGCTGACCGGGTTGTCTTCGACGAGCAGCAGGTGCAACGAATCGCTTCGCGGCGTCGCTTCGCCGCGTTCGGCATGGGCGTCGCCGCTGGTGTCGAGAGTCTTTCCTTCTTGCTCCCTCTCCCTCTGGGAGAAGGCTGGGGTGAGGGCTGGCGGCTCGCTCGGCGGGCTCGCCGCATGCGGCTCGAAATCCCCGCCTCGCCCCCGACCCTCTCCTGCCCGCGTCAGCCGAAGGCTGGCGCCTTCGGGGTGCGGGAGAGGCGGCAGATCGCCGGCGGCGGCATGGGGCGCCAGCGCACCCAGGCGCATCGTGAAGCAAAAAACCGAGCCGCGGCCGGGTTCGCTCTCCACGCTCAGCTCGCCACCCATCGCCTGTACGATGCGTTTGGAGATCGCCAGCCCGAGCACGCTGCTGCCGAACTTGCGCGTCGTCGTGTTGTTCTCCTGGATGAAGGGCTCGAACAAGCGCCCGATCGCCTCGGCGGCGATGCCTTGCCCGGTATCGCGCACGCAGACCCGATACCCCGCATCGCCCAATTCGGGCGCCGTGGTCAGCTCGACGCGAATGCTGCCCGACTGGGTGAACTTGATCGCGTTGCCGAGCATATTGTTCAGCACCTGCTGGATGCGAAACACGTCGCCAAACGCATGCGTGGGCAGGCCGGGCGCGACTTCGAGCGCGAGGGCCAGGCCCTTGCGCGCGGCCGACGGCGCCATCAGATTGACGCTGCCGCGTACCACTCGTTCCACGTCGAGCGCGGCGTGTTCGAGGTCGAGCCTGCCGGCTTCGATCGTCGACAGATCGAGCACGCCGTCGAGCAGCTCCAGCATCGATTTGCCGGCGTGGCGCAGCATGTCGACACACTCTCGCTGCTCGGCATTGAGCGGCATCTTGTCGAGCAGTTCGGCCATGCCAAGCACGCCGTTCATCGGCGTGCGGATCTCGTGGCTCATGTTGGCGAGGAATCTGCTTTTCGCCAGGTTCGCCGCGTCGGCGGCGTCGCGCGCGGTTTTCAGTTCGTCGGCATGGGCGAGCAAGCGCTGCGTCATCTCGCGCGTGGCCGCGTTGAGCGCGTCGATCTCGTCGCCGCTGCTGCCATTCGGGGTGGCGCCGATGCGGTGCATCGTTTCCTCGGCGTGGCGCTGCAAGGCGCGCAGCTTTCGAACGTGGCACTGCGCCAGCCAGCCCAGTGCCGCCGCGCCGATCAGGCCCAGGATCAGCGTCACCGGCATCGTGGTGCGCAGTGCCTGCGCGAATTGGGCGTGGGCAAAACTGCTGTTCACGCTGACGCGCCAGACGTAGGTCTGGTCGATCAAGGTCTGCGCGAAGTAGACCGAGTTCCAGTCGCCCTCCGGCCGGCCAGGAACGGTCCGGTCTTTCTGCAGCAGGCCGAGCCGGATGGCCTGCGGCTCGAGCAAGGGCTCGAGTTGGGCGTGCGCCATCGACGCCGCGAGAATCTCGCCGCTCGAGCTGAGGATCGCGATCTGGGCACCGACCTCCTCGGCCATCCGATGCGCGAAGGCGTCGTCGATCGACACACCGGCCGACAGCGCGGCCTGGGGATGCTGCCCCTCGCCCAAGGGAACGAACACGCGCATCGCCAGCCCCGTCAGGTCCGGCGCGGTGACCATGGCCTGCCTTCCGGCAAGCGCCTCGGCAATGCCGGGCGTGTCTTTCACGTCATCGAATGCATCGGGTGCATGCGCCCGGTAGAGCATGCGGCCGTCGCGGTCGATCACTTCCAGAATGTCCAATTGCACCGCGCGACGAGCAGGGTCGAGCACGGCAGCGACGCGCCGGCGACGCTCGGCGCGCGGCGCATCGTCGGCAACCGCGGCGATCAACAGCGGGTTCATCGCCAGCACCCGCGCCGCCGTGACCTTGCGCTCGATCCTGTCCTGGGCCTCGAAGCCGATCGCGTGCCGCAGGCTCGCCGCCCGATCGTGCTCGATCTCGCTGATGACCTTCGCCGCCTGGGCCATTCGCGTTTGGTAACCGACCCAGCCGACCAAGGCGCTCACGACCAGGGAGGTCAGAACGATCTTGGCGGTCAGATTCAAGCGAAACGTCACTCGCTTGCCTTGATGAGTTGTCTGGGTCGCGGCATCGTCTCCCTCAGCGGTTGTCGGATCCCACCCGGGCCGCGCCGGAGCTGGATCGTCAAACGTGCGATGCCGATGTTACGAGTATTGCACCCGCTTTCAGATGGCGTGTTGCGCGCAACTCATCACTTTTGTGGAGGCGTTGCCTCCCGGCGGCGTCGCAGACATGGCACCAGAAGCCTCGATTGGGCTCGCGCGCGATCACGATCTGGCGAAGGCCGCTGCGCTCCTCTTCGGCGTTCAGAAAGGGGGCTTCAAGGCAGACATGGCAGCTTGGTCATTTCGGAGCGTGCACCACGGTAGTGCGAATGCGACGGCACAATCGCGTGATGTTCGGCTTGCCCTTTCGACCCTCGCTCCGTGTCTATCTCTATGCCGCGATCGCACTGGGCAGCGCGTTGCTGCTGGGCGCGATGCTCGGGTCTGAGTTCGACTCCGGCGCGGCGCACGCCGTCGGGCTGCTGCAGCCGCAGCGAGCCTGGCTGTTCGCGGTGGCGCTGCTCGGATTGCTGGGCACGAGCGCCGCGGCGCTGTACGAACTGCGTGCCCGCGATGCGGCGCAGCGCGACCTGAGCGCCGCGAACCTGGAGTTGCAATCGAAGGCCAGCCAGCACCACGAGGCGCTGCGCAGCAGCGAGCAGCGCTACCGGCGCCTGATGGAACTGTCCAACGATGCGATCGTGCTGTGCGACGGCCGGCGCAACATCGTCCACGCCAACGCAGCAGCCTTTCGAGTGACGCTTGCCGAGCGCCCCGACGTGCTGCTCGAGCGAACCGTCGAATCGCTGTTCGTCGCCGAAGATCAGAGCTGGTTGATCGAATGGCTGAGCCTGATGACTGCGGAGCCGGGCAAACACGGCCTGCGGCCGGCGACGCTGCGGTCCTTCGGCCGCACCCGCGTGCCGGTGGAGGTGGGCGGGGTGTCGTTCCAGGCCGCGGGTGAGGTGCACCTGCAAGTCGTGATTCACGATCTGTCGGTGCTGCGCGCCGAGCAGGCCGCGGTGCGCGAGCAACTGCGCTTCATCGACCAATTGATCGACGCGATTCCCGCCCCCTTGAGTGTGCGCGACGACAAAGGCCGCTACCTGCGCATCAACACGGCGTATGCGCTGCTGCACCGCTGCGACCCGACCGCCGTGCGCAGCCGCTCCGTGTTCGACGTGCTGCCTTACGAACTGGCGAACCAGGTCGCGCAGCAAGACGCCGCAGCCATGCGTGGCAGCGAAGCGGTGACTTACGACAGCCGGCTCGCGTCGGCGCAGCGCCATGCCTGCGAGTTGCTGTCGCGCGCCTGTGCGCTGCGCCGCACCGACGGCAGCATCGTCGGCGTGATCACGGTGGACACCGAGGTCACCGCGCTGCGCCTGAAAGACCGCGAGCTGGTGCGCATCAACGCCGAACTCGAGGCCTTGTCGCACCGCCTGATCCGCACCCAGGAAGACGAACGCCGGCGCATCGCGCGCGACTTGCACGACCATGTGGGGCAGATCCTCGGCGTCTTGAAGATCACGCTGAAGCGGGTGTCGGCGCAGGCGGCGATCGACACGAAAGCGCTGGCGCCGGCACTCGCCCTGGCCGACGACGCGCTGGCGCACGCGCGCGACCTGACCGCGTCGCTGCATCCGCACGGGCTGGAAGACCTGGGGCTCGAAGCCGCGGTGCGGCGCCAGGTCGAGCGCTACGTCGCGGCCGCGATTCCGAAGGTCGGTCTGCGCATCGATCTGCGCCCGCCGCGCAGCACCGCCGAGCGCGAGATGGCGGCGTTTCGCGTGGTTCAAGAGGCGTGCAGCAACGCCGTCAGGCACGCGGCGGCCCGCGCGCTCAAGATCGACCTCGAGGCCAGCGACGGGCACCTGTTGCTCGCCATCGCCGACAACGGCTCGGGCTTCGACTCCAGCTCGACCGTGTTCGACCTGAGGCAGCGCGCGTCGCTGGGAATCGCCAGCATGCGCGAGCGCGTCGCCGAGATCGGCGGCGAGTTCACGATCGAAAGCGCTCCCGGCGGTGGCACCGCGGTGCGGGCCTTGATGCCGTGGTAGAAGAACAGATGATCCGAACTTTGACTGCCCTGCCGGGTGGCACCGCGTGCCCGGAGCGCGGGGTGCTGCGATGACACGCGTCGTGCTGGCCGACGACCACCAGTTGATGCGCGCCGGGCTGCGGGTGCTGCTCGACGCCATGCCCGACATCGAGGTGGTGGGCGAAGCGGGCGACGGCTTTGAGGCGCTGCACCTGGTGGCGCGGTTCGAGCCCGAAGTCGCGCTGCTGGACATCGCGATGCCCGGCATGACGGGTCTGGCGGTGCTGCGCGAGGTGCGCGCCAAGCACCCGAAGACGAAGGTGCTGATGCTGTCGATGTACGACGGCCGCGACTACGTCACCGAGGCGATTCGATCTGGCGCTGCCGGCTACCTGATCAAGGACGCCGCGGTCGATGAACTGGCGCGCGCGCTGGCGGCGGTGGCGCGCGGCGAGACTTACCTGAGTCCGAGCATCTCGAGCCAGTTGGCGCAGGCCATCATGAGCCCCACGGCGAAGGCGGCCGATTCGGAGCTGACGCCGCGCCAGGAGGAGGTGCTGCGCCTGGTGGCGCGCGGCCACTCGAGCAAGGAGATCGCGCTGGAGCTGAAGCTGTCGATCAAGACCGTGGAAACGCACCGCGCCCAGATCATGGATCGCCTGGACATCCGCGACCTCGCCGGCCTGGTGCGCTACGCCATCCGCATCGGATTGGTGTCAAGCGACGAGTAGTCCGGCTTGGCCAACCAGCTGCAACACGGAGGTCTCGGAACATGATGAATGCGATCGAGGCGTACCGCAGAAGCTTTTCGCACGGGAGCCTGGTGATGCGAAGCCTGGCGTTCGTGCTCGGCACTCTGGGGGCGTGGGGGGTGACCTGCACCGCGGCACAGGACGCGCGGGCGCAGGCGCAACCCGCACGAAGCGACGCCAAACTCGACCAGATGATGCTGGCTGAGCGCCAAGACTTCGGGGTACCGCCGAGCAAACAGCTCCATGCCGGCGCGATGCACGGCCCGACACCGGCGAGCATTCCCGGCGGCCAGGTGGTCACCACCAAGGGCCTGGTTGCGCTGCTGCGCAACCCGAAGCTGCCCCACCTGGTGTTCGACGTGCTCGGCCAGCAGGAGCAGCTGCCCAATGCCGTGCCGGCGGCCTGGATGGCGCAGCCCGGCTCGTTCGACGATGCGGTTCAGCAGCAGGCGGCGCAGATGCTGGCGCAGCGCACCCAGGCGCGCAAAGACGTGGCCCTGGTCTTCTACTGCCTCTCGCGCGAATGCTGGATGTCGTACAACGCTGCGCTGCGCGCGATTCATGCGGGCTACACCAACGTGCTCTGGTACCGCGGCGGCCTCGAAGCCTGGAAGTTCGCCGGCCAGCCCACCGCCGGCCAGCAGCAAGCGGGGGCGCCGCCGGGCCAGCCGGCGCCACGCCCGGCAGCCAATGCGTCGGCCAAGTTCGTTCCAGTTCAGCCGCTCGCAGCGGGTTCGGCTGGGGCCGGCCAGCCGGTGCGCGCGCCCGGTGAATTGCGCATCGGCCAAGGCCGCTTCTTTTCGTTCGCCATGCCGCCGGGCTGGCGGGTCGGCGAAGACGGCCAGTTTGCGTTGACGCTGGTCGCGCCGGACAACAAGGCGATGACGGTGATGGTGGGCAATGCCGGCATGCCGATCAACCACCCGGCGGCGCGCTTTGTCCAGGACAAGCTGATGGCGATGCAGGTGCAGAACCTGCAGCTCGGCCAGGGCCGGGCGACGCGCCCGGCGGCGGGTTTTGCCCAGGCCGCCGAATTCGACGTGAGCTACGCGTCGCGCGGCGTGGCCTACCGTGGTGTGGCCAAGGTGTCGGTGGCACCGGCCTATGACTCGGCGACGATGGCGATGACGGCCGCGTTATCGAGCGCCGACCAGTGGGTTCACTATGCGCCCTGGCTGCCGCAGGTCGCCGACCAGGTGTCGGCGCTGAACGGGGCGGCCTTCGGCATGCGCGGCATCATGCAGCAGAACCTGCAGAATTCGATGGCCTATGGCGAAGCCGCTCGGCAGTATCGCGACTGGTCGCAGAAGAACTGGCAGCAGGTGACCGATCAGCGCAACGCGAGCAACGACAGGCGCAATATCGCGGTGCGCGAAAACCTCGGTGGCGTGCAGACCTTTGCCAACCCGTACGGCAGCCCGAACGTCGAACTGCCGATGACGCACAAGTACTACTGGACCGATCGCCAGGGCCAGGTCGTCGGCACCGACGATCCGAGCGCCGACCCCAACGTCGGCTCCACCGGCGAATGGCGCAAGATGGAGCGGGTGGGGCGCTGAGCCGGCAAGCATGGGTGGCCCCGTCGGGCCGCTGCACAGGCCTGCCCAGCCTGCGACAAACTGCCGTCGCGCCTCGGGGTATCTCGGTACACCCGCGTCGAGAACACCGATGGAGACGGCGCGGCCGCTGCATAGCATTCACGTCGATGGGGCCACTCAAGGCCACGCGACCGAGGAGTGAAATGACAAGCAACACGACGTTTCCGCTGATGGACCGGCCCCGGGTCGAGCCGCGCCGCCCGCCGGTGCAGCATCTGGCGCAGCACCTGCTGAGCACGTTGCAGGCCAAGGTGGAACTGGCCTATCTGATGAACGCCGGCAGGATCGGCCTGGCCGAGGCGCTGTCGCACATCGACCAGACGCCGGACGCCTATTTCGAGGAATTTGCCACGCTGGGCGACGACGGCGCGGGTTTCGAACAGGTCGGTACCGTCGACGTCCTGCGCCGGGCCTTGATCGAAGGAATCGGGAGCCTGCCACAACCCGAGAAGTTCGTGATGAGCGTGCTCTATGAGCATGGCTTGAACCTGAAAGAAGCCGCGGCGGCGCTGGAAGTGCCGCAGTCGCACGTGCTCGATCTGCACAAGGCGTCGATCGCTCGACTGCGCGTTTCGCTCAGTTCCTGCTAGGCAGCGGCGCCCGGCATCGGCCGCGCGTCGGGGTTCTTCTCGAAGAACTGGGTGAGCAGCGGCGCGCGGAGTTGAAACGCTGCGGCGTGCGCGGGCTGATCCACAAAGGCAGCCTGTTCGCCGAACTCGGCCCGCTGGTGGACCGCTTGCTGCGCGAGACCGCGACCTCATAGCGTTGGCCAACGCTACTCCGCCTTCGCCCCCGATTCCTTCACCACCTTGGCCCACTTGACGATCTCGCTCGCCTGAAACTTGGCGAGTTCATCGGGCGTGGAGATCCACGGCTCCAGGCCGAGCGCCTTGAGCTTGTCCACGACATCGGGCAGTTTGAAAACGCGCTGCAGTTCCGAATGGATGCGGTTCACCACGTCGGCCGGCGTGCCGGCGGGCGCGAACACGGCGAACCAGGTGGTCGCCTCGAAGCCGGGAATGGTTTCGGCCACCGTGGGCACGTCCGGCGCCGCCGGCGAGCGTTTTGCCGTGGTCTGGGCGATCGCGCGAATCTTGCCTTCCTTGGCCATCGGCAGCGCCGAGGGCATGTTGTCGAACATCAGCTGAATCTGCCCGCCCACCAGGTCGGGGATCGCGAACTGCCGGCCCTTGTACGGCACATGCGTCATGCTCGTTCCCGTCATCGACTTGAACAGTTCGCCCGACACGTGCACCGAGGAGCCGATGCCGGGCGAGCCGAACGACAGCTTGTTCGGGTTCGCCTTCATGTAGGCGATCAGCTCAGGCACCGTCTTCACCGGCAACTCGTTGGTCACGACCAGCAGGTTCGGCGCCGAGGCCACGTGCGCGACCGGCGCGAAGTCCTTCACCATGTCGTAGGGCATCTTCGCGTAGAGCGCGCCGTTGATCGAATGCGTGCCCACCGTGCCCATCACCAGCGTGTGGCCGTCGGCGGGCGCCTTGGCGACGAAGTCGGCGCCGATGTTGCCGCCCGCGCCCGGGCGGTTGTCGACGAGCACGTTCTGGCCGAGCTGGGCCTTGTCGGCGAACAGCCGCGCCAGGATGTCGGGCGCACCGCCCGGCGGGAACGTGACGATCATGCGGATCGGTTTGCTGGGGAAGCCTTGCGCGTGCGCCGGCGCGGCGCCGAGCGTGGCCAGGCCGAGCGTGGCCGCGGCGAGCACAAGCTTTTCGAGGGTCATGCGGTCTCCTGAGGTTCCGGCGCGAAATAATAGGCTCGATGGCAGAACCGTGCTCAGCATCGACGGCATCGAGGTTCATGTCGAAGGCGCGGGCGCCGACGCCATCGTGATGGTGCATGGCTGGCCCGACACCTACCGGTCTCTGGGACGCGCAGGTCGAACACCTGAAGGCACGCTACCGCTGCATCCGCTTCACGCTGCCGGGGTTCGACGCCGCGCAGCCGCGCCGCGCCCATTCGCTGGCGGAGTTGGTGGACACGTTGCGGCAGGTCGTGCAACGCACTTGCCCGGGAGAACGGGTGACACTGCTGCTTCATGACTGGGGCTGCATCTTCGGCTATGAGTTCGCGATGCGGCACCCGGAACTGGTGCAGCGCATCGTCGGCGTGGACATCGGCGACGCCGGCTCGCGCGCGCATCGCGAGGCGTTGCCGGCGCAGGCGAAGTTGACGGTGTTCGCCTACCAGGCCTGGCTCGCGCTCGCCTGGGTCATCGGCGGGCATGTCAGCGCGCCACTCGGCGACCGCATGACGCGCTGGATGGCGCGGCTGCTGCGCTGCCGCAGCGACCCGGCGGCGATCGGCTCGCACATGAACTACCCCTACTTCATTCAATGGACCGGCGCGCACGGTTCGTACCGGCGCGCGCTGCGCTTCGAACCCGCCTGCCCGATGCTTTATCTCTGGGGCCGCAAGAAGCCGTTCCAGTTCCACTCGGCGCGATGGGTGGAGGCGCTGCGCGCCAAGCCGGGCAGTCAGGCGATCGAGTTCGACACGGGGCATTGGGTCATGACGTCCAAGCCGCGCGAGTTCAACGATGCGGTTCAGGCTTGGCTGGCAGGGCCCGTGCAAGGGCAGCCCTGACGCGACGGAATGGCGGAGTCAGCGAAAGCCGCGCGGCCGCAGCCCGGCGTGCAGCCAGGCAATCATCGAATAGATATCGAACACCGGCACGCCGAGTTCGGCTTGCAGCGCCGCCGCGTAGGGCGGCATGTTGGTGCATTCGAGGACGACCGCGCCGACTTCCGGGTGGGCGCACAGCAGTGCCCGGCCGGCGTCGAGCACGTCCTGTTCGGCCAGCGCAACGTCGAGATCGTCTTTTTCGCCTTTGACGAGCACGCGGAACAGCTCGCGCCCGTTCTCGACGCCCATGCGCGGCGCGTCCAGCGGCACGCCCGCAGCGCGCAAGTGCGCATCGCTCAGTGACAGCGCGTCGATCGTGATCACGCCGACGCGCCGGCCCGGCGGTAGCGTGGCCTGCACGGCGCCCACCTGCAGCAGCGCGGAGGTGGCGACCGGCACTTTCACGGTCGCGGCGAGTTCGTGCTGGAACAGCGAGAGGAAACCGCAGTTCGTCGTGATCGCCTCGGCGCCGATCTGCACCAGTTCTTGCGCCGCGGCGATGAACGCCGGCAGCAGCCCCGCCGCAGACTCCTGCACCACACGCTTCGGGCTCGCGCCGGGCACCACGCGGTAGAGCACCGGGAACGGCCAGGTCAGCGCGTTGCCCATGTCGCCGGGAATGCGGGCGAAGCGCGCGTCCAGCATCAGGATGCCGAGCGCCGCGCCGTAGACGGCTTTACCGCCGCGCGCGGTGGCGTCGAGTTCAAGACCTGGCCGCTCGAACAATCGATTCCCGCCTTTCGGTTCAACCAAGCTTGCGCCCTCGCGATCCCGCGGGCGTGTGTCCACCCACATCGCGCGGCGGCAACCCGGTGTGCTGGGTCAGGATGCGCCCGGGCTTGGCGGCGCGCACCGGCGCCGGCGTCGAGTTCTTGCGCCGCGCCGCCTGGTAGCTGCCGTCGGTGGCGGGCTGGTAGTTCGGAATCAGGTGCTGCTTGCCGTTGCCGATGAGGTCGGCGCGGCCCATCTTCTTCAGCGCTTCGCGCAGCAGCGGCCAGTTGTTGGCGTCGTGCCAGCGCAGGAACGCCTTGTGCAGGCGCCGCCGGTTCTCGCCGCGCACGATGTCCACTCGCTCAATCCGTTGGGGATCGCGGCTGATGCCTTTCAGCGGGTTCAGGTTCGTGTGGTACATCGCCGTCGCCGTGGCCATCGGGCTCGGGTAGAAGGTCTGCACCTGATCGGCCTTGAAGCCGTTTTTCTTCAACCACAGCGCCAGATTCATCATGTCTTCGTCGCTCGTTCCCGGGTGCGCGGCGATGAAGTAGGGAACCAGGTACTGCTTCTTGCCCGCCTCGAGGCTGAACTGCTCGAACATCCGCTTGAAGCGCTCGTAAGAGCCGATGCCCGGCTTCATCATCTTCGACAGCGGCCCGCCCTCGGTGTGCTCGGGTGCGATCTTCAGATACCCGCCCACATGGTGCGTGACGAGTTCCTTCACGTACTCGGGCGACTGCACCGCCAGGTCGTAGCGCAGCCCCGAGCCGATGAGAATCTTCTTCACGCCGCGGAGCGTTCGTGCGCGCCGGTACAGCTTGATGAGTGGCGTGTGGTCGGTGTTGAGGTTGGGGCAGATGCCGGGGTAGACGCAGCTCGGTTTGCGGCAAGCCGCTTCGATGGCCGTGCTCTTGCAGGCGATGCGGTACATGTTCGCGGTGGGGCCGCCGAGGTCGCTGATGACGCCGGTGAAACCCTTCACGCGGTCGCGGATCTCTTCGATCTCGCGGATCACTGAGTCCTCGGATCGGCTCTGGATGATGCGGCCTTCGTGCTCAGTGATTGAACAAAAGGTGCAGCCGCCGAAGCAGCCGCGCATGATGTTCACCGAGAAGCGGATCATCTCCCACGCCGGAATCTTGGTCGGCCCGTCATGGCCGCCGCTCTCGTCGGCATACATCGGGTGCGGGCTGCGCGCGTACGGCAGGTCGAACACATGGTCCATCTCAGGAGTGGTCAGCGGGATCGGCGGCGGGTTGATCCAGACCTCGCGCGCCGTCACGCCGCTGCCGTGGCGCTGCACGAGCGCGCGCGCGTTGCCGGGGTTCGTCTCCAGGTGCAGCACGCGGTTCGCGTGGGCGTAGAGCACGGCGTCGCTTTTCACTTGCTCGTACGACGGCAGGCGGATCACGGTGCGCTCGCGCGGCGGCAGCGTGAGTTTGCCGGTCTTGCGGCTCACGGGCATGGCGACGACGGCCAGGCCGCGTGCCGCCGGACCTGCCTCGATTGCCGTCATCCCGACGGAAGTCGGGATCCACTCGTCACGCAGCGCAGTGGACCCCGGCGTGCGCCGGGGTGACGGTGTTTCACCCGCGGTTTGCTCCTTCGCGCAGCTCGTTCCCTGCGCCGCCGCCTGTTCGCTCGTGCTCTGGTAGGGGTTGATGTGTTCGTCGACGCGCCCCGGCAAGTCCACTTCCGACGAATCGAGTTCGAACCAACCGTTCGCGCTCGCATCGTCGCGGCGCCGCACGAAGGCCGTGCCGCGCACGTCGGTGATGGAATGCACGGAAACGCGCCGCGCCAGGCGGTGCGCGATCTCGACCACCGCGCGCTCGGCATTGCCGTACAGCAGCAGGTCGGCCTTGCTGTCCACCAGCATCGAGCGCCGCACCTTGTCTTGCCAATAGTCGTAGTGCGCGATGCGGCGCAGGCTCGCCTCGATGCCGCCGAGCACGATGGGCACGTCGCCCCACGCCTCTTTGCAGCGCTGCACGTAGACGAGCGAACAGCGGTCCGGCCGCGCGCCGCCCTGGCCGCCCGGCGTGTACGCGTCGTCGCTGCGCATCTTGCGGTCCGCGGTGTAGCGGTTGATCATCGAGTCCATGTTGCCGGCGGTCACACCGAAAAACAGGTTGGGACGGCCGAGCGCCTTGAACGCATCGGCAGACGTCCAATCGGGCTGGGCGATGATGCCCACCCGAAACCCCTGCGCCTCGAGCGTGCGCCCGATCACCGCCATGCCGAAGCTCGGGTGGTCCACGTACGCGTCGCCGCTGACGATGATCACGTCGCACGAGTCCCAGCCGAGTTCGTCCATCTCGGCACGCGACATCGGCAGGAACGGCGCGGGGCCGAAGCGCTTCGCCCAGAACGGTTTGTACGCCGTGAGCGCGCGGGCGGCGGGTGGGGCGATGGCGGTGGGCACGGGGGAGATGAGGTTGAGGTCGGCGATTGTCGTCGGTATGGCTTCGCCTGGAGTTCATGTGGAGTTAGAGTTCGCTGGGCGCCGAGCCCGGCTGCGGCCCACTCACTTCCATCGCGTCGCCTTCATGCATTTCACCCCCGCCGTTCAATTGACAGGCACCGCCACCGAGCGCGCCTGGGTCGTCGCTTTCTTCGAAGGCAAACTGTTGCTGCCCGAAGGCGAAACGCTCGAGCTGCTGCCGCTGGCGCCGACGCTGCACGCAGAGCCACAGGCGCGCCACTACCTGGGTCAGCTCGACGGCCTGGACTGCTGGGCGCTGGGAGTGAACGAGCCGCCGCCAGGCTGGCGCGCCGTGCCGCTGCGCACCGCGATGATGAAACTGCCGGCGCCGCTCAGCGCCGTGGCGGGCCGCGCCGCGCAAATCCTCGAGTGGGACCGCACGCACCGCTTCTGCGGCGCCTGCGGCGCGCCCACCGTGCTGCACGAAAGCGACCGCGCCCGCACCTGCCCAGCGTGCAAGCACGTGGCGTACCCGCGCGTCACGCCGGCGATGATGGTGCTGGTGTGGCGCGGCCGCGAGCTGCTGCTGGCGCGCTCGCCGCATTACGCGCCGGGCATGTTCAGCGCGCTCGCCGGCTTCGTCGAGCCCGGCGAATCGCTCGAAGACTGCGTGCACCGCGAAGTGGCCGAGGAGGTGTCGGTGCAGGTGACCGATCTGCGCTACTTCGGCAGCCAGAGCTGGCCGTTCCCGACAAGCCTGATGGTCGCGTACACCGCGCGCTGGGTCAGCGGCGAGATCGTTCCGCAACCGGGCGAGATCGAAGTCGCGGGCTGGTTCGACATCGACGAGCTGCCGGGCATTCCGCCGCCGCGCTTCAGCATCTCGGGCTATTTGATTCGAGAGACGGTGCAGAAGCTGCGTGACGGTGGGCTCTGATCCAGCTTCCGACGGCACGATCGACAGATCTGCAACGCGACAATGAAGGGGACAGTGTGACTGCCACGCTCAAGGTCATTTCATCGATGGCGACGCGCCAGTTGCTGGCGGACCTGATCGCGGTGTACCGGCGCAGCTCGACGCAGGACGCGACGCTCGAAGCGGTGGGCGGCGTGGACGCGGCCAGGCGCGTGCAAGCCGGCGAGGCGTTCGACGCTGTGGTACTCGCCTCGAACGCGATCGACCAGCTGATCCAGTCAGGCCGCATCGTCACGGGCAGCCGGGTCGACCTGGTGAAGTCGGGCGTTGCGGTCGCGGTTCGCGCCGGCGCGCCGCAGCCCGACATTTCGACCGAGGCCGCCGTCAGGAACGCCGTGCTCGCCGCGCGCAGCATCGGCTACTCCACCGGGCCGAGCGGCGTGGAGCTGGCCAAGCTGTTCGAGCGCTGGGGCATTGCGCAGGCGATCGAGGGTCGCATCGTGCGAGCGCCGCCCGGTGTTCCCGTGGGCTCGCTGATCGCCCAGGGCGAGGTTGAACTCGGCTTTCAGCAGTTCAGCGAGTTGATGAATTTGAGCGGCGTTGACGTGCTGGGCCCGCTGCCGCCGGCCATCCAGATCGTCACCACGTTCTCGGCGGGCATTGCCACCGCATCGGCACAGCCCGATGCGGTGCGCGCGCTGCTTGAATTCATCGCATCGCCGCGCTGCGACGCGGCCAAACGCGCCAACGGCATGGAGCCGGCGTGACCGGAGCAAGCTGATGAAAGACCCGTCAACTGCCAGCGTGACAGCGATCCGGCCCGACCGCGAAATCGCGACACGCCAGAACCTGCCCTACTTCGTCGGCGTCTCGGGCGAAACCGTGGGCGCGCGTGGACTGTCGATGCACATCGTCGTGATCCCGCCCGGCGCGCGCTCCGAGCCGCACTCGCACCGCAACTATGAGACGGCGATCTACGTGCTGCAGGGGCGCGTCGAAACGCGCTACGGCGCTGGCCTGACGCAATCGGTGATCAGCGAAGCCGGCGATTTCTTGTTCATCCCGCCCGGCGTGCCGCACGAGGCGATCAACCTCAGTGCCACCGAGCCGGCGCGCGCGATCGTGTCGCGCAACGATCCGGCGGAGCAGGACCGGGTGGTGCCTTACAAAGCCTAGGAGCCTGGGCCATCACGCCGAGGATCGGCAGTCTGGCCGCAGCCAGCGGCGCCTACTGCAACTCGATCCCCGCCTTCTTCACCAGCTTCGCGTACTTGGCCATCTCGCTGCGAAAGAACGCTTGCGCGTGCTCGGGGCTGGAGATGGCGATCGCGTTGCCCTGTTTCGCCATCGCCTCGCGCACTTCAGGCGCGGCGAACGCCGCGCTCAAGGCATCGTGCAGGCGTTTCACATCGGCCGCCGCCAATCCCTTCGGCCCGATGAAGCCGAACCAGCCTTCGACCAGGTAACCCGGCATGCCTTGTTCGACCATCGTCGGGATATCGGGCGCCGCAGCAACGCGCTGCGCCGCGCCGACGCCGATCGCACGCAGCGCGCCGGAGCGGATGTGCTGCTGCACTGACGGCAGCGCGGCGGTCGCCATGTCGACCTGGCCGCCGATCAGATCGGTCAGCATCGGCCCAACGCCTTTGTACGGAATGTGTTTGGCGCTGGCTCCGGCTTCGTCGACGAACATCTCGGCGGCCAGGTGCAGGATCGTGCCGTTGCCCGACGAGCCGTAGTTCAGTTCACCTGGCTTCGCCTTGAGCAGCGCGACGAGTTCCTTCGCGTTGTTCGCCGGCACTTTGGGGTTGACGAGCACGAGGATCGGGGTGGTGCCGACGATGGCGATCGGCGTGATGTCGGCGATGGGGTCGAACGGCAGCGACTTGTAGACGCTCGGGTAGATGACATGGTTGTTCGAAACGAAGCTGAGCGTGAAGCCGTCGGGCGCGGACTTCACGAGCGCCGAGGTGCCGACGATGCCGCCGGCGCCTGGCTGGTTGTCCACGATCACCGGATGACCCAGCGCCTTGCTCAAGGCAGCCTGCGCGGCGCGTGTGATCGTGTCGACACCCGAGGCAGTGGCCACCGGCAAGATGAACTTCACCGGTCGGTCGGATTGGGCTCGTGCTGCGCCGAACCCGCCGCAAAACGGCATGGCGAGCAGGCCGAGCGTCACCCGGCGGCGCCTGGCGTCTTGAAGATGTTGAAGCATGGTCATCTCCTCGATTGAGTTGTTATGAATTACGGCTGCCGTCACGCCACCGCGGAACGCGACCGCAGCTCGCCGATCTGGCCGACCGAATAGCCCAGGGCCATCAGCAACTCATCGGTGTGCTCACCGCGCCGCGGCGGATCGAGCCGCACGCCCAGACGCTGCCCAGCGAGCGTGATCGGGAACAGCGTCGTCTTCACCGTCTGCCCGGCCTTGGCGCCGTCGGGCAGGCGGATGTCGGCCAGGCCGCCGGTGGCGAGCAGGTGTTCGTCGTCGTACAAGCTCTTCCGGCTTGCTGATCGGTGCGAACGGCAGTCCGGCGTCCTCCATCAGGCGGCTCAACTCGGCGGCGCCGCGGTTCGCCAACCGCTCGCGCAAGGCCTTGAGCAAAGGTTCGCGATGTTCGACGCGCTGGTTGTTCGTGGCGTAGGCCGGGTTCGCTTTCAGGTCGGCGAAGCCCAGCACATCGCAAAACGTGACCCACTGCGGGTCGCTGACGGCGCACAAGAAGATCTGTTCGCCGCCCCTCACCGTGAACACGTCGTAGACCGCCCAGGGGCTGACGCGCGCGGGCATCGGCGCAGCGGGCTTGCCCGTCATCGCGAACTGCAGCATGTGCTGGCCCACCAGGAACACGTTGTTCTCGAAGAGCGCCGACTGCACCTCCATGCCGCGGCCGGTGATTGAGCGCTGCACCAGCGCACCCAATGCACCGATCGCGCCGAACATGCCGCCCATGATGTCGTTCACGCTCGTTCCGGCGCGCAGCGGGTCGCCGGGGCGCCCCGTCATGTAGGCCAGGCCGCCCATCATCTGCACCACTTCGTCCAGCGCCGTGCGGTGCTCGTAGGGGCCCGGCAGAAAACCCTTGTGCGCAACAAAGATCAGGCGCTGGTTCACCTTCGACAGCGCGGCATAGTCCAGCCCGTATTTCGCCATCGTGCCCGGCTTGAAGTTCTCGGCGACGATGTCGGCGCCGGCCGCGAGTTTGCGCGCCACTTCGGCACCTTCGGGCTTTTGCAGGTCGATCGCGATGCTCTTCTTGTTGCGGTTGAACATCGGGAAGAAGCCGGTGCCCGCGCCGAGCAGCGTGCGCGTTCGGTCGCCGTCGATCGGCTCGACCTTGATGACCTCGGCGCCCATGTCGGCCAGCACCATGCCGCAGGTCGGGCCCATCACCATGTGGGTGAATTCGATCACCCGAAGGCCGGCCAAGGGTTGGGGTACGGACTCCGGTGACGGCAGGCCCGACCATGGGCTGAGGTGCGGCCTGCTGCGGCGGAACCTGTCGAGTCGCCACTCATGCCGTGGCGCGCATCGTCTTGGGCAAGCCGGCGCGCCAGATCGTTCCGTGCAGCGCCTCGCCCTCGAGCCAGGCCGCGACCTTGGCGCGCAGCTTCAACAAGGCGTCGAAATCGATGCCGGTGGTCACACCCATGCTCGCGAACAGGTACGCCACGTCTTCCGAACTGACATTGCCGCTCGCACCCGGTGCATGGGGGCAGCCGCCGATACCGGCCAGGCAAGCGTCGAAGCGGCGAATGCCTTGTTGCCACGCCGCGAACACGTTCGCGAGGCCCAGGCCGCGCGTGTCGTGAAAGTGGCCGCAGTTCAGGCGTTCCCCCGCCACCTCGCGGCATTGCTCGAACAAGCGGCTCACCATCAACGGGTCGGCGTAACCCACGGTGTCGGCCAGGCCGACCGCGTCGACACCCGCATCGAGCACCGCGCGCAGCAGCCGCAACACCTCGGAGGTGTCGACCCGCCCCTGGATCGTGCAGCCGAACGAGGTGCTCATGCCGACTTCGATTCGGCACGCCGAGCCGGACGCGTCGCGCAGGTCGCGCATGCGTGCGATCTCCTGCACCACGTCGTCGGGCGCCTTGCGCAGGTTCGCCAGGCTGTGCGCGTGGCTCGCCGACAGCGGCACGAGCATGGAGTGCGCGCCGGACTCAATCGCGCGCTCGGCGCCCTTCAAATTCGGCACGAGCACCGACACGGTGAGGCCCGGCAGGGTCTTGGCGTAGGCGACGAGCTCGGCCGTGTCGGCCAGCTGCGGCATCAGCTTGGCGGGCACGAACGAGCCGACTTCGATCTCGCGCTGGCCCGCGGCGTAGGCGTCGCGGATCCATTCGAGCTTCTTGTCGGTGGGCAGGATGCGCGCGATGCTTTGCAGGCCGTCGCGCAGGCCGACTTCGCGGATCGCGACGGAGGGTGGGTTCGGGTTCATGGCGCCCACTGTACCCAATTCGACGCCGGGGGCTGGGAAGCGTCAATAGTGCAGCTCTTACGGCCGCGGCGTGACGCCGTGCCCACTGAAGCGACACCGCTGCGTGGCACGATTCGCGGCATGAAGTTGCTCGTCAAGTTGCTCTTCTTCGGCGCACTCGCGCTGCTGATGGCGGTCGTCGCCGCACTGTGGCTCGCGTTCGACACCGCGCCGCTGCTGCTGCCGGGCAAGGCGGTGGGCGCGGCGGACGTCGAGCGCGCCAAGCGCCTGCTCGAGCGCCATGACCCGCGCAAGACCAAGGGCAGCGGGGTGCGCCAGATCGCGCTGTCGCAAGCCGATCTGGATGCCCTGCTCGGGCAGGCCTCGCGAGGCCTCGCCCAGGGCACAGCGCGGCTCGTGTTGGGCCAGGGTGGCGCCACGTTGCAGATGAGCGCGCGCATCGAGCGCAGCCCGTTCGGGCCGTGGTTGAACGTCGATGCACATTTGCGCGAGACCTCGGGCCTGCCGCGCTTCGAGAGCCTGAGCATCGGCAAGCTGCCGGTTCCGGCCTGGCTGGCCGACTTCGCGCTCGATCAGGTGCTGGCGCATGTCGCCTCCGTTGAGCCCGGCCGGCTGGCACTGCAAACGGTGCAGCGTGTGCGCTTCACGCCTGGCCAGTTGCAACTGGCCTATCAATGGCACGACGGCCTGGGCTCCGAGCTGCGCGCGATGCTCGTGGCGCCGGCCGACGCGCAGCGCCTGCGCGCCTACAGCGAGCGCCTGAGCGCCGTGGTGGCGAAGCTGCCTGCCGCACAGGAAGTGTCGCTGGCCCATCTGCTCTCGCCGATGTTCGCGCTGGCGCGCGAACGTTCCTCGGAAGGCGAGGCCGCGCGCGAAAACCGCGCCGCGCTGATCGTGTTGACGTTCTACGTGAACGGCCGCAACCTCACCCGCCTGACGCCCGCCGCGCGCGACTGGCCCGCGCCCGCGCCGCGCACCGTGACACTCGCCGGCCGCGAAGACTTTCCGAAGCACTTCCTGGTGTCCGCCACTCTCGCGGCGGAGTCGGGCGGCGCACTCGCCGACGCGGTGGGCCTGTTCAAGGAAGTCGACGACGCACGCAGCGGCAGCGGCTTCAGTTTCAACGACATCGCCGCCGACCGCGCGGGCACGCGCTTCGGCGAACTCGCGACGCAGGCGCCCGCCAAGTTGCAGGCCGCGCTCGCGTCCGCAGTCAAGGAGCCCGACTTCATGCCCGACGTGCGCGACCTGCCCGAGTTCATGCCGATGCCGCAATTCAAGCGCCGCTTCGGTGGCGTCGGCGCGCCGGCTTACAACGCGATGATGAGCGACATCGAAGCGCGCATCGCGGCGCGCCCGCTGTACCGCTGACGCCCCAACCCGCACCCCCGTGCGGGCCCGTCGCCGGTTGTAGGCAGCGCTGTCGCGCGGCGTGACAACCCATGCCGTGACAAATGTGCGGCGGCAACGCCGCAGCCCAAGCTCAAGTCGGCTCACTTTGCGCCGACACCCCTGGATGGACTCTCTTCTGACCCCGGCGTCGGCCAGCGCAGCCACCCCTCCAGCCGGCGCGGACATCGACCCGGCGCTGCAACTTCCCTTCGACTTCGCGCGAACACCGTCGGCAGGCGCGCTCGCCGCGAGCCATGCGTTCTCGCTGCCGCTCGGTGCGCTGCCGGGGGTTGCGCCGGACGCCTTGTTGTGCGCAGTGTTCGCCGTCGCGCTGTCTCGCTACAACGGTCAGGAAGTGATTCCACTGCTGAGATCGCGCCTGCTGCCGACCGGCGACTTGTTGAGCAGCACCCTGCTGCGCTTGCGCACCGCCTCCGACAGCACGCTGCACAGCCTGATGTCGCAAGTCAACGCACAGAGCAGCGCATCGGTTCCTGCCGGCTGGGGTGCGCGGGGTTGCCGTGCGGCGATCAGCTTCATCCACTTCGACTCCGACCTCGAAGGCGCGCCCGACGTGCAGCGCCTTCTGGCGCCGGCCGTGGCCGATTTGCGTGGGGCCGACCTGCATTGGATCGTCTGCGGTTCGGGCACTCGGCGCCAATGCGCGCTCGTCTACGACGCACGCCTCTTCAAGGCATCGAGCGTGGCGCGCTGGGCCGCGCACCTCGAGGTGCTGCTGGGTCACGTTTTCCGCGGCCGCGACGCCGGGCTCGACGCGCCGCTGCACGCGCTGCCGTTGCTCACGCAACCCGAGCGCGAGTGGTTGAACTCGGTGGGCACCGGCCGTCGCCGCGAGCTGCCGGAAGAGTTCGCCCATGAGCTGTTCGAGGCCCAATGCCGGGACCGGCCCGACGCGATCGCGCTGCGTTTTCTCGACCAAAGCCTCAGCTACGCGCAGCTCAACAGACAAGCGAACCGGCTCGCGTACCATTTGCTGGCCAAGGGGCTGGGCGGCGACGACGCGGTCGTCGTGTGCGTCGAACCTGGCCCGGAGATCGCGATCGCATTGCTGGCGATCTTCAAGGTCGGCGCCGTCTACGTGCCGCTCGATCCGGGTTACCCGCCGGCGCGAATTCGCGCGATCCTCGACGACACCCGGCCGCGGCTGGTGCTGACCACGTCGCAGCTCGCGCTGCGCCTGCCGCTGGAGGGCATCGAGCCCTTCGCGCTCGACACGCAGGCCGGGCTGCTCGACACCCTGCCCGCGGTCAATCCGGGGCGCGCCGTCACCGCCTCACACACCGCGTCGATCTACTACACGTCGGGAACCACCGGCAAACCGAAGGGCGTGATGGCGAGCCAGGCCAACGTTCGCGCCTACCTCCAGCTCGCGAGCGAGCGCTACCAGATCGGCGCGCACGACACGATGCCCGCGATTGCGCGCTTCAGTTTCAGCATCAGCATGTTCGAGCTGATGGCGCCGCTGGTCTCGGGCGCGACGCTGGTCGTGCTGGAGCGCGACCAGGTACTTGACCTGGACCGCCTGGCCTGCGCGTTGCGCGAGGTCACGTTCTTTCACGCCGGCCCGAGCCTGCTGAAGAGCCTGCTGCGGCACCTGCGCGACAGCGGTGCCGACCTGGCGGCATTCGACGGGGTGCGCCACGCATCGTCGGGCGGCGACATGGTCGCTCCGGAACTGCTGGAGGCGCTGAAGCAGACGTTCGCGAACGCCGAAGTCTTCGTCATCTACGGTTGCAGCGAAATCAGTTGCATGGGTTGCACCTACCCCGTGCCGCGCGACGCGACGGTGAAGCGGACCTACGTCGGCCGGCCGTTCGACAACGTGACGGTGCGCGTGCTCGATTCGGGGCTGAACGTGCTGCCGGCGGGCATCGCCGGCGAGATCTGCTTCGCCGGCGATGGCGTCGTGAAAGGCTATCTGAACCGGTCCGAACTCACGGCGGAGAAGTTCGTCGAGATCGACGGCCAGCGCTTTTACCGCACCGGCGACATGGGGCGATTCAGCGACGAAGGCTGGCTCGAGATCCTGGGCCGCAACGACTTCCAGATCAATGTGCGCGGCATGCGCATTGAAATCGGCGAAGTCGAAGTCAACCTGCGCCGGGCGCCGGGCGTGCGCGACGGTATGGTGATGGCCAAGGCTGCGCCATCGGGCGAAAAAGCCTTGGTTGCCTACGTGGTCGAAGACCGCAACGGCGATGAGCCGTGCGCGTTGGGCACCGCGCCCCGAGCCCGCGTGGCGGCGCTTCGGCGCCACATGGAGCAACACCTGCCCGACTACATGGTGCCCAGCGCCTACGTGCTGCTCGCGGCGCTGCCGCTGTCGCCCAACGGCAAGATCGACCGCATGGCGCTGCCCGCACCGAGCGCGATGGCCTTCGGCAGCGAGGAATTCGAGGCACCCGCAGGTGCCACCGAAGTCACGCTGGCGCGCATCTGGAGCGAGGTGCTGGAGCTGCAAGGCATCGGCCGGCGCGACCACTTCTTCGAGCTGGGCGGGCATTCGCTGGCGGCGACGCAGGTACTGTCGCGGATTCGGCGCGACCTCGGCCTGCGCCTGGCGGTGCGAGCGATCTTCGACAAACCCGTGCTCGCCGATCTGGCCGCCGCTCTTGCCGCCGACCTCCAGGCGAAGCTCGGCCACCCCGGTGCGGACCGCGCCGCCGCGGCGCCGCGCAATGGCGCCGCTGCCGATCCCGGCGAATCGGCCGCGCCGGTGCGTCTCACGCGGCGCGATGTGGCGCTACCCACCACCTTCTCGCAACGCCGCATGTGGCTGGCGCAGCAGCTGAACCCGCAGTCCTGCGCCTACAACATCTGGCTGTCGCTGCGTCTGACCGGAACGCTCGATGAAGGCGCACTGCGGCGCGCGCTGGAGTGCGTCACGCAACGCCACGAAGCGTTTCGCACCCACTTCGAGACGTTGGGCGACACGCCGATGCAGCGCATCGCAAGCTCGCAGCGCCTGAACTTCGAGTGCATCGACCTCGGCGATACACCCGCCGATCAGCGCGAGGACCAGGCGCGCTGCCTCGTCAGCGAGTTGACCCAGCAAGCATTCGACCTCGGCGTGGCAGGCCTGTACCGCATCACTCTGTTGCGCCTCGCGCCGCGCGAGCATGTGCTGCACTGGGTGATGCACCACGCCATCGGCGACCAGTGGTCGTTCGGCATCCTGCTCGACGAGTTGCGCCAGCTGTACCGCGCCAAGCTCGAAGGCCAGCCGAATCCGCTGGCCGCGCTCGAATTCGACCATGCCGACCACGCCGCCTGGCAACACGCTCAGGCGCAAAGCGCGGCGCGCACAGCGCAGCTCGACCATTGGCGCGAGCGCCTTGCCGGCCTGCTGCCGCTGCCCTTGCCCACCGACAAGACGCGCCACGGCGCGCTCAGCGGGCGCGGCGCGAGCGTGCGCGAGCGGCTCGCGCCGGCGCTGATCGCCAAGCTCGAGCAGTTCGGCCACGGCCGCGGCACCACGCCGTTCATGACGCTGCTCGCCGCCTTCCAGGTGCTGCTGGCGCGCGTCGCCAGCCACACCGACATCGCCGTCGCGGTACCGGTGGCAAACCGTCTGGGGGTGCACGTCGAGTCGCTGGTGGGAACGCTCATCAATACGCTGGTGCTGCGCTGCGACCTGTCGGGCAACCCCAGCTTCGCCGAGTTGCTGGCGCAGGTCAAAGAATCCGCGTTGCAGGCCGATGCCAACCAGGAAACGCCGTTCGAGCAAATGGCGGAGTTGGTCGATGCGCCACGCGACCCGTTGCGTGCACCCCTCGTGCAGGCGATGTTCAACCTGGTGAACGCGCCGTTGCGCCTGGACGGCTTCGTTGGCCTGCAGGCGCAGCCGTTCGACGTGGACGTGCCCGCGGCGCAGTTCGAACTCGCGCTGCTGGTGGACTTGGACACCCGCCGCGAATGCGAGCTGACGTATTCGACCGATCTGTTCAGCGCCGCCGGAGCGCAGCGCCTGCTGGTCGCGTACCTGCTGCTGCTGGAAAGCGTGCTTGGCGATCCGGCGCAGCGCATTCAAGGCATCGACTTGCTCGGCCCCGCGCAACGGCGCGACCTGGCACGCTGGAACGAGACTCGGCAACCGCGTCCGGTGCAGCACAACCTGGGCGAGCTGCTGAGCGCTTCGGCGCAGCGCTGGGCGGCGCAGCCGGCCCTGCAGGACTCGGACACGACGCTCACCTACGCCGAGCTCGACGCGCTAAGCAACCGCCTCGCGCGGGCGCTGCGCGCCCGCGGCATCGGCCGCGGCGCCTTGGTCGGCCTGTGCGTGCACCGCAACCACGCCATGGTGGTGGGGCAGCTCGCGATCCTGAAGGCGGGCGCGGCTTATGTTCCGCTCGACCCGGCCTATCCAACGCAGCGCCTGGCGATGATGGCCGGCGACGCGCAACTCACACTGTTGGTGACGCAAAGCGCGCACGCCGGGGCGCTCGGTTGGCCGCGCCACGACTCGCTGTGGCTGGACGCCGATGCGGCGGACATTCAAGGCCACGCCGACACTGCGCTCGCCCCCGACGCGGAGTTCGACGCGCAGGGCGCCGACCCGGCCTACGTGATCTACACCTCGGGCTCGACCGGCAAGCCCAAGGGTGTCGTCGTGCCGCACCGCGCAGTGCTCAATTTCCTTGCCAGCATGGCCCGCGAGCCGGGATTGACCGAGCACGACAAGGTGCTCGCCGTGACGACGCTGAGTTTCGACATCGCGGTGCTGGAACTGTTGTTGCCTTTGTCGGTGGGAGCACAAGTCGTGTTGGCGAGCGCCGAGCAAAACGTCGATGGCCGCGCGCTGCGCGCGCTGCTCGAGGCCAGCCAGGCGACGCTGATGCAGGCGACCCCATCCACCTGGCGCATGTTGATCGACGCCGGCTGGAGCGGAGCACCCGGCTTCAAGGCGCTGATCGGCGGCGAGGCGCTGGCGCTCGACCTGGCGCGCGCGCTGCGCACACGCGTGGGCGAACTGTGGAACATGTATGGGCCGACCGAGACCACCGTCTGGTCCACCTGCTGGCGCGTCACGCAGATTGATGCCGGCATCTGCATCGGCCGACCCATCGCCAACACGCAAGTGCACGTACTCGATGCCGCCGGCCAGTGTTGCCCGATCGGCGTGCCCGGCGAGATCTACGTCGGCGGCGACGGCGTCGCGCTCGGCTACCTGCGACGGCCGGAACTGACCGACGAGCGCTTCGTGCGCGACATCGCCGACCCTGCGGCGCGCATGTACCGCACCGGCGACCTCGGGCGCTGGCGCCACGACGGCCAGATTGAACACCTGGGGCGGCTGGACCACCAGGTGAAGATTCGCGGCCACCGCATCGAACTCGGCGAGATCGAAGCGCAGTTGAGTTCGCACCCAGGCGTGGGGCGCACCGTCGTCATCGCACGCGAAGACCGGCCGAGCGACGTGCGCATCGTCGCCTACGTCGTACCGCGCGGCGCGATGCCGGCGGCAAGTGAACTGCGCGACCACCTGCACACCACGTTGCCGCAGTACATGCTGCCGCAACATTTCGTCGCGATGGCGGCATTGCCGCTGCTGCCCAACGGCAAACTCGATCGGACCCAGTTGCCCGCGCCAGGAGCGGTGGCGATCGAAGCGCCGGCCGTGCCGGCGCTCGGCAGCGAACGGATGCGCACGATCGCCGAAATCTGGAAACGCCTGCTGGGCGTGGACAGCGTCGCGCGCAACGACAACTTTTTCGACCTCGGCGGGCACTCGCTGCTCGCGATGCGCGCCGTGAGCGAGATCGAACAGGCGGTCGGGCTGCGCCTGAGCCCACGCCGGCTCGTGTTCGAGACGTTGGCGCAGGTGGCCGACGAGGCCGCCGCGGCCGATCGCTCAGACAGTGTCCCAGAGCCGGTGGACAGGGCCGGGGCAGCGGCACCGCGCGGCTCGTGGGCCACGAGACTCAAGCGCCGGCTGGTGGGCAGCAAAGCGCGCTGAAGCGCGCGCCGCTCACGTCGGCGATTGCTACGCCGAGGGCCACCGCGGGTGCTCACAGCTCGGCGATGTAGTGCTGCGTCGTCACCGCCACTCCGGGCTCGAGGTGCTCGCGCACCTGCGCTTCGAGTTCCTGGTCGGCGAGCGTCGCACGCGAGCGCTGGTGCAAATAGTCGGCCCATGACGTGACGATGAAGCGCTCGCAGTAACGGCCCGGGTCGCTCAGGTCGCGGTAGACGCGCCACAGCGTCGCACCGTCGCGCCGGCGCGGCGCGCGCAGGTGACTCACGGCTTCGAGAAAGGCCTCGGCTTGGTCGGCGCGAATGCGGTAGCCGATTTCCACCGCCACCGGGCCGGCTTCGGGGTCGGGCTCGTCGGCGACCGACAACTCCTCGAACATCGACGCGACCTGCGTCACTTCGGTCTTGTCGCCCATGCGCAGCGGGAATGGGCGCGCCAGCAGCAGCCCCGCGGCCATGGCCGCGGCGGCCACACACAACGTGGCCGGCAGGTCGACCAGACTCGTCAGCGCGCCCCAGAACGCCGAGCAGACGGCAAACGCACCGAGCGCGCTGAGCGTGTGCAGCGCCGTCGCGCGCGAACGCACCCAGGGCGGCACGCTGGTCTGCGTGGCGGTGTTGAACGTCGACATCACCGACATCCACGCACCGCCGCCGAGCACGAGCGCGGCGTAGACCAGTGCGTGCGAATTCGACAGCGCTGCGGCCAGCATCGAGAACGCGTAGACCACGCAGCCGATGCGCACGATCCATTCGATCCCAATGCGTGCACGCACCCGGCCGATGAACAGCCCGGCGAACACGGCGCCACCGCCGAGACAACCCATCAGCAACCCGAAGCCCGCCGCGCCGAGACCGAGCTGGCGCTGGCCGATCACCGGCAGCAGCGCCCACAGCGCCGAGCCCGCGCCGCTGTACGCCATGGTGCGCAGCAACTGCGCCAGCACCGCGGGCGAGTGGCGCGCGAAGCGCAACGCACTGAGCGTGCCGCCCCACAGCCGCTCGGCGGGCAGGCGCGACACGGGGTGCGGCTTCGGCGGGTTGCGCGCGAGCGAGCGCGCCATCGCGAACGCGCCGGCCACCGCCGCCGCGAACACCCAGGCCGGGCCGGCATGCGCGAACACAAATCCGGCGAGCGTTGGGCCGACGGCGCGTGCGACGTTGTAGGCGATCGAGGTCGCCGTGATCGCTTGCGGCAGCTCCTCGCGCGGAATCGAATCGGCCACGGTGGAGTTCCACGCCGGCGACAGCAGCGCGGTGCACGAGCCGGCGACGGCGGTGAACAGCAGCAAACTTGTCGGCCCGGCCCAGCCGCCGAGCAACAGCGCCGCGAGCAGCGCGACTGTCGCGCCTTGCACGAGCAGGGCCCTTTGCATCAGGCGCCCACGATCGCGTGTGTCCGCCAGCACGCCGGCCGGCAGCGACAGCACGAACATCGGCAGGAACACGGCCGTCTGCACGAGGGCCGCGAGGAAAGGCGAGCCGGTCATCTCGACCATCAACCACGACGCGGCCATCACCTGCATCGCGTTGCCGATGAAGTAAAGCGCGCCGCCACCGAGCAGGCCGCGGAACGCTGGATGAGAAAGGGCGCCGTGGTCGCGGGTCGGGGAAGAGGCAGACATCTACGGTCGATTATTCACCCTCGACTGGATCGAGCCCGAACCGCACCGGCCAACCGCCGTGCGCGACACTGCACCCCGCACGGCCCGGCCCTTGGCGAAACCCATGACCCGACGCACCTTCGACCTCGTCGCCCTCGGCGAACCGCTGATCGAACTCAACCAGCGCGATCCGGCGCAGCCGCAGTTCCAGATGGGCTTCGGCGGCGACACGTCCAACGCCGTGATCGCCGCGGCGCGCCTGGGCGCGCGCTGCGCTTACGTTACGCAGGTGGGCGACGACAGCTTCGGCGAAGCGCTGCTCGCCCTGTGGCGGCGCGAGGGTGTGGCCACGGTAGGCGTGCGCACCGTACCTGGCGCGCCGACGGGTCTTTACTTCGTCAGCCACGGCGCACGCGGTCATGAGTTCACGTACCGACGCGCCGGCAGCGCGGCGAGCCTGATGACACCGGCGCAATTGCCGCGCGAGCTGATCGCCGCCGCGTCGCAATTGCACGTCTCCGGGATTTCGCTGGCGATCAGCGAGAGCGCGTGCGACACCGTGTTCGAGGCGATGAGCGTCGCGCGCGCTGCCGGCACTCGCATCAGCTTCGACCTGAACCACCGGCCGCGCCTGTGGTCGGCGGCGCGTGCGCTGGAGCTGACACGCCGCGTGCTCGCCGACTGCGATTTGTTCTTGCCCAGCGCTGATGAAATCGCGCTGTTGACGGGAATCGAATCGCCCGAAGCGGTAATCGCCTGGGCCCATGAACAAGGGGCGCGCGCCGTGGTGCTGAAGCTAGGTGCGATGGGCTGCATCGTGTCGGAAGGCCGAGAGCTCACGCGACTGGCACCAATGCGCGTGACGCCGGTCGACGCCACCGGCGCCGGCGACTGCTTCGCCGGCTCGTGCCTGGCGCAACTGGCGCGCGGCGCCACACTCGTCGACGCGGCGCGCGTCGCGAACATCGCCGCGGCACTGAGCACGCAGGGCTTCGGCGCGGTCGATCCGCTGCCGCGCTGGGTGCAGATTCAGCCGTTGCTGGCGGACCCGCCGATCAACGGCACACTTGACCCAAGCAAAGCCGGCAACTCCACGTGAATCATTCAGGCATTCTCATCATCGGCGCCGGCCCTGCCGGCCTGGCGGTGGCGGGTTGCCTGGTGCAACGTGGGCTGCGGCCGCTGGTCATCGAGAAGGCGGATCGGATCGGCGCGTCGTGGCGCGCACACTATGAGCGGTTGCATCTGCACACCGTGAAGGCCTTGTCGGCCCTGCCAGGCCTGCCGTTCCCACGCGAGGCACCGCGCTACGTGCCGCGCCAAGGCGTGGTCGATTACCTCGACGCGTATGCGCGGCAATACGGCATCGCACCGCGGTTCGGCGAAGCGGCCGTGTCGATCACGCCGGCCGACGGCGGCTGGCTCACGCGCAGCGCAAGCGGCCGCGAGTTCGTCTCCCGCCACCTGGTGCTCGCGACCGGCGCGAACAACGTGCCGGACCTTCCGACCATCGCCGGCCAGGCACGGTTCCGCGGCCAGGTGCTGCACAGCCGAGACTACCGCAACGCCGCGCCGTTCACCGGGCAGCGCGTACTCGTCGTCGGCATGGGCAACACCGGCGCCGAAATCGCGCTCGATCTCGCCGAGCACGGCGTGCGCGCGTCGCTCTCGGTGCGCTCGCCGATCAACCTGGTGCTGCGCGACGTTCTCGGCCGGCCGACGCAGCTCTCCTCGATCATGCTGTCGAGGTTGCCCACCGCCTGGGGCGACACGCTGGCGACATGGTTGCGCAAGCTGACGGTCGGCGACTTGAGCCGCTGGGGCTTGCGCACGGCGGATGTCTCGCCGCTGCGCCAGTTGCGCGAGCACGGCAAGACGCCGGTGATCGATGTGGGCACGCTGGCGCGAATCAAGACCGGCGAGATCGCCGTGCATCCAGGCATCGACGCCTTCAGACCCGAGGGCCTGCGCTTCGTCGATGGCAGCGAACAGCGGTTCGATGCCGTGATCCTGGCCACCGGCTATCACGCTCAGATCGACCGGCTGTTCCCGGGCCCCAAGCCTGCGCTGGATGCCCGCGGCATGCCGCTCGAAGTGGTGGGCCGTGATCCATTCGCCGGCGTCTACTTCGTCGGCTTCGACATTCGCCAGCCGGGAGGGCTGCTGCGCGCGATTGCCGCTCAGGCCGAGCAGGTGGCGCAGGCCGTCGCTGCGGCCGGCGCCACAACGCCGGCGCTTCAGCGTGCCGAGCCGGAGTAAAGATCGCGGCGCGTCAGCGGTACCGCCGGCGAACCCGCGCGGCGCTTGCCGGTGAGGATCTGGTAGATGCCGGTGCCGCCCGATTCGAACTCGAGCGCGCATGCCGCCATGTACAGGCGCCAGATGCGGTAGGTGATGTCGTTCACATGCTGCAAGGCCTCTTCGCGATTCAACTCGAGGCGCCGCACCCAGTGGCGCAGCGTCATCGCGTAGTGCGGGCGCAGCGCTTCGACATCGAGGATCTCGAAGCCCGCACGCTCCATGCCGCGCTGCACGTTGCTCACGGTGTCGAGCTCGCCGTCGGGGAACACGTAGCGGTTGATGAATTCGGAGACGAGTCCGGGCTGCCAGCCCTCTTCGTCGTGCGTGATGCCATGGTTCAGGAACAGGCCGTCGTCGCGCAGCACGCGCATCACGGTCTCGTTGTAGGCCGGCAGGTTCGCCAGGCCCACGTGTTCGAACATGCCGACGCTCGACACCTTGTCGTAGACGCGCTCGCCTTTCAGGTCGCGGTAGTCGAGCAGTTCCACGGTGACCTGGTCCTGCAGCCCGACGGCGGCGATCCGCTTCTGCGCGAGCTCGAGCTGCTGGCGGCTGAGCGTGATGCCGTGCGCGTGCACGCCGTAGTGCTGCGCTGCCCACAGCACGAGCGCGCCCCAGCCGCAGCCGATGTCGAGCAGCTCGCTCGCCCGGGCTTCAATCGCAGCTTGCGGCAGATGTGGTCGAGCTTGCGGCGCTGCGCGGCGTCGATCGAGTCGTCTGCACTCTCGAAATAGGCGCACGAGTAGACCATCTGCTCGTCGAGAAAAAGCCGGTAGAACTCGTTCGACACGTCGTAGTGGAACGCGATCGCGGCCTGGTCGGTGTCGCGCGAATGGCGGTGCGCGAATCGCGGCCCGTGCTTGCCGGCGCCCGCCGCGGTGGGCGAGATCACCAGGCGCTGGCGCTTGGGCAGGCGCAATGCGTCGCGCCACAACAGGGCACGCTCGCGCCAGGTGAGCGAGATCGACTGAAAGTGCGCCTTCAGGCGCAGCGCGGCGTACAGGTCGCCCTCAAAATCGAGCAGGCCACGGAAATGCGCCTCGGCCAGCAACAGCGGGTTGCGCTGCAACACCAGTTCGCGCAGCACCGTCGGGTCGCGCACCACCATCGTGAACTCGGGTGCGGCCGCACCCAGGCGCACGATCTTGTCGTTCCACAAGCGAAGCGCAACCGAACCGCGAAAACCGCGCAACAGGCGCAGCAGGATGCGCTGCGCCGCGGCAATGGCCATCGAATCGCCGCCGGGTAGCGGGGTGCTCAGGGTGCCGGTGCTCATTCGGTTCTCCTGTTCAACCCAAGCCCCTGCAGTCCCTTCCAAGTCAGGCAGGCTCGGGAAATGTCGGACAAGCAAATACTGGCCCAGCCCGGCGCGCGAGGCAATAGTGGAAAACCGAGCGTGGCGGGCGATGTCAGGCCGGTGTTTGTCGCGGCGCAAGCGGCGCGTCTGACCCGCGGCGCCTGGAAAACCCGCCGGCTACCGAATCCCGCTCAGGCCGCGCAGCGCGTGCACGGCGCCGGCGCCGATCGACGCGCCGAAGCGTTTGGCCAGGCGCTCGGCGATGTTTTCCTTGGGCGTGTAGTCGATCACTTCGGCGGCGTGGATCACCTCGCGCGCGACGAAGTCCAGGCTGCCGAGTTTGTCCACCAGACCCAGCTCCAGCGCTTTTTCGCCGTTCCAGAACAGGCCGCTGAAGGTGTCGGGGTTTTGTTTCAGACGCGTGCCGCGCCCTTGCTTCACCACCGAGATGAACTGTTGGTGGATCTGGTCGAGCAGGCCCTGCACATGGGTACGGTGTTTGGGCGACAGCGGCGAGAACGGGTCGCCCAGGGCCTTGTTCTCGCCGGCCGTCAGAAGGCGGCGCTCGACACCGAGTTTTTCCATCGTGCCGGTGAAGCCGAAGCCGTCCATCAACACGCCGATCGAGCCGACCAGCGACGCCTTGTCGGCATAAATTTCATCGGCGGCCGCGGCGATGTAGTACGCGCCCGAAGCACAAGCCTCTTCGATCACCGCGTAGACCTTCTTGCCGTGCAGGGCCTTGAGGCGCACGATCTCGTCGTGCACGATGCCGGCCTGCACGGGGCTGCCGCCGGGTGAATTGATGCGCAGCACGACCGCCAACGCGCCCGAATCTTCGAATGCGGCCTTCAGGCCGGCGATCAGGATTTCAGCGCTGGCGTCACTGTCGGAAGAAATTTCGCCGCGCAGCTCCACCATCGCGGTGTGCGGCCCGCTCGGCGCGGCGACCTTGCCGCGCGTGCCGAGCGCGATCATCGCCACCAAGATCAACAGCACAATCCACGAGACGCGCTTCGCGGTACGCCAGCGGCGCTCGGAGCGCCGGTCTTTGAGCACGTCTTGCGCCAGGTGTTCGAGTGCCAGCTCCCATCCCGGGCGCTGCGCGGCGGGCGCAGCCGGGGTGGCCGGCGTGGGCGGCACAGGGCTCGGGGCGGCGTTGGGGCTGAGATCGTCGGCGGTCATGGCGGGGCTTTCTTGGCTGGGGCGGCGCCATTTCGCGGCTGCGTGCCGCACTGCCGGTGCATGGCGCTCGGGTAGGTCAATCGGCGAACGCCGGTTGGGTGTGCGTGGAAGGATACCAATAGACTTGGCCGGCGTCCTCCACGACCTCGAGCTTCGTCAACCGGCCGCGCCCGCAGGGCCCGCCGATGCAGCGCCCGTCGCGCGGCTCGTACGACGCGCCGTGGATCGAGCACAGGATGAACTCGCGGCCGGCGTCGAGAAATTCGCCCGGCTGCCAATCCATTTCGGCCGCCACATGGGCGCAGCGGTTCAGGTAGGCGACGACGCGGCCGTCGAAGCGCAGCGCGAAGGCGGTGGCTGGTGCGTTGAAGTGCAGCACGTCGAACACGATCGCCCGGCCCTTTTCCTGCAGCTCTCCCGAGGTACAAAGCGCCTGGCGCGTGGCTGGCGGCAGCGCCTCGCCGGGCGGGCCGCGGTCAGGCATTTTCGAGCAGCCACTGGTGCAGCTCGGCCACCGAGTGCGCCACGGCCAGCGGCGTGAACGCGTCGAACTCGGCGTGTTCGTGCGCACCGTAACTCACCGCGATGCTCGGCGTTCCGGCGTTGACGGCGAGCTGCAGGTCGTGCGTCGTGTCGCCGATCATCAAGGTGCGCTGCGGCGTGGTGCCGAGTTCGTCCATCAGTTCGAGCAACATGCGTGGGTGCGGTTTCGACGCGGTTTCGTCCGCCGTGCGGGTGGCCTCGAACATGCCCGCGAGCTGCGCGCCTTTCAGCGCTTCATCCAGGCCGCGGCGCGACTTGCCGGTGGCCACCGCCAGGCGGTGGCGGCGCGTCTTCAAGTCGTTCAGCATCGCCAGCACGCCTTCGAACATCAGAATCTCATGCTGCTTGGCGAAGTAGTGGAAGCGGTAGCGGTCGGCGAGTTCGCGGTGCCGCTCGCGCGGCAGCGTCGGCGCGGCGTGCTGCAAGGCGTCGCTCAAGCCCAGGCCGATGACGAAGCTCGCGTCGCGGCTGCTCGGCACCGGCGCGCCCACGTCGGCGCAAGCCGCCTGGATGCAGCGTGCGATCAGCTCGGTGGAATCGAACAGCGTGCCGTCCCAATCGAAGGCGATCAGGTCGAAGCGGCGATCTGTGCTCATGGCTCGAGGGTTTCCAGAAAAGCCTCGCATTCTGCCGGCAAGGGCGAGGCCAGCTCCAAGGGCTCGCCGCTGGCCGGGTGCGCCACGCGCAATTTCGCGGCGTGCAGGAACATGCCCTGAAAGCGCGAAGCGGCTTCTCCTGTGTCGCGCGAGGCGCTCGCCCGCGGCGCGAGCACACCCAGCCAAGGCGTGCCACGCGCCAAGGCCTTGTTCAACTCGAAGTTGCCGTACTTCGAATCGCCGACGACGGGAAAGCCGGCGTCGGCCAGGTGCACGCGGATCTGGTGCGTGCGGCCGGTCTTGATGCTCACCTCGAGCAGCGTGAAGCCAGCGAAGCGCCGCCGCACCTTCACCAGCGTGATCGAGCGGCGCCCATCGGCATGGTCGGTGTCGACGACACGCACGCGTCGTTCGCCGTCGCGCATTGAGCGTCTTCAGCAGTGCGACGTCGATCACCTTGAGTTTGTCCGGCCAAGCGCCGGCGACCAACGCGAAGTAAGTCTTCGCGACGCCCTTGTCGCGCAAGCGCAATTGCTCCTGCAAGTTCAGCAGGCTCGCGCGCTTGCGCGCCACCAGCAGCACACCCGAGGTCTCCTTGTCCAAGCGGTGCACGAGTTCGAGAAACTTCTCGTTCGGCCGGGCGCGGCGCAGTTGCTCGATCACGCCGTAGCTGACGCCGCTGCCGCCGTGCACCGCCACGCCGGCGGGTTTGTCGATCGCGATCAGGTGCGCATCTTCGAAGATCACGCCGAACTCGCGCGGGGGAACCGCCATGGGATCGCCGGTGGCCGCCACGCGCACGGGCGGCACTCGAATCTTGTCGCCCAGCGCCAAGCGCGTGTCGGCCGCGGCACGGCCCTGGTTGACGCGCACCTCGCCGCTGCGGATCACGCGGTGCACGTGGCTCTTCGGAACGCCCTTCAGCCGCTTGATCAGGAAGTTGTCGAGGCGTTGGCCGGCGGAACCTTCATCGACCTGGACATAGTGCACGCTCGCGCCCGTTGCTTCGGGCTTGGCCACTGGGGCGGAGCGCCGAGGCGCCGCGCCCTTGGCCCCTATAATGCGCTGCACCACGTTGTTGCGCTGAGTGTTTGACGGTCAGGAGTTTAGCCCTGGCCCTTCGAGACAAGACCGGCAACTTGGGGACAGGGGCGCACCGAAGGGCGCGCCCATCCGGTGATGCAACGCATCGCCGCGCCGGGCAGGCAGGGCCAAATGATTGGCGTTGCGGCCCAGGTTCGGGATGCGGCAGAGCAACGCAAAGAAGGCACCCACCCACTAGGTTTTTCAGGCGGTAGACATGGAGTCGCAGCAGACAGCGGCGCACAAGCGCGCCGACCACGCTGGCCCAGCCCTACCGCCTCGCGTCAAGTGATCCCATGCGGATGTTGACCCCGGCCCCCCACTCGCTGCCTGCTGTTGAAGCGCGGAATCGGCTGACACGCCGATTCAATGCCACAACCCGCGGCAGCAGCTGGGCTCGGCCGAGCGATCCACCAGCGGCAATGCTGCCCCGGCCTCACGGCCCCGTGCAACATGCGCACCGCAAAATGATCTCCGCCACGCAAGCGCCAACGCTGCGCGCCCGTCCGGTCTGACCGACCGGACGACCCCGCGCGCAGTCCAGGGCGATTCCTTCCGGGCCTTCCAGCGTTGATCGTGCATCGATGAGTCGCCCGCGGCCCGGCCGCGGGGACGGTGATAGGGTGCGTCCAGCCCGAGGGCGGCGCACCGCATTGGAGTGCACATGAAACGCATGCTGATCAACGCGACGCAGCCTGAAGAGCGCCGCCTGGCCATTGTCGAAGGCCAGAAGCTGATGGACTTCGAGACCGAAATCGAAGGCCGAGAACAACGCAAGGGCAACATCTACAAAGCGGTCGTCACGCGCGTCGAGCCTTCGCTCGAAGCCTGCTTCGTCGACTACGGCGAAGACCGCCACGGCTTCCTGCCGTTCAAGGAAATCTCGCGCAACTACTTCCGCGAAGGCGTGGACGTGCGCACGGCGCGCATCCAGGACGCGATTCGCGACGGCGACTCGCTGCTGGTCCAGGTGGAAAAAGAAGAGCGTGGCAACAAGGGCGCGGCGCTCACCACCTTCGTCAGCCTGGCCGGGCGCTACCTGGTGCTGATGCCCAACAACCCGCGCGGCGGCGGCGTGAGCCGGCGCATCGAAGGCGAAGACCGCGAAGAGCTGAAAGAAAACCTCGATCAGCTCGAATACCCGAAAGGCATGAGCCTGATCGCGCGCACCGCCGGCATCGGCCGCACCGCGCCCGAGCTGCAGTGGGACTTGAACTACATGCTCAAGCTGTGGACCGCGATTGACGACGCGTCCAAGGCCGGCAAGGGTGCGTTCCTGATCTACCAGGAATCGTCGCTCGTGATCCGCGCGATCCGCGACTACTTCACCTCCGACGTCGGCGAAATCCTGATCGACACCGACGACATCTACGACCAGGCCAAGCAGTTCATGAGCCATGTGATGCCCGAGACGGCACACAAGGTGAAGCGCTACCGCGACGATGCGCCGCTGTTCAGCCGCTTTCAGATCGAGCACCAGATCGAAACGGCGTTTTCGCGCACCGTGAACCTGCCTTCGGGCGGCGCGATCGTGATCGACCACACCGAGGCGCTGGTGTCGGTGGACGTGAACAGCGCGCGCAGCACGCGCGGCAGCGACATCGAAGAGACCGCGACGCGCACGAACCTGGAAGCCGCCGACGAGATCGCGCGCCAGATGCGGCTGCGCGACCTGGGCGGCCTGATCGTCGTCGACTTCATCGACATGGAAGAGTCGAAGAACCGGCGCGAAGTGGAAACACGCCTGCGCGACGCGCTGCGCCAGGACCGGGCGCGCGTGCAGTTCAGCTCGATCTCGAAATTCGGCTTGCTGGAACTGAGCCGCCAGCGCCTGCGCCCGGCGCTGAGCGAAGGCAGCCACATCACCTGCCCGCGTTGCAACGGTACCGGCCACATCCGCGACACCGAGTCGAGCGCGCTGCAGATCCTGCGCATGGTGCAGGAAGAATCGATGAAGGACAACACCGCCGCCGTGCACGTGCAAGTGCCGGTGGAAGTGACTTCGTTCCTCCTGAATGAGAAGCGCACCGAGATCTCGAAGATCGAGCTGAAGCAGCGTGTCACCGTGCTGCTGGTGCCGAACAAGAACCTGGAAACGCCCAACTATCGACTCGAACGGCTGCGCCAGGACGACCCGCGCCTGGACAACCTGCAGGCCAGCTACAAGATGGTCGACGAGCCGGAAGAGGACGTCGGCTTCACGCGCCGTGAAAAGACCAAGGCCAAGCAGGAGCCGGTGATCAAGGGCCTGCTGCCCGAGACGCCCGCACCCGTGGTGCCGCCCAAGCCAGTGCCGGTGGAAGCCGCGGCCGCGCCAACACGCGCGCCAGCTCCGGCGCCGATGGCAACGCCAGCGAGCGAGGCGTCAACCCACGAAGGTGGATTCTTCTCGTGGCTCAAGCGCCTGTTCGGCGCCGATGCGGCGCCGCAACCGGCGGCGCCTGCTGCGCCGGTCCATGGCGCCAAGCCGGTGGCAGCGCCGGCCAATGGCGCGGCGGGCGAAGCGCGCGGTGAGCGTGGCGAGCGCGGTTCGCGCGGCGGACGTGGCGGCCGGGGTGGTGGCCGGGGCGACCGCGGCGAGCGGGGCGAGAGACCTGATCGCAACGGTGCTGCGGGTGCCACCGGTGAAGGCCGTGACGAGCGCGCCAAGCGTGGCGATCGCGCCGAGCGTCCCGAGCGCGGCGAACGCCCGGATCGTACGGAACGCGGCGGGCGCGGCCAGCGCCCCGAACGCCCGGTGACCGATGAATCGGCTGCGCCGCAAGCCTTGGTAGCGGGCGCTGCCGAAGAACGCGTGCAGCGCGGCGAGGGTGCGGGCGCGCCTGGCGAAGGCCGGGGCGAGCCGCGATCTGACCGCGGTGACCGCGGTGACCGTGGTGGGCGAGGCCCACGTGGCGAGCGTGATTCGTCGCGCCGACCCAGGCCGGATCAGGAACCGCGCAGCGAATCCGCTGTGGCAGAGGCAGCCAATGGCCAGCCCTCAGCCTCTGCGGCAGGAGGCCCGGACATGGCACCGGCCCAGGGTGAAGGTCAACCGGGGCGCCGCCGTGGACGCCGCGGCGGCCGGGGCGGCCGGGACCGCGAAGAAACACGCGACGCCGAAGGCCGCGCCATCTCAGCGGAACCGGGCCAGGATCGTGCGGGGACGCCTGCCGCCACCACCGACTTGTTTGCACGCGAAGACATCGGCGACGAGTCGCGCGAACGCGAGGCCGTCGCCACGCCGGATGCGTCGATGCCGATGGCCGACGAGACACGTGGTGAGGCCATGCTGACCGAACGAGACGAAGCTCGTCCACAAGGCCGCCCACGCGGTGCCGGTCGCGACCGTCAGCGGCGCGAGCGTGGCGAGGAGTTTGCGACGCAAGCTGCGGCGCCCGATTCGAACGCCGGGGTCAGCCCCGACGTTCGAGCGGACCTCGTCGAGGCGAGCGTCGCCGCTGCACCGGTCGCCAGCATCGCACCGAGCGAGCCACGCGCCGCCGAAGCAGCGGTGTCGCCGTTGGCGACACCGGCGCAGCGCCCGACCCCGCAGGCGGTGAAGCCCGAGCCCTTCGTGCTGCCGCTCGCGCAGTTGCAAGCCGTCGCTGCATCGAGCGGTCTGGAGTGGATCAACTCCGACTCCGACAAGATCCGCGAGGTTCAGGAAGCAATGGCGCGCGAAGTGCCCGCACCGCATGTGCCGCGCGAACGGCCGCCGCTGCTTCGCATCGACGAAGGCCCGCTGGTGCTGGTGGAGACGCGCAAGGACCTGAGCCAGATCAAGCTGCCGTTCGAAACCAGCGAGGCAAAGTAAGGCCAAGAATCTTGGATGCAGCGATTCGAGTCCGCTGCCCAACCCCGCGGTGAAGCGTAGCGGCGCATTCAATGTCGGCGAGCCCGTCCCGTGGTTCATGGGGCGCACGCCGAGGAGTGAGCGCTTTGCGTTTCACACGGCGGCTGGGCGATACGTGGTGTTGTGCCTGTTCGGATCGGCGGCGGACCCGCTCGCCGCCGAGGTGCTGTCGCGCCTGTTGACGCAGCGCGACCGCTTCGACGACAAGCACATCATGTTCTTTGGCGTGTCGATCGACCCGGAAGACGAAACCACGAAGCGCGTGGCCGACATGCGCCCGGGCATGCGCTACCTCTGGGACAGTGATCGCGCCATCAGCGCACTCTACGGCGCGCTGGCCGACGACGGCAGCTACAGCCCCATCACCTACGTCCTCGACCCGCAGTTGCGCGTGCTGCTGGCGTTGCCGATGGTGCAGCCGGCCGACGAACACGTGACCACATTGCGCGGCCTGCTCGACAAGCTGCGCCCGCTTGCGCCGCCGCACCGGGCACGGCCCCAGGCCCCCGTGCTGATGGTGCCGCGCGTGTTCGAGCCCGGTCTGTGCAGGGCACTGATCGAGCACTACGAGTCCCGCGGCGGGCATGATTCCGGCTTTATGCGCGACCGTGACGGCAAGACGGTTGTGGTCGTCGACCACAGGCACAAACGCCGCCGCGACTGCGACATCGTCGACGAACCATTGGTTCGGGCCTGCAACGTGCGCGTGCACACTCGCCTCGCGCCCGAGTTGCGCAAGGCGTTCCAGTTCAATGCGACGCGCATGGAGCGCTATATCGTGTCGTGCTACGACGCCGCCGAGTCCGGGCACTTCAATCCGCACCGCGACAACACGACGCTGGGAACGGCGCACAGGCGCTTCGCGGTGTCGTTGTTCCTCAACACCGGCGACTACGAAGGCGGCTGGTTGCGCTTTCCCGAATACGGCAACGCGCTGTACGGCGCTCCGGTGGGCGGCGCGGTGGTGTTTTCATGCTCCTTGCTGCACGAGGCGACGCCGGTGACGGAGGGCAAGCGCTACATGTTCCTGCCGTTCATGCACGACGAAACGGCGCAGCGCGTGCGCGAGGGAAATGCCAGGTTTCTGGCGGATGCGAAGCAGCAGGACTCGGACGCCTTGGACCGGTCCGCTCTCGAAGCCGGCAGGGATTCGGGAACCGTGCCGCTGTAAGCGCCCCCAGGGGGCCGCGGCCCCCGCCCGGCGCCTACGGTAGGCGTTCCAGCGCGCGCTGGTACGCCGGGTCGTGCATCAATTCGTCCCAGGCGAGCGGCGCGCTGCGCGGCAGCAGTCGCTGGCGCCGCGCTTCGCTGTCCGGGTCTTGCTGCCACTGGTCGGCCTCGAGGGCCCAGACCAATCCGTCGAGCAAGGCGTCGACCGCCTGGCCGCCGTCCGCCGATTGATTGCACAGCAGCACCATGTCGCAACCCGCGGCCAGCGCGAGCGCGGCAGCCTCGGGATAGCTCAGTTCACGGCCGTTCAGCGAGCGCGCGCCGGCCATGCTCAGGTCGTCGCTGAAGATCGCGCCGGTGAAACCGAGTTGCTGGCGCAGGATCTCGTTCAACCAGCGCGGCGAAAAGCCGGCCGGTCGCGAATCGACCTTCGGGTAGACCACGTGCGCGGGCATCACGCTGGCCAGGCTGGTGCTGAGCCACTCGTAGGGGCGGGCGTCGTCGGCGAGCAGCGCCTTCAGGCTGCGCTTGTCGATGGGAATTTCATGGTGGCTGTCGGCCCTTACAAAACCGTGGCCGGGGAAGTGTTTGCCGCAATTGGCCATGCCGGCGAGCAGCATGCCGTGCATCACGCTCTTGGCGAGCAGCGTCGCGACGCGTGCGTCGCGGTGAAACGCGCGGTCGCCGATCACGTTCGAGCCGCCGTGGTCGAGGTCGAGCACGGGCGCGAAACTCAAATCCACGCCGCAGCTGCGCAGCTCGTTTCCCAGCACCTGACCACAGGCGCTCGCGCAGTCGGTCGCGGTGAGCGGGTCGCGCATCCACAGCTCGCCCAGCGCGCGCATCGGCGGGAGCCAGGTGAAGCCGTCGCTGCGAAAGCGCTGCACGCGCCCGCCTTCGTGATCGACGCAAATCAGCAGGTCGTCGCGAATCGACTTGATCTCGCTCGTCAATTCGAGCAGCTGGGCCCGGCTCGCCCAATTGCGCGCGAACAGGATCATGCCACCCGTCAGCGGGTGCTTGAGCCGGCGCCGGTCGTCGGCGCTGAGGGCGAGGCCGGCGATATCGAGGATGACGGGGGCGTGGGTCATGGTGGGTTCTCTTCAATCGTTTCGACGACGACAAAGCTCGCGGCGTAGTCGGCTTCGTCGGTGATGCTGACGTGGGCGCGCAGGCCTCGTTGATTGAACCAGTTCGCGAGCTCGCCATGCAAGCGAAGCACCGGTTTGCCGCTCACGGCCTTGACGATTTCGCACGCTTGCCACGTCATTGGCATGCGCAGCCCCAAGCCAATTGCCTTCGAAAACGCCTCCTTCGCGGAAAAGCGCGTCGCCAGAAAGCTGATGCCGCGCGCGCTCAGTTTGCGCGAGCGTGCCTCGAACAGCGCGCGCTCGTTGGGGCCGAGCACACGCTGCACGAAGCGATCGCCGCGCCGGCCATAAACGGCGGCGATGCGCCGGATGTCGCAGATGTCGGTGCCGATGCCGTAGATCACAGCGCCGTGCGCCGCGCGCGCACCGCTTCGGCTTGGAAGTCGGCGACGGCCTGGCGCAGCCCGACGAACACGGCGTGCCCGATCAGCGCGTGGCCGATGTGCAGCTCGGCCACATCGGGCAATGCGGCGACTTGCGCGGTGCTGCTCGGAAACGGCCGCGTTGAACCGTTCGCTGCCGTCTCGCTCCACAGCGCCAGGCCGTGTCCGGCGTGGGTGCGCAGACCGAGCGAGCGCGCAAACTGCACGCCCTGCTTCAGGCGCGCCAGCTCGGCGTGCATGGTGGGCGCATCGCCTGCCCACCAGGCGTTGGCGAATGCCCCGGTGTGCAGTTCCACGCAGGGTGCGCCGCAGCGCGCGCTGGCTTCGATCTGCTGCGCATCGGCGCCGATGAACAGCGACACGCGGCAACCTGCCGCCCTCAGGCGCTGGCACGCCGCCTCAACGCGCGCGACCTGGCCGGCCACCTCCAGCCCGCCTTCGGTGGTGACCTCCTGGCGCCGCTCGGGCACCAGGCACACGTGTTCGGGCCGCACGCGCTCGACGATCGCGAGCATGTCGTCGGTGACTGCGGATTCGAAATTGAGGGGGACGCGCAGCGTGGCCTTCAAACGGTCGACGTCGTCGTCCTTGATGTGGCGCCGATCTTCGCGAAGGTGAAAGGTCACGATGTCCGCGCCGGCTTCGACGGCGAGCACCGCTGCCTGCACCGGGTCGGGGTAGCTGCCACCGCGCGCATTGCGCAGCGTCGCCACGTGGTCGATGTTCACGCCCAACAGAGGCGAATACGGCGCCGAGGAGGTGTTCATGGGGGTGCTCGAAGCGAGCTTGGAAGAATCTGCATCACACGTCGGGTGCGCAACTGGTCGGTGCCGAGATGATAGTGAAGCAGGCCGCGCAGTGCCGCTTTCAACTCCGGCAGAGCCAGGCCGCAGACGCGGCGCAGGGCGGGGCCATCGCCTTGAACGAGGGCGGCGTGGATGGCGAGCAGCACTTCGCCCCTCATGCCAGTTGTGCCGCCCGGGCCGTTGCCGGCAGGCGCCAGTTCCGCAGCAGTACTCACGCCGATTTCCGGCAAGAGCGCGTAGGACTGCGAAGCGCGCAACGGCTGCTGAGTCAGCGTGATCAGGCTCAAATCGGGCAGGACGCCGACTTCACGGAGCAAATTGAGCTCGAACGCACGCAGTGCGGCCTGTACGGCCGCATCGACCGGCGTAGCCAACTCAGGCAGCACGTCGGCGTAAGCGTCGAAGAGGGCAGGATGCGGGTCGTGGCGTGCGAGCAGCTTCATCAGCAACTCGTTGAGGTAGAAGCCGCTGAACAAGGCACTGCCGGTGAGCATGGCGGCACCGCCCGCCCACTCGGCACCGCGCAGCGTTTGGATGTCGCTGTCGGCGGCGTCGGTGCGCGCGCGTCCGAGCGTGACGTGAATGCGCTGGAACGGCAGCAGAACGGCGCGCATCTGCGAATACGGCCGCTTCGCGCCCTTCGCGGCGACGGCGATCCGGCCCAGCTCGCGCGTGAACAGGTCGAGGATCAGGCTCGACTCGCTCCAGTCGTAGCGGTGCAGCACATACGCCGACAGCGGCGCTTGGACGCTGCGCTTGGAGGTGGCCATGTCAGTACCGCCCGGCCGTTCCGAAGGTACTGACCGCCCCATGGGCCACGAAAGGGCCCCTACTGGTCCCAGGGGGCAGCGAACGAAGTGAGCATGGGGGTGTCATTCAACGCGGGCGTGGCCGAGAATCCGCGGCGATCCGGCGAAGAGTCAGCAGCGACACTCGGGACTTCACTCGTAGCCGTAGCTGCGCAAGTGCGCGTCGTCGTCGGCCCACCCCGAGCGCACCTTGACCCAAAGTTCCACGAAGACCCGCGCGTCGAGCAAGGCCTCGAGGTCCTGGCGCGCCTGGGTGCCGATGCGTTTGAGCCGGTCGCCACCGCTGCCGATGATGATGCCCTTGTGCGCGTCGCGCTCCACGACGATGCTGGCGGCGATTTTCACGAGCCGCTTGCCGGCGTCGCGCGCATCTTCTTCCTCGTACCGGTCGATGACGACGGTCGACGTGTAGGGCAGTTCGTCGCCGGTCAGCCGAAACAGTTTCTCGCGAATGATTTCGCTCGCCAGGAAGCGGTCGCTGCGGTCGGTGAGCGCGTCCGGCTCGTAGAACCAACCCTGTTCGGGCAGGTAGGGCTCGACGATAGCGAGCAAGCGCTGCACGTCGCTGCCCTTGCGAGCCGACAGCGGCACGAACTCGGCGAAATCGTGGCGCTCTTGCATGCCCTTCAACCAGGGGGCGAGTTCGGCGCGGCGCTGCACGTTGTCGAGCTTGTTCGCGATCAGCAGCACGGGTTTGTGCGCCGGCATCAGCGCCAGCACCTTAGCGTCATCCAGCCCGAAACGACCGGCCTCGACGACAAACAGCACCACGTCGACATCGGCCAGCACGCTCTGCACGGTGCGATTCAGCGTGCGGTTCAACGCCGCGACGTGCTGCACCTGAAAGCCCGGCGTGTCGACGAACACGAACTGAGACTTGCCCTCGGTGCGAATGCCGGTGATGCGGTGGCGCGTCGTCTGCGCCTTGTCCGAAGTAATGCTGAGTTTTTGCCCGACCAATGCGTTGATCAGCGTGGACTTGCCGACGTTCGGGCGCCCGACGATCGCGACCAGCCCGCAGCGCTGAGCACCTGTGCCGCCAGGCGTGGCATCGAGCGCGGCCGCTTGGGATTTTTCGGTTGCGGTCATGAATGCAGCGGGCCGCCGGGCTTGTCGACATCGGCCAACGCGGCCAGCATGCGGCGCGCCGCTTCCTGTTCCGCCGTGCGCCGGGAGCGGCCTTCGCCAAGCTCGGCCAGTCCCAGCGTGGGCACGGCGCACTCGACTTCGAAGGTCTGTGCATGCGCCTGGCCGCGCGTGGCGATGATCGAGTAGTTCGGCACCGGCAAGTGCCTGCCTTGCAGCCACTCCTGGAGCTCCGTCTTTGGATCCTTGCTCCAGCTGCCTTTGTCGGCGGTGGCAATGATTTCTCCGAACAAACGCTGCACGACGGTGCGCGCGGCGTCGAAGCCACCGTCGAGAAACGCCGCGCCCAGAATGGCCTCGAGCGCGTCGGCCAGGATCGACGCTCGTTGCGCTCCGCCGCCGCGTGCCTCGCCCTCGCTCAGAAACAGCACCTCGGGCAAGCCCAATTGCAGCGCGACGCGGTGCAGGCTTTCTTCGCGAACCAAGTGGGCGCGAACCCGCGTCAGGTCGCCCTCGTCGGAACCGGAGAAATGCTCGAAGAGCAGGCTCGAAATCGCCAGGCTCAACACCGCGTCACCCAGGAACTCGAGCCTTTCGTTGTGGCCGGAACCGAAGCTGCGGTGGGTCAGCGCCCGATGCAGCAAGGTGACGTCGGAAAAGTGGTGGCCGAGGCTATGCTGCAGGATATCGAGGCGACTGTTCATGGGCGAATCTTGCGCTGGCGCCCTGCGTTGGCGAGCGCCCTCAGTAGGTCTTTCCGGCCTTCGATCGACCTTCGTACTTGATGAGCAGATAGACCGGCTTGAACAACTCGATTTCGCTGTCATAGGCGAAGCCGATCACCACCTGGTCGTTCTCTTTGGTGATCGACAAGTCTTTGCCGGAGATCGAGGTGATGGCGTCGATTTCCCTCTGCCGTTCGAAGGCGGATCGAATCTGCGGAACCGTGCTGCCCGGCTCGCCCGAGACCTTGTTGATCGCCTTCACGATCGTGAAGTACTCGATCGTGGTGGGAACGACGCGCATCGTGACCAGAGCCACCATGCCGATCAGGATGGCCCACATCAGCAATCCGAACAGGGTGATGCCGCGTTGCGGGCCGCGGGGACCACTGCCGCATTGGGGGTCGCGAGACTCGACTTTCATGCTTGATAGCTCCTGTCGTACCGACTTCGCACAGGCTTGCGCCGACTTTACTGGAACGAACCGATGCGTTTGAAGTTGCCGAAGTTCATCCAAACGAAGAATGCCTTGCCCACGATATTCTGATCCGGAACGAAGCCCCAGAAGCGCGAGTCCTGCGAGTTGTCGCGGTTGTCGCCCATCATGAAGTAATGGCCCGGGGGAATCCTGCAGGTCACGCCGTCGGGGTGGTAGCGGCAATTCTCCCGGAACGGGAATCCGGCCCGTTCGTCCGGCGCGCCGTAGAACGGCTGGTTGTTGGGGTTGACGAGGATGCCGTGCTTGACGCTGCCGAGCTGCTCGGCGAACTCGGTGAAGTAGCGCTGCGACTCTTCGTCGTAAAAACCCGGCGGAGGTTTTTGCTCCACCGCCACCGGCTGTCCGTTCAAGGACAGGCGTTGGCTGCGGTAGGAGACTTCATCGCCAGGCACGCCGACCACGCGCTTGATGTAGTCGATGCTGGTGTCGCGCGGGTAGCGAAACACCATCACGTCGCCGCGCTGCGGGTCGTTGTTGTCGATGACCTTCTTGTTGATCACCGGCAGGCGCACCCCGTAGTGGAATTTGCTGACCAGGATCAGGTCGCCGACCAGAAGCGTCGGCAACATCGACGATGACGGGATCTTGAACGGCTCGTAGAGGAAGGAGCGCAACAGGAACACTGCGAGGATCACCGGGAACAGGCCCGCCGTCCAGTCCAGCCACCACGGCTGAGCCAGCACCGCCTCCTTGGCTTGCTCAACCTGCGTGTCGACCTTCGCGATTCCCTGCTGCGCGAGTTTGTCGCGGCGCGCGGCATCCTGTCGCTCCAGGTCTTGCGCGGCACGTTTGCGGCGCGGCGCGAAATGAAAATGCTCGGCCAGCCAGAATCCGAGCGTCACGACGGTCAGAATGAACAGCAGCAGCGAGAAGTTGCCGTTCCACTTTCCAAGGTACCAGCCGCCGAGGAATGCGGCCAGGGCACCGTACAGCAGCCCGGTCAATGCTCCCATCAGTCGTCCACTTGCAGGATGGCCAGAAACGCTTCTTGGGGAACCTCAACGGAACCGATCTGCTTCATGCGCTTCTTGCCGGCCTTTTGTTTTTCGAGAAGTTTGCGTTTGCGGGTGATGTCCCCGCCATAGCACTTGGCGATTACGTTCTTGCGCAGCGCTTTAATTGTCTCACGCGCGATGATGTTGGCGCCGATCGCCGCCTGGATGGCCACATCGTACATTTGGCGCGAGATGATCTCGCGCATCTTCGCCACGACGGCCCGGCCGCGGTACTGGCTCTGGCCGCGATGCACGATGATCGACAGCGCATCGACGCGCTCGCCGTTGAGCAGGATGTCGACTTTCACGACATCGGCGGCGCGGTACTCCTTGAATTCGTAGTCCATCGACGCGTAGCCGCGCGACACGCTCTTGAGGCGGTCGAAGAAGTCGAGCACGATCTCGGCGAGCGGCAAATCGTAGGTGAGCAGCACCTGGCGTCCGTGGTAAGCCATGTTGACCTGGGTGCCGCGCTTCTGGTTGGCCAGCGTCATCACCGGGCCGACGTAGTCTTGCGGCATGTACAGATGCACCGTGACGATGGGCTCGCGGATTTCGTGAATGCGCCCCGGGTCGGGCATCTTCGACGGGTTCTCGATCAGGATCACTTCCTGGTTGCCAAGCTCGACCTGGTAGACGACGCTCGGCGCCGTCGTGATCAGGTCCTGGTCGAACTCGCGCTCCAGCCGTTCCTGCACGATCTCCATGTGCAGCAGGCCAAGGAAGCCGCAGCGAAAGCCGAAACCCAGCGCCTGGCTCACTTCGGGCTCGTAGCGCAGCGACGAGTCGTTGAGCTTGAGCTTTTCGAGCGCGTCGCGCAGCTGCTCGTATTCGCTCGCCTCGGTCGGGTAGAGACCGGCAAAGACCTGCGGCTGGATTTCCTTGAAGCCCGGCAGCGGCTCGGTGGCCACGCCCAGGTTGTTGGGCAGTTTCTTTTCCAGCGTGACGGTGTCGCCCACCTTGGCCGCCTGAAGTTCGCGAATTCCCGCGATCACGAACCCCACTTCGCCTGCCTGAAGCGAGTCACGCGGCATCGATTTTGGCGTGAACACGCCAAGCTGCTCAGCGCCATAGCACGCATCGCTGGCCATCAGGCGAATCCGCTCGCCCCGGCTGAGTGAGCCGTCGACCACGCGCACCAGCATCACCACGCCGACGTAGTTGTCGAACCAGGAATCGACGATCATCGCGCGCAGCGGTGCCTTCGGGTTTCCACGCGGCGCCGGCATGCGTTGGACTACCGCCTCCAGGATGTCGTCGATGCCCTCGCCGGTCTTGGCGCTGCACGGAATCGCGTGATCGGCGTCGATACCGATCACGTCTTCGATCTCGTCCCGGGCGCGCTGCGGGTCGGCCTGCGGCAGGTCCATCTTGTTCAGCACGGGCACGACATCGACGCCGAGCTCGATCGCGGTGTAGCAGTTCGCAACGGTCTGGGCCTCGACGCCCTGGCTCGCGTCGACCACCAGCAGCGCGCCCTCGCAGGCCGACAGCGAACGGCTCACTTCGTAGGAAAAGTCGACGTGGCCCGGCGTGTCGATCAGGTTCAGGTTGTAGGTCTTGCCGTCGCGCGCCGTGTACTGGAGCGCCGCCGTCTGCGCCTTGATCGTGATGCCGCGTTCGCGCTCGATGTCCATCGAGTCGAGCACCTGCGCCCCCATCTCCCGATCGCTCAAGCCCCCGCAACGTTGGATCAACCGGTCCGCGAGCGTGCTCTTGCCGTGGTCGATGTGGGCAATGATGGAGAAGTTGCGGATGTGGTCCATGGCGCTGATCGGAGCCTCAGGCGGAGGTCACAACGACGAAGTCGTTGCGTTGGAGGCTCATATCGCGAAGCGATGTGAAGGCGCGAAGCGCCGTGCCGTAAACAAAAAAAAGGCACGTCAAAGAACCGACGCGCCTTCCAACAAAACGTATGGCAACTGCTTGTTGGGCTTTCATTGTAGCCACAAGGATCGGCCGGAAAACCGCGCCAATGCTTGATTTCTCAGCGTTGCGGGTGGCCAACACGAATTCTTATCAACAACTTATGCACAGCCCCCTGTGGGTTTTCTGGGGACAGAATTCTGGGCCTTGATTTCAATGCGATTTTCAACAAGAGGGGGAAAGGGGGCGGGCAGATTGTATCGATTCAAGGACCCAATGACCTTTGAACGGCTCGGACTCGTAGAAGAAGCATATCTTCGACAAAGCTATCAATTTAATAAAATCGATAGATTCCGTCACCGCAACCCTTCCTTGCACTTCATCTGACGGAAAGACCCAGCAAGGGAATGGGGTTCGCCCTCAGGGCGAACCCGCCGAGCGACAAGCTATCGAACCGGCTTGATCACGATGAATGTGGCCGCCTCGCCGCGCTTGACCAGCACGGTTACGGACTTCGTTTTGTCGAGCTTCGCGGCCACCGACTCGAACTGCTTCGCTGACGTGACCTCGGCGTTGTCGACCGACAGAATCACGTCGCCTTCGCGCAGGCCCGCCCGCGCTGCCGCACCATCCGCGGACTCGACGCGCACGCCGTTCTTGACCTTGAGCTCGCGTCTTTGCGCTTCGCTCAGATCCGCGACCACCAGCCCCAAGGTCTCGACACTCGCCTTGGGCGGCTTTGGGTCGCTTTGCGCGGTTCGACGCGAACGCTCGGGTTCGACCTCGGCCACCGTGACGCTGAAGTCGCGGTACGAGCCGCGCCGGAAGACTTGCACGCCGACCTTGGTGCCCGGCTTCACGCCGCCGACGATGCGCGGCAAGTCGCCCGATTTCTCGATCGTCTTGCTGTCGAACTTGGTGATGATGTCGCCCGGCTCGATGCCCGCTTTCTCCGCCGGGCCACCGGACTCCACGCTGCGCACCAGGGCCCCCATCGCCTTGCCCAGGCCGATCGACTCCGCGACGTCTTTCGTCACCTGGTCGATGCTGACCGCGATGCGCCCGCGGATCACGCGGCCGTTGGTTCGCAACTGCTCGGAAACGCGGCTCGCCTCGTCGATCGGTATCGCGAACGAGATGCCCTGATAGCCGCCAGAGCGGCTGTAGATCTGCGAGTTGATGCCCACCACCTCGCCGCGCATATTGATCAGCGGACCGCCTGAATTGCCGGGATTGATGGCCACATCGGTCTGAATCAACGGCAGGAACTCACCGGTGTCGCGCGACTTCGCACTCACGATTCCCGCGGTGACGGTGTTCTCCAAGCCGAAGGGTGAGCCGATCGCGACCACCCACTCGCCCACCTTGAGGCGGCCCACGTCGCCCAAGCGCACCGTGGGCAGGCCCGTGGCTTCGATTTTCACCAGCGCGACGTCAGAGCGCCGATCCGCGCCGATCGGCTTGGCTTTGAATTCGCGCTTGTCGGCCAGCGTGACGATCACTTCCTCGGCGCCGTCAATCACATGCGCGTTGGTCAGCACGTAGCCATCCGCGCTCAATATGAATCCGGAGCCGACGCCGCGTTGCTGCGGCTCGCCATCCGGCGCCTGGCGCGGCCCACGCGGCGACGGCTGGTTCGGCGCCGGCAACCCGAAGCGCCGGAAGAACTCCAGCATGTCTTCGTCGATTTCCGGTGCGCCGCTGCGCGACGCGATTCGCGAGCGCTCGAGAGTACGGATATTGACGACGGCCGGCCCGACCCTCTCCACCAGTTCGGTGAAATCGGGCAGCGTCTGCGCGCCAGCGGGGTCTGCCCCAGCGAGCAGCCCAACCAACGCCGCAGCGGCCACAGCGAGCGCACACGCGCCACGCCGAACACGCCAAGCCGACAAGAGTCCGATCACATGTGATTTCATAGTCACTTCCGGTCAACCTCACTCAACAACGAACCATCAAAGATCGCGAAACCGTTTGCGCCCGCTAGCGGCCTCGTTCCAACCCAGTTGCGAACATCTGCAAGGTCATGGGCGGCACGTCTCCGACCGCCGTGATCCACCAATCGCCCTGGCGCATCGTCAGCGTCCGGGTCGCGCCGAGCGAGGTGGCCAGCGGCGCGGCGTGGCGCTGGGCGTCGAATGCCTCGATGAACAGCGACACATGGGTGAGCCCGTCCGAGTAGATCGTTTGCAGAACATCCCGGCTCGCGCCCGCGCCACCCTCGCCGCTGTCCACCGGACGCTTCACGCAGCTGACCTGTCGAAACCCCGGCGGCACGCGGCGCATCGCCCAGCCGTGCGATTCCAGGCGCGTGGGCGTGAGGACCTGGCGCACGACCCGGTAGCCATCGAGTCGGCGCATCGGAACCAAGACACTGTCGATTTGCGGCCGGATGCCGATCGCGACATCCGAAAACGCCGCGGTCTCCAGGACTTCCATCTGCTCGCCCAGCACGTCGGAGCGCAGCAGCAGGCCAGAGGACTTGTCGGCCCACAGCCGATACCCGTAGCGGTGTGCGTCGCGCGGACGGACCAGCAGCACGTTCGCTTCGCGGCCAGCGACGCGGTCGCCCGCCAGCACTTGAACCTCGTATACCTCGTGCATGCGGTCGTCGCCCGCCGTCAGCAAGGCCGGGAACGAGGTCAGCAGGTCGCGCTGTTCGACCCTGGCCAGCTTGCTCGCCGGCCACAGCGTGTGCACCACGTCGTTGTGCCGGAACACCTGGCGCGCGGGCCCGTCGAGCGATTCGATGCGCTCGAACTGACTGCGGCCGTCGCAGAAGTGCGCGATGCGCGCGCTCGCCACCGACCCCCCGCCGCTGACGACGAAGGTCCCCTGAAAATTGTTCTGGCTCGCCGCCTGGTGGATGCGCATCAGCCAGGCCCGCATTTCGCGCGCCGTGTCTTGCAACGCCGAGGCAGACTGCGCCGCTACGCGCTCGGGCGCCATTGCAGCGGCGACGAGCAAGCCGAGCGCCAGCGCGAAGCGATGCTGCATGCCGGAACAGTTCAACACTCAGCGCTGAGCGGCGTCGGACGTCGCGCCGCGAAGAAAGGTCGACGGCACGCCCAAAGCCGACACACCCGAGAAATGCTTGTGCGCATCGAGATAGCGGTCGAGCCTGGCATCGCGTATCAATTGTCGATCGGCCAGCACGGGTTGGGCGACCGGCGCCGCGGCTCGCGGCGCGGCTGCGGCAACACTCGTCGACGCGCCCGCGTCACTGCGCGCCAAATCGACTGCGCGAGCGGTCTCGTCGCCCGGTTGACCGCGCAACACCACCAAGACCATCGCAACCGCGGCAAATCCAGCGGCGATGGCCGATAGCGTCGCCCAGGGCCGCGAACGGCGCGGCGCGCTCGCCGTCGCAGCCGCCAGCCCGGGCGCGAACGGCACCGGCTCGGCGGCAAGACGTTCGCGCAGCTTGACCAAGGCCACATGGTCGCTTCGCGGCGCGCCGGCCAGGTCATCGGAACGCAGCACGTCGCCGATCAGGTGGTAGGCATGCCAAGTCTCCTGGGCCGATGTATCGGCGCGCCAGCGGGCACAGGCTTTGGCCACGCCGGCGGCATCCAGCTCGCCGTCGGCCAATGCGGAGAGTTGTTCGGCGTCGTGCTCGGAGGCGTTGCCCATGCTCAGTTCCCGTCCCGGTTCGAGTGTGCCATGTGCGCTACCAGCGGTCGCCCTCGCGCGTACCGAGCAGCGGACGCAAGCGCTGAGCGATGGCCTCGCGTGCCCGGAAAATCCGGGAACGCACCGTGCCGATCGGACAACCCATCAGTTCAGCGATTTCTTCGTAACTCATGCCTTCGATTTCGCGCAATGTGATCGCCTGGCGCAGTTCCTCCGACAAGGCCTGAACCGCGGCGTTCACCGCCGCCGCAATTTGCTTGCTGGCCAGCACCGCATCGGGAGACTCGCCGTGGCTTAGTTCGGTCTCGGCCCGGGAAGTTTCATCTTCTTCATCGCGGGCGGCCGCCAATGCCGATTCGCTGACCGTTGGATCGCGCTTGAGGTCCATCAGCGCCTTTTTCGCGGTGTTCACCGCGATCCGGTAAAGCCAGGTGTAAAAGGCGCTTTCACCGCGGAACTGCGGGATGGCCCGGTAGGCACGAATGAAGGTCTCTTGGGCGATGTCAGGCACGAGGTCGACATCGCGCACCATGCGCCCGATCAGCCGCTCGATGCGCCGCTGGTACTTCACGACCAGCATCTCGAACGCCTTGACGTCGCCCGCCTGTGCCCGACTGACAAGCGCCGAATCAGCGTCGGGTGCGTTCATCGGAACCGTGCGAGTCGACTCGGGCTTGTTGTTCAGCGTCGTCCCTTGCCGACGGCCGCGGCAAATATAGCGCACAGCGCAGCGCGTGCCACGGCTCGCCGACCGCGCCACGCTGAAGGCCGAGCCACATTGAGCGCCCCCAGGGCCGGGCCAGCCCGGCCCGCCCCCCGTGGGGGTTCAAGCAAAGTGGCAAAGCCACATTTGCTTGAGAGCGCGCGCGCGCTGCGTTGGTGACGAAATGAATCAAGAGCCAGGTGTCGAAGTCCAGGCAGACTCGCGGTTCGCCCGATATAGCTTCCGTCCGGCTGGCGTCGGCGTTGCACAAACTCCAGGTCGAACCGTCGAACGACAAGCTGACCGGCACGGTGCGCCAAAGCGAGATTCCCAATCCGGCAGCCGCGATCGCCGCGGCGAAGGCCAGCCATTGAAGCCGCATGTCCTGCGCGCGCATCGATGCGATGCCCCAGGCAACGAGCGCCGCCACCGCGAATGCGCAAAGGACAAGGACCGCGACGCGCCAAACTGAAAAGTCGCGCACCGTGACCTGAAGCGCCGGGGACGAGCGCATACGCGGCCCGGGAGTGCGCTTCACGCGCGCTTGAAGATCAAGGTTCCGTTCGTGCCGCCGAAGCCGAAGTTGTTCTTCATGGCGTATTCGATCTTCATCGGCCGGGCTTCATTCGCGCAGTAATCCAGGTCGCACTCCGGATCCTGGTTGAAGATGTTGATCGTGGGCGGCGACACCTGGTTGTGCAAAGCCAGCACGGTGAACACGGATTCGATGCCCCCGGCGCCGCCGAGCAAGTGACCCGTCATCGACTTGGTGGAGTTGACCACCACATGGTGTGCGTGCTCGCCCAGGGCGAGCTTGATCGCATTCGTTTCGTTCACGTCGCCCAGAGGCGTCGACGTTCCGTGCGCGTTCAGGTACTGCACCTGGTTCGGATTCAGGCCGGCGTTGCGCAGCGCCGCTTTCATCGCGCGCTTCGGGCCATCGACGCTCGGAGCCGTCATGTGAAATGCGTCGGCGCCCATTCCGAAGCCAGCGAGTTCGGCATAGACCTTTGCCCCGCGTCGCTTCGCGTGTTCGTATTCCTCGAGCACCACCACACCCGCGCCCTCACCCAGAACGAAACCGTCGCGGTCCTTGTCCCAGGGGCGAGACGCGGTTTGCGGGTCGTCGTTGCGCGTGGACAAGGCACGCGCCGCGGCAAATCCACCCACGCCGAGCGGCGACACGGTGGCCTCGGAACCGCCGGCGATCATCACGTCGGCGTCGCCATATTCGATCAGCCTGCCGGCTTCGCCGATGCAATGCAGCCCCGTCGTGCAGGCAGTGGCGATCGCCAGATTCGGCCCTTGAAAACCGAAGAAGATCGACACATGGCCCGAGATCATGTTGATGATCGACGCCGGCACGAAGAATGGCGAAATTCGGCGAGCGCCGCGCGCCACATACTCGCCGTGGGTCTCTTCGATCATCGGCAATCCGCCGATACCGGACCCCACCAGGCAGCCGATGCGTTCGGCCTGCTCTTCATTCAACGCATCGTTGATCGGCAGACCCGCATCGCGCACCGCTTGAATCGACGCCGCCATCCCGTAGTGGATGAACGTGTCCATGTGGCGCGCATCCTTGGCCGGGAAGTACTCCTCGACCTTGAAGTTCTTCACCTCGCCGGCGAATCGACACGCCAGCGCGGCAGCGTCGAACTTGGTGATGGGGCCGATGCCGCCGCGCCCGGCCAGGATGTTCGCCCAGCCCTCAGTCACCGTATTGCCGACAGGGCTGACCAAGCCCAGGCCGGTGACGACCACGCGACGTCGGCTCATTGAATCGGCTCGCCTTCGGGCGCCTCAATCAACGCAGGACTCACGCCGCCTTTTGATGCTTGACGGCGTAGTCGATCGCGAGCTGAACCGTGGTGATCTTTTCCGCCTCTTCGTCGGGAATCTCGATGCCGAATTCGTCTTCGAGCGCCATCACGAGTTCAACCGTGTCGAGTGAATCGGCACCGAGATCGGCGACAAACGCCTTGGCATTCGCCACGTCGGACTCGGGCACGCCGAGCTGCTCGGCAATGATCTTCTTGACACGTGCTTCGATATCGCTCATGACTCCTCCAGGAGTAATTGTAAGAAACAGCGCGGCATTCTAGGGCAACGGGCGGATCGAGAACCGCACCCGACTCAATGCATGAACATGCCGCCGTTCACATGCAATTCGGTACCCGTCACATAGCCCGCCCTCGGTGAGGCGAGAAACGCCACGGCGTGTGCCACTTCGCTCGCCTGACCCAAGCGCCCCACGGGAATTTGCGCCATCAGCGCGCTCGTCTGCGCTTCGCTGAGCGACTTGGTCATGTCGGTTTCGATGAACCCCGGCGCCACGCAATTCACGGTGATGCCGCGGCTGCCCAGCTCGCGCGCCAGCGAGCGCGTCATGCCGGCCACGCCGGCCTTGGCCGCCGCGTAATTTGCCTGGCCGGCATTGCCGCTCGCACCCACCACCGACGTGATGTTGACGATGCGCCCGTAGCGCTGCTTCATCATCGGCCGCACCACGGCGCGGCAAAGACGAAACACCGCGCTCAGGTTGGTGTCGAGCACGGCGTTCCAGTCGTCGTCCTTCATGCGCATCGACAGCATGTCGCGCGTGATGCCGGCGTTGTTGACGAGCACGTGCAGCGCGCCGTCAAGCTTGAGGATGTCCTCCAGCGTCGCGTCGACGCGAGCGCTGTCGTTCACATCCAGGCACACGCCGCGACAGCCTGGATACGCCGACAACGCGTCGCCGATCGCCTGCGCACCGGCGTCGGACGTAGCGGTGCCGATCACCTTGGCGCCCTGCTGCGCGAGCTCCAGTGCGATGGCGCGGCCGATGCCACGCGACGCACCGGTCACGAGCGCCACCTGCCCGACCAGCGGCTTTTCGCTCACGACGCACCGCCCTGCGCCGCCGCAGCCAAACTTGCCGGGTCGAACACATTCGCCACCGCCATCTCAGGCTCGATGCGTTTCACCATGCCGGCCAGCACCTTGCCAGGCCCGCACTCCACGACCCGGGTCACGCCCCTCTGCCGCAGCGCTTGGATCAGCTCGACCCAACGCACGGGCCAGAAGGCCTGCCGATACAGCGCATCGCGAATGGCTTGCGGGTCGGTGTTGATTTCGACATCGACGTTGTTGACCACCTGGATTTTCGGCGCCGCGAACGCCGTGACCGCCAGACGCTCTTTCAAGCGCTCGGCAGCGGGTTTCATCAGGCTCGAGTGAAACGGTGCCGACACCGCAAGCGGCAACGCCCGCTTCGCACCGCGCGCTTTCAGCAGTTCGCACGCCTTGTCGACGCCCGCCTTGGTTCCGGCGATGACGATCTGCTTCGGGTCGTTGAAATTGACCGCCTCGACAACTTCGCGGCTCGTTGCGCTGAGCTCGACGCAGGCATCGCGCACGGCACCTGCGTCCAGCCCCAACACAGCGGCCATCGCACCCACGCCTGCCGGCACCGCCTCTTGCATCGCCTGCGCGCGAAAGCGCACCAGCGGCAGCGCGTCGGCGAACGCCAGCGATCCCGCAGCGACCAAGGCGGTGTATTCGCCCAGCGAGTGGCCAGCCATGAACGCCGGCGCTTGACCTGTCTGCGCGATCCAGGCGCGATAGCACGCCAGCCCCGCGGTCAACATCACGGGTTGGGTGTTCGTCGTCAACTCGAGCGCCTCTTTCGGGCCTTCGCGGATCAAGCGTGCGACGTCTTCGCCGAGGGCGCTGGACGCCTCGGCCAAGGTGTCTCGCACCGCCGGGTGGTCGCCCCAGGCGTCGAGCATGCCCACCGACTGCGAACCTTGGCCCGGAAAAACGATGGCAAATTGACTCATGAGTGCAAGTTCACTTCAAAGATCGAGCAGCACAGCGCCCCAGGTGAAGCCGCCGCCAACGCCCTCGAGCATCACCGTGTCGCCACTGCGGATCTTGCCGCGGCGCACGGCGTCGTCGAGCGCCAGCGGGATCGACGCGGCCGATGTGTTGCCATGCCGATCGACGGTGACGATCAGTTTTTCCAGCGGCAGTTTGAGCTTCTTCGCCGTGCCCTGCATGATGCGGATGTTCGCCTGGTGCGGGATCAGCCAGTCGATGTCGGCCTCGGATCGCTCGGCCTTGGCCAGCACGGAACGCGCCACGTCTTCGAGCACGCTCACGGCGAGTTTGAACACCGCCGGGCCGTCCATCTTCAGCAACGGATCGCCGAGGACCTTGCCGCCGGCCACCGTGCCCGGTGTGCACAGGATGTTCGCGTAGCGGCCGTCGGCGTGCAGCTCGCTGGCCAGCAGACCCGGCGTGTCGGAAGCTTGCAGCACCACGGCGCCGGCGCCGTCGCCGAACAAGACGCAGGTGGTGCGATCCCTGAAGTCCAGAATGCGCGAAAACACTTCGGCGCCGATCACCAGCGCCTTCGACGCCGCGCCGGTGCGAATCATCGAATCGGCGATCGTCAGCGCGTAGACGAAGCCGGAGCAGACCGCCTGCACGTCGAACGCGGCGCAGCCCTTGATGCCGAGCTTGTGTTGCACGATGCACGCGGCGCTCGGGAAGATCATGTCCGGCGTGGATGTGGCGACGATGATCAGGTCGATCGCCGCGGCATCGCAGTCGGCCGCCTCCAACGCACGCTTCGCCGCGTACACAGCGAGATCGCTGCACACCTCGTCATCGCGCGCAAAGTGACGCGACTTGATCCCGGTGCGCTCGATGATCCACTGGTCCGAGGTCTCCACGCCGTCGGCCGCCAGCCGCGCCGCCAACGCCGCATTGCCGATCGCTTCGCCCGGCAGATAGCTCCCGGTGCCGCTGATCCTTGTATACGGTGGTGGCTTCAGACTCATGCGCTCAATGGTGCAGTGGTCGGCTCGGGCGCGCCGGCTTCGCTCGCAGGGGGCATCGCCGCCAGCGTTTCGCGAATCCGGTCGTGCACCCGATCCAGCAGGCGGTTGCCGGCGGCATCATAAGCGCGGTTCAGGGCCTGCTCGAACGCATAAGCGTCGGAGCCGCCATGCGCCTTGAACACCAGACCACGCAGCCCGAGCAGCGCGCCACCGCTGTAGCGTCGGTGATCGACGCGCCGCTTGAAATGGTTCAGCACCGGCAGCGCCGCCAATGCTGCCAGCTTGGTGAACAGGTTGCGCGTGAACTCTTGCTTGATGAAAGCGGTGAGCATCGCCGCCAGGCCCTCGGAGGCCTTGAGCAGCACGTTGCCGACGAAGCCATCGCAGACCACGATGTCGGTCGTGCCCTTGAACACGTCGTTGCCTTCCACGTTGCCGTGGAAATTCAAATGGCCGCCCGCCGGCTGCAACGCGCAACAGCTCCGCCGCCTGCTTGATGACTTCGTTGCCCTTGATCGCTTCTTCGCCGATGTTGAGCAAGCCGACCGAAGGGTTCTGATTGCCGCCCACCGCCGCGACCAGCGCACTGCCCATCACCGCGAACTGAAGCAGGTTCTCGGCCGTGCAGTCGACGTTCGCACCGAGGTCGAGCACGGTCGTGAAGCCGTCTTTCTGATTCGGCAACACCGCCGCGATCGCCGGCCGGTCGATGCCGTCGAGCGTCTTCAGCACGTAACGCGACAGCGCCATCAGCGCACCCGTGTTGCCGGCCGACACGCAGGCCTGGGCGCGCGACTGGCCTTGCTCATCCGCCTTGACCAGGCTGAGCGCCACACGCAGCGAGGAGTCTTTCTTGCGCCGCAGCGCGACCTCGACCGGGTCGTCCATTTCGACGACTTCGGTCGCGTTCACGATCGTGCAACGTTCCCAGCTCGATGCCGGCGCAAGCTCGGCCTGGCGGCCGACGAGAATCACCTCAGCCTGGGGATGCGCGCGCAGGAAGGCCCGGCAAGCGGGCAAAGTGACGCTGGGGCCGTGGTCGCCCCCCATGCAATCGACGGCGAGCCTGATCACGGCTGGGGTCTGATGGGGCATTCGTCTTCAGCGGCACGCCACGGTCGCGCGCGATGCCCCGACGCGGCGGCGCGAGCCGATCAGGCGTCTGCCTTGGTCTTCAATACCTTGCGCCCGCGATAAAAACCCGTTGGGCTGACGTGGTGGCGCAAGTGCGCCTCGCCCGTCGTCGGTTCGATCGCCGTGCCCGGCGTGTTCAAGGCGTTGTGCGAGCGGTGCATGCCACGCTTGGATGGGGACTTCTTGTTCTGCTGTACGGCCATGGGGTTCTCCTGGGGCCCGCAGGATCGACGCGTCGCCTGGGGCCATGTCGGCGGCGGCGAGGACATGCCAGTGACACTTGTCAATGACGCACCTGGACCGCGCGAAAGGCGCGAATTCTAGCAGGCCCGGGAATCAGCCTTTGTCGGCCCTGCCCTTCAGCGCCGCGAGTGCCGCGAACGGGTGCGGGCTGCCGGGTTGTGGGTCGGCAATTGCTGCCCCCTCAGGCGGCAGCAAGGGCTGCGGGCAATGCTCGTGCCTGGGCACCAGCGGCAGGCTGAGCAGCAATTCGTCCTCCACCAATTCGCGCAGGTCGAGCTCTCGCGTCAGCGCCAGAACATCGTCTTCACACTGCGCGTCGAGTTCGGCAGCGGCCGCTTCTCCGGCAACGAACAGGAAGCTGCGCTGGGCGTCGACCGCGGCGGCCACGGGCTGCAGGCATCGCTGGCAGACCAGGATGCAGTCTGCGCGCGCATTCAGATGCAGCCAGATCTGCGGCGGCCCGCTGGCGCCGACCCGCTTTTCGCCGCGCGCGTTCCAGTGGGCCGCCTGCTCGCCGCTTCCCGAGCGGGCTTCCGGATGCCACATCTCGGCAAGCCGGGTCAGTTGCGCCAGCGGCCATTGGCCGGACAACTCGGCGGCCGCTTCCGCGGCGGCAGCGACGTCGAGCCGCCGAGGGTCGAGCAAGCGCTTGTTCATCGGCCCGAGTTTACTGAGAGAGCCCCCAGGCCGACGACATACGTCGTCCGCCCCAAGGGCCACGAAGGGGCCCCTTCGTGGCCCTTGGGGATGAGGAAACTTCGGGCGGCCGTGCGTTTCCTCATGTTTCGCCCGGTGGACAATGCGCCGCATGGATTCCAGGCCGCGCTTGATTCTTGCCTCCACGTCGCGCTACCGGCGCGAGTTGCTGGGGCGCTTGCGGCTGCGGTTCGACGTGGTGGCGCCGGATGTCGACGAAACGCCGTTGATTCGCGAACCACCCGCGATGCTGGCCACACGCCTGGCGCAAGCCAAGGCAGCCGCGGTGGCGGCGTTGCACCCGGACGCCGTGGTGATCGGCTCCGATCAAGTGGCCGATCTCGATGGTGAGGCGATCGGCAAACCCGGTGACCATGCAACCGCGACACGGCAATTGCGCGCGATGAGCGGCCGCTCCATCGTGTTTCAAACGGCGGTCAGTGTGGCCTGCGCGAGCGCCGGTTTCGAAGCTGCGGCGCTCGTGCCGGTGACTGTGCGCTTTCGGCATCTGAGCGAAACCGAAATCGACAACTACCTGCACGCAGAACAGCCCTATGACTGCGCCGGCAGCGCGAAAGTCGAGACGCTCGGAATTGCGTTGCTCGAATCCGTTGCCAGCGACGACCCGACTGCACTGATAGGCCTACCGCTGATTCAAACCTGCGTGCTGCTGCGACGCGCCGGGATCGATGTGCTTGCCTTCGTAGGCAGAGCGTTATGAGGGCGCAGTAGATGCCCCCGGTGTACTCCCTCTCCCACTCGTGGGAGAGGGTCGGGGTGAGGGCCGCGCGATGACCGCACCCAAGGCAAGCTCTACCTGGTGCCGAACACGCTCGACTTCGGCATTGACGGCCCGATGCCAAGCCTGGAAGAGACCCTCGCTCCCGCCGTGATTCGGCTCGCCTCTCGCCTCGAACATTGGGTGGTCGAGAACGCCAAGAGCGCGCGAAGCTTCCTGAAGCGGGTAGACGCGATCGCAACGCTGACGCGGCCGTTGCAGGAGCTCGGCATCGTGGAGATTCCGCGGCCCGCCAAAGGCGGGCCAGGCAAACCCAGCGATCGCAAGCCGTGCCCTGGGTGCCCTGCTCGCGCCGGCCACGCAAGGGCAGGATATCGGCCTGCTCAGCGAAGCCGGCCTGCCCGCGGTGGCAGACCCCGGCGCGCAGGTCGTGCAAGCCGCGCATGCGCTGGGCATCGACGTCATCGCGCTGCCGGGCGCGAGTTCATTGATGTTGGCATTGGCCGCGAGCGGCTTGAACGGCCAGGGGTTCAGCTTTGTCGGCTATCTGCCGATTCCGGCTGCCGAGCGCGCCGCCCGTATTCGCGAACTCGAATTGCAGTCACGGCGCGACGGCCAGACGCGGATCATGATTGAAACGCCGTACCGCAATCAGGCGCTGCTCGACGCGCTGGTTGAACAGCTTCACGACACGACGTGGCTGTCGGTCAGTTGTGGGCTGACGCTTCCCGGGGGATTTTCGAGAACGCGGCGTATCGCCGCATGGCGAACGACGAAGCTCAAGCTGCCGGGCAACATCCCCGCGGTGTTCCTGCTGCACTCAGCTGGAACCTCTTAGCGCCTCGTTGCGCCGCCCGAGTCCACCCGGACGGCGGCGCACGCCCAACCCGTCAAGACGCCGTTTCTTCCTCGCGCCGCGCGCCAAACAGCGCCGCCACTTTCTTCTTCGGCTTGATGTTCGGTGAAATGCCGCGCGTCGGCACGCTGGCCTTCTGCTCCCAAGCCGGCGCAGCCGCCGCGTCGCTCGGTTCGTAAGGGCTATCGAAGAAGGGATCGGACGCCACCTTGGGCGCCACGTAAGTTGGGCGCGGCGCCGCCGGCCGGCCCGCGCGCTCGCCATCGCCCTCATGGCGCGCGCGGTCGCGAACGAAGTCGCGCCGGGGCGGCTCATCGTCCAACTCGAGTGCCTCGACTTCGGTTTTCTTCTTGATCAGGCGTTCGATGTCGCCGACCAGTCGCAAGTCGTCGCGCGACACCAAGGTGATCGCCAGGCCCGAGGCCCCGGCACGGCCCGTACGGCCGATGCGGTGCACGTAGTCTTCCGGGTTGTACGGCACGTCGAAATTGAACACTGCCGGAAGGTCGACGATGTCCAGGCCGCGCGCCGCCACGTCGGTGGCGACGAGCACGTCGACTTCGCCGCTCTTGAACGCTTCCAGCGCCTTCAAGCGCTCGTCTTGCGACTTGTCGCCGTGCAGCGCATTCGTGCGCAAGCCGTCGCGCTCGAATGACCGCGCCAGCCGCGCACAGCCCAGTTTGGAGTTGACGAAGATCAACGCCTGCTTGATGCCACGCTCCTTCAGCAGCTTCAGCACCGCACGCCGCTTGTCGTCGTTGCTCACGCTGTAAAAGCGCTGCTCCACGTTCGTCGCGGTCGCATTGGGGCGCGCCACTTCCACGAGCACCGGGTCCTGCAAATAGCTCTCGGCCAAGCGCCGGATTTCGGGCGAGAACGTGGCCGAGAACAACAGCGTCTGGCGAGTCTTCGGCAGGTAGCTGAGGATGCGCTGCAAGTCCGGCAGGAAGCCGATGTCGAGCATGCGGTCGGCCTCGTCGAGCACGACGTACTCCACCTGGTTCAGCACGCAGTTCTTCGCCTCGATGTGATCGAGCAAGCGCCCCGGCGTGGCCACCAGCACCTCGACGCCGGCCTTCAGCTCAGCCGTCTGCGGCTTCATGTCGATGCCGCCGTACACCACCGCGACGCGCAGCTTCGAATGCTGGGCATAGCCGGTGATGTTGGCCGCCACCTGGTCCGCCAACTCGCGCGTCGGCGTGATCACGAGCGCGCGCACCGGGTGGCGCGCCGGCGACATGCTGCTGTTCTGGTGGCGCAGCATCTTGTGCAGCAAGGGCAGCGAGAACGCCGCCGTCTTGCCGGTGCCGGTTTGCGCCGCGCCCATCACGTCGCGCCCGGCGAGCACGATGGGAATCGCCTTCGCCTGGATCGGCGTCATCAGCGTGTAACCCTGGTCGGCTACGGCGCGCTGCAGGACCTCGTCCAGCCCCACGCTGGCGAACGCCAGCGGCGCAGCTGGTGCAGCGCTGTCGTCAAAGGGCTGCGGCGAATCGCTCAATTGCATGTTTTCACTCATCCGGCGATTATCGCCTTTGCGGGATGACACTTTGGCTCTGCACACACCTTGCCCCTCTAGAATGCCGCGCTTGCGAAGCGCCCAGCGGCGCCATGCGCACACCGAATTCGCCCCTGCCCCGGACTTCATCGCAATGATTCTCGTCACCGGCGGCGCCGGCTTCATCGGCGCCAACTTCGTGCTCGACTGGATCGCCGCCACGGGCGAGGCGGTGCTGAACCTCGATGCGTTGACCTACGCCGGCAACCTGGAAAGCCTGAGCTCGCTGCAAGGCGACCCGCGCCACCGCTTCGTGAAAGGCGACATCACCGACCGCGCCTTGCTCGATGCGCTGTTCGCCGAGCACCGCCCCCGCGCCGTGGTGCATTTCGCCGCGGAAAGCCATGTCGACCGCAGCATTCACGGCCCCGCGGCATTCATCAAGACGAATGTCGAAGGCACGTTCACGCTGCTCGAAGCGGCGCGCCAGCATTGGGCCGCTCTTGACGCGGATCGACAAGGCTGCGTTCCGCTTTCTGCATGTGTCGACCGACGAAGTCTATGGTTCACTGCACCCCACGGACGCGCCGTTCACGGAAGAACATGCCTTCGAACCGAACAGCCCCTATTCGGCGAGCAAAGCCGCGGCAGACCACCTCGTGCGCGCCTGGCACCACACCTACGGGCTGCCGGTGCTCACGACCAACTGCTCGAACAACTACGGGCCCTACCACTTCCCGGAAAAGCTGATCCCGCTGATGATCGTCAACGCGCTGGCCGGCAAGCCCCTGCCGGTGTACGGCGACGGCATGCAGGTGCGCGACTGGCTGTACGTGAAAGACCATTGCGCGGCGATCCGCGAAGTGCTGGCGCGTGGGCGGGTCGGGCAGACGTACAACGTCGGCGGTTGGAATGAAAAGCCCAACATCGAAATCGTCCGCACGATCTGCGCGTTGCTCGACGAAATGCGGCCCAGCCCGGCCGGCCCGTACGCCCGGCTCATCAAGAACGTGCAAGACCGCCCCGGCCACGACCGCCGCTACGCGATCGACGCGCGCAAGATCGAGCGCGAACTGGGCTGGCGGCCGGCGGAAACGTTCGAAAGCGGGATTCGCAAGACGGTGCGCTGGTACCTCGACAACCCTGACTGGGTGGCGCATGTGCAGAGCGGGGCCTATCGCGACTGGGTCGAGGTCAACTACGAAGCTCGACTGACGGCCTGATGCACGCACCGCACCGTCCCCTGCGCTCGCCAGCCCACTCGCACTTCATGAAAATCACCGTCATCGGCACCGGCTACGTCGGCCTGGTCAGCGGCGCATGCCTAGCGGACGTGGGCAACGACGTGCTGTGCCTGGATGTCGACGCAAAGAAGATCGCGACGCTGCAAGCCGGCGGACTGCCGATCCACGAGCCCGGGCTCGAGCAAGTCGTGCAGCGCAACGTCGCCGCAGGGCGCCTGCACTTCACGACGGAAGTCGAGCCCGCAGTGCACTTCGGCACCGTCCAGTTCATCGCCGTGGGCACACCGCCCGACGAAGACGGCTCGGCCGACCTGCAGTACGTGCTGGCCGCGGCGCGCAACATCGGCGCGCACATGACCGACTACAAGCTCGTCGTCGACAAGAGCACGGTGCCGGTGGGCACGGCCGACAAGGTCAAGGCCGCCCTCGACGAGGCGCTCGCAAAGCGCGGCGTCAAGGTTCCGTTCAGCGTGGTGTCGAACCCGGAGTTCCTGAAGGAAGGCGCGGCGGTCGAAGACTTCATGCGCCCGGACCGCGTGGTCGTCGGCGCCGATGACGATGACGACCAGGCCATCAACTACATGCGCGCCCTCTACGCGCCGTTCAACCGCAATCGCGACCGGCTCGTCGTGATGAACCAGCGCAGCGCCGAGCTGACCAAGTACGCCGCGAACGCGATGCTCGCCACCCGCATCAGCTTCATGAACGAGATGGCGAACCTTGCGGAAAAGCTCGGCGCCGACATCGAAATGGTGCGCCAGGGCATTGGCTCCGATCCGCGCATCGGCTTTCACTTCCTGTACCCGGGCGCGGGTTACGGCGGATCGTGCTTTCCGAAAGACGTGCAGGCCTTGCTGCGCACCGCGAGCCAGGACGCCTCGACCACTCTGAAGGTACTTGCCGCCGTCGAAGCGGCGAACGAGGCGCAAAAACTCGTGTTGCCCGACAAGGTTCGCGCGCGTTTCGGCGCCGATCTGCGGGGCCGCCACTTTGCACTGTGGGGCCTGGCGTTCAAACCCAACACCGACGACATGCGCGAAGCGCCGAGCCGTGCCATCGTGAAAGCCTTGCTCGACGCCGGCGCCACCGTGGCCGCCTACGACCCCGCCGCGATGAACGAGGCGCGGCGCGTGTTCGCCGGCACACAGTCGCTCTCCTGTGCGAGCACGCCGATGGCCGCACTCGAAGGCGCCGACGCGCTGCTGATCGCCACCGAGTGGAAGGAGTTCCGCAGCCCGGACTTCGAGGCGATCCGCGGCGCGTTGAAGCAACCGGTGATCTTCGACGGGCGCAATCTGTACGAGCCGAGAATGCTGCGCGAGATGGGCTTCGAGTACTTCGCGATCGGCCGTTGAGCCCCTGCCCGACACAGCGCGCACTGAAGCATCGCCCATCATGAAGATCTTGCTGTTCGGCAAGAACGGCCAGGTCGGCTGGGAATTGCAGCGCGCGCTGGCGCCGTTGGGTGAGGTGGTGGCGCTCGATGCCCGAGGCTCGGGCGCTCTTTGGGGCGATTTCGGCCAGCCGCAGCAGCTTGCCGCCACGGTGCGCACGGTGGCGCCGGACGTCATCGTCAATGCCGCCGCGTACACCGCCGTCGACAAAGCCGAAAGCGAACCGGATCTCGCCATGGCGATCAATGCCACAGCCCCGTCCGTGCTGGCGCGCGAAGCCGCGGCGCGCGGCGCCTGGCTCGTGCACTACAGCACCGACTACGTGTTCGACGGCAGCGGCACGCGGCCCTGGCGCGAAGACGATGCCACCGGCCCGCTCAACGTCTACGGCCGCACGAAGCTGGAGGGCGAAAACGCCATTCGCGAAAGCGGCTGCCGCCACCTGATCCTGCGCACCAGTTGGGTCTACGCGGCGCGCGGCAACAACTTCGCGAAAACGATGCTGCGCCTGGCGCAAGAGCGCGAACGCCTGAAAGTGATCGACGATCAGATCGGCGCGCCCACCGGCGCGGACCTGCTTGCCGACGTGACGGCGCACGCGCTGCGCGCGGCCGTCGGCAACCCCAGCCTCGGCGGCACCTACCACGCGGCGGCGTCGGGCGAGGTCAGTTGGCACGGCTACGCCGGCCACGTCATCGAGTTTGCACGAAGCGCGGGCAAGGGTGTCCGCGTCGCGCCCGACGCCATCGAAGCCGTGCCGTCGAGCGAATTCGCCACAGCGGCGAAACGACCGCACAATTCGCGCATGGACTCGGGCAAGTTGATAGCGGCGTTTGGCTTGGCGATGCCGCACTGGGAACTTGGTGTGGAGCGAATGCTCACGGAAGTGCTGGAGTACAAGACCAACGCACCGCCAGCGACCTGACATGCAACGCAAAGGCATCATCCTCGCCGGAGGCTCCGGCACGCGCCTGCACCCGGCCACGCTGGCGATGAGCAAGCAGTTGCTGCCGGTGTACGACAAGCCGATGGTGTATTACCCGTTGAGCACGTTGATGCTCGCCGGAATTCGCGACATCCTCGTCATCAGCACGCCGCAGGACACGCCGCGCTTCGAAGCGCTGCTCGGCAGCGGCGCGCAGTGGGGCGTGAACCTGAGCTACTGCGTGCAGCCGAGTCCGGACGGTTTGGCGCAGGCCTTCATCCTCGGCAAGAAGTTCGTCAACGGGCAACCCAGCGCGCTGGTGCTGGGCGACAACATCTTCTACGGCCACGACCTGCAGGGGCTGCTGCACACCGCCTCGCACCGGGACGCGGGCGCCTCGGTCTTCGCGTACCACGTGAACGACCCGGAACGCTACGGTGTCGTCGCGTTCGGCGCCGACAAGCGTGCCGTCAGCATCGAAGAAAAGCCCAAGGCGCCGAAGAGCAACTACGCCGTCACGGGCCTGTACTTCTACGACGAACAGGTGTGCGACATCGCCGCGCGCATCAAGCCGTCGGCGCGCGGCGAACTCGAGATCACCGAGGTGAACGCGCAATACCTGGCGCAGCAGCAACTCAATGTCGAGATCATGGGCCGCGGCTATGCGTGGCTCGACACCGGCACGCACGACAGCCTGCTCGAGGCTGGCCAGTTCATCGCCACGCTGGAGAAGCGCCAGGGCCTGAAAGTGGCCTGCCCCGAGGAGATCGCCTATCGCTCTGGGTGGATCGGCGCGGCGCAGCTCGAAGCGCTGGCGCAGCCGATGCTCAAGAACGGATACGGGCAGTACCTGCTGCAAGTGCTCAAGGGCGGGGTGTACTGATGAAGGTCACGCCCACGGCCATTCCCGGTGTGCTGATCTTGGAGCCCAAGGTGTTCGGCGACGAGCGTGGGTTCTTCCTGGAGAGCTACAACCAAAGGGCCTTCAACGAGGCGGTGGGCTTCGAAGTGAACTTCGTGCAGGACAACCACTCGCGCTCGGCCAAGGGCGTGCTGCGCGGCCTGCACTACCAGCGCGAGCCGCACGCGCAGGGCAAGCTGGTGCGGGTGACGATGGGCGCGGTGTTCGACGTGGCGGTCGACATCCGTCCGGGCAGCGCGACCTATGGGCAATGGGTCGGCGTCGAGCTGAGCGGGCAGAACCACAAGCAGATGTGGCTGCCGCCGGGAATCGCGCATGGGTTCCTCGTCACGAGCGACAGCGCCGATTTCCTCTACAAGACGACCGACTACTACG
>CAWBTF010000006.1:0-94118 GCA_963791595.1 uncultured beta proteobacterium | reverse complement strand
CTTCCATTGCCGCGGCGTAGCGCCCCTGGCACGCCGCCGCATTCAGCCGGGCGCGTTTCAGCAACGCGGCCTGTCCGGCCTGAACTTGCGCCGCGCGCCCGCCCCAGGCCTTCAGTGCCGGGTCGAGCAAGGCCCGGCCGTAGGAAAAGCTCAGCGGCCAGGGCTGGGGGCCGCAGCGGTTCAGCGCGTCGAGGTTGCGGCTCGCCTGCTCCGGTGTTTGCCCGCCCGACAGGAAGTTGATGCTCGCCACGGCCGCCGGAACAGCACGGCGCAGCACGCGCAGCGTCGCCTGCGCCACCTCGGCCGGCGTGGCCGGTTGCGGATGCGCCTTGCCGGGCAGCACCATGCTCGGCTTGAGCACCACGTGCTCGAGCACGACACGCTGCTCGACGAGAGCGCGGAACACCTCGAACAGCACGCTCTCGGTGACCTCGGCGCAGCGCGCCAGCGAGTGCATGCCGTCGATCAGCACTTCAGGCTCGACGATCGGCACCACGCCTTGCTCCTGGCAGATTGCCGCATAGCGCGCCAGTGCATGGGCGTTTGCCAGCACCGCGGCGCGGCTCGGCAAGGTGTCGGAGACGTTGTAGACGGCGCGCCACTTCGCGAAGCGCGCGCCCTGCTCCTTGTAGCCGGCCAGACGCTTCGCCAACCCATCCAGCCCCTGCGTGATCTCGTCGCCTGGCGCGAGCGCGAGCGGGATCTTGCCGGCGTCGACCTTGATGCCGGGCACGATACCTTGGCGCGCCGCGAGCTGCGGCAGCGGCGTGCCGTCGGGCGTGCGCTGCGCCAACGTTTCTTCGAACAGAATCACGGCAGACACGGACTCGCCCAGTCCCGGCGTGCCCAGGATGAGGCTGCGGTACGCGCGCCGGCTGTCCTCGTTCGATTCGAGACCGATTGCCGCGAAGCGCTTCGCGATCGTCGGCGCGCTCTCGTCGGCGGCGAGGATGCCCCTGCCCGGTTGAACCATCGCCTGCACGGTCGCCCTCAATTCACTGTCAGCGGACATCTCGGCCTCCATCGCTTGACTGTCGAGACCCAAGTTTGCGACGCTGCATCGCCCGTGTATTGATCCGCCTCAACGCGGCGCTTGGGCTTCGCACGTAGCCTGCTCGAGACAAGCCAAAGGAGTCGGCATGGCAAGCACCTCAGGCAAGGACATCCGCTGGTTCTCCGAGTTGGGGATCAATGACGTGCCGCTGGTGGGCGGCAAGAACGCGTCGCTCGGCGAAATGTTCCGCGAACTCACGGCGCAGGGCGTGCGCGTGCCCAACGGCTTCGCGATCACCGCTCAGGCGTACCGCCGCGTGCTGGACCGCGCCGAAGCCTGGCCGCGGCTGCACGAGGCGCTCGACGGGCTGAACCCGAGCGACGTCGACGACCTGGCGCGCCGCGCGCAAGCGGCCCGCGAAATCGTCTACGGCGCGAAGCTGCCCGACGACCTGGTGGCGCAGATCAGGGACGCGTATGCGCGGCTGCGCACTGAATACGGCGAAGACGTGACGCTCGCGGTGCGCAGCTCGGCGACCGCCGAAGACCTGCCGACCGCCAGCTTCGCGGGCCAGCACGAGACCTTTCTGAACGTCAGCGGCGAGGCGCGCCTGCTCGACGCGGTGCGCCAATGCTTCGCCAGCCTGTTCAAGGACCGCGCGATCGTCTACCGCATCGACAATGGCTTCGACCACTTCAAGGTCCTGCTGTCGGTGGGCGTGATGAAGATGGTGCGCTCCGACATCGCAGCCAGCGGCGTGATCTTTTCGCTCGACACCGAAACCGGGTTTCGCGACGTCGTGTTCATCACCGGCGCCTACGGTCTGGGCGAAACCGTCGTGCAAGGCACGGTCGACCCGGATGAGTTCTACGTCTTCAAACCCACGCTGAAGGCGGGTCAGCGCGCGGTGCTGCGGCGCAAGCGCGGCGCCAAGGAAATTCGCATGGTCTACGCCAAGGCGGCCGGCCGCGAGACGACGCGCATCATGCCGACCGCTGTGGAGGACCAACGGCGCTTTTGCATCAGCGACGCCGAAGTGCTGAGCCTGGCCGACGCGGCGGTGCGCATCGAAGACCACTACAGCGCCAAGGCGGGCAAGCCCACGCCGATGGACGTGGAATGGGCGAAGGACGGCGTCGACGGCCAGCTCTACATCGTGCAGGCGCGGCCCGAGACCGTGGCGTCGCGGCGCGCGAGCGGCATGCTCGAGGAATTCAAGCTCGCCTCGAAAGGCAAGGTGTGCGCGAGCGGCCGCGCGGTGGGCGCGCGCGTCGCCTCGGGCAAGGCGCGAGTCATTGCCGATATCTCGCAGCTCAACCAGTTCCAGCCTGGCGAGGTGCTCGTCGCCGATACGACGATGCCCGACTGGGGCACGGTAATGAAAAGCGCCGCCGCGGTCGTGACGAACCGCGGCGGGCGAACCTGCCACGCGGCGATCGTCGCGCGCGAACTCGGCATTCCGGCGGTCGTCGGCTGCGAGTCGGCGACGACCTCCATCCGCACCGGCGACGAAGTCACGGTATCGTGCGCCGAGGGCAGCGTCGGCCGCGTCTATGCCGGCGTGATTCCGGTCGAAGTGATACGCACCGACTTGTCGACGCTGGCGCGGCCGCGCACGCATGTCATGGTGAACCTCGGCAACCCCGAGCTGGCGTTCCAGACAAGTTTCCTGCCCAACGACGGCGTGGGCCTGGCGCGAATGGAGTTCATCATTGCCGAGCACATCCTGGTGCACCCGATGGCGCTGCTGCAGCCGCAGCGCATCGACGACGCGGCGGTGCGCGCACAAATCGACCGCCTCACCGAAGGCTATGCGCGCCCGGCCGACTACTTCATCCGCGAACTGGCCGAAGGCGTGGGTCAGATCGCCGCGGCGTTCTATCCGAAACCCGTGATCGTGCGCCTGTCGGACTTCAAGAGCAACGAATACGCCAGCCTGCTCGGCGGGCGCTGGTTCGAGCCGCCCGAGGCGAACCCGATGATCGGTTTTCGTGGCGCGTCGCGCTACGCGCACCCGGCGTATGCCGAGGGCTTTGCGCTCGAATGCGCGGCACTGAAGCGCGTGCGCGACGACATGGGTCTGACCAACGTGAAACTGATGATTCCGTTTTGCCGGCGCATCGATGAAGCTGAACGCGTGCTCGCGGCGATGGCCGGGCACGGCTTGAAGCGTGGCGTCAATGAGCTGGAGGTCTACGTGATGTGCGAGATCCCGAACAACGTGATCCAGATCGACGGATTTTCCAAGTTGTTCGACGGGTTTTCGATCGGCTCGAACGACCTCACGCAACTCGTGCTCGGCGTCGACCGCGACTCCGATCTAGTCGCGTTCGACTTCGACGAGCGCGACCCAGGGGTCAAGGAAATGATCCGCCAGACCGTCGACGGCGCGCGGCGCAATGGCCGGCACTCGGGGATCTGCGGCCAGGCGCCTTCCGACTACCCCGAAGTCGTGGAGTTCCTGGTCGAGCTCGGCATCGATTCGATCAGCGTCACGCCCGACACGCTGCTGCCCGTCACGCGCAATGTGCTCGCGGTGGAGAAGCGTCTGGGCCGCCAATCGCGGGAGCTGTCATGACTTCCATTTCCTCGATGATGAAAAGCCAGGTCTGGTCCATCGGCATGGACGACACGGTCGCCGAGGTCGAGGAGTTCATGAGCAGGCACGGCGTGTCGTGGGTGCCTGTGCAGGAACCCGAGGGCACCGTCGTCGGCGTCGTGAGCGTGCCCGACCTGCTGCAGTTCCACGTTCGCAAGGGTGACCCCGCTGCCACCCGAGCCTGGCAGATCTGCAGCTACAAGCCGTTGGCCGTGCCCCCCGACACCAGCGTCAGCGAAGTGGCCCGCCTGATGCTTCACCACAAGGTCCACCACGTCGTCGTGATCGACGGCGATCGCCTCGTCGGCGTCGTCTCGTCGCTCGACTTCGTGCGCCAGCTGGCCTAGGGAATGCCCTAACCGGGCCAGGAGCCTGGGCCCACCCCCCTAGTCTATTGATGGGAACGATTGCGTTCTGTCAATCGTGCCCTCCCCCCCGCCGTAAACAATTGTTTCAACGAGGACGCCTCATCACGGGGCAGGGGGATGTCAATGTTCAACTGGATCATTGGGTCGAGCCTGAAGTTCCGCTTCCTGGTCTTGGCCGCGGCAGCGGCGCTGCTGTTCTTCGGCACGCAGCAACTGCGCAAGATGCCGGTCGACGTGTTCCCCGAGTTCGCGCCGCCGAAGATCGAGATCCAGACCGAAGGGCCGGGCATGACGGCCAACGAGGTCGAAGAGCTGATCACGATACCGATGGAGGACACGATGCGCGGTGTCCCCAACATCGATTACGTGCGCTCGGCCTCCGTCACGGGTCTGTCGCAAGTCGTGCTGCTGTTCAAGCCGCACACGGACTTGCTGGACGCGCGCCAGCAGGTCAACGAGAGGCTCAAGCTGGCCATCGCCGAATTGCCCAAGTCCTCGGGCATGCCGGTGATCCTGCAGCCGCTGTCGTCGACGAGCCGGGTCATGAAGATCGGCCTGTCGTCGAAGGTCTACAACCAGATGGACCTTTCGATGATCGCGTACTGGACGATCAAGTTCAAGCTGATGACGGTCCCGGGTGTGGCCAACGTGCCGATGTGGGGCGATCAGATCAAGTCGCTGCAAGTGCAGGTCGACCCGGGCATGATGCGCGCGCACGGCGTCACGCTCGACCAGGTGATGGAAACCACGTCCGACGCACTCGACGTCGGAATGCTCGGCTACACCTCGGGCGGCAAGGCGCGCGTCGACGGCCTGATCGACACGCCGAACCAGCGCATCAGCATCCACAACAAGTCGCCGGTCTATTCGATCGAGCATCTGGCCGAAGTGCCGATCGCGATCAGGGGCCGCGCCGACCCGCCGCGCCTGCGCGAGATCGGCAGGGTCGCGTGGGACACCTGGCCGCTCGTCGGCGACGCCGTGATCAACGACGAGCGCGGCATCATGATGATCGTCGAGAAGCTGCCCTGGGCGAACACGCTCGACGTGACGCGCGGCATCGAGGAAGCGCTGGCGCAGATCAAGCCCGGTTTGCCCGGCATCGAGATCGACTCGACGATCTTCCGCCCGGCGACGTTCATCGAAACCTCGATGGACAACCTGACGATCGCGCTGATCACCGGCTCGATCCTCGTGATCCTCGTGCTCGGCGCGTTCCTGTTCGAGTGGCGCGTCGCGTTGATCAGCGTGATCGCGATTCCGCTGTCGCTCGTCGCCGCCGGCCTGGTGCTGTACCTGTTGGGAGCGTCGATCAACACGATGGTGCTGGCGGGGTTTGTCGTCGCGTTGGGCTCGGTCGTCGATGACGCGATCATCGACGTCGAGAACGTCGTACGGCGCCTGCGCCAGCACCGCCAGGCCGGCAGCACCAAGACGACGGCGCGCATCATTCTCGAAGCCTCGCTCGAGGTGCGCCCGGCGATCTGGCAGGCCACCCTCATCATCGCGCTGGCCGTCACGCCGGTGTTCTTCATGAGCGGCCTGGCCGGCGCGTTCTTCGAGCCGCTGGCGCTCGCGTTCATCCTGGCGATGCTCGCCTCGATGGTCGTCGCGCTCACCGTCACGCCCGCGCTGTGCCTGATCCTGCTCGACAAGACCGGCATCGAGAAGCGCGAGTCGCCGCTCGTGCCCTGGCTGAAGCGCCACTACGCGACGATGTTGGAACGCGTCATCAAGGGCCCGCGCATCGCGTATGCCACCGGCTTCGTGATCATCATCGCCGGCCTGGGCGTCTGGCCCTTCCTCGGCGCGGCGCTGTTGCCCGAGTTCAAGGAACGCGACTTCCTGATGCACTGGGTGCCTGCCGAAGGAACGTCGCACCCCGAGACCTTCCGCATCACCCAGGCGGCGAGCCGCGAGCTGCGCGCGATTCCCGGCGTGCGCAACTTCGGCGCCCACGTCGGGCGCGCCATCGGCGGCGATGAACCCTATGGCATCAACTTCACCGAGAACTGGATCAGCGTCGACCCGAACGTCGACTACGACAAGACGCGCGCCGCCGTCGAGTCTGCCGTCGCCGGTTATCCGGGGCTGTACCGCGACGTGCAGACCTATCTGAAGGAGCGCATCAAGGAGGTGCTCACGGGTGCCGGCGAATCCGTCGTGGTCCGCATCTTCGGGCCCGATCTGCAAGGCCTGCGCAAGAGCGCGAAGCTCGTGGAAGAGGCGATGAAGGACGTCCCCGGCCTGGTCGATTGGCACATGGAACAGTCGGTCGGGGTGCCGCAGATCGAAGTCAAGGTCAAGCTCGAGGAGGCGGCACGCTACGGCCTCAAGCCGGGCGACGTGCGCCGCGTCGTGAACTACCTGATGTCGGGCCTCGAGGTGACGGACATCCACAAGGAAGGCAAGGTCTACGACGTGTTCGTCTGGACCGACCCTGCGTCGCGCCACAACGTCGACGACATCAAGGAGTTCATGATCGATACGCCCTACGGCGGCCGGGTGCGCCTGGCCGAAGTGGCCGACGTGACGCTGGACACGACGCCGAACAAGATCAAGCGCGAGAACGCCTCGCGGCGCATCGACGTGCACGGCAACGTGCGTGGCCGCGACCTCGGGTCGGTGGCCACCGACGTCGCGGCGCGGCTCGAGAAGGTCCAGTTCCCGCTCGGCACCTACGCCCAATTGCTTGGGGAATACAAGGAACGCCAGGCGGCGAAGCAAAACCTGCTCGGCGCCTCGCTCATCGTTGCGGTCGCGATCTTCCTGATCCTGCACGCGTCGCTGCACAGCTGGCGCCTGGCGAGCCTGATTTTCCTCGCGATGCCGGCGGCGCTGGTCGGCGGCGTGCTCGCCGCTTATGCCGGAGACCGGGTGCTATCGCTCGGCTCGCTGGTCGGCATGGTCACGGTGCTGGGAATCGCGGCGCGCAACAGCATCCTGCTGATCCAGCACTATCGACACATCGAACTCAGCGAAGGTGAACCGTTCGGCTTCGCTCTGGTCATGCGCGGCGCGGCGGAACGCCTGTCGCCGATCCTGATGACCACGCTGTGCACGGCGCTCGCGCTGCTGCCGCTCATCGTTCGCGGCAGCATTCCCGGCCATGAGATCGAGCACCCGATGGCGGTGGTGATTCTGGGTGGCCTGGTCACGTCGACCTTGCTGACGCTGTTCATCGTGCCGCTGCTGTACCTGCGGCTCGGCTCGATCAAGGAACGCAAGATGCTCGACGTGACGCAGCCACAGGCCGCGTTGACATGAGCTGTTTGAGGATGGATCGACCATGCTCGCCCAACGCATGACCTCGCAGCGAAACCTTCAGGCCTGGCGCTGGCTGAGTGCGTTCACGCTCGCGCTGTGCGCTCGGCGTGGTGCTGGCGCCGCACCGGCCGGCGGTTGCTCAAGACGCCGAGCCCGACCATATCCGCGGCGAAATCGCCTCGGTTCAGGGCGGGGCGATGGTCGTGAAAACCAAGAGCGGCAGGACGGTGCGGATCGCGCTGCCCGACAACCTGACCGTGATCAGCCTGAGCAAGGGCAGTTTCACCGAGGTCGATTTCGGCGTCTACGTCGGCGCCGTCGCGTACCAGCTGAACGAATACAGCCCGATCGTTCGGGATTCGGCGGTCTGGCTGCACAAGGGGATGGAGCTGCGCATCATCGACGAGAAGCTGCGCGGCATCGCGATCGGCGAAAAGAAGTGGGATCTGACCCCCGTGTCGAAGATCGCACACGGCTGGGTCGACGACCTCGAGGACCGGGTGCTGTCGATCAAGTGGGGCCCGAGCGACTACGACGAGACCGATGTCGAAGTGCCGCGCGATGTGCCGATCCACCGCATGGCGCTCGGCGATCCGAGCCTGCTCAAGCCGGGCACACCGGTCTTCGTCGGCGCGCAAAAGGGTGCCGACGGCAGGTACACGGCAATGTTTGTCTTTTGCGGCAAGGACGGAGTCGTTCCGGCTTTGTGAATCACGGTGGGTTCGGGTTCCGGACCTGGTTGGGATGTTGTTGGCGGCTGAAATGCGACTGGAGGCAATCGAATGAATTCGCAATCCAAGGGCTCTTTGCAGGCAATCGGCAAGCGCCGACTCATGGTCTACGGGGCAGTCGCCTCGGCCGCGTTGGCGGCGCTTTTGCTGGGGTATGCGGCGCGCGCGGCCGACCCGGGCGGCGCGGCGCCAAGCGGCGCAAAGCCGGTCACTTTCGAAGTGCTGCCCAGCGGCGTCAAGCGCATCACGCTGACCGAAAAGGCGGCGCAGCGCCTGGGAATCGCGACCGACAAGGTCAGCGAGCAGACGGTCGTGCGCAGGCAGATGGTGGGCGGCCTGGTGATTCCGCCGATGGACGCGATGCCGCGACCCGGCAGCGCCAAGGGCAGCACTTTCGGCGCTGCGCCACCTGCGCCCGCCGCCCCCGTCAAAGCCGCGGCGAACGCGGCACCAGCCAAATCTCCTGGCGGTGGCCTCGGTTCATTCGGCGGCTTCGGCGGCACTGCGGTGGCGCCGCCGTCGTCGGCGCTGAAGACGGTTGCCGCGCCGCTGGCGCCGCCGTTGCCGCCCCCTTCCGTCTCGGGCGACGTCTGGGTGCTGATCAGCCTGTCCGCCTCGGAGTGGGAGCGCACGGCAAAAGACAAACCGGTGCGCCTGCTGCCGCTGGGCACACGCGCCGCGCTGCCGGGTGAGTTGTTGGCCCAGCCCTCCGGCATGGCGCCGATGGAAGATCCGAAGCGCTCGATGCTGTCGGTGTACTACATCGTTCCCGGCAAGGACCACGGCCTCGCGGTGAACAGCCGCATGCGGGTCGAGCTGCCGATGCTGGGTACGGAAGACAAACAGAAAGTCGTGCCGTACAGCGCCGTCTATTACGACGGCAAGGGAACGCCGTGGGTCTACGTCACGAGCAAACCCCTCGTCTACGAGCGCCAGCGGATCGCGGTCGAACGCGTCGCCGGCGACCTGGCGGTGCTGTCCGAAGGGCCGGCGGTGGGAACGACGATCGTCAGCGTCGGCGCGTCGATGCTGTTCGGCACCGAGATCTTCGGCAAGTAAGGGAGACCCAAAATGTTTCGCTGGATCATCGCTTCGAGCCTGAATCTGCGCTTCCTGGTGCTCGCGGCCGCCGCAGCCCTGGTCGCTTTCGGCAGCGTGCAATTGCGCAAGATGCCTGTGGATGTTTTTCCCGAGTTCGCGCCGCCCGTCGTTCAGGTGCAGACCGAGGCGCTGGGCCTGTCGGCGACGGAAGTGCAGGACCTGATTTCGATGAACCTGGAAGAGCTGCTGAGCGGCGTGCCATGGCTCAAGTCGATCCGCTCCGAATCGGTTCCCGGTTTGTCGTCGATCCTGATGACGTTCGAGCGCGGCACCGACATCATGCGCGCGCGCCAGATGGTCCAGGAGCGTCTCACCCTGGCGTATACGCTGCCCAACGTCTCGCAGCCGCCGACCATCCTGCAACCGATGTCGGCGACGAGCCGTTTCATGATGGTGGGTATTTCGTCGGACAAGGTCGAGCCGACGGAACTCTCGCTGCTGGCGCGCTGGACCGTCAAGCCTCGGCTGCTCGGCGTGCCGGGCGTGGCCAACGTCGCGATCTGGGGCCAGCGCTTGCGCCAGATGCACGTGCAGATCGACCCGAACCGCCTGTACGACGCCAAAGTGGCGCAGGAGGACATCATCGCCGCGGCCGGCGACTCGCTGTGGGTGTCGCCGCTGACGTTCCTGAAGGGCTCTTCGCCGGGCACCGGCGGCTGGATCGACAACAAGAACCAGCGCCTGGGCGTGCAGCACCTGATGCCCATCGACAAACCCGAAGACATGGCGCGCGTGTCGGTGACGGCGCCGCACCTGCTGCTCAGCGGTAAGAGCATGGCGCTCGGTGAAGTCGCCGAAGTCACGTTCTCGCACCCGCCGCTGATCGGCGACGCGGTGACCAAGAGCGGCAACGGCGTGCTCATCGTGATCGAGAAGTTCCCGTCGGCCAATACCTTGGAGGTGACTCGCGGCGTCGACCAGGCGCTGGCCGAACTGGCTCGCGGCCTGCCCGGCGTGCAGATCGACGCCAACGTGTTCCGCCTGGCGGATTACGTCAATCAATCGATCTCCAACCTGAGCCTGGCGCTGCTCGCCGGCGCGGTGCTGGTGATCGGCGTCGTGGTCGTGTTCCTGCGCGGCTGGCGCAGTGCGCTGATCAGCGTCGTCGCGATTCCGCTGTCGCTGCTCGCCGCGACGGTGGCGCTGTACCTGCTCGGCGAAACGCTGAACACAATGATCCTCGCCGGCCTGGTGGTGGCGCTGGCGGTGATCATCGACGACGCCGTGATCGACGTGGAAAAACTGGCGCGGCGGCTGCGCGAGCGCAGACCCGATCAAACCTCAGTGCTTCGCGTGATCTACGAGACGACGCTCGAGACCCGCAGCGCCGCCGTGTACGGCACGCTGATCATCGTGCTGGCCGTCGTGCCGGTGTTCGTGATGGGGGGAGTCGGCGGCTCGTTCTTCACCCCGTTGGCGCTGGCTTATGTGCTGGCGGTGCTGGCGTCGATGCTGGTGGCCTTGACCGTGACACCGGCGCTCGCCTTGGCGCTGGCGCGAGGCATGTCGGGCACGATGGCCGAATCGCCCCTGGCGGCGCGTACCCGCGACCGCTACGAAGCGCTGCTGAAGGGCATCGTGCAAGGGCCCACCAAGGTCTATGCGGCCGCCGCGGTCGCGGTGCTCGCCGGGCTCGCGGCGTTGCCCTTGCTCGGCCAGGCGCTGCTGCCCACGTTCAAGGAGCGCGATCTGCTCGTGAACTGGTCCACCGCGCCGGGCACTTCGCACACGGAAACACACCGCATCACGACCCGCGTCAGCAACGAGCTGCGCGCAATTCCCGGGGTGCGCTCGGTGGGCGCGCATGTGGGGCGCGCGGTTTCCGGCGACCAGGTGGTGGGCGTCAATTCGAGCCAGATCTGGATCGGCCTGGATCCGAAGGCAGACTACGACAAGACGGTCGCAGCCATCCGCGACACGGTTGCGGGCTATCCCGGCGTGGATCACAACCTGCAGTCGTACCTGCGCGACAAGGTCAGCGAAGTCCTGACCGGAACGAGCCGTCCGATCGTGGTTCGCATCTACGGCGCCAAGCTCGACGTGCTGCGCCAGAAGGCGGAAGAGGTCAGGCAGGCGCTGTCGGGAATCAAGGGCATCGTCGACCTGCACGCTGAAGGGCAGATCGAGGAGCCGACGCTCGAGGTCAACGTCGATCTCGACAAAGCCGGCAAAGCCAACGTCAAGCCCGGCGACGTGAGGCGCGCCACGGCGACGGTGTTCTCCGGCCTGGTCGTGGGTTTCCTGTTCAAGGAACAGAAGATCTACGAGGTCGTGGTGCACGGCGCGCCCGAGGCGCGCCAGAGCCTGACGAATCTGAACGACCTGTGGATCATGAAGTCGGACCGCCAGCACGCGAGGCTGGGCGACATCGCGACGCTGAAGATGGTGTCCACGCCGTCGGTCATCAAACACGAGGCGATTTCGACGTATGTCGACGTTGTCGCGAACGTCGCCGGTCGCAGTTTCAGCTCGGTCGCCGACGAAGTCGAAGACCGGCTCGAGAAGATCCAGTTTCCGCTCGAGTACCACCCGGAGTTGCTCGGCGAGTATGCCGAGACCCAGAGCGCACAACGGCGCATGGTGGGCGCGGGCATCGCCTGCCTGATCGGCATCTTCCTGCTGCTGCAGGCCTGCTTCAGCAGCTGGCGCCAGGCGCTGGTGGGCTTCGCCGCGATTCCGGTCGCCGCCGCGGGCGGAGTGCTTGCCGTGCTGGTGAGCGGCGGCGTGATGTCGCTCGGTTCGATCATCGGCTTCCTCGCCGTGCTGGGTGTCGCGGCGCGCAACGTGGTGCTGTTGCTCAAGGGCTTGCAGCGCCTCGAGGACGAGGGCGTGGCGTTCGGGCCGGAGCTGGTGCTGCGCGGCGCGCGCGAGCGCCTGACGCCGATGTTGGCCAGCGCCGCGGCGATCATCGGCGCATTGCTGCCGATCATCGCCTTCGGCCGCATCCCGGGGCTGGAGATCGTCGGGCCGACCGCGATCGTGATGCTGGGCGGTGTGGTTGCTTCGACACTGTTCACGCTGTTCGTCGTCCCGGCACTGTATTTGCTGGCGCGCTCGAGTGCCCCGCGCCAGGCCGACCTGGGCCTGGCGGCTGCTTGAGCAGGGCACGCGCCGTGACTGCAGAGGGGGCCGCCCATCCGATCTGGGTCGCAGTCGCCCTCGCGTTGGGCGGTGCGACGTGCACCGCGCAGCCCAACCCCGTCCAGCCCGAACTGCCGTTCACCAGCGACACCACGCAACCGGTGTCGGGGCCTGGGCTTCAGCTTGGCGCCGGCAGCAGCGCAGGGCTGCCCCAAGCGCGGCGCGCGCGACCGCAGCAGGTGGGACTTTTCGGTGTCGAAGAAGGCCTGCCGCCCGCAGCGCCGGCGCCGATGCCCGAATTGCGGTTCGCGCAGTTCCAACTGCCGCAAAGCGGCCCGCGCGATGGCGCCGCCAGCGGACCCGCTCGCGAACGAGTGCAGGAGCTCGCCAAGGACCTCGACTACCAGTACTCCTGGGGCAGCGACACCGAGCTCATCGTCGAGCGCAACAACGACCTGCGCAACACCGGCAAGGGCGACGCCACGCGCCCGTCGCGCGACAACTTGCGGCTCTTGAACCCCACGGTGTTCTTTCTGGGCCGGACCGGGGTCCTGCCCTGGGCCGACCTGAACATCGGAGCGACCTTTGAGCAGCAGTTGCGGCTGCACGAAGAATCGACCACGGTACTGCCCGACGGAACGCGCGAACCGTCGCTGCGGCGCGCGTTCACGGCCAAGCTGGACGTCGCCAACATCGTCATCAACAACATCCCCGACCATCCGCTGGAAATCACACTCGGGCGGCGCACCTTCGAGGACCCGCGGCTGTGGCTCTACGACGTCACGCTCGACGGCGTGCACGTCAGGTACCGGGGCGAGAACTACTCGACCGAAGCGAGCGTGACGCGCGAAGACAACTACGACCTGTCGGTGTTCCTCGACACCCCCAAGAGCACGCATCAAGAACTACATCCTGTACCACGACTATCGCGGCATCGAAGACCACCGCATCGCCGCCTACGCGATCGCGCGGCTCGACAACTTGCCGCGAAACGAGGGCCGGTTCCAGTTGTTCGGCCTGCGCGCCTATGGCCGGCCGTGGGACGAATTCAACTATTGGTCGGAGTACAGCCAGGCGCGCGGCCGCGACGAAGCTCGGGTGCCTCAACCGATGCGCGGCACAGCGTATGACATCGGCGCCACGTACCGCTTTCCGAATTTTCCGCTCGCGCCGTGCATCACGGTGGCCGATGCTTATGGCAGCGGCGACGCCAGCGGCACCGACGGCGTGAACCGCGAGTACCGCCAGACCGGGCTCCAGTCGAACGAGACCAAGTTCTGCGGGGTCGCGCAGTTCAAGCGTTACGGCGAGTTCATCGACCCCGAACTGAGCAATCTGCGCATCTACACGCTCGGCATCGGTTTTCGGCCCACGGCGAACACCTACGTCGACATCGTGTATCACCAGTTCAAGCTGAATTACATCGCGACCGACGTTCGCAACGGCTTGATCTCGGCACAGATGAACACCCGGCTCGCCGGCTCGGGGCTGACGAGCAAGGACGTGGGGCACGAGCTCGACGTGATCGTCGCATTTCGCCGCATCCTCGGCACCAAATGGGCTGTGGACCTGCGCGCCGGGTACTTCTTTCCCGGCAACGCCTATCTGAGGAATGACGGGGGCAACGTCCCGACAAGCACAACCAACCCGCCGCGCTTTGCCAACCCCGACCGGGGCCTGCGAATCCTGGGCGTGTTCTCCTATTGAGCTTTGACTCGCGCCCCCGACGGAGCAATCCATGAAACGCAGCCGTGCCGCCCGCATCGCCCTGACCGCCCTCAGCGCCGTCCTTGCCGCGGCCTGCGCCACGGCGGCACTTGCCGACGCCAAGTTCGGCCACCTGGCAGTGCGCCTCGAACAAAACGCCACCGACAACGATTTCGAAGTCGTCTTCGAGGCCACGGGCGGTGACACGGGATTGGCCAGCCTGCAAGTCGCCGCGCCCGATGGCCGCATCGTGATCGACTTCAAGGCAGCCGAACAGCAAGCTGGGCATGCGCACGATCCGGCTCGAAACGCCCGAGCCGAAGTCGCTCGCCAGCCTGCAGGCTGACTTTCCCGCCGGCAAATACACCTTCACCGCGAACACGGTTGCCGGCGCTGCCTTCAGCAGCAGCGCGGTGCTGAGCCACACGCTGCCGGGGCTGGCGAAATTGATTCGCCCGAAACCCGACGAGCGCAACGTGCAGCCGTGAACGGACTGCGGGTTCAATGGGACGCTCCCAAGAATCTTGCGTCGTGCCTCGTGACGATCGAGAACGAGGCCGGCGTCAAGGTGATTCAAGCCGCGTTGGCCGGCGGCACGAGGTCGTTCCCGGTGCCGGACCATGTGCTCGTCCCGGGAGCCAAGTACAGCGTCTCGATCGGCACCGTCGCACACGACGGCAACGCCTCGTTCGTCGAGGCTTCGTTTCACACCGCCGACATGCGGTGACAAGGAGAAGGCGATGACCCGCAAGTCCTGTCCCGTCGTTGCAGGAATCGTGCTGGGCGCGGCGCTCGCCACCGGCGCGCCGTGGGCCAAAGCCCAAGGTTCCGGGCAGCCCGACTATTTGCGCGACCGCGGCGATGCGATTCGCACCTCGATGCTCGCCACCTACATCAAGCCGAAGGAATTCATCTTCTACCCGTTCTACGAGTACACGAAGACATCGAACTACGAATACAAGGCGAGCGACCTCGGCTTCGTCGGCGACGTGGACTACCTGGGCAAGAAGGTCGATCAGGAATATCTCGTCTTCCTGAGCTATGCATGGAACGATTCGTGGATGTTCGAGTTCGAATCGGCGTTGCACGCGAAGGCCAAGTTCACCAAGGCGGCCGACGACCCGGTGGCCGCCGTGCCGAGGGAAATCCGCGAATCCGGTCTCGGCGACACCGAAGTGCAGGTTCGCTGGCGCTACGCGAAGGAAACCGAAACCCGGCCCGAGATCACGTTCATGTCCCAGGCCGAGTTTCCCCTGCAGAGGAAGAAAAAGATTCTCGGCACGCAGGCCTGGGGCTTCGGCGTAGGAGTGATCTTGACCAAGGGCTATTCGTTCGGGACGATGAGTCTGCGCGGCCAGATCAACCATGACCGCGGCGACCGCGAAACCAAGTTCGGCGAATACGCGATCGACTACCTGAAGAAACTGTCGCCCCAATGGACGGTCGCGTTGACGCTCGAAGGCGAGGAATCCGAGCTGTCGGTCATCGGCGAGCTGCAGTATGCGTTGAGCAGCAACGCGACGCTGAAGCTCAACCTCGGGCAGGGGCTGACGAAGAAGGACCGCCAGACCGCACCGGAGATCGGCGTGCTGTTCCGATTCTGAGCAATTCGGTCGCGAACCGGTCTCGGCTTTACCCCACTACCTTCACTGCCTCAGAAAGGACATGTCATGAAGACTCGAGCGATGCAATGGATCCTGGGTGCGACCGCAGTTCTCGCGGGCGCCGTGGTCTTGGCGCAGGCCAAGACCGACAGTTCGAAGTGGCAGACCGAATTCGCCATCTCGAGCTGCAAGCTGAGCACGACCGGCAAGAATCCGTACTTCGTTCTCGAACCCGGCCATCAGCTCTTGCTGGAAGGCGGTGGTGTCAAGCTCGAAATTACCGTGCTCGACGAAACCAAACTGATCGACGGTGTGCAGACTCGCGTCGTCGAGGAACGCGAATGGAAGAAGGGCGAGCTCTATGAAGTGGCGCGCAATTACTTTGCGATCTGCGAGCAGACCAAGGACGTTTTCTACTTCGGCGAAGACGTCGACTTCTATGAGAACGGCAAGATCGTCAAGCACGACGGCACTTGGCACGCCGGCGTGAACGGCAACAAGGCGGGACTGATCATGCCCGGATCGCCGAAGTTGAGAATGCGCTACTACCAAGAAATGGCACCGGCGATCGCGATGGACCGCGCCGAGATCGTCAGCCTCACCGAGTCGTGCAAGACGCCGGCCGGAACTTTCGCGAACTGCATGAAGGTCAAGGAAGGCTCGTCGATCGACCTGCTCGCCACCGAGTACAAGTATCATGCCCCCGGCATCGGCCTGGTGGCCGATGAAGACTTGCGATTGGTCAAGCACGGCTTCATCAAGAAGTGACGCCGCAGCCCATCGCGGGCAAGAATCGAAGCGTTTGAATTTCGATTTGAAGACGCGGCCATGGGGCATACCGAGTTCTCGCTGAGCCAGGCGCACGCAGCGGCCCACTTCGAAGGCCCGCAGCGCAGCGCGCACGGCGCTCATCTGTCCGTGGTGATGCCGGCGTTCAACGAGGCGGACAACGTCGCGACCACCGTCACTGCAATCGCCCGCTATCTCGACGCACGCGTCGGCTCCTACGAAATCCTGGTCGTCGACGACGGCAGTACCGATGCCACGGCAGCCGCTGTCGTCGCCCTGCCCTCGCGCTGCCCGGTGTCGCTGCTGCAGCTGTCGCGCAACTTCGGCAAGGAAGCGGCGATCACGGCCGGCCTCGAACACGCGCAGGGCGACCTCGTGCTCTGCATCGACGCCGACGGCCAGCACCCGCTCGCCACCGTGGGCGAGATGCTGCGCCTGTGGGAGCAGGGCCACGACATGGTGTACGGGGTGCGCCAGGATCGCGGCAGCGATAGCCGCTTCAAACGCTGGGGCGCGCGCTGGTTCTACCGGGCACTGGGCATCGGCGGCCAGGTGATGATCCCACCCGACGCGGGCGACTTTCGCGTGATGGACCGGCGTGTCGTCGACGCGATTCGCGCGATGCCCGAGCACAACCGGTTCATGAAGGGCCTGTATGCGTGGGTCGGCTTCCAGTCGATCGGGGTTCCCTACGTCCCGGCGGCGCGCCGCAACGGCGCGAGCCACTACTCGCGCGCGAAATTACTGCGCCTGGCGTGGTCGGGAATCACCGGCTTCTCGTCGCTGCCGCTGCGCGCGGCCAGCGTCGTCGGGCTGGGGCTGGCGCTGCTCGCATTCGGCTACGGCGTGTGGGTGATCGTCGAAAAACTGGTCTTCGACGGCACCGTACCGGGCTGGCCGACAATCGTCGCGAGCATCATGTTTTTTTCCGGAGTGCAACTGCTGTTCATCGGCGTGCTCGGCGAGTACCTGGCCCGAGTCTTCGATGAAGTGAAGCGCCGCCCCAACTACATCGTTGCGCGGGTGCTGCGGCGGGCACGCCCGGGATGAAGCGCTGCATCGTCGCCGCCGACGACTTTGCCTACAACGCCGCGGTCGACGACGCCATCGTGACGCTGATCGATGCCGGTGTCGTGACCGCGACGTCGTGCCTGACTGCATCGCCGCGCTGGCCGCAGGCGGCGCGCCGCGTCGACCCCGCGTTGCGCCAGAAGGCTGACTTCGGCGTGCACCTCGACTTGACCGAATTCGCGCCATTCACTCCGCACCACGCGCTGCTGGTCGCCGGGTGTTATTCGCGGGTGATCGGCGTTGCCAAGCTGCGCGACTCGATCCAGTCCCAGTTGCAGCGCTTCGAAGATGAGTTGCGCACAGCGCCGGACTACATCGACGGGCACCGCCATGTGCATCAATTGCCCGTCGTGCGCGACGTGCTGATCGAGCTGCTCGCGACACGCTACGCCGGCCGTCTGCCCTGGGTGCGCATCAGCCGCGCGCGTGCCGACGCCGGCTGGAAAGGCCGCTTCATCAGCGGCCTGGGCAGCACCGGCCTGGCCACTGCCTGCCGCGGCGCCGGCGTGACCACCAATTCGCACCTGATCGGCTGGTACGGTCTCAGTGGCGACGCCGCCGCGTACCAGGAGCGAGTCTCGGCGTGGCTGGCCAGCGCGGCGGACCGTGACGTGCTGATGTGCCATCCGGCGTCGCGCCTGGACGCGCAAGACGGCATCGGCGCGGCGCGCGTCGCGGAATTCGAGGTGCTGTCCGGCCCCTGGTGGCGGGCGTGCCTGGAGCGCCACGGGGTCCGCTCGATCCGGGGGTCAGGTTGTTTCGCGGCCTGAGCCCGCGGTCGATCGGCTCGCGGCGCAGCCCGCTGGAGACTCTGAGCGGAAGCAGGCGGTTTGTCGCCGCTCAGGCCCAGAGGATTGGCGCGTTGCTGCGGGAATGGCCGAGCCGCCCCGGCGCGCTCGTGCTGCTGCTCGCCCTCGTCCTGATTCTGTTCTGGGGCGTGCTGTCTGCCCACTGGCACGCCGCGCCGCAAGACGACAGCCTCGAGCAGGTGCTGCTGAGCCAGGAATTCGCTCTCGCCTACGGCAAACACCCGCCGCTGCCGACCTGGCTGCTGTACGCCGCGAATCAGCTGTTCGGCGCGTCGATCGGCGCCACCTTCATGCTCAGCGCCTTGTGCTCGGCCGCGACGGTGCTGCTGCTCTATGCCTGGGCTCGGCCGCTGGTGGGCGAACCGCGCGCCGCGCTGGCCGCGTTGTTGGCGTCCTGCGTCGAGTTCATGAACGCCGGCACGACCTACTTCAACCACAACACGGTGCAGTTGCCGTTCGCGCTGCTCTCGATCGTGCTGTTTCATCGCGCGTTGACGCGCATGCGCCTGGTCGACTGGGTCTGGTTCGGCGTGGGCGCGGCGCTGGCGATGCTCGCCAAGTTCAGCGCCGTCGTGCTGTTCGCGGCGTTTGCCGTCTACCTGGTGTGGAGCCGGCGCATTTTCGATCGGCGCACGCTTGCGCGGGCTCGGCGTCGCGGTGCTGGTCGGTGCGGCCGTGCTCGCGCCGCACCTGATCGCGGCGTTCGGCGGGGCAGTCGGTGGCAGTTCGGCACCGGACAAATACGCGGCCGATGCCCTGTACCCCGCACAGTTCGATCGGATTGAGCGCCTGAAGTCGGTGTGGAACTTCGCCATCAGCCATTCGCCAAAGTCGCGCCGGCCTTGCTGGTCTTCTTCTGGCTGCGCCGGCGCGCGCCGCACGTGCCACAAACCACAGCGCAGCCCGCCGGCGAGGCGCTGGCGCTGTCGCCGTTCCTGGCCATCGTCGGTTTCGGGCCGCTGCTGTTGACGCTCGCCATCGCCGCGCTGTCGGGCGCCTACCTGCTGGTCGGCTGGGGAACGACGTTCCATGTGGTGCTGACGCTGTGGCTTGTCGCCGCGCGGCCGTTTGCGATTGCCGCGCCGCAGGATCTGCTGCGCCGGGCCGCGATCGTCTGCATCGCGCTGCAAGCCTTGCTGTGGACGCTGGTCACCGCCAACGGTGGCACGCTGCCCAACCTGCGGCGACTCTCTCCCGTGCGCACCGCCCCCGCGCCCCCGGAACTGGCCGACGCGGTGCGCCGCGTCTGGGGCGAACACAGCACCGCGCCGCTGCGCTATGTGCTGTCCGAAAAACGCATCGGTGCGTCGCTGGCGGTGCAGTTCCGCGGTGCGCCGCGAATCGTCGATGCGCGCCGCGGCGATTTGGAGGCGGTGCTGCCCGCCGCGGTTCGAGCTGCCTGTGGCTATGTGGTCGTGCCGGACCAAGCCCCGCGCGCGCGAACCCGCCTCGCCCGCGCTCGATCCACTCGGCGCCCTGTTCGACAGCGACGGCGCCAACCGTCGTGTTCGAGGCACGATCCGGCGCTGTGGCCGCGCGCAAGTTTTTCATCGGATTCAGCGTCCCCACACCGGGCGAGGTCTGCACGCCCAAGCGCTGAGCCTCATGCGCCGCATCGTTGCGCTCGCTGAACGCAAAGGCTCGCGCCCGCTTGATCGCGATGGCGATGGCGCTCGGGCTGGCGGGCATCGCGGCGGCCCAAGAGCCGCCGACCCAGCCGGCGCTCCCGCCGGATCCGGCCGGGCCGACTCTGCAGCCAGATCCGGCGCCGCCCCGCAGCCCCGGCTCAGCCGCATCGCAGCCACCCCCGCCGGAGCCGCCCCTTCCCAACTTCGCCGAACTCGAAGCCGCAGGCGCGGTCATCGGCGAGATCAAGATTCGTGTCCTCAACATCTTCGACACGGAGGATCCGAAAGAAGACAAAGCGCTTTTTCGCTGGGCGAACCGGCTCCACATCCAAACGCGCGACGGCGTGATCGAACGTGCGCTGCTGTTCAAGCGCGGCGAAGCGCTCGCGGTGCGTTTGATCGAGGAAACCGAGCGCGTGCTGCGCAGCGCGAGCTACCTGTACGACGTGCAGATCCGGCCGGTCGGTTACCACGACGGCGTCGTCGACATCGAAGTTCAAACGCGCGACACCTGGACGCTCGACCCGGGCCTGAGCGCCGGGCGCACGGGCGGCGCCAACACCAGCCGCATCGGCATCCGGGAACTCAACCTGCTGGGCACCGGCATCGGCGTGAGCTACAGCCGCATCACCGGCGTCGACCGGACGAGCAACGAGTTTCGGCTCAACAACGAGCGTGCCTTCGGCGGCTGGACCTCGCTGAACTACACGAGCGCGGACAACAGCGACGGCAAGAAGCAATCGGCGTCGGTGATCCATCCGTTCTACGCACTCGACACGCCGTGGGCGGCGGGCCTCACGGTATCGAAGGACGACCGTATCGACTCGGTCTACAACGCCGGTGTGATCGCGAGCCAGTACCGGCACCAACAAGACGAATCGGAAGTTTTCGGTGGCTGGTCGCGCGGCCGGATCGACGGCTGGGTGCAGCGCTACTCGATCGGCGTGAACCAGCGCACCGACAGCTTCGCGCTCGAACCCGGCCTCACCGCGCCTGCGCAACTGCCCGCCGAATGAAAAGCGGGTCGTACCGTTCGTGCGTTATGAGTTGATCGAAGACCGTTTCGAGAAAGTGATCAACCGCAACCAGATCGGCAGGCCCGAGTTCTTTGCGCTCGGTTGGGCGTCGACGCTGCAACTGGGGCGCTCGGCCACGAGTCTGGGTTCGACCCGCGACCTGTGGCAATACTCGGGCTCGGCATCGCGCGGTTTCGAGCCCGCGCCCGAGCACACGCTGCTCGCCTCGGCATCGATTTCCGGCGAATACGCAGGCGAAGGCGCGCGGCGCCAACGGCTCGGCACCCAGGCGCGCTACTTCCTGCCGCAAGGTCCGCGCTGGCTGTTCTATGCCTCGGCCACGGCAGACCTGTTGACCAAGCCCGACCCAGCCGACGAGTTGCTGCTCGGCGGCGACAACGGCCTGCGCGGCTACCCCTTGCGTTACCAGAGCGGAACCCGGCGCATGCTGTTCACGCTGGAAGAACGCCGCTACACGGACCTCTACCTGTACCGCCTGTTCCGCATCGGCGGCGCGGCGTTCTTCGATCTCGGCCGCGCCTGGGGCGGCAACAATGTGAATCTCACCAACCCGGGCTGGCTGAGCAACGCCGGCCTCGGTCTGCGCATTTTCAGCGACCGCGCCGCGTTCAGCCATGTGCTGCACGTCGACCTGGCGTTTCCGTTGCAGACCGATGCGAACATCAAACGGATGCAGTTCCTGGTGAAGACGCGCACGAGCTTTTGACTGCCCTCCCTTGCCCGGCCAGTCCCCCAACTTCCGCGCCGGCAGTACCCCGACTTCCGCGCGGCAGGGCGGTGGCGGCGCGCCCGCGCCCGTTCTCCGGCCCACCTGCCCCTCGCGCGATACGTGGCGCGCTTCGCTGCCCGACAATCGCGCGGCGCTGCAATCCCGCGAATCAGGCCCTGAACATATCGCCGAGGTCGACCACGCAATCGGCCAGGCCCGGCAGCGCCATCGCGCCGGGTGCTGCCGTCGCGCTCGCTTCGGCATACGTCTCCCCTTGCGGCGAGGCGAAGCAGCGCAGCAAGCGCGCGTCGAGATCGACCACCCAGTAGGCCGGCACGCCGTGCTTTGCATACAGACGTGTCTTGATCTTCAGGTCGTACGCCGCGGTGGTGTCGGCGACTTCGATGACGAGCAAGGCGTCGTTCCCGGTCGGCAATGCAGCAGCGTAGAAATCGTCGCGCGGCTTCAGCAAGGCGAGGTCGGGTTCGGGTTCCGATTGAGTGCCCAGTCGAATCGACGACTGCACTGAAACGATGGCACGCTCACCCACCGCCTGCACAAGAAGCCTCGTCAAGCGGTTCACGGCGGACCAATGTCGGCTGCCGATCGGTGCCATGTCGATCACCTCCCCTTCGATCAGTTCGACACGCGCGTCGGGCTCGAAGATGCCGGCCGCACCCATGCTGTGGTATTGCTCGGCCGTGATTCTGTGCCGTTGGATGCTGGGCTCTTCGAGGACGTCCATCAAGGGCTCCGAGACTGTTTGCTGGCTCGAATATATCGCCCCGCGGCGATTTTGGGCAAGGACGGTGGCGATGACTCCCACATCGCCCGGCCACACCTCATGCGCTGAGGTTCAGAAGACTCACCGCGGTGATCAGCGTGACCGCCGCCGCGCAGCCGTAGCACGCCAGCTTGGCCGGCAGACCCTTGTGAATGCCGATGTCATGCAACGTGCAGAGAATGCGGTGCGCCGCGTGCCAGGCGAACAGCGAGATCACGGCGAGCAACGCGCCTTTGCCGGCCCAATGCTGCGCGAACGCGATCACACGCGAATGGCTCAGCAGATCGTGCGGCAGCGGCCACCCGAGCGGCACCGCGATGCCTGTGATGAACACCAGCATCGGACCGAGCAGCGCCGCGAGCATGCCGCCGGCGCCGAACAGCAGCCAGAAGATCGGCGCGTGCGAGCGCTTCATGTTTGCGCCCACCATGCCACACCGAACAACACGATAGATGCCGCAATCGCTGCCGCCCAACCGGCGCGCGTGATGACCGACGCACTCAGCCGTTTGCCGCCAATGAACATCGGCGGCATCGTCTTGGGCATGATCTCGAACCAGCTCTTCGAGTGCACGATCATCCCGATCAGCAGCACCACATGCAGGGCGATCGACGCGGGCGAGCGCAATCCGTCGAGCCAGGCGCTCCACGCGGCTTCGCCCTGGCTGAGACGCACCACGCCGAACGTCAACAGCAGCGCGTACGCGGCGACGGCGAAAGCGGTCGCTTCGCGCCACATGTAGCGCACGAAGAACGGGTCGCGCCGCCACCAGCCTCGCATCGGACGCTGGTAGGCCGGCCGCGCGCGCGGCTGGATCGGGCGGTTCACGGGTGTCCTCCGCGCGGCGACAGGAAGCGCAGGAAATAGTCCTTCGCGCTGTTCACCTTGTTCTGGTTCACCGCATTTGCCGGGTCCACCTGCTTCGGGCACACCTCCGAGCAGTAGCCCACCGCCGTGCAGCTCCACACGCCTTCATCGGCATTGAGCACCTCCATGCGCTGCCCACTCCCGGCGTCGCGCGAATCGGCGTTGTAGCGGTGCAGCAGCGCGAGTACACCTGGTCCTGTGAAGTTGGCATCGAGTCCGTACTGCGGACACGCGGCGTAGCACAGCATGCAGTTGATGCACGACGCGAACTGTTCGTAGTGTTCGAGTTGTTCAGGCGTCTGCAGGTACTCGCCCTGCGCCAGCGTGCGCGGATCCTTCGGGATCAGGTAGGGCTTGATGCTCTCCAGCTTGGCGACGAACGGCTCCACGTTGACGACCAGGTCGCGCTCGATTGGAAAGTGCGCCAGAGCCTCGACGCGTATCGGCCCCGGCAGCAGATCGCGCACGAAGGTCTGGCAGGCGAGCGCCGGCTTGCCGTCGATCATCATTCCGCAACTGCCGCAAATCGCCATGCGGCACGACCAGCGCAGGCTTAAGCTCCCGTCGACGTCGTCCTTGATCAGCAGCAGCGCCTGCAGCACCGACAGGTCGTCGCTGAACGGCACGCTGTAGCGCTGCCACACCGGCGCCTCGTCCTGCTCGGGCCGGTAGCGCAGCACGTCGATGTCGATGTTTCGTGCCGGCTCAGACATGCTGCGCCTCTCGTGTCTTGCGTTCGGCCTCGATCGCTTCGCCGGCGGCTCCGTAGGCACGCGTGCCAGGCTGCGAGTGCGTGATGCGCACGGGGGCGTAGGCGATGCGCGGCGCGGCCGCGCCGCCGTAGTAGGCGAGGCTGTGTTGCAGGAAATTCGCGTCGTCGCGCTGCGTGAAACCATCCAGCCGCTGGTGCGAGCCACGCGACTCGCGGCGCTGCAACGCCGAATGGGCCATCGCCTGCGCCACGTCGAGCTGGTAGCCGAGTTCGATGGCGAGCAGCCATTCGGTGTTCCAGGCCTTCGAGTGATCGTCGAGCTGAACGCTATGAAAGCGCTGTTTCAGCTCGGCGAGCTTGTCGCACGTGGCTTGCATGGTTTGCGCGCTGCGGTAGATACCGCAGCCCTCCTCCATACTTTGCGCCATCTCGCGGCGCAGCGTCGCGATGCGCTCGCCCTGGCCGCGCCGCTCCACGACAGCCACGGCTGCGTCGCGGGCCTGGGCCGCGAGCGCCGCAAGTCTCGAAGGATTGGCAGCCCCACTCGCACGTGCATGCTCGGCGGCCTCGATGCCCGCCACCTTGCCGAACACCAGCAGTTCGGTCAGCGAATTCGAGCCCAGGCGGTTCGCGCCGTGGATACCGATGCTCGAACATTCGCCCACGGAATAGAGACCCGCGAGCGGTGCCGCGCACTTTGCGTCGGCGACGATGCCACCCATCGTGTAATGCACCGCAGGCAGCACCGGGATCGGCGCCTTGGCCGGATCCACGCCGAGGTACTGCAACGCCAGTTCATAGATCTGCGGCAACCGTTCGCGGAGCTTCCGCTCGCCCAGGTGCCGCAAGTCGAGATGCACCACCGCGCCATGCGGGCCGGCGATCGTGCGGCCCTTCTGCTTTTCGTGCCAGTACGCCTGGCTCAGACGGTCGCGCGGGCCCAGCTCCATCGCCTTGTTGCGCGGCGACGGCTCGGCGGGCCCGAGGCCATAGTCCTGCAGATAGCGGTAACCGTCCTTGTTCAACAGGTGCCCGCCTTCGCCGCGGCACGCCTCGGTGAACAGCAAGCCCGTGCCGGGCATGCAGGTCGGGTGGTACTGCACGAACTCCATGTCGCGCAGCGGCACACCGTGGCGGTACGCGAGCGCCATGCCGTCGCCGGTGACGATGCCGCCGTTCGTGTTCTCGCGGAACACCCGGCCCGCGCCGCCGGTGGCGATGATCACCGCCTTGGCCTGGATCAGCTGGAACTCGCCGCTCGCGGCATCGATCGCCACGACGCCGTGCACCCGGCCTTCGTCGACGACCAGGTCGACGCAGAAGTGTTCGTCGAAACGCCGGATCGACGGGTACTTCATCGACGTCTGGAACAGCGTGTGCAGCATGTGAAAGCCGGTCTTGTCGGCCGCGAACCAGGTGCGCTCGTTCGCCATGCCGCCGAACGCGCGCACGTTCACATGGCCGTCGGCGCGCCGGCTCCACGGGCAGCCCCAGTGCTCCATCTGCACCAGCTCTTCGTGTGCGTGAGCGACGAAGTAGTCGACCACGTCCTGCTCGCACAGCCAGTCGCCGCCGGCCACGGTGTCGTGGAAATGCGCCTCCAGGCTGTCGTGCGCCGAGGTCACTGCGGCGGCGCCGCCTTCCGCGGCCACCGTGTGGCTGCGCATCGGGTAGACCTTGGAGACCAGCGCCACGCGCAGCCGCGGGTCGTGCTCGGCGATGGCGATCGCCGCGCGCAGCCCGGCGCCGCCGGCACCGACGATCGCGACATCGCAGTTGAAGGTTTCCATCGCAGGGCGCCGGTCCGCTCGACTTGTCGCTCAACGCGTCAACACGAGCTTCTGGTACAACCCGCCGAAAAACGTCTGCTTGCGCAGCGACGTCGGCCGCACGCCGGCAGGCAGGAAATCAAGCACCTCGTGCTGCCACAGCGCCATCGCATACGGTTCGAGCTTGCGAAACACCAGGCGCATCAACGGCCGAAGCGGGTGCCATGCGACCGGCCGGTGGTAGTCGACGATCACCACCTTGCCACCGGGCTTCACGACGCGCATGGCCTCGGCGAGCGTGGCGCTGCGCACGCTTTCGGGCTGCTCATGCAAGAGAAAGAACAACAGCACCTGATCGTAACTTGCATCGGCGCAGGCGAGGCCCGACGAATCGCCGTGCAGCAGTGCAACGCGCTCGTCGACGGGCAGCTTTCTGCCGAGGTTGCGAAGCTGGATCGGCAGCACGTCGACAACGTCCAGCCGCGCCTGCGGCGCGAGGCGCTGTTGCAGGCGGCGCGTCAGGTTGCCGTAGACGCACGCCACTTGAAGCGTGCGGCCGTGCACCGTTTGTCCCAGTTCGGCAAGCGCCGCGTCGCGCAGGCGAGCGTAGTTGCCGAACAGGATGGTGTTGACCAGCCAGTCGCGCTCGAACAGTTGCACCGCTTTCGGGTGCACGTAGGCCCACCAGTAGGCTTGTGTCAGGTAGCGAGGAATCGGCAGGCTCGTGGGGCCAAGCGCGTCGCGCGCCTGGGACGCATTGACGGCGGTGATGGCCAGAGGCGCATTCATCGGGTGTCTCCCTGTGGTTGTTGCCGACGCCGCACCGCTCCGGTGCCTAGGCTCGATGATGCGGGCGAATGGTCGCGCAGGATTGATCCAGATCAACTTTGCGCCGTCGCTCCCGGTTGCGTCGTCCGACGCGGCGTGGCCGTCGGTCGCACCCCAGCCCCAGACCGCCGTAGCGCCAGGGCGACCCCGTTGCAAGCCGAAGTCAGGGTCTGCGGCCGATGGCCGCGAACCACGGCCCGGGCGCCAAGGTCACCTGGCAACCCGGGCTGCGGTAGCAGATCGTGGCGCGCGCCAGCAATCCGACGAACTCGGCGTCGGTGGGCGGGCTCCACATGTCGACGGTGTAGACGCGCGCCGGGTCGAGCGGAAAGCGTGTCCCGTTGACGATGGCGCTAGGCGCAGCGGGTGCCGTCGCCGTTGCCGCGTCGGCGGCGTCGAGGTCGGCGATGCAGATCAGTTGCGTGCCGGCGTGCGACACGCTGCACAGCCAGTGCGGCGCGGCGTTCGCGGTGCTCGCGGCCAGAGTGGCGGCCAGCGCGGCAGTGATTGGCATCGCGCACAGTGCGGCGCGCAGTGGTCCCACGGCGTCTCCTGAGAAGACGAAGGGCGGCTCCCGAGTTTTCTCACCCCCAAGGTCCACGAAGGGGCCCCTTCGTGGCCCTTGGGGCGGACGACGTATGTCGCCGGCCTGGGGGCGCTCTTCAGACGCCGGGCTATCGGCCGGTGCCGGCCGGAACTGAACCGCCAACGGCGGGCGCGGCCGCGCCGGCCGGTCAATTGCGCAATTGCTGCACGCGCGGCGCGAGGCGCGGCGTCACGCCGATGCGGCGTTCGCGGTCGACGATCAGCACGCTGTCCACGCCCAAACGCTCGGCCACGACGCGCCAGCGCGAGGCGCCGGCGACGAGCAGCGCGGTCGCCGCGGCGTCGGCCAGCGTGGCGCTGGCGTGCACGACGGTGACGCTGATGAACTCGGGCGCCGGCGCGCCGTTCGCCGGGTCGAGGATGTGGCTGCAGCGCTCGCCGTCGAGCAGCCGAAAACGCTCGTAGCTGCCCGAGGTGACGACCGCTTCGCGCCCTTGCGTGTCCAGCGTCGCCAGCAGCCCCGGGCCCGCCGGATCGCGAATGCCGATGCGCCAAGGCCTGCCGTGGCGGGCGCTGCTCGATCCACCGCCCCCTGCATCGCCAAGACCACTGCCACCCTCGGTTTCACTTTCTCCCACGCCAACGCGGCCCATCGCGGCGAGGTTGCCGCCGAGGTCGAGCAACGCGTCGCGAACGCCGTGTGCGCGCAAACCGTCAAGCACCGCGTCGATCGCCGCGCCCTTGGCGATGCCGCCGAAGTCGAGTTGCAGCAGCGGGTTGCGGCTCGCCACCTGCTCGCCGCGGATCTCGATCTGCGCCAGACTCGGCCGCGCCGCGGTCCACTGCGCCAGCGTCTGTGGCGCCGGGCGGGAACCGGGGACCAGCACGTCGTCGTGAAAGCCCCAGGCACCGACGAGGCCGCCGATGCCGGCATTGAAGCAACCCAGCGAACGTTGCTCCAGCCACGCCGAGCGCCGGATCAGCTCGCGCAGCGGCGCCGAGGCAACCGCACTGCGCCGCTCACGAAACGCTCGGTTCAGCATGCTCACATCGCCCGGCTTCCAGGCGTTCCAGCGGTGGTGGATCGCCTCGAGTTCGCGCCACACGCCGTCCACCAGCGGCTGCGGCGTGCGCGCGGGCAGCAGCAACTGCGCGGGCGAACCGAACAGAAAGCGGCTCTCGCGGCGCACCGCGGCGCCAACCGGCGTGCACACCACAGCGCCGGCCAACAAGGCGAGCGCGGCGCGGCGGTCCATCTTCAGTAACGCAGCCGCGCCGCGGCCAGCGCTTCGTGGGCTAGGCGCCGTTCTTCGGCCAGCGCCGCGACCAGCGGCGCGGCCAGCGCCAATTCGCCGCGCCGTGCGAACGATTCGAGTTCCGCGCAGAGCGCCGCCATGCGCTGCGCGCCGATGTTCTGCGTGCTCGACAGGAAGCGGTGCGCCAGCGCGCGCAGCGCCGTCGCGTCGCCCGCGCCATGCGCATCGCTCAGGCGCTGCAGGTGCGCCGCGGATTCGGCGATGAATTGGTCGATCAGCTCGCGCACCAGGCTCGGCTGGTTGTCGTCCTGAATCGCGCGCAGGTGTTCGAGGCGTGTCGCATCGAGCACCGGTTCTTTGGTCGTGGCACGTTCGGTGGGGTGCACCAGGCTGGCGGTTTGCACCAGCGCATCGGCCAGGTCGCTCAGGCCGATCGGCTTGGCGAGGTAGCCGTCCATGCCAGCGGCGAGGTAGGCCTCGCGGTCGCCGGGCATCGCGTTGGCGGTCATCGCGACGATGCGCGGCAGCGCCGCGTCGCCGCGCTGTCGAACGATTTCGCGCGCCGCCTGCACGCCGTCGAGCTCGGGCATCTGGATGTCCATCAGCACCACGTCGTAGCGCTCGCGCCGCGCGGCGGCCACGGCTTCGCGGCCGTCGGCGGCGATGTCGGGGGCGTGTCCCAGATGTTGCAGCAGACGCAGCATCACGCGCTGGTTGGTCGGATTGTCTTCGGCGACCAAGATGCGCAGCGGCGCGGTGCGCGGAGGCGGTGGCAGCGCGGCGGCGGGCGCGGGCGCGGCGGCCAGGCCGGCGCTGCCGTTGAGGGCGGCGACGAGCGTGGAGAACAGCACACCGGCCTTGATCGGCTTGTTCAGGCAGGCGCTCAGGCCCGCTTGCGCATCGGTGTGGCGCTGGCCGAGCGAGGTGAGCAGCACGATCGGCAACTCGGCCGGGCCGCGCTTGCGCCGGATTTCGGCCGCGAGCTCGAGGCCGTCGACATCGGGCATGCTCAGGTCGAGCACGGCGATGTCGAAGGCCTCGCCGTGGCGTACCCGGTCCAGCGCTTCCAGCGCCGACGGCAGCGTGGCGGGCAGCATGCCCCAGCGCAGCGCGAGCTGCGTCAGGATGCGCCGGTTCGTCAGGTTGTCGTCGACGATCAGGATGCGTTTTCCCCGCAGCGCCGGTGCGTCGCGCTGCAGGAACTCGGCCTGCGCAACGCTGCCCGCGCGCTCGACGAGCAAGCTGGCGTGGAACACCGAGCCGCGGCCGGGCTCGCTCTCGGCGCTCACGTCGCCGCCCATCAGCTCGGCCAGGCGCCGGCTGATGGCCAGGCCCAGGCCCGTGCCGCCGAAACGGCGCGTCGTCGACGCGTCGACCTGCGTGAACGACTGGAACAGCCGCGGCAGATGTTCGGCGGCGATGCCGATGCCCGAGTCGCGCACCGCGAAGTGCACACGCTCGTGCGTCGCGTCGATGCGCTCGCTGTCGACGCTGACGAAGACCTCGCCCTGGTGCGTGAACTTGACCGCGTTGGACAGCAGGTTCACGAGGATCTGGCGCACGCGCGTCGGGTCGCCGATCAGCGCCTCGGGCGTGCCGTCTTCGATCATGCACGCCAGGTTCAGGCCTTTTTCCAGCGCACGCGGGCTCAGCAGGTCGAGAGACTCCTCGACGACGGCGCGCAGGTCGAACGGGCGGTGCTCGATTTCGATCTTGCCGACGTCGGCCTTCGAGTAATCCAGGATGTCGTTGATGATCTCCAGCAGCGACTCGCCGCTGCCGCGGATCGTGCGCGCGAAGTCGCGCTGCTCGGGCGACATCGGCGTATCGAGCAGCAGCGTCGTCATGCCGATCACGGCGTTCAGCGGCGTGCGGATTTCGTGGCTCATGTTGGCCAGGAACAGGCTCTTCGCACGCGCCGCAGCCTCGGCTTCCGACTTCGCGCGTTCCAGCGCGAGCGCCTGGTGGTGGGTCTCGGTGATGTCGGTCACGGTGCCGATGTAGCCGGCGTCGGCATGGGCCTGGGCATCGGCGTGCGCGTGGCTGTCGCCGTGGCTCGCGACCGCGTTGCCCATCACCCAGCTTTCGCTGCCGTCCGGGCGCAGGAAACGGTAGCGCATCTGGAAGCCGCGCCGCGCCGCCACCGCGTCGCGCCAGGCGTCGCAGACGGCAGCGCGGTCCGCCGGGTGCAGCGCGCGCAGCCAGCCCTGGCCGGCGGCTTCATCGGCGGACATGCCGGCGATTTCGCACCAGCGCTGATTCACATAGGTGCAGGCTCCTGCCGCATCGGTCTGGAAGATGCCCACCGGCGCGGCCGTCGCCAGGCCACGAAAGCGCGCTTCGCTCGCCGCGAGTGCGCGCTCGGCGCGGCGCGCTTCGCTCACGTCGCGCAGGATCGCGGTGAAATAGGTGCGGCCGTCGAGTTCGACGTGCGAGATCGATGCTTCCGCGTCGAACAGCGTGCGCGTCGGCGCGCAGGCCCTGCAGGTCGCTGCCGCTCGCCCATGCGCCGCGCCGCGAGCGGCGATGTGGAAAACGCCTGCATGTGGCCGGCGTGGCGTTCGCGGTGCGCCGGCGGAATCAGCAGGTCCAGCGGCTGGCCCAGCACTTCTGCGGCGCGGTAGCCGAAGCAGCGCTCGGCGCCTTCGTTGAAGAGCACGATGCGCTGCTGCGCGTCGGCGACGATCACCGCGTCATCCGCGATTGCCAGCAGCCGCTCGAGCAGGTGAGCGGCGTGCTCGGGCTCCAGGCCGTGCGACAGCGAGGGCTTGATCGGCCAGTCCATCGTGCAAGCCGCTGCCGCTCAAGACGGCTTGATGCGTGCCACGCCGCCGAAGCTGCCGACCCACAGCGTGCCGTCGCGTGCCGTCGCCATCGAGAAAACCGCGTTGTTGAACAGGCCGTCGTGCGTCGTCAGCACCTGGAAGCCGCCGCCCTCGCGAAACTTCGCCAGGCCATTGTTGGTGCCGATCCAGAGCACGCCTTTCGGGTCGACGTGCAGCATGAACACATGGTTGCCGGGCAGTCCTTCGGCCACCGTGTACTGGGTCCACTTCTGGCCGTCGAAGCGCGACAGCCCACCGCCCCAGGTGCCGGCCCAGACCACGCCGTCGCGGTCGACCGCGAGCGAGACGATGTAGTTCGGGTTGTAAGCGACCTCGACCTTGCTGAGGCCCATCTCTTCTTTCTGCTTGGCGTGGTGCTCCGACACCTTGGCCGGGTCGTTCTTGAAGTCGATCGCGTTCTTCACGCGCTCGTACGGCGCGCCCAGCCCCTTGGCGTGGTTCCAGTTTTCCCAACGGCCGTCCTTGAGGCGCGCGAGGCCCCCTTCGGTGCCGAGCCAGACCTCGCCGTCCTTGCCTTCGGCCAGGCCGTAAACCCAGTCGTTGGGCAGGCCGCCCTGCGTGCTCTGTACCGTGTGCAGTTCCCACTGGGAGCGGTCTTTCAGGTTGCCGCCGCGCACCCGGTTCACGCCCGACCAGGTGGCGATCCAGACATCGCCGTTGCGGGTCTTGAGCACGTCGTAGACGAAGGCGTCGCCCAGGCCTTCGGGGATGTTGTAGGTGTCCCATTTTTCGGTCTTGGCGTCGAGCAGCGACATGCCCCCGCCGTAGGTGCCGAGCACGACGCGCCCGTCGAGCTTGCCCACGTAGAACACGCCGTTGGAGAGCAGCCCGCTCTTCACGTCGAACAGCTTGTAGTCGTCGCTGCGCGTGTCGTAGCGCACCACGCCGCCCGAGGTGCCGACCCACACCGTGTCGCCGTCGGCAAAGATGCGCTTCACGTTCTTGTTGCCGACGCGAAAGTGCGTGAACTTCTGCGCCGGGTCGGAGCCGACCTTGCCTTCGCGCTGCGGCGGTGGAATCGCCGGGTGGCCGGGGATCGGCGGCGCTGCCGCGGCGGGGGTCTGTGCCGCAGGTGCCTGCGCGGTCTGCAAGCCGACGCTGGATGCCGAGTTCGCCGAGCTGCCACGGCCGAGCTGGTACGCGCCGGCGAGCGCGGCGCCCAGCGCGATCGCGCCCAGGCCGACGGCGGTGAAGTTGATGGCCATGTTTGCTCCCGCTTCCTGACGATCAATTCACGATGCGTGCGACGCCGCGCTTCGTGCCGGCCCACACATCCCCACCCGGCGCGACCGCCAGCGCGTAAACATTGCGTTCGAGCAGACCGTCGGCGACGCCCAGGTTCTTGAACGCCTTGCCGTCCCAGCGCGACACGCCCTGGTTGGTGCCGAACCAGAGCGCACCGTCGCGCCCCTGCGCGATGCTGTAGACGATGTTGCCGGCCAGCCCGTCCTGCGCGGTGAAGTTGGTCCAGGCCTTGCCGTCCCAGCGCGACGCGCCCGCGCCCCAGGTGCCGGCCCAGATGCTGCCGTCGGCCGCGGCGAGGATCGAAAACACGTAGTTCGGGTTGTAGGTCGCCGGGCCTTCGGCGCCCACCGACAAGTCGTGCCGGGTGCGTGTGCCCAGCCCCGTGTTCGCGGAGAACGGCAGCTTGTCGTTGTTCGGCGCGCCCAGGCCGTCGGCGTGCGTCCACGCTCGCCACTGCTTGCCGTCGAACATCGACACCCCCCCTTCGGTGCCGAACCAGACGCGGTCGAGCGCGTCCACCGCGATGCCGTAGACCCACTCGTTGACCAGCTCCTTGACGTAGGTGCTGAACTTGCCGCTCTTCGCATCGAGCTTGTTCACGCCGGCCCAGGTGCCGATCCAGAAGTCGCCGTTGCGCTGCTGCGCGAACGAATAGATCCAGTAGTCGGCCAGGCCGTGCATCGGAAAGAAGGTCTTCCAGCGGCCGTCCTTGTAGCGCGACGCGCCGCCGGCGTTGGTGCCGAACCACTTGTGGCCGTCGCGGTCGATGCCCACCGCGAACACGTATTCGTTGGCCAGGCCCTCCTTGCGCGTGAAGGTGTTGCGGACCTTGGCGTTGCCCAGGTCGACTTCGTGCACCCCCGCCGACGTGCCCACCCACAGCGCGCCGCGCGCGGGTTCGACGGTCAGCGCGCGCACGTAGACCGATGGGCCGACTTCGAACACGTCCTTGATGCGCTGCGCGTGGGCCGGCGCCGCCGGGCCGAGCGCGATGCCCAGGCTGATCCCCAGGGCGAATTGGAACCCGAGACGCGTGTGCCGCGGCGCTTTCATCGCAGCGTTCTCAGGTGGGTCACGATGTCGAGGATTTCGCGGTCGCGCAATTGCCCGGCGTACGCCGGCATCGCACCGCGCCCGCCGCGGATCGTGCCGAGCAGCGCCAGGTCAGGCTTGAGCAAGGCGGTGGGGCGCGACAAATCCGGCGCCGCCGGCAGCACCGGCCGGCCGTCCGCGCCGTGGCAGGAGGCGCAGTGGCGCCGGTAGAGGTCAGCCCCGGCGAGGGCGTCTCCGGCAAGCGAGGCGGCGGGCCCGCCCAGAGCGAGGCACAAAGCCCGGCACGGCCGACCCATCGATCCAGGCGGGCTCGCGCGCCGCCCCTCATTTGGCACCCTCGCCGCAGGCGCCGCCGCCTGCTGCTGCTTGCGCAGCTCGTCGGCGCGTGCCTGCCAGGATGCGGCCTGCACCGCGTCAACGGCCACGCCGTGGCGGCCGACTCGGTAGGCCAAAGCCAGCGCCTGGGCCGAGGCGAGATGGCCCTGCGCCGCGGCGCGGCGCCAGGCGCTCACTGCGCCGGCGGCGTCCGGGCCGTCGGCATCGAGCCCGAATTGCTTCTTCAGGTAGGCGTCGGCCAGCATATCGACCGACGCGGCGTGCCCCAGCTCCGCCGCTTTTGAGAAATGCCGCAGCGCCAGCTTCTCATCTTTGGCAACGCCGCGGCCGGTGAGGTACAGGCTGGCCAGACCGGCGTGGCCTTCGGCGTCGTCTTGCGCGGCGGCGTCGCGGTACAGCCGGGCGGCCTCGTCGCGGTAGTCGGCGCGGTCCAGAATGAACGCCAGCAGCGACTGCGACGGCGCGTGGCCGGCCTGCGCCGGGCCGCGCAGCGCCGCCATCGCCGTGACCACGTCACCGCGCCGGTAGGCCTGCAGGCCGCGCTCGTGGTCGTCGGCCGGCGCCGCGCCGGCCGCGGCGCCGAACAGCAGCATCGACACCAGCATCGCCATCCTCAACGCGCCGCGGCGCCACGCTGCAACCATCGCCTCGTCCCTCCGCCCGAGCGTGAACCCAGGCCGAAGGTGTGCGATTTCCATGCCAGAGGGCATGTACGTGGCGTGTGGCGCCCCTGCATCCGCCGCACGCGGCGGACGGCCCGCGCGCGGCAAGTCTGCTGCCATCAGACCAAGGCGTCGTCGGAAGCTTCTTCGAGCTTGCGGTACAGGCTCGACAGGCCGATGCCCAGGCGCTGCGCGGCCAAGCGCCGGTCGCCGTCGGCCTCGTCGATCGCGCGGCGGATCAGCGACAGCTCGAAGCGCCGCACGCGCTCGCGCAGGCTGCCCTCCACGCCGACCGCGGCCTGCTCCTCGGCCGCGCCGCCGGCGCTGCGCGTCACCTCGGGCGGCAGGTCGGCGACGCGAATGCAGCCGCCGTCGGCCAGGATCGCGGCGCGGTGCAACACATTCTCGAGCTGGCGCACGTTGCCCGGCCAGGAAAAGTTGCACAGCAGGTCTTCCGCTTCCGGATCCAGCGTGAGCTGGGCCGTGCTGCCCGAAGGCAGGATGCGCTGCGCGATCAGGTGGCGCAGCAGCCCGGGAATGTCGGCGCGGCGCTCGCGCAGCGGCGGCATCTGAATCTGGAACGCCGACAGTCGGAAGAACAGGTCTTCGCGAAAGCGCCCCTGCGCCACCGCGGCGGGCAGGTCGCGGTTGGTCGCGGCGATGATGCGCACGTCGACCTTGCGCACCTGCTCCGAGCCGAGCGCGCGCACTTCCTTGGCCTCGATCACGTGCAGCAGCTTGGTCTGCATCGACAGCGGCAGCTCGCCGATTTCGTCGAGGAAGATACTGCCATGATCGGCCTGCATGAACAGGCCCTTGCGCGACCGGTCGGCGCTCGTGAAGGCGCCCTTGGTGTGGCCGAACAGCTCGCTCTCGAGCAGGTTCTCAGGTATCGCCGCGCAGTTCACGCTGACGAACGGCCCGTCGCGCCGCGCCGACAACTCGTGCAGCCGGCGCGCCGTGACGCCCTTGCCGGTGCCGCTTTCGCCGGTGATGAGCACCGTGCTGTCGGTCGGCGCGACGCGGCTCACCAGCCGCTCCACCGCCTGCATCGCGGGCGAATTGAAGGCGAAGGCCTTGTCGCCCCCGCCCAGCACCAGGCTGCGCAGCGCGCGGTTTTCTTCGCGCAGGCCGCGCATCGAATCGATCTGCTGCAGGCGATGCAGGATTTCTTCGTTGCGCACCGGCTTGGTGATGTAGTCCCAGGCGCCGGCCTTGATGGCGTCGATCGCCGAATCGACCGACGCGAACGCGGTGACCATGATGAAGGTCGCGGCGTGGCCGCGCGCGCGCGCCTGCTTGAGCAGCTCGATGCCGTCCATCACCGGCATGAACACGTCGCTGAGCACGACGTCGAACGACGCGCTCTCGAGTTTGGCCAGGGCCTGCGCCGCCGACGCCGCTGAATCCACGCCGTAGCCGGCCTTGGCGATCGCGGCGGCCAGCACCTGGCGAACCGCCGGTTCGTCGTCGACGACCAGAACGTTCAGATCTGACATCGGCTACCCCGAATCGCCGCCCGCACATTCGGGCAGACTCAATTGAATGCGAAGCAGGGCTGCGTCGTCTTGATGTAGAGCAATCCGGCCACCCTGCGCTTCGATCATCGCACGGCAGATCGCCAAGGTTCGCTGCAACTCGTGGCGGTTCACGTCGAGCACCGGCGGCAAGGTCAGCTGCAGCGTCGGCTCCGACCCATTCCTGCCGGTGGCCAGGCGCAGCGTCGCGCCGGACTGGCCAGCCGCCACGAGCGCGTCGCAAGCGACCGAGACGATCTGCATCAGCACCTGGCGAAGCGCATCGCCCGCGGTGCGAACTGCGGGTAAACCCAGGTCGAGCGAGGTTTCGATGCGCAACTGGCGGTAGCGCCGGTCGTATCCGATGAGATGGATCATGCGGCGCAGCAAGGCGTTCAGGTCGATCCAATCGGGCTCGGCAGCTTCGGGCGCGGCGGCCTCGGCCAACTGGCGCGCCGCGCGCGCGGCGCGTTCAGCCTGCGCCAGGATCAGCGCGGTGGGCGCGTCGAGCTGCCGCGGCGTCATCGGCTCGGCCGCGCCGCGCAACGCCTGCGCCGCGCCGGCGATCGCCGCCAGCGGGTTGTTGACTTCGTGCGCGATGCCGGCGGCGAGCGCGCCCACGCTCGCCATCTTGTCGCGGTAGGCGCGGCGCTCGTTGTCGAGCTCGATCTGCTTTTCGCGCTCATCCAGGTCGATCGCCATGCGGTTCACGGCGCGCATCAGGTGGCCAAGCTCGTCAGCGCGGCGCACCTCGAGCGCAACGCCACGCGTGCCGCGCACGATTCTCCGCGCATGCGCTTCGAGGCGGGCGATGTCGCCGGCCAGGCGCGCGAAGAACCAGGCCGCGGCCGAACCGAACAGCACCAGCCCCACGCCGGCGAGCAACAGCAGGTCGAGCGTCACCGCGTCGTAGCGGCGCTGGTAGACGAGCGTCATCGCCTCGCGCTGTTCGGTGAGCGTGGCGCGCCGGATTTCCAGCTCGTCGGCGGTGCGAACCAGCGTCTCGCGCAGCGCGATCCAGTCGTCTTGCAGCGGTTTTTCCGCCAGCCCCTGCGAGGCGCGCACCAGGGCCCGTTGCAAGCGGGCGTAACCGGGGTCGAACTCGTCGAGCGCGTCGAACCAGTGCACGCTTGACGCCAATGCCGGCGCCCCGTCCGCCGGGCGCGCCGGGTCCGGCGCCGAGGCGCGGAAACTCCCGACGTCGACTTCGGCCAGCGTGCGGTTCACGCTCGCCTCGGTCAGCGCCACCGCGCGCTCGTGCCGCGCCAGCAGGTCCAGCGCGGCAACGGCTTCGAGGATCTTGCCGCGCTCGCTGTCCAGGTACCAGGCCGATCCGACCAGATAGGCGAACAACAGAAAGGTGGCGAGCGCGCCCTTGCCGCGCAGCGAGTCGCGCAGCGCCAGCGGCTGCGCGTCATCGGCGGCTTGGCGCGTCGCGCGCGCCGGCGTGGGGCCGGCGGCTTCGGTTCGGCCGGGTATGCCGATTGCATCCCCGTCCGGACCGCCGCGGAGACCCTGCATGACAATATTCCGAAACCTGATCATCAGCATCGGCCTGTCGATCGTGACAACGCTCGTGGCGGCCGACGCGCTGCAAGACGCGGCGGCCGCCGTCAACCGCAAGGACTACCCCACCGCCGTGCGCCTGCTCGAACCCCTGGCGCGCGCCGGCAACCCGCTCGCCCAGTCGCGTCTGGCGCTGCTGTACTACCACGGCCACGGCGTGCGCGAAAGCGACGCCCTGGCCTTGCAGTGGTTCGAACGCGCGGCGCGGCAGGGCCTGGCCGAAGCCCAGTTCCACCTAGGCAACATGTATGCCTACGGCCTGGCTGCGCTGCCGCCCGACGCCGACCCGCAGCGCCTGGCCGCGCAGTGGTATTTCGAGGCCGCGCGCCAGGGTCACGCCGACGCGCAGTACAGCCTGGGCATCCTGTTTCTCACCGGCAGCGGCGTGGTGCAAGACGTCGACGAGGCGCGCAAGTGGATCGGCCGCGCCGCCGCGCAGGGCCACGCCGACGCCAAGGCCTATATCGGCTCCAAGCCGGCGCAGTGACGCCGAAGCGCGGCGCGGGTTCTCAGCGCGGTGCGCCGCCGCCGAGGACGCTGGAACGCGCGGCAGCAGGCGCCTGCACCGGCGCGGCGGCCAGCGGTGTCACGCCGCGTTCGAGCGACGCGGCTTCGGCGACGTTGGCGCGAACCGAACGCTGCATCGGCGAATCGGGCGGCAAGACGCCGAGCAGGCGCTCCCAGTAGCCGCGCGCGGCGGCGTAGTCACGCGCCTCAAAGGCCACGCTGCCGGCCAGCGCGAGCGCCTTGGCGTGGCGCGGGTCGAGGTCGAGCGCCTGTTGCACCAGACGCGCCGGTTCGCCGGTCAGGCGTTTGCCCTGGGTCATGCCCAGCAGGTCGGCCAGCTCGGCGAGCAGGTTCGGATCGCCGGGTGTCAACTGGCTCGCGCGGCGCATCGCGACCGCAGCGTCGCGGTAGCGGCCGAGCACGGTGTACGAGCGGGCCAGTCGCTGCCAGCCGGCGGCGTCGTTCGGTTCGGCTTCGAGCCGCGCGGCGAGCGAAGCGACCATCTTTTCGATCTGCTCGGGCGTGACGCCGCGCCGCGCATCGGCGTTGCCGGCGTTCGCTGACTGCGCGCCTTGCGCTGACTGCGCTGCTTGCTCGGCGTACGGCGCCGCCGCGCCGGGGCGGCCGAGAGCGACGTAGGTCGACACGCTGCCCAACGCGATCACGGATCCGACGAACACCGCGAACGCAGGCGCGCCGGTGCGCCCTTCACGCAGCAGCGGCGGCAGCGTCAACAACAGCGCGCCGAGCAGGAACAGCGCGACAACGATCCAGAAGACGATCATGCGCGCCTCGATGGCCGGCGGGTGGGCGAGAACCGATTCCCGGATTCGGGAAGCGCGTCGAGCAAGTGGATCGCCATGTGCAGCGGTCTGCAATTCGCAGGCCAGAGGCGCGACATGAGCGCCGCGCTGCGCCCAGCTGGACCGTGCGGGCCACGTGGCGAATCAGCTCCCCGCCGCTGCGTCGCGCGCCGCGGGCAGCACGATGCGCGCGGCGCTGGGCAGCAGCGTCAATTGCCCACCCATCTGCTGCACCAGGTGCCGTACCGGCTCGATGCGTGGTTGCGCAAACAGCGGCGCGGCGAATCGAGCCACGGCGCCATCGGCGGCTTGCGCAGATTGGGCAGATTGCGCAGGCTCGGTGGGCTCGGCGCTCACATCGATCGACACCCCCGAGCCGCAGGCCGAAGTCTCGACGCGAATCTTGGCGCAGGGCGCGACCGAGGGGTCGGCTTGCACGCAGGCCTGCAGCAGCTCCATCAGCGCTTCATTCAGATGGTCGGGAACCACCTCGCATGCCGGCAGCCCCGGGCCGGCGTGAAACTCGATCGGCGTCGCGTGGAAGCGCCTGTCGAAGGCCAGAAAGCCGCACATCGCCTTGACCATCGCATTCACGTCGACAAGCTCGGCGGCCTCGCTGCGCGCCGCTGCGAAGTCGGCGATCTGGCGCGTCATGCAGGCGATGCGCGCGGTCTGCTCCAGGATGCGCCTGCCGGTCTCGGCCGCGCTGCCGTGCGCTTCGACCAGTTCTTCGGCCACACCCGAAATCACCGCGAGCGGGTTGCCGACCTCGTGCGACACATTGGCCGCCATCGTCGCCAGCGCCGCCATTTTTTCGCGGTGCCAGAGCCGCTCGCGCCGCGCCGATTGCGCCTGCGCCAGGCTTTGCGCGTCGATGATGCGCTGGCCGTAGTGAACGATCAGCAGCGATGTCGCGTAGAGCAGCACGAGCAGCCCGCCGACGATTGCCAGAAAGCGCTGCGAACTGAGCTGCACCTGACTCCGGTTCGAGCGTGCCGCCTCGGCGACGCGGGCGTCGTTGGCGGCCGTGATCTCGGCGAACTTCTTCGACGCTGCCTTGATCTGGCCGAGAAAGGGGGTTACGTCGGCGTAGATCTCGAACACGCCGACAACCTCGTCGCGGCCGGCCGCGCGCAGCGGTACATAGGTCGAGATCAGATCGCGGTTCTCCACCACGCGTTCGAAGGCGCTGAACTTGTCGCGGTGCGTCAGTTCGCTCGCCGGCCGGCCGGCGGCGGCCGAGCGCCAGCCCTGGTTGTCGAATGCGTCTTCGCCGATCTGGGCGCGCTCCGACGAATACACCGTGATGCCGCGCAGGTCGAACACCTTGATCTTGAACACCGTGCTCGCGCGCATCGCCGCGTAGGCCTTGGCGTCGAGCGCCTGGAACCCCGGCAAGGCCACGATGTCGCGCCCGAGCTTGGCGAAGCAGTCGCGGCGCGGCGACGGCGCCGGAGGCGTGACCGGGTGCGCCGTCGCCGCCGACACCCAGCTGTCGGTCGGCAGCGCGCGGCACGCCTCGATCGACAGGCGCTGCGCCGCCGCGACGAAGGGCGCGATGTCGGTCTGCCACAGCATGTTCGCGACCAGGCGCGTCAGGTTGACGTGGCTCGCTTCGTTCACGTCGAGCAGGCTGCCGCGCGCGGCTTCTTCGTGCTGGCGCGCCAGCAGCGCCTGCGCGTCGGCCAGGAACGCCGCCTGCTCGCGCTGCACCTGCTCGAAGAATTCCTCCTCCTGACGCTGCAGGAAAAACAGCGCCAGCGCCACCGCGGCAAAAGCGACCAGCGTCGCGAGCGTGAAGTAGCGCAGCAGGCGAAAACCGCTGGGCTGAGCCAGCGTCGCCGGGTCGCCCGAAGGCGCTGGCTCGCCATGGGCCACGAAGGAGCCCCTGCGCGGCCCTGGGGGGGCGGGCGCCACGCGACCCGGGGCGACGACAGAAGGCTCCCCGGTCGGCGCGTTGCGCGCCTGATCGCCGTCAAACGCGGGCATCGCCGTGCTTGTTAAGGTGCCGCGTGCGCTGGGGCGCGGCCTGCGCGCCGCAGCCAGCGCGAATGTTCAACATCGAAGGAAACCCATGAAGATTCGTGGACGCTCCATTGTCACCGTCATGCTGGCGCTGCTGCTCACAGCTTGCGGCGGCGGCGGTGGCGGCCCCGACACCGGAGGCACCGGAGGCGCGACGCTGTCCGTCAGCCAAGGTGTCATTACCGCAAAGGGCAGCATTTTCGTCAACGGCACCGAGTACAGCACGAGCGGCGCGACGATCAAGGTCGACGACAACCCGGTCGCCGACGACTCGTTCCTCAGGGAAGGCATGGTCGTGACGGTGCGGGGCAGCAGCGACGACAACACGCGCACAGGCACGGCGGTGCAGGTCGACGCCTGGGATCTCCTGGAAGGAACGATTCAGACGTTGGGACCGAATACGCTGACGGTGATGGGCCAGACGGTGCGCATTGAAGACAACCTGACGCGCCTGAACGACGACAACACGCAGAAGCTGTTCGCGCAGGCGAATTTCCAGGTCGGCCAGCACGTGGAAGTGCACGGCTTTCGCGACGACCAGGGGGCGGTGCGCGCGACGCGCGTGGCGCGCAAGACCAGCGGTGAATTCGAGAGCAAGGGCTTCGTCGTCACCCTCGGCGCGAGTTCCTTCGGCCTGGCGCCGGCGCCCGGCGCGGCGGCGTTCATCACGGTCAACTTCACCGCCGGGCAACTGCCCGCAGGCATGGGCAACGGGTCCATCGTCGAGGTCAAGGCGGGTGCCGCGCCGAGCGCGGGCAGCGTAACGGCGAGCCTGATTCGACTCGAAGACCGGATCGGCACGACAGGGCAGAAAGTCGAGGTCGAGGGAATCGTCATGAGCGGCACGCTCGCCAGCTTTGTCATCAACGGTCAGGCGGTGGTCACGGGCGCATCGACCTTGTTTGAGGGCGGCACCAGCGGCGACTTTGCGGTGGGCGTCAAGCTCGAGGCGGAAGGCCCGCTGGATGCGAACGGCGCAATCGCCGCGGCGAAGATATCGTTCCGCAGCAACATCAAGATCGAGGCGGTCGCTTCCAACATCACGTCGAGCGCTCTGACGGTGCTGGGCAAAACGGTGGCGATCAACGCCTTCACGCGCATCGACAACGGGCCGCTGTCGGCCACCAAGGTGGAGGTGCGCGCCCTGCACGACCGCGACGGCAACCTGATCGCGACGCGCATCGTCGTCGGCGTGGGCAACCCGACGCGCGCCTTCCTGCAAGGCCCCGTGAGCGCCGCGGATGCGACCGCCGGAACGCTGACGATCCTGGGCACGCCTGTGGTGTCCGACAACGCCACCGAGTGGCGGGTCAGCCATTCGTCGACCGACGAGCCGGTGAGCAAGACCCAGTTCTATGCGCAGGTTCGCACCGGCGCCACCGTCGTCAAGGTGCGCTGGGACAACTTCACCGCGACGACCGCACCGATCAAGGAGGCGGAGATCGAGGTGGGCAAGTAGGCGCCTTGCGCCGATCACTTGGCGGCCTTCGCGCAGGGCGCGCGTTGCGTTGCTCAGACGGCTCATCGCTTCGGCGCGGTGCTGCCCCGCGCCTGTTCCCATTCCCACAGCGCGGCGCGCGCGCGGCGCAGGTGTTCGGGACGCTCGTCGCGCGCCAAGTGCAGGTAACTGCGCATCGCGCCGGTGGCCAGGCCCAAGTCGCCCTGCGCCTCGTAGCTGAGTGCGAGGCCGTAGTAGGCGTTCGCCTGGTCTGGCTTGAGCACCGTGGCGGCATCGAAGAAGCCTTGCGCTTCCGGCACGCGCTTCAAGCCGAGAAGGGCAAACCCCATGTTGACATGCGCCTCGGGAAGTTGCGGCGCGAGCGCAAGCACGCGGTGCAGCGCGACCGCCGCGTGTTCGTATTGTTTGGCGTGCAGCATGATCACGGCCTGATCGAAGCGGCGCCGGGCCTCGTCGGGCGCGGGGGCGGTGTCGGATGGCGCTGACGATGTGGCCGACGGTGCCGATGCACCCGCTGCTCTTGACAAGTCCCACACGACGGTCGCTTCGGGTGCCGTATCGCGCGCCGTGAACACAAAGCCGCCGAGCAACACGGCGAGCAGCGTGATGCCCGCGCCGGCGCGCCGCCAGTCGCGGCGCGGAGTCACACCGCCCCCTTGTGCGGCGCGGTCGAAAGGAACGGCACGCCGAAGAAGGTGAGAAACCCGACCACGAACACGCCCGCGAGCCACAGGCCGAACCGCGCCGGCGCGGGCCGCATCGTGGCGCGCGCGTGCAAGGCGGCAGCGAGCGCGAGCCAGGTCAGGAAGGCCCACGATTCGAGAGGGTCCCAGGCCCAGTAGCGGCCCCAGGCGTCTTGCGCCCAGACCGCACCGACGATCAGCATCAGCGTTTCGAACACGAACGCAAATCCGGCGAAGCGATACGCGAGTTCGTCGAAGCGCTGCGCATCGGGCCAGTGCGCGCTGCGCGCCGCGCCCCAGGCACTGCGCCGCAGCCACGGCACGGCGCCAAGTGCCACCGCCACCAGCAGCAAGCCCAGAAACAGTTTGCCCACCAACGTGTGCAGGTAAAGCAGCGGCGTCGCGTAGGTCGCAGGGAAATGCCCGGGCCGCGCATCGGCCAGCCACAGCCACAGCGCCAGCACCGCGAGCACCGGCGCCGCTGCCCAGAGCGCACTGCGTACTTCACGCAGGCCCCAGGCGGCGAGCGCAAAGACGAACGCCAGGCTCCACAGGTTGCTGCTCAGGCTCTCGTGCATCGTCGTGAACGGGCCATGGCCGAGAGTGCGCCAGCGCAGCGCGAGCGAGAGCGTGTGCAGCGCGATGGCGGCGGCCATCACCTGGTTGGGTTGCAGCAAGCTGCGCCCAGCCGCGCCGGCAAGCCGGTACAACGCCAGCGCCAGCGCCGCGCCGTACAGCGCGAGCGCGGCGTGCAGCAGCGCAGTCTCAGCCATTCACGACTCCCGGTTCTGGTCAGAGGCCGCGGCGCCGCCGCAGGTGTGCCGAAGAACTTCTGCGTGTAGTGCCATGCGAGCGCAAACGCGGCAAGCAGCGACGCCGCGAGCAGCCAAGGCAGCGTCGGGTCGTACGAGACGCGGTAGCCCATCCAGGTGCGCAAGCCTTCGTAGACCAGGGTGCCGCCGTCGATCCCGATACGCTCGCCCGGTGCGAGTTCGAAGCGCTGTGTGCCAATGCGCACGATCAGCCGGTGCGCGTCGGGCAAGCGGAACGCGCTCACGCTGCGCGGGTCGATCAAGGTCTCATCGAAGTGCAGCATGACCCAGACCTCGCGGCCATCGGGCAAGGCCCATTCGCGCGACTGGCGCAATTCGTGCGCCGGATAACTCGGCAGGTGCACCGCGCCGAGCAGCGCCTCGCCGCGTTCGGGCAGCCAGTGCAGCATGGGCGCGAAGCCCTTGTTCGGCGTTGTGTAGAAACGGTGCGAGTCGATCGTCAGCGGCCGGTGGTCGCCGATCGTCGCGCTGTGCGTTTTGCCGTCCGTCGCGCGCCAGCTCACCCGGTTGCGCGTCGCGCCGCGTTGCCGGCCCGGTGCGTAATCGATCTCGAAGCCGTGTTGCGCGAACGACAACCTTTGCAGCGATTCGTCGTAGAGCGGGCCGGCGTCCTTGTCGAGCAGGTGGCCGTCGAAGGGCACGTCTTGCGTCAACTCGAAGCGGCCGTCGAGCGCCGCGAGCCGCCCCGCGCCCACGAGCACGAGCAGCGCGAGCAGCGCGAGATGAAACACGAGCAGCGGCAACTGGCGCCGCAGCAGCGGGTGCACGACCAGCGCCGCGACCAGGTTGAGCGCGAGCAGGCCCAGCGCGATGGCGAGCGGAGCGAACGCCGGTCGCGCGACCACGACGAGTGCGAGCAGCACGAACAGCGCGAGCGTCGTGCGCAGCGAACCAAAGTGGGCGGTGAGGCGTTGCGGGTTCATCGCGGCGTCGCGGTGGCGTTATCGTGGCTCGAACGCCGGCGTCAAGGCGGCGTCTCACAGACGGCACGCATCCAGTCGCGCCCGTTCTGCGTGTTGTTGGCATTGGTACCGAAGGTCAGCGCCGAATTGTTCGAGCCGCAGTTGCCCTCGGCCCAGTTGCCGCTCGTCGCGAAGGTGCGCACCTTCAGCTTCGCGTTCAGGTAATACGGCTCCTGGTTGTACGCCTGGTTGCCGGCGTTCATGCGCCATTCCGCATTGCCCGGTTGGCCGGCCTCAGGGCCGACGTCGTTCAGGTTGACGAGCAGCGCCTTGTTCTTCCAGCCGTGCGGCACCGCAACGTGGCACCAGTTGCAGCGAATGCTGCCGACGCGGTCGGTGTGCACCGCGTGCAGGTTGCCGCGGTCGGCGTTGAAGAAACCCGTGGTGCCGGTGCCGTTGCGGTTGGCGTAGGTGTTCGGGTTGTGGCACTTGAAGCAAAGGCCGTTCGCATTCGGCCCGTTGTCGCCACGGTTGTTCGCGCCGACGTTTGTGTTCCACAGCCCCTTCAACAGGAAGTTGTTGGAGGAGCCATGCGGCCCCCAAGGCGTGCCGTTTTCGCCACCGGGCGGGATCACGGTCGCATCCGCCGTGTTGCTGCCGTGGCAGTCGCTGCAGTACATCGTCTGCGTGCCGATCGCGTTGCTCCAAGGGCTGCGCAAGTGCCGCGGCGTTGGCGATCGTGCGGCCGGTGGCGGCGATCACCGGGTGCCAGCCGCGCCGGTTGTTGGTCGCATAGTTGCTGCCCGCGCCCGAGTTGAGCCCCGTCACGTCGCCTTGGTGGCCGGCAGGCGCCTGGAACTCCTTGGCCTGGTTCGTGTACATCGTCAGGTTGTTCGTTCCCGCCGGTGTGCCGCCCAGGCGCCCGAGCGTGGGCCGGTTGCCCAGCGGGTAGACGTTGTTGTCGGCGTAGCCGTAGTCGGAGTGGCACTTCAGGCAGATCTGGTATTCGCGTGTCACGTAACTCGCGCCGACCGAGGTGTCGATGTTGGTTCCCGGGTCGCCGCGCTTGACGGTATAGCCCGCCGGCAGATCCTGAAACGAGGTCGAGCCGTAAAGCGGCTCGACGCCCCAGCCGCCGCGCAGCGCGCCCGAGGCGATGTTGGTGTGGGTGTAACCCGCAACTTCGTCGTGGCGGTGCGTGCCGGCGGGGTCCGGTGCGCCGGCGATGCCACCCACCCCGCCGATGAAGGAGCGGAACTTCACGACGCGGTGCGGGTTGTGGCAGTCGCTGCATTCGGCGTGGCGCTGCGCGAGCAGCGCGCGCGGCTCCATCATGTCGGCGCCGCAACGGTTGCTGGGCGAGGTGCAGTCCAGGCCGGGATCGTTGAAATTGACCGAGAGGTCGTGCACTTCTTCCGTCGCCCCGCCCTGCTCGGCCGTCGTGATCGGCATGCGGATCGCGAGGTTGAATTCGCTCTCGATGTTGGGCACCGTGGCCACACTCGCGAGTGCCGCGCTGGCCGCCGTCGTGTGGCACTGGTAGCAGGTCTTTTCCTGCGCCGGGTTGCCGCCTTGTTTGGCGGCAAGCGGGTTGCCCGGCGGCAGCGGCGCATCCGTGCCTTCGCGCGTGAGCCGGCGCGCGCCTTGCACGGTGTGGGTGTCGTGGCAGTTCAGGCAGCCTGCTTTCCACACCGGCAGGCCGGCGGGGAATTCGCGCAGCGTCGCTGCGGCGGCGAGGTAGGTCTGGCCGGCGGTGTCGGGCCGCGCGTGCGCCGAATAGGCCCAACTGCCGGCCGCGCCATTTTTGTCGTGGCACGAGATGCAGATCATGTCGTTCGCGGCCGACGGGTTGGCGCTCGGCGCCGCTTCCTGAAAGCGCTGCGCGCGCAGAAATTTCTGGTTGCCCTTGGCGGCGTCGAGTTCGCGGGTGTGCGGGTCGTGACACGTCGCGCATTGCACCTGGCCTACGCCGGCGGCGCCGGTGGGCTCGAGCGGCAGCAGCGGCTTGAAGCCCGGTGCGCGCACGCCGATCACGCTGCCGGTGCCGGCCGGCCAGCGCTGTTGCGGATCGACCGCGCGCAGTTCGCCGTCGCGCGCGGCGAGTGCGGCGGAGAAGGTCACCGAAATCGGGTGGTCATTGCGCAGGTCGGTGCCGAGAAAACGCGTGAATCCGCTCGTCGTGCCCTCGCCCGCCGGCATCGTGCCGCCCGGGCCCGTGCCCTGCATCGGGATCGTCACATTCTGATTGCCGTTCAGCACATTGACATTGCCGATCGCCAGCGTGCCGTCGTGGCACGACAGGCACAGCTTGGAGCTGCCGCCCGGCGTGGCGTTGAAGCCGTCGATCAGGACCTGCGCGTCCATCGAGTTGGACGCATAGGGCGTGTACGTCGCACCCGCCGGCACGCGCCGGTTCCACAGCGGCGAACGCAGCGCGGCGCCGCTGTCGTCCGTCAAACTCGCGCCGTGCGGCGTGTGGCAGAACACGCAGACTTCGCTCGTGCCGCCGGGCGCGGCGCGCGTCGTGCCCGGGCTGCCGGTGGACAGGTTGTGGCGCGTGCCGCGAACGTCGCTGATGCGCTGCGCGTCGGCCGGTGGGGCAAGCAGCATTGCGGCCAGCACGGCGAGCGAGGACAAGCCAGCAAGGATCGTGCGGCGCTGCATTCAGTGGCTCCACCGCGCTTGGTGCGACTCGTGACGCCTGAAACGCCTACGCGTCTTGGAGGGCTTCATTCGGCCCATTGCTGCCGTTCGGCCTGCAGCCGGCGCGCCAGCGTTCATGGTCGCAGGTCGGCGGCGGCGCCCCCGTTCTCCGGCCCACGCTCGCGGGGCACCACCGAGGCCCACCACGCACAGCCGCGTCATCACCATCCAAGCGCACGAACAGCCAGGACACCGCGAATGGGGCCTGCGCCCGGGGGCACCACCACCGCCCTGCTGGCACCTGTGGTGGCGCACCACGTCTTCGCCCACCTCGGTCGTGCCCGGGGCAGGTGGTTTGGGGCACGGGCGCAGGCCCCATTCGCGGTGTCCTGGACGGTTCGGGGCAGCGGCTGGCGATGACGAGCCGGCGCTCGTGCACCCGATCTGCTGCCCCGCGAGCGTGGGCCGGAGAACGTGCCCCAAGCCACCTGCCCCGGACCATGCTGGCACGGGGCGCGCAGCGAAGGTCAGCTTTGCGCCGAAAGCGGTCAGCGAATCGGAGCAGCTCTCTCGCGCCTGATGTCGCAGCAGTTTCATCTCAACCGCCCCCGAGAAACTGGAACAGCACGACGCGCCCGTTGAACATGTCGGCGATGTGCACGCGGTTCTTCGCGTCGACCCACACGCCCGAGGGCAGGTAGAAGCGACCGGTGGCGGTGCCGGTGCCACCGATGGGCAGCAGGAACTCGCCGCGCGGCGAATAGACGAGCAGGCTGTCGAAATAGGACTCGATCACGTAGACGTTGCCTTCGCTGTCCACGCCCACGCCCTTGGGCCGCACCAGGTTGCCGACATACAGACCGCGTGCGCCGAACTTGCGGTTCACCACTTCGCCCCGCGCATCGAAGACCTGGATACGACTGTTCAGCGTGTCGGTCACGTAGAGCTCGCCGTTCGCGAAGGCCAGGTGCGTCGGGTAGTTGAACTCGCCGTCGCGATCGCCTCGCGCACCGATCGTGCGCTGCAAGACGCCGGCGTCGTTGAACACTTTCACGTCGTGCGCCATCGTGTCCGCAACAAACAGCAGACCGCGCTGCGCATCGCGCGCCAGACTCCGGTGGGGCGCTGCAGCACGCCCTGGCCGATGCTGGCGAGCGGCTCGCCGCGCGAATCGAGCACGAACACGGCGCGCAGTTCGGCATCCGCGACGAACAGTCGACCAGGCGCGACCGCCAAGCCGACTGGCGCGACGAAGTTGATGAGGCCCTGCGCGCGTTCCCACACCAGCAGTTCGCCGGCCGCGGCGTCGAACACGAACACCGCCTGGCGACTCGTGTCGCTGACGAACAGGCGCCCGTTGTCGTCGCCGGTCACGGCGGCCGGGCGTTGCAGCACGACCGGCTGCGGCGCTTTGTCGTCGATGCCGGCGATCCAGCGGCCGAACTCACGCCATGCGCTCGTGCTGCCCGCCACACCGCGGAAGTTGCGCTCACCCGTCAGCGTGCCGGTGTAGAGGAAACGCGGCACCTCGGGCGCGGCCGGCCACATCAGTTGTTTGCCTTCGGGCGCGTCGTCCATGCCGTAGTGCAGCTCGCCGCGAATCGCTTGCGGGCCGGCGCAGGCGGCGAGCAGGAGTGCGAGGAGCGCCACGGACCGCATCACAGCCCGCCCCCGCCGAGCTGGAGAATCGCCACCTTTCCCGCGAGCCGGTCCGACACCGCGAGAAGACGCTCATCGACCGCGATGCCGCCGATCTGCTGCACGCCGAGCTGCTCCGCGCTGAGCACGCTGGACGGCGCACCCGAGCGCAGCACGCGCAGCGTTCGCAAGGTCGATTCGACGACGTAAACGCGCTCCCAGCGGTCCACGGCAATGGCCTGCGGCTGCTGCAATTCGCCCGTGCCCAGCATCTCGACGACGCGCCCGTCGCGCTGCACGCGCAGCACGGTGCCGGCAAGCCGGTCCAGCACGTACACGCCGCCCGCGCCGACGGCGAGCGCATCCACATGCAACGGGCCGGCATTTCCCTCAGGCCGCACCGCGACCGTGAGCGAACCCACCGAGCGCTGCTCGGTCCATTGGCCCATTACCCCGTCGGCCTGCAGCAGCGTATTGCCGCCGTCGGCGAGCGCGAAACCGCTCGGCAGCGCGCCGAGCGCCGCGCGAAACGTTTGCAGCAGGCGCCCGTCGCGGCCGAAGCGCAGCACCTGGCGCGCCGGCGCATCGAGCACCCAGGCCGACAAGTCCGGCCCGAGCAGCAGCGCGGTGCCGGGGGACACGGGTGCGCCGGCAATCGCCGTCATCGCCTGGCTCATCGTGTCGATGCGCCAGAGCCGGTTGCCGGCCATGTCGGCCACCAGCAGATCTGCCCCGCGCAGCGCCAGCGCGCTCGGCGCGACGAGGCGCACGAACATGCCGCTGCCCGGGCGCAGCGGCAGGCCCACGCCGGGTGTGGGCGGCGTGAGGAAGCCGCCGATCACGCTGCGCCACGGCGTGACCAGTGCGTCGCTGGCCGGGGCGCGCGGCTCGGGTGCGCCGTCGGTGGCGCAGCCAATGAACGACGAGCCCAGCGGCAACGCCAACGCGAGCAGATCGCGGCGGCGCGGCGAAGACAGACCCCCAAGCACCATCACCACCGCCCCGGCCCCGAGGTCTGCGCCCCGCCGACGATGCCGCTCTTCAGTCCCGGCTTGCCCGAGTGGCACAGGTCGCAGCGGTCCGCGCCCCAGGCGATCTTGTCGTTGTGGCACATGCCGCAGAACTTGCCGTCGGCGATGTCGTCCATGCGCACGTCGTTCGCGCCGGCGCGCATCTTGAAGCCCAACTCCTGGTGGCAGACCTTGCAGCGAAAGCGGATGCGGTGGAACCAGTGCGGGAACACGACCGGCCGAATGCCCTGGCTGTCGGAGTAGCGGTTCAGCACCACGTCGCCATACTCGGCCGACGGCGCGGTGGGCGCCAACGCCAACAGCGCCGTCAGGCCGAGCGCGAGGCGGCGCTTCATGGCGCGGCGCGCGGCCCAGTCGGCTGGGACTGCGGCAGATGCTGCGACTGCCGCATTTGCTCGAGCGGCCGCACCTGGAGCAGTTGGGAATTGGGCACGCTGTGGCAGCGGTTGCATTCGGTCAGCGGAAACGCCACCGCGCCATGGCACACGCCGCATTGCTCGCCGTTCAGGATCGCCATCATGCTGAACTTGTTGGCGCCGATCTTGGGCTTGAACAGCACGTCGTGGCAGTTCTCGCACGCCAGCCACAGCGTGTGCTGGCGGTGCGGAAACTTCACCGCGGGCAGCGAACCGTACTTGGCGACGATGATGTCGTCGTCGCGCATCGGCACCGGTGTTTGCGTCCACAGATTGCTGCGCGGATCGATCGCGCCGCTGTCGATCGCCTTGACCCAGTTGACGAGGTTGCCCGCCGTGTCGCGCGGCAGCGGCGACAGCGCGTCGCCGGGCTGCTGCAGCAGCGGTAAGGCCGGGCTGCGCGGGTCGTGCAGGCCGTCTGCTTCCAGGCGCGCCCAGAGCGACGGCGCGGCGAACGCGGCGGCGGCGGCGCAGGCCACGATGGCGGCGGCCCAGCGCAGCCGGGTTGCGTGGGCAGCGCCATCGTGCACGGTCATCCGGGAATGTAGATGCCGCCGGCGCGGATCGCGCGCACCAGCTCGCGCGTCGAGTCTTCGAGCAGCTTGATCGCGCCGGCGTGTTCGCCGCGCCGCGCCTGCGCTTCAGCGTCGCGGCGCAGCTGCCGCCGCCTTGTCGACGAAGCCCTGCATCGCAGGCGGCATGGCGCCGCTCGCATCCTTGCGTTCGGCCAGCAGCACGGTGATCAGCATGCGGTGCGTTTCGTTGCGGTCGATCTCGTAATCGTATTCCTCGCGCGGCGACGCGAAATTCAGCGAACGCACGAGCGTGTCGCCGCGGCGCATCGACTCGATCGACACGCGCGCGGTCAGATAGGCGCGGTCGACGAGCACGCGCGCCTCGTCGACACGGCCCTGCTCGGCGAGCTTGCGTGCTTGCGCGACCTGTTGCGCGATGCTGCGCGTCGTATCCTCGGCGTCGCGCCCGGCGGCCTTTTCCTGCACGATGCGCTGCTGCGCGCTGAGCAACGCTTGCGCGCTGTCCAGCCGCGAGTCGAAGTCGCGCCGCGCTTTTTCGCCCACCACCTGCTCGGGCTTGGCCAGGCGCGCGCCGGCCATCATTTCGCGTGCCGCCAGGTCGAGCAGGCGGTTCGTTTCGACGATGTCGCCGGCGCGCAGCGTCGCGCTGGCCTCGCGGTGCATCAGGCGTGCGTTGTCGCGCTTTTCGCGCGCACCGGCCACGCCGCTGGCTTCGATCTGGCGCGCTGCCGACGACGTTTCGATCAGCGTGCCGACCGACTGCACGCGACGCTCGATCTGTTCGCGGTCTCTGCGCCGCCCCCGGTGCGGCAGCGAGCAGCAGCGTCAATGCAAGAGGCAACGCACGATTGAATGCATTCAGCACCGGCAATGTGAAACTGAGTTGGCTCATGGCGGGCTCGTCGTGGGTGGGGGCGTGCGCAGGCCGGCCGCGCCGAGCGCGAGTTGCAGCTGCGCGGAAGCGTCGCGCAAATGATCCAGCGCGCGCGCCATGTTGGCGCTCTCGTATTGCTGCATCGCCTGTGCCAGCATGGCCTGGCTCGACGCACGGTGGCGCGCCATCAGCGCCGCGGCATCGGGCCCGGGCTTGAGTTGTTCCAGCGCGACCGGCAGCAGATCGACGAGGCTGCGGTGGCGCGCGAGTTCGATCTGGAATTCCTCACCGGGGTTGGCCGCGCGCTGCGTGTAGTCGAGCGTGCGCGCGTTCAGTTGCCGGCCCAGGCCGGCGAGCACGATCTGGCGCGCGTTGTCGAGCAGCGCACCCGCTTCGTCGTTGCGCCCCTGCTGGCCCATCCGGCGCGCGGTCTCGATCAGGCCGATCGCGCTGAGCAGCTCGCCTTCGTCGCCCGAACCCGACGACACACTTTCGCGCCAGGCCTCGACCAGGCGCGCCAGCTCGGCACCCTTGCGCTCGTTCTGTTGCTGCATCGCTGCCTGGCGCGCCTGCGCGTCCGGAACCAGGCGGCGCGCCAGGCCGAGCAGGCGCAGCGCCTCGTCGACTTCACGGCGCGCGCCGGCGAGGTCGCCCTTGGCGAGCGACTGCTCGGCCAGCGCCTGGTGCACCCGGCCTTCGTCGAAATGCGCCAGCGCCTGCGGATTGCCGCTGGCGGCGATGCGCTGCACGGTGGGCGCATCGGCGATCAGGCGCGTGGCAAGCCGCATGCGCTGATCGAGCTGCGCGCGTGTGCCGGTGTCGAGCGCGACTGTGACCGCGCTGGCCGCGAGCGCGAGCAGGCCCAGGCACGCGCTGCGCAGCCGAATGCGCAATCGCCCGCGCAGGCCCGAGCCCGCCACGCCGCGCCGACACGCGGCCGCAGGGGTCATGGCCTGGTCTCGCCCGCCACCGTGGCCACGGCCTTCTTGCGCGAATGGCACAGACGGCACTCCGACACCGGAAACGCAACCTTGCCATGGCACACGCCGCATTGCTGGCCGAGCAGGATCGACGCCATGCTGATCTGGTTCGCGCCCTTTTGCGGAACGAAGATCTTCGGGTGGCAGTTCGAGCAGTCGAGCCACTCGGTGTGCTGCTTGTGCGGGTAGACGACATCCGGCATCGAGCCCTTCACTTCGCGCACGATGTTCAGGTCCATCACGATCGCCGCGGCCGCCGGGTCCAGCTTGTCCCAGCGTGGGTCGATGGCCTTGCTGTCGAGCGCTTTGACCCAGTCGACATGGTTGCCGGCCAGGCTCTTCGGAAGCTCGGCGAACGCCACCGAAGGTGGTTGCAATTGCAGCGTCATGTCGTTCGTCGGGTCGTGGATTCCCGACTCCACCGCGGGGCGGTTGATGCGACCGGGTGGCTTGAGCAGCCGGTTGAAGGCGTTCACTTCGGCACTCGGCCGCGGTGTCGGCGCGGCACGCGCCACGGCGGCCATGGCCGCGGGAGTGGCGGTGGCCGTGCCGGCCGTGGTGGCTGCGGCGGCCGGAGGGCTCGGCGCCGCAGGCTGCGGCGTGACGGCGCCGGACGCTTGCGCCGGCGCGGGCGCTCTCGTCTCCGCTGCCGTAGCGCCTGCCGATGGGGGCGTCGCCTGCGTCGCGGCGGCCTGCGCTGCGGCAGACGTCGCCGGCGCCGGCGCGCGCGGCGCCGCGGCGGTGGCCTGTTGTGCGCCTGCGGGCGTTGCCGGCGCGGTGGCCGTGGCGGCACGCACCGGCGGGGCCGGCGCGGGTGGAGCTGCACCGCGCGGCGGCGCCGGGTTCGCCTTCGCCTGCGCCGCCGGCGCCGCGGCAGCCTTGCCGCCGCTCATCATGTACTCGATGACGCCGCGCAACTGCGCCTCGTTCAAGTCGGCACGCCCGCCCTTCGGCGGCATGCCCTTCGCGGTGCCGGCCACGGCGCTCTTCACGAGCGCGTCGATGCCGGCCTTGGCGCGCGGCGCCCATTGCGCGGCCTCGCCGAACTTCGGCGCGCCGAGGATGCCCGGGCCGTGACAGCCGGCGCAGCTCGTCTCGTAAATCCCCTTGGGGTCGCCCTGCGCCGCCACCGGCGCCACGCCGGCCAGATCCACCATCGCCAGCAGCGCCAACATCGCCAGCCGCACCGCCCAGCCTGTTTCGCGCCGGGCCTTCATCGCCGCGCTCCCGGCGCCGACGCCGCGGCTGTGGCCGCCGCCGGTGTGGTCAAGACCGGCAAGGCCGCCGTGGGCGCGAGTTTCTGCAAGGTGCTCTCGTGCACCAGCGTCGGCGTGCCCGGTTTGCCTGCGTGGCACAGGTTGCAGTTCTCGACCGACCACGCCAGCTCGCCGTTGTGGCACGCGCCGCAGAACTGGCCGTCGATGATTTTCAGCATGTCGATGCGGTTGCCGCCCGCCTTGAACTCGAAGCCCAGATCGGCGTGGCACACCTTGCAGCGAAAGCGCACGCGGTGGAACCAATGCGGAAACACGACCGGGCGCATGCCCGCCTTGTCGGAGAAGTTGTTCATCACGACGTCGCCGTACTCGGCCTGCGCCGGGCCTTCGGGCAACGCCAGCGCGACGGAGGCGGCGAGCATCAGCGCGGCGATTCGAACGGGGTGGATCGGCATGAAGGCCCTCGGCGAGAACGGTTCAGAAGCGGCGCTGCACGCGCGCATGAATCAGGCTGACAGGGCGGCCGTCGATCTCGGCGTGGCGCGCGGTCAAGCGGGTGTCGAGCCGGCCGATGCTGTAGTCGAGCCGGGCTTCGAGCGAGCGGTCGATGCGATGCACCGATGCGTCGATGTCGCCGGCCGCGCGCTGTTCCAACTGCTGGCTGTTTGCCGAGGCAATCAGCGAGAAGCGCAGCCGCGGCACGTCGAAGGCGCGCTGGTTTTCGTACGAAACGGTGCCGCTGCGGTACTGCTGCCAGCCCGGCGCGAGCGTGCGCCGCTCGCCGCTGAACGGGTCGACCTGCGAAGACTCGTTGCGCGTGCCTTGCAGCGTCAGGTTCGCCGACCAGTTCGAGGCGCGCGACAGTTGCGTGCGCCGCGACACTTGCAGGTTGACCATCTGGAAGCGCCCACGCTCCTCGGCGTAGACCAGCGAGTCGCTGAACGTCAGGCCGGCGAAGCTCTGGCTCGCCGCACTGCCCCACGATTGCCAGAACAGGCTCGCCGAATGCGCGATGGCGCGGTTCAAGCTCGGGCTGAGCGACTCGCGCAGCAGCGCGCCGCTTTGGGTGAGGCTGGTCGTGACGCTGTCGGCCTCGCCGAACAAGACGTTGCGCGACACCGAGTGCGCCGCCTGCAGGCCCAGGCTGCGGCGCGGCGCTTCGCCCGAAGTCTCGGCCTGGCTGCCGCTGAGCGACGCCGACGGCACGTACTGCCAGCCCGAAAGCAGGGTACCGGCCGGCGCCCACCCGAGGCTCGCGCCGAGCGAGGCGCTCTGCACGGCCGGCGCCGCAGCGCCGCTGTCGAAGCGGCCGTAAGACGCGTTGCCGGTGAGCCGCCAGATGCGTTGCAGCTCCTGGGTCGCGCCGAGCGTGGCGTTGATCGACTGCGCGCTCGCGCTGGACGCGGCCCCGTGGCTGTCGAATTCGGCCCAGCGCACACTGGCGCCGACTTGCAGCGGCTCGCCCACCCGGTAGCCCCACTGCCCCTCGCGCGGCCGCCATGACGCGAGCGTCGACAGTTGGCGCAAGTCGCTGCCGAAAGTGTCGCCGGCGGTGTTGCGCAGGCGCGTGTCGTTTTCGGTGGCGAGCGTCTCCACGCGCAGATCGGCGTGCGGCTGAAAGCTGTGGCGCGCGCTGAGCGCGTTGAAGCGGCTCGACTGTTCGCTATCGCTGCGCGAGTTGCGGCTCAGACTCGCGCCCAGGTCAACGGCGTGTTCGCTCCAGTTGTGCGTCGACTTGGCCGCAAGCACGATCACCGTGTCGCTGACGCCGTCGCTCGCGATGAAGCGGCTGTGGTCGGCGTTGAGCTGGACCTGGTGGTTGCCCACCGCCGGGCGCCAGCCCTGGCTCAGTGCCAGGCGCTGCGAGCGGTAGTCGCTGCCGAGGTTGTCGCCGCGCGTGCGGCTGTCGCTCACGTCGGCGCGCAGTTCGAACGGGAAACGGCTCGCCGGGAACACCGAAACGCCCAGGCGCCCGGTCAATGCGCTGCTGCGCGTCGAGTGGGTGGCGCCGCCGCTCGTATCGCTCGACCTGTCTTGCGCCTGCAGCGCGCCGACACCGGCGCGCAGTTGCACGAACCACGGCTGCCAGAGATAGCTCGCGAAGTCGATGTCGCCCGACAGCACCGCCTGGCGCGAGCGTTGGCCCTGCCCCAGGCGCTGCTCGCGCAGGTCGAGCGCGAGCGTGCCGCTGCTGCGCCATGGCGCGAGTTCCCAGCGGATGCCGTTGCCCGCCACCGGCTCGGCGGGGGTCGGCGCGGCGGCGCTGGCGGCGTCGCCGGTCGGCGGGTCGGGCTCCATCTGTTCGCCGGGCAGGTACGCCGCCGATCGGGCGGGGCCGGTGGGCAGCAACATCGCCAGCGCGAGCGGCCAGCAGCCGGCGCGGCTCGGCCAGCGTGCGGCACGGCGTTCGGGGTGCTGTCCACGTGGCACGCGGCGCACTCCGTGACGGCGACGCGCGCTAGCCAGCGCGCGGCTTGTCGCTGGCGGCGCGCAGCGGCGCATAGTGGCTCTCGTCGATGCGGATCGTGCTGGCGCGGCGCAGCTCGGCGATCAACTTGGCCCAGCGCGCTTGGGCTTCGTCGCGCTGCCAGAGGTCGGCGGCGCGCTCGCGCACCTGCTCGAAGCTGCGCGGCAACGCGGCGCGCCGATCCTCCAGGCGCAGGATCGCCACGCCTTCGAGCACCTGCACCGGCTCGCTCAACTGGCGCGGCTGGAGTTTGTCGACGACGCCGTGCACCGCCTCGGGCAGCATGCCGCGGTGCGTGTAGTCCATCTCGCCGCCGCGGCTGGCCGAGCGGTCGCCCGAATGCAGGCGCGCGAGTTCGGCGAAGTCGGCACCGGCGAGCAACTTCTTGTGCAGCGTCTTCGCTTCGGCGTGCGCGCTGTTCCACGCCGCCTGCGGCGAACTCGGGTCGACCTTGAGCAGGATCACGCTCAACTTCACCTGCTCGGGCTCGACGAACAGTTCGCGGTGTTTTTCGTAATACGCTCGCGCGACGGCCGGGCTCGGCTCGGGAACTGCCTTCACGCTTTGCTCCAGGCGCTCGTAGACGCTGTCGCGCTCGAGCTGCGGCATCACGTTCGCGAGCATCTTGTCGCGGTTCGCGGCCCAGTTCGCGCTGCCCTTGTACTGCGCGTCGTAACCGGCGACGGTGGCGGCGAGTTTGTCGCGGTCGGGCTGGATGCCGCGCCGGCGCGCCTCGGCCAGCAGCAGCACGCGGTTCACGACATCGTCGCCGACCTCGCGCTGGAACTTCGCGAGCTCGGCCTCGGGCGGCTTGGCGTGGTAGTACTTCTTGCGCATTGCCACGGCCAGCGCCCGTTGGTAGTCGGCGCCGCTGATGACCACGTCGCCCACCGTCGCAAAGGGCGTGTCGCGGCGCGGCGTGGCGGTTGCCGATGGCGCTGCCGGCGCGGCGGCGGGCGCCGCGACACTTGCCGCATCGGCCGCGGCGGCGCCGCTGCAAACGAACCCGATCGCGAGCGCGGGCAGGCAAACCAGGCGTGCAAACATCGAATCGAACTCCCGATGAAGAAGGGGCCGGACTGCGCGCGCTTCCCGGCCCCGTGCTTGACTTGCTCCTGCGGCGGCGTTCGTGCCGCCGGGGGGCGCACGCAGATCCCTCACTTCACATGGCAGGCCGTGCAGACGGCGCTCGACGCATTCGAGACGCGCAGGAAAGTCGCGCCTGCCACCTGACCGTTCGGGCCGGCCTGGCCTTCGGCCACATGCGGGTCATGGCAGCTTCCGCATTCGACCGACGGTCCGGCGCCGCCGGCTGCGGCCGCGAATGCGCGCGTGTACAGCGGCAAGTCGGTGCGTGTCTTGGTGTTGTCGACGGTGCCCGTCTCGATCCAGAACACCTGGTTGGTGTTGATCGTCGCGGTGCGCACGTCGGCCCTGTTGAAGTCGATATCGCGGCAGGTTCCGGTGACCGTCGTTCCCGTTCCGGTGAGCCCACCGCCGCAGTACTGAATGCCGATCGGGTGGTCGTTGGACAGGTTGATGCCGAGATTGGCGACGCTGGCCGGCATCAGGCCGGTCGCCGCCACACCGGCGGTCCAGGTGTAGCCCAGGCCATCCGTCGCACCACCGGTGGCGAGGAAACCACCCGAGCCGGGCGCGTTGATGATGTTGTCCATCGCCTGCGTGCCGTCGTGGCACGACAGACACGCCAACGAGATCGAACCGACGGGCAGGATCTCGCCGTCGATCGACGGCGTATTCAGGCTGGCATAGGTGGTGTAGGTTGCACCCGTGGCCAGGCGCTTGTTCCACAGCGGCGGGGCGTTGGGCGTCGTCACGTCGGCGCCGTGCGGCGTGTGGCAGAACACGCAGATTTCCGCCGTCCCCGTGGCGGGCGTCGTGCCGGTCACGTGAATCGGCTGCGTCGACGCAGTACCGAGGTTGTGGCGCGTCGCCGCGATGCCGGTGACCTGTGCCACCGCGCCTCCTGCCAGAGCCGAGAGCGCGACGGCCAGCGTTGCTGAGCACGCCGTTCTCCAACTCGGGAGGTTCGAATGCCATGAGATTTTCATGTGGCCCTCTGAAAAAGTTGGTTGAACATCGATCGAGCCGCGCATTCCCCAATGCCCGCCTTGACGCGCTGTCTTCTGCACGATCCGTGCCATTCGCCGGGCGGTGGCGCCGCTCGCAATCTCGGCGAGTTCGAGACCGAGGCCAGCCTGCAATCCTCAATTTCGGGAAGCGCCGTTTCCCGCAGTCGGGAAGGAGCGCGTCGCGGCGTATCGGGCCGGCGTCTCAGCGCGGCGCGGGCGCGGCCTTCTGCGCGAGGAAGCCGCTGCTCGATTTCAGTGACGCCGGGCGATACACGTCGATCTTGCGGAACCACTGATCGACCATGTAGACGCGGCCGTCTTCGTCGACCGCGATGCCCGAGGGCAGCATGTATTTCGCCGGGCCGTCGCGCTCGGAGCGTTCGCCCACGAACAGCAGCAGCTCGCCGTCGGGATTGAAGATCTGGAAGTTGCCGAACGCGGTGTCGACGACGTAAACGTTGCCGTCGCGATCGACCGCGATCTCCTTGGGCCGCGCGAACTGGCCGTACTGCTTGCCCACGCTGCCGAAGCTGTGCAGGTACTTGCCGTCGCGGTCGAACACGACGACGCGGAAGTTGCCGCCGTCCACCACGTAGAGCCTGCCGTGCAGGCCGATCGCGGCGTCGCGCGGCAGGTTGAACTCGCCCGGGCCGCTGCCGCGTTTGCCGATGTCCATCAGGTGCGCGCCGCTCAGCGCGTCGAACACGCGAACCTGGTGCTGCTCGGACGTGACGCCGCCGAGATCGACCGCGTACAGGCGCTGCCCGGCCGGATCGACGGTGACGCTGGTCAGGCGCGAGAACCACTTTTCGCCGCCGATGCGGCGCAGAAAGCTGCGGTCCGGCGCGTAGACCATGATCGACTTGAGGCCGATGTCGGCGACGTAGAGGTTGCCGGCGGCATCCACATCCAGGCCGATCGGCTTGTTCAACTGGCCGGGGCCGTCTTCGTCGCCGATGCGAAATTGTTTGCCCGCGGGGACGTCGAACACGCGCACGAAGCGCGACACGGTGTCGGACACGTAGAGCCGGCCGCGCGTGGCCGCCACCGCATAGGGCTTGGACAGCGGCTCGCCGCTCGCCTGTTCTCCGGTGAGCAGGCGCCGCAGTTCGCTCGCCTGTTCGACCGGCACGATGTCGGCGCTGCTGCGGATCGTGCGCTCGTAGATGAAGCGAGGTTCGTCGGGCGGCGCGGGGAAGGCGATTTCCCTGGGTGGCTTCGGGTCAGCTTCGGGCGGCGCGCCGGCACACGCGGCCAACAGCGCGGCCACACAGGCCACGCCGAGCCGGGCAGCAGCCAAGGTCGAGCGCATGTTCGCGATCTTCAGTGAGTAAGAACGAGCGGAGGAGGACACTCCAATCGATCGATATCGATTCGCCCCGTGCGGCTGCAAGCCGCATGCCAGTGCGCGCACCGTGGCAAGGAAGTTGCTGCGCGAACGCCTGTGGCAGTTCGGTGCTTGTGCGAGGTTCAGCGATGAAGGCGATGACATGGCTGGGTGGTGTGGCGGCACTGGCCTGGGCATTCGCCTGGGCCTTCGCAATCGCACCGGCGGCGGCCGCGCCCGACGCCGCCGCGCTCTACCACAACTACTGTTCCGTGTGCCATGGCGACAAGGGCGACGGCAAGAGCCGCGCTGCGGGTTCGCTGTCGAGCATGCCGCGCGACTTCACCTCCGCCGAGGCGCGCCGCGTGCTCAGCCGCGAAGGCATCGCCGCCGTGATCGCGCATGGCCGGCCCGGCACCGCGATGGTGGCGTGGCGCAGCCAGTTGTCGCAGGCCGACATCGCGCGCCTGTCCGACTACATCTACGACCGCTTCGTGATGGGCCAAGCGGCTCCGGGCGGCACGATCTCCGGCACCCGGGCCCACGGCGGGCGCGAAGCCGATGCCACCCCCAGTCCCATTCCCACCCCCATGTCGGTCGACATGACGGTCGGCCTCCCCAACGGCCTGAAGGGAGACCTGAAGCGCGGGGGTGCTTTTTACCTGGCCAACTGCGCCACCTGCCACGGCGCGCGCGGCGACGGTGCGGGCCCACGCGCGTATTTCATCAACCCCAAGCCGCGCAATTTCATCGACGACGCGTCGCGCGCAAGCCTGAACCGCGTGGCGCTGTTCGCCGGCGTCAGCGAAGGGCGGCTGCGCACCGAGATGCCGGCATGGAACAAGGTCGCGACGCCGCAGCAGATCGCCGACGTGTCTGAGTACGTGTTCCAGTCGTTCATCCTCGGCAAGGGTGCGGCGCAGGCGAGCGCGCAGCGCTGACAGGCTGAACGTGGCGCGCGTCGCGATCGCTTTCGCCACGGCCATTGCAGCCGCCGCGGGGCTGGCCGGCGCGGCGCTACTGACTGCGTTGCCCCCCGACACCCACGAGCGCGGCCGGCAGATCTACAACTTCCGCTGCTATTTCTGCCATGGCTACTCGGGCGACGCGAAAACGCTCGCGGCCACCTACCTGAACCCGCCGCCGCGCGACTTCACCGCCGCGCCGCTGACGCACGAGAGAATCGCACTCGCGCTGCGCGAGGGCCGCACAGGCACGGCGATGGCGTCGTTTCGCAGACATCCTGAACGACGCCGACATGCACGCCGTGGCCGCTTTCGTCGCGCGCGAGTTCGTTCGCGACAAGGCGCCTAACACAACCTATCACACGCCCGAGAACGGCTGGCCGCGGCACGAACGCTTCGCGGTGGCGTTCCCGTTCGCGCGCGGCGAGATTGCGCTGGACGCGCCCGTGGAATCGCTGAGCGATGCACAGCGCGCGGGCAGGCAATTGTTCGTCACCACCTGCATCTCCTGCCACGACCGGGCACGCGTCGCCGACGAAGGCCCGGCGTGGAGCGCGCGGCCGCTGTCGTACCCGCGGATGGGTTTCGTTCCCGGGCAGCCGAACACGCCGCCGGTGGACGCGGTGTCCAGCGCCAGCGTCTACGCCAAACACGAAGTGGCGCCGCGCATCGATCGCCTGAGCGCGCGCGAGCGCCGCGGGCAGACGCTGTTCCAGGCCAACTGCGCGTTCTGCCACGGCGCAGATGGCACGGGCAAGAACTGGATCGGCCAGTTCATGGAGCCGAAGGCGCGCGACTTGACGCAGTACAGCGCCCATTCGATGCCGCTGCCACAGCTCAAACGAGTGCTGCGCGACGGCCTGGAAGGCACGTCGATGCCGGCATGGAAAAACGTTCTCGCGCCCGCCGAGATCGACGCCGTGAGCGCCTATGTCGCGCGGGCATTCTTCAAGCCTCAGCCGTGAGTGCGTGCCGCGACGGCGCCGCCGCGGCGCGGCGAATTTCGTGCAGCGCGCCTGTCACTTCGAGTGGCAGGTCAGGCACACCGCGCTGCCATTGTTCGCGATGCGCAGGAAGGTCGGGTTGAGCGCGCTGCCCGGGCCGGCCGATGGCACGCCGTGCGGATCGTGGCACGACGCGCATTCCACTTCGTAGCCGTCGCCGCTGTTGTACAGGCGAATTTCGCTCGGATCGGCGCGCAAGTTGCCGTTGTTGTCGAAGTAGGCCCAGCGCGCCTCCTTGCGCGGCGGGTCGCGAAAGTCGGTGCCCGGGCCGGCGCTGGTGGGAAAGCGGATTCCCACCGGATGGTCGTTGCGCAAGTCGGTGCCGATGGCAAACGCGGTGAAGTCGGTGGCGCCGGCGCCGACGATTCCCGCTCCTGTGGAATGGCAGGCCAGGCATTCGGTGCCGCTCAGGCGCGCGTGCACGGTGGCGTCGGGCCCGCGGCTGTTGTTCCAGCTGTTCAGGAACGCGGCGTTCTCCGTGGTCTCTTGCGCCTGCGAGTAGCGCCCGGAGCCGGGCATGTTGACGATCGAGTCGACCGCGGTCTGGCCGTCGTGGCACGACAGGCAGGTGAGCGAGTTGACGCCGGGCTGCGTGACCGGCTGCGTCAGGCTCGCGCTGTTCAGCAGGTCGTAAGTCTGGTAGGTCTGCGCCTTCATCGTGCGGTTCCACAGCGGTGCGGTGGGAGTGGCACTGTTCGCGCCGTGCGGCGTGTGGCAATAGACGCAGACTTCGAGATAGTCGTTGCGGTACGGGTCCATCGTCACGCCGGCCGGCCCGCCACCCGAGACCTGGCGCTGCGTCAGGTTGTGGCGCGTATTGCCCACGCCGCCGATGTTGCTGAACTTCGTGGGCAGGTCGGTGTCGGCGCGCGCCAGCGTCGCGGCGAACAGGAACGCCACGAGCGCGCTGCAAAGCCGGACGGAAGTGCGCTTCATCGGTATGGAATCGGCTCGGCCGATCCCTGCAAGTCGCGTACCGGCGGCGCGGGCCGCTTCACGCTCGGCGCAGAGGCTGAGCGGCAATCGGATGCACCCGCGCGAGTCCCGAAATTGGCGCTGCGTTCCCGGATTCGAGACGCCGAGTGCGCACCGCTCGTGCGCCCGCTTGAGCGACGTCAAGCCGGCGCGCCGGCGCGCAAGCGCTGGCCTTCGGCGTCGCTGAGGCGCCGCAGCACGTCGATCTTGTGCAGGTACTGATCGACGATGTAGATGCGCCCGGTTTCGTCGGCGGCGAGTTTGGCCGGCAGCGCGAAGCGCCCCGGGCCATCCGCGCCATCGGCGCGCGTGCCCAGCGCGAGCAGCAGCGCGCCGTCGGGCTGGAACACCTGCACGTTGCAGAACATCGCGTCGCTGACGTAGACGAGGCCATCGCGGTCCAGCGCCAGGCCGCGCGGGCGCGCGAACTGACCGATGCGGTTGCCGGCAGCGCCGAACTCGCGCAGGAAGCGGCCGGCGGCATCGAACACCTGAACCCGGAAGTTGCCCGCGTCGAGCACCCACAGGCTGCCGTCGGCGCCGATCGCTGCGTCGGTGGGCAGGTTGAACTCGCCGGCGGCGGCGCCGCGCTTCACCATGCCGGGCGAGCAGGCGGCCGAGCGCGTCGTAGATCCACACGCCGTGGCTGCTGCTCTCCACACCGCCGGTGTCGACGACGCAGATACGCTCGCCCGCGGCGTCCACCGCCACAGCGGTCGGGCGCACCCAGTCGCGCGCGCCGTCGATGCGGCGCAGGAACAGGCCCAGGCCGTCGAAGACGATCACGCGCTTCGCGGTCGCGTCGACCACGTAGACCTGGCCGGCACCGTCGAGCGCGATTCCGGCGGGCTTCTTCAGCTCGCCCTCCAGGCGCGTGCCGAAGCTGAAGGTGCGCCGGCGCGGCAGGTCGAAGACGAACACGCGACGGCCTTCGGTATCGGTCACGTAGACGCGGCCGTGCCCCGCGGCTACCGCGAGCGGCTTGCCGAAACTCGCACGCGAATCTTCGGCGCCGCCGAGCCAGCGGCGCCATCGCGCTTCAGGCGTCGTCGCGGCCGGCTCGCCCAGGCTCGCCGCGTTGCGCAGCGTCGCCTCGTAGATGAAGCGTGGCTGCTCCGGCGGCGCCGGCCACAGCCACGGGCCGCGCGCCGCGGGTGCCGGCGCGCGCGGCGCGGCGCAGCCGGCCCAGCCGGCCGTCGCAACAGCGACAGCAACAGTGTGCGACGATCGGTCGGCGCGGGCATCGTGCCAGCCGAGGCAGCATGCGCCATGCCAGGGCCTGTCTTGCATCCCGCACACGCCTGCGACGTAAGGCGCGCCAGCCCGGTCCATCCGGCATGGCTCTTGCTGCTGCCGTGCCGGCTCGAACCTCATCGCCATGCTGCCCGAACTCGGCCCCTTCGCGCTGAACCGCATCATGAAGCTGCGCGGCTTCCTGCCCTTGGCCGGCTTCGTGCTGCTTGCGGCACTGCTGGCCGCGGGCCTGAAACTCAATCCGCGCGAAGTGCCCTCGCCGTTCATCGGCAAGGCCGCGCCCGAGTTCAAACTGCGGCACCTGAACGACCCGGCCCGCACGCTGCGGCCGGCGGACATGAAGGGCCGCGTCTGGCTGCTCAACGTCTGGGCGTCGTGGTGCGCGCCGTGCCGCGACGAGCACCCGCTGCTCGTGACGCTGGCGCGCGAGCAGCAGCTGGCGATCGTCGGCCTGAACTACAAGGACGACCCGCGTAACGCACAGGAGTGGCTGATGCGCCTGGGCGACCCTTACCAGGCGTCGCTGATCGACCGCGACGGCCGCGTGGGCATCGACTACGGCGTGTACGGCGTGCCGGAGACCTTCGTGATCGACCAATCCGGTGTCGTGCGCTTCAAGCACATCGGTCCGCTCACGCATGAGGTTTGGACACAGCAGGTCGCGCCCTTGCTGGACCGCTTGCGCAGTTGACGGCGCGCGCCCAGCGTCGCTGTCGCCAGCCTTCGCGGCCAATCCATACGCCGATGCGCCGGCGAGCACCGGTGGCGCTTGGATCAATTCGCGGCAAGCAGCGCCAGCCGCGCGCCGCGGTGCGGCATCGACAACTCGACCTTGACTCCCGGCGGAATGTCCTGCAGCCTGCGATACAGGAACACCACGCGCCCGTTCGGGTGGCTCGCCAGCCAGCCCGGCACCTGGTCGGGGTGGATCATCTCCCGGTGCCGTTCCAGCCGGCCTGCAAACGCACACTGTGCGTGATAAGTCCCCTCGACGGTGGCCAGCGCGTGGCCGGCGCGTTCGATGCGCTGCAAGCGCGAAGCGACCTCGGAGACGTCGAACGGTTCGCGCAGCATGAGCAAGCCGGTTCCAAGCAGCGCGTGAGCGGCGATGACGGACGCGGTCGCGATGCGGCGCACGTCCGTCAGCGGCACCGCCGGGCGGCACGCGATCAACCACGCGGCACAGGCCAGCGCCAGCGCGGCGCCGCCGTACAGCGGCGCGGCATTCGCAGCCGGGTCGGAACGCGCCGCCAATGCCGGCGCCACCGCGATCGCCGCTGCGCCCAGGCAATGGCCGCGCTCTGCCCGTAGCGCCGCGCCAAGCGGATCGTGCGCACGCGCGGATAGCGCCGGCACGCATGCGCCAGGTGCTCGGGAGTGGCGTCGTTGCTGGCGTCGTCGACAACCACGACCTCGAACTGCGCAGCACCTTCGAGCGCGGCGTGGATTTACTCGAGCAGCGGCAACACGTTATCGGCCTCGTTGTGGACCGGAATCACCAGCGACACGGTGCCCGCGTAGTCAGGGCTCGGGGCCCGGGCTTCAGCGCATGGCATGCGGCAGCTCCCATCGCCGCGACACCAATACCGTGGCACAGCGGTTTCGGAGCAGAACGAAAGCGATGAGTTCGGCCCGAGGGCTAGGCGCAAACCGCAGCGATACCGGGCGGTATCGCGAGGCCGAGCGCGGACGCCCGCAGTCCCTGCGGACTTCGGGCGCCTGGCGAGGAGCGGGGCCACCACTGGCGCCGCGCGGCATGCAAGGCCTGCAACGCCGCCATCGACCGCCTTGGTCGCCTTGTCCTTGCCGTCGGCGTGGTCCCGGCGCAGCCATTCGTAGGACGATTGGCAGGCATAGAACAGGGGCACCGAGGCCGCAGGAATGTGCGACCAGTCGATCGTCGCCGGATCAGCGGCCAGGGCGGTACCCACGCAAATCCCCGTCATGTCCAAAGAAGATCATGATCCGTTTCATGTGGTTGTCCAGTGAGTTTCGTGAGGGATGCCGTGCTTCTTGCCGTGCGGCTCCTGCTAGAAGCGATAGCGCACCCCCAGTCGCAGCACGTGCAGGCGATAACGCGGCGGCGGATCGCCGAACGCGAGCAGGTTCGTGACCACCGACGGCGTGACACCGTCCGCGTGCCAGTCCTGCGATTCGTATTGTTCGTACCAGTAACTGCCGAACAGCGACATGTTGTCCTGCCACTTGTAGATCGCATGCAGCCGTGCGCTGTCGATCGACACCTTGGCGGCCGGGAAGGCACTGATCGACCCGACCTCGACCTCGATTTCGTTGCGCGAACGCGAGAGCGTGAGGTCGGCGCCGAGCTCCAGCTTGCCCTTCAACGCCGCGTGCCTGACGCCCAGGCCGAAGACTTCGACAGCGTCCTTGGAAAGCGCCGACCAATCGCGCTGCCCGAAGACCTGGCTGCCCGCCTGCTTCGAGCGCACCCGCTCGCCCTGCACGAAGGCGTGCACCTGCGTGTCGTCGGACACCGCCAGCGACAGGTCGGCGCTGGCGTTGGCCGTGCGGCCGTACAGCAGGCCGAGCGTGGTGTCGTTGTAGTCGTCGTACGCCATTTCCATGCTGAAGCCGAAGTTCACCGCCTCCGAGACCGCGACGTCGGCGCGGCCGCCGATGCTGTCGCGTTTGCGCTCGGCCATGTTGAACTTGCGCAGCAGCGGGTTCTCCGGAGGGCTGATCCAGCTTGCCACGCCGAAGCCTGAGTTGTCGCGTTCGGCGTGCGCCGCCTTCAGCGAGACCGAGATGTTCTGCAGCGGCTGTGCGCTCGCGCGCCCCCAGACCGTGGTCTCGCGCGTCGTGCCGACCTCCTGCAGCGTGCGCTCGCGGTTGTCCTGGTCGATGCCGACGCTGGTCTTCAGCCCGAAGGGGCCGCCGCGGTAGTCGGCGCTGAGCTTGAAGCGGTCCTGCGTGAAGCCGAACGGCTGGTTGAAGCGCAGCCCCGTGCCGAGGAACATGTCGGTCGTGACCGCAGGATAGCCGAGGCTCCCGGTGCGGTTGTCGCGCTCGTCGCGCGCCAGGCTGGCGTTGAGGCGCAGCCGATCCATTGGCGTGGCGGTCAAGCGCACGCTCGCATTGAAGGTATTGACCTTGCCCTGGAGCGACGAAGCGGGCAGGGTCACGGCCAGACTCGGATTCGTGTTCAGCGTGGCCAGCAAGAACGCCGCATCCTGCGTCATGCGCCCGGTCGCCAGATCGGCGCTGACACGCACCGCTGGCGAGATTTCGAACCCGGCCGACGCCGCGATCTGATGGAACTCGTTGTCAGGCGCGAGCGCGAGCTGCCCGCGGTCGCTTCCCGCGACCACCGGCGCGAACGGGTTGGCCCAAGTGAGCGAGTCCGTCCCGTTGCGGAACAGCGAGCCGTGGTAGGCGATCGTGGCTTGCAGCCGGCGCGTGTAGTACGAACCGACACCTCGATCTGGTCCGTCACCTGATCGACCGGTGCGGCCAGTTGCGACGACGACGAGAAGAACGAGCCCGCAAGGGGTTGCGTGCCGTCGCGCACATCGTGACGCACATCAGCCGCGTGCTCCACTCCGGCCCGGCAGCCACGCCAGCCCGGCATCGAAGCGCGACCGCTTGTAGCCGAGCTCGACCGGCTGCAGCGGGCGGCGCAGCCAGGTATCGACTCGTGCCCTCGCCGAGCGATGAATAGCCCGCCGGCATCGACAGCACCGCGCCGCCGATTGCCGAGGAACGGCGTCTCCGCACCGTCGGCGAAGGTGCGCGGAATCTCGGCATAGCCCAGCGGAATCGTTACTGCCCTCGAGGCCCGCCGTCGCGCTCAACGCGCGGTGTCAATACCGAGGTCGGACGCCGAGCGCTGCCATACAAGCCGTTCTCGCCGCGCAGCCGACGCCGAACCGCCGAGCACCGAGGAAACCGCCCTTGTCTCTTCAGCCCGGTGTAGTCGCCGAACTTGCGCGAATCGTCGGACGCCGCGCCCACCCCGGCTTCCACGGTGGCGCTGCGGGTATCGTCCTTCTCGAAGGGACAGGTCTCGCATTTCCACTTCGAAGTGTCCACGGCCGCCGCCGCGCCGGCCGCCGGACAGCGCGCCAAGCGCGGCGAGCAGGAACAAAGAGCTGTAGGTCTTCATGTTGGCGTCCGTTCTCGATCAGAGGGCTGGCAAGGATCAGGTTCCAACCAGCGCCCGTTTCATCGCATCAGCTTGGCGCCGGCTGGGTGGTTCGAGCCGTGTACCTGCGAGTGGCAGTTGGTGCAGCTGCCGGCCAGCAGGAAGATTTGCCCGCCGGCGCTGCCGCCGGCCGGCAGCGCGGCACCGGTGCGGGCCACCGACGGATGGCCGGCCGGGGTGTGGCATTGCTGGCACAGCAGCGGCGGGCTCTTGTTGAGCAAGGCGTGCGCACCGAGCCGTGACTCGTGTGGCACAGCGAACAGTCCTCGGACACCGGCGCGTGCTCCCACAGCAGCGGCCCGCGCTTGTCGGCGTGGCAGGTGTAGCAGGTCTGGTTCAGCGTCGGCTTGATCAGCATCGCCGCGCTCGGTGAGCCGTGCGGGCTGTGGCAGTCGCCGCAGGCCATGAGCCCGAAGCGCACCGGATGCGTGGAGGCTTTGTGGAAATCGGCGCGCTGCTTCTTGTGGCAGTTGAAGCACACCTCAGCCTCGTCGGCCTTGGTCAACACGGCGTCACGCTCCACGTGCAGACTTGTGGCAATCGGTGCACGCCAAATCGCCGCGTTCGTGCGCGCCGACGTGCCAGCCCGTGCGCGAGCGGTTCTCGTGGCACTCCAGGCACGCCGCGTTGCGCTCGGCCACAGGGAGGAACGAGTTGGACTTGAGGCTGTTGATCGTGCCCTTCTTCGCGCTGCTGCTGCCGCCCTTGACGGAATGCCGCGCGCCCGGGCCATGGCAGGCCTCGCACTGCAAACCGCCGGCGCCGAACGGCGAGTGCTTGTCGGCACGATGCGCATGCCGGGTCTTGAAGATCGCTGCGGTCGTGAAGGTCGCGGTGTCGGCCTCTTCGTCGTGGCAGCCGAGGCACGTGTCGGCGCCCTTTTCGCTGTATTGCGTGCCCGCGCCGGCGGGTCGGGCGGCGCGGAAGCAGAGGCGGCGCGGCGGCGCCGGCTGTCGCAGCCGTCTGCCGCCAGACGCATTGCCGTGGACCATGATGCCCAGCAATTAGCATCATGGCGGTCAGATCATGCGTTACCTGCAGGCTGCGTCGCTGGCTTGACAGACCTTCGCGCGTGTTCTGTTGTTGCACGCAACGATCTGATGCTTGATCGATAGGTAAACCCCGGCCGGCAACCCGGTCTCGGCCACGAGGTGGGCCTTGCTGAGGTAGGGCCGCCCGGCGATGATCTTGTCGGCCTCGGCATCGCCGATGCCCGGCAGCGTCTTCAGTCTGCGGCTTGCGCTGTTGATGTCGACGCGCTTGGCATGCGCAGCGGTGCGGCCTTGTTCTTCGGCATTGCCCCCGGCTGGCCGGGAACGCGGGCGCCTGGCCGCGCTCGCGCGGCGTGGCGCACCGGCCAGGCCGAGGCGGCGAGCCAGCGCACGCCACGATACCGAGCGCCGATCATGAGCTGAACCCTGGCGGCAGACGGAGTCCACCCTCAGCTTCCATGGTGCCATTTCGCTTGTCCGGCTCAGCCGCGCCGGCCCGCGCCGTGCAAGAAAACAACCCGACGCAGAGCCGACCGGGCGGTCCGCGGTAGCGGGGGTGGCACGCTGCATCACTGACCCACCACCGCCGTTCAAAGAAGCGGCGCTGCGCCATTTGTTCTTCGAATGCATCACGTTGATGTCGGCAATCCGGCCCGCGCCGTGGCAGATCAGACAGGTCTCATTGGTTCCCGGTTAGTTGGCGTGGGGATCGCCGTGCTGCGCGCCTGGTAGAACGCGGCCCCGTTGATCTTGAAGTGCGAGATCGCGTCGGCCGTGTCGTGGCACGCGGAGCACGCCGTCACCGTCGGCGACGTACCAGCGTCGTCAGCCGCCGGGTGTGACACCCGTCGTGAGTTGGTCCTGAAGCCAGCCCGTAACGTAGGTCTTGCCCGTGACGATCCACGGCGAGTTCGCGAACGCTGCTCGTGGTGGCCAGGCAGTCATTGATCGTCGTCACGGTGCAGCCCGTCGTCTGCGTACCGGGATTGCCGTTATAGATGCCCGGCGACGTCGTGCTGCCCGTGCCCACCGTGCGGAACAGCCGCTTGTCCATGCCGTCCGGAGGCGGCTGCCCGACCTGTTGCCCACGCGATCTGTTGCGCGGCAGTGTTGAAGTCGAACGTGCCCGGCCGGTGGCAGGTCTGGCAATTGTTCAGGATGCCCGGAAACGCGATGTCCCAGAACCCCTTGGTCGCTCGCCGCGGCGTGCCAGACAAACTTGTTCGTCCGCTTGGCCGACGTGAATGGCGTGGACGTAGGCCGTGGAATCCGCCGACCAGCCATTGCTGGTCTGGTTCGGACTGTGGCACCATGCACAGGTCGTACCGTCGTTGCGCTGCCCACCGTGGAACGCCTCTTCGGTGAAGGTGCCGAGTTCCTGGTGGCACTCGTTGCAGCGCGCGTCCTCGACGATCGCGCGCCGGCCGAGTAGAGCCACTGACTGCGGCCGCGCCACCGCCGTTCACACACACCCCGGTCGGCGTCGGCGACGCGTCACACAACCGGCGCTGGCCACCTTCTGCACGTTCGGCGCGATGACGATCAGACCGCCGCTCTTGTTGGCCATGCCGGGTCGAGCAGCTCGGGGCTGCACGTCGCCGATGCTCCCGACCCAGTCGGCGCCACCGTCACGTCGCGTTGGCGGTCGACACCGTGCGGGGTAGGGTTCCGGGGTCTGCCCCAGTTCGGTCTGCGTCAACGGCAATGTGCTCCTCACGCTGTAGGAGTAGCCCAAGCCCGCCGGTCAGCATCACGGCGTTGTCGGGATGGTCACGCCGGTGAACGTGGCGGTGTAGTACCCGTTGGCATCGGGCAGGGACAGCGTGGCGCAACTGGTCGGTGTCGTGGCCGGGGGTCCGAGCTTCGGGTCGGGCACGCAGGCGGTGCCGTTCCAGATGCAGCGCAGATAGCTTTCGTAGCGCACGTTGAAATCGGCCGGCGCCGTGATGCCATCCTGCGGAACCGCGAACACGAAGTACACGCTCGGCGCGCCCATGAAGTTGTCCCAGATCTCCTTGATGCCAGGTTCTGGTACGCATCCTGACCCACGGCCGGCTGGACGAAGTCTTGAGATTCGTGCTCGCGCACTTGGTGACGTCCGGTTGTGCAGTTCTGCAGCATCCGGAACACCATCACCGGCCGCTTGCTGGCGTTGCGCGAAACGCTCTTGATGTCGTAGGTCACCTTGATCGCACCCGGCGGCAGCCGATCGACCGACGCGCCCGAAGCGATCCACGCCGCGTTGGTGTTGCTGCTGCCCATCGGGCCTTGCTTCACGCCACATCGAGCGAGTTTTTCGGGTTCGGCGGCGTCACCGGGATGTGCACCACGTCGATGTTGCTGGAACGTCGGCTTGTGGCATTGCCGCACTGCGCCGTCGGTCGCCGGGCCAGCCGCCGTGGGCGAGCGCCGTTGAAGGTGGTCGGTGGAGGTCAGCCCCTTGGCCGCGTTGCCGAGCGTCACGCCCATTCCGGTGGCGAAGTTGATGCCGTCGTGGCACGCGCCGCACGCCAGCGGGTTCGGCACGGTCTTCCAGTTGTCGCCCTGCGCGGTCTGCGTTCTTCGCGGGGTCCGGGTGTTCCGGTTCCGCCCGTCGTGGCACTTCGTGCAATTGCGGATGTCCTGCGGGATACGTTGTCTCGTTGAACAGCACGCCAGCGTAGTTGTAGTTCTTCTTCGCCAGCAGCGGCCCCATGTGGATCTTGTGGATGTTGTTCGGCAGGTTGCCGACCGCGCGACCGTCGACGACCCGCGTGTCGGCGACGTCGATTCGTGGTGAACGTCTGTTGCTGAAGCGTCTTGTCGCATCGCTGGTCGTCGCCGGCGCTTCCGTCTGGCCGTACTTGCGCTGGTCGGTGTGGCAGACCACGCAGTAGGCACGTTCGTTGCGCGCGCCGCCGTGGAAGCCGGCGGCCTCGCCTGCGGCGCTCGTCGCCCAGGAATGCCGCCCAGCTGTGCGGTGGCACTGCTCGCACTTCGCCGTGGCGACGATCTCGCGGCCCGATTCCGTCACTGGTCTGGCCAGTGGCGGGAACGAAGTCGTAGATCACGTTGAGCGGCTTCTCCATCGGCACGCCGGGGAACCCGACGTCTGCCGCGTTCGGCCGTGTTCGTTGCCGGTGCCCGGCGCGTTGCCGGAGACTGGATCGTCAGGCGGTGCACCAGCGTTCGGCTCGTACGTCAGGTCACCCAGGTCGGCCTTGTTGTTGGCCGCCGGCTGGCCGTCAGATCGCCGCGACCTGGCTCGCCATCGTCGTGATGTCGCGGCAGAAGGTGTAGGTGTAGCGGCCGTCGCCGTTGTCGACCAGCGTACCGGTGTTGTCGGTGTTGGGGCGCTGGGCGCTGAGCGGTGACGGCTCCAGTCGTCGCGTCTTCGTCGGCACCGTGGTCACGATGTAGCTGACCCACTTGCTCGGGCTGCCGTTGGTGCCGGGCACCAGCTTGGCGATCGCGAACGCGAGGTTGGGATAGGTCGCGGCACTTGGTCGCGGTGGCTCTTGCGACGTGTTGCCCAGGCCGACGACGGGGTTGCCGAAACCATCGGCCACGGTGAATTTCACGACCGGCGGGCTGGCGATGCTGACGCTGGTCACCGTCACCGTCGGCTCGCAGTGGCTCCCAACGCGCGGCCTGGCCGCGATGGCGTCGGTGGCCGGTCGACGCGTTGCTCGGCAGCGAGCTCACGATACGCGCGGCGCCGGGCGGGCCGGGCGGGCCCGGCGCGCCCGGCCGGCCCGGCTGGGCGCCGTTGTCACCACCGCCGCAACCAGCCAGCGTCAAGCGCACCCACGGCCAGCAAGGCCGCGAGTGCTTCGAACGAATGAACGTGCGTCTTCATGCTCATCTCCGTCGCTGTGTGTGGTTCAAACGGTCCGAAGCCTCAAGCTACTTGTCTACCGTGACCTTCATCTCCTGCGGGCCCGGGCCTTCCGGCTCCTTGTGGGCAATGCCGAAGTGACAGTCGATGCACGTCGACCCTTCGGCCTTGCCCTTGGCGTGGCGCGCCTTCGCCTTTTCGGTCTGCTTGTCGGTATCCATGTGGTCGGCGGTGTGGCAATTGCGGCATTCGTGCGAATCGGTTTCCTTCATCCGCTTCCACACCTTCTGCGCCATCGCCGGGCGGTGCGCCTCGAACTTTTCCTTCGTATCGATCACGCCGACGAGGTGGCCATAGAGCTCGAACGTCGCCGCCATCTTGCGTGCGATCAGCGGGCCGGGCTCGCGCGGCACATGGCAGTCGGTGCAGACCGCGCGCACCCCCGTGCGGTTGCGGTCGTGGATCGTGTCCTTGTACTCGGCGTAGACGTTGTCGCGCATCTCGTGGCAGCCGATGCAGAACTTCTCGGTACTGGTCCACGCCAGGCCAGCCGCGCCGCCGATCACGAGCAGCACCGCGGCGAACAGGCTCAGCGCGCCGATGCCGAGAATCAGCTTCCAGTTGCGCTGCAATTTGCCAAGGGTCTCTTTGTTGTTCATATGGACCTCGGGACTCGATCTACGGGTTTGTGCCGGCTCCTGCGGCGCGCGATCAACGCACGGTCAACGCGTCAGGATCCAGCGCGCGAGGTTGCGCACCTCGGCTTCGTCCTTGCTCTTGATCGCCTTGTGCTCTTCTTCCTTGCCGTCGATCTTGACCTTCGGCGACGTCGTCAGGTGCTTGACGATTTCGTCCTCGGCGCCGGCCTTGCCCTTGAGCTTGGCGGCGGTTTCCTTGTAACGACGGGCCGTCCTTCTTCTTGTCGACCGCGTGGCACTTGCCGCAGTCGTTGCGCTTCATCAGCGCTTGCGCGGCGTCGGCATCGGCGCTCTGCGAGAACGCGTCGTTGGCGCAGAAGATCAAGGCCGCCGCGATGAACCAGGCGGTGGGCAGAAGGCTTCGACTCATGGCATCTCCGAGGAATGTTGTTGCTTGTTCGCGGCCTTCGCCGATGGCGTTTGCCGTAGTGGCAATGTGGTTCATCGGGGAGCCACGGGTGTTGATCCACATCAACGAGCCGCTTGCGGGTGTTGCGCCGCGCACGAGCGTTGAGGTGGATCAATAGCCGCGGTCGGCTGCTGGGCGTGGCTGCGGGGCACGCAGAAAGCAGAAAGGCCCGCCAAACCTTGCGGCGTGGCAGGCCCTGGTGAAGACGCCCGACCGAAGGCGTTGGCGCCCGGCCAGTCTGAGGATGTCTTCGACCTGCACGGTGTCGGTGACACCGCACTATTTCCCCACGGATGGGGGAACCTCAACTTCGCAACTGGAGTTCAAGCAACATGGCCATTCCCCCAGACTGCAGTTTCACTCTACTTCTTTCAAGCGCGGCGCGCCTTGCGAATTCGCAAATGGCGCAGCGCGCGGCCCGACGGCGGTGCTCAGGCCTCCACCTTGATCTCGTTGACGACGCTGAGCACCCCCGGCGCCGACCAGGCGGCGCCGAACGCGGCGTTGCGCTCGGCCCACGAGTCCACCGTGCCGCGCAGCGTGATCGCCGAGCCGCTGACCATCACCTCGATGTGCTTGGCCTCGCGCTCGGCGTGGCGCGCGAGCGCGTCGCGGATCCGGTCCGCCACCTTGGCCGGCGTGACCGACGGCTTCAAGGTGATCAGGTTGCTGATACCCACGACGCCCGTCAACGGCCGCACCGCCTTCTCGGCGTTTTGGCGCTGGTACTCCCAGTCGACCTCGCCCTTCAGCGTGACCCAGCCCTTCTCCACCTTGGCTTGCAGGCGTTCGGCTGGAACCAGCGCGTGCCACAGCAGCGCCGATTCCACCGCGGTGGCGATCTCCGAATCGCTGCGCTTGTGGCCGGGCTCGAGTTTTACGTCGGTTTCCACCGCGATCGCCTTGACGCCCTGCACGCGCTGCACGGCGCGCTCGATCGCGTACTTCTCGGCGAAAGTGTTCAGGTGGCCGGTCAACGTCACCACGCCATCGGTCACCGCCACGCCGACATGGGCCGCGTTGATCGACGGATCCCACTCCAGTTCGGCAGCCACGTCTTTCTTGAGTTGTGCATCGGTCTTCATGATTCATCCCTTTCAGCATCGGCGCCCGGTCGCCCTTGGCCAATGGGCACGAAGGCGGTGCCGGGAACGGGGCCTTCGTGTCGCTGCAAGGAATGCTAGGCGAGGCGAAGCGGCGCCCCTTGCGTTACCGCAAGGCCGGCCGCGCCTTCTCAGGCCTGCCCTGCAACGCCCGAGTGCTGTGCGCTGCGCGCCAAGCGGGGCGCGCGGCGCGGGGTGGCGCTTGTCGCGGCGCCGTCGGGCACCAAGCCGCGCGTGCAGCGCGACACCGCCCGCAGGCGTTGCTCGTCGAGAATTTCCACCTCGCGCACATTGACCCGAATGCAGCCCCAATGCGAGAGCATGCTGAACGATCGGCTCACGGTTTCGTGCGCCACGCCGAGGTGGCTGGCCAGGTCGCGCCGGCACATGCGCAACACGAAGCGGCGCGGCGAGCGGCCCAGCGACTCCATCTGCTCGGCCATGTGCACCAGAAAGCGCGCCAGCCTCACCTCCGCCGCCACCGCCGCCATCACGTCGGCGAGTTCGCTGCGCTTGGCGAGTTGCCGGCTCGACGCGCGATGCAACGCGCGGTCGAGCGCCGGCTCCTCGTGGCACCAGGCCAGCAGGTCCGGCACGGCCAGGGTGTAGACCCAGGAGTCCTCCAGCGCCTGCACCGACGTGGGGTGGCAACCGGAATCCAGCGCGTCGAACCCCAACACGTCGGCGCGCTCGGCGAAACCGATCACCTGCTGGTAGCCGTCTTCCGCGGTGGTGAACAGCTTGAACGTGCCGACGCTCACGAACGCCAGCGTCTGCGCGTCCGCGCCCTGGTGAAACAGCGTTTCGCCGCTCAGCACCTGGCGCAGCAGCACGGGCTGAGCGTCGGAATGCGCGCTCGCGGCGTCGCCGGCGAGCAGCAGGCTCAGCAACTCGGACAGCGTGCCGACGCGGCTGCTGTCGCGCCGCCAGCCGTTGACTGCGGTGTTCGTGTCCATCTTGCTCCTCGTGTTATGCCTTGCCACCGAATGCACCAGTGGCGAGACGCAAGAATGGTGCTTCGCGGCGCCGTGCGCCATCGGCGCGCGCCGCGCCTTCGCATGAGAAACCGGCCATACTCGCGCATCGAGCGCCGACACCAGGCTAGGAAAATTCCGACACCCGCTTGATTCGCGTCAAACGTGGGATGAAGGGTGGAGCACGGTGCTCCTCCAATTGACGTAAGGTTCGAGCATTGCCAGCGCGCGTCCGGAACCGGCGCCGCGATTCAGGAGGATCCCGGGTGAATTCCCCAACGGCTGCCAGCCGCGCGCCGCACCTGTTCAACGCGCCGCCGCGCGAACTCGGCGAAGCCGCCGCCCTTCGGGCCGAGCTCGAGGCGCTGCAGCGCCGCTATCGCCTGCTGTTCGAGATGGCGCCGGCGGCGATCTGCGTGGTCGACAGCGAACGCATCGTCGCGACGAACCGTGCCTTCGAGGCGCTGGTCGGGCCGGCCGACAACGAACCGCTGCTGGGCCTGCTGCTCTACGACACACTCGGCGATCACGCGCGTGATGTCCTTGCGCCGCTGCTGGCCCGGGCGCTCGAGCTGCCACCCGGTGAGTCCCTGGTTCGCGAGTGCCGCCTCACGCTGTCGGGCGTGACCCGGGTGTTCGAAGTTCACGCGGCCGCGCTGCCCGACGACGGCCCGACGACGCTGCAACTGGCGCTGACCGACATCACGAAAGGCAGCGCGCAGCAGGCCGAGCTTGTGCAGTCGCAGCAAGAGCTGCGTCAACTCTCGGCCAGCGTCGTGCGGGCGCGCGAGGATGCGCGGCTGCGCATCGCGCGCGAAATGCACGACGAGCTCGGCCAGCGCCTGTCGGCGCTCAAGCTCGACCTGGCCAGCCTCGCCGCCCACGAGCGCGAGCCGGCCAACGCCGAACGCATCGCGGCGATGCTCGGCACGCTCGATGAAACGATGACGGCGGTGCGCCGCATCACTGCCGACCTGCGCCCGCTGATGCTCGACGACCTGGGCCTGAATGCCGCGGTCGAGTGGTTGACGCGCGAGTCGGCGCGCCACATGGGCATCGAGATCGTCGCGCACCTGAGCGAAGCCGATCCGGAATTGGAAAAGGACGCGTCGGTGGCCGTTTATCGCATGGTCCAGGAAGCGCTGACGAATGTGGCGCGCCACTCGCGCGCCACCGATGTGCGCGTCGATCTGCGCGCCAGCGGCGACGAACTGCTGCTGACGGTGCAGGACAACGGCGTGGGCTTTCCCGCAGGCGCCACGCGCAAGGCTGGTTCGTTTGGGTTGATTGGAATTCGCGAGCGCGCCGCGCTGCTCGGCGGCAGCCTGGTGGTCGACAACCCGCTCGTCGGCGGCGCCCGCGTCACGGTGCGGCTGCCGCTGCGCCGCGCAGGTTCAATGAATACCGGCGCAGCGATGGATGCGCCATGAACGACACGCCTGCGAGAGTCAGCCAGCGCCTGCTGCTGGTGGACGAACACACCGTCGTTCGCGAGGGGCTGCGGCGCGTGTTAGAGGGCTGCGGCGAAGGCTGGAGCGTGGTCGAAGCGGCGTCGGGTTTTCAGGCGCTGGAGTGTCTGCGCGAACAACTCGTTGGCCTGGTCATCACCGATCTGTCGATGCCCGGCATGAATGGGCTCGAACTGATCCGCCGCATCCGCGCTGAATTCCCGAAGCTGCCGATCCTGGTGCTCAGCATGCACGCCGAGGAGCAGTACGCGCTGCGCGCCTTCAAGTCCGGCGCGAATGGTTATGTCACGAAAGACAGCGCGGCCGCGGAACTGGTCGCCGCGGTGCGCAAGGTCGCCTCCGGCGGCGCTTATGTGACGAGCTCACTCGCCGAGCGCGTGGTGCAGCAGCTCAGCGGCACGGTCGGCGTGCCCAGCCACGCGCACCTGTCGGACCGCGAGCTCGACGTGCTGCGCCGCCTCGTCGCCGGGCAGCGGTTGACGGACATCGCGCAGGCGCTGCACCTGTCGGTGAAGACGGTGAGCACGCACAAGACGCGCATCCAGGAAAAGCTGAACCTGCCGAACCTGGCGGCGTTGGTGCGCTATGGGCTGGAAAACGAACTCGACCGGGGCACCGCCTCGGACTTCGGGCCCCTCTAGGAGCCTGTCGGACTTTGGGACGGGCGCCCAGGGTTCGCACCCCGGACGCGACTTCACGGGTTACTTCACCAGCAACACCGGCACCTTCGCCAGGTGCGCCACACGCTGCGCGACCGAGCCGATGAAGAAGCTGCCGAACGCGCCGCGCCCATGCGTGCCCAGCGCGATCTGGTCTGCGCCGCACTCTTGCGCGGCACGCACGATTTCGGTGGCTGGCTCGCCCTGCGCCGCCACCTTGGCCGCCACGCCCAAGCCCGTGCCCAGCGCCTGAGCCTGCGCGTCGGCGAGCAGGCGTTCCTGGTACTGCTTCTCGGCCTGCTCGATCTGCTCCAGGCTCGACACGCTGGCCTCGCCGAACAGCACCGGCCAGGCGCGAACGTTGACGAGCACCACTTCGGGCATTGGCCCGGTGCGCGACAAGCGCGCCACCGCTTCAATGGCGTTCTTCGACGGCTGCGAGCCGTCGACGGCGATCAAGACTTTCTTCATGGTTCACTCCTGGTTGGGTGCCTGTCTTGGGGAAACGCGGTTCGGAAACCTGGCGCTGATGGCGCGCTACTGTTCCTGGATTCGCGCCAGATACTCGAGCAAGTCCACCATGCGCTGGCGCGCCCGGCGCTCGGGGTCGCGCAGCGCGGGCTCCCCCGGCGCCGGGGGCGCGCGAAACACCGACCCCCAGACCGGCATCTCGCGCGTGCCATGCGGGCCGGTCTGCGGCGAACTGCGACCGTCGATGCTGTCGGACACGCGCAGCGACGGAAACACGCCACCGTGGCGTTTGGCGAGCAAGGTCAAGTCGGTCGGCGCCTGCACCAGGTGCCGCACCATCGGCCCGTCGCCCTTGCCAGCGGCACCGTGGCAACTCGCGCAATAGGTCAGATAGGTCTGGCGCCCCGGATCGCGCCGCGCCTGCGCCGCAACAGAAGTTGCGATGCCGGCGAGCACGAGCAGAACCATGGCTTTGCCGACCCAACGCCCCGAATGCACCATGCATGCCCCTTGACCTGTGTGCGCCCCCAGGGCCGGGCCAGCCCGGCCCGCCCCCCGTGGGGGTTCAAGCAAAGTGGCAGAGCCACATTTCCATGAGAGGTCAGCGTATGCGCTTCGCGGTGACGCGGCTTGACTTCGCGCAAGCAGCCCTCAGCGACTCCTGCCGTTGGACAAATGCGCCTCGAACCAGGAACACGCCAGATGCGCCACCGTGTCGAGCGCCCCCGGCTCCTTGAAGCCGCGGCTCGCGCCGGGAACGACTTCCAGGCGCCGCGTGCACACCAGTTGCGCGAGCAGCGCGCGGTTCAACGCCAGCAATTCGAGGTCGTTGCCGCCGACGATCAGCAGCGTCGCCGCCTGCACCAGCCGCATCGCCGGGTTGCCCAGGTCGGGCTTGGCGCCGCGCGCCACCAACGCCCCCACCCGCCCCGGCCGGCGCGCCGCCACGCGCAGCGCTGCGGCGGCGGCGGCGCCCGTGGCCAGCACGCCCACCCGCAACGCGGCCAGCGACGGCCGGGTGGCCGTCCAGTCGAGCATTTCGTCGATGCGCTCGGTCGGCCCCACCGCGACACGGCCGCGCCCTTCGGTAGCCGCGTTTTCGAGCGCGTCGGAGCGCAGCGTGGCCAAGCCACGCGCCTGAAGCACGGCGGCGAGCTGGCGTTCGCGGGTGCCCACCCGGCGCGGCGCGCGGGCGTCGACGATCAACACCAGCGCCAGCGCGTTCTCGGGCAGCACCAACTCGCCGATGCGTCCGGCGCGCGTCACGCTCAAGGTATCGCTTTGCACTACGCGCACCTCCCACTGGCCCGCTGCATTCTTGGCTGCGCCGTGGCTTTCAAGCCGCCGCGGCGCAAGCTGCCAGTATGCTGCCCCACGAACTGGCTCGGCGCTGGGGCGTTCAGAACTCGGGCGACTCCGCCCCGGACATCGCGCCTTCGCCCTGCCCCTGCTTCGGCTTGGGCGCATTCGCAATCAGGCAATCGACGCTCAGGACGAGGCTCGCAATCGACCCGGCATTTTGTAACGCCAAACGCGTCACCTTGGCCGGATCGATCACCCCCATTTGTAACAAATCGCCATACGCACGCGTCGCGGCGTTGTAGCCGAAGGCCAAGTCCCGCGACTCGTCGACCTTCGCCAGCACCACGGAAGGCTCCAGCCCGGCATTGCCGACGATGCGGCGCAGTGGCTCTTCCAGCGCGCGCTCGACCAGGCGAATTCCCGAATCTTCGTCGAGGTTCGCGCCCTTCATTGTCGCCAGCACGCGCCGCGCGCGCAGCAGCGCGACGCCGCCGCCGGGGACGATGCCCTCTTCCACCGCGGCGCGGGTGGCGTGCAGCGCGTCTTCGACGCGGATCTTGCGCTCCTTCAGCTCGGTCTCGGTGGCCGCGCCCACCTTGATCAGCGCGACGCCGCCCGACAGCTTGGAGATGCGCTCGTCGAGCTTCTCGCGGTCGTAGTCGCTGGTCGCCGCTTCGCGTTCCTTGCGGATCGCGGCGATGCGCTCCTTGATCGCCGCAGGCGTTCCCGCACCGCCGATCAACGTCGTTTCTTCCTTGCCGATTTCGGCTCGCTTGGCGTGCCCCAGGTCGGCGAGCGTGGCCTTCTCCAACGTGCGCCCGACTTCGTCGCTCACCACGTTTGCAGCGGTGAGCACGGCGATGTCTTGCAGCATCGCCTTGCGCCGGTCGCCGAAGCCCGGTGCCTTGACGGCACAGGTCTTGAACGTGCCGCGGATCGTGTTGATGACGAGCGTGGCGAGGCAATCGCTCTCCACGTCTTCGGCAATCACGAGCAGCGGTTTGCCCGCCTTCACCACCTCTTCGAGCAGCGGCAGCACATCCTTGATCGCGGACAGCTTCTTGTCGCACAGCAGGATCGCCACGTCTTCGAGCACGACGCTCTGGCGCTCCGCACTGTTGATGAAATACGGCGACAGGTAGCCGCGGTCGAACTGCAGGCCTTCCACGACTTCGAGTTCGCTGTTCAAACCCGAGCCGTCTTCGATCGAGATCGCGCCCTCGCGGCCCACCTTGTCGATCGCCCCGGCGAGCAGCGCGCCGATCGAGGTGTCGTTGTTCGCCGAGATCGACGCGACATGCGCGATCTCCTGCGAGCTCTCGCAAGGCCGGGCCATCTGTTTCAGCTCCGCAACCACCGCGTCGATGGCGCGCTCCATGCCATGCTTCAGGTCCATCGGGTTCATGCCACCGGCGAGATAACGCAGCCCTTCGTGGATCATGCTGTGCGCGAGCACCGTCGCGGTGGTCGTGCCGTCGCCGGCCTTCTCGCTGGTGCGCGACGCCACCTCGCGCAGCAACTGCGCGCCCATGTTCTCGAAGCGGTCTTCGAGCTCGACCGATTTGGCCACCAGCACGCCGGAGTTCACGACCTGCGGCGCTCCGAAAGTCGCGCTCCAGGATCACGGTGCGGCCGCGCGGCCCGAGCGTGACCTTCACCGCGTCGGCCAGGATGTCCACGCCGCGCCGGATCTTGTCGCGCGCTGCTTCATGGAAGATGAGCTGTTTGGCGGCCATGGTTTCCCCTCCAGGGGTCTGAGGGGAGCCATCGTGAACGAGGCGGCGGCGAGACCGATTGAGCCTGATCAACCGGTGTGCGAATCTTGTTCGAGGTTCGGCGGTCCGCAGGCGCGGCGCTTGATCTAGAGCAATTCCGGAGCCCCGCGCTTGCCCTAAGCTGGACCTCGCCGTTTCGGCCGTTTTCGTTTTGAAAGACGCAACCATGAACGCCATCAGGTCGATCCTCATGCACCTGGACGATTCCCCTGCCTGCGCGACACGCCTGCGCGCCGCGAATGCGATCGCACAGACGCTCGATGCAAACGTCAAGGCCTTGTACGCGGTGCTGCCGGCCTTCATGCAATACGCGATGGCCTATTCCGCCGGCGCCGAAGTCGCACCGCTGATGCAGGCGTTTGAAGACGACCGCCGCGCTCGCACGCGCGCGCTGTTCGACGCCACGGTGGGCAGCGGCGCGGCCAAGCAGCTCGCACGCGTCGAATGGGCCGAATGCGTGGGCGAACCCGTTGAAGCCTTTGCGCGCGAAGCGCTGGTGGCGGACCTGTTGCTGCTCGGTCAACGGCCCGAGCTGGGTGATTCGCCGGCCGGCGTGACCTCCGACTTCAACGAATCGGTGCTGTTCGCCAGCGGCAAGCCGGCGCTCGTGCTGCCGTCGATCTACAAGGGCGAGCCCATCGGCAAGATCGCGCTGATCGCCTGGAAACCGACACGCGAATCGGCACACGCGCTGAGCAGCGCCTTGCCGTTCCTGCAAGCGGCGAAACAAGTCCATCTGGCGGTCTGGAACGAGCCCGGAGCGGATGCATCGGCCGGCCCGGACGTCGAGGCCGCCCTGCGCCGCCACGGCGTGACGGCGATCGTGCACCGCGACGTGGCGAAGTCGCGCGATGTCGGCGAGCTGCTGCTGTCGCGCGCCGCCGACCTGAGCGCCGACCTGCTCGTGATGGGCTGCTACGGCCACAGCCGGGCGCGCGAATGGGCGCTGGGTGGCGCGTCGCGCAGCGTGCTGGAGTCGCTGACGGTGCCGGTGTTGATGGCGCACTGACCGCGGGGCCGTTCGCCCCTTTCGACCGGCTGCGCGCGCGGGCCGTCATCGGTTCGCGGTATAAACGGTGCCGGAGCGCCGCCGTGACCCAACAGCACATCGCCATCCTCGACGACGAAGCCGACATCACGCAGCTGCTCGCCGCCTACCTGGGCAGCAATGGCTTTCGGGTCTCGCAGCACCACGACGGCGCCTCGCTGATGGCGCTGATGGCGGCCGACGCACCCGACCTTGTGCTGCTCGACCTCGGCCTGCCCGGCGAAGACGGCTTCGTGATCGCGCGGCGCTTGCGCGAGAGGTGGAATTGCGGGCTGGTGATCGTCACCGGCCGTGGCGACCCGGTCGACAAGGTGGTTGGCCTGGAGATCGGCGCCGACGACTACGTGACCAAACCGTTCGACCTGCGCGAACTCCTGGCGCGAATCAAGGCCGTGCTGCGGCGCCTGCACGTCGAGCCTCGCGCCGCCACCACTGCCCCAGCCGCAGCCGCAAATTCCACCGACGCCGCCGCGACGCCGAACCACACCGAACGCTACCGTTTCGCCGGCTGGCTGCTCGACCGGCGCGCGCGCCGCCTGCTCGCCCCCAGCGGCGCCGAAGTCACCTTGACGAGCGGCGAGTTCGACCTGCTCAGTGTCTTTGTGCAACACCCGGGGCGCGTGCTGTCGCGCGACTTCCTGCTCGAGAGCACCCGCGGCCGCGAGGCGGCGCCTTTCGACCGCACGGTGGACGTGCAGATCGGCCGCCTGCGCAAGAAGCTGGAAGATGACCCGCAGGCGCCGCAATTGCTGAAGTCGGTGCGCAGCGCGGGCTATGTGCTGGTCCCGCACGTCGAAAGCCTCTGATCGGTGGGGCCTGCCCGGTCCACCATGCGAATGCCAGTGCGGACCCATCCCAGCGACCCCGGCGACCCTGCCAACGTGCCGCGGGCCGAGCCGCCGGCGCTCGACCTGTCGGTGTTCCACGCCATGTTCGACGCCTACCCCGACGCCGTGCTGTTGGTGGACAGCGCCGGCAGCGTCATGCTGGCCAACTCCGCCGCGTCACAACTGCTGGGCTACAGCGCCGAGCAATTGCTCGGTCTGAGTGTTGATGCGCTGGTGCCGCCCGGCGTCGCACCGCGCCACCACGGCCTGCGCCAGGGCTACGCGCGCGCGCCGCGGCCGCGCCCGATGGGCGGCGAGATGGAGCTCAGCGCGCGCCGCGCCGACGGCAGCGAAGTGACGGTGGAAATCGCCCTGAGCCCGGTGCAAAGCGGCGGCGCGCACTACGTCGTCGCGGCGCTGCGCGGCATCGGCGCTTACCCGCGCGTGCAGCGCGCGCTGCAGCGCGCGCGCTACAGCGACTACATTGCCCGCGCCGGGCGGGCCGCCGTCGACCAGCGCGACCCGCAGCAGCTGATCGCACGCGTCACTGCGCTCGCGGCGCAAGGGCTCGAAGTCGAGTCGGTGACGGTGTGGCTGCTCGAAGCCAACCGGCTCGAATTTCGCGCCGCGAGCACGTTTGCCGGCGGCGCGGCTCCAGAGGCCCAGGCCGTCGCGATGGCCGTCACCCGCGCACCCGTGCCCAACCGCCCGGACACGATGCTCGGCCTGGTGGCCGCTCAGGCACAGGCGCTGGTGGTGTCGAACTTCGCGCGCGAGAACCGCTTCAACGTCGCCCCGGAGCTGCGCGCTGGCCCGTTGCAAAGCGCGCTCGCGGTGCCGCTGGTCGACGCCGGGCGCGTGATCGGCGTGCTGGTGGCGCGCTCCATCAGGCCGGCGCGCTTTCTCGACGACGAAAGGAACTTCGCCGAGTCGCTCGCCAACCTGGTCGTCACCAGCCTGCAGCGCGCTCAGGCCGAAGCGCAACTCGCGCACGCGCAGCGCCTGGAGGCGGTGGGCCAGTTGACGGGCGGCATCGCGCACGACTTCAACAACCTGCTGACCATCATGCACGGCAACCTGCAGATGCTCGCCGACCACCCGCTCGTGGCCGCCGACGCCAGCTTGAGCCAGATGGTGAACAGCGCGGCGCGCGCCGGCCAGCGCGGCGCCGACCTGACGAGCAAGTTGCTCGCGTTTTCGCGGCGCCAGTCGCTCGCGGCGGCGGAGCTCGATATCGGCGCGCTGATCAACGCGCTGGCGGAGATGCTGCGCCGCACGCTCGGCGAACGGATCAAGGTGGTGGCGCATGTGGGCGCCGCCTGCCCGCCGTGCCTGGCGGACGCAGCGCAGCTCGAATCGGCGCTGCTCAACATCGCGATCAATTCGCGCGACGCGATGCCCGACGGCGGCACGCTGACGCTGAGCTGCGCGCTGTGCCACGACGTGCCCGCCGAGCTGCGCGCCGCGGCGGACGGCTCGGCGCACGCCGAACAGTACGTCGCGATCACGCTCACCGACACCGGCCTGGGCATGACGCGCGAGGTGCTGGACCGCGCCTTCGAACCTTTCTTCACGACCAAGGAGCCCGGCAAGGGCACGGGCCTGGGGCTGAGCACGGTGTACGGATTCGTCAAACAGTCCGGCGGGCACCTGCAGGTTCAAAGCAAGCCGGGCGCCGGGACCAGCATCGTGATGGTCTTGCCGGCGGCGCCGCACACGCACGCCGCCCTGCCCGCTGCAAGCCAGAATGCTGCGCAAGCGCCGGGCGCGGCCGCGCGCACAGGCTCAGGGCTGCATGGCCGCCGCGTGCTGATCGTGGAAGACGACGACGAAGTGCGCAATGTCGCGGTCGCGTTTTTCGGCGCGTTCGGCGCGACGGTGCGCTCGCACGCCGACGCCGCCAGCGCCCTGGCCGAGCTCGACAGCGGCGCCGCGTTCGACCTGCTGTTCAGCGACATCACGCTCGGCGCGGGAATCGACGGCATCGAACTCGCGCACCGCGCGCGCATCCGCGCGCCGCGGATGGCGGTGCTGCTGACCTCGGGCTACTCGAAATACCTCGCCGAAGAGAACGCCGACAAGCTGCCGCCCTGGCCGGTGCTGCACAAACCCTACACGCGCGAGCAGTTGCTCGCGGCCGCGCGCCTGGCCTCGCAGGCGCCGGCCGGGTAGCGCAGCGCTCTCGCTGGGCTGGCTACTGCAACACGCGCTCGCCGGGCGTCAGGGCGTCCTGGATGAAATCACCGAGCGCGTCGATGCTCGGAATGCTGATGTCGCGCCGACCCTTTTCATTGAACAGAATCACTCCGGCACGCGCCATGCGGCACAGCGCGCGGCTCACCGTTTCGAGCGTCATGCCCAGCGTATTGCCGATCTCGGCGCGTGTCATGCGCAGCGTGATCTGATCCGTGCGCAGGCCACGGTCGCGCAGCGACTCGGCCCAGAACTTCAGGAAGTCGGCCACACGTGCGTCGGCCGGTAGCGTGCCCAGCGCCAGCAACGAATCGCGGTCGCGCACGATCTGCTCGCTCATCGCCACATGCATCACTGCCATCAGCGCCGGCACAGTGGCGCACACGCGCAGCAGCGTGTCGTAGCGGAAGGTCCAGACTTCGCCGGTGTCCATCGCGATCGCGTCGCAGCCGTAGCGCCCGCTGGCGATGCCGTCGAAACCCAGCCAGTCACCCTTGAAGTGCAGGCCCACCACCTGCTCGCGGCCGTCGGCGGAGAAGTTGACGCTGCGCACCATACCGGAATTGACGATGTGCAGCGCCGTGCAGGGTTCGCCGCCGCTGTGTACCACGTCACCCGCGTGCACCATGCGGCGCGTGAACGGCACATGCTGCTCGAGCAGCGCCAACGCGTCGCGCCACGCCTTTGCAACGCGCGGCGCCGGGGCGGGAAGCTCGGCGACGCGGCTCGGCGCCATTGGTCGGCGGGCCAGCGCTGACGGCAACGCAGCGCGCAGTGCTTGGGATTCGAAACCGGTGCTGGGGGCATTCATCGTCGTTCTCCTGCGGCTGTTGTTGATGCCTGTCAGCGTAGGAGCACCGTGCAAATGCTTGATCAATCGCAAACGGTGCTTCGGCAACACTCGGTAAACGAACGGTAAACGGACAAGTGCAGCCGCAAGCTGCGGAGGATTGCCTCATTCGCCGGTGCTGCGATGCACCGTCTTTGTGCTGGCGCAAGGCGGCGTGGGTGCGGCCATTGCAGCATTCGCTTCAATTGGGTATGTCTTTTCGCCTCACAGGCTGGGCCTTTGCGGCAGGGACTTCGCAAGACCGGGCGAGACCTGGGCAAAAAGAGCCGCAGCCGCATGAAAGACAACGTCGCAGCATTCGATCCACGGCGCGGTGGCCCCGCAGGGCAGACCGCTGCGGCGCCGGGTGCCGCGCCGCCGCTGGGCGTGTATTCCGAGGTCGGGCAGTTGCGCGCCGTGCTCGTGTGTCACCCCGGCCGGGCGCATGAGCGCCTGAGCCCGCGCATCTGCCGCGAACTGAAATTCGACGCGCCGCTCTGGGTGGAGCGGGCGCAGCGCGATTTCGCCGATTTCGTCGGCGCGCTGACCCGGCACGGGGTCGAGGCGCTCGAGCTGCACGCTCTGCTGGCGCAGACGCTCGAGTCGGCGCCCGCGCGCACCTGGGTGCTCGAGCGCATGCTCGCGCACGTCGACGTGGCGGAGGTGCTCGGGGTCGAACTGCGCGCCGCGTGCGAGAGCCTGGACGCGCCGCGCCTGGCGGAGCTGCTGATCGGCGGCGCGACCCTCGGCGACCTGGGCCTGCCGGCCGGCGGCGCGATGGGCATGGCGCTGACGCTGCACCCGTTCGTGCTGCCGCCCTTGCCGCACACCCTGTGCCTGCGCGACAGCCACAGCTGGGTGCACGGCGGCATGCTGATCAACCACGCGAGTTGGCGTGGCCCGCGCAGCGAATCCCTGCTGGTGGATGCGGTGTACCGCTTTCATCCGCGCTTCGAGCCTGCGAGGCCGCGCATCTGGTGGGGCAATGGCGCTGCCGTCGGCGCGCCGCGCGCCTGCGCGGACGGCGGCGACGTGATGCCGCTCGGCAAAGGCGTGGTGCTGATCGGCACCGGTGCGCGCACCCAGCCGCAGGCCGCGGTGCAGATCGCGCACGCACTGTTCGAGGCCGGTGCGGCGCAAACGGTGATCGCCGCGCAACTGCCGCGCTCGGGCCCGCACTTTGGCGCGGACATGAGCCCGGCCGACGCGCTGGAGCGAGTCTTCACGCAATGCTCGCCCGACGTCGTGACCTACCGTCCCGACGTGGTGGACCGCATCGCCTGCCAGGAGCTGCGCCCGGGTGCACACGGCGCAGCGGTCGCGGTGCAGTCGCGCGCCGGCGTGCACCTGCTCGACCTGCTCAGCCAAGTGCTGGGAGCGCCCACGCTGAACGCCATCGCCACCGGCGCCGACCACGACGACGACCCCGACGCGCAGTGGGACGACGGCAACGGCGCACTCGCGCTGGCGCCGGGCATCGTGCTCGGCTTCGAGCGCAATGCGCGCACCAACCGGCGCCTGCGCCAGGCGGGTGTGGAGGTGATTGAAGTGCCCGGCAGCGAGTTCGCGCGCGTCGGCGCGTCGGCCCACGGGCTGTGCTGCCCAATCGCAAGGGATGCGTGAAGCGCGCGTGCGAGCGGCCGTGCGGCTTGACCGACCTCAAGGTGCCGCGCGGCGCCGCAAAGTACGCTGCGCCTGTAGCGGTCAAGGAGTATTCATGTTCAAGCACCTCTTCATACCCGTCGATGGCAGCGAGCTCGCCGAGCGCGCGATGCAGGCCGGGATCGACCTGGCGCAACAGCTCGACGCCAGCATCACGGCCTTCGTCGCCGAGCCGCCGATGCACACGCCCAGCCACGTGGGGCCGCATTTCGCGCACGAGGTCGAGCAGCACGAACAATCGACGCAGCAACACGCGCAAGGTGTGCTCGGCAACTTCGCGAACCGCGCTGCCGCGGCCGGCGTGCCGTTCAACGGCATTCATGCCCAGGTGCACCAGATCGACGAGGCCATCGCCGACACCGCGCGCGAACAGGGCTGCGACATGATCGTGATGGTGACGCATGGGCGAGGCCTGTTCGGCGAGATGCTGTTCGGCTCGCGCACCAAGGGCGTGCTGGGGCTGAGCAAGCTGCCGCTGCTGGTACTGCACTGAAGAAGCGCTCGGGAGACACCATGACCTCAGCCGAAATGAGCGCACTGCGCGATCGCCTCAGCGCCGAGGCGGCGCAGCTGCTGGCCGACATCCTGGCGCACCGCCAGCAGCTCGTCGAGCCGTCGTCGGCCACCGGCAACAGCTTCATCGCCGGCACCGAAGGCGCCGACGCCGATGCCGACGACGAGCGCGAGCTCGCGCTGTTGAAGCGTTCGCAGCTCGAACTTGACGACGTGAACGCCGCGCTGCGCAAGCTCGACAGCGGGCGTTACGGCGAGTGCGAAAGCTGCGGTGAGGCGATCGCCCTGGCGCGTTTGCAGGCGCTGCCGAGGGCACGCCTTTGCCTGGAATGCCAACGCGCGGCGGAACACCGGCCGCGCACCGCGTGAGCGCGCAACGGACCATGAACAAGCGCACTGCCCGACGGCTCATCGCGATCGCTGTGGCGCTCGCCGCGTGCCACACTGCATGGGCGCAGACGGTGCCTTCGCCCGCCGCCGCGCAGCCCGTCTACCTCGGCTGGCGCCTGTTCCAGACGCACTGCGCGCGCTGCCATGGCGCCGACGCCGCCGGCACCTCCGCCGCGCCCGACCTGCTGCCGCGCATTCGCGGCATGAGCGAGGCGCGCTTCGTCGGCACCGTGCTTCAGCGCTACCAGTGGGTCATGCCGGCGGCCGAAGCGGCGCGCGAAGGCGCCGCGCGCGAAGCCTTCATTCAAGACGTGCTGCGGCGCCGCCAGGGCGAGACGCAGATGCCGGCGTGGGAGTCCGAACCCACCGTCAAGGCCCACGTCAAGGACCTGTTCACCTACCTCGAAGCCCGCGCCAGCGGCGCGCAGGGCGCGGGCCGGCCGTCGCCCTGACAAGCTGCGAGCTGCTTGCTCTTGCCCCCTCTCCCGCTGGGAGAGGGTTGGGGTGAGGGCTTGGTGAGGGCCGGGCCTCGAGTCCCGTACCATGAGCCTCATGCCAGAACCCATCCCGGTTTCGCCGGCCAAGGAATCGCCAGCGCCCCCTGCGCCGCGGCATTGGTTCGCGCAGCTCGGCGATCGGGGCGTGCGCGCGCTGTGGTTCAGCGCTGGGTCGATCGCGGTTCTGTTGGGTGTCATCGGCCTGTTCTTGCCGCTGATGCCGACGGTGCCCTTCCTGCTGCTCGCGGCGTGGTGTTTTTCGCGCAGTTGCCGGCGCTGCGAACGCTGGATGCTGAACCACCCCCGCTTCGGCCCGCCGCTGCGCGACTGGCGCGAGCACCACGCCGTGTCGCTCGGCGTGAAGCGTTTCGCGACGCTGATGATGGCGATCAGCTCGCTCGGTGCCTGGTGGGTGCTGGAGTCGCCTTGGCGCTGGTTGCCGGGCGCAACGTGGCGCCATCGGTCGCGTGGTGGTTGTGGAGCCTGCCGACGCGCGTGGTCACGCCCGTCGCCGAAACTCCCCCCTCTCCCAAAGCGGAGAGGGAGTAAGAAAGAGACGTTCTCAGCCTATCAGGCGTGCGTTTCGCTCTGCGGCGTCCCCAGCCCGATCGGCGCCGGCGCCAGACACACGATGCGGCTGAACAGAGAGCGGAATTCCTCCTCCGGTTCGTGGCCGGTGAGCGGGTCGCGGTTCTGTGAGAACTCGGCGTCGAGCTCGGCCCAATCCTGTTCCGTCAGCACGCGCTCGGCCAGCGGCAGCACTTCGAGTTCCTCGGTGCGCATGTGGGTCAGGTAGAAGTCCACGTAGCGCTGCAAGGCCTCTTCAAACACGGCACGGCGCGACTCGCCGACGATCTCGAAGCCGAGCAGCGCGCGCTCGAGGAAACGGATCTGCCGCTCGCCCTGCCCGTGTTCCTGGTCGAGCTTGTCGAGCACCGCCCAGGCTTCGTTGCTGCGCGCGCGCAGCTTCGGGAACAGCAGCGTCGACTCTTTCGGGTGATGCAGCGCTTCCGGAAACTCGTCGATGTAGAACAGCATCGCGCGCAGCAAAGCGAAGTCCGGCGTCTCGCCGCGCCGCTGGTACTGCGCGAGCAACAGCAGCACCGAGCGCAGCATCGCGGCCAGCGCGGCATGCTCCTCGCGGATGATTCTCACGGTCGCGTGGGCCATGCAGCTCTCCTGTCGAACACCGAGTTGGGGCCCATGAATTGTCGGCACCTGCCGGCGCGATGGCTTGATCGGCATCAAGCGGATAAGGGGGTCGTGCCCGCATCATCCACGGCGTCGATTCGCACGCGCCGACGCGCCCACACCACCCATGGACCGAGCCCCCGCCGCCGCCCTGACCCGCAGAGCCGGCACAACCGGCACCAGCGCCGCCACCGCCGAAAGCCCGGCGCCCGACGCCGCGACCCTGCTCGCCGCACCGCTCGAAACAGCACTGCACGCGCATCCACTCGAACGCGCCGCGAGCAGTTGGCTCGGGCGCATCGCGGCCGACATTCCCGAACTCGAGGCGCGCTGGGCGAGCCTGGACCCGACGACGCGCGCGACGCTCGCGCAGATCACCGGTGGCGTCTCGCCGGTGTCGATCGCGCTGGCCAGCGCCGACTGGGCGATGCACCTCGCGCTGGCACCCGGCAAGCAGGTTCAGCTCGCCGAAAAAGCGCTGAAGAAGGCGCTGCGCTGGGGCCTGTTCGCGTACGCGGCGTTGCGCCCTCAGTCATGCGCGCCCTGCATCGAACCCTTGCCGCAGGACAAGCGCTTCGTCGATCCGGCCTGGCAACAATGGCCGTACAACGTGATGGCGCAGGGCTTTTTGCTCGCGCAGCAATGGTGGCATGTGGCGACGACCGGCATGCCGGGATTGAGCCCGCACCACGAACACATGCTGAACTTCGGCGCGCGCCAGTGGCTGGATCGCTTTGCCCCGTCCAACTTCGTGAGCACCAACCCGGTCGTGCTTGCCGAGATCGCGCGCACCGGCGGTGCGAACTTGCTGCAAGGCGCGCTGAACGCGATCGAGGATTGGCAACGTGCTGCAACGGGGCGCAAGCCAGCGGGTGCCGACGCGTTCGAGGTCGGCAAAAACGTCGCCGCGACACCCGGCAAGGTGATCTTCAAGAACCGCTTGATCGAGCTGATCCAGTACGCGCCCACCACCAAGACCGTGCATGCGCAGCCGGTGCTGATCGTGCCGGCGTGGATCATGAAGTACTACATCCTCGACCTGTCGCCGCATAACTCGCTGATCCGCTGGCTCGTCGGCCAGGGCCACACCGTGTTCGCGATCTCATGGAAGAACCCCGACCCGGCGCGCGACCCGCGTGACCGCGACTTGGGGCTGGACGACTACCGCCAGCTCGGCGTGATGGCCGCGCTCGACGAAGTGGCCAAACGGTATCCGAAAGAGCGCCCCCAGCAAAGCGTGCACCTCGTGGGCTATTGCCTGGGCGGCACGCTCGCGGCGATCGCCGCGGCGCAGATGGCGCGCAATGGCGATGCGCGCCTGGCCAGCCTGAGCCTGCTCGCGGCCCAGGTCGACTTTGAAGACCCGGGAGAAATTTCCTTGTTCATCGACGCCAGCCAGGTCACGTTCCTCGAAGACGCGATGCGCGAACGCGGCGTGCTCGACTCGAAGCAGATGGCCGGCGCGTTCCAGATGCTGCGTTCGAACGACTTGATCTGGTCGTACCGGCTGAACAACTATCTGCTGGGCAAACGCCAGCCGATGAACGACCTGGCGGCGTGGAACGCCGATGCGACCCGCATGCCGATGCGCATGCACTCGCAGTACCTGCGCCAACTGTTCCTCGACAACCAGCTCGCGCATGGGCGTTATCTGGTGGACGGCAAACCGGTCGCGCTGACCGACATTCGCGTGCCGCTGTTTGCGGTGGGAACGCTGACCGACCACGTGGCACCCTGGCGGTCCGTCTACAAGATCCACATCCTCACCGACACCGAGGTCACGTTCGCGCTCACCAGCGGCGGCCACAACGCCGGCATCGTCTCCGAGCCCGGCCATGCGAACCGCAGCTACCAACTGCTGAGCTGCGGCAGCGGTGCGCAGCACCTCGACCCTGACACGTGGTTGCAGGCCGCGCCGCGCTTGCCGGGCTCGTGGTGGCCCGCGTGGAACGATTGGCTGGCAGAGCATTCGGCGCGAGGCCCGGGTCACCGTGCGGACGCGCGTGTCGCCCCGCCTGGATTCGGTGCGCGCGGTTCAGACTCGCCTGAAGCGCCGCTGGCCGATGCGCCTGGGAGCTACGTGCTGGCGGCCTGAACCTTGCCCGCAGCGTTCGGTGCGGCGCTGGGTGACGCTGGGCCGGCAACCGGCACCTCGGCAGCACCGGCATCGTCGCTTGCCGCCCGCGCCTGCAGGCCGGGCACGTCGAGGATGGCGATGCTGTAGCCGTGCACTTCGAGCAATCGCGTCGTCGCTGAACTGCTTCAGCAGGCGCGACAGGGTTTCGGGCGTGACCGCGAGTTGCGAGGCGATGTCGCGTTTGCGTTCGTGCAAGGCGATGCGCCCCGCCGCGCCTTCGCTGGCGTGCCGGCGCAGCAGCCAAGTGGCCAGGCGCGCCTGCGCGTCTTTGTGCATCAGGTCCTGCGTGACGCCGGTCGCGGCGTGCAACTGCTCGGCCAGGCACACGACGGTGCGGCGCGCCAGTTCGGGATGGCGCACCATCAGCGACTGGTAGGCGCTGCGCGACACGTTCACCACCACCGCAATGCTGAGCGCCACGCCGTCCACCGCGGGGCGGCACTCCAGCCAGGCGCTGCTCAGGTCGAGCCAAGCCGGGCCGCGCACGCTGCGCTCGATGCGAAACGGCGCACCGGGCACGCTCAGTCCCAGGCCGACATCGCCATTCACCAGCAACAGCAAGTTGCGCGCAGGCTCGTGGCGCGACAGCACCTGCTGGCCCGGCGCGAACTGCCGCACGTTGGACAGCAGCAGCAGCGGCTCGATCAGGTCGGGCAACAAGGGCGTGCGCCCGAACAGGCTCTGCCAAGCGGCGCGCACATCGCGCAACGCGCCGTCCTGCGTGCGTTCACGCGACAGCGCATGTTCGCGAACCCGGTTCGTCTTGCGGGTCGGCATCGCGGATAGGGTGTCGGTCAAGGTCTCCATGCTGCGGCCCGTGAACAGGCAAGCCAATGTGGCGCAAAACAGCGAAGCAACCCTTGCGCTGGATCAGGTTTTCGGTGCC
>CAWBTF010000005.1:0-32716 GCA_963791595.1 uncultured beta proteobacterium | reverse complement strand
TCGAGCGCGACGACTTCTGGGCCACCACGAGCAACAAGCAGCTCAACTTCGTGCAGCACATCAAGACGCTGCTCAAGGTGAACGGCCGCGCTGCCGTGGTGTTGCCCGACAACGTGCTGTTCGAGGGCGGCGCGGGAGAGACCATTCGCAGGAAGCTCCTGCACGAATGCGAGCTGCACACGCTGCTGCGCCTGCCCACGGGCCTGTTCTATGCCCAGGGCGTGAAAGCCAACGTGCTGTTCTTCGACAAAAAGGCGGCGAGCGAAACGCCCTGGACGAAGAAGCTCTGGATCTACGACCTGCGCACGAACAAGCACTTCACGCTGAAGACGAATCCGCTCAAGCGCGGCGATCTCGATGAGTTCGTGCGCCTGTACAACCTGGCGAACCGCTTCGACCGCGCGCCGACCTGGAGCGCCGAGAACCCTGAAGGCCGCTGGCGCTGCTACGAAGCCGACGAGCTGCATGGCGCGCGACAAGGCGAGCCTCGACATCTTCTGGCTGCGCGACGAGACGCTCGCCGACAGCGACAACCTACCGCCGCCCGACGTGATCGCGCAGGAGATCGTCGACGACCTGGAAGCGGCGCTGGAGCAGTTCCGCTTGATCGCGGCGGACCTCAACGATGGCGGCGAGGGGCTGCCCGCTGCGCCGGATCGGTAGACGAGCTTCGCTCCCTAAAATGACGCCCGCGAAAACGAGGCACCATGCCGAAGGTCCTTTGGGTCGCACTCCCGCTGCTCGCCGCGGCGGCGCTGCTGGCGTTGCACCTGCTGCGCCGGGGGACGGCGTCGCGCCACGCGCTGAACGTCTGGTCGAGCGTGCTGCTGCTCGCCTATGTGGCGACGACGGCCGGGCTGGGCATCTTCTGGGTCGCGAACCAGCAGTTGCCGGTGTTCGACTGGCATTACCTGTTCGGCTACGCGACGCTGCTGCTGGTCACGCTGCACCTGGTGTTCAACTTCGGCGTCGTCTGGCGTTACCTGAGGCGAAACCGCAGCGCTGCGGCCGCCGCGAGCGACTCCGCCAGCCCGGCGCCGGGACGCCGCATCGCGCTGGGCTCGCTGGGTTGGCTGCTCGGTGCCGGGGTCGGCGTTCGTGCTCGGCCTGCGCCATGGGCGCAGTGAATTGCGCATCGAGGTCGCCGGCGCGGCACGATGCGGGCAACGATCCCGGCGCGCTGACCGGCAACGAAGCCGGTGCGCACAACGCTGCTACGGCCGCGCTGGCGCTGGTCGAGCGCTATCACGCGTTTTCGGCGCATTCGCGTGCCGGCTTGCTGCTGCGCGCACCGAGTGTGGACTGGGGCGATCCGCCACCCGCGTTCAAGCAGATTCGCAGCGCACAACGCGTGCCGCTGCCTGCGCCCGCAGCAGCGCCTGGCGCGCGCTTCGATCTGGCGACGCTTGCGAAGCTGCTGTGGCACACCGCAGGCGTGACCGCAACGCGGGCCCAGATCAGCTTGCGGGCGTCGCCATCGTCGGGGGCGCTGTTCTCGACCGAGTTGTATGTCGCCGCGCAAGACGTGGCCGGGCTTTCGCCAGGCCTGTGGCACTACGACGCGCGCACGCATGCGCTCGCGCGGCTCGACGTTGCGCTTGCGGACCGTGCGCCCGCCGATGTGGCGCTCGGCGCCCCGGGAAACACGGTGGTGCGCGACGCCGCGGCCTCGGTGATCGCCACCGCGGTGTTTCGCCGCACCGGCCACAAGTACCGCGACCGCACCTACCGCTATGTTCTGGCGGACCTCGGCCATGCGCTCGAAAACCTGCGCGTCGCGGCTGGCGCGGCCGGCGCTGCGGCGCACTTCGTGGCAGCTTCGACGAGGCGCGAATCGCGGCGACGCTGGGCATCGACGAGCGCGAAGAAGGCGTGCTCGCGCTCGTCGCGTTTTCGGCGGCGCCCTCGATCCAGCGCCTGCGACACCTTTCGGCCCACGCTGGGCCGGCGCACAACAGCTGTTGCCACGTGGCCCCCGCGCAGAAGACGCGCTGCTCGGCGTCACCGGCGCGGTGCACGCAGCCGCGTCGCTGCGCGCGGCGCCGGCGCCGCTGCCTCAGTCCAGGTCAACCCCGGCGAGCGCGCCGGCCGCCTACCGCGCTGCCCGCTCCGGTCGCGCTGCCTGCCGCCGCGGCGGCGCCGTACGACGTGTTTGCGGTGATCGCCGCACGCCGCTCGATCCGCCGTTTTGCGAAGACACCGCTCGCGCTCGCCGACTTGTCGGGCGTGCTCGCGGCGATGGTGGGGAGCGGTACGCCGCAGATCCTGTCGTCTGCCGTGCGCGTCCATGTGGTTGCGCATGCGGTCGCCGGCCTGGTGCCGGGCGCTTACCATTACGACGCGGCCTCGCACGCATTGCAGCCGCGCCGTGCGGCTGCGCAGCCGCACACGGAACGAACCCTGCGCGCCGCGTCGCAAGCCGCAGCGCTCGATCAAGACGTGATCGGCGACGCGGCCGTCGTATTTGTCCTGACGCTCGATCGAGCCGAGTTCAGCGCCGATGCCGTCGGCCCGGCGCGCGGCTATCGCCACGCGTTCATCGAGGCCGGGCTGATCGGCGAGCGCGTCTACCTCGAAGCAGGCGCGCGCGGCCTGGGTGCTTGTGCGGTGGGTGGTAAGCGTCTCGCCGCGGCACCTTGAATGCGACAGTTGATTTTGGGATGCTCGTGTCCACTAAGTTTTTGGTGGACACGTGCACACTGTTTCCAAGCAAGTCAACGCTGGGCGGCGACGCCGCCGCATCCATAGCGCGGAGTTCAAGGCACGAGTCGTCGTCGCATGCAGCGCGCCTGGCGCGTCGAGCGCCGCGGTGGCAATGGCGCATGGCGTCAACGCGAACTTGGCCCGCCGCTGGGTTCTCGAGGCCGAGCGGCGTGGTGGTGTTGCGTTGGACAGGGCTGCGAGCAGCGCGGTGCCTGCCGCCTTCGTCGCGGTGCAATTGCCGCCCACCCAGGCGATGCCCACGGACATCCGTATCGAACTGCGGCGTGGCCCGATCGCAATCAGCGTAAGTTGGCCGTGCACCGCGGCTGCGCAGTGCGCGGCGTGGATGCGTGAGCTGCTGCGGTGATCCGGATCGACGCCCTCTGGCTGGCGGTGAACCCCATCGACATGCGCACCGGCGTTGACCGGTTGCTGGCCAGCGTGGTGCAGGTCTTCGGCGCTGCGCAGGCGCACCACGGCTACCTCTTCGCCAACGCCCGTTCATCGCGCATTCGGCTCTTGGTGCACGACGGCTTCGGGGTCTGGTGTGCGGCGCGACGACTCAACAAGGGTGGCTTCGACTGGCCGCGCGTTGTTGCCGCCGATGCTGCTGCGCTGGCGCTGACCAAAGATGAATTCGACGCGCTGGTCCTGGGCCTACCGTGGCAGCGACTCGAGCAAATGCGGCGCATCACTCGAATGTGATTCGATCGAGAGAAGTCGATGAACATCAATCAGTGCAAGTCCCAGTGGCAGTTCGCGCGGGGGCTTGCACAATGCAGCATGCTCGATCTGCATGCGGTAAACAGCCGAGACCTAAAGACTCTGAGCCCCGCCGAATTGACCGAGCTGGCCTCGCACATGCTGGCCCACATCGGGGAGCAGTCCAAGCACATCGACGCGCAGGACAAGCGCATCGACTCGCAGGCCCAAGGCATCAAGTGGCGCGACGCGAAGATTGAGAGCATCACGTTCCAGCTCGCCAAGCTCAAGGCCTGGCGGTTCGGTGCGAAGACGGAGCGCATGAACGCCGAGCAGCGCGACATCTTCGAGGAGACCTTCGCCGCCGACCAGGCGAGCCTGGAAGCTCAACTCGCCGCGTTGCAAAGCAGCACCCCGAACGGATCCCCAGGCGCTGGCGCACCCGAGGACAAGAAGCGCCGCCAGCCCAAACGCGAGGCACTGCCGCAGCATCTGCCGCGCGTGGACCAGCGCATCGAACCGCAAGACACCCACTGCCCGACGCCGGAGTGCGGCCAACCGATGGTGCGCGTAGGCGAGGACATCAGCGAGCGGCTGGACATCGTTCCCGCGCAGTTCTTCGTGCAGCGGCAAATCCGCGGCAAGTGGGCGTGCAAGTGCTGCCAGTTGCTGGTGCAGGAGCCGGCCGCGCCCCAAGTCTTCGACAACGCGTTGCCAACGCCTGGCCTGCAGGCCCACACCGCCGTCAGCCGCTTCGTCGACCACATCCCGTACTACCGGCAGGAGCAGATCAACGCCCGCTCGGGCGTGCACACGCCGCGCTCGACGCTGGCGGCCTGGAGCGGGCACACCGGGGCGCAAATGATGCCGCTGTACGACGCGCACCGGGCGTTCACCCTGCGCTCGCGCATCGTGCACGCCGACGAGACGCCGATCTCGCTGCTCGACCCTGGCGGGGGCAAGACCAAAAAGGCCTACATGTGGGCCTACGCGCGCGGCGCCTACGAGCCCGATCCTGGGGTGGTTTACGACTTCTGCCTCGGGCGCGGGGGTAAGTATCCCCTTGAGTTCTTGAAGGGCTGGTCCGGCACGCTGGTGGTCGACGCCTACGGGGGTTACGACGCGGCGCTGGCCCTGGACGGGCGCAGCACGGCGTACTGCCTTGCGCACGCGAGGAGGTACTTCGACGAACTCTTCAAAGCCAACGCCAGCCCTGTGGCCGCGCAGGCGATTCAGCGCATTGCCTGGCTGTACAAGATCGAGGCCGACGCCAGGGGATTGACTTGCGACGAGCGGCTGCGCATGCGCAAAGAGCGATCCCAGCCCCTGTGGGAGGAAATGCATGTGTGGCTCAAACTCGAGCGCACCCGCGTGCCCGATGGCAGCGCGATTGCCAAGGCGATCGACTACAGCTTGACCCACTGGGTGGGGCTTCGTCGATACCTGCTGGACGGCAATGTGCCGATCGACAATAACTACGTCGAGAACCGAATTCGGCCTTGGGCCCTCGGAAGAAAAAATTGGCTCTTCATTGGAAGTCAGCTGGCCGGCGAGCGGGCCGCTGTGATGATGAGCCTGCTGCAATCGGCCAAGCTCAACGGGCACGAGCCGTGGGCCTACCTGAAGGACATCCTCACGCGCTTGCCCACGCAGTTGAACAGCAGGATCGAGGAGTTGCTGCCCCACCGCTGGCAGCCTGCCGGCTGAGGTCCACCACAGGCGCCGCGCCGAAACGCTCGCCGATCGACCGAAAACGAAGACGGCCAGCACGACGGCGCTGAGCCAGCGCGCGGCAAACACCATTGCCTTCGCCAAAACCGCATCCGCCATGTTCGCCATGGACGCGATGCTCAGCCACCGGCCGGGTCATCTCAAGATGCCGCGGCCAGACGCTTACGGTGGGTGCGTTCTACGACGAAGAGGCTGCCGCGCTGATCGGTGTCGACTCGGCGCGGGAGTGGGTGGTGCACTTCGCGGCGCTGGGCGTTCCCGCGGGGTAGGGCGCCGCGCCGGCCCTCTTCCCAACCCTCTCCCGAAGGGAGAGGGAGCAAGAGAGGAGCTGCGCCCGGTCAGGCCGCGCCGTGCTCGCGCCGCAGAATCTTCGCGCCCTCGACCATCGCGCGCAGCTTGCCGCTCGCCACCTCGCGCGGCAGGTACTTCATGCCGCAATCGGGCGCGAGGATCACGCGTTCCTTCGCCACATAGGGCAGCGCGCGGCGGATGCGGGCCGCGACGGTTTCGGGCGTTTCGACCTTCATGTCCGACAGGTCGATGCAGCCGACCATGATCTGCTTGTCGGGCAGTTCGGCGAGCACCTTGCAGTCGAGGTTCGATTGCGCGGTTTCGATCGACACCTGGCGGCACGAGCAGCCGCGCAGTTCGGGCAGGAACGAGTAACCGCTCGGCCGCGCGTGGATGATCGCGGCGTAGCCGAAGCAGATGTGCACCGCGGTCGTTCCGGTGATGCCTTCGAGCGCGCGGTTCAACGCGCGCAATCCGTACTGGCGCGCCTTCTCGGGCCGTGCCTGCATGTAGGGCTCGTCGATCTGCACCACGTCGGCGCCGGCGGCAAACAGGTCGCGGATTTCCGCGTTCACCGCTTCGGCGTAGGCGAGCGCGCCTTCCTCTTCGCTCTTGTAGAAGTCGTTCTGCGCCTGCTGGAACATCGTGAACGGCCCCGGCACGGTGATCTTCACCTGGCGCTGCGTATGGCGTTTCAGGAAACGCACGTCGTCGACTTCCACCGCATGACGGCGCTTGATCGGGCCGACGATGCGCGGCACCGGGTTCGGGTGGCCCGAGCGATCGAGCGCGGTGCCGGGGTTGTCGAGGTCCACGCCATCGAGCGCGGTGGCGAAGCGGTTCGAATAACTCTCGCGGCGGATTTCACCGTCGCTGACGATGTCCAGCCCCGCGTCTTCCTGGGCACGGATGGCGAGCAGCGTCGCGTCTTCCCAGGCCTGCTGAAGGTAGGGCTCGGGAACGCGCCACAGCTCCTTCGCGCGCACGCGCGGCGGGAAGCGGCCCGCGAGTTTCTCGCGGTCGATCAGCCAATCGGGTTGCGGGAAACTGCCGACGATCGTGGTGGGAAACAGCATGCGTGCCTCGCGATTCAAGCGCGCGATCAACGCGCGCGCCGCGCGCGGTTACCAGTGCCGCGCGCGCCGCGAGGTTACCAGAGCCACGCGGCGAGCTGGCCGTTCGCGAAGTGGTACACGTGGTTCTCGATCTGCACCGCGCGCTCGTCGGCGAGCCAGAGGTTGGTCGACGGCCCGGCGAGCAGCGGCTTGGCGGTGAGCGTGCGCGCGGCGGTGTCCACCTCGAGACGCTGCAAGCCGCGCGGCCCCGGCGTGTACTGCGCGCCGTTCAGCCACAGCGGCAGCGCCACGCGCACCGTGGTGCCGCGCGGGAAGATGTCGATGCCGTGGCGCGAAGCGTCCAGCCCGCTCGTGCTGCCGGCCTGCCCGAACACCTGCGAGGCCACCTGTTGCGGGTTCGCCGGGTCCGCGACGTCGAACAACGCGACCTTGACGCCGCCCACCATGCCGTTCACGTCGGCGTCCTTGCCCACGCCGAGCAGCAGCGAGTCGCTCATCGGGAACAGGTAATCCGAAAAACCCGCCACCTGAAGCTCGCCCACGCTCTTCGGGTCCGCGGGGTCGCTGAGGTCGAGTACGTACAGCGGGTCGATGCGGCGGAAAGTCACGACGTAGCCGCGGTTGCCCAGGAATCGCACCGCGTACACCTGCTCGCCGGGTTTGCCCAGAGGCGCGGGGCGCTGCGCGTTGGGCAAGCGGCCGACCTCATCGAGGCGCTTCGCGACGGCGCTTTCGCGCAGCACGTGCAAGGTGGCGGGCGAGGGCGGCGGCGCGTTCGGAGCGTTTGCGCTGGCGATGCCGACCCAGCCCGTTTCGCCGCTGAACGTGAGCACGCGCAGGTCGCCGTTGTGTTCGCTCAGGCGGTACGAGGTCTTCTGCAGGTCCCAGCCGAGGTGGCCGCTGACCTCGCCCGAGCCGCGGTAGTCGATCGCAGTTCGCGCCAATCGCGAACTTGTGGATGTCGGTCGACGCCTGGGACGAGAACACCGGCACCGGCTGCGCTCTGGTCGTAGGCATAACGCGTCGTTGCCAGGTACAGGCCGGTGGGCGACATGTACAGCGCCTCGCTGCCGCCGACGAAGCAGCGGCTCGTGCGCGGGGTGCCTGGCGCGCCCAGGTCGAACACGGTGATCGACGTGATTTCGATTCCGACCGACGCATTGCCGGGCTGCAACAGGCAATCGGTTTCGGCGAGCAAAGGCTCGGGCGCGGCGCTGCCGCGTGTCAGCTGCGGCAGCACGTCGGCGGCGGAAATCTTCGCGATCAGCGCTTCGCGCTCGCTGCTCGGCGCGCCGACGGGAACCGCCTCGACCGCGAGTTGCGGCGAATGCTGCGTCACGAGCACGAGCGCGTTGCCGATGCGCCGGCTGCCGAGCAGGCGCCCGTCGATGCGGATGCGCTCGGCCAGAGCCGGCGCAGCCGGCGTGCCGGTGTTCACCAGGTCGAGCCAGACGCTGTTCTTCATGAACACCGGCGGGCCGGGCAGCAATTGCGCCGCGCGCAGCCGGCCATGCCGCCGCACACGTCGAAGGTATAGAGGAACTGGCTCTCGCTGAGCACCGCCACACGTTGCAGCGCCGGCAGGTGGTACAGGCCGTGCGCGACGCCGTAGGACTGCGGATCGGAGGGCAGGTCGATCGAGCCGAGCGCATCGAGCCCGCCGTCGGCGCGCCGGGCATGCAGTTGCACGCGCGCCCAGGCCTTGCCGATCTGAAGCTGCGCCTCGCGCGCGAGGGTCACGAGGGTCGACCCGTCGGTCTTGATCAGGTCGTCTTCATCGACGCCTTGCTCCTGCACGGTCGTTCCCGACTGCGGAACCGTCGTCGCTGCCACGCCGCCCCGGTGGGCGCCGCTGCGCCGTCACCGACCGACGTGAGCACCGGCAGGCCGCCCGGGCTGGCGCGCAAGGCCTGGCGTTCGCGCGCCTTGGCCTGCATGTAGCTCGCCAGGTCGCCCGCGTTCGCGGCGACGAGCGTGCCGTCGCCACGGGGCGCAGGCGGTGTGCTCGAGCTGCCGCCGCAGCCGGCGAGCCAGAGGCTCACGAGAAGAGCGGCGCCGAAGGGCCATGGTGTGGACTGTTTCATGACGATTCCCTCAATCCGACTTGATCGATCTCGATCTGATGTGGGACAATATCCCACAAGTCAAATCGACCGTCAAGACCCCCCGCATGGCCGAGCGCTCCCAAATTGTGTTGAATTGCGTGCTGCGCGCGATGCAGCCGCTGGCGCGTCTGCTGCTGCGCAACGGCGTCACCTACACCACGTTCGCCGCGGCGCTCAAGCCCGTGTTCCTGCAAGCCGCGCAGGCGGAGCTGAACGAGCGCGGCGCCAAATCCACCGACAGCGCGATCACGCTGCTCAGCGGCGTGCACCGGCGCGACGTTCGCAACCTGCTGCGCGCGCCGCCGGCCGCAGGACGCCGAGCGGCGCCGCCCGCTCGGCGTGGCCTCGCAAGTGGTCGCGCGCTGGCTGGGCGACCGCTCGTACCGCGCCCGAGGCGGCGCGCCGCGCAAGTTGCCGCGCGGCAGCGACAAAGGCGGCTTCGACGCGCTCGTCGCCAGCGTCAGCAGCGACGTGCGGCCGCGCGCCGTGCTCGAAGAACTGAAACGCCTGGGTGCAGCGACGGAAGACGAGAGCGGCGTCGAACTCGCTGCCGGCGGCTTCGCGCCGCGCGAAGGTTTCGAGGAAATGTCGTGGCTGTTCGCCGACAACCTGGGCGACCACGCCGCCGCCGCGGCGCTCAACTTGCAGGGAGACCGCAATTTCCTCGAGCAGTCGGTGTTCGTCGACAGCATCACGGCCGAATCCGCGCAGCGCCTGCACAAAGAGGCCGTGAAAGCCTGGAAGCAGGCGATGCGCAGCGTGCTTGCCCAGGCGCAGACTCGTTTCGACCATGACGCTGCACACGCCGAGCCCGAACAGCGCCGGCACCGCGCACGCTTCGGCGTCTACTTTTTCAGCGACAAAGATGAGGCCGCCTCATGAAAGCGCAGCTCGATCGGATATTCGTCGCAGCCCTGCTGCTCGTCGCCCTCTCTGGGCTGCTGGGGTGCGGCCCGGGGGTCGGCGGCACCGGCACCGGCGCGGCGCCGGAACCGGCGTCGTTCGGTGCCGCGAATGCGTCGGTGTGTGTGGCGCCGTTCGCTGCGGCGCTGAAATGCCCTCCCGGAGCCGGAGTGGCGGGAACGCCGACCGCGTTGACCGGCACCGACCAGGTTCTCTTCGCCGACATCGCCACCGGTGGCAATGTTTCGGCGACGATCGGCGCCAACCAGCTGCTTTTCGTGGCGCGCTGCCAGGCCCTGCAATTCACCGGCGTCTGGGGCCTGCTCGGCACGGGCGAGGGCCGCTTCTTCGGCGCCTACAGCAACGCCACGAGCACCGACGCGCTGGCCTCGATGCGTGTGACAAACAGCAGCGCAGGCGAACTGCAGATGACCTTGCTCAATGCCAGCGAGCAGGTGCTGCTCGGGCCGGTCTCGCTGCAAGGCGTCGACGCGCCCGTGGCGAACCCTGCGGCTTGCCCCTGACGCCGACGCGCATTGCGCGTTGCCGGATTTATGCGCCGTGCACTCGGCGCTACAGTGGCAGCCATGCCCGAGGCAGGCTACTCCGGAACCCCACTGCCGAAGAAGCTCGGCATCGCACCGGGCCATCGTGTCGCGGCGCTGAATCCGCCGCGCGACTATCGCGCCCTCGTCGCGCCCTGGCCCGAAGGCGCGAGCCTGTTCGACCAGGCCGATCCGAAGACCGATCTCGTGCACCTGTTCGTCACGCAGCGCAGCGTGCTCGCGAAAGAGGCGCAACGCCTGCGCAAGCTGCTCGCGCCCGACGCCGTGCTGTGGATTTCATGGCCGAAGAAAGCCGCGAAAGTCGCCACCGATATCACCGAAGACACGATTCGTGAAGTGGTGCTGCCGATGGGCTGGGTCGATGTGAAGGTCTGCGCGGTGGACGCCACCTGGTCGGGGTTGAAGCTCGTCGTGCGAAAGGAGTTGCGGTGAAGCTGAACGACAAGATTCTGGGCATGGCGCGAGAACTGCGCATGGACATCTCGCAGGCGCAGGATGCGCTGCTTGCGCAAGAGGTCCAGCGCCGCTACTGGGAGCGCTGGAACGAGCAGAACAAGGATGCCATCGCGAACTACAACTTGAGAGTGGAGCGCGAAGGTCTGCCGCTGGCCAGGTACCGAACGTTCATGAAAGGGCGGTGAGATCGCGGCACGGTTCCTGTAGCCACGGTGACTGGTGAATGCTTCAGTTGACGCGTCGTGCTTACTCGATCACATCGTCGGCGCGCATGAGCACAAGCTTCGAAATGGACAGTCCCAGCGCGCGCGCAGCTTTCACGTTGACAACGAGTTCGAAGCGTGTGGGCTGAAGGATCGGCAGTTCAGAAGGCTTGGCGCCTTGAATCAGGCGCGCTGCGTAACGCGCCTGGTTTCGCATGGTTTCCGCCGCGCTTGCTCCGTACGACAACACTCCTCCAGCCTGAACGAATTCGCGAAATGCCGAGATATCGATCAATCGGTTCTCCGCGGCAAGCGCAACGATATGGACACGATTGCTGTACGTGAATACGTCCTCGGAGATGACGAGGGCTTCGGCGCGGTCACGGCGCAAGGCCGCGATTGCGTCTCGCAGTTGTTCGGGGCTGTTGGCCGTTGCGGCGGTGACAGTCATGCCGAGCTTTCCTGCGGCTTCGCGCGTTTCGGCGAGCTCCTTTTCCTTGCCAGGGTTGCGTGGATCGTAGAGAAATCCAATGCGGCGCAGGGTGGGGACCGCGTCTTTCAGTACCTCGATGCGCTTGACAGCGAGTTCGGAGCTGAAACACGAAACGCCGGTGATGTTTCCGCCGGGCCGAGCGAAGGTGTCGACCATTTGCTTGACATCGTTACCGCAAAAGTACGCGGAGACGGGAATTCGGCCTCCACTCGCATCGCGTGCTGCGGAAATTCCAAGGTAGGCGGATGCGGCCAAAACATTCACCGGCTCCTTGGTCAAATCGGCGAACATCTCCTGGTACCGCTCCATTCGGCCGGCAAGAAAACGCAGATCGAGCACGACGCTGCGACCGTCGATGAGGCCCTCGTCCGCCAGACCGGCCCGCATGGCGTCAACGAGATGGCGCGTGTTCTCCGGCGTCCCGCTCAGCACCCAGCCGACACGCGGCAGCTTGTTGACCTGCCCGACAGCGGCCGTGCCCAATGCCAAGAGCGCCACCAAGACCAAGGTCTTGCATGTCCGTTCTGCGAGTTCGACAAAACGCCACGGCCGATCGTGCTCATTCATCGTGGATGCTCCTCAAGAATGCTGCCAGCAAAGCCGGTGCTCGGGTGGCCGGCGCAGTGACTAAGAATTCCCGGAACGGAGCCGGCCACCCGAGCGCCGGCTTTGCCCGCTCAATCGTCAACCATCAAGAAACATGATGCACCGCCCCCATCCCGTACACCGGAGTCGGAATCCCCTCCATGCGCGCCTTCAACTGCAGCGACAAGAACTGCGAGTAGTGGCGTGACTGGTGCAGGTTGCCGCCATGGAACCACAGCGCCTCCTGGTGCGTGGGCTTCCACATGTTGCGCAGCTCGCCTTCCCACGGCCCGGGGTCTTTCTTCGTGTTGCTGCCCAGGCCCCAGCACTTGCCCACCTTGTCGGCCACGTCTTTGCTGATCAGTTGCGCGGCCCAGCCGTTCATCGAGCCGTAGCCGGTGGCGAAGACGATCAGGTCCGCCGGCAGTTCGCTGCCGTCGCTGAACTGAATCGAACGTTCCTTGATGCGCTCGACACTCACCTTGGTCTTGAGCTTGATCTTGCCGTCGGCCACGAGTTCGCTCGCGCCCACGTCGATGTAGTAGCCCGAGCCGCGCCGCAGGTACTTCATGAACAGGCCTGAGCCGTCTTCGCCGAAGTCGAGCATGAAACCGGCATTCTCGAGCCGCTTGTAGAAGTCGGCGTCGCGTTTCGCCATTTCCTCGTACACCGGCACTTGCAGCGCGGGCAGGATCTTGTACGGCAGCGACGCGAAGATCAGATCGGCCTTGTCGGTCGTCACGCCGGCCTTGACGGCGGACTCGGAGTACAGGCCGCCCAGCGCCAAGTCCATCAGCGAGTCGGAACGCGCGATGTGGGTGGAGGAGCGCTGCACCATCGTCACGTCGGCGCCGTTTTCCCAGAGCGCCGCGCAGATGTCGTGCGCCGAGTTGTTGGAGCCGATGACGACGCACTTCTTGCCCTTGTAGGCGTCGGGGCCGGGGTGCTTGCTCGAATGGTGCAGGTCGCCCTGGAAGTCTTCCATTCCCGGCACCTTGGGCATGTTCGGCACGGCCGACATGCCGGTGGCGAGCACGAGGTGTTTGGGCCGCAGCGTGATCGTCTTGCCGCCACGCTCGACCTCGACGCTCCACTCCTTCTTCGCCTCGTCGTACTTCGCGTTCTTCGCGGTCGTGGAGCTCCAGTAGTTCAGCTCCATCACCTTCGTGTACATCTCGAGCCAGTCGCCGATCTTGTCTTTCGGCGCGAACACCGGCCAGTGGTCGGGGAAGGGCAGGTACGGCAGGTGGTCGTACCACACCGGGTCGTGCAGGCACAGGCTCTTGTAGCGGTTGCGCCAGGAGTCGCCGGGTCGCGGATTCTTCTCGACGATGATCGTCGGGATGCCCAGGCGCCGCATGCGTGCGCCCAGACCGATCCCGCCTTGGCCGCCGCCGATGATCACGCAGTACGGCTGCGTCTTGATGCCGAGTTCGGCTTCTTCCTGCGCGCGGCGCTCGAGCCAGGTCTTGCGGTTCGGGTCGGCGCCGTGCACGACGCCCTTGTCGCGCGATTCGCCCTTCGCTTCTTCGAAGCCCTTCAACTCCCTCATCGTCGTCAGCAGCGTCCAGCACTTGCCGCCCATCAGGCGCAGGTGGCCGTAGCCGCGCGCGACCGCGGTCTCGAACTTGATCCACGCCTCGGTCACGCCGCCGGCTTCGGTGGCTTCGCCGTCGAGCTGCCAGTTGCTCGGCTTGGCCGGCAGCACGGCGCGTTCGATCATCTCGCGCACCTTCGCATTGCCTTCGGCGGTGGCGATGTTCCAGGTGAACGACACCATGTCGCGCCAGTAGCTCTCGTCGTTGAACAGCGTGGCCGCGGCGGCGGCGTCGTTGCGGGTCAGTGCCGTGTTCAGTGCGGCCAGCCAGTCGGCCACTTGCGTGGTCGGCGTCTCTTCGCTCATGCTTGTCTCCGGTTGTAGGTGAAGGGTCGGGCATTGCACCCCGAGGCGGCAGGGCCAAGGGGAATGCCCAGTGTGTCATCCAATTCCCCGCGCGGGAAGAGGCCCGGCCTTGAAAATCGGTCGCAGCATCTTGTCCGCTGCGGCCACGCTCAGTGTTTCCATTGGCGCGTCGGATGGCCCGACACGCTTGCCGGGCCGCGGCCCATAATCGAACATCCCCGTTGATCGCGCCCTCGCGGCGTACCGTTGCCGTGAGCTCATCATTTCGCGACGAGCGCTTTCGGATCGTTCGCCTCGACCTGCCGATCGATCCAGTCTTCGATACCCAGGTCGGCGCCGAGTCCGGTGTGTCGCTCCAGGTCTGCGCCGCGAAGGGCGGCGATGCCGCCACCTGGCAGGCCCTGGCCGGCGCGCATCTGTACCACGTGTCATCGGCGCGCGACGACCTCCCGGCGCCCTGGTTCGTGGGCGCACCGCTGCTCGCGCGCTGCCCGGAGCTGCTCGCGGTCACGACCTTCGGCGCGGGCTACGACACCGTGGATGTCGATGCCTGCACCGCGGCCGGCGTGTGCGTCGTGAACCAGGCGGGCAGCAACGCGATCGCAGTGGGAGAGCACACGTTCGGGCTAATGATCGCTTTGTCCAAGCGCATCGGCGAGATCGACCGGCGCCTGCGCCGCGGCGAGCGCTTCTCGCGCCAGCAGACGATGGGTTTCGACCTGAACGGCCGCACGCTCGGGCTGGTGGGCATCGGCCACACGGGCACACGCGTCGCGCAGCTCGCCGCGGCGTTCGGCATGAAGGTGCTGGCGAGCGACCCACTGCTCGACGCAGATGAAATCCGGCGCCGCGGCGCGCAGCCGGTCATGCTGACGGAGCTGCTGCGAACCGCCGACGTGGTGTCGCTGCACTGCCCGTTGAACGACGCGACGCGCGGCTTCATCGACGCCGCAGCGTTCGCCGCGATGAAGCGCGGCGCGCTGTTCATCACCACGTCGCGCGGCGGCATCCACGACGAAGCTGCGCTGTTCGACGCGCTGAACTCGGGCCAACTCGGCGGCGCGGGCCTGGACGTGTGGGACGTCGAGCCACCTGCGGCGCAGCACCCGCTGCTCGGTCTGGACAACGTGATCGCCACGAACCACGTGGCCGGCGTCACGCACGACTCGCGGCGCGAGATGGCGGCGATGGGTGCGCGCCAGGCGCTCGCGCTCGCTGCTGGCGCGCGCCCGCAGCGGCTCGTCAACTCCGAGGTCTGGCCGGCGTATGCACGGCGCTTCGAGCGCGCGTTCGGGCGGGCCGTCGCCGCGTAGGCGGATGGGCGTGCGCGGCGTCGGCGCACTTGGCCCCGGGTTCGCGCAGAGCGCGCGGATGGCGGCGCCAACGCAACGCCGGACGGCATCGTCTGGGTCTGGATGAGCGCAGCGCCGCAAAGCATCACGCTGAGCCGCGGCGACGCGCTTGCCGAGGTCGCACTCGCGGGTGGCGAGCTGCGGCGCTGGCGCGACCACGGCCGCGAGTTGCTGTGGAACGCGCAGCCGCGCTGGTGGCCGCGCAGCTGCCCGGTGCTGTTCCCGATCGTCGGGCGCTTGCGCGAAGGGCGCGTGCGCGTCGACGGGCGCTGGGTCGAGATGGGGATTCACGGCTTCGCCAGTCACCTGCCCTTCCGCGTGCGTTCGTGCGAGGCGGACCAGGTGAGCGTTGGCATCAGCAGCAGCGACGCCACGCGACCCAGCTATCCCTTCGAATTCGACCTTTCGCTGAACTACCGGCTGCACGAAGGCGGACTCGCGGTCACGCTGTCGGTGGCCAACTGCGGCGCGCGGCCGATGCCGTTCGCGCTCGGCCTGCACCCGGGGTTTCGCTGGCCGTTTGCCGCACCGTCGCAACGCGGGCATTCGATCGTCGTCGAGCGGCCCGAGGTGCCCGCCGTGCCCGTGATCGCCGCCGCAGGCCTGCTGTCCAGCGCGCGGCGCAGCGTGCCGCTGGAGGGGCGCCGATTGCCGTTGACTGCGGCGCTGTTCGAACACGAGGCGCTGTGTTTCATCGACGCGCAAAGCCGCAGCCTGCGCTTCGAGGCGCCCGACGGCGCAGCCATCGAAGTGCAGGCGCAGGGCTTCGCGCACTGGGCCTTGTGGAGCAAGCCGGGCGCGCCTTTCGTGTGCATCGAGGCCTGGACCGGACTGCCCGATGCCGAGGGCTTCGATGGCGAACTCGCCACCAAGCCGTCGATGCGCCAGCTCGCGCCGGGCGAGGTGGCGACACACAGCGTCAACTTCCGTTTCGAAGCGGCGGGCCCCGCATGATCGATGTGGCCCTCGCCCATGCGGGGCCCGATCTGCTGGGCGAAGCGCCGCAGTGGAACCCGCGCGAACGGCGCCTGTACTGGGTGGATTCGTTCGCGCCGGCGATCCGGCGCCTGGACCCCGAGAGCGGCGCCGTCGAGAGCATTGCGCTGCCGGCGCACATCGGCTCGTTCGTGTTCGCGAACGACGGCAGTCTGATCGCCGGCACGCGCGCCGGCTTCGTGCGGTTGCGCCTGGACGCGGGCTCGGCCCAGGTGACGCTGCTCGCCGACCCGCTGGCGCGCGACCGCCGCCTGATGCTCAACGACGGCAAGTGCGACCGGCGCGGCCGCTACTGGTGCGCGAGCGTGCATTCCGACTTCATCGGCCGCCAGGCCGAGCTGCTGCGCCTTGACCCGGACCTGGGCGTGCAGCGCATCGACGGCGATTTCATCATCGGCAACGGCATCGCGATTTCGCCCGACGACAGGCGCTTCTACCTCGCCGACAGCCGCGACGAGACAGTGTGGCTCTACGACTTCGACCTCGACGCCGGGCACTTGAGCGGCAAGCGCCGCTTCTTCTCGACCGCGCAGATTGAAGGGCGCGTGGACGGCGCCACTTGCGACAGCGAAGGCAACTATTGGTGCGCACTCGTGCACGGCGGCGCCGTCGCATGCATCTCGCCGCAGGGAGAGATGATCCGGCGCATCGACGTGCCGGCCAGGCACCCGACGATGGTCGCCTTCGGCGGCGCCCGGCTCGACCAGCTCTACGTCACCAGTTCGAGCTCGCTGCTCGCGCCGCACGAGCGCGGCCAGTGGCCGCTGGCCGGCGCGCTGTTTCGCATCGACGGCCTGGGTGCGCGCGGACTGCCCGAACCCTGCTTCGGGCAAACATGAGCATCGGGCCCGCGCAAATCTGGGAGACTTCGTGCCATGCCTTCCGTGCTGATCACCGGTTGCGACACCGGCCTGGGCCGCGAGTTCGCGCTGCAGTACGCGCACGCCGGCTTCACCGTCCACGCAACGTATCACGACCTGGCGAATCGCCTTGACGACGCGTCGATGCGCCACTTCGCGCTGGACGTGACCGACTTCGCCCAGTTCGACGCGCTGAAGAGAGCGCTCGCCGATGCGCCGATCGACCTGCTGCTGTCCAACGCCGGCATTGGCCTGGAGACCGGGAGAATCGGTTCACTCGATTACGCCTACATGCAGAAGATCTGGAGCGTCAATGCGCAGGGCGCCGTGAAGCTCGTCGAAACCTTCGTCGACAACGTCGCGGCGAGCGTGCAGCGGCGCATCGTCTTCGTCAGCAGCCGCATGGGATCGATCGGCTCCAACCTCTCCGGCGGCCACTACGGCTACCGCGCGAGCAAGGCGGCGCTGAACGCGATCGGGCGCAGCCTCGCGATCGACCTCTACCCGCGCGGCATCACGCTGAACATGGTGCACCCGGGGGGAGTGAACACGGCGGGCGGCAACCCGGATGCCACTCTCACCGTGCAGGAGAGCGTGAGCGCGATGCGCGCGCTGATCGCGCGCTTCGGCAACCACGAGACCGGCCAGTTCGTTAGCTACAACGGCCAGTTGCTGCCATGGTGAACGAGACGCAGCGCTTCGACCTGCTGCTCACGGGCGGCCGGGTCATCGACCCGCGCCACGGCATCGACGAGGTCGCCGACGTCGGCATCCGCGCCGGGCGCATCGCCGCGCTCGCGCCGGACCTGCCGCGCGCCGGCGCGGTGCAGGTGCGAGACGCGCGCGGTGCGCTCGTCGTGCCGGGGCTGATCGACCTGCACACCCATGTCTACCACAAGGCCACGTCGATCAGCGTCGACCCCGACGCCATCGCCTTGCGCAGCGTCGCGGCCACGCTGGTCGACGCCGGCAGCGCGGGTGCCGGCAACTTCGCCGGCCTGCGCGACTTCGTGATCACCGGCGCGCGCACGCGCATCCTGGCCTACCTGAACATCTCGTTCCCCGGCATCTTCGCGTTCGAGCGTGGCGTGATGGTCGGCGAGGCGGCGAACCGTGAATTGCTGTCGGTCGAACATTGCCGCGAGGTCGCCCGGCAGAACCCGGACGTCATCGTCGGCATCAAGGTGCGCCTGGGCGGCATGGTGTCGGGCGAGGTGGGCCTGGAGGCGCTGGACCGCGCGATCGAAGCCGCGCAGCCGCTGGGTCTGCCGCTGATGACGCACATCGGCAGGCCCCCGCCCGGCTACACCGAAATCCTGGATCGATTGCGAGCGGGCGACGTGCTCACGCATTGTTTTCGGCCGGCGCCGAACGCGCCGGTGGATGGTTCACGCCGCGTGCTCGCCTCGCTGCGCGCGGCGCGTTCGCGCGGCGTGCTGTTCGACATCGCGCACGGCATGGGCGCGTTCGCTTTCGACAGCACCGATGCCGCGCTGGCCGACGGCTTTGCGCCCGACATCATCTCCAGCGACGTGCACGTGCTCTCGGTGAACGGCCCGGCCTACGACCTGCTGCACACGATGAGCAAGCTGCTCAACTGCGGCGTCGCGCTCGAAGACGCGATCCGCATGGCCACCGACGCCCCGGCGCGCGCGCTGCGCCGCGCCGAACTTGGGCACCTGGGCGTGGGCGCGCCGGCCGATGTGTCGCTGCTGCGCGTGGCCGAGGTGCCTTTGAGCTTCGTCGACGTGCTCGGCGTCAAGCGCGACGGCGTGCGCCTGTTGCGCCCGGTGGGCCTGGTGCGCGCGGGCCGCTGGTACGACCCGGCGCCCCGGCCCTTTGAAGGATTCGATGGCGACGCCGCACTGAGCGAAGCCGTTTCGTCAACCTGAGAGACCCCACCATGAAATCCTTTCCGCACCGCCTGGCCGCCACGCTCGACACGCCCGCCGTCGTCGTCGACCTCGATGTGGCCGAGCGCAACATCGCGAGCCTGCAGCGTGCCTGCGAACGCGCGGGCGTGGGCAACCGGCCGCATATGAAGACGCACAAGTCGCCACAGATGGCGAAGCTGCAATTGCAGGCGGGGGCGATGGGCCTCACCTGCCAGAAGCTCGGCGAGGCGGAGGCGATGGCCGACATCGGCGCGACTGACCTGCTGATCTCGTACAACGTGCTCGGCGCGGCCAAGCACGCACGCCTGCGCGCGCTGGCGCAGCGCGTCAAGCTCACGCTGAGCTGCGACAACCGGCATGTCGCCGACGGCTATGCGCAAGCGCTCCAGGGTCTGCCGCAGCCGGTTTCCGTGCTCGTGGAATGCGACACCGGCCGCCACCGCTGCGGCGTGACGACACCCTATGCCGCGGCCGAACTCGCGCGCCATGTCGCGAGCCTGGCCGAGCTGCGCTTCGACGGCCTGCTGCTCTACCCGCCCGATGGCGACCTGAGCCCGTCGGTCGAATTCATCGCTGCGGCGCGCGCCACCTGCGCGAAGAACGGGCTCGAGGTGCGCACCCTGTGCAGCGGCGGCACGCCGAACTGGGGCCGCATCGGCGCCTTGGGCGAAACCGAATACCGGGCCGGCACGTACCTCTACAACGACCGGCAGATGGTCAAGGTGGGCGCGGCGACGCTCGACGACTGCGCGCTGTTCGTTTACGCCACGGTCGTCAGCCACCCCGAACCGGGGCGCGTGATCGTCGACGCGGGATCGAAGACGCTCAGCTCCGACCTGCTGAGTTTTCAGGACCATGGGCTGCTCGTCGACTACCCGCAGGCGCGCCTCACCAAGTTCGCCGAGGAGCACGGCTTTGTTGATGTCTCGAATTGCCCGCGCATTCCCGAAGTCGGCGAAGTGGTGCGCATCCTGCCGAACCACGTGTGCCCGGTGAGCAACCTGTTCGACACGGTGCTCGCGGTGCGCGGCGATGAAATCGTCGAGCGCATGGCGATCACGGCGCGTGGCAAGGTGGCTTGAGGCGGGCTTGCTTTCGGCGGTGGTGGGATGACGGCCGCCCGCGCGGTCAGGGCATGCTTTGCTGCCACCAGGCGCGCACGGCTGCGTCGTCGAAGTGCAGCGGCTTCGCGTCTTCACGCAACGCCACAGGAGTCGGGCGGATCTGCGTCTGTTCCTGGCATCGCGCCGCGCCCGCGGCGCCGACGCTCAGGTGCAACTCGAGGTGGCGGAAGCGGTGTGCCGCCGCCAGCAGGGCCGGGGTGGCCTGCGGGCCGCAAGCGAGCAGGCCTACCGAGCGCGGCGTGCGTGGCAGCACCATGGCCGCCAGCGCATCGAGGCTGTCGAAGGTCTGGCCGGTCCAGCGGTAGTGCTGCGTGTGGATCGTCACCATGGCGTCGGGTGCACCGGCGGCCGCAGGTGCAGTGGAGTTCGCGTGCGCGCCGCCTGCGCTGCACAAGCCGGCGACGCCGATGGCGAGAAGGGTGAGGGCAGGGTGCCGCGTCCGCAGGCGGGGCGATGATTGCAACATGATGGGCTCTCCTTGCTGTTGCTGCCCTGTCGGTCGCTTGCCGGCCGAACAGGTGAACGAGAGCCTAGTCATCGGCGCCCGGCGCGACTTCGGGCAAATGCCCCATCGGCGCAACCGCCGGTTCTTGGGTATTTCTACCCACGACAGTCATCTGCGATGTCAGACGAGGCGGTGCTTGTAGGCGAATGCGGTGGCGGCGCTGCGCGAGGGCACCTGCAGCTTGTTGAAGATGTTGCTGACATGCCGGTCAACCGTCTTGCCGCTCAGCCCCAGGTCGTGCGCGATCGCCTTGTTCGTCTTGCCGGTGGCCAGCAGGCCAAGGACTTCGAGTTCGCGTGCCGTCAGCCCGCACACGCCAGCACCCGGTGAGCGGTGATCCGGCGTGGTCGAGTCACGCAAGGCGCGTGCCTCACCCAGGCTCGGGTTCGCGCCAAGCGAGGCGAAGGTCTCGCAGGCCGCATCCAGTTCCAGCCGGGCGCCTTCGGCATCGCCGAGAGCCAGGCAGGCTCGAGCCAGCAGCAGGCGCTGTTGTGCCGCCTCGAAGGGCGCGCCGAGCTGTTGCCAGATGCCGAACGCGCCGCGCACGGGGTCGGGCACCCCACGCGCGTTGCCGGTGGCCAGCTGCACCGCTCCCCAGGTCTGCCAGGCGAGCGCGGTGAGCACTGCGGTGTTGAAGCTGCCGGCCGTCTGGTCGAGCTCGCGGCTGGCGGCGCGCGCCTCCTCGATGTCGCCCACTGCCAGCATGATCTCGGCACACGCGGGCAGGTGGCGCGTGCGCGTCAACGCATCGCCGGTGGCGGCGGTGACGCGGCGGATGGCATTGGCGGCCGCTTGGCGGTCGCCCTGCGCGAGGCGCAGCAGCGCGAGCCCGGGCTGCGGCTCGACGCCGCAGCGGCTGGCCTCGCGATAGCAGCCTTCGGCGGCGGGCACCTCGCCGCGCAGGCGGTGTACCTCGGCCTGCTCGTAGTGGGCGAGGCCGGCCGCCTCGCGGTCGAAGTCGCCAATGCAGCGCGAAACCGCGCCCTGGGCCTCTTCCAGCGCGCGCGGCCACGCACCGCCCAGGCGCAGGATCTGCGCCCGGTGCACGAGGCAGTGCCCCTTGAACAGCACCATCTGCGGCCGTGCTTCGCACCAGGTGTCGAGCGCGCCGGTCCACTCGCGCGTGCGCTCGAAAGCGTAGATGCGCTGGCCGGCGGCGATGGCGCTGCAGTAGATGAGGCCGGTGACCACCGGCGAGAGCTCGCCCGAGCGCGCCGCCACCATCGCCTCGTCCATCAACGCCAGGCCGGCATCGAGCCGGCCCAGGCGCAGCAGCGCGCGGCCCTGCAGGTTGCGCGCGAAGGCCTGCAGGTCCTGCTCGTCGAAGCGCACGCCCAGTGCCACTGCGCGCGCGGCCGTGTCGTACGCGGTCTGGAACTCGCCGATATTGAGCAGCCGCTGCGTCGCCGGCAGCATCAGATAGCCCTGCTCGACACACTCGCGCCCGGTCTCCTCGACGAGGCGCTGCGAACGGCCGAGCCAACCGCCGGCGCGCGAAGCCTCGCCGCGCGCGAACAGGCGGAAGCCGAGCCACAGCGCGGCGCGTGCGGCGGCGAGCGTCCGGCCCGCGGCCAGCTCGGCCTGGTGCCAGCGCTCCAGTGCGACAAGCATCTCGTCGTCGCGTGCGGTGAGCCCGGCCGACCACGCAAGGCGGTTCAGGTCCTCGGCGGCCAGCGTGCTCGTGCGGTCCGCGTCGGACAGGGCTTCGAAGGCATCGTTCCAGTCGTGACGCTCGTAGCAAACGCGCCCGCGCTCAAGGGGCCGTGCAGACAGCCCAGAGCCCGACCCGAATCGACTTGCCGACATGTCCATCTCCAGACGCGAACCGGCCGCAATTCTGCAAGTTTCCTGCGTGCCGCGCGAGCACTCAATCGGTTTTCCCAACGGCGTCTCGGGCGACGAACCGGCCTGCACCGACTGCGCTCCTGGCTCTTGTCGTGCCTGTCAGCGACAGTCGTGTTCATGCGGGTCCCTGGCGGCGCAGCGCTTCATCGTCGCCGGGCTGACCGCCGGCGCGGTGAAGGGCTGAAGCGCCGAGCAGCGCTGCGGCGGCGCCGCCGCAACCATGGTGAAACCCCTCCCCCGCAACGCCTTGGCAAAGGCCAACGCGATGCGATACTGAATCGAGGCAAGGCGTTGCCCGAGCTCGGGCGGAAAGGCGGCCCATTTGTCCACGGTGAGTCTGCGCGGCGTGCGCAAGTCGTATGACGCGCACGAAGTCGTGCACGGCATCGACCTCGAAGTCGCCGACCAGGAGTTCGTGGTGCTGGTCGGGCCGTCGGGCTGCGGCAAGAGCACCTTGCTGCGCATGATCGCGGGGCTGGAAGAGATCAGCGGCGGCGACATCGCGATCGGCGAACGTGTCGTGAACCAGGTCGACCCGAAGGATCGCGACGTGGCGATGGTGTTCCAGGACTACGCGCTCTATCCGCACCTCAGCGTGTTCGAGAACATCGCGTTCGCGTTGCAATACCGAGGCGTCGCGAAGAGCGACATCGTGCGCCGCGTCGCGCATGTGGCGCAGGTGCTGGACATCGAGCCGTTGCTCACGCGCAAGCCGCGCCAGCTCTCGGGCGGCCAGCGCCAGCGTGTCGCGATGGGGCGCGCGATCGTGCGCGAGCCCCAGGTGTTCCTGTTCGACGAACCGCTGTCCAACCTGGACGCCAAGCTGCGCGTGCAGATGCGCACCGAGATCAAGAAGCTGCGCGAGCGCGTGCGCACGACAGCGATCTACGTCACGCACGATCAGGTCGAGGCGATGACGCTGGCCGACCGCATCGTGCTGATGCACAACGGCCGGGTCGAGCAGATCGGCACGCCAGAAGAGGTGTACGACGCGCCGGCGACGCTGTTCGTCGCGGGCTTCGTCGGCGCTTCGGCGATGAACCTGTTGCCCGGCCGAATCGAAAAGACCGGCGACGCATGCAGCGTCGTGCTGGGCCCGAACGCGCGGCTCGCCTTACCGCCATCGCGCTTCGACGCGCATGCCGGCAGCTCGGTGACCGTGGGCCTGCGCCCCGAGCACCTGGTGTGGGCGGCGCAGCCGGCCGGCGGCACGCTCGACGGAACGGCGCGCATCGTCGAGCCGCTCGGCCCCGACACGCTGGTGATCTTCGACGTCACAGGCTGCGCCGATTGCGAGTTTCAGGCGCGCCTGCCGCCGCGCAGCGTGCGCCGCGCCGGCGATCCGGTGCGCGTGGTCGTGGCGCCCGAATCGATTCACCTGTTCGACCCGAACACGCAACAGCGTTTGTGAGAACTGCATTGTTGAGCCCCTGTTTGCCCACCCACGAGGAGAAGACACCATGATCCAACGTCGCACCCTGCTCAAGACCGCCGCAGCCGCAGCGGCCACGATCGGCGCGCCCGCATTGGCGCAAGGCTCGAAGAAGATCACCTTCCTCACCTGGAACATCATCGACCAGAAGGAACTGATCGAGGGCTGGATCCAGCGCTTCAAATCGACGCGCCCGGGGGTGGACGTCGAATGGCTCGACAAGAAAGGCCCCGAGTTCAACCCCTTCTACCAGACCCAGCTCACGGCGGGAACGCCGCCCGACGTGATCAACACCCAGGGCGCGCTCGGGCTCGAATACGCCGCGCAAGGCGCGCTGCTCGACCTGACGCCGCTGTTCGCGAACGAGGCCGCCGCGCGCAGCCGCTTCGACGCCAACTACCTCGGCAACTGGGTGTTCGAAGGGCGCAACTACATGGTGCCGTTCTACATCACGAAGACGCTGCTGTTCTACAACAAGCCGATGTTCGCCAAGGCCGGGCTGGGCGGCGCGCCGAAAAGCTTCGACGAAATCCTGGAGTTCGCGCTGAAGATGACGAGCGGCGAAGCGTCGTCGGGTTTCATGACGCTGAACTTCGACTGGCTGTACTGGCCGCTGTTCGCGATGAACGGCGTGGAGCTGGTGACGCCGGATCTGAAGAAGCCGGTGTTCAACACGCCCAAGGCGATCGAGGTGCTCGACAAGCTGGCGCGCGCGACGCAGAACAATTCGATCAACAAGATCGCCTGGACCGGCCGCTGGGTCGAGCCCAATGGCGCGTTCGGTGCCGGCAACATCGGCATGCTGCACGCGCACTCGCCGGCGTACTTCTTCTTCAAGGGGCAGGGCAGCTGGGTCATGCCCGAGACGCTGGGCGTGGCGCACATGCCGGGCAACTTCGCGACACCCAATTCGCACGGCCTGGGCATCTCCAAGGGCTCGAAGAACCCGGAGCTGGCGTGGGACTTCCTGAAGTTCATCACCGACACGGGCCAGGCCGGCGAACTGGCGACACGTCGCAAGCTGGTGACAGGCAACGTGGGGGTCGATCGGGCGTCGCTCGCCAAACTCGAAAAGGAAGACCCGACCGTTTATCAAGTGCTGAAGACCCAGCTCGAACACACCGACAAGATGACGGGCAACTGGCGCTTCGGCAATGACAGCCGCGTCAAGGAGGCGTTCTGGCCCGAAGTGCAGAGCGCACTGCTCGGCCGCAAGGACGCGAAGACCGCACTCGCCGACGCCGAGCGCAAGTTGGCGCGCGAGTTGACCCGCTCCTGATGCAGCGCAAGATGCACGACCGACACGCCGGCACATGACCGGCGTGTCGGCCGCCTCCTGGTGGGGCCAGCAGCGCAACCGCCAGCTCGCGCTGGTGGTGTGCTTCCTGCTGCCCTCGCTGATCGTGTTCTTCCTCTACCGGCTGCTGCCGCTGGGCTGGAACCTCGTGCTCTCGTTCCAGGCCTGGTCGCCGCTCAAGCCCGCGGTGTGGATCGGCCTCGAACACTACGCCGAGATGTGGACGTACGACGAGGTGTTCTGGATCGCGCTGAGGAACACGCTGATCTTCATCCTCGCCTCGCCGATCGCGATTGCCGCGGCGCTGGGCGTCGCGCTGCTCGTCAACTCCGACCTGAAGGGTGCGAGCGTCTACCGCACGATCGTGTTCCTGTCGTATCCGCTGATGGCGGTGGCGGTGGGAATCATCTGGCGCTGGATGTACGACGAGCGTGGCGGCATCATCAACTTCGCGCTGCGCGGCAGCGGCCTCACCGACAAGCCGATCGGCTTTCTGCAGGACTTCACCTGGGCGCTGCCGTGCGTCATCGTCGCCGAGGTCTGGCAGGTGATCGGCTTTTTCATGATCATCCTGCTCACCGGCTTGCAGAGCATTCCGCAGAACCTGTACGAGGCGGCGCGCATCGACGGCGCGCCGGCGTGGGCACGCTTCTGGCGCATCACGCTGCCGATGCTGCGGCCCTCGCTGTTCCTGTGCGTGGTAGTGGGCATCCTCAATTCGTTCAGCAGTTTCGACCTGGTCTACATCATGACGAACGGCGGCCCCGGGCACGCGACCGAATTGCTGATCACGCACATCTACAAGTCCGCGTTCCAGCAGAGCAAGTTCGATTACGCCGCGGCGCTGACGGTGGTGCAGTTCGCGCTGTTGCTGGTGCTGACGCTGGCCGCGAACAGGTGCGCGGGCGGCAACGCCGGCGCGGTGGAGCGCGGTTGATGCGGCGCGGCGCGAACACCTGGCTCGGGCTGCGGCACCTGACGCTGATCGTCATTTCGTTCCTGATGCTGGTGCCGTTCTACTGGGTCATCAAGACCTCGGTGACGAACGAGAACATCTACGCCTACCCGCCCGCGCTGTTGCCGCGCGACCCGCACCTGTTCAACTTTGTCGACGTCTGGTACCTGATTCCGTTTCCGCGTTACCTGGCCAACAGCATCGTCGTCTCGGCGATCGCCGTGCTCGGCAACGTCGTCTTCAACGCGATGGCCGCGTATGCGCTGACGCGCCCGTTCCCGGGGCGGCGCGCGGTGCTCGCGCTGTTCCTGTCGTGCATGCTGATCCCGTTCCAGGCGACCATCATTCCGGCCTATCTGATCACCGCCAAGCTCGGGCTGCTGAACACCTATTTCGGCCTGGCGTTCCCGATGCTCTCGACGATCGTCTGCATCTTCGTTTTCAAGGCGTCGTTTGAAGCCGTGCCGCGCTCGCTGATCGACGCGGCGCGGCTGGACGGATTGAGCGAATGGCGCATCATCGTGCGCGTGCTGATGCCGCTGTCCAAGCCGGCCATCGCGACCAACGTGATCCTGTCGTTCATCTGGTCGTGGAACAACTTCCTGTGGCCGCTGCTGATCACGCGCGACCCCAACATGCAGACGCTGCCGCTGGGACTGGCGCGGTTTCTGTCGTACATGGAAGACACGACCGGCGCCTTGTACGCGTTCGCCGTGATGGTGCTCGCGCCGTCGATCCTGGTGTTCCTGATGGCGCAGAAGGAATTCATCCGTGGCCTCACCTCGGGGGCGACCAAGGGATGAATCTCAAACCCTGGTTGACGTCGCGCTGGGTCATCGTGCCGGGTGGCATGCTGGTGTTCACGCTCGGCTGGCTGGCCTATGTCGGCCAGCACAACGGCGGTCTGATCGAAGGCCGGGTCGTCGATGCCGCGAACCAGCCGGTGGCGGGCGCGACGGTGTTGCTGTTCGAACGCGGTTTCGTCACGCACCAGGAGCGCGGGCGTGCCGTGACCGACGCTGCCGGGCAGTTTCGCTTCACCGACAACCGCAGCCACTCGGTGCAGCTCGAAGCCGCGGCGCCGGGGCTGGGGCGCACTGAGCGGCGCATCGTGCGGCTGTGGTTCGCGGCGCAGGACACGCGCCTGGAGGCGCCGCTGCAATTCCCGCCGCCCAAGTGACATGGCCACCGAGACGCCAACGATCCTGTTCGACCCGGCGCCGCGCAGCGCGGCGACGATCTTTGCCGGTGACATGCAGCAGCGCTTGGAGCGGCTGGGCAGAGTCGTCGGTCTCGATGAGAGCCGGCTCGGAAAACTGAGCAACGAGCTCGTCGAGCAGACACTGCCCGACGCCGTGGCCATCGTCGGCCAGACCGACCTCGACGCACGCCGCCTCGCACGCGCGGCGAAGCTCAGAGTCGTGATCAACGTCGAGGGCAACTTCGCGCAGAACGTCGACTATGCGGAGTGTTTTCGGCGCGGCATCCAGGTGCTCTCGATTTCGCCGGTGTTCGCGCAGCCGGTGGCGGAGATGGCGCTCGGCATGGCCCTGGACTTGGCGCGCGGCATCACGCGCACCGACCGCTTGATGCGCGACGGCGCCGAGCAGTACGGCGTGGCGGGCAGCCGAGACTGCTTCGTGCTGCGTGGCGCGACGATCGGTTTCATCGGCTGCGGCAACCTGGGCCGCGCGCTGATCCCGCTGCTCGCGCCGTTTCGACCGCGCCTGTTGATCCACGATCCGTGGTTGCCCGATGGTCTGGTGCGAGAACTCGGTGCCGAGCCGGTGTCGCTCGACACCGTGTTGAGCCAGCCGCGCGTGATCTTCGCGCTCGCCGGTGTCACCGAAGAGAACCGTGGGCTGCTGAGCCGGGAACGCCTGGGACGCATTCGCAACGATGCGGTCTTCCTGCTGATGTCGCGCGCCGGTCTGGTCGATTTCGACGCCTTGCTCGACCTGGTCGAAGCCGGGGCGTTTCGTGCCGCGACCGACGTGTTCCCGCAGGAGCCGGCGCCCGCCGAATCGCGCGCGCGGCGGATTCCCGGCCTGCTGCTGTCGCCGCACCGCGCCGGCGCATTGCCGAGCACGCTCGCGGCGATCGGCGAATGGGTGGTCGACGACCTCGGCCTGATCCTGCAAGGCCTGCCGCCGCAGCGGCTGCAAGCCGCGCGAATTGAAACCGTGGGGCGCTGGCGCAATCCGCCGGGGCGCGGTGACGCGCCAGCCAGCAAGGTGTAGCCGGGGCTCGCCTGGTGCGGGGAGTTGAATTCGCGAACGCGTTTCAGGCGAAATCGAGCGCAACCTCCCGGCCCTCGCGCATCGAGCGCTCCGCCTCCAGGCACAGCAGCACGCGCTTGCGCGCATCGGCGGCCGACACCAGCGTGCGGCGCTCCTTGAAGGCCAACGCTGTCTGGCGAATCTGCTCGGTCAGCTCGAACACCTCGCCCGACTGCGCGATCGCGATGCGTTCGCACTCGCGCACGCCGCGCTCGAACGCGAAGCCGCGCGGCTGCACGCGCAGGTCGTAGTGCGCGCTGTGGTCGCGGTCCATGGTTCCCGACCAATGCGTGCGCAAGGCGCCGTCCATCGCCGAGAGCTCGAGCACCACGTGGTGCTCGAAGCCGCCCACCGAGTGGTTCATCACCACGTAGGCGCCGCTCGCAAAGCGCAGCACCACCGACGCGTTGTCGTGCATGCCCTGCCCGCGCCCGGCGCGCCGGCTGCCCCAGGCGTGCAGCGACACCGGGTCGCCGTGGCGCTCGAAATACCACAGCGCCAGGTCGAAGTAATGCACGGCTTCTTCGAGCAGCCAGGAGCCGACTCGCTCCGGGTCGTGGCGCCAGCCATCGGCGCCTGGCCGATAGAAGTTGCGAAACAGGCCGATGTTCAGGTACAGCGGGGCGCCGATCGTGTCGGCGTCGATCACCTGCTTGATGCGGCCCCATTGCAGCGACTGGCGCAGCTCGTGGCCGATGGAGATCAGGCGGCCTGTTTCACGCTCGGCGGCGAGCAAGGCGTCGCACTCCGCCGCCGAGTTTGCCATCGGCTTTTCGAGCAGCACGTCCTTGCCGGCGTGCAACGCGGCAATCGTGACCTGGGCGTGCAGGTGATTCGGCGTGGCCACGTCGACGGTGTCGACATCCGCGCGCTTCAGCAGCTCGCGCCAGTCCTGCGTGACGAAGGCCTTGGGATAGGCCGCTGTGGCCGCGCGTGCGCTGTCGGCGCTGCTGCAGGCGATGGCGGTGAGCTCGAGCCCGGGCTGGCCGGTGATGGCCTGCGCGTGCTGCTTGCCCCAGGCGCCGAAACCGACCAGACCGAAACGCATGCTGCTTCTCCTCGGGTTCTCGGGCGCTCGAAAGCGAATTCCCTGTTGTGATCGCGAATGCGCGATGTTATGGTCTGCGCAAGCATGGCCGCACTGATCGAACCACGCGATCTTTTCGCAGGCTGGCCTGGCGCAGGTGGCGGGTCACGCCGAGGTGGACCTGGGCTTGCGGCAAATGCGTGAGTTGAGTGCAGGCATCGTCGGCGTCACGCTCGGCGCACACGGCAGCTCGTTTCTCATCGACGGCGTGTTGCACCGCGTGCGCTCGCCCGCGGTGACAGCGCGCGACACCAACGGCGCCGGCGACGTGTTCCACGGTGCCTACGCACTCGCGCTGGCCGAAGGGCGAAACGTGCTCGACGCTGCACGCTTCGCGAGCAGCGCGGCGGCGCTGAAGTGCAGCAATGGGTCGGGCTGGGACGCGGTGCCCGAGCGCCACGCCGTCGATCGGCTGTTGGAGCAATACGCGCTGTAGAACGCCGTGCGCTCGGGCCCTGCGCCACCTTCCTCGGCCACAATGCGCGCCAGCCCTCGCCATTGCGCAGCCGCGCGCGCCCCTTGATGTCCGCACCTCCCCCCAAAGCCCCGCCCGAGCTGCGCAGCCGCCGCTGGTTCGCCGACGCCGGAATGCGCGGCTTCGCGCATCGCCAGCGCATGCAGCAGATGGGGCTGCGCCGCGAAGACGTGCTGGACAAGCCGATCATCGGCATCGTCAACACCTGGAGCGATTTCTCGCCCTGCCACGCTCACCTGCGCGAGCGCGCCGAGAGCGTGAAGCGCGGCGTGCTGATGGCCGGCGGCACCCCGTTCGAGCTGCCCGCGATGAGCCTGGGCGAAGTGATGGTCAAGCCCACGACGATGCTCTATCGCAATTTCCTCGCGATGGAAGTCGAGGAACTGTTGCGCTCGCATCCGGTGGACGGCGTGGTGCTGCTCGCCGGCTGCGACAAGACGACGCCGGGCACGTTGATGGGCGCGATCAGCATGGGCCTGCCGACGATCTTCTGCGCCGCGGGGCCGATGCTGAACGACCGCTACCTCAGCCGCAACCCGCAGGGCGATTGCGAGTCGCGCACCGTCGGCGCAGGCACGCACACACGCAAGTTCTGGGACGAGTTGCAGGCCGGGGGAATCGGCCCCGCGCAGTGGATCGCGCTCGAATCGCACATGACGCGCAGCCCCGGCACCTGCAACACGATGGGTACCGCGAGCACGATGACCTCGATCGTCGAGGCGCTCGGCTTCGCGCTGCCGGGCTCGACCTCGATTCCCGCGATGGACGCCGGCCACGTGCGCCACGCCACGACGTGCGGCGAGCGCATCGTTGGAATGGTGCGCGAGGATCTGCGGCCGCAATCGATCCTGACGCGCGGCGCGTTCATCAATGCGGCCACAGTGTGGATGGCCCTGGGCGGCTCGACCAACGCCGCGGTGCACCTGCTCGCGCTGGCGCGGCGCGCCGGCGTCGAGCTGAGCCTGGCTGACCTGGACGCGCTCGGCGCCGCGGTGCCGGTGCTCGCGAACCTCTTCCCGAACGGCGACAAGCTGATGGAAGACTTTCACTACGCAGGCGGCGTGCCGGCGGTGATGAACCGGCTGCGCGATCGGCTGTCGCTGGCCGAACTCAGCGTCACCGGCCGCAGCATCGGCGAGAACATCGAAGGCCGCGACAGCCTGGACGACGACGCGATCCGTCCGCTTCAAAAACCGGTCAGCGAAGCCGGCGCGCTGGCCGTCTTGCGCGGCAACCTCGCGCCGAATGGCGCGGTGATGAAACCCAGTGCCGCGAGCCCGAAGTACTTCCGCCACTGCGGCAGGGCACTCGTGTTCGACGGCCCGGCGGCGATGAAGGCGCAGATCGACAACGACGCGCTCGACGTCGACGAAGACACCGTGCTCGTGCTGCGCGGCGGCGGCCCGGTCGGCGCGCCGGGAATGCCCGAGTGGGGCAACCTGCCGATCCCGAAGAAGCTGCTCGCGCGCGGCGTGCGCGACATGCTGCGCCTGTCCGACGCGCGCATGAGCGGCACGCACTACGGCAGTTGCGTGTTGCACATCAGCCCGGAAAGCGCGGTCGGCGGGCCGCTGGCGCTGGTGCGCAACGGCGACATGATCGAAATCGATTTACCCAAGCGTTCGCTGCAATTGCTTGTGAGCGACGAAGAACTCGCGCGCCGCCGCGCTGGGTGGATTGAGCCGCCATCGCTCTATGCGCGCGGTTTCACGCGGCTCTACCAGGAACATGTGACGCAGGCCCATGAAGGCTGCGACTTCGACTTCCTGCAAGGCACGGCGGCGACGCCCGAGCCGCCGATCTTCTAGCCGCAGCGAACCCCCGCCTCCCTCCGCGCAAATGCCAGTGGACACCTGCATCCCGCTGCACTACGCTCGAACGGGAGGAAATTCAACTTGCTCAAGACAATTGCATCGCTCGCGGCCTGCGCCTCGGCACTCATCGCCAGCGCACCCGCGCACGCCCAGGCGTACCCGAACAAGCCGATCAAGATCATCGTCGGCTTCCCGCCCGGCGGCGGGCTGGACTTCACGACACGCCTGATCGCGCCGCACCTGGCCGAGGCGCTGGGCCAGAATGTGATCGTCGAGAACAAGGCCGGCGCCGCGGGCGTGCTCGCGCACATCGAGGTGGCGCGCGCCGCGCCGGACGGCTACACGTTGATCGTCGGCAACATCGGGCCGCTCGCGCTCGCGCCGAACATGATGGACAAGCGCCCCTACGACCCGGTCAAGGATTTCACGCCGATCGGCCAGGTGGTCGCCACCTATTTCGTCGCCGCGGTGCCCGCGAACCACCTGGCGAATTCGCTGAAGGGCTTCGTCGAATGGGCGAGGCTGAACGACGGCAAGGTGAACTTCGCGTCGGGAGGCAATGGTTCGATCACGCACCTGAACGGCGAACTGCTGAACGAAGTCGGCAAGATTCGCATGACGCATGTGCCCTACAAGGGCACCGCCCCCGCGGTGACGGACCTGATTGCGGGGCAAACGCACATCCTGATCGACATCGGCTCGGTGCTCAAGCCCCAGGTGATCGGCGGGCGGCTGAAGGCGCTTGCGGTCACGAGCCCGAGCCGCGACCCTGTGCTTCCCGACGTTCCCACCGCCACCGAGGCCGGGTTTCCGAGCCTCGAGACCGCGGGCTGGCAGGGTCATCGGCCCGGCGGGAATGCCCGCGGACGTGGTGCGCAAACTCCATGGTGCGTTGCGCGCCGCGCTCGCCAAGCCCGACGCGCGCGAACGCTTCGCGAATGCCGGCACGCCGGTGATGGAGCGCGACCCGCAGGCCTTCGGCGCTTTCATCAAGGCCGAGAACGAACGCTGGCTGCCGCTGATCAAGGCGTCTGGCGCGAAGATCGACTAGTCAACCAATAAAGCGGACATCATCATGCGCAC
>CAWBTF010000004.1:0-131918 GCA_963791595.1 uncultured beta proteobacterium | reverse complement strand
ATCTGAGTTTCATGATTGCAGGCGCGCTTGCGGCACTCTTCGTACGCCGTGTCGACGTCGTGATCGGAACCTCACCGCAGTTCTTCACTGCCTGCTCCGCCTGGTTTGTGGGTGCGGTGAAGCGCAGGCCTTACGTGTTCGAGTTGCGCGACCTTTGGCCCGAATCGATCAAGGCCGTTGGTGCGATGCGGGAGTCGGCGCTCTTGCGCGGCCTGGAACAACTGGAACTGTTCCTCTACCGTCGTGCGGCGCGAATAGTCTCGGTAACGCACTCGTTTCGAGACAATTTGCAGCGCCGCGGCATCGATCCTTCCAAGATTGACGTGATCACCAATGGCGTGGACATTGCGCGGTTTTCGCCGCGACCAAAGGACACGCAACTGGAGCGACGCCTCGGTCTTGAAGGCAAGTTCGTAGCGGGCTACGTTGGGACTCACGGTCTGGCGCATGCGTTGGAGACGTTGTTGGAGGCAGCAGATCGACTCAGGCGGCTCCCAGAGGGCGACCGGTATCGAATTCTTCTTCTCGGCGATGGTGCGCGCAGGCAGCGCTAGTCTCCCAAGCGGCCGAGATGGCACTGGACAATGTGGTGTTGTCGATACCGTGCCGAAGGATGATGTGACGCGCTACTGGTCGTTGCTGGATGTTTCGATCATCCACCTGCGACGCACAGATCTCTTTAAGACGGTCATCCCGTCGAAGCTTTTCGAATGCATGGGCATGGGCATCCCTGTGCTTCACGGCGTCGAGGGCGAGTCGGCAGCAATCGTGGAAAGAGAAGAGGTCGGGTTGGTGTTCGAGCCAGAAAACGCAGAGCAGCTCGCGTCCGACATCTGCCGCTTGCGCACCGAACCCGCATTGCTTCAGCGATTTCGCGCGCGTTGCCTGGTGGCTGCGAATCACTATGACCGTTCCGAGCTTGCGAGCCAGATGTTGAGCGTCCTCGAAGAGGTATCGCAAAATTCGCGCTCCGGCAAGAATGTCAAGTGAGTTCCCCAGACCGAAGCACGTGCTACCTGCCCGCGATGCGAGTACTCGTCACCGGATCGACCGGCTTCGTCGGCGGCGCGGTCGTCCGCCGCCTCCTCCTCGAACCGGCCGCGCAGGTCGTTGCGGCGTGCCGATCCGCAGCCGTGCCGTTGCCGGCATGCGTCGAGCTGCGTGAGGGCTGGAGCTGGCGCCGGATACCGATTGGCGCGCAGCGCTCGTCGAGGTCGACGCAGTCATACATCTCGCCGCGCGCGTGCACGTGATGCGCGACACGGTAGCCGAGCCCCTGGCCGATTTTCGCCGCGTCAACGTCGAAGGCACGCGGCAGTTGGCCCGCCAAGCAGCCGCCGCCGGCGTGCAGAGATTCGTCTATGTCAGCTCGATCAAGGTCAACGGCGAGTCCACTGCACCGGGCCGACCGTTCCGCGCCGACGACCCGCCGCAGCCGGTGGACCCTTACGGCATCAGCAAGCACGAAGCCGAGCAGGCACTGCGCGAACAGGCGGCTACCGCCGGCATGGAACTCGTTGTGATCCGCCCGCCATTGGTCTACGGCCCCGGCGTGCGCGCGAACTTCCGCAGCATGATGACTTGGCTGCAGCGCGGCATCCCCTTGCCACTGGGTGCGATCGACAATCGGCGCAGCCTGGTCGCGCTCGACAACCTGTGCGACCTGATCGTCACCTGCGTGCAGCACCCAGCGGCGGCCGGCCGGACTTTCCTTGCCGGAGATGGCGAAGACGTGTCGACCACCGAGCTGCTGCAGCGCCTGGGTCGCGCTCTCGGCCACCCGGCGCGGCTGCTGCCGGTCCCGCCGGGGCTACTGCGCACCACCCTGGGACTGCTCGGCAAGGGCGACATCGCGCAACGGCTGTGCAGTTCGCTGCAGGTCGATATCAGCACCGCACGCGAGCTACTGGGATGGCAGCCCCCGATCAGCCTTGACGAAGGGCTGCTCCGTGCGGCGGCCACCTTCCTCGACCAGCGGGCACACTGACCGGGCGCGCACCGAACCGAGGTCTCGTCCGCATCGATTCCCTGCTTCACAATTCTTCGCTCATGCTCATCAGCCTGACCTTGGCTGGCCTTGCGGCGTCCTGGTGGCTGACAGCCAAGATGCGCCGCTATGCGCTATCGGCCCAATTGATCGACCACCCGAATGCGCGCGGCTCGCATTCGGCGCCCACGCCGCGCGGAGGCGGGGTGGCGATCGTCGTTTCGTTCGCTGCTCTTGTCGCGGCCCTGGGCGCGATGGGCGTGCTACCACTGCCGATGCTCGCCGGCCTGCTGGTCAGCGGCCTGCTCGTCGCGCTGGTTGGTTTCCTGGACGACCGTGCCGCGCTGCCGGCGCGTTGGCGATTCCTGGCCCACGCCGTAGCATCGATATGGTCGCTGTGGCTGATGAACGGCATCCCGCCCGTGCCCATCTTTGGGTTCGTTGTCGACCTTGGTTGGTTTGGCTTGGCCCTGGCAGCCACCTACCTCGTGTGGATGACCAACCTCTACAACTTCATGGACGGCATCGACGGCATCGCCAGCATCGAGGCCATCACCGTTTCGTTCTGCGGTGCTCTTTGCTGGTGGCTCGCCACGGGCACGCCGCTGTGGTTTCTGCCGGTGGTCTTCGCGGCGTGTGTGGCCGGTTTTCTGGTCTTGAACTACCCACCCGCGAAGATCTTCATGGGCGACGTCGGTAGCGGCTTCATCGGCATGATGCTCGGAATTTTCTCTCTGTGGACCGCGCAGCAGGCCACCCAAGTGTTTTGGTGTTGGTTCATCCTGATCGGCTGTTTCATGGTCGACGCAACGACGACGCTGGTGCGCCGCGTTCGCCGTGGCGAGAAATTCCACGAGGCGCATCGCAGCCATGCCTACCAGTACGCCTCGCGCCGCCACGGCTCGCACAAGACAGTGTCGCTGGCTGTCGGGGCGATCAACCTGGTCTGGCTGCTACCCATCGCAGTTTCCGTTGCGCTGCGCATGCTGGACGGCGCAGCCGGTGCGATGATCGCCTACGCACCGCTCGTGTGGCTGGCATTCCACTACAAGGCCGGCGACCGCGGCGCACAGGAGGTGTGATTTGATTGATTTGCTCGTGGTCGGCGCAGGCGGTTTCGGCCGCGCCGTGGCCGAAGCGGTGCAGCTCGGTGAGCGTTACCGCGTTGTCGGCTTCGTCGACGACCGCTGGCCCGGCGTGGCCGAAGTAGGAGCGTACCCGGTACTCGGATCGCTCGATCAGCTCGAATCGTTGCGCGCGCAGGCGCAAGCGGCGATCATCGCGATCGGCGACAACCGCGTGCGCCGCCATGCATTCGAATTGGCTCGCCGGGTTGGCTTCGAGATCGCGATCGTGATCCACCCGCAGGCTCTCGTGTCGCCTTCCGCGCGTCTCTGCCCCGGCGTGATCGTGATGGCCGGTGCGAATGTGGGCTGCGCGGCGCGGGTGGGCGACGGCGCAATCATCAATGCTGGTGCGGTGCTCGACCACGATGTGCAGATCGGCGCGTTTGCACACATCGGCATTCGAGCGTGTGTCGGGGGTGGCGGCGTGGTCGATGAAGGCGCATTCCTGAAGATCGGCGCCGTCGTCGGCGGAGCGCAACATGTCGCTGCGAATGCCGTGGTCGGCAGCACGCTTGCCTGACCCCATCCGGATCGCTCGACTCAAAACCGGGAACCTCCACCATGCTCGCCATCCGCCTGTCCGCCGAGATCGAAGAACGCTTGGCAGTCCCGGCCGAGCGCACCGGTCGCACCAAAACGTTCTATGCCCGCGAAGCCATCGAAAAGCACATCGATGACCTCGAAGACCTCTACCTCGCGGAAGCCGAGCTCGCCAAAGTCCGGGCTGGGCGATCCAAGCCCTTGCCGCTGGCCGAGGTGATGAAGGCGCATGGCTTGGCGCGTTGAGATTCCGGCCGGCGCGCGGATGGCGCTGGGCAAGGTCGATCCGCAGGCGGCGCGCGGCATTCTGAATTTCCACGACGAGAAGGTGGCGCGTGCGTCCGATCCGACATCATCCACGGCTTCAACGGCCTGGCCTCGATGTGCGTGCTGATGATGCTGCTCGCGCAGCGCGGTCGGATGTGTGGCGCTCAGCTCGAGCGATGCGTTAGGCGTCGCCCAGCGCTGGACGGAGGGAGTTCCTTCTCTGCAAGCTTGCCAGTGACGAACTTGTGCAGCACGCTGGCGATCAGCGTCTGGTATGGCATGCCTTGTTCAAGTGCCTTAGCCTGAATATCGAGCAGATCGACTGAGGACAGTCGAATGTTCACCCGCTTGTCCTTGATCGCGGTAGCCCTGGCCGCGGCGCGCATACGCTGCAACTCCGCCTTGCTTGCAGTCGGCCTGAGCTTGCCCGACTCGTAGGCCTGAAGGACTTTGAGTTCATAGGGATCCAGCTTAGACATCATCAGACTCCTTCGCGATGCTACGTGCTGTTCTGCTGGAGTATCGTCCGGTTCAAGACGCCGAAGTGGTTGCTCTTCAGACGGTAGGCAAGGCGCGCGCCGTCGTGCGTCCCTCGCGAGTTTGACGAACTTCGCACGCATCCCTAGAGTCCGTTGAACAGTGTTGAACAGCAGAGGATGGCAACGATGGACGTGGTTCTTCGCAAGTACGGCAACAGCACGGTTTTGGCGCTCCCGCAGGCGGTGCTCAAGAACCTGGGCCTCAAGGCGGGTCAATCGATGACTTTGGATTCCACGCCTGACGGCCGGATTACGCTCGCGCCGAAGCGCCGGCACAGATTGGTCGACTTGCTGGCCCGGTGCGACCTGAAGGCGCCGCCGCCTGCCGACCTCGCCCTCTGGGACAACACTCGCCTGGCCGGACAGGAGGCTTGGTGATGGCGGTATTCGAGCGCGGCGACATCGTGAGGGTGCGGTGTCTTTGTCGGGCACCGGCTGCAAGACGCAGGGCGTTGCGCTCGTGAACAAAGTTCGAATGATGGACCTCGGATGCGCGCAAGGCGAAGAAGACCGAGCGAGCACCGCAGGAAGTGACCGATGACGCCATAGGGCGATTGATGACGCTGTTTGAGTGACGGGGTGCATTTCGCCAGATCGGCGCCGTCGTCAGCGGAGCGCAACATGTCGCTCCGAATGACGTGGTCGGCAACGACACACGGTGTGACAATTCGTTTCCATGACTCCCGTTCAATCGCCCGCTGGCTCTCCGAGCTTTCGCCCCGCACCAAGGTCTGGGTCATGATCGGCGGCGATGCGCTGTTTCTCCCGCTTTGCATGATCGCTTCGGTCGCGTTCCGGCTCGGCTCGATTGAAGCGGCACTGGACACCGCGCTTGACGTCCAGTTGACCCTTGCGCTTCTGACATTGCCGGTCCTCGGCTTGGCCGGCCTGTACCGCGCGGTGCTGCGCTACATCGACCTGCGCGTGCTGGTCGCCGCGAGCAGCGCGCTGGCTGCCGTCGTGCTGCTGGTCTTTGCGCTGGCTCTGCTGTTCCAAGTCCAGCTGCGTGCCGCGTTCGGCGCTGCTGATCTTCTGGTTCGTCGCCTTTGCCTACGTCGTGACCTCGCGCTTCGTCGCGCGCGCGCTGCTGCGGCGCGGGCTCAGGCAAGCCGGGCCAGCTGCGCCTGGCCACCGCGATCTACGGCGCGGGCGACGCGGGCGTGCAGCTTGTCGCGAGCCATGCAGTTCAGCACCGAGTACAAGCCGATGTGCTTCCTGGACGACCGCCGCGATCTGCAAGGCAAGACGGTGGCGGGGCTGAGAGTCTATTCGCCGGAGAACCTGCCCGAGGCGGTGTTCCGCCACGACGTCGCACAGATCGTCGTCGCCATTCCTTCGGCGAGCACGGCGCAGAAGCGCCGCTTGATCCAGCGCGTTGAAGGCGCGGGGCTGCCGGTGAAGATCCTTCCCGAGCCTGTTCGAGATGGTCGACGGCCGCGCCGAGCGTGTCTGACATCCGCGAAGTCGACGTCGCCGACCTGCTCGGCCGCGACGCGGTGCCGCCCGACCCGGCCCTGTTCGCGCGCAACATCGCCGGCAAGGTGGTCATGGTCACCGGCGCCGGCGGCTCGATCGGCGGCGAGCTGTGCCGCCAGATCGTGTCGCAGCGGCCAAGCAAGCTGGTGCTGCTCGACCACTCGGAGTTCGCGCTGTACACCGTCGACCACGAGCTGCGGCCTGCGGCGCCTGGCATCGAGATCGTCGCCTGCCTGGGCTCGGTGCTCGACGAGGCCCTGCTGCGCGCGCTGATGCAACGCAACACGGCGTGCAGACGATCTACCACGCCGCCGCCTACAAGCATGTGCCGATCGTCGAGAGCGAACATGCAGCAGGGCGTGCGCAACAACGTGTTCGGCACGCTGAACGTGGCGCGCGCGGCGCTCGACGCCGGGCGTCGAGACCTGCGTCCTGATCTCCACCGACAAGGCGGTGCGCCCGACCAATGTGATGGGCGCCTCCAAGCGCGTCGCCGAGCTGGTCGTTCCAGGCCGCGGCGCTGCGCTCGCGGGCGCGCACCGTGTTCTCGATGGTGCGCTTCGGCAATGTGCTCGGCTCGTCGGGCTCGGTGGTGCCGCTGTTCCGCAGCCAGATCCAGGCCGGCGGCCCGGTCACGATCACCCACCCGGACATCATTCGCTACTTCATGCTGATCCCCGAGGCGGCGCAGCTCGTCATCCAGGCCGGCGCGATGGCCAAGGGCGGCGAGGTCTTCGTGCTCGACATGGGCGAGCCGGTGCGCATTGCCGACCTGGCGCGCTCGATGATCCGCCTGTCCGGCCTGACCGAGAAGACGGCCGAGCAACCCGGACGGCGACATCGAGATCAAGGCCGTCGGCCTGCGCCCGGGCGAGAAGCTGTTCGAGGAGCTGCTGATCGGCGACGACGTGGTCCCGAGCGGCCACCCGCGCATCCTGTGCGCGCGCGAGCGCCACATCGACCCGGCGCTGCTCGACAAGATGCTTGCGTCGCTGCGCCAGGCCTGCGAGGGCAACGACGCCGAGTCGATGCTGCGCCAGATCCGCAACCTGGTGCCCGAGTTCCGCCCGGCCGACGAGGTGAACGCCGAGGCCTCGGCGGCGCTCGCGCGCAGGTAGCGCCGACCACGAGCGCGCAGTTAACATCGGTCCACGATCAACGCTGTCGAGGTTGTCATGGACTGGAAGCCGCACATCACAGCAGACCCCGCGATCATGCACGGGGCAGTGTGCTTTCGAGGCACGCGAATACCGGTGTCGGTGGTTCTAGACAATTTAGCGGCAGGCGAATCCCCTGCGACCATTCTGGATGAGTACCCAACTCTCAAGCCAGAGCACATCCCTGCCGCCATTGGCTACGCCGCTGATTTGGCTCGTGAGAGGATCGTTCCAGTGCCCGCGTAGCAGAGCCGCATGCCCCTTCGATTCAAACTCGACGAAAACCTTCCTCGAAGGGTCGAACCCGCCTTGCGTGATCTTGGCAACGACGTTGAGACTGCGTTGTCCGAAGGGCTTGCCGGGGTTGCGGATCCCGCACTGCTGGCTGCGTGCAGCGCCGAAGATCGCATACTGATTACACTCGACCTGGATTTCGCGGACATCAGAGCCTACCCTCCTGGCAGCCATCGTGGCATCTGGGTTCTCAGGCCATCGGAGCAAAGCTTCGGTGCCGTGCTGAATCTGGCGCTCGCGGGCATCAGGCTTTCCGCAGTAGAGCGCACGACCAACCAGCTCTGGGTCATCGACGAAAACCGAGTTCGCATCCGGGAGTAACGTGATGCGTCGCTGACCAGGCATGCGACGGCGACGATGGCGAAGTGCTGCTTCGCCAGATCCGCAACCTGGTTCCCGAGTTTCGGCCTGCCGACGAGGTGAACGCCGAGGTCTCGCCAGCGCTGGCGCGCCGGTAGATCAGGGGCGCTGCTCGCGCCCCACGGCCTCTGAATCGACGTCGCCGTATTCCGATTGCAGTTCCGCGCCGCCGGGCACGCTCATCACCTTCAGGCCGGTCTTGCGCGCCAGCAGGATCGCGCGATCACGCTGCGTGTCATCGTCAGGCAGAGCCACAATGACATGCGTGGCACCGGCCAGCACATGGGGCAAGGTGAGGTCGGCGATGCGCCCCTGCACGGTGACGCCACCGATGCGCAGGCGCTGCTTGGCGGGGTCATCGTCGAGCAGCGCGATCATGTTCCATCCGTCCCGGCCATCGATCGTCGAGATCAGGCGCCGGGCCGCGTCGCCGGCACCCAGAACGATGGCCCGGCGCGGCTCGCCCGCATCGCCCTGAACCACGGCATGCGCGTGCTCCCAAAGCATGCGGTAGGCCATGCGTGCAAGCGACAGCGCGAAGATGCAAAACAGCGGGTGCAGCAACAGCACGGCGCGCGCAACCTGGCTGAGTTGCGCCATCAGGATCGCCACCGCGCAGACCATCCCCGCAAGGAAGCAAGCCACCGCGATGCGCTTCGCGTCGTCCAGGCCGAAGAAGCGCCAGGGTCCACGAGGCACGCCCGTCAGTGCGAGCAGGATCAGGTAGACCAATACGACGCCGATCGACACATAGTCGTCATACCAGCCGCGGCCGGGCTGCCAGCGCTCGAAACCGAGCCGAAACAGGTAGGTGAAGTGCCAGCAGCCCAGGATCAACAACGCGTCCGCCAGCGTCGCCCAAAGGCGGTTGCGCGGACTGCAGTGCCGACATGGCCTGGTCGAGCCAGGGCCAGAGTTTGCTGTCGTTCATGGCGAAGGTGCTCCGGGACAGAGGTAGCGAGGGGGCAACGGTACGCAGCGTGAGGCCGAGCACGCGAAGGTCGTTGGCGATCGTGGGTTCGTCGACATAGTGCAGGGCGTAGCGCAGTTTGGTGGGCAGGATCACCTCGACGTACTCGCGTTCGGGGTCGGCGGCCCGGGCGAGCAGTTCGGCCTCATCGCGGTACGCAATCGAAGCGGATCGGTGATCCCCGGGCGAACGCTGACAGCCGCTCGCGCCACTCCGGCGGATAGTGCGCGACGTAGCGCGGCACTTCGGGGCGTGGGCCCACGAGACTCATCGTGCCGCGCAACACGTCAATAAGTTGCGCCAGCTCGTCGAGCTTGGTTCGGCGCAGCAACGCGCCGACGCGCGTGATGCGCGGGTCGCCCGCCGCGGTGAACTGGCCGCACCGGGTTGCGCTGGGTCGGCCACCCATCGTGCGGAACTTGAAGATTCGAAACGGCCGGCCATGCCTGCCGACACGCTCTTGGCGGAAGAACACCGGGCCCGGCGAGTCGACCTTGATCGCGAGTGCAATCACTGCGAACAGCGGCGCGAGCAACATCAAGCCGACGCCGCGCACCAGGTCGAGCCCGCGCTTGGCCATGCGCCCGCAAAGGCCTCCCGAAGGGCACTCGCGACGCGCTGCACGTCGGCTTCGGCCATGCGCGGGTAGATCGGCAGGCTGACCAGCCGCTCGAACGCGTGTTGGCTGTGCGGAAACCGTGCGGCGTCAGCGCATAGCGGTCGCGCCAATACGGCTGCAGATGCAGCGGGATGTAGTGCACGCTGCAGCCGATGCCTGCGGCGAACAGCCGCTCGATGAACGCGTCGCGCGCGATCGGGGCCGCGTCGGCCAGGCGCACCACGTAGAGGTGCCAGGCATGCATGTCCCCGGCGCTGGGCTCGGGCGGCAACTGCAAGCGGCAGGCCGGCCAGCGCCTGGTCGTACCACGCCGCGATCTCGGCACGCCGGCGCTGAAAGGCGTTCGCACGCCTGAGCTGCTGCATGCCCCAGCGCCGCCGCGATGTCCGTCAAGTTGTACTTGAACCCCGGCGCGACGATCTCGTAGTACCAGCTCGGCACTTCTGGCCGTGAAGCGGTCGAACGCGTCGCGGCTCATGCCGTGCAGGCGCATCGTCTTCATGCGCCGCGCGAGTGTCTCGCTGCGCGTCACGACCATGCCGCCTTCGCCGGTGGTGATGGTCTTGTTGGCGTAGAAGCTGAAGACGGTGGCGTCGCTGTCCAGGGTGCCGATCAGTTTCCCGCCGCAGGTGGTGGGCAGCGCATGCGCGGCGTCTTCGACGACGGCCAATCCGCGCCGCTTGGCGAGCGCGAGCAGGCGCGGCATGTCGGCCGCCAACCCGCCGTAGTGCACCGGCATCACGGCGCGCGTGCGCGGCGTGATCGCGGCTTCGACGGCGTCCACATCGATGCACAGCGTTGCAGGGTCGATGTCGACCAGCACCACATCGGCACCGAGGTAGCGCACCACTTCGGCGGTGGCGGTGAAGGTGTGCGTGGTCGTGATGACTTCGTCGCCCGGGCCGATGCCCAGCGCTTCCAGCGCCAGGTGCAGCCCGGCGGTCGCCGAATTGACGGCCAGCGCGTGCAGGCCCGGTGCGCCGAGAAAAGCGGCGAAGTCGTCTTCGAATCGTTTCGCCTTCGGGCCCGTGGTCACCCAGCCGGATTTCAGCGTGTCGACCACCTCGGCGATCTCTTCGTCGCCGATGTCGGGCAGGGCGAAGGGCAGGAAGGGCTGCTGCATGGTGGGCTCGATCGCAGGAAGAATGGAGGTCTCAGCTCAGCGTCACGAGGTTCTTCTTCTGCGCACCGGCCACGGCGTCGGTCGATATGCCGCGATCGAACGTCACCAGACGTCCGCCATGCTCATGCGCCAGCGCGAGCAGGTAGGCATCGGTGATCTGGCGCGAGGTCAGCACACGATCCCAGCGCAGCCTGCCCGGGTCGAGCAGGCTCAACGAGTCGGGCCAGAATTGATGGCTGGGGCCGGCGGCGGCGGCTCCCAGGCGTTGTGCCACCATCGCCGTGGGTTGCGGGTTGGGATAGGCAGGCATCGACAAAATGCGCAGGCATCCGTTCTGGGTCAATGGGCAAGAGGCCCACCCGGCGCGGGAATGGCTCGCGAGCCAATCGGTCGCCGTGCGGTGGTGCAGGTGCCCGGCATCGAGCAATGCAACCAGCACATTCACGTCGAGGAGCGCGCGCATTCGTGCCGGCCGCTCACAGCCCTTCGGCGTCGCGCAGGGCGTTCACCTGCTCGTTGGTCGCGACCACTCCGGCGCGCGCCGGAAACGGCTGAAAACCCGCCACCGGCGCGCGCCGTGCGCGGCTGGCAGGCGCCGGCGCAGCATGGCCGGTCAGGGAGCGGCGCAGCAGGCGCGAGACGACTTTCCCCGCCGTGCTGCGCTCGCGCCGGGCCAATTCTTTGGCCGCAGCCAGGAGATCGTCATCGATGTCAAGCGTGGTGCGCATGGAAATCTCGATCTGGAGAGCAGGTTGATGCCGTGATGCGCTGATGCAGCGATTGTATTCTCAGGGTTTGCTGATCCAGCACAACAAGTGGGTGCGCAAGATCGGCAGCAGATTGAAGAGCGTGTACAGCGACGGGTGCAGCCGAACGACGCGGCGCGCGAGCGGCGGGGCCAGGGTGACGCGGTGCGCGTCGATGCTGCCCTCGGGGAACAGGCTGCGAATGCGCGAAAGCGGCACGCCGCGCACATCGGGGTTGTGGGGGTTGTTGTAGGTGAAGTCATACCAGAGCACAGCGCCGCCGGGTCGCAGCCATTCCCACATGCGTACCGCCAGCCGCTCTTGAAACCCGTCGTCGAGCAGCGATGAAAACACGGTCGAAACGTAGACGACGTCGAGCGATGCCGGCGGCAGCGCCAGGGCGAGTGCATCACCGCTGTGCACCACCGTCGCCGCCGGCAGCACGCGCCGAGCCGCATCGGCGCGCTGGGTCAGCAGTTCGACGCCCGTGAGGTTCTCCGGCGCGAACCCCAGGCGCAGCAATTCGAGCAGATTGCCGCCACTGCCGCAGCCCACTTCGATCAGCCGCACCGCAGCGGGGTCCGTGATTCCGGCCCGAACGAACAATCGCAGCATCGCGCGCTGGCGTTCCTGCACGGTCTGCCATACGTCCGGCCGCAACAGGCTGTAGCGAGGGTCGATCGCGGCGCGGCGTGCGTAGCGCTGCGCCACTGCGTCGGCTTCGCTTTCCGGGCTCATGCAAGCGCCTCGAGAAATCGTTGGGCCAGGACCGGATACGCGTGATGCGCAAGCATGAACGCCCGCCCGCGCTCGCCCATCGCGCGGCGCTCCTGCACCGGCAGAGCCGCCAATTGGCGCAAGCCTCGCACCACCGCCTCGGCCGACTCGGGCACGACGGTCAGGCCGCAGCGCGCTTCCGCCACGGGGTCGTTGCCGGCTTCGACGCAGTGCAGCACCGGTACGCCCGCCATCATGTAGTCCATCAGCTTGTTCGGCGCGATGCCGAAGCGGTACAGCGGTTGTCGCTTCCAGCCGATGTAGGCGATGTCGGTTTGGGCCAGCAACGCGGGGATTTGGGCCTTCGGGATCGAGCCGAACATGCGGACGTTGCCGAGCTTCTCGGCTGCGACGCGTTGCTCGAGCCGCGGTTTCTCCATGCCCTCGCCCACCAACACGAAGGCAAACGGTTCGTTCTGCAGGGCGGCTGCCGCGTCCAGCAAGACATCCAGCGCGTTGGGCACTCCGTGCGACCCGGCGTAGGTCACCACTTGGCGGCCCGCAGATCTTCTGCTGCGCGATGTACCCAGCAATCGCTGGTTCGAGTGCTTGCGGCTCGCCCTGCCATTCTTCCGGCGAGATGCCGTTGGGCACGATATGCAACTTCCTCAGGTCGAGCCCGTGGGCCTGCATGTGGTGCGCCACCTTCGGCAGCATCGAGATCACCACGTCGGCAATCCGGTAGGCATCGTTCTCAGCCTTCTGGCACAGCAACATGAACGGATGCCAGCGCGACATGCCCGACAGTTCGATCGGCGAGGCGGGCCAGAGGTCGTGCACCTCGTAGACCAGCTTGGCGCGTGCACGGCGAGCGATGCGGCATGCGAGCCAGATATCCATCGGGTAGGTGCTGGAGGCGATCACTACATCCGGTCTCGGAGCATCCGCCAAGCGCGGCGCCTCTCGCCACAGCCGCGCCAGAAACGCAGCGATATTGACCGCGCGCCCGATGCCGTTGCCGGTGTAGCGCGGCGTCGGGAGCCAGCGGTAGGCGATGCCGTCGATGATCTCGGTGCCGGCATCGACCGGATTCACACTGCGCACATGCGACCAGGTCGCCGCGACAATTTCCACCCGGTGCCCGCTGCGGACCCATTCCCGTGCCAGGTAGTACGGCCGGTATTCCATGCCGTGGCGGGGCGAGCCAGCGTAGTGGTTGAGGTAAAGGATGTTCACGCGCCCAGGTCCGCGCACAGGCGCTGCACGATGCGCTGGGCGGCGTCGCCAGCCCCATAGGGCTTGATGTCGGCGCCGCGCGTACCGATGCTCCCCAGCACCGCGTCGCAGATGGCACGCGCCGACAAAGGCGGAGCCAGGCGGTTCCAGCCCGAGTCAAGCAACTCGACCCACTCGGTCTCGTCGCGCAGCGTCACGCACGGCACGCCATGAAAGAAGGCTTCCTTCTGTACCCCACCGGAGTCAGTGGCGATGACGGCAGCGTGCCTTTCGAGTTGCACCATGTCGAGGTAGCCGACCGGCTCGATCAGCCGCACGCCGGGCGAAAGGCGAGCGAGCCGTCCGTCGCGCTGCAGCACACCGCGCGTTCGGGGGTGCACAGGCCACACCACGGGGAGGCGCTCCGCCACGACCTCCAGCGCGTCGACGATCGCGGCCAGGCGCCGCGGATCGTCGGTGTTCTCGGCACGGTGCACCGTGGCCAGCACGTAGGCACCCGCATTCAGCCCGAGACGGCCGAGCAAGCCACCGTTCGCGTCGACTCGCGCTCCGTGGTGTAGCGCAACGTCATACATCACGTCGCCGACCGGAATGATCCGCTCAACCGGAACGCCTTCGCGCCGCAGGTGCTCAGCCGCCGCCACCGTGGGCGTAAACAGCCAGTGCGAGATGCGATCGGTGAGGATGCGGTTCACTTCCTCGGGCATCGCCAGATTGAACGAGCGCAGCCCTGCCTCCACGTGTGCGACAGGGATATGCAGCTTGATCGCGGCCAGCGCGCCGGCGAGCGTCGAATTGGTATCGCCGTAGACCAGCACGGCCGCCGGCTGTTCGGCCAACAGCACACGCTCGACCTCCACCAGCATGCGCCCAGTCATCGCGCCGTGGCCACCGCCGTGAATGTCCAGCGAATAGCCGGGGGCGGGCATGCCGAGTTCCGCGAAGAACACGCCGGACATGTTGGCGTCGAAATGCTGGCCTGTATGCACAACGACTTCGTGCAGCGTACCGGTTTCGCGTATCGCGTTCGACACCACGCTGGCCTTGATGAACTGCGGGCGGGCGCCGAGGACGGTGACGATCTTCTTCATGGGGCAGGTGGATGGCGGATCTGCGCGGATTCAGGCCTGGGCCAACAGTTGTTTGTACAGCGCGACGAGTTTCTGGGCTTCGAGTTCCCAGCGGTAGCGCGCACTAACGGCCGCGCAGCCGCGCTCTCCCATCTCTTGGGATCGGGCCGGCTCGTCGAGCAGCCGCTGGATTGCGGAGGCGATTTTTCGCGGGTCGAGCGGGTCGACGCAGACTCCCGCGCCTTCGTCCACCAGTACCCGGCGCCACAACGGGAAGTCGGAGGCCACGACCGGCAAAGCCGCGGACATGTACTCGAACATCTTGTTAGGCTGGGCGTGCACATGGTTGGGCTCGGGGTGAAACAGCAACAAGCCTGCTCGACTGGATGCCATGATGTTGCGAACTTCCTCGCGACTGACAATTCCGCGGTAGTCCACTTTCGCCCAGCCCGCGAGCGCACACGCGGTGGCTTTCATCGCCGGGCTTTCGAAGGCGCCCGCCATGACCAGCACGCCATCCACGCCGTCCATGGCCTGAACCATCTCGATCAGACCGCGGATGACACCGATGCCGCCGACGTAGCAAATGGTCCGGCCCGTGCGCTGCGCCCCGGCCGGCACGGCCAATTCGCGTTCGGCGGGATAGTTGTTGACATCTACGGCTCTCGAATTGACTGCACGAAAACGCTGCGCGATGTGCGGCGTCGCGGCCACCACGGCCGACAAGCGTGCCGCGGCCATGTTCTCGAAACGCTCGACCACCCAGGCAATGACGCTGCGCATCGGGGGCGCGATCCACGCCTTGGACAGAATGTCGCGCGGCACGTCTTCATGGCTGTCGTAGATGACCTCGGCGCCGGTGGCGCGCAGGGCCAAGCCGACCCACAGGAGTTCTGGATCGTGAAAGTGGTACAGGCGAGCCCGCAGCTCGCGCGCGGCGCGCCACATGCGCCAGCCCTGCAACAGCATGCGCTTCACGCGCGAGTCGCCTGTGGTGCCGATGTCGTGAATGGTCACTCCTTGCGCTGACTCTGGTCCCTGGCCGTCGCCCACGACGAGGTGCACGTCGAATCCGGCTTCGGCCAAGCTGCACGCCTGCTTCTCGAAGATGCGCACGTCCCGGCGCGGATGCACGGTGGTGAGGTGTGCGACGCGCGGACCGCTCACTGGTGCACCCTCGCGCTTCGCGCGGTCCCGCCGAGCGGGACAGAGCGCCCCCTTCGGAGCGGCCGGGCGGGGGCGCTCATGCCAGCTCCGAGATGCCCTGATGGCGTTGCCACGCCGCCAGACTGAACAGACGCCAAGCCAGGTGACGCTTGAGGGTGTCGAAGGATCGCATGAGCTCAGGCATGTGAAACAGTTCTGCCAGCATCGGGCTTTGTTCCACCTGCTGCTTCATGCGCGGCCATGCTCGCTGCAACCAAACCCGGTCAGGCGCCTCGAAGCCGAGCTTGCGCCGGCGCCAGGTGACTTCCGGCGGCAGCACCTGCGCCATGGCGTGGCGGAGCGGCCACTTGGACCAGCCTTGCGTGAACTTCCACGCCACCGGAGTGGCCATGGACAACTCCACGAGGCGCCAATCCAAGAACGGCAATCGCACCTCGACGCCATGGTGCATGGAACTGCGATCGGCGAATCGAAGCAACATCGGCAGACTGGTGGTCAACAGGTCGGCGGCCTGGGTGCCCGCACTGCTGTGCAGACCCGCAAGGTAGGTGGACCATGCCTGCGGCAGCTGATTCCCGACGCGCAGGCCCGGGTATCGGGCGGTCATGGCCAGCGAAACGACACCCGGCAACCACGCACCCACCGTCAAGGCGGCAAGTTTCACCGGCGACAGGTTGCCATGATGTGCCAGGGCATCGCGCAGCGCCGCGGTGAATGCCCCGAGGCCACGGCGCGCACTGTCGCGCAGCCAGATCGCCACGTGCCGCTCGTAGCCGAACCAGCATTCATCAGCGCCCTGCCCGTCCAGCAGCACCGATACGCCATGCTCACGGGCCGCCCGCATCACGAAGTGCTGCATCGCCACCGAGGGTCCGGCGAATGGCACTTCCTGCGTCTGCACGACCTCGTCGAGTGCGGCCTCGAAGTCATCGCTCCCTGGGCGCACATCGATCCACGCCAGCGCCGCGCGTTCCACCACCTGGCGTGCGTACGCCTCTTCGCTGTTTTCGGGGGTTTCGCTGATCCCCGTGACGGCATAAAACCGCTCGGCGCCGGCCGGCTGCATGGCGCTGGCGAGGCTGGCAATGCTCGAACTGTCGAGCCCGCCACTCAGGCAGGTACCCACTCGAACGTCCGAGCGTAGCCGCAGGCGCACGGAGTCGCTCAGCAGGGTCCGCAGACGCTCGGCCGCGTCGCTGGCGGAAGTCGGAACATCAGCGGCGGGCCGCGGCTCGTAGTGGCGCTCGATGTGTACACGCTGCGTCGCCAAGGTATGCACCAGGCTGCAGCCTGGCGCCAGTGACCTGATGCCGGTGACCCAGCCATCATCCCGATGCTCGCTCAAGCCACTGGCCAGGAAGTCGCGCACCGCCGCGAGGCTGCCAGTGCGCCGCGGAAGCAGCGGCAGCAATTGCCTCATCTCCGAGCCGAAGGCCAGGGTATCGGACGTCTCGACCCAGAAGAAGGGTTTGACGCCGAATCGGTCGCGCGAACAGAAGAGCTCGCCGCGCCGTTCGTCCAGCAACGCCAATGCCCACATGCCGTTGAAGTGCGTCACGCAACTGCGGCCCCATGCCAAGTAGGCCGCGAGGATCACTTCCGTGTCCGTCCCGGTGCGGAAGCGATGCCCCAGCGCCGCGAGTTCAGCGCGAATTTCGAGGTAGTTGTAGATCTCGCCGTTGTAGACGATCGTCAGCGGCTGCTCTGCATGCCGCATCGGCTGCAGGCCGGCGTCCGAGGTGTCCAGGATCGACAGCCGCCGGTGCCCCAAGCCGACGTTGCCGATGATCGCGGTGCCGCGGCCGTCCGGGCCGCGGTGCGCGACGAGGTCGGTGCCGGCGTCCAGCGCGCGCTGGTCGACCGACCCGCGCCTAGTCACGATGCCGAAAATACCGCACATGGGCTAGGCACAATCTTTACGCTCCCGTACGCCGCCGAATTTCCCTCTTCATCGCTTCCGTTCGCGGCCCAGGACGGCGGCGCGAGCAGGTGCCAACACGGCGGCTTGTCCGACCGCCACAGCTTCGCGCCTTCGAGTGCATCGACCCACTCGCCCCAGTCGAACACCGCGAGCGGCGTGAACCCTTGCTGTGACCACGCTGGATCGAGGTCGCCTGGCGAGTCCTGATAGACGATTACGTGCGTCGTACGCCAGCGGCGTGAGTTGTCGAGCACCGCCTGTGGTGAGCGTCCCCAGAAATCAGGGCCACCCTCGAAGTTCGTCTCCGCAACGGCATGCCAGTCGGGAAACAAATGAATGCTCCGCGATCCGGCAATGAATTGCGGCAAATCCAGCAGCGTTCGCTGGCCATCGAAAATTCTCTCGTACTCGCCCCGAGGGTCGTCGAATGCGACGAGGATGGTGCTGCCGGCTGGCACGCCTTCGATGAACTGCGCGAGTCCGGCCTGCAGGTGCGTGTGGTCGAATGGTCGGCGCGTCTGCACGCGAACCAGGCTTCGATCGCGCTCGAGCGCACACAGCCCGAGGATGATGGGCATCGGGTTCGCCACGATCGACAGCGCGGCAAGCTCGACAATGGAGGGCGTCGATACCATCAAGTGGGCGGCAAACACGGAGACGAACATCACGATGACGGACTGCTCGTCGGCGAAGCGCACCGCGACCTGGTTGATCACGAAGAGCGCCAGCGCTGCGAGTGGCCAGGACCGGCACCGAATGCCCCCACCAGAGCAGCCCGCAGCCGATGCCGTAGATGCAGATGAAGTACACGTTGGAGAGCCCCAAGCGCATCGAGGCCCGCTTGTACCGGACGCCGGCCGACGTCATGCCGATCATCTTGGCCATGTTGACCGTGGCAGCGCGCGTGGCTCCGGCCGGCAGCATCGGCACTGCGTGAAGCGCCAGCTTGAGCAGCGCCGGCACCAGAACCAGCAGGGCCTCATAGCGGCCGACGTTCAGAGCGTGCACGATCATCAACGGCACCGCGACGAATACGACGGTGATGCTGGCCATCGAAGCCGCCACCCAGGCCAGCGCCGCGAGCACCCACTGGCCGGTCAGGACCGCGTAGAGCGCCAGAGGAAACCACATCCAACCGAGAATGTTGTAGTTCTGCCGCATGAACGCCATGGCAAACGCGGTGGAACTGAACAAGACCACAGCCGTGACCGCCATCACCCAAGGCGCTGCTGCGGCATCGAGCCACACCAAATTGAGCAGGACCCAGGCCAAGCTGCCGGCCAAGGTACAAACGGCGCCCGCGTTGGCATACAGGCAACTCGACAGCAGGGTCAGGTGAAACCAGCGGCTCAAAGGGTAGTTCCCCAACCCGACAAGCGGGCTGGTGCCCCGCCGTCCGAAGCGCTCGATGTTGAGCCACTGGGTCTTGTAGAAGAAGGAGGTCAGCGCATTCGGCGGATGGAAGCCCTGGTAACGATGCCACCGGCCATCAAGCAGGATGCGCGCGGCCCACAGGGAACGAGCCCAAGCCAGGGCAACGAACAGCGGTGTCAGCAACGGATAGACCGCGGCTTCAACCACTCCGCGCGCACCGACGGCCCGCAACATTCGGGTCAGGGTGTCACGTACGCTCTCGGACATCGATGTGCCTCCAGCTGCGAATCAACCCATGCCAACCATGCCGGTCGAGCGCCGAGAACAACAGCCACACGACGGCGGCGTGGATGGCCAGCACCGCCATCAAGGAATCGCGACCCTCGGGCAACGAAATCCAGGCGACGCAGACCGCACCGACGGCCACCTGTGCGGCCAGCAAGCCGATGGGGAGCTGCACCGGCCACAGCCTCTCACTGAGCGCCAACGCCGCAGCGATCCAGACCAAGTACGACAGTGCGGTTGCCAAGGCAGCGCCCATTCCGCCATGCGCCGGCACGAACAGCCAATTCAGACCGAGATTCAAGCTCGCCGCACCCATCATCAAGTACAAGGAGTAGCTGGTTTTCTCGGCCTTCCAGATGCCGGCCGAAGCAACCAGGTAGAAGCCGTAAAACAGCGACTGCCAGGCCAGCACGCCGACGATCGGCCATGCCGAGTGATAGGCCGGCGCCGTGAACCAAGCCACCAGCCATGGCGCCAAGAACGTAAGGTAGACGACCGCGGCGACGCCGATCCCCATGAACAAGCGCGCAATCGAGCGGTAGGTCTCGGGCCCGTCTTCGCTGTGCATCGCGTCCATCGCGATCGGCCACCAGGCTTTGCGAAAGGTCTCGATGGCCAGCGCCGCGATCAGCGCGAACTTGGCACCGACCGCGTACAGGCCGAGCGCCACTTCGCCATGGTAATGCTGAACAAACCAGCGGTCGGAGGTGTTCATCACGTACATCGCGAGCCCGGCGGGCACCAGTGGCGCGCCGAAACGCAGCAGGCGCGGCCACCATTGTCGTTGCATGCGGCGGAAGTCGAGGTAGTCGCGGGCGAGCCACCAGCCCACAGCCGCCACACCAGCGCTGGCCAACAGGGAGCCCGTAAAGTAGCCAAGAATTCCCTGATCGAAGACGAGGACCAGGGCGAGGATCATCACGGCGGCCGCGACCGACTGGGCCAGTGTCACGAGCACATACGGCCAGGGCCGGTAGAGCAGGCGAAAGACTTCGACGCTCTGACTCAGAACCTGTGCGAATAACGCCCCGGCAAACGCCACTGCGAAACTCGGCCAACCGAGCGGCGTGCCGAAGAACAGAGCCTCAAATGGAGGAGTCACCACGGTGGCGATGAATACGATCACAAGGCCCCAGGTCAGCCGCCACTGCAGGATTGCCGAGACCAGCCGCGCTTGCGCCGCACGCCCACGCGCGCGCTGCTCGAAGAAGTAGAACGACTGCGCTGAATCCATGCCCATCGCCAGCAGCGCCGAGACGAAGCCTGTGATCGCGCTGAGCATCTCGATGGTGCCGTACTGTGCGGGCGAGAAGATGCGCGTGTAGACCGGCAGCAGAAAAAAGCCGATGCCCTTGGCCAGCGCGGCACCCAGGCCATAGACCAGAGAGTCCTTGCCGAGTTGAGAGAGGCGCGACATGCAAGCTCAATTCACCAGCCAGGGCACCACCAACGGCATCAGCGCCTGGGCGACGCCGATGGGAAGATGCGAAAACAAGCGCCGCGCAAGCAGGAAGGAAGCATTCAGGTCGACCTGAGCCGGCGCCCGCAGCGTGTAGTACTTGAACACTTGCAGATTCGTACAACCCCAACGCATCTTGAAATCGAAAAGATGCCGGTCCGACAGCGGTGTGGACCCGAAATCGAACACGGCAAAGCCGCGCGATTGGGCCAGTCGGATGGCGAAGTCGATCAACACACTACCCACGCTGACATTCTCGACGCTGCCACGCGCGCCCCAGTGATAGCGCAGGGTGTTGCCGTCGGCGAGCAGGAACATTCCACCCACGACCTTGCCGGCCTGCTTGGCCACGATGAGTAGCGATTCCGGTTGCCTGAATAGTCGCCGATAGAGCGAAACGGGGTTGAAAACCATGCGATGTTCGCGCACGTATTGCCGGGCCAGGATTTGGTAGAACGCGAGCAGGTCGGCTTCATCGGACGAGATCGCGATCTCGATGCCGAGGCGTTGGCACTTGTTGCGCTCCTTGCGCAAGTTCGAGCGCAGGTTGGCCGAGTAGTTGTGCGCCGGGTCGTCCATTGAGCGAAGCCCAAGCACCGGGTTGTTGGCGCAATGCAGGCCGTCGCCCAACGGCGCCGGACCCAGAGTAGAGACCGTCACGTTGCGGCCCGTTTCGCGGGACAGTACCCCGATGCGCTGCCATTCGCCGGTCTGCCAGCGCCTCTCGAAGTAATCTGCGGGGTGATTGAATCCGAACGGCAGATTGAAGATCGAGCCGCTCCTGAAGGGCAGCACCGATGCGAAGAACGGCACGTATCCCGGCTCGCCGCGATCGAGCAGATCGACCCGCCGCAGTGCATAGACCGAGGCGATGATGTCGAGGAAAGACTCCGTTTCGAACAGACTGGCGGTCACAGTGGCGGCCGGCGCTTGTGCGCACGCAAGTAGCGGAAGTAGTCGCCGAATCCATACCAGCCGTAGTAGCGCGCGGTTTGCCCTGCGATATCCACGGTGGTTGTCAACAGCCGATCGCGATTGACAAGATCGACCAGTGCCTTTAATCCTCGCTCGATCGATGCCACGTGCAAGCCCCATAGACCACTGGGAAGATCTTGTAAGCGCTCGATGGCAATCACCGTACCGACGTCGATCTTGGGTGTCATCCAGTGCACGGTCGCGCCGACGTTGCGCCAGTCATGGTTTATCACGGCCCAGAGATTTCCGGTGCCGCGGTAAGCGGGCAGAACGCCCGGGTGGATATTGATGAATCCATGACGGGCCACCGCCAGAGCGCCGGCCGGGACGATCGACGTCGCGACGCAGACGACGATATCCGCTTGGACGGCGGCCAGGAACGCCAGGCCCTCGGCCGAATCGAGCGCAGGGCATGGCCGAGGTGCGGCGCGGCCGTGCAAGGCCTGCCGCGCCGCGCGTTCGTGGCTGCGGCGCAGGATCAACATGTCGAATATCTTGAACGCCAATTGATCCAACCCCCTGGGCACGCCGCTGCGCCTGATGCGGTCGCGCAGAAGCTTCCACGGATTCAGACTCGCGGTCTCGGTCACCAGCTCTACCGAATGACTCGCGTCGACAGCGTCGCAGAAGTCTCGCGCAAGCGCTTGGAAGATCGGGTTAGCGCCGGCTACGACCAGAATCTTCATGGATGAGTTGATTGATGACGGCCACGACGTGCGCCCGGTTGTCGCCTGCGGCCTCCTTGCCGATGGGCAGATTGATCATGCTCTGGCTCGCCAGGCGCGAGCCCGGGAACGCCTGGCCTGTGTCGTGGTAGTGGTCGAGGTCCGGCACGCTGTACTGAATCAAGGTACCCAGCTCGAGGCCTGAGCGTTGCGCCGCGCGCACGATGGCCGCCCGGTCGGGAACGCGCACGGGGTAATGGGAGTAGGTTGCCCCGTCGACGATCGGCGGCAGCGCCCAGCCCGGTGCCCGAGCCAGCGCCGCGTCATAGAAGCGGGCATTGGTGCGCCTGGCCTCGACCATGCGCGGATATTTTGCGAGTTGTTCGATGCCGACCGCGGCCTCCACATCCGTCATGCGATCCAGGTAGTCAGGCGGGAATGCGACGCGATCGTCGAGGTGGTACGAGCGCGTCAGGCGGTTCAGCAGCGGCGTCTTCTCCTGCAGCCACCAAGTCACGCCGTAGACCGGACGGCTGAAGGCCGCAGCGGCGGCCAGCAGGTACGCGCGCCGCAACCAGGGCTTGAGCGCCGATGGCGCGTGAAAGTGCTCGCCGCGCCAGGCTCGCACCCGCGCGGCAAGTGCGGTGTCCTGGAAGGTCAGCATGCCACCGAAGATCGCAGTCATCATCTTGCTGATGTTGAACGCGTACAGCGCAACGTCCCCCGCACCGCCGACGATGCGGCCGTTCCAGGTGGCGCCGAAAGCATGGGCACAGTCCTGCACAACCCAGATCTTGTGACCGTAGCGTGTCTGTGCGTCAGCAACGATCGCATCCAGTCGATCCAGGTCCAGCGGGTAGCCGAACAGATGGGTGGCCACGATCGCCCGGGTGGATTCATTGATCGCGGCCGGCAACAGCTCGAGATCCATGTTGTAGTCGCCGAGCCGGATGTCGACGAAGCGCGGGCGGTTGCCGCTCAGGCTGACCGCATGCGCGACGACCGAGCAGGTGTAGGCCGGCATGACAACCTCCGCGCCATGCACGCCCACTGCCTGCAGGAAGGCCCACAGAGCACTGCGGCCGTATGGGAATGCGACCGCCTCCCGAGCGTCGAAGGCCGCAGCGAACGCGCGCTCGAAGCGCTCGACAGCGCCCGCGCTGCGCCGCAGCAGCGCCGCCATTTCCGCAGCCCCGAGGTCCGGCTTGAAACGCGGAATCATTGGGGCGCAGCTTCGTCCTGAATCTGCCAGTAGCCCTGGCTCGCCATGTGGATCGCGACGAACGCCCCCGGGGCCTCGATGCGAACGCAGCCGCGCGCGAGGCGGGTCTCGTCGTCGATGCGCAGATCGGGGCCCAGGCGGATACGCCGGACATTGCTCGCCGGCCAAGCCCGCTGGCGCCCGATCAGCCAACGCACCAGCAGGGCCTTGGTCCCTTCGCGCACCCGCCGCACGCGCAGCACACTCAGGCAGAGCAAGCGCAAGGCCAGGAACTGGGTCGGGGTGGGCAACCGCTTGGGCATTGGCCGAATACGCGCCTCGACGGTGAGCGTGCCGTCGACGAGATCGGCCAGATTCGCTGGATCGCTGGACTGACTGCTGCCCATGCGACCGTTCGCGCCGCGCACCACGACTCCGGCGTCCATGGTTGAGAGCCGGCCGTCAACAAAGTGCGCGACGACACCGCCCTTGTGCGTGTTGACGATCGTGTAGTGCCGCGGGCCAGCATCCAGCCACAACCCAGCCCTCGGGAACCGCAGACGCTGGTTCTCGTGCCGTAACGCCGGCAGCCTGGCGGCGATCGACGGCCGGGTCCGGCTCGGCCAGAGCTGTGCCGCCCAACAGTACGCGTTGAACATCGGCACCAGGTTGGGCTCGTCGATGCTCGAGAGCGTCACCACCTGCTCGCTCGCAATGCTGGTGGCCATGTAGTCTGCAAGGGCAGCGGCCTCGGGCACGTCGTGCGCCAGCGCTTCGACCCCCGCGGGACAGTAGAAGCGCGTGCACCGGCTGCCATAGACACCGCCGAAGGAGCCGTCAGGATGGGCGAAGTGCCAGAGGAAGCTCATTGAGCGCGCGAGTGCGTCGGCAAGCTGCCAATCCGGACGGTTCGAAGACACGTCGGCCAGGTAGTAGGTGCAGAGCGACTGATAGCCCGGATCGGCACCCTCGTACTCGTTGAACCAGCCTTCCTCGGATTGGTGCGCCAGGATACGGTCGATCAGCAGGCGGCCCTTTGCCTGCGCGGCAGTATCGCCGCTCAGTGCATGCCAGCGGACCAGCGCGGCAGCGGCAGTCGCCAGGTGATTTGAGATGAGGGCATGGGATTCATCGGCGTCGCACAGGTAGGCGATCATCGGCGCAACGATCGAGCGCCAGCGCGCCTCGGTTTGGGCGCTCAGTTCGGGTCGCAACAGCTCGACTGCACAAAGGAGATCAAAGGCCACGAGTGCGGTGACACAGTAGGAGCCTTCGAAGGGGAAGGCTTCCTCGAGGCTGCCGTCACTTCGCCGCAGCCGCTCGGCTCCGCGGAACATCGCGTCGATGCGTTCGACGAACACTTTTCGCGGCGTCGGATACGGCCACAAGCCCGCCCGCCAAAGCCGGGCCAGGCCATGCGCGGCGCCCTGAAACGTCGCATTGCCGAAATCGATCAGGCCCCAGGCCCAGTGAAAGCGATCGCCCATGCCGTAGCTGGCACTGGTGGCATCACGGTCGAACAAGGCCAACAAACGCGGCAAGTTCTGCCGGATCGCGGCGAGATACGGGTTGTCGCGCATCCGCTAGCTTCGTTTTCGATAGAGGAGCCGAATGATCAGGTTGGCGTCGAGCAGCGGCAGCCACGGCAGCGGCCACATGCGAACGAACTGCCGTTCGAGTTGCTCATCGAGTTCGGCGAGCACCTGGTCGGCGAAATTGGGATGCTCCCAGCAGATGATCTTGTCCGGGTCGATCGTCGTGTGCTTCTTGAACCAACGCCGCGAAGTCGCGTAGCGCCCGGCTCCCCAGGCGAGGCCGCCTTCAGCCGGGACGGCACCGATGAGCATGCCACCGGGGCGCAGCACGCGGCAAATCTCGCGGACGTGCGGCCGAAGCGGGTACATGTGCTCCAGCGAATAGAACGACACCGCGACATCAACCGAGGCGTCTTCCAGCGGCAGGGCTTGGTCGCGGCTGAGCAGCAGCGACTGCGCGGGAATGCCCATGTCATCCAATATGCGGCGCGCCTTGTCGAGCATGCCCGGCTGGATGTCGGCCAACAGGTACTCTCTGGGTTGACCTCGCCAGAATGCCTGATGACGGATATCGCCCGCACCGAGCTCGAGCACGCGCTTTCCGCTGAGGTCGATCGTGGACATGACCCGATAACCTGCGTCATTGATGGTCGTGCCGACACCCGCGCGCTGATTGGCAGCGTAGAAATCCAGAGTCGTCTTTTCCCACTCGATCCAGCAGGCATCGCCGGGCCGGACCGTAAGCCCCCAACGCTCCCGGTCGCCCCACAGCGGCGCTCGCAGGGCTCGCGGCAGCCAGTCGCGGATCATGATGCTGCGCATGCCTGTCGCCCGTTCAGCTGCACGATCAGGTCCAGGAATCCGTCCATCCAGCCATAGTCGCGTGTCAGCGTGTGGGGATGCCACAGGAGGGCCACCTCGCCGCCGACGGCATTGACTTCGTCGAGCCAGTGGGCCATCGCCGTGCGGCGCTGGGGCGCCCCCATGGGCCGGTAATCGTAGAAGTGCGAATCCATCAGCAGCGTCGGAAGTACAGACGTATCATGGGCTTGGCCGCGCAGCGGATTCCACGGCTTCCAGCTCAACGCCGCGGCGGCACGCAGGCCCGGCCGATCGTTGAACATCAGAGTCGTGTCCTGCTCGAGACCGGCCGCTGCCTGCGCGGTCCAGGTATCGCGCCAACTGAAGCGCAGCCAGTGTTGCCGGCAACTTGTCACCGGCGCGGCCACGAACGATTGCAGGCGCTCGCGTTGGCGGCGCATCAGCGACGTGGATTGCCACGCATCGTACGATAGATGCAGTCCGACCTTTGAGCCCGCCTTCGCGATCCGATCGAGCACGCCGCGGAGGCGACCCTCGGCGATGTCGTAGCCCGGATCGAAGATCCAGCGGCTCAAGGATTTCGGCCTGTCATCGGCGTAGAAGTTGAATCGGCTGCGCAGGCCGGCTCGAACCTCAATCGCGAGAACCTCGTCGAGCATCCACCAGTCGCTTCGCCCCAACAGGAAACGCAATGACTGCGCGAAGGTGGCGCCAGCCCATCGCCCTTGCCCTCGGGCCGCCAATCGCGCCGCGTTGAAAGCCAGGAATGCACTCTGTTTGAGACGGATAGACCAGGTCTTCTCGACGGCATCGACGTCGTGGGTCATGACGAATTCGGCCGCGCACAGGGGTCCGAGCAGCTCCGCCGCGTCACGACCCGCCTCGCGCGCTGCCCACGTCCTGAGAAACAATGCGATCCGGTTGACCCACGCGCGGTCCCATGCACGGTGGTCCCAACCAGCGAGGCGAAAGCTGTAGGAATGAATGCTGCCGTGGGCCGCCTCCCAGGCGCGCTCGTGCCAGGCCTCCAGCAGCAGGAACGCCGCGAGCCACCAATCGATCTCCGCCCAGCGTGGCTGCGTCGCATTGCGGCAGGCTTCGGTTGGAACGGCCAAACAACCATCGACGCCCAGCTCGACGGCCCATTCGGGCAGCGGCACCATGACCAGCTTCAGCGCGCCGACCGCCGTGGGGAAATCACGCTCAGCAACGGCGACGCGCTCCAGCCAGGCACTATCGATGGACCAATAGCGCCTCAGCGCCTGCCGGACATGGGCCTTCAGCGCTGTGCGGGCCACCGTGGCGAGGTCGTCACGCCGCATCGATGAACTTCTGGTGCCAAAGCTCCAGACACAGGGCGCCCCACAGTTGACGACCTCCAACGCCATGATGATTGAGCATCGCCTCGAGCGCTTCGGGCCGGTAGATGCCGCGCTCGCGACTGCGCCGGCTCATCAGGGTCTCTGCGACGAACTCGCGCGCCGGCCCGGCGCGCATCCATTCCTTAAGCGGGACAGGGAAACCCATCTTGTCCTTGCGCTCGAAGACACTTTCAGGCAGCAAGGAACGAATCGCCTTCTTGAAGATGTGCTTGGGGTGTCCACCCTGGAATTTCAGCGGGGGTGGCATCGTCGTCACCAGATCGACGATGCGAGTATCGAGCAGCGGCACGCGCGACTCGAGCGAGACCGCCATGCTCACCCGGTCCTCGACATGCAGCAGCGCCGGCAGCAGCGTCTTCATGGTCGAAGTGGGTCATCTTGTTGATGTAGGAGCGCGTATCAGGGTGGTTGAAGACGCGCTGGAAATCGCCGAACAGCTGGCGGCGATCGAAGCTGGACATCGCGTCGGGCGTCAGCAGTTGCGCCAGGTCCTGGCTGCGGTCGATGAGGTGAAAGTAGCGTGCGTCCATCTCATCGAACAGCCCCCGACCGAGAAACTGCGACAGCAGGGGGCGGTATTGCTTCAGCATCGGCAGCTGCGGGACGATCGACTCCAGCGTCACAAGGTGGCGACCCTCCTCGTTGGTTTCGAAGATCGCGCCCTTCAAGGCCTGCTCGAGGTAGCCGACGAGGTAGCGCGCGTAGCCGCCGAACACCTCGTCGCCGCCCTGCCCGCCGAGCACAACCGTCACATGCTGCTTGGCCAGCCGGCTGACAAGGTACTGCGGGAACAGGCCCGGGCCGGCGAGCGGTTCGTCCAGCGCGTAGATCAGACCGGGCAGTTCGTCGGCGAACTCGGCCGCCGTGGGCACGACCTCGTGGTAAACCCCGGACGTGGCCGCGGCGACGGCTCTTGCATGCGCCGATTCGTCGTATTCCGGGCCTTCGTTGAAGCGGCCGTGGAACATCGGCAGCGGTGCTTCGACGTGCTGCGCGGCCAAGGAACAGACGACGCTCGAGTCGATGCCGCCCGACAGATAACTGCCCAGCGGCACGTCGGATCGGACCTGCAGGCGAACACTGTCTTCCAGCAGCGCACGCAGGCGGTCGACGAAGTAGGCCTCGGTGTGGTAGCTGTCGATCTGGTAGTTGGTGTCCCAGTAACAGCGCTGCTGCTTGATTTCCGCCCCGTGGCCGATCAGCATGAATCCCGGCTTGAGCTTGCGAATGCCGGCGAACAGGGTCCGATCCTCGAGACAGAACTGGAACGTCAGGTATTGCTGCAGGCCGACCTCGTCGCGCCGCGGCCTGATTTCGGGATGGGCGAGCAAGGCCTTGATTTCGGAAGCGAAGACAAATTCGTCGGGGCGCTCGACGAAGTAGAACGGCTTGATTCCGAAGGGATCCCGGGCGGCGATCCAGCGATTGTCCTGGTGATCGTGGAAGACGAAGGCGAACATGCCGTTGAGGCGGCGCACAGCCTCGGGTCCTTCGCGGATCAGCAACCGGAACAGAACTTCGGTGTCGGAAAAGGTGTCGAAGTGGACGCCGGCACGCACCAGTGCCTGCCGCAGTTCGAGGTAGTTGTAGATCTCGCCGTTGAAAGTCAGTGTGTAGCGCCCGTCAGGCGAACGGATCGGTTGCTGCCCATGCTCGATGTCGATGACCGCAAGACGCCGATGGCCTAGCAGCGCGGCGCACGGGTGATGCACTCTGCCTTCCCCGTCGGGCCCGCGGTGCGCGAGCCGGACCAGCATCTCGTCGAGCACGGACAGGCGATCGACCAGCGAACGGCCGCTGCTGATCATCCCGGCTATTCCGCACATGGCTTGTGAACACTGGCGTAAATCATGAAGCCCAGGTGCTGGTCGAGCCAGCGGTGCCAGGGGCGCGGTAGACGAAAGGGTAGCGCCCGGGCCGGAAAGAAATGGAGATAGGTTTCGTCGACAACAAGGTGCTCTTCCAGCATCGACACGAACTGCCGGCGTGAATAACTCTTGCCGATCGGATTCTCGGCGCCGTCGTACAGGCGGACGATCCTGTCCACGTCGCGCTCGAGAAAGATGTTCTCGCGGCCGCGGCCCCGCATCCCACCACCCAGCTTGGCCAGCGCAACGCCGAGCCACCTCAGCCAAGGCCACAGGCGCAGGATTGGGTTGCGGTAATAAACCGAGATGCTGGCCGTGGCGCCTGGCCGCAGCACGCGAGCGATTTCGGATACCGCCCGCTCGGTGTCGGGCGTGTGGTGGATCACGCCCTGACAGTTGACATGGTCGATGCTGCTATCGGCGAACGACAGGGCTTCGGCATTCTCCACCTGCAAGGTCGCGCTGACGGCGCAGGCACTCAGGCGACGCGAAGTCAGGTCCAGCGCCTGCTGCGTCAAGTCGGCAGCGATGATGTTTTGCAGGCCCCGCAAGGCGAACTCGGTGGTCCAGAAGCCGATGCCGCAGCCGAGGTCGAGGATCGCCATGGTCTGGCCGCCCAGGCGCGGCGGCGGCAGAAAGCGCAGATCGAAGCGCCCGGCGAAGCAGTCTTCGATGTAGACGCGTCGGTGCTCTTCGAAAAACGCCCGGCTGCCGACAGCATGCGCGGTCTCGCCTGTCCACAGCGGATTGCCGCCCCAGAAGGACCGCACGCTGTCGATGTCAGCCATTGGCCTCGCTCGCCGCCGGCTTGCCTCGAGCGGCCGCCGCCCTCCAGCCGCCCCAGGGCCAGTGGTACAGGAGTGTCATCACGAGGTAACCCAGAGTCGTGACGCTGCCCACCATCTTGCTGGCGCTGACCTTCTGGTCATAGCGAAGCATGAAGGGGACTTCGGCGAATCGGGCTCCGAGCAACCTGAGTTTCACGAGCTTCTCCAGCGTGCAGGTGAAGCCCAGCCCCTTGAGCTGGATGAAATTGTTTCCGTAGTGCGCGATGGCTCGCTTGATCGTCTCGGCACGGTAGGCACGGTATCCGCAGGAATACTCGTACACGCCCTCGATCGGAAAGAAGACCTTCATGAACAGGTTGGCGCAACGGCTGATGAAGGCCCGATAGGCGCTGACACCGGCTTGCCCGCCGCCAGGCGCAAAACGCGAAGCGATCACGACATCGTTGCCTTCGCGAACTTTGTCGATCAAATGTGGCACGAACACCGGCTCGTGGGTGTCGTCGCAATCGAGGCGGACGATGACATCGCCGGCATTCGCCACTTCGGCCGCCCGCTCGAAGAGATCGCGCGAGGATTCCCCGAGCCCGCGATTGATCCTGTGGGTGAGGACTTCGAGGGGATACTCAGCCAGCATGCTCGTCAGAACTTCACCGGTCGCATCGCGGCTGCCGTCGTTGCAGACGATGACCCTGTACGGCTCGTTGCGAGGCTCGAGCACGGCGCTCAACTTCGGCATCAGCTTGGGCAGAGAGGTTTCTTCGTTGTAGGCCGGCAGCAAGACGATGATCATGGCGATTCGTTGCCGCCTCGCGCCGCGAGCTCGATTTCGCGTGCGACCCTCCGTTGGTCATCCGCGGTCGTGTCGGCACTCATCGGAAGGCTCAGCACCACCTCGGCCATTCGCTCGCTGCGGGGGAATCGGCCCGCACCATCCTGCAATGCATAGGCCGGCTGGAGATGCAGCGGCTTGGGATAGTGAATCGCCGTCGGTATGCCGCACGATTGCAGCGCAAGCTGCAGGGCGCTGCGTTCGTCAGCAAGCACCGTGAATTGCGCCCACACGCAGTCGCGGTCCGCGCGCACCGTCAGGAGCCGCACACCCGGCACGTCGGCCAGCAACTGCCGGTAGCGCTCGCCGATGGCATGCCGTTGCCCGATCTCCCACTCGAACCGCTCCAACTTGGCCAGCACCACCGCGCATTGCAGTGTATCCATGCGCCCCCCCACACCGACACGCGTGTGCGTGTAGCGCGCGCTCTGCCCGTGCACGCGGATCTCGCGGCTGGCCTGCGCCAGCGCATCGTCGTTCGTGAAGATCGCGCCGCCGTCGCCGTAGCAGCCAAGCGGTTTGCTGGGGAAGAAACTGGTGCAGCCCAGCGTGCTCAGGTTGCAGCTCTTGCGGCCCTTGTAGGTGGCGCCGAAACTCTGCGCCGCATCTTCGATCACGGGAAGGTGGCCATGCCGCGCCGCGATCGCATTGATCTCGTCCATGTCGGCCACCTGGCCGTACAGGCTCACCGGCATGATCGCGCGCGTCCTTGAAGTGATCTTCGCCTCGATCAGCGAGGCGTCGATGTTGCAGGTGTCGGGTTCGATGTCGACGAACACCGGCTTGCCGCCCAGCAGCACGATCATCTCGGCCGTTGCCGCGAAGGTGAACGGCGTGGTGATGACTTCGTCGCCCGGCTTCAGGCCGATCGCCATCAGGGAAATCAACAATGCTTCCGTGCCGCTGGCCACCGTGATGCAGTGTTTCGCGGCGGTGAATGCGGCCAGGCGCTCCTCGAGTTCCTTGACTTCGGGCCCCATGATGTACTGGCCGTGGTCCAGCACCTTCTGGATGCGCGCGGCGATGGGTTCGCGCAGCGCCGCGTATTGGGTTTTCAGGTCGGTGAACTCGATCTTTCCGCTCATGCACGCTCCTCGGCAGGAGCGCACACGCCGGCGCGAAGCACATAGGCTTCACCCGTCGCGGGGCAAGCAGCCTCACCCTCGCCCATCAGCGGCAGGGCCAGCCGCTCGCCATGCCGGCTCATCCAGCCGATGTGGCGTGCGGGCACTCCGACCATCAGTGCGAAGTCGGCCACATCGCGGTTGATCACGGCGCCGGCCCCGACGAATGCGAACCGTCCGACGGTCGTGCCGCACACGATGGTGCAGTTGGCGCCGAGCGTGGCACCACGCCGCACGAGCGTGTGCCGGTATTCGCCTTTTCGGACGACTGCGGCTCTGGGGTTGTAGACATTCGTGAACACCATGCTGGGCCCGCAGAATACGTCGCCCTCGAGGGTCACTGCGTCGTAAACCGAGACATTGTTCTGGATTTTGACGTTGTCGCCGATGCGAACGTCGTTGCCGACAAAGACGTTCTGCCCGAATGAACAGCCCCGGCCGATGCGCGCGCCAGCGCTGATGTGCACGAAGTGCCAGACGCGGCAACCCTCGCCCAGCTCTGCGCCCGCGTCGACGATGGCCGTGGGATGAATCGTCGTCGTGCCCATGCCCCGCTCAGTACGCCAGCGGCAGGTTGATGCGCTTGCCGTCACGCGCTGACATGTACATCGAAATCAGCAGCTCCAGCGACCTCAGCCCTTCGCGACCGTCGGTCTCCGGTTGCGCTTCGCCGCGCAGGGTCTCGATCACGTTGTTGTAGTACAGCGGGTGGCCGAAGCCGTAGACCGATGTCGTTTGGTAGCTCGCGTCATCGATCTGCGCGTCCATCGCATCGGGCTGTTCGAACTGCCAGAGCTTGATCTCGTTCACCGCCACGCCGCCGATCCGCACCGAGCCGCGCTCGCCGAGGATCGTGATCGAACCCTCCAGGTTCTTCGGGTAGGTCAACATCGTCACGTTGATCGTTCCCATCGCGCCGTTGCGCCATTTCAGCGCCGCAACGCCGGTGTCCTCGACTTCGATGTTGCGCGCCAGCGTTCCCGTGTACGCCATCACGCTTTCCACCGGCCCGGCAATCCAATCGAGCAGATCGACATAGTGACTCGCCTGGTTCATGAACGCACCGCCGTCGAACTCCCAGGTGCCGCGCCACGCCGCGCTGTCGTAGTACGCCTGGGGGCGGGTCCAGAACACGTTGACGTTGACCATGTAGATGCGGCCGAAGCGCCCCTTGTCGACCGCTTGCTTGAGCAACTGCAAGGTCCGGTTGCGGCGGTTTTGCTTCACAACGAACAGGCGCACGCCCGCTTCGTCGCACGCGCGGACCATCGCCAGGCCGTCGCTCCAGCGCGTGGCCATCGGCTTTTCCGTCATCACGTCGCGGCCGGAACGCGCGATTTCGATCGCCTGTGCCGAGTGCAGGCCACTGGGCGTGGTCAGGATCACGCAATCCGCTTCGGTCTTGGCCAGCATCGAACCCAGGTTGGCGTGGCCCACCGCGCCGGTGCGCGCGACGGCCAAGGCGAGGGCTTGCGGATCGACATCGCAGACGTCCGTCACTTCGCAGCGCGCGGCATGCGCCTTGATCGCTTCGAAGTGATTGGCGGCGATGCGCCCGCAGCCGGCGAGTGCAAACCTGAGCTTGCGCTCTAGGATGGGCGGGCGTCGAACATGCATGGGTGGCGTAGGCTCCAGAAGGCCCTGCGGGTCGCGCCGGACCGGCACGGTGAAGGGCGGTGGATTTTACGTGCAGCTTCAGCCCATAAAATCGCGCGCTCACCGAAAGAGGCCCATGACCGACGAACGCAGAAACGCCCCGCCGCCCGATGACAACCAGCTCATCGTCGAGCGCCGCGAAAAGCTCGCCGCGATTCGAGCGCATTGCAACGCGTCGGGCGGCGCGGCGTTCCCCAACGATTTCAAACCAAAGAACCACGCACTCGACCTGCTGCGCAAGTTCGGCGAACTGCCGAACGTTGAACTCGAGCCGCAGGCGATCAAGGTCACGCTCGCCGGGCGCATGATGCTCAAGCGCGTGATGGGCAAGGCGAGCTTTTGTACGCTGCAGGATGGCAGTGGCCGCATCCAGATCTACGCGACACGCGATGCGCTGGGGGAAGCGGTCTATGAGGCGTTCAAGCGCTGGGACTTGGGCGACATCGTCGCGGTGGAAGGAACGCTCTTCAAATCGAACAAGGGCGAATTTTCGGTGCGCGCATCAACGCTGCGGCTGCTCACCAAAAGCCTGCGCCCGTTGCCCGACAAGTTCCACGGCATGACCGACCAGGAACAGAAGTACCGGCAGCGCTACGTCGACCTGATGACCGACGACGCCGCGCGCGAGCGCTTCGTCGCGCGCGGCAAGGCGGTCGCGTCGATGCGCCAGTTCATGGTGGAGCACCACTTCCTCGAGGTGGAAACACCGATGCTGCACCCGATTCCGGGTGGCGCGAACGCGAAGCCTTTCGTGACGCACCACAACGCGTTGGACCAGCAGATGTTCCTGCGCATCGCGCCGGAGCTGTACCTGAAGCGGCTGGTCGTCGGTGGCTTCGAGCGCGTGTTCGAGATCAACCGCAACTTCCGCAATGAAGGCATCTCGGTTCGGCACAACCCCGAATTCACGATGATGGAGTTCTACGCCGCCTACTGGAACCACCACGATGTGATGGACTTCACCGAGGCCATCCTGCGCCAAGCGGCGCGCCAGGCGACGGGTTCGGCGAGCCTCACCTATTCCGGGCGGCCGCTCGACCTCGAGTCGCCGTTCGCACGGCTGTCGATGACCGATTCGCTGGTTGCGCATGCGGGCTTGAGCGCCGCACAGGCGCGCGATGCGACGCAGTTGCGCGAGAGATTGATCTCTCTCGGCGAGACGCCGCCCTCGCATTGGGGACTGGCCGAATTGCAGTTCGCGATGTTCGAAGCGCAGGTCGAAGCCAAGCTTTGGGACCCGACTTTCATCATCGACTATCCGGTCGAGGTGTCGCCGCTCGCGCGCGCGTCCGACGCCGACCCGTCGGTGGCGGAACGCTTCGAGCTCTTCATCACCGGGCGCGAAGTTGCGAACGGTTTCTCCGAGCTGAACGACGCCGAAGACCAGGCCGCGCGCTTCCAGGCGCAGGCGGTGAACAAAGAGGCGGGCGACGAAGAGGCGATGTATTACGACGCCGATTTCATCCGCGCGCTCGAGTACGGCATGCCTCCCGCCGGCGGCTGCGGCATCGGCATCGACCGGCTCATCATGCTGCTCACCGACAGCCCGAGCATTCGCGACGTGATCCTGTTTCCTTCGCTGCGCAACGAATCCTGATCGGCGCTCAGCGCTGCTTGAACACCGCTTTGCGCTTGTTGACGAAGGCGTCCATGCCTTCCTTCTGGTCTTCGGTGGCGAACAGCGAATGGAACAAGCGCCGCTCGAACAGCACGCCGTCGGACAGGCTGGCCTCATAGGCGCGGTTCACGCTTTCCTTGGCCATCATCACGCTCGGTCCGCTGAATTCGCAGATCGTTTGCGCCGCGGCGAGCACCACGTCGTGCAACTCGGCGGCGGGAACGATCCGCGACACCAATCCCGAGCGTTCGGCCTCGGCCGCATCCATCATGCGCGCGGTCAGGATCATGTCCATCGCCTTCGCCTTGCCCACCGCTCGCGGCAGGCGTTGCGTGCCGCCGGCGCCGGGAATCACGCCGAGCTTGATCTCGGGCTGGCCGAACTTGGCGGTGTCGGCGGCGATGATGAAGTCGCACATCATCGCGAGTTCGCAACCTCCGCCCAGCGCAAAGCCCGCCACCGCGGCGATGACGGGTTTGCGCACCGCGCGCATCGTTTCCCAGTTACGGGAGATGTAGTTCGTCTTGTAGACGTCCATGTAGCTCCAGGTCGCCATCGCGCCGATGTCGGCGCCGGCGGCAAAGGCCTTTTCGCTGCCGGTGATGACGATGCAGCCGATGCCGGCGTCGGCGTCGAAGCCTTGCAGCGCATGGCCCAGCTCCGTCATCAACCCGTCATTCAGGGCGTTGAGTTGCTTGGGCCGATTGAGCGTGATCCAGCCGGTCTTCAGCGGCCCGCTGCCGCGAACTTCAGTCAACAAGAACTCGGTGCTCATAGAAAAGGCCTCCTTGTAAGATTTCGTGACAACTATACGGTGCGACCCATTTTCTCTCGCGAACATCGGCCGGCGCGTGCGCTAAGCTCCGTGCCCTGTTCGACGCCGTCCAGGACGAGCCAATTGCGAATCCGTCAACGAATTCGACAGCGAGCACACAGGGATGATCTATCGCAAGACCGTCAAGGGACAGATCGAAATCGAAACCCGCACCTATGGCTTGGCGCCGCGCTTGCGCACCGCGCTGATCCTGGTCGACGGGCGACGCTCCGACGCTCAACTGCGCGAGCTGGTTCCGAACGATACGCAGCGTACCTTCCAGACCTTGCTCGATGACGGCTACATCGAGTCCGGCGCCGGCGAGCGCGGTGTCGAGCGCGCCGCCGCCTCCTCGTACATCGGGGACCCGCGCCTGCGTGCATTCGAGCGGCGGCGCCGCGAGTCAGTGGCGGCGTTGCTCGACGAAGTGGGGCCGCTCGGCGGTGCGGTCGCAACGCAAATCGAGCGCTGTTCCGACTGGGCCGAGCTCGAGCCGACCCTCGAACTCGCGCGGCAAGTACTTGCCTACGCGCGCGGCGAGTCGGTCGCGATGGAATATTCGAGTCGCTTCATCGAGACGCTGCCCGGCCAAGCCCGCCCGTGACATGAGCCGTTTGCTGTGCTGCACGGTCTCGGCGCCACGGTGATTCAGCGCACGCATTGAAGCCCGTCATTGCGCCGCAATCTGCGGCCTGCGGTCGAGCACCAGATCGACATAGGTCTCGGCGTCTTGCTCGATGCGGATGCGCGCCGGCAGGTAGCGCAATTGCGGCGCCATCCAGATTTCAACGCTCAGGTCGCCAGCGGGCCGGTTCAGGCGTCGCGGCTTGATGTGAAACGCCCCCACGTCGCCGAACGGCGTGTGCACCGCCTCCTGTTTGATCACCTCGTAGTTGATTCGGTACATGTTCTTCGGCAGCGCGACCGGCACTTCGAACTGATTGCCGACGGTGAGCAACTCCGGGTTGAGCGTGACCATGAAGATCAGCTGGATGAATTGGCTCGCCGTGTCTTGCACGCCCGGCCAGCGCTCGCGCCGCTCGCCCGAGGCCATCACCACCGCGTCCGGCTCGAAGCGCATCGTGGCGCGGCGCCGGTCTCGAAACGCGACCTTGGTTTCTTCGTCGTAGCGGCGCGGGGACAGGCCAGCGGCGGTGATGTCGCCGTCGCTGGTGTGGCGCCTGGATATCAACGGTGCCATGCTCGGCCCGATCACGAAGTCCAGGTGCACTTGGTAGCGCGTGCCGGAGCGGACCCACTCCACCTGCGCCGTACCGAGCACCTCACCGCGGTAGTTGCCGGTCAGCGCGTAGCTCAGGCGCGTCGATGCGGGCCAATCGAAGACTTCGATCGCGCGCGCGGCGTTCGGGTCGCCGTTCGGCTCGACGGCCGCGGCAGGCGCCAGCGGCTCGGGCATCGCGGAAGCTGCCGTTGTCGTCGCCTCCGCGGCTGGGGTGTCAGCCTTTGCGACGGCGGAAGGGTCGGCTGCGGGAACAGCACTCGCCGCGGCGGCAACCGCGCTTGCAGCGCCTGTGGCGGGCGCCGATGCGGCATCGCTCTTGGGCGGCGGCTCGGCCGGCGGGCTTGCCTTGGCCAGTTCGGTGTCGGCGGCGTCGGGCTTGTCGACCGTGGCTTCGGGCGCCGACGCTGCCGGTGCCGGTACCGGCGCCGCAGCCGCCCTCTTCTTCTTCACCGGGGCTGACTTCGGCGGCTGCGGCGGCACCGGCGGCGGCGCGGCGAGCGCCATTTCGCGCACGTACGCCACTTCGATGCGCATCGGCATCTGGCTCATCATCTTGAACTCCGCGGCGCGCTCGGCCACCCAGCGCACCACGCTCGTGTGCAGCAACAGCACGCCGATCACGAGCGCGAGCCAAGCCGCACGGCGCTTGCCGCCCAGCGGCGGGCCGAACGTCAGGCGCGACCGGTTCAGCCGCTCAGCCATGCCTGGCGCAGCGCAAGTGCGTCCTTGGGCGGGTTCGCCGCGGCGCTGAGGGTAACCGAGGTCGTTTCGGTTTGGACCTTCGGCTGCTTCAGCGTCAGCGTCACGATGCGCTGGTCGCGCGCCACCAGCAGTGCCGCCGAGCCGCCCGCATCCCACAGGCGCAAGGCGTCGTCGAGCCGGCGCAGGCGCCAGCCGTTCAGCGCGATGACTTCGTCGCCCGCGGCGAGCCCCGCCTGCTCGGCCGCGCCGCCGCGCAGCACATGCGTCACCTTGATGCCTGTCAACGCGCTTTCATTGACCCGCACTCCCAGGCGCTGCGCGAGAGTCGTGGCCTGGGCCTGCCAATCGATGCCGAAACGCGCCAGCAAGTCCTGCAACGGCAGGTCGCGAACGCCGTCGACCCAGGCGGCCAGTTCCTTGTCGAACGAACGCCCACCCACGCTGCGCAACGCCGCGGCAATATCGGTACGAGAGATCGGGCCGCCATCGCTCACCTGCCACAGGCGCCGCATCACGTCGTCGAGCGTCGCCTTGCGCTGGGTTCGCCCGCCCTCGCCCGCCGCGCGCAGCGTCAAGTCGAGCGCCAGCGCCACCAGCGAACCCTTGGCGTAGTAGCTGATCGTCGCGTTCGGCGTGTTCTCGTCGCCTCGGTAGTACTTGACCCACGCGTCGAAGCTCGACTGAGCCACGCTTTGCACTTTGCGCCCGGGCGTGGTGAGCACGTTGCTGACAGTCTTTGCGAGCAAGGCCAGGTAGCGGTTCGTGTCGATGAGCCCGCAGCGCACCAGGAACAGATCGTCGTAGTAAGACGTGAAGCCTTCGAAGAACCACAGCAGCTCGGTGTAGTTCTCGCGCGAATAGTCGAAGCTCGCGAATTCCGCGGGCCGCAGGCGCTTCACATTCCAGGCGTGGAAGTATTCGTGGGCGATGAGGCCGAGCAGGCTCACATAGCCATCGGTGCTCGCGCCCTCGCCGCGCCGCGGCAGGTTGCGCCGCGGCGCGATCAGCGCCGTGCTGGAGCGGTGCTCCAGGCCGCCGTGGCCGTCGTCGGCGGCGTTGAGCATGAACAGGTAGCGCCGAAACGGCAATGCCTTGGCGTCGATGCGCGCGCGCGGCGTGGCGGGCCGATGCCACAGCGCGATCTCGGCTTCGCACACGCGCTGCGTGTCGGCGAGCAGGCGCGCGCCGTCAAAATCGGGCAAGGCGCCGGCGACCACGAACTCGTGCGCGACGCCGCACGCGGTGAAGCGGCCGCGCCAGAACTGGCCGAGCTCGACCGGGTGATCGACGAGCTCGTCATAGTCGGCCGCTTCATAGCTGCCCTTGCCGGCGGCATCGATGTCGAGCGGCGGCAACGTCGTCGCCACTTGCCACTGGCGTGGGAGCTTGCGCAGCAGCATGCGCTGCGGCTGCGCTTCAAAGCCTTCGGCGCGCAGGAACACGCTGGTGCCGTTGAAAAAACCGCGGTTCGCGTCGAGGTAGGCCGCGCGCACCGAGGTGTCGAAGGCGTAGACGAGGTAGCTGACACTCAGGGCCGCGGTGCCTTCGCACGCGGCGACCCAGCTTTGCTTGTCGATCTGCTCCAGTGTGATGCGGCGCCGCCCCTGGCTCGCTTGCATCGCCGACAGATGGCGCGCGAATTCGCGCACCAGGTAGCTGCCGGGAATCCACACCGGCAGGCTCAGCACCTGCCGCGCGGCGGGCCGCGGCACGGTGAGGGTGACTCGGAACAGGTGCGCGTTGGGGTCTTCGACGCCGATGCTGTGGGTGATCATGAAGGCATCGGCGCGCACGAATTGGGATTTGCGATGTGCGATTTGCGTTCTTCGCCCTTACTTTGCGCCGCGGCTCGCGACCAGCTGCTTCTCGATCTGCTCGGTGCTCATCGCGCCGGGAACGCGCTTGCCGTCTTCGAACACGATCGCCGGCGTGCCGTTGACGCGGTGCTTGCGCGCCAGTGCCGTGTTGCGCTCGATCGCGCTGGCGTCGCACTCGCCCATCGTGCGCGCGGGCGTCACGCCGTCGAGCATCCAGTTGCGCCACGCCAGCGTGTTGTCTTTCGCGCACCAGATGTTGCGCGACTTCTCGGGCGAGTCTCCGCCGAGGATGGGCAGCAGGAAGGTGTAGACCGTCACGTCCTTGACCTTCTGCAAATCGCGCTCGAACCTCTTGCAGTAGCCGCAGTTCGGGTCCGCGAACACGACCATCTTGCGCGCGCCGCTGCCGGCCTTCCACACCAGCGCGTCTTTCAACGGCAAGGCCGCGAAGTCGATCGCGTTGATTTTGTTCAGCCGCGCCTCGGTGAGGTTGTTGCGCGTGCGCGTGTCGATCATCTGGCCGTCGATCAGGTGATGGCCGAATTCGTCGCTGTAGAAGATCTCGCTGCCCACGCGCAGCTCGAAGATGCCGGGAATCGGCGACTTGCTCACCTCGTCGATCTTCGGAAAGTCGGGCAGGCGCTCGGCGATGTTCTTGCGAATCGCCGCTTCGTCGGCGAAGGCGGGCTGCGCCGACAGCAACGTGGCCATCAGCACCACGATGGCGCTGGGAAAGATCGAGCGGGTTGCGCGCATGGCGGCCTTTCAGGAGTGGGTGGCGCGTGCGTTGAGCCAGCGCTTAAGGGGGGGCAAGTGATTCACCAGAGTCAAACCGCGGTTGCGAAGTTCCCGCACCGCCGGCGCGGGGTGTGAAAACAATTGCAGCAGGCCGCCGGTGAGCTGGCGCATCGCCCAGGTTGGCGCGGCGCGGTTGCGCGCATAGCGGCGCAGCAAGCGCTCGTCGCCCAGTTCGCGCCAGGGTTCGCGCTGCGCGAGCACGCTGGCTCAGCGCCGCCACGTCCGCCAGGCCCAGATTCAAGCCCTGCCCTGCCAGCGGGTGCACCACGTGCGCGGCGTCGCCGAGCAGCACCCAGCCGGGCCCGCACCAGGGCTGAGCGCTCATCTGCACCAGGGGCCATGCCATGCGCGGCGAGCACAGTTGCAGCTCGCCCACCGCAGCGCCGCTGGCCTGCATCAGTTCGAGTTCGAATTCGCGCTCGCCCAAGCGCAGCAACTCGTCGGCGCGCGCTGTCGGGCACGACCAGACCAGCGCGTAGCTCATTGATGCTTGCGGCGCGTCGAGCGGCAACAAGGCCAGCACGTCGGGGCTGCGGAACCATTGGCGCGCGACGTTCTGATGGTCGCGCGACGCCGTCAAGCGTGCCGCGATGGCCTTCTGCCCAAAATCGCTGCGCTCCACGCAAACGCCGAAAGCAGCGCGCGTGGCCGAATTCTTGCCTTCGCACAGCGCGGTCAACGGGGCTTGCACGTCGAGTGCCGTGAGCGGTGCATTGCACGCCGTGCGCCATGCGCAGCACCTGCGGCGAGAAGCGCAGCGCGGCTTCCAATTGTTCGTGCAAGGCCTGCGCGTCGACGATCCACGCGAGAGCGTCGACATGCTGCTGCCAGGCGCTGAACTCGAGGCTGGCGCCCGGCGCGTCACCGTGCACCCGCATCTCGTGCACGGCGGTCACTGCACTGGCCGGCAGCGCCTGCCAGACTTTGAGCGCGCGCAGCAGCTCGGCGCTGGCGGCGTTCAGGGCATACGCACGAACATCGTCACCCGGCTTGGCAGCCGTGGTCTCATCGCACAACGCGACGCGCAACCCATCGCGCGCCAGTGCCAGCGCCAGGCATTGGCCCACCGCACCCGCGCCCCGAACCAGCACATCCACGTTTTGCATCGTGATTCATTGTAAGGAGCGCTGCTGAGCGCCCCCAGGGCCGGGCCAGCCCGGCCCGCCCCCCGTGGGGGTTCAAGCAAAGTGGCAAAGCCACATTTGCTGGAGCGCAAGCGCCCCATCGGCACAGGCACAATCCGCATTCGCCGAATTCGCACCTCTATTTCACGATGTCGCTCTGGATCCGCCGCACCCTGATCGCCCTGGCCGCACTGGTGGCCGTGCTCGCCGCACTCGCCATCTGGCTGGTGGCGACGTTCAACCCCGACCAGTACAAGAGCCTGGCGATCGACTGGATGAAGACGAACCACAATCGCACGCTGGCGATCGAAGGGCCGATCAAACTTGGCCTGTTTCCGCGATTGGAGGTTCGGCTGTCTCGCATCAGCTTGAGCGAAGCGGGCAAGGCCGACGAATTCGCGGCGCTGGAAGAGGCCGACCTGGCAGTGGACGTGCTGCCGCTGCTGCGCGGCCGTGTCGCGGTGGACCGGGTGCAGGCGCGCGGCGTACGCGTCGTGATGCTGCGCGATGCCAAGGGCAAGCGCAACATCGACGATCTGGTGCAGCCCGGCCCCGCGGCCGCTGCGCAGCCGAGCGCGCCCGCCCAGCCTTCGCAGGCGCCCTCGCAAGCGCCTTCACCAGCCATCGCCGTGGACGTCCAGGGCATTCGGCTGGCCGACGTGCGCGCGCGCATCAAGGACGACCTCGCCGGCATCGACGGCGAAGTGCTGCTCAAGGAGTTCAGCACCGGGCGAATCGCGAGCCGCGTCGCCACTCCCGTGAAGATGAACGTGCAGTTCGGGCTGAAGACGCCTTCGCTGAAAGGCGAGCTGCGCGGCTCTTGCGCGGTCACGCCGGATCTGGAAACCGGCTCGGTGAGCGTGGCCGATATGGACCTCGGCTTCAAGGGCGACGCGCCCGGCGCGAGCGGTATCGACGCGACGGTGAAAGGCGCCCTCGCGTTTGACGCGGCCAAGGGCGCGATCGAAGCCAAGGCCTTGGGCCTGCGGATCAGCGCAACGGCCGGAACGACCAAGCTCGCCGACAGCCGCATCGACATCGCCCAGTTCAGCCACGACCCGGCGGCCAAGAAGATCGCCGTGAAGCAGCTGAAGCTGCGCCTGGTGGGCACATCCGCCGGCAAGCCGATGGCGGCCGAGCTGGACTGGCCCGAGCTCGACGTGAGCGGTACCACGCTCAAAGGCAGTGGCCTCACCGGCAAGCTCAGCCTCGCCGGCGACACGCCGATCGAGGCGCAATTCTCGAGCGCCGCACCAGCGGGCAACTTCGACAATCTGCGCATTCCCGGTTTCGAAGCGCGGATCAGCAGCCATGCACCGCAGCGCAAGGTCGACGCGACCCTGCGTGCCGACTTCGGAATCCAGACCGACAAGCAGGCCCTGTCGATCGACAAGCTGGGTCTCGAAGTCAAGCTTGCCGACCCCGCGCTGAAACCTGTGACGCTGGGCCTGCAGGGCTCGGCAGGTGCCTCGGCGCAAAACGCGCGCTGGAACCTGACCGGCCAGATCAACGCCAGCCCGTTCCGCATGGACGGCAGCGCGCAACTCGGCGGCACCGTTCCCAACGTCAAGGCGAACGCGCGCTTCGAAGCGCTCGATCTGAACAGCATCCTTCCGCCGGCCGCCTCGCCGGCGCCTGCCAGCGGCGGCGCTGCACCGAGCGCGGCCGATGAGCCGATCGACCTGTCGGCATTGCGCAGCCTGAACGGTGTGTTCTCGCTGCGCGCGGCAAGCGTGGCGGCGCGCCAGTTCCGCGTTGCCGACCTCGTGCTCGACGCCACACTCGACGCCGGCGTGCTGCGCATCGGCGCGCTGCAAGGCAAGACCTGGGGTGGCGCGATCGACGCGACCGCGCTCGCCGACTCGCGCTCGAACCGCGTCACCGTCAAGGCGAATGCCGCCGGCGTCGACGTGAACGCGCTGTTGAAGGACGTGGCCGGCAAAGATCTGCTCGAAGGCAAAGGTCGCGTCATCGCCGACCTCGACACCGCCGGTCGCAACGTGTCGGAAATGAAATCGCAGCTCAAGGGCAGCGCCTCGGTGCAGTTGCGCGATGGGGCACTGAAAGGCTTCAATATCGCCAAGAGCCTGCGCCAGGCGAAGGCCGCGCTGTCCACCAACAAGGACGTTGCGCAGCGCGCGACCCAGACCGAAAAGACCGACTTCAGCGAAATGAGCGCGAGCTTCCAGATCGCCTCCGGCGTCGCACGCAGCAATGACCTCGATATGAAAAGTCCCTACATCCGTGTCGGCGGTGAAGGCTGGGTCGACGTGGGCAAGAGCCGGATCGACTACACGGCCCGCGCGACCGTGACCGACACGTCGAAGGGCCAAGACGGCTCCGACCTCGCCGCGCTGCGCGGCCTGACGATTCCGGTCAGGCTCACCGGCCCGCTGGACGCTGTCGACTGGAGCGTCCAGTGGTCGGCGGTGGCCGTGGGTGCGATGAAGAACCAGTTGAAGGACAAGCTCGCAGGCAAGCTCGGCCTGCCCGCAGGCGCGGCGTCGGCGCCCGCGTCGGCGCAGCAACTGAAAGACAAGGCGCAAGACAAACTGAAAGACAAGCTCAAGGGTCTGTTCAAGTGATCTCCGCGACGCAAGGCATGGACGTTGAAGTGCGCATCGAGTCGCTGCACGTCTACCCGATCAAGTCTTGCGGCGGTGTTTCACCCAGCGAAGCCTTGCTGATCGAAACCGGCCTGGAATTCGACCGTGCCTGGATGGTCGTGGACGAACACGCCGAGTTCGTGACGCAGCGCGGCCTGCCGCGCATGGCCCTGGTGCAGACGACGCTCGGCCGCAGCGACCTGGCGCTGCGCGCGCCCGGCATGCTCAAGCTCCACATTTCGCTCGACGCCGTGGAGCAGCCCACGCGCGTGCGCGTCTGGGACGACGAGGTCGCCGCGTACGACATGGGTGACCTCGCGGCCCAGTGGTTCAGCGACTTTCTGGGCCAGAAGAAGCTGCGGCTGGTGCGATTCGACCCGGAGCAGAAGCGCCTGTCCGACAAGCGATGGACCGGCGCGCTGCAAGCCGAAAACGGATTTGCCGATGGTTTTCCGCTGCTCGTGACATCGAGCGCCTCGCTGACCGAGCTGAACCGGCGCCTCGCGGCCGCCGGGCACGACCCGGTGACGATGCAGCGCTTTCGCCCGAACCTGGTGCTGTCTGGCCTGGACGCCCACGGCGAAGACCATCTCGATGAAATGCTTCTCGACGGGCCCGATGGCCCGGTTCGGCTCAAGCTGGTGAAGCCCTGTGGGCGCTGCACGATTCCCGATGTCGACCCGGTCAGCGCCGCGCAGGGTCACGCCGTGACCGACGCTCTCAGCGCCTACCGCGCCGACGCACGGTTGGACGGTGCGCTCACGTTCGGCATGAACGCCGTGATCGTGGACGGCATCGAGCGCCGCTTGTCCGCGGGTTCCAGCGGCCGCGCCAACTATCGCTTCGGCGAGTAGCCAGCAGTCATCCGTCCTGAATGAGTTCAGCGGCCGTCGCGCCGCGACCGATGCATCGCCTGAAAACCTGGCAACTTTTCGCCGTGTGCGTGGCCATCTGGAGCACGACCTGGCACGCCATCACCTACCAACTCGGGCCCACCGCCCCGGAGGTTGCCGTGGCGCTGCGTTTCGGCCTGGCTGGCGCCTTGGTGCTGCTGGCTTGTGCGTGGCGACGCTTGCCGCTGCGCTTGGCGCTGGCCGATCACGCTCGGCTCGCCTGGCAGGGAACGTTCCTGTATGGCGTGTCCTACCTCTGCGTCTACCACGCCGAGCGGTGGGTCGCCTCGGGGCTCGTCGCCGTGGGCTACTCGGCATCGCCGCTGATCGTCGGCCTCGGTGCCCGGCTCGCATTTGGTGCCGCCTTGTCGTGGCGTTTCATGCTCGGTGCGGCGCTCGGCCTGGGCGGCGTCGCGCTGATTTTCGCGCCTGAGCTGGCTGCCGCCGAAAGCAACGACGCGACGCTGCGTGGCGCGGCGTTCACGGTAGCGGCTGTCGTGCTGTCGTCGGTGGGCAGCTTGAGCGCCAGCCGCAATCACGTGCGCGGCATCGGCCTGTGGCCCGGCATGGGGCTGGGCATGCTCTATGGCGGGATCTCGTGCGCCTTGACGGGCCTGCTGCTGGGCAGCTCGATGGTCGTGCCGACGGCGCTTTCGTGGTGGCTGTCGCTCGCCTATTTGTCGTTGGCCGGGTCGGTGTTGGCCTTTGCGTGTTTCCTGAGTCTGCAAAACCGCCTCGGCCCGGGCCGCGCCGGAACGGTGGGCGTGATGACACCGATCCTTGCCCTCGGCGTGTCGCTCACCCTGGAAGGCTTTCGGCCCACCTGGCCCACCTTCGTCGGCGCGTTGCTCGCGGTGCTGGGCAACTGGTGCATCCTGCGCCCGAGCACGCCGCCTAAAATCGCCGACCCTTCCACCGTTCCTCGCGCTTCCCACCCCCGCCCTCCGTCTCCCCGAAAGCCCCCTTCATGAGCCTCAAATGCGGCATCGTGGGCCTGCCCAACGTGGGCAAGTCCACCCTCTTCAACGCGCTCACCAAGGCGGGCATCGCGGCTGAGAACTATCCGTTTTGCACGATCGAGCCGAACGTCGGCGTGGTCGAGCTGCCCGATTCGCGGCTGCAGCAGCTCGCCGCGATCGTCAAGCCCGAGCGCATCGTGCCCGCGATCGTCGAATTCGTCGACATCGCCGGGCTCGTCGCCGGCGCGTCCAAGGGCGAAGGCCTGGGCAACCAGTTCCTCGCCCACATTCGCGAGACCGACGCCATCGTCAACGTGGTGCGCTGCTTCGAAGACGAGAACGTGATCCACGTCGCCGGCAAGGTGGATCCGATCTCCGACATCGAAGTGATCCAGACCGAGTTGTGCCTGGCCGACCTGGCCACGGTTGAAAAGTCGTTGGCGCGCTATACCAAGGTCGCGAAGGCCGGCAACGACAAGGAGGCACAGCGCCTGGTCGACGTGCTGCTGAAGTGCCAGAAGGCGCTGGACGACGCCAAGCCGGTGCGCGGCATCGCCTTCAGCAAAGAAGAATTGGTGGTGCTGAAACCGCTGTGCCTGATCACCGCGAAGCCGGCGATGTTTGTCGCGAACGTCGACGAACGCGGCTTCGAGGGGAACCCGTTGCTCGAGAAACTGCGCGCCTACGCCGACGCGCAACGCGCGCCGGTGGTCGCGATCTGCGCGAAGACGGAAGCCGAACTCGCCGACATGATTGATGCCGACCGCATGATGTTCCTGCAAGAGATGGGGCAGACGGAGGCAGGCCTGCCGCGCCTGATCCGCGCCGCGTTCAAGCTGCTCGGCTTGCAGACCTACTTCACCGCCGGCGTGAAGGAAGTGCGCGCCTGGACCATCCATGTCGGCGACACCGCGCCGCAGGCGGCCGGCGTGATTCACACCGATTTCGAGCGCGGCTTCATCCGCGCGCAGACGATTGCGTTCGACGACTTCATCGCCTACAAGGGCGAGCAAGGGGCGAAAGACGCCGGCAAGATGCGCGCCGAAGGCAAGGAGTACGTCGTGAAGGACGGCGACGTGCTCAACTTCCTGTTCAATGTGTGACGAATGTGAGCATACACTTTCACTGCAATTGCTTCTGGACATCGTTACCATGCCAGCGAGGTGAACAATTCAACACCTCGGAAAACAGCGGTTGAGCCGCGCAATCAGCACTCTCATCTGCCGAGTGCTAAGATTTCTGGAACCAAACAAGGCCGGGCGTCTCTGATGCCCACATGAACATGTCCACTGCCACCGCCGTTGCCATCCGTGACCCCTGGGCTCTGGTGCCTTCGCTGGGCAACCTGGACGCCTACATCTCCGCCGTGAATCGCCTGCCGATGCTGACGCTAGAGCAGGAGGTCGATTTCGCGACCCGCTTGCGCGACAAGGGCGACCTCAACGCCGCCGGAAAACTGGTGCTGTCGCACCTGCGGCTGGTGGTCTCGATCTCGCGCCAGTACCTCGGCTACGGCTTGCCGCATGGCGACCTGATCCAGGAAGGCAACGTCGGCCTGATGAAGGCGGTGAAGCGCTTCGACCCGACCCAGGGTGTGCGGCTGGTGAGCTACGCGATGCACTGGATCAAAGCCGAGATCCACGAGTACATCCTGAAGAACTGGCGCATGGTCAAGCTCGCCACGACCAAGGCGCAGCGCAAGCTGTTCTTCAACCTGCGCTCGATGAAGCAGGGCCTGAAAGACGACGCGGCGGACGCCGACACGCACCGCAACACCCTGACGCGCGACGAAGTCGCGACGCTGGCCAAACGCCTGAACGTCAAGCAGGAAGAAGTGCTGGAGATGGAGACGCGCATGTCGGGCGGCGACGTGGCGCTGGAACCGCAAACCGACGACGCCGAAGAGACCTACGCGCCGATCGCCTACCTGGCCGACGAATCGAACGAGCCGACCCGCGTGCTCGAAGCGCGCAACCGCGACTGGCTCGCCGGCGACGGCATCACGCTGGCGCTCGAAGCACTAGACGCGCGCAGCCGGCGCATCGTGGAAGAGCGCTGGTTGAAGGTCAACGACGACACGTCGGGCGGTCTGACCCTGCACGACCTCGCGGCCGAGTACGGCGTGAGCGCCGAGCGCATTCGCCAGATCGAAGTGGCAGCGATGAAGAAGATGCGCAAGGCGCTGGCTGAAGTGGCCTGATTCGGCGGGTGCTGGCTGCGCTGCCAGCCTTCATCAACCATCGACGCGACGGCCCTTCGGGGCCGTCGCCTTTGCTTTCGCAGCCTCAGCTCTTCTCGGCCAACAACACCTTCAAATCAGCCGCAAGCGCCTCGGCGCCGCTGCCGTAGCGCACGAACAGGCGCACTTTGCCGCGAGAGTCGAAGACGAACGAACCCGCCGTGTGGTCGACGGTGTAGCTGCTTTCCGTCTTGCCCGGCGAGAACGCGAAGAACACCTTGAACTCCTGCGCCGCGGCCTTGGTCTGCTCGGGCGTGCCATACAGCGCGACGAAGCTCGGGTCGAAGTTCGCCATGTAGCTCCTCAGGATCTCCTGGGTGTCACGCTTCGGGTCCACCGTGACGAAGATGCCCTGCACGCGCTCGCCGTCCTGGCCGAGGGATTTCTTGATTTGCGCCAGCTCGGCCATCGTTCCCGGGCAGACGTCGGGGCACTGGGTGTAGCCGAAGAAGACGACACTGACCTTGCCTTTGAAATCTTCGAGCGTGCGCGGCTTGCCGTTGTGGTCGGTCAATTTCAGCGTGCGCGCGTAGTCGGCGCCGGTGATGTCGATGCCCTTGAACGAAGGTTTGGGTTCGCTCGGTTTGAGCCAGTCGCAGCCGAGCAAGGAGAGGCTGACCGCGAGCACGATGCAGATTCGCTTGAACGTCATCGGGTCCTTCGAGCGGCGGTCTAGAACAACAACGGATTGAGGTAGTGGTCCACCAGCAGCGCCGCGAACAACAGCGACAGGTGCAGGATGGAAAAGCGGAACGTCTTGCGCGCCAGCGCATCGGAATAGTGGCGCCAGAGCTGCCACGCGTAGCCGGTGAACCCTGCGCCCAGCGCGATCGCGCTGGCAAGGTAGAGGTAGCCGCTCATGCCGGAAACGAACGGCAGCAGCGTCGCCGCGAACAGCACCAGCGTGTAGAGCAGCACGTGCAGCCGCGTGAACTCCGAGCCATGCGTCACCGGCAGCATCGGCAAGCCGGAGCGCCGGTAGTCTTCGGTCCGGTAGAGCGCGAGCGCCCAGAAGTGCGGCGGCGTCCACAAGAAGATGATCAGGCACATGATCAGCGCCTCGGGCCCGACTTCGCCGCGAATCGCGGCCCAGCCCAGCACCGGCGGCATCGCGCCCGACGCGCCGCCGATCACGATGTTCTGCGGCGTCAGCGGTTTCAGCACCAGCGTGTAGATCACCGCGTAGCCGACGAACGTGGCGAGCGTCAGCCACATCGTCAGTGCATTCACGCCGGCGTACAAGAGCACGCAACCCGCGACGCCGAGCAGCAGCGAAAACACGAGCGTCTGCGTCGGCGTCAACTGGCCGTTCGCGCTGGGGCGCCACGCGGTGCGCGCCATCTTCGCGTCGATGCCTTGCTCGACCAGGCAATTGAACGCCGCGGCCGCGGCCGCCACCAGCCAAATACCCACCGTGGCTGCCAGCGCCACGCGCCAGTCCGGCAGGCCCGGCACCGCCATCAGCATGCCGATCACGGCGCAAAACACGATGAGTTGCACGACCCGCGGTTTGGTCAGCGCGTAGTACTGGCTCGCGCGCGACGGCAGCCCGTTGCGCGCAGCGGGGATGGGGCGGACAAGAGTTTCAGACATGGGTCGAGCGGGAAAGCAGCGATTCTACGAAGTCGCCCCACGCGCCTCACCGAGGAGGCCATTGCGTGCTGGGTCGGCTTGGGCCTGCAGTGACCGAGTCAGCAGCAACGTCAACACAACCACGAGCGCCGCCGCGCCTGCCGTGTGAGCCACGGCACCGAGCAAGGGCCAGCTCAGCAACACGTTGCTCAGGCCGCTGACAAGCTGCCAAGCGGCGATGCCGAACAAGGCGTGCGCCCAGCGCCGCAGCTCGGGCCGATGCTGCACGAACAAGGCCCATGCCAAAACGGCCAACGCGAACAGCAAGGCGTAGGCCACCAGCCGATGCACGTAGTGGATCGCGGTCAACGCGGGGAATGGCAGGTAGCCGGTCGCGTCGGCAGCCATGCCGAGTTCGCGCACCACGCTGAAACCGCTCGCGAAGTCCATTTCGGGCCACCAGCTCGCTTGGCACAACGGGAAATCGGTGCACGCGAGCACCGCGTAGTTGGTACTGACCCAGCCGCCCAAGGCGATCTGGACCACGCTCAGCAGCGCGACACCCCAGGTCGCTGCCCGCAAGCGCGCTGACAGCGCCACCGGCGCTGGCGCATAGGCCTGCGCTTGCACGGCAAGCAGTGCAAGCAGCACCATGCCGCCCAGCAAGTGCAGCGTCACGATCGCCGGGTACAGCTTCATCGTCACGGTGAGCGCACCGAATGCGCCTTGCACGCAGACCCACACCAGCGTCAACGTCGGCCACCAGGGCGAGACCGCCGACTCCCTGCGTCGCGCCGCGGCCCAGCTCGACGCCGCCAGCACCAGGATCAGCACGCCCACGCCCGTGGCCAGGTAGCGATGGATCATTTCGATCCAGGCCTTGCCGTGAGTCACCGGGCCGGTGGGCATGGCCGACTGCGCGGCGTCGATCTGCACTCGCGCGCCGACCGGGCTGGCGTTGCCATAGCAACCCGGCCAGTCGGGGCAGCCCAGGCCCGAATCGGTGAGCCGCGTGAAGGCGCCGAACAACACCAGATCGAAAGTGAGGAAGAGCAGCAGCAAGGTCAGCGCGCGTTGCCGCTGCGTGCTCGCCGCGCCGCGATGGCGCAGCCACACCCAGGCCAGCGGCGCCGATGCGAGCACGAGCCCGAACAAGGCCAGGCGCAGCAGCGGCGCCAAGTCGTACGGCGCGACGGTATTCATCGGCTCGCAGGGGCAGCGCTTGGAACTTCGCGCCCGGGAGCATCCCAACCGGCCGACGCGCGCAGCAGTTTTTCCAGGTCGCGTTTGAACTTGGCCGGGTCGGGGTCGGCCGGCGAACGCATCATCCAATGGCCCATCGGATCGACGATGTAGAGGTGCGCGCTTAAGCCCTGGTTCGGTGCGGCTTGCAGCCACGCCGCGAGCGCTGCCGAGGGCACAATCAGGACCGTCGCGGGGTCGCCGGCGGCGACGGCTTCCAATGTACGTGTCGCGGGGATCGCATCATCGGGGATCAGCCAGAGCTTGTCGACGCGGTACTTTTCGCGCCCCAGCGCCTCGCGAATCTGACGTTGCAGCCACAACATCTTTTCGCAGACGGCATCGCATGCGCCACCGGCCACCACGACGAGCAACCACTGGCCCTGCAACGATGTTGCGCTCACGGCGCGGCCCTGCAAGTCGCGCAGCGGCAAGTCGCCTGGCAGGGCACGCATCGGCTCGATGAGATCGCTGTAATTGCTGCGGCCTTGCGGCTTGATCACGTAGTACGCCAGGTAAGACGCGACCACCGGCAACGCGCACACCAGCAGCACGAGCATCATCTTCAGCCGCCCGCTTGCGGTGCGGCGCGCGTCGACGTCCATCGACGGCAACGAGTGCACGGTCAAGCGCATCGGCGAGTCGTCAGCGGCGAGCACGGAGTCGGGGTCGGACAATCTGGAACCAGACATAAAGGCCTGTGATCAATGCCGCCAGCGCGAACCACTGGGCGGCGTAGCCATAGTTCTTGTGAACATCGAAGGCCGGGCGCGGCCATTGGCGCAACAAGCCATCGCCCTGGTTGCCGGCGGCATCGGCTTCCAGCACCGATACCGGATGCAACTCCAGGCCGGTTTCGCGTGCGAAATCGGCGAGGTCGAGATTTTGCCGGATCGGGCCAATCGCCGGCGCCGCGGTGAACTCGTACAGGCGTGACGGCGGCGCTGCCAGCACCCCTTGCACGCTGACCGCGCCACGGGGTGTGACGAGGTTCGGCAGGCGCGTGCGCTCGGTCGCATTGCGCGCGAACCAACCGCGTTGCACGAGCACCGCCCCGCGGTCCAGGCGCAGCGGCGTCACGACGATGAAGCCCGCACGCCCGTTCATCGGGCGGTTCTCGAGATAGACAGTCTTCTCTGCCAGCCACTGCCCTTGCAGGCGAACCGGCCGGTAATGCTGCGCCGCGGCGGCATCGGGGTCGCGCGGCAATGCGGCGGCATCGAGCGCGGACAGGCTGCCGCGCTCGTCGAGCGCGCGCTGCAACGCCGTCTTCTGCGCGGCGCGGTCGAGTTGCCAGAAACCGAGCCGAGCCGTCGCCGCGGCACCCAGCAACGCTGCCACCAGCACCGCCACACTGCGCTGGCATGCGCTCAGTCGGACCACGCCGGCCTCCGCAAGTCATGCACAGCCCGGGGCGGATAATCTACGCCAATGAAAATCGCGATCGTGCTTGCCCTGCTCTGCATCGTCGGCGTGCTGGTATCGGCCGGTGTATTCATGTTGCGCGACGGCCGCGACGGCAAGCCCAAGACGAGCAACATGATGCGCGCGCTGGCGTTGCGCGTCACGCTGTCGATCCTGCTGGTGGTATTCATCCTGCTCAGCTATTGGATGGGGTGGATCAAGCCGACCGGCATTCCGCTCGGATAGACCCGCTCTGCCCCAAACCCGCCCCACAAAAAAACGCCGCTGATCGCGGCGTTTTCTTCATCGTGCGGACGGCGCGCGACGTCAGAGCCAGTACACGACGATGTACAGGCCGAGCCACACCACGTCAACGAAGTGCCAGTACCAGGCCGCGCCTTCGAAGCCGAAGTGATGCGTCGGCGTGAAGTGCCCCTTCATCAAGCGCAGCGTGATGAACAACAGCATCAGCATGCCGACGAACACGTGGAAGCCGTGAAACCCGGTCAGCATGAAGAAAGTGGAACCGTAGATGCCCGAGCTGAGTTTGAGGTTCAGTTCGCTGTACGCGTGGATGTATTCATAGGCCTGGAAGCCCAAAAACGTGGCTCCCAGGATGACGGTGACCCACATGAAGGCGACGCAGCGCGCGCGTTCGTTCGCGATCAGCGCGTGGTGAGCGATCGTCAGCGTCACGCCGGAAGACAGCAGCAGCACGGTATTGATCGTGGGAATCGGCCACGGACCCATCGTGACGAAGGGCTCGACGATTCCCGCCGGCGAGCCGGTGACGCCTTGCGCCGCGCTCGGCCACACGGCCTTGAAGTCGGGCCAGAGGATCGCGTTGTCCAGGCTGCCCAGGCTCGGCAAGGCGTGTTGGCGCGCCCAGTAGAGCGCGCCGAAAAACGCGCCGAAGAACATCACTTCGGAGAAGATGAACCAGCTCATGCTCCAGCGGAACGAGGTGTCGATGCGCGGGCTGTACTGGTTCCCTTCGCTCTCGCCGATCGCGTCGCGAAACCAGCCCTGCAAAACGTAGGCGAGCAACACGAAGCCCACGAGCAGGAACCACTTGCCCCAGTCCGCGCCGTTGACCCATTGGCCGGCACCGAAAATGATGAGCAGCAAGGCAGTTGCCGTCATCGCCGGATGGCGCGATGGCGCGGGAACGAAGTAGTACGGTTGTGCCCCGTGGGGTGTCGCTGCCGACATGTTTTCTCCTGGAATCTCGGGTGATGCGGAAACTGAATTGAAGACTCAACCGGCCACGCCGCTGGCGATGACCCAATTGACGAGAACGACGAGCGCGATCACGAACGTCAGCGCCGCCACGACGCCGGCGATCACGACGTGCAGCGGATTGAGTTCGCTCACGTCCTTGCGGTATTCGCTGCCTTTGCGGATGCCGAAAAACGACCACGCGACGGCGCGCATCGTCTGCACGAACGACGCCTTGCGCTGCACGGCCTGCCGCAAATCGCTCATGGGTGTGCGCCGCTCATGAATCGGGCGCCGCCGGCACCTTGCCGCCGACTTCGAAGAAGGTGTACGACAAGGTGATGGTGCGAATGTCTTTCGGCAACTTCGGGTCGAGCATGAACGTCACCGGCCACTCGCGCACCTCGCCTGGCTTGAGCACATGCTCGGTGAAGCAGAAACACTCGACCTTGTTGAAATGCGCCATCGCGTTCTTCGGCGCGTAGCTCGGAATCGCCTGCGCCGCCATTGCGCGGTTCTGCACGTTGCGGAACTGGTAGATCACCGTCGTCATCTCGCCGGGGTGTACGTCGACGAAACGTTTCGCCGGCTTGAATTCCCAGGGCCCGCGCGCGTTCGCGTCGAACTCGACGGTGACGATGCGGCTGACATCGACTTGCGTATTGCGCGCCTTGGCGCCCGCATCGCCCCACAGATCGGCCCACGTACCCGTCGACGATTGGCCCGACGCGTCGCGCTCGGCCAACGACAAGACATTGATACCCAGCGCCGTGCAGATCGCCTTGTACACCGGCACCAGCGCGTAGCCGAAGCCGAACATCAGACACACCACCACCGCCAGCTTGGCCAGCATCAGGCGGTTGTCGCGCAGCAGGGAGGAGTCCATCATTCGCTCGGGTGTCGCTGGATCAGATGCCGTAGATCGCGCTCTTGACGATGAAGGCAACGAACAGCAGCACGGCAATCGAGCCGAGCAGCCACGCCAATCGTGCGTTGCTCTTGCGCTGTTCGGGGGTAATGGCGTTCGGGCTCACTGGACGACCCTGCGCGCTGCGCGCTCCGGGATGAGCGCTTTGGAGCGGCCATGCGCGCTCACTGGCGCACCCTCGCGCTTCGCGCGGTCCCGCCGAGCGGGACGGAGCGCCCCACGGCCCCGAAGGGGCCACTGCGTGGCCCTTGGAGCGGCCGGGCGGGGGCGCTCATGGAATCACCTTGGTGGCGGTGGCGTTCAGGTTCGGCGGAATCTCGAAGGTGTGGAACGGCGCGGGAGAAGGAATCTCCCACTCCAGGCCTTCGGCGCCGGCGCCGTCGGCGTCATTCCACGGCCGTTGCGGCGCCTTTTTGCCCTTGCCCTGCATCATCGGCAGCACCACGGTGAACAGGAAATACACCTGGCTCAGCCCGAAACCGAATGCACCGATCGTGGCGAGCATATTGAAGTCGGCGAACTGCATCGGGTAGTCGGCGTAGCGTCGCGGCATGCCCGCCAGCCCGAGGAAGTGCATCGGGAAGAACGTGATGTTGAAGAAGATCATCGACCCCCAGAAGTGGATCTTGCCGTGGATCTCTTCGTACATCACGCCGGTCCACTTCGGGCCCCAGTAGTAGAAGCCGGCGAACATGCCGAACAGCGAACCGGCCACCAGCACGTAGTGGAAGTGCGCCACCACGTAGTAGGTTTCCTGGAGCTGGATGTCGATCGGCGCCATCGCCAGTATCAGGCCGGTGAAGCCGCCCATCGTGAACACGAAGATGAAGCCCACCGCCCACAGCATCGGCGTCTCGAACGTCATCGAGCCGCGCCACATCGTCGCGACCCAGTTGAACACCTTCACGCCCGTGGGCACGGCGATCAGCATCGTCGCGTACATGAAGAACAGTTGCCCGGTCACCGGCATGCCGGTCGTGAACATGTGGTGCGCCCAGACGATGAACGACAGGATCGCGATCGACGCGGTGGCATAGACCATCGACGCATAGCCGAACAGCGGTTTTCTCGCGAACGCCGGAACGACGGCGCTGACGATGCCGAACGCCGGCAGGATCATGATGTAGACCTCGGGGTGGCCGAAGAACCAGAAGATGTGCTGGTACATGATCGGGTCGCCGCCGCCCGCGGGGTTGAAGAAGTGCGTGCCGAAGTGGCGGTCCGTCAGCGTCATCGTGATCGCGCCGGCCAGCACCGGCATCGCCGCGATCAGCAGGAACGCCGTGATCAGCCAGGTCCAGCAGAACAGCGGCATCTGCATCAGCGACATGCGCGGCGCGCGCATGTTCAGGATGGTCACGATGATGTTGATCGAGCCCATGATCGAGCTCGCGCCCAGGATGTGCAGCGAGAAAATCGCGGCATCCATCGACGGGCCCATCTGCAGCGTGAGCGGAGCGTAGATCGTCCAGCCCGCCGCCGGTGCGCCGCCGGGCATGAAGAACGAGCCGACGAGCATGATGGCGGCCGGAATCAGCAGCCAGAAGCTCAGGTTGTTCATGCGCGCGAACGCCATGTCGGGCGCGCCGATCTGCAGCGGCACCATCCAGTTCGCGAAGCCCACGAACGCCGGCATGATGGCGCCGAACACCATGATCAGCCCGTGCATCGTGGTGAGCTGGTTGAACATGCCCGGGTTCACGATCTGCAAGCCCGGCTGGAACAGCTCGGCGCGAATCAGGAGCGCGAGCACGCCGCCCACCATGAACATCGTGAAGGCAAACACCAGGTACATCGTGCCGATGTCCTTGTGGTTGGTCGCGTACACCCAGCGGCGCCAGCCGTAGGGGGCGTGGTCGTGGTGGTCGCCATGGTCGTGGCCGTGATGGTCGAGAACTGCGCTCATGTCTGTTCCTGGGTCTCGGTACTTGGTAACTTGGTATGGCTGCGATTACTTGCGGGCGGCCAACACGTCCGCCGGCTGCACCGCCTGGCCCGTCTTGTTCGACCAGGTGTTCTTGGTATACGTGATGACCGCGGCGAGCTCGGTGTCGCTGAGCTGCTTCCAGGCGGGCATCGCGCCGTCTTTCAGGCCGTTCAGCACCGCGGCGATCTGCTTGTTCTTGTCGGCGTCGAGCACGATCGGCGAGCCGTCGAGCGGCTTGAACGGGCCCAGGCCCTTGCCGGTGGGCTGGTGGCACACCGAGCAGTTGGCGGCGTAGACCTTCTCGCCGCGCGCCACCAGCTCTTCGACCGCCCAGGTCTTGTTCGGGTCGTCGGCGGAGGCTGCCATCTTCTTCTTTTGCGCGTCGACCCAGGCGCTGTATTCGGCCTTCGCCAGGACCTTCACGTGGATCGGCATGTAGGCGTGCTCCTTGCCGCACAGCTCGGCGCACTGGCCATAGTAGTCGCCGGTCTTGGTGGCGCGAAACCAGGTGTCGCGCACGAAGCCGGGAATCGCGTCTTGCTTGATGCCGAACGAGGGCACCATGAAGGCGTGGATCACGTCGGTCGCGGTCAGGATCACCCGAACCTTCTGGTCCACCGGAACGACGAGCGGGTTGTCGACCTTGAGCAGGTAGTCGTCGCCCGAAGGTTTGCCCGTATTCGACATCTGGCGCTGCGCCGTGTCGAGCGTGGAGAGGAAAGCGATGCCTTCGCCCTCGCCTTTCAGATAGTCGTAGCCCCACTTCCACTGCGAGCCGGTCGCCTTCACGGTCAGGTCGGCCGAACTCGTGTCTTTCATCGCGACCACTGTTTTCGTCGCCGGCAGCGCCATGAAGATCACGATGATGAACGGCACCACGGTCCAGGCGATTTCCACTTTCACGCTTTCGTGGAAGTTGGCCGCCTTCGCGCCCTTGGAGCGGCGGTGCTTGAAGATCGAATAGAACATCACGCCGAACACCAGCACGAAGATCACCGTGCACAGGATCATCATGAAGTTGTGCAGCGTGCGCTGGTCCGCGGCGATCTGCGTCACCGGCGGATGCAGGTCGAGCTGGTTCACCGCCGGGCCGCCCGGCAGGTCTTTCACCGCCAGCGCGGCAGTCGTGGCGAGCAGCGCGCCAAGCAGCAGGCTCAGTTGCCCGAGCTTGCTCCAGAGGGTTCGGATCGAATTCATCGTTGTCATCTCTTGAATATTTCTAGGATTCGTGGGCCAAGTCTTGTCTCAAACCGTGCTCAAACCGCAGGGCTGCCCGCGCCGTTGCTCCAGCGGCGCAGCGCCCAGCGCAATTCGTCGGCGAGCTCGCGCCGCAACTCGGGGCGCACGAAGCGCCCCACGGAAATCTTGCGCCCCTGGCCCGACAGCTCGATCAGCGAACGGTCGCCGTGTTCGGGCTCGACGCGCACCCATGCCGGCGTGAACTCGACGCGCTCGATGCGCTGGCCGAACGCGTATTCGACGATCAGGCGCCCTGGCGCGAGGCGTATCGATTCATTGTCCGCCGCGTGCCGCGCGTAGACGAACACCGCCAAGCCCACCGCGAGCAACTCCACACCGGCAAAGGGCAGCACCATCACCGCGCCGGCCGACCAGAAGCCAGCGCCAATGGCCAGCGACAACAGGCACAGGCCCAGGTAGCACAGCAGGAGTTGGCGCGGCGCGAGTGAACAGTTGCGCTTGAGCTGCCAGCGCACGCTCCATTCCTGCTGCGCCCCTGGCGCGGCGCTCGACTCTTGTCCAAAGCGCAACCCGTGCGGCGCGCTGGGGCGGCCGATGAACTGCGCGGAAAGAGTGGGTGCCATTTCGCGGTCGGTGGAGAGGAAATCGAAGGGTGAGTCCCGCAGCACGATCGGACGACATTCGAGCTGCGCAAAACTTTGCGGCCAGCTCATTGCGGGCCGACCGGCCTCGAAAAGCGGCGCATTTTAGCCCACAGTCTTGCGCGCTCCATTCCGCACTTGCCTCAGGTCTTGCCCGCAGTGTTGCGCGAGCGCACCATCGCTCGCATGTCGGCGAGCGACACCGTCGTGGGCGCATCGGCGCGAAGGCGCGGTGGCGCCTTGAACGCGTGGCCATACGCGACCTCGAAGCTCAGTCGCAAGCGGCCGTCGGGCCCGGCCAGCGATTCGAGCTCGCGCAGCAGCCGTTCGCGCCAGCGCGGCGTGCGCAAGCCCGCGAAGCGTGCCGGTGCCGCGTTCGCACCCAGGCTGCGCAACTCGGCCAACAGGTCTTGCGCGCTGGCCCAGTGCAGCGTCAAGGTCTCCTGGTCGAGCACCGGATCGGCAAACCCGGCTTGCACGAGCATGTCGCCCAGGTCGTGCATGTCGACGAACTCCGCCATGGGAGTCGGCCAACCGAGTCGCGCGTAGAGCCGGCGCAACTCCACGAGCGTGCCCGGGCCGAGGCACGAGAACATCACGAAACCGTCGGTCTGCAGCAGGCGATGCCAACGCGCGAACAGCGCCGGCGGGTCGGCATGGGCGTGCAGCATCATGTTCGACCAGATCAGCGGTGCGCCTTCGGGCAGATTCGGCACGCTCGACGGATTCGGGGGATGGGGCAGGTCTCGCGGGTTCCGCGAGATCAGCAAACCCGGCGCGTCGTCAACGTCGAGAATCACCTCCACGCCCGCGCTGCGCCAACGTTGCGCGCTCCACCAAGGACTCTGTGAGGCAGCGCGGCTGCGCTCGGCCAATTCAAGCGTCGGCTCGACGACGATGCGGCGCGCCTTCGGATATGCCGCAACGAGCGCCGCTGCACCCGCCCCCGTGAAGCCCCACCAATCGATCAGCCACGCGGGTTGCAGGCGAATCACCGACAGCCGCTCGCCCATGCGCCGGGCGACCTCGAAGTGCAGCCAAGGCGGGTCGGCGCGCGCCGCGCGGCGCAACACGGCGCCGATGGCGGCGGCGTCGAGGGCTCGCCGCGGTTGAGCCTGGGATAAGTGGCGCGCCATGCACGGGCAGTATATTGAGCCGTGTTGTTCAAGCAGCTTCTGACTCCCGCGCGCCGACCCTGGCTGCCGAGCCTGTGCGCGCTCTGCCACGCCTGGGGCGAGCAACGCATCTGCGCCGACTGCATGCGGCGCTGGGCACCGCCCACCACGCGCTGCGCGCGCTGTGCGATCGAAGCGCCGGCCGCGACGCGGCTCTGCGGCGCGTGCCTGATCGATCCGCCGCCGTACGAGCGCAGCGTGGTCGCCTTCGATTACGCGCCGCCGTGGAGCGGCGTGATCGCGAGCTTCAAGTTCAACTCCGCGCTCGATCTGGTTCCGGCCCTCGCCCGGCAATTGCTCGAAGCCGTTCGTGCATCGGGCGTTGCGCTGCCTGAGCTGCTGCTGCCGGTGCCCTTGAGCGAGAAGCGCCTGCGCGAGCGTGGCTTCAACCAGGCTTGGGAAATCTCCCGAGCGATCGGCGCCGGACTCGGTTGCCCGAGCGACCCGCGGCTGCTGCTGCGGACCGCAGACACACCGCATCAACTCGCCCTGCCGCCCGATGCGCGAGCCGCGAACGTGCGCGGCGCCTTCGCCGTCGAACCGCTGTGCGCGGCCGAGCTGCGCGGCAAGACGCTCGCGCTGGTCGACGATGTGGTGACCACCGGCGCCACCGCCGCGGAAATCACCCGCACCCTGCTCCAGGCGGGCGCGGCCAGCGTGCAGGTGTGGGCTCTGGCGCGCACGCCCGCTCCCGACCGTTGAGTCGGCCCGCCATGTTCAACATCGTGCTCGTGCACCCCGAAATCCCGCCCAACACCGGCAACGTGATCCGGCTCGCGGCCAACACAGGCTGCAACCTGCACCTGATCGAGCCGCTCGGCTTCACGATGGACGATCGCCAGCTCAAGCGCGCCGGGCTGGACTACCACGAGTACGCGAGCGTGCAGCGCCACGCTTCATGGGCTGACTTTCTCCTCGCGACGCAAGCCGCTGCCCCCGGCGATCCTGCCACGCCACGGCGCATGTTCGCCTTCACGACGCGCGCGACCCGGCGCCTGGACGAACAAGCCTGGCAGCCCGGCGACTGGCTGGTCTTCGGCTCCGAAACCGCCGGCCTGCCCGACACGGTGCGCGCCGCATTCGCGCCAAGCCATTGCCTGCGCCTACCGCTTCGCCCAGGCCAGCGCAGCCTCAACCTGAGCAACGCGGTGGCCGTGGCCGTGTTCGAGGCGTGGCGGCAAGTGGGTTATCTCGGCGGGGCATGAGGTCATCCGAACGCGCCCTTGAACAGCGCCTCGTCTCGCGACGAATCAACTCACCGGTCAAGTCTCAGCCCGCGCCTCGCGCCCCATCAGCCGCTCGACCGCTGCGCGCGGCGTGAGCCGGCCCACCAGCACCGCCACCACCGCCTGCGTGATCGGCATATCGACACCATGCGCGCTGGCGCGTTGCAGCACCATCGCCGCGCTGTACACACCCTCGGCCACGTGGCCCAGGCTATTCAGAATTTCCGGCAACTTGAGGCCTTGCGCGAGCAACAAACCGACCTTGCGGTTGCGCGACAGGTCGCCGGTCGCGGTGAGCACCAGGTCACCCAAGCCGCTCAAGCCAGTGAAAGTCTCGGCGCGTGCGCCCAGCGCCTGGCCGAGCCGCGTGATCTCGGCCAGGCCGCGCGTGATGAGCGCGGCGCGCGCGTTCTGGCCCAGGCCCAGGCCGTCGGCGATGCCGGTGGCAATCGCCAGCACATTCTTCACCGCGCCGCCGACCTCGACGCCCACCGCATCGCTCGACGTGTAGATGCGCAGCACGTCGCTGTGCAGCAGCTTGACCGCCATGTCGCACACCGGCTCGTGCACGCTCGCCGCCACCAGCGCGGTCGGCTGGCCGCGCGCGACTTCGAGCGCGAAGCTCGGGCCGGACAGCACGCCCACACTCAGGTGCGGCGCAACGGCCGACGCCACTTCATGGCCGAGCCTGCCGCTGCCCTCTTGAAAGCCCTTGCACAGCCACATCACCGGGCCGCTGCCACCGGGCAGACGGCGCAGCATGTCTTCCAGCGCCGACATCGGCGTTGCGATCACGATCAGGCCATCGCGCGCGTGCGCCAACGCGGCGTCGAAGTCCGAGCTGATTTGCAGTGCCGGCGGCAGTTCGATGCCATCGAGGTAGCGCTCATTTCGGCGCTGCGAAGCCATCAGCGCCCCCTGTTGCGCATCTCGGGCCCACAGCACAGTGGGCACTCTTGCGCATGCGCTGACCGACAGCGCCGTTCCCCAAGCGCCCGCGCCGAGGATCGTGAGACTCATCGCGCGCCCCACCGCCGCGCCGGCATCGCCGCGCTCAGTGAGCGATCTGGGTGGTGTCGGGCCCGTTGCCCGCCGCGGCCTGCGCGCGCTGCGCCTCGAACATCGCCTGGAAGTTCACTTCCGTCAGCAGCACCGGTGGGAAGCCGGCGCGCGTGCAGACGTCGGAGACGATGGCGCGCAAGTACGGGTAGACGATGCCCGGGCACGCGATGCCGACGATCTGCTGCACCTGCTCGGCAGGAATGTTGCGAATCTCGAAGATGCCGGCCTGTTTGGCCTCCACCAGGAACAGCACCTTGTCGGCGATCTTGGTCGTCACCGTCGCGGTTACCGTCACTTCATAGATGCCCTCGGCAATCGGCTCGGCACCCAGCGCCAGATTGATGTCGACCTGCGGCGCGGCCTGCTCCAGCAAGATCTTCGGTGAATTGGGCTGCTCGAGCGACAAGTCCTTCAGGTACAGGCGCTGGATCTGGAACACCGGGTTCTTGTTGTCGTCGGCCATGCGAATTCTCGGGTCGGTTGGGGCGATGATTGGCCCGCGCAGTGGGTCGGCGCGGGCTCGGAAGGTCGCGAATTATGCGCCGCTTCGCGTGATCGGAAGATGGCGCTATACGGCTCCGCGGCCGCTCGCTTGAGGGTGTATCAGGCCGCCGTGCCGGCCAGCAACGGCATCAATCCACCGCTTCGATCCAGGTCGATCAAGTCGTCGCAGCCACCCACATGGGTGTCGCCGATGAAGATTTGCGGCACGGTGCGCCGGCCCGTCGTTTCCATCATCGCCTGGCGCTGCTGCGCATCCAGATCGATGCGAATCTCATCGATCTTCTCCACACCGCGCTGCTTGAGCAGCGCTTTCGCGCGCACGCAGAATGGGCAGACTTCAGTCGTGTACATCTTGACAGGTTGCATCGTCGCGCTCATCGCTCGCAGGTTCCTCAGGCAGATTTTTCGACCGGCAGGTTCGCCTCGCGCCACGCGCGCAAACCGCCGGCCAATACGCGCGTCTTCTCGAAGCCGCGCTTCTTCAAGGTTCCCACCGCGCGCGACGCGCGCGCACCGGTGGGGCACACCACCACCAGCGGCAGCGTCTTGTTCTTCGGCAGGTCGTTGCTCGCCTCGAGCGATGCGAGCGGCACGTTCTTCGCGCCCGCCACATGGCCGGCAGCGAATTCGGCGCTTTCGCTCACGTCGATCAATACCGCCTTCTCGCGGTTGATGAGCTGCACCGCTTCAGTGGGAGACACCTTCGTCGCCCCACCGGCGTTTTTGTTGACCATGGGCCACAGTAACATCGCGCCCGAAGAAATAGCCGCCAGGAACAGGACCCAGTTCTCGATGACGAATTGACCGAAGGAGTTCAAGCGGCGGACCCAGGAAGCGCGAAGCGGCGGATTATAGAATTCGCGCCCCTGCCCTCGCCGCCGAGCGCGATAGCCCTCACCCCCCGAGAGACTTTGCGCGCCGCACCCACGCCATGCACAAACTCGTCCTGATCCGCCACGGTGAGTCGACCTGGAACCTGGAAAACCGCTTCACCGGCTGGACCGACGTGCCGCTCACGCCCACCGGCGTGGCACAAGCGCGCGAATCCGGGCGCCTGCTCAAAGACGAAGGCTACGAATTCGACGTGGCCTACACCTCGGTGCTCAAGCGCGCGATCTGGACGCTGTGGCACGCGCTCGACGAGTTAGATCGCACCTGGCTGCCCGTGGTCAACGCCTGGCAACTCAACGAGCGCCACTACGGCGCGTTGCAAGGCCTGAACAAGGCCGAGACCGCGCGCAAGTATGGCGACGCACAAGTGCTCGCCTGGCGCCGCAGCTACGACATCCCGCCGCCGGCGCTGGAAGCGAACGACCCGCGCTGCGAACGCAGCGACCCGCGTTATGCGCGCCTGCCCGCCAATCCGGTGCCGCTGACGGAGTGCCTGAAAGACACGGTCGCGCGCGTGCTGCCGTACTGGGACTCTACCCTCGCACCGGCGATTCGCAGCGGCCAGCGCATCGTCATCGCCGCGCACGGCAACAGCTTGCGCGCGCTCGTGAAGTACCTCGACGGCGTGGGCGATGCCGAGATCGTCGGGTTGAACATTCCGAATGGGATTCCGCTGGTGTACGAGCTGGATGCGCAGTTGCTGCCGATCAAGAGCTATTACCTTGGTGATGCTGAGGCTGCTGCTGCGGCGGCGCGGGCTGTGGCGGGTCAGGGGAAGGCTTGATCGTTTTCGTCGATTGGCCGCGTGCGCCAATCGATGCGTGTTGACTGCATACATCCGCGCGACGCTCGACGCGGGGTAGCCGGCCGTCGGCCCGGACGTCTTGCCCCTCGCTTCGCGAGGGGTCCCCTGCGCTGCTCGCCGATCGGGGCAAGTCCGACAACTCGGCCCTGAGTACAGGACCTCAAACATGTCGGACTTGGCGCGCAAGCGCGCCGACCCCGACCGGCTCCGCTGCTCGGCTGCGCCTAAACGGGCCGCCGCCCGGCCACCCCGCGTCGAGCTTGGATGCCTTGTGGGCCTCCGGGGTCCAGCCTGTACTGCCGCGACTCGAACGCCTGAACCAATGTGACGAGCGCATTCAGGCGTTTGCCGGCGCGTGTGCCGATGGCGGGGTCAAGCCCCATCAGCGTCGAGATCTCCACCAATGCTCGTTTGTTCTCAGACTCTGTGCGGATCGCTTTGATGTTCATTGCAGCCACTCCGTCTCACGCAACGCAAATGCACTACACTTTACGCCATGAAGACCGCCACGATCCCATCGGTCCGCGTCGAACCCGAGTTGCGCGCCGAAGTCGAGTCTCTGCTGGGCGAAGGTGAAACGGTTTCCGAGTTCGTCGAGGCATCGGTTAGGGCGACCGTTCTGCGCCGCCGCTACCAGGCGGAATTCATCGCCAGAGGAATGCGCTCGCTGGAGGATGCTCGTCGCACCGGCGACTACGTTGAAGCCGATGCCGTAGTGAAGAAGCTGCAGCGCAAGTTGGATGCAGCGCGCAAGCGCATGCCGGCGACCCGACGGTGAGCTTCCGCGTTCGCCTGACGCGCGACGCCGAGGCAGACCTGGAGCGCTTGTTCGATTTCGTTCTCGAACGTGAACTTGCCCGCGCCAGCGGGTACCTCGATCTTGCCGATCAAGCACTCGATGCCATCCGCGCCGGAATCGCAACGCTCAAGACTTCGCCCTTCACATGCCGCAAGGCCGCTCAGAGTCCGTTTCTGCGCGAGCTGATCATTCCGTTCGGCCGCTCGGGGTACGTGGCACTGTTCGAGATCGTCGGCGCCACTGACGTTGTCGTTTCGGCGGTGCGGCATCAGCTCGAAGATGACTACCACTGACCCCACCTCAACGCAATGAGCACGTTTGAGCGGCTGATATCCCGGCCTCACCTGACTGGCGCCAAGAAGCAACACTATGTGCCGCGCTTCTACCTGGCCGGCTTCGCAGAGGACAACCTGCTTTCACGCCTGGATCGACGCAGTGGCAAGATCACCTCTCGCACCCCCGACCACACTGCGCGTATTCCAAACCTGTACACGTTCGAAGACCACAAGGAACGTCGACGGTATGACATGGAGGTATTGCTCGCTCACTTTGAGGACAAGGCAGCGCCAATCATTTTGAAGATGGCGGCGCGGGAGCGAATTACCGTGGACGAGCGGGAACAGTTGACGGCGTTCATCGCCTTCTCGGCGTTGCGCACGCCTGCGGCAATTGAGGAGGCCAAGGTCGTCCACGCCGGATTTGTCAAGGCTCGTGCTCGCCTGCTGCTCTCAGATGAGCGAAAAGTGCTTCACCTACTACACGAATTGAACGGTCCTGGAGCCGACGCTGCCAAGCTGCAAAAGGAAGCTGCGAGCGTTGCCCAAATGGTCCGCGATGGCGCCTACACCGTGGAGGTCGACGGCGGGGTCGCGCTCGGTAAGTCGCTGCGCAACTTCGACGCCATCGCCAAGTCGATATTCTCCCGAGACTGGATGGTTTTTCACGCGACCGAAGGTTCTGAGGGATTCCTGACGACAGACCAGCCAGTCGTTCTTGCGACTACGAGTTCTGCAGACCGCAGAGCGCCGCTTGGCTACGGTTCCGCCCACGCGCAGGTTCTCTTCCCGCTGACTCATAGCTGCGCCCTCGTGATCTCCGGCAATCAGGGCCGTGCCGGGCACGCAGACATCACCCCGGAGTGGCTGTCACGCTTCAATTCGACGATGGCGGCTCACTGTTATCGTTACCTCTTCGGCCGAAGTCGGCAGCACCTTCAGGCCGTTGCGGAGCGCATTCAGTTGGCACGCAAACCGTGGAAGCCGAGCCATTCGGTTGGGATCGGACGCCAGCCGGGCAGCCGTTCTTTGGATGTATTTGTCCTTCGAACGGGCGAATCGCTACTGGATGGAGTCTGAGGCGATCCACTCGCTCTTTGCGCCTCTTCGTCGTTGATCTCTGTGCGTATGAGCCCACTTCACCAGCAAAGCCGCAGGCGGGTGGCGGGCGGAGCGCCTCTGCGACGCCGAGCAGCGCAGCGGAGCAGGGTCGGCGCGCTTGCGCGCCAAGTCCGACATGTTTGAGGCCCTGTACACAGGGCCGAGTTGTCGGACTTGCCCTGCGCAGCGAGCAGCGCAGGGGAGTCGGCCGTACCGGCCGACCGTCGCAGCGAAGCGGAGCCCGTCACCCGCCTGCGGCTTTGCTCGCGCCGAACTCGGCCTGCGCCTTCGCGCGAACCCGAGCTCACGCGATGACTTCGCCCACCGCTTGACCTGTGGCACCGAGGGCGTCGCCCAAAGGCATCCCCAACGCATCCGCAATTTCAATCCGCAACTTCTGCGCCAATGCCCGCCGATCCAGACGCCGCGTGCCTTGCACGTCAAGCATCGCGACGCTGACGCGCAAACCTTCAGCACACGCGACCATCCACACCGATTGCGCGAGCGTCGTCTCGCCGATGTAGGCCACCGCCTGGCTCACGGGCTCATGCGCATCGGCATAACGCAGCGCCACCGCCTGCACCGGCGTCTCGGTCGCGATGGCCGCTTGCAGCAGGTTCGCGTGGAACGGCAGCAGGCCCTTGCCGTCACTCGTCGTGCCTTCGGGGAACACGGCGACGGTGTCGCCGTCTTTCAGTGCTTGCGCGACCTGGTGCACGACGCGCATCGCGTCGCGTTTGCGTTCGCGTTCGATGAACAGCGTGCCGCCGCACGCGACCATCCAGCCCATCACGGGCCAGTGGCGCACGTCGGCTTTGGAGACGAAGCGAACCGGTTGCACGGCGTCGATGGCCAGGATGTCGAGCCACGAGATGTGGTTGGCGGTGATCAGCACCGGGCCGGCTCGCATCTGGCCGTTCACTTCGAGCGTGATTCCGAGCGCGGCGAGCGTGCGCGACGCCCACACGCCCACGTGGTGCATGCGCTGCGCCCGGTTCAGGAACGTGGAACACGAGCGCACAGACGCCCAAGCCGCGCAGACCTTCCAGCACGATGCGAAACAGGCGCCAGCCCGCCCTTGCTGCGATGAACATCGAGCTCAGGCGCGCGCCTGAAACGCGAATCAGCGCGGTCGCGCTTCGAACGCCACCTGCCCACCGACGAGCGTGTAGGCCACGCGCCCGGGCAGCTCGGCACCGGCAAACGGCGTGTGTTTGGCCTGGCTCACCAGCGCTGCAGGATTGACCGGCGCCGACGCTTGCGCGTCGAACACGCACAGGTCGGCGGCGGCACCCTCAGTGAGCTTGCCCAGGCTAGCCGCCAGCGAGCCGAGCGTGGGCCCGAGCAAGGCCACGGGGCGGCAGGTCACGGTGGCCAGCGTGTGCGCCAGCGCCAGCTTCGCTTCGCGGCCCCACTTCAGCGCCAGGCCGAGCAGCAGTTCGATCGAACTTGCGCCGGGCTCGGCTTGCGCGAACGGCAGATTCTTCGCGTCGGCGTCCACCGGCGTGTGGTCGCTGACCAGCGCGTCGATCGTGCCGTCTGCCAGACCGGCACGGATCGCGTCGCGGTCGCGCTGCTGGCGCAGCGGGGGCGACAGGCGCATCGCGGCATCGAAGTAGCCGATGTCGACGTCGATCAGGTGCAGCTGATGCACGCTCACGTCGCAGGTGACGGGCAATCCTTCCGCCTTGGCGCGGCGCACGAGTTCGACGCCGGCGGCGCTGCTCAGCCGGCACAGGTGCAGTCTCGCGCCGGTGTCGCGCACCAGTTCGAACAGCGTGTGCAGCGCGATCGTTTCGGCGATCACCGGCACGCCCGACAAGCCCATGCGCGTGGCGAGCGGCCCCTTCGCGGCCACTCCATTGCCGAGGTAGGCATCGCTCGGGCGCAGCCAGACGGTGTAGCCGAAGGTCGCGGCGTATTGCAGCGCGCGGTGCAGCACCAGCGTGTCGGCCACTGCCGATTCGGCCTGCGAAAAGCCCACGCAACCGGCTTGCGTGAGTTCGGCCATCTCGGTCAGCGCCTCGCCTTTCAGGCCGCGCGTCAGCGCACCCAGCGGGAACAGGCGCGCCAGGTTCAGGTTGCGCGCGCGGAACTTGAGCATCTGCACGAGGCCGGGTTCATCCAACACCGGGTCGGTGTCGGGAGGGCACACCAGGCTCGTGACGCCGCCGGCGACCGCGGCGGCCATTTCCGATTCGAGCATGCCTTCGTGCTCGTGGCCGGGTTCGCGCAATCGCGCGGCGAGATCGACGAGTCCCGGCGCCACGACCAGGCCGCTCGCGTCGATGCGGCGATCGGGTTCGAAGTCGGGGCTGACCTTGCCCAGGCCGACGATGCGCCCGGCGGCAATGGCCACGTCGCCGGCTTCGTCGCGGCCGGTGGCCGGGTCAACGAGGCGCCCGTTGCGGATGAGAATCTTCACGCGCTGTTCCCCGCAATGATCGACATCACCGCCATGCGCACCGCGATGCCGAACGTCACCTGCGGCAGGATCACGCTCTGCTTGCCGTCGGCCACATCGGAGTGGATTTCCACGCCGCGGTTGATGGGGCCGGGGTGCATCACGATCGCCTCGGGGTGCGCGAGCGCCAGCTTCTCCGGCGTGAGGCCATAGTTCTTGAAGAACTCGCCGGCGCTGGGCAGCATCGCGCCGCTCATGCGTTCGTTTTGCAGGCGCAGCATGATGATCACGTCGGCGCCGCGAATGCCTTCCGTCATGTCGTGGCAGACGCGCACACCCATCTCTTTCAGGTCACCCGGCACCAGCGTCTTCGGGCCGACGGCGCGGATTTCGGCGACGCCCAAGGTGGTCAGCGAGTGGATGTCGGAGCGCGCGACGCGCGAGTGAACGATGTCGCCGACGATCGCCACCGTCAGGTTCGAAAAGTCCTTCTTGTAGTGGCGAATCGTGTACATGTCGAGCAGGCCCTGCGTCGGGTGCGCATGGCGGCCGTCTCCCGCGTTGATCACGTGCACGTGCGGCGCGCAGTGCCGCGCCACCAGGTACGGCGCGCCGCTTTCGCTGTGGCGCACGACGAACATGTCGGCGTGCATTGCCGACAAATTGGCAATCGTGTCGAGCAGGCTCTCGCCCTTGGCGGTGCTGGAGCGCGCGATGTCGAGGTTGATGACGTCGGCACTCAGGCGCTTCGCCGCGATCTCGAACGTGGTGCGCGTGCGCGTGCTGTTCTCGAAGAACAGGTTGAAGATGCTTTTTCCGCGCAGCAGCGGCACCTTTTTCACTTCGCGGTCGTTCACGCTGAGAAAGGTGCCGGCGGTGTCGAGAATCTGCACCAGCACTTCGCGCGGCAGGCCGTCGATCGACAGCAGATGAATCAGCTCGCCGTTGCGATTCAGCTGGGGATTGCGTTGCGACAGCATCAGCTTTTCGCCTCGATCTGAAAGCTCAAGCGCCCCGCTGCATCGCGTTCCAGCGACAGGCGTTGGTCACGCGGCAGCGTGATGCGCGCGGCGGAGTAGGCGGCGCTGATCGGCAGTTCGCGTCCGACGCGATCGACCAGCACCGCGAGCTGCACGCTCGCCGGGCGGCCGAAGTCGTAGAGTTCATTGACCGCGGCGCGGATGGTTCGACCGGTGTGCAGCACGTCGTCGATCAGCACGATGTGCCGGCCTTCGATTTCGAACGGCAGGCGGGTCTGGCGTGCCTGCGCCGGCATGCCGCGCGAATTGAAGTCGTCGCGGTGCAGCGTGATCGAGAGCAGGCCCGGCTCGCCCGGGAGCTTCAGGTCGCGCTGCACGCGCTCGGCGAGCCACGCGCCGCCCGACAAGATGCCGACGAGCGACGTCTGCGGCTGCACCAGGACCATCGCACGCACGGCGGCCAGCAGCTCGGCGTAGAGCGCTTCGGCGTCGAGGGTCAGCAGACTCATGACAGCCCCTCGTCCGACGGGTACGTCGGCCGATCCCCCAAGGGGATGCGGGCCGGCTTGGGAGCGGCCCGGCGCTCGGCCCGCGGCATGGGCGTTGACACAGGGTGTCTCATGGCTGCACCACCGCGATCGGGTTCAGGAACTGCTCGAGGATGATCGCCGCGGACGCGGCATCGAGGTCTTTCGCGCCCGCCGCGCGCGCCTGCGTCGTCGTGTAGCGCTCGTCGACTTCATGCACCGGCAGCGCGAAACGTCCGCGCAACTGGCGCGCGAAACGCAGCGCGCGCGCCGTGTTCTCGTGCGGCGCGCCGTCCGGGTGGCGGGGCACGCCGATCACCAGCGCGTCGGGCTGCCATTGCGCGATCAGCTTGCCGATCGCCTCGAAGCGCTTGTCGCCGGCTTCGGCCACGGTGCAAACGGGCGTTGCGCTGCGGGTCACTGTGTTGCCGCTGGCCACGCCGATGCGCTTGACGCCGAAATCGAACGCGAGATAGGAATGCTCGGCAGACGTGGGTCCAAGGGCAGCAGGCTGCGCACGGTTCATGCGTGCCCCGCCTCCTGGCTCAGCATGTGCGCGTCGATTCCGAGAAGCGACAGCGCCTTCGCGTAGCGCTGCTCGACGGGGGTGTCGAAAATGATGTCGGCCTGCGCGCCCACGTGGATCCAGCCGTTGCGGCTCATCTCGTCTTCCAGCTGGCCGGCGCCCCAGCCGCTGTAGCCGAGCGTCACCAAGATCTTCTTGGGCCCCGCGCCGTGCGCCAGCGCTTCGAGAACGTCTTTGCTGGTCGTCATCTCCAGGCCACCGGGGATTTGCAGCGACGAGTTGTAGTGCCCACCCTGGCCCTCGTCGCCGCCCAGGCGCTCGTGCAGCACGAAGCCGCGTTCGGTCTGCACCGGCCCGCCGAAGTAGACCGGCGCGTCGGCCAGGTCACTGCGGTCCAGCGTGAGCTCCACTTTCTCGAACAGGTTCTTCAGCTTGATGTCGATCGGCTTGTTGATCACCAGGCCGAGTGCGCCCTTTTCGTTGTGCTCGCACATGTAGACCACGGTGCCGGCAAACGTGCCGTCGCCCATGCCGGGCATGGCGATCAGGAATTGATTCGTGAAGTTGACCTGATTGACCTGGTGCGACGCCATGGCGCGCATTTTACGGCGCCGCGCCCAACCCGCAGACTGGCCTCAATGCAGGCGCAGTTGCCCGGGTCGCTTCAAGCCGGCCAGGCGCTCGTTGATCGCGGCGCGGTCGTCGGCGTTCGGGCAGTTCTTCAGGTAGAACTTCAGGTCGTCGGCCGCCGCCGCGTCAATGCCCAGCTCGGCAAAACACAGCCCCCGGTCGCGCCACTCTTCCCAGGCCTGCGGCAGCAGCACGACGAGCCGCTCTTGCACCGCGAGCAGGCGCGCCCAGTCTTCCGCCGTGCGGTGGATTTCCTTCAGGTTGCGCAGCATGCGTGCGAGCACGTCGCGCGGCGGCGCCGATTGCAGGAACAGGCCGAGCGGCGCGTCGAACTCGCCTTCCAGCCCGCGCTTGCGCTTGTACGGGGCGAGCAACTCGTCGAGCTCCTCGCGCGACAGCGACTGGCCAGTGAACGGGTCGATCACGACCTCGCCGCTGGGCATGCGCAGCTTCACCAGAAAGTGGCCGGGGAACGACACGCCGCGCGCCGACAGGCCGATTTGCGTGGCCAGCTCGATGTAGATCACCGCCAGCGTGATCGGAATGCCGCGCCGCGTGGCAAGCACGCGGTGCAGGTAGCTGTTGTCAGCGTCGTAGTAGTTGTTGACGTTGCCGGCAAAACCCAGCTCCTGGAAGAAGTAGCGGTTCAGCCAGCGCAGGCGCTGCACCGGCACGGCGTCGGCCGGCAGGCGGCGTTTCAACTTGTCGGCGAGCTTGTCGATCTCGACGATCACGCTTTGCGGGTCGATCTCGGGGTACTCGTCTTGCGCCAGCGCGATCGCCGCTTCGGTCAACGACAGGCTGGATTCATCGGCCACCAGCGTCTCGAAATATTCGAGCGCGGTGGGCGCTTCGAAGTACAGCGGCCCGGACATGAAAGGCAGTTTATCCGCGCTGCGCGAATTGGTGAATCCGTATCCCCCCTATGGCGAGCGCGCCGAAGTAGATCAGCGCGGCACCCCCCAGACTCAAGGCCAGCCAGCCGGCGCGCAACCAGGGGTGCGATTGCAGGCCGATCCAGTCGATCAGCTGCGCCGAAGTCGCCAGCACGCCGCCCAGCAACAACGTGGCGCCGAGCACACGCAGCGCGAAACCGGCCCAGCCGGCCTGCGGCTGGTACCCGCCGCTGCGGCGCAGGCCGGCGAACAGCCAGCCGGCATTGACCAGCGCGCCCAGCCCGATCGACAGCGCCAGCCCCGCATGCCCGAGCAGCGGCACCGTGATGAGGTTCATCAACTGCGTCAGCACCAAGACGGTGATGGCGATGCGCACCGGCGTGCGGACGTCCTGGCGTGCGTAGAAACCCGGAGCCAGGATCTTCACGCCGATCAGCCCCATCAGCCCGACACCGTAGCCCATCAGCGCGGTCACCGTACTTTGGACATCGCTCGCCTGGAAGGCCCCGTGGTGGAACAGCACCGCAACCATCGGCTGCGCGAACACGAGCAGCGCAACCGCGCAGGGCAGCGCGAGCAGCAGCGTCAGGCGCAGCCCCCAATCAAGCAGTGCCGAATAGCGCACCGCATCGCCGCTGGCCTGGGCGGCGGACAACTGTGGCATCAGCACCACGCCCAGGGCAACCCCGAGCAATGCGGTCGGAAATTCCATCAATCGGTCGGCATAGGTCAGCCACGAGACCGCGCCCACGCCCACCTGCGAGGCGATCTGGGTGTTGATCAGCAACGACAGCTGAGCCACCGACACGCCCAGCAACGCCGGCGCCATCTGGCGCATCACGCGCAGCACGCCCGGGTGCGCCCAGGCGCGGCGCAGCGCCGCCCAGCCCAGGCCCAGGCGCGGCAGGCTGCCGATGCGCAGCAGCGCAGGCACCTGCACGCCGAGCTGCAGCGCGCCGCCCAGCATCACACCGGCGGTGAGCGCGAAGATCGGCTCGATGCCCCGGGCCTGGAAAGCCGGCGCGAGAAAGCGTCGCCGCGCCGATCAGCGCAAGGTTCAGCAGCACCGGCGTCGCGGCCGGCACCGCGAAACGCTTGTGAGTGTTCAAGATGCCGGCCGACAACGCCACCAGCGACATGAATCCGATGTAGGGGAACATCAGGCGCGTCATCAGCACCGCGCCGTCGAACTCCTTCAAGCCGGCGGCCATCAGCCACACGATGACGGGCGCGCCGATGATGCCGAGCGCACAGGTTGCGATCAGCGCCCACAGCAGCACGGTGGCGACGGCGTCGACGAGTGCATGGGTTGCGTCTTCGCCGTCCTTCGCGCGCGTCGCCGCGAGCAAGGGCACGAAGGCCTGCGAAAACGCGCCTTCGGCGAACAGCCGGCGCAGCAGGTTCGGGATGCGGAACGCGACGTTGTACGCGTCCATCCACGCCCCGGCGCCGAACAGCGCCGCCTGGATCATCTGGTTCACCAAGCCCGTGATGCGCGAGGCGAGCGTCAACAGGGACACGGTGGACGCCGCGCGCAACAGGTTCATGTGGATGAGGGAGCTTGGCAGCCCGGCAGCCGCGAGCGCGCGGCGGCGGATTATAGGGAGCGGGTTTGTCGCCGCAGCGGCGCAAAGCCGTGATTCGCGGCACACCGCGCTCGGGCCGGGATCGCACTGCTATACTCGCGCGCTTCGCTCAGCCGCAACACCGTCAAGTCCCCATGGCCACCACCACCAAAGCCAAGAAGAAAACCGTTCGCATCGCCTCCGGGCTGAAGCGCGTCCGCCAGGACGAAAAACTCAACGCCGGCAACACGGCGCTGCGCTCCAAGTTCCGCACCGTCGTGAAGAACGTGCAAAAGGCGGTCGCGAGCGGCGACAAGGCCAAGGCCGCCGAGCTGTACAAGCTGGCGCAGCCGGTCATCGATTCGGTCGCCGACAAGGGCATCTTCCACAAGAACAAGGCGGCGCGCCACAAGAGCCGCTTGTCGTCGCAAGTGAAGGCGCTGGCCGCGGCCTGAGTCTCGAAGCGCTTCGAACCGAGGGCTCGCAACGCGAGCCCTTTGTCATTGGGGCACCGAATCCGGCGTCACGTCGCGAACCTCGAGCTGGTTGTCGCGCGCGAAGTGCATGACGAAGTCCCACGCCAGCACCTCGATGCCTCGCAGCGCCTCGTTGACGAGCACGCATTTCTGGCCGTCCACGGTGCGCGGTACGCAGTAGGGTGAATAGCCGATGAATGCGGCCATGCCCATGGCCGACCCCGCGGGCCGAAACGCCGACATCGCACCGGCCAGGCGCTCCGACCAGTCGCTCGGACGAAACACCTTGCCATCGAGTGTTTTGCCGACGATCAGGAATTGACGGTGAGTGATCTGAGGCACGCCGGGTTTTGACACGATGGGTCCCTGCGCGGGGCGTGCAAGTTGCGGGCCCGCGGCCTTTGCCGCGGCCGCATCGGCGCCGCCGAGCGCCGCACCCGGCCGCTCGCCGCGTGCGCGGGCATCGGGAACAAGCTCGATTGCAGGCTCAGTTTGGGTGACAACGGCATCCATCAGACGCTTATCGGCACGCCGCACCCCGACCTTAGAATCGATCGGGCTTGGTGCGTGAACAAACCCCTCGCCTCACCACTTTGGAGCCGCCGATGAACGCCCCGGAAAAACTGGTCGCCTCCCCCGAACCCCATGTGATGAACACTTACAGCCGCCTGCCGTTTGCGTTGTCGCATGGCGCAGGCTGCTGGGTCTGGGACACCGAAGGCAAGAAGTACCTCGATGGCCTGGGCGGCATTGCGGTGAACACGCTCGGCCACGGCCACCCCAAGCTCGTGCCGGCGCTGCAAGACCAGGTCGCGAAGCTGATCCACTGCTCCAACTACTACCAGATGCCGCTGCAGGAGCGGCTCGCCGCGAAGCTGTGCGAGATCTCGGGCCTCACCAACGCGTTCTTTTGCAGCACGGGCCTGGAAGCGAACGAAGCCGCGATCAAGATCGCGCGCAAATTCGGCCACGACAAGGGCATCGACCGGCCCGAGATCGTCGTCTACGAAAAGGCCTTCCATGGCCGCTCGATCGCCACGTTATCGGCCACCGCGAACACGAAGATCCAGGCCGGTTTCGGCCCGCTGTTGGAAGGCTTCGTGCGCGTGCCGTTGAACGACGTGGCCGCGCTCGAGGCGGTGGCGGCGTCGCGCCCGAACGTCGTCGCCGTGTTCCTCGAAGTGATCCAGGGCGAAGGCGGCATCAACCCGACGCGCATCGAGTATTTGCAAGCGCTGCGCGGCATCTGCGACGCGCGCGGCTGGCTGTTGATGCTCGACGAAGTGCAATGCGGCATGGGGCGCACCGGTAAGTGGTTCGCGCACCAATGGGCCGGAATCTTGCCCGACGTGATGCCGCTGGCCAAGGGCCTGGGCTCGGGCGTTCCGGTCGGCGCCGTGGTCTGCGGCCCGAAAGCCGCTGCTGTGTTCGGCCCCGGCAACCACGGCACCACGTTCGGCGGCAACCCGCTGGCGATGCGCGCCGGCGTCGAAACGCTGCGCATCATGGAAGAAGAAGGCCTGCTCGCAAACGCGGCAAAGGTCGGCACGGCGTTGCGCGACGGCCTGGCGCGCGAGTTGAAGGGTGTGGCCGGAGTGAAGGAAATTCGCGGCCAGGGCTTGATGCTCGGCATCGAGTTGGAGCGTCCCTGCGGCGAAATCCTCGGCCGCGCGGCAAAGGCGGGGCTGCTGCTCAGCGTCACCGCCGACAGCGTGATCCGGCTCGTGCCGCCGCTGATTTTGAGTCTGGACGAAGCGGCGCAGATCGTCGCGATCCTCTGCCCGTTGATCAAGACGTTCCTGGCCGAACCGCCTAAGAAATGAAACCCGGCATGGGCTTGATCAAGCACTACCTGCAGTTCAAGGATCTGCGCACCGAGGAGTACGTCTACCTGTTCGAGCGCGCCGCGACGATCAAGAAGCGCTTCAAGAACTACGAGAAGTACACACCGCTGGTGGACCGCACGCTGGCGATGATTTTCGAGAAGGCGAGCACGCGCACGCGTGTCAGCTTCGAAGCCGGCATGTACCAGATGGGCGGCTCGGTCGTGCACCTGACCACCGGCGACAGCCAGCTCGGCCGCGCCGAGCCGGTGGAAGACAGCGCCCGCGTCATCAGCCGCATGGTCGACATCGTGATGATCCGCACCTTCGAGCAGACGAAGATTGAAACCTTCGCCGCGCACTCGCGCGTGCCGGTGATCAACGGCCTCACCAATGAATACCACCCGTGCCAGATCCTCGCCGACGTCTTTACCTACATCGAGCACCGCGGCAGCCTGCAGGGCAAGGTGGTGGCGTGGGTCGGCGACGGCAACAACATGGCCAACACCTGGCTGCAAGCCGCCGACATCCTGGGCTTCACGCTGCACGTGAGCACGCCCAGCGGCTACGAGATCGACGCCCAGGTCGCCGGCGTGCGCAATGCCTCGTGCCTGAAGATCTTCAAGAACCCGCTCGACGCGTGCCGCGGTGCGCACCTCGTCACCACCGACGTCTGGACGAGCATGGGCTTCGAGGCCGAGAACGCAACGCGCCAGGCCGCCTTCGCCGATTGGTGCGTGGACCGAGAGATGATGGCCGCGGCGGTGCCCGATGCCTTGTTCATGCACTGCCTACCGGCGCACCGGGGCGAAGAGGTGGCGGCTGACGTGATCGATGGGCCACAGTCAGTCGTCTGGGACGAAGCTGAAAATCGAATGCACGTGCAGAAGGCACTCATGGAGTACCTGCTGCTCGGGCGCATCGGCTGAAGTGAAACTCGGCCCGGCGACTCGGGTCACGCTCTGAGCGGATCGCTGACTGATTTCGGCCCGTTGCTGACATTTGAGCATCCGCTATGCGCCCATGCGTTGGCGCGGCGCGACAGGCGTCACCCGGCGGGGGCTCATGCTGGGGCGGTCGGAGCGAAGCGCAGACCGCCGCTGCGCGCCCCTGCGGGTAGCGACTGCCGCGCCCGCACCGACGCGCGGGGGGCAAGGGCTGGTCGATGCGCACCGCTGCTGCTACGCTGCGTGCCCGTATCCGCCACAAGAGACACCGCCATGCGCCTGCTTCGCCCTGCCCTGTTCGCCGTCGCCCTGTTTGTGACTCAAGCGTTGGCGCAAACCTTCCCGACCAAGCCCGTCACGCTGATCGTGCCGAATCCACCCGGCGGCGTGGTCGACACCTCGGCGCGCCTGCTCGGCGAGCCGCTGGGCAAGCTGCTCGGCCAGCCGGTGGTGATCGAGAACAAGGGCGGCGCGAGCGGCAACATCGCCTACCAGCAAGTCGCGCTCGCGCCAAAAGACGGCTACACGCTGCTCATCTCCTACTCGGCGTACCACGTCGGCAACCCGTCGCTGTTCGCCAAGCTGCCGTGGGCGCAGAAGGACTTCGTTCCCGTCGCACTGCTCACCGCGGCGACGAACGTGATCGCCGCGCACCCGTCGGTGCCGGCGAACAACCTGAAGGAATTCATTGCTTACGCGAAAGCGAATCCGGGCAAGCTGAACTTCGCGTCGCAGGGCAATGGCTCGCTGTCGCATGTGGGCACCGCGCTGCTCGAGCAGACCACCGGCATCAGCATGACCCACGTGCCGTACAAGGGTTCGGGCCCGGCGATTCAAGACGTGCTGGGCGGCCAGGTGCAGGTGTTCATGACCACGCCGCCGTCCGTGATGCAGCACGTGCAGGCGGGAAAGCTCAAAGCGTTTGCGGTCACCGGCAAGGCGCGCCATCCCGGCCTGCCCAACGTGCCGACGACCGCCGAGGCGGGGCTTGCCGGCTTTGAGCTCGAGGCCTGGGTCGCGCTGTTCGCGCCGGCCGGCACGCCTGCCGCCGTGGTGCAGACGCTGACCGAGAAAGTGAAGGCCGCCCTGGCCACGCCGGAGGCGAAAGCAGTCGCCGACCGCACCGGTATCGAAGTGCGTTACCTCGGCCCCGACGCGCTGGCCGCGCTGGTGCAGCGCGAGACCACGTACTGGGGTGACGTGATCAGAGAGAAGAAGATCCTCGCCGACTGAACGCCGACCGCGTTTGACGAGGAATCGACCGACTGCCTTGCGCGCACGAGGAAGTGATGGACGCACTGAATGGCCTGAAGGTGCTGGAACTCGGCCAGCTCATCGCCGGCCCGTTCGCCGGCAAGACGCTTGCCGACTTCGGCGCCGACGTGATCAAAATCGAACCCGTCGAGGGCGGCGACCCGCTGCGCAGCTGGCGCTTGATGCGCGGGGGCACTTCCGTGTGGTGGGAGGTGCAGTCGCGCAACAAGCGTTCCGTCGCGCTCGATCTGCGCACGCTAGAGGCCCAAGCCGAGGTGCGCGCGCTCGCCGCACACGCCGACGTGCTGATCGAGAACTTCAAGCCCGGCACGCTGGAGGGCTGGAACCTGGGCTGGGACGCCCTGCACGCGCTGAACCCGAAGCTGATCATGCTGCGCATCTCGGGCTTCGGCCAGACCGGGCCCTACCGCGCCAAGCCGGGCTTCGGCGTGCTCGGCGAAGCGATGGGTGGCTTGCGCCACCTCAGCGGCGAGCCCGGGCGCACCCCCGTGCGCGTGGGCGTGTCGATCGGCGACACGCTGGCCGCGCTGCACGGCGTGATCGGCGTGCTCACCGCGCTGCGCCATCGCGAAGTGAACGGCGGGCAGGGCCAGGTGGTCGACGTGGCGCTGTACGAGAGCGTGTTCAACACGATGGAGAGCCTGCTGCCCGAGTACGACGCCTTCGGCGCGGTGCGCGGCCCGGCCGGCAGTGCGCTGCCGGGCATCGCGCCGAGCAACGCCTACCGCTGCGCCGATGGCGCCTATGTGCTGGTGGCGGGCAACGGCGACAGCATCTTTCGCCGGCTGATGCAGGCGATCGGCCGCAATGATCTCGGCACCGACCCGGGCCTGGCGCGCAACGACGGCCGCGTCGCGCGCGTCGCCGAAATCGACGCTGCCATTTCGGCGTGGACCGAAAGCCGCGGCATCGACGCCGTGATCGCGACCTTGGAGGCCGCCGGCGTGCCGGTGGGGCGCATCTACAGCGTCGCCGACATCGCCGCCGATCCGCAGTACCGGGCGCGCGAAATGATCGTGCAAACCGCCGATGCCGAAGGCCGCCCCCTCAGAGTGCCCGGCATCGTGCCCAAGCTCAGCGCCACGCCAGGGAGCTTGCGCACGCCGGCGCCGCACCTGGGCGAGCACAACGCCAGCGTGCTCGGCGCACGCGGCTGGCCGGCCGGCGCCGCGAACGACGCCTGCGGCGACGCCGGCGACACCTGACCTCGAATCCCCGATCGTCGCGGCGAGCCGTCGCGGCGAGTTCGCGAGCTCGCGGTGCCCTCTCGGCCGGCCGCGCCGAGACTGTGGAAAACCCGGCCCGTCGACGGGAGGGATGCCGATACGCTTGCGTCTCTCATGATCGCGAACCCTGCCCGCATCGCCGCGCCCGCCACTCCCATCACCGACCTCGACGCCGACGCACTGTCTAGGGCGATCCACGCACGCGAGGTGTCGTGCCGCGAGGTGATGCAGGCCTACCTCGCGCGGATTCATTTTCTGAACCCGCACCTGAACGCCATCGTCAGCCTTGCCGCGGATGAAGACCTGCTCGCCCAAGCCGACGCGCGCGACGCCGACCTCGCGCCCAGTAAAGCAGCGCATGGCTCGTACGGCTGGATGCACGGCATGCCGCAGGCGATCAAGGACGCGGCGCACGCGGCAGGCTTCCCCACCACCTTCGGCAGCCCACTGCTGAAACACGCGGTGGCGCGCGAGGACGGCTTGATGACTTCGCGCATGAAGGCCGCCGGCTGCATCGTCATCGGAAAGACGAACATGCCCGAGTTGGGCCTGGGCTCGCACACCTTCAACAACGTGTTTGGGCCGGCTCGCAACGCCTGGGACACCGAGGTCAGCGCCGGCGGCAGCAGCGGCGGCGCAGCGGTGGCGCTGGCACAGCGCCTGTTGCCGGTGGCCGACGGCTCCGACTTCATGGGTTCGCTGCGCAACCCCGCCGCGTGGAACCATGTGTTCGGGTTGCGCCCCAGCCAGGGCCTGGTGCCGCTGTGGCCCGCGCTGGACGTGTGGGTCAGCCAGATGCCCACCGAGGGGCCGATGGCCCGCACGGTGCGCGACTTGGCCCAATTGCTGGCGATTCAGGCCGGACGCGATGCACGTGCGCCGCTGTCGATCGCGAGCGTGCCGTCGGACTTCGCAAACGCAGGTGGCGCAGGCGCAGCGTGCGGCGCGGGTGCGCGTGCACAGGTGAGTGCAGCAAGCGCGCCGCACGGTCTGGCCGGCCTGCGCATCGGCTGGCTCGCCGACCTCGATGGCTATCTGCCTGTCGAAGCAGGCCTGCTGCCGGTGTGCGAAGCCGCGCTGCGAACCTTCGCCGCTGGCGGCGCGAGTGTCGAACCGCTGCGCCTGGGCTTCGACCCGGCGGCGCTGTGGAGCGCCTGGCTGGTCTGGCGCCGCGCACTCGTCGCGCCGCGCGTCGCCGCGCTGATGAAGCTGCCGAACGCGCGCGAGCAGATCAAACCCGAGGCCTTGTGGGAGTACGACCAGGGCATGGGCCTGAGCTACATGGATTTCATGCAAGCAAGCGAGCTGCGCACGGCGTTTCACACGCACCTGCTCGGCCTGTTCGAGCGCTATGACGTGCTGGCGTTGCCGGCGACGCAGGTGTGGCCGTTCCCGATCGGCGAGCGCTGGCCCAAGTCGATCGCCGGCCGGGCGATGGACACCTACCACCGCTGGATGGAAGTGACGCTCTACGCCACTTTCGCCGGCCTGCCCGCGCTCAGCGTGCCGGCGGGCTTTCATCTGAACGGCCGCTGGCCGGCGGGCTTGCAACTCATCGGCAAGCCTCATGGCGACGCGGCGTTGCTGCGCGTCGCGGCAGGGTACGAGGCACTGGTCGGCGAGATGCTGGCGCGGCGCCCGAGCGAACCCACAGCAGAAACCGCGAGAGGAACCGCGCAATGAATCTGTCGGGCGCATTCGCGCAAGTCGTCGCCAAGATCGGCGACGCGGCCATCCTGTTGCGGCGCCTGCACGGCACGGTGGATCAACAGGCGCTCGGCGCATCGCCCGTGATTCCTGCGGCCCGACCTCAAGGCCACATCCCCACACTCAAGATGCCCACCGCGCGCGGCTGGGCAGCGGGGCACACGCCGCTTGCCGCGCCGGGTCTGCGCGTGAATGCCTTCGCCATGGGCCTCAAACACCCGCGCTGGATTCACGTGCTTCCCAATGGCGACGTCACCGTCGCCGAGTCGCTGTTCATGCCGGCGCCGCCCAAGTCGCTGTTCAGCCTGGCGATGGTCAGCACGATGAAACGCGCCGCGGCGATTGGCCCGAGCCCGAACCGCATCACACTGCTGCGCGACGCGGATCGCGATGGTGTCGCGGAAATGCGCGAGCCGTTTCTCGAAGGTTTGCGCCAGCCCTTCGGCATGGCTCTGGTGGGCGACACGTTCTATGTCGGCAACACCGACGGCGTGGTGGCTTATCCCTACACGCCGGGCGCGACGCGCATCAATGCGCCGGGTCAGCGGCTCACCACCTACCCCGGCGGCGGCCACTGGACGCGCAGCCTGCTCGCCAGCCCCGACGGGCGGCGGCTCTTCATCGGCGTCGGGTCGCTGAGCAACATCGGCGACAGCGGCTTCGAGGTGGAGGCGGGCCGCGCTTGCATCTACGAGTTGGACTTGGTCACGGGCCAGCATCGCATCTTCGCGTCGGGCCTGCGCAACCCGGTCGGCCTGGCGTGGGAGCCGACGACGAAGGCGCTGTGGACGGTCGTGAATGAGCGCGACGGCCTGGGCGATGAAACGCCGCCGGACTATCTGACCTCGGTGCAGGACGGTGCGTTTTACGGCTGGCCGTACAGCTACTGGGGCGGGGCGGTCGATGAGCGCGTGCCGCAGGACGCCGCCGCAGTCGCGCGGGCGATGACGCCGGACTTCGCGCTCGGCGGTCACACCGCGTCGCTCGGCCTGTGCTGGTTGCCGGCGGGCACCTTGCCCGGGTTCGACCAGGACGGCATGGCGATCGGCCAGCACGGCTCGTGGAACCGCAGCACGCTCAGCGGCTACCGGGTCGTGTTCGTGCCGTTCGTGAGCGGCCGGCCCAGCGGTGCGCCGCGCGACATGCTGAGCGGCTTTCTCGCGCCGGACGAGTCGCAGTCCTACGGCCGGCCGGTGGGCGTGGCGATTGGGCCCGATGGGCACTCGCTGCTGGTGGCGGACGATGTGGGCGATGTCGTTTGGCGGGTGGGGTGAGTTCGGGTTGACGCAGCCCTCACCCCGGCCCTCTCCCGCACGCGGGCGAGGGAGCAAAACTCTCATGCCCTCAGGCCAAGCCGTCGTCCCACGGCTGCATCGGCGCGCGTGCCGAGCGAATCTTCGCCTCTAACTGCGTCAGCGCCCCGCTCGTCGACCTGCAGAAACCCACCGCGTAGTCGCTCGGCAATTCCTTGCCGATCTGCGCCTCGAGCCGGTCCGCTTCGGACAGCAGATGGCGGATGAAGCGCAGGCTGCCGCCGTTCTTCGTGGTGCGCAGATATCCCTGGCCGAGCGGGTCGAACGGCATTCCCGAACCCATCTTCGCCAGCGCGCGCGCGAGCGAATTGAACGGCACCATCATGTGGCCGCGCGACAGCGCGATCAGGTCTTGCGAGCCGACGCTGTAGCCCACCGACAGCAGGTTCAGCACCACCCAGTAGTGCAGGTTGCCCAGCCACGCCAGGCGCTGCGCGAGCGGGTCCTGGATCTGGTTCGGATTGCCGGGGTAGGCAGTGGGATCGATCGGCAACTGGTACGCCGGGTAGAGCGCGTCGGCCACAGGCAACATCCACGGGTCGGGCCGGCCGCCGAAGCCTTCGTGCTTGCCGAGGAAGGTGCGCTTGAAGAACTGAAAGTGGCCGACTTCGCCGTCCTTCTTGATCTCATCGAGCACCGGCAGCCAGGCCAGCAGATCGGGCAGCGACGCTTCCTTCGCAGCCGCCAGTTCCTTCACCGTGGCGATCACCGCGTCGTACAGGTTGCCGACGAAGTTGGGCCGCTGGTCCTTGCCCATGGCGTGCTCGAGCATGCGGCAAAACGCCTGGTCGCCGGGGTTGCGCTGCTGGGCGATGTCGGTTGCGCCCGGGGGCGACTCGCACCACACGTACTTGCCCAGCGACGCCCGGCTCATCGGTTCCAGGCGCAGCCGAAACGGAATGATGTCGGGCTCGAACGGAAAGTCTTCGCGGATCAGCACCGGCGACGCGCCCAGCGCCACCAGCAACTGGTTCACCTTGCCCAGGTGCTGCATTTCCTGGACGGCGATACCGATCAGGTCATTCGTGTTCGGCGCGCCGTAGCCGGCCACGGCCTGGTACACCGGCTTCACCGAAAAGCCCGCGTACAGGTACTGCACCATCAGGCCATGTTCGATCTCCGCAGCGACCGTCAACAGCCGCAGCAGCTCGAGGTAGGGGTCGTTGAAGTCGCGCAGCACGGTTACGGTGTCGCCGGAGGCTGGCGCCTGAGTGCCGGCACTCGGCGTCGCAGCGTGCGCAGCGGGCATGCCGAGCACCGAGCACACGCCCGGCAGCGCCGCGCCTTGCAGCACCACACGCACGAGCTGGCGGCGCGACGGGTTGGGCAGGCTCGGCGCTGCTGCGCTAGCGGCGCCAGTTGCGCTCGCGCGCGCCGGGGGTTCGGTGTCTGTCATGGGCCCTCCTGTGTACAGTCGCATTTGTTGCGTATTCGTGGGCCGAGTCTATAAGTCGCGCTTAAGGAGGGCCATCCCCATAACGAGGGTGGCAAGCACCCATCCGCACTTGCGCTATGTCAATACCGTGGTCGCGTGGCGGGAGCAACGCTTCAGCTCTGGGAGAAATGCAAATGGCAGACCTGTTCGAGAACCCGATGGGCCTGATGGGCTTCGAGTTCGTCGAGTTCGCTTCGCCCACGCCGAACCTGCTCGAATCAGTGTTCGTTAAGTTGGGTTTCACCTTGGTCGCCCGGCACCGCTCGAAAGACGTGGTGCTGTACCGGCAAGGCGGCATCAACTTCATCGTGAACCGCGAGCCCAAGAGCGCGGCCTGGTATTTCGCGGCCGAACATGGGCCGACGGCGTGCGGCCTGGCGTTTCGCGTGAAAGACTCGCACAAGGCCTACGAGCGCGCGTTGGAGCTCGGCGCGCAACCGGTGTTCATGCCCACCGGCCCGATGGAACTGCGCCTGCCCGCGGTGAAAGGCATCGGCGGCGCGCCGCTGTACCTGATCGACCGGTTCGAGGAAGGCAAGGCCATTTACGACATCGACTTCGACTTTCTGCCCGGCGTCGACCGGCACCCGCGCGGCCACGGGCTGACGCGGGTCGACCACCTCACGCACAACGTGTACCGCGGCCGCATGGCGTACTGGGCGGGGTTCTACGAGAAGCTGTTCAACTTCCGCGAGATGCGCTACTTCGACATCAAGGGCGACTACACCGGCCTCACCTCGAAAGCGATGACGGCGCCCGACGGCCAGATCCGGATCCCGTTGAACGAGGAAGCATCGAAGAGCACCGGCCAGATCGAAGAGTTTCTGATGAAGTTCAACGGCGAGGGCATTCAACACATCGCGCTGCACACCGACGATATTCTGGCCAGCGTGGACGCGCTGCAACTCGCCGGCATTCCCGTCTTGAGCGCGCCCTCCGACACGTACTACAAGATGCTCGACGAGCGGCTTCCCGGCCACGGCGAAAACGTCGCCGGATTGCAGGCGCGCGGCATCCTGATGGATGGCACGACCGACGCCGCGAAGAGCGGCGGCCGGCCGCGCCTGCTGCTGCAAATCTTCTCCGAAACGCTGCTCGGCCCGGTGTTCTTCGAGTTCATCCAGCGCAAAGGCGATGACGGCTTCGGCGAGGGCAACTTCAAGGCACTGTTCGAATCGCTCGAGCGCGACCAGCTCGCGCGTGGCGTGATCCAGCCCGCGTAACGCCCGCGAAGCCGAGCCGCCTCGGCCCACCGCCACTCGCTTCGATTTCACCGCCATGCTGCGCCAGCTCAGCGAAGTCGACAGCGGCTTTGGCAAACACGGCCTGGCCGCGGGCGCCGAACCCGAGCGCCCCGACTGGACCATCGACCAAGGCTGGGCGAACTACACCGCACAAGACCACGGCGTCTGGAAGACGCTGTTCGAGCGCCAATCGAAATTGCTGCTCGGCCGCGCCTGCGATCTGTTCGTGCAAGGCATGAACGACCTGCCGATTTCGGCGCAGCAGATTCCCGACTTCCGCGAACTCTCGGACGTGCTGATGCGGCGCACCGGCTGGCATGTGGTGGCGGTGCCGGGCCTGGTGCCCGACGAAGTGTTCTTCGAGCACCTCGCGAACCGGCGCTTCCCCGCAGGCAACTTCATTCGCCATGCGAAGAACCTGGATTACCTGGAAGAGCCCGACGTCTTTCACGACGTGTTCGGCCATGTGCCGATGCTGATGAACCCGACGATCGCCGACTACATCCAGGCCTACGGCGTCGGTGGCTTGCGCGCGCAGCGCCTGGGCGTGCTCGACAAGCTCGCGCGCGTCTACTGGTACACGGTCGAATTCGGACTGGTGCAGCAAAGCGACGGCCTGCGCATTTACGGCGCGGGCATCGCGTCGTCGAAGCTCGAGAGCATGTTCGCACTGGAAGACGCTTCGCCGAACCGCATCGGCTTCGACCTGGAACGCGTGATGCGCACGCGCTACCGGATCGACGACTTCCAGGAAAGCTATTTCGTGATCCAGCATTTCGACGAACTGCTGGCGCTGGCGCGCATCGACTTCGGGCCGGTGTACCAGGGCGTGATGGGTGCACCCGATTTCGAGCCCGGCGAGGTGCAGGCCACCGACCGGGTGCTCACGCGCGGCAGCGGCGCGTACCACGCGGCGAAGCGCCTCGCCGCGGCTCCGTAGCGGATTGGGTTCGATGCCAGCACAGATGCATTGAACAAATCGCCGGGAACCATAGGTGCAAACCACAAGCGTTTTGCATTGACACCGCCTGGGCGATCCATTTCAATCGCTGCGACCCTCGCTTCAAGCGCGATCGGCCCGCCGCGTCCCCGTGGTGGCATCGCAAGTTGCGGCGGCACAGACCCTTGGAGACGACCATGCGACATCCCCTACGCCGCGCCTTGCGCGGCATCGCCACGCTCGGCGCGGCGCTTGTTTTCGGCGTCACGCTCGACGCTGCCGCACAGGCCCCGATCACGCTGCACGGCGCCTCGCAGTTCAACGACGACCATGCGTTCACGAAGGCGCTGGTGAAGTTCGAACAACTGGTGAAGCAGTACTACGGCAAGCCGATCAACTTCGTGTTGCACAAGAACAGCGAACTCGGCCTGGAGAAGGACTACTTCGCCTACATGAACCAGGGCGTGTCGGTCGACTATGCGATCGTCTCGCCGGCGCACATGTCGACGTTCTCGAAAGCCGCGCCGTTCATCGACGCACCGTTCCTGTTCCGCGACCTCGACCATTGGAACAAGGTGCTCGACGCCGATACCTTGAAGCCGGTGGCCGATGAGGTGGCGGCCAAGGCCGACGTGATGCTGATCGGCTACGCGGGCGGCGGCACGCGCAACATCTTCGCGAACAAGCCGGTGCGCAACCTGGCCGAGATGAAAGGCCTGAAAGTGCGCGTGCAAGGTGCGCCGATCTGGAGCAAGACCTTCGCCGCCACCGGCATGTCGCCCACCGTGATCGCCTACAACGAGGTCTACAACGCGATCCAGAACGGCGTCATCGCCGCCGGCGAGAACGAGGCCGCCGGCGTGGAGCAGATGAAGTTCTTCGAAGTCGGCCCGAACCTGAACATGACGCAGCACGCGATCACGATCCGGCCGATCGCGTTTTCGGGCAAGACGTTCAAGAAGATGCCGCCCGATTTGCAGGCCGCCGTCATCCGCGCGGGCAAGGAAGCCGGCGCCTATGGCCGGCAGATCGAGTCGAGCGAAGACTCGGCCAAGCTCGACGCGCTGGAGAAAGCCGGCAAGCTCAAGCGCATTCCGTTTGCCGACCGCGCCGCGATGAAGAAGCTCGTCGATCCGGTGATGATCGAGTACGCGAAGGAAATCGGCGCCGAGGCGATTCTGGCGAAGATCAATTCGCTGTAGCGGCCCGTCCTCCCGGCGAAAGCCGGGATCCACTCGCGGCGGTACTGCTCTCACGATCGTCCGCGCGAGTGCCGGCGGTGGATCCCGGCTTTCGCCGGGATGACGAGAAACCACCGTTCAGTTGCCTTCAAAGCATGCGCAAATTCATTGACGCCTACTACCGCGCGCTCGACATCGCGCTCATCGCCACCGTCGCGATCCTGATCATTCCGGTCAGCCTGCAAATCTTCTCGCGCTTCACCGCGCTGATCCCGTCCTACATCTGGACGGAAGAAATGGCGCGCTTCTTCTTCATCTGGATGATCATGATCGGCGCCATGGTGGGGATTCGCGACGGCGCGCACTTCGACGTTGACCTCTGGCCCGAATTGAAGCCGCGCGCCAACGCGCTGTTGCGCGTGGTCAGCAACGTGTTCATCTTGATCTTCGCTCTGGTGTTCGTTTGGTACGGCATCAAGTTCGTGCAGTTCGGCTGGAGCCAGAACTCCGAGCTTGCCGAGCTGCCGATGCCTTTCATCTTCGTGGCCTGGCCGATGGCCGGCCTGACCTGGGTGCTGTTCCTCGGCGAGCGCTTTCGCGCCGATCTGCGCGTGTTGTCCGGCGAGGCCGCAGCGTGACTGGGGGCGCGGCCCTCACGCCGGCGTTCGCCGCGCTGATCCTGTTCGGCGTGTTCTTCGCGCTGATGATCGTGCGCGTGCCGGTCGCCTTCGCGCTCGGCTTGGCGTGCCTGCCGGTGATGTTCATCGAGCCGCGGCTGTCGCCGATGATCCTGTTCAACGAGACGTTCAAGTCGTACAACTCGTTCATCCTGCTCGCGGTGCCGTTCTTCCTGCTGACGGCGAACCTGATGAACGTGGGCGGCATCACGGATCGGCTGGTGCGGCTTTCGCGCGATCTCGTGGGCCACCTGCCGGGTGGCCTGGCGCAGGTGAACGTGGTGCTGTCGATCTTCTTCGCCGGCATCTCGGGCTCGTCGACGGCGGACGCCGCGAGCCAGGGCAAGATCTTCATCGAGGCGCAGGTCAAGGAAGGCTACGACCTGTCGTTCTCGGTCGCGATCACCGCGGTGTCCGCGGTGCTCGCCGTGATCATTCCGCCGTCGATCCTGATGATCGTCTGGGGCGGAACGCTGTCGGTGTCGATCGGCGCGCTGTTCCTGGCCGGCATCCTGCCCGGGCTGCTGCTCGGGGCTTCGTGCAGATGGCCACGGTGCACGTGTACGCGAAGCTGCGCAACTATCCCGAAGTACCCGCGCTCGACGCTTGAAGGAAGTGTTCGTCGCGCTGGGCATCGCGATTCCGGCGCTGATGACGCCGGTGATCATCATCGGCGGCAAGGTGTTCGGCTGGTTCACTGCCACCGAGTCGGCGGCGATCGCGGTGCTGTACGCGGGTGCGCTGTCGATCTTCGTCTACCGCGAAATGAGCGGCCGCCAGCTCAACGCCGCGCTGCTCGACACCGGCAAGCTCGCCGCGGTGGCCCTGTTCTGCGTGGGCACCGCCAGCGCGTTCGGCTGGCTTCTCGCTTACTACCAGATTCCGAAGGCGCTGCTCGCCGGCGTGGGCGGCTGGGGCATGGGCATCACCGCCACCGGCTTTTTCATCGCGTTCTGCTTTCTCGTGGTGGGGTGTTTTCTGGATGCGATTCCGGCCATCATCATCGTCGGCACGATCCTCGAGCCGCTGGCGCGCGCGGTGGGCATGGACCCGGTGCATTTCGCGATGGTCGGCATCATCTCGCTCGCGTTCGGGCTGGTGACGCCGCCCTACGGGTTGTGCCTGATGATTTCCTGCGCGATCGCCAAGGTCAGGCTGATGTTCGTGATGAAAGACGTGCTGATCATGCTCCTGCCCATGCTCGGCGTGCTCGCGTCGACGATCGTGTTCCCCGAAATCATTCTGTTCCTGCCGCGCTTGGTCTCGCCCGAGTTCTTGAAGTAGCCGGGCCAACCGCATCCCGCAAACCAACGAGGAGAGCGACATGCATCGAAACACAGCACTTCATCACCACTCGATCCGCACCTGGATGGCGCGCGCTGCCGCGGCGCTGGCCTTGGGCGCCATGCTCGGCGCGCCCATCATCCCGGCCCACGCCGACGAAGGCGACCGCGACGGCGGCGCCGAGCTGCTGCAATTGATCCGCAAGGCGCGTCTGATCGACCTGTCGCATACCTGGACCTCGCAGTCGCCGATCGCGAGCGTGAACCCGCCGTACCGCTTTTCGCTCGAGGCGACACACGCGAATACGCGCGGCGGCTTCGGCGACGGCGGCCAGTTGTCGTTCACGTCGGAAATCATGCAGTGGAGCGGCCAGCACGGCGCGCCGAGCATCGACGCGATCGGCCACATCGGCCGCGACGGCAAGTTGTTCGGCGGCGTCGACGCAGCAGCCGCAACCTCCAACCCCGACGGCATCGGCAAAGGCGTAGGCACTATCGGTGCCCATTTGGCGATCGACAGATTCCCGAACGACCTGCTGGTGAACCGCGGCGTGCTGCTCGACGTGGCGCGCATGGTGCAAGGCGATTCCACGCCGCTGCCGGCCACTTTCGAGATCACCGCGAAGCACCTGCAAGACGCGGCGCGCCAGCAGGGCGTGCGCCTGCGCAAAGGCGACACGGTGCTCATCCGCACCGGCTGGGGCCAGCATTTCGCGGGCAACGCACCACTGTACGCGGGTGCCGATTCGCCCGGGCCCGGGCCTGGACGCCGCCGAGTACCTGATCAAGGCCGGCGCGCGCATCGTCGGCAACGACACGCTCACTTTCGAGCAGCGCCCGCCGATCGCGCGGGACGCCCAAATTCCAGGTATTTCCGGTGCACATGCGGCTGATCACCGATGCCGGCGTGTACATCATCGAAAACCTCAACCTCGAAGAGCTATCGGCGGCGCGTGCCTATGAATTCGCCGTCGTCACGCCGCCGATCAAGGTGTCGGGTGGCACGGGTTCGGCCTTGCGCGCGTTCGCACTGGTGCCGCGCCGCGAGCGCAAGGACAAAGACTGAGCTGGCCTGTGAAGTATTGAACATTGCGCCCAGGCGGCGCCGCGCGATCCGCTTCAGCGTGGGTTGCCGCGTGCCGAAAGCCCCTCAGACTCGGCGCGCAGCCGATGAGGTGAACCCGTGGACACTCTTCAATACTGGATTCCGGTGGCCGCGGCCCTCGCGCTGGGTGCGGCACTGGGCAGCCTGGTGACGCTGCGAGTCGCCCGCGGGCGGTTCGCCCAAGAACTGATGAGCGTGACCGAGGAACTGAGCAACAAGCAGGCGAACACGGCCGCGGAGCTGCGCAGCGCGCGCGCGCGCGCCCAAAACGAAATCGAACTCGCTCGCCTGTCGTTCAAACGCCAGCTCGCCAGCGCCGGCGATGGCCCACGTGCCGCTGTGGTGGACGCCGAGCAGCGCCTGCTCGCCGCCCAGGCAGAACTGGATCGCCTGCGCCGCGAAGCCGTGCCGCCGCCCAAAGCCAAGGCGCCGCGAGCCGCGTCGCGGCCGGATTTCGAAGCCACCGAAATCATGGTCAAGCCCAAGTCGTCCAGCAGCGGCAAATCTTCGAGCCGCGCCGAATTCACGTCCTCGCCAAGCTTCGCGCCCAAGATGCCTGCGTCCGGATTCGCCGCGACGCAGGTGATGGAAGAGGACAAGTGAGCCGGCGGGCCTGAACCGGCCCAGGCCGGCCGCGCCGCGCCAGCGGCCTGCGCGAACTCGGCCTGATGCAGCAGCACTTTCTCGAGGCGCTGCTCGCTTTCAATCTGGGCGTTGAAGTCGGCCAGTTGTTCGTGCTGGCCAGCGCTTGCGCGTTGCTCTGCCCCTGGCGAGGGAGCGAGCGGCTGCGAACCCGTTCCATCGTCTGGGGCTCGTTGGCATTGTTGCCGCTGTCGGCCGTTTGGTTCGCGCAACGCTTGCTCGGCTGAGGCCCGCGCGCTCGCGCTTTCGCGGATCGACGCGAACCAGACGCACTGCTAGACTGATTTTGCCGGCCCTGCAGGCCTGCACATTTGATCAACTACAAAGAGGCAACACCATGAATCGGAGACTTGGACTCGTCGCGGCACTCGGAGCCGCACTGAGCTTTTCAGCGGCCGCGCAATCGAACTGGTACCCCAGCAAATGGGGCCCGAACGACGAGCTCGGCGCAGCCAACTACATGACACCCGCCACCGCACTGGCGGCGTCCAAACTCATCAAGACCGGCAAGACCTATTCGCTCGGCATCACGGTCAACACCTCGACGCCGGCATATCCGCCGCGCACCTGCGCGATCTACATCGTGCAGCCGGGCCAGGTGGGCAACTCCGACGGCCTGGGCCCGACCAAGACCACCTACAACGACGACATCCTGAATTGCTGGACGGGCATCGGCACTCAGCTCGACGGCCTGGGCCACATCGGCGTCAGCGACCGCTACTACAACGGCAACAAGTGGGGGGAAATCGCGACGATGGGTGGCCTGAAGAAACTCGGCGCACACAAGCTGCCGCCGATGGTGGCGCGCGGCGTTCTGCTCGACATGGCGGCGTACCTCGGCGTTGATGTGGTCAAGGAGGGCACCGCGTTCAACCGGGCCGAGATCGAAGGCGCGATGAGGAAACAAGGCGTCGAAATCCACCAGGGCGATGTCGTGATCTTCCACACCGGCTGGCTGAGCCTGATCGAGAAAGACCCGAAGCGCTTCGGATCGGTCGAGCCTGGCCTGGGCAAGGAAGGCGCGCGCTTCCTGGTGTCGAAGAACGTCGTCGCGGTCGGCGCAGACACCTGGGGCCTGGAAGTCATTCCTTTCGAGCAGGGCGCCGGCGTGTTCGAAGTGCACCAGATCCTGCTGCCGATGAGCGGCACCTACATCCTGGAAAACATCAACACCGCCGAACTCGCCAGGGACAAGGCTTACGAGTTCATGTTCATCCTCGGCCAGAACAAGTATGAAGGTTCCGTGCAAGTGATGATCAACCCGGTCGCGATCCGCTGACCTGCAAGGCGCACGGCCGCGCGCCAGCGCCGCGCCGTGCGCCGCCTGAAGACGCCGGGCAACCCGGCCGTCGACACGCCGCGGGTTCACCCCCCGGGGACCCCATAGGGTCCGTCCCCAAAGGCCGACATTCCCCCTAGTCCTAGGGGTGGCGCACCACGCGCCAATCGGTCAGGCTCATCCCCTCGATGAAGTTGATTCGTTTCGCGGCGACGTGCCGCATGTTGACGTGCGCCGATCGCACGCGCCGTCACCTGACGCTGCCTGACCCATGCGCTTTCCGGTTCGTTCGAAATTGATCGTCGCGTTGCTGGCCCTGGTCGGGTTCGGGCTCGCGGTGATCGCGCTGACCTACCAGGCGCTGGCTGACGTGCGCCGCGAAGTCGACAAACTGGCGAGCCATCGGCAGCCCTTGTCGATGGCGGCGCACGAGATAGAAATCAGCGTCAACGGCATCGGCATGTCGGTGCTCGCCTACATCGAGAGTGCCCGGCCCGTCTATCGCGAGTGGATCGTGAAGGAGCGGCGCGAGATCGAGTATTTCCTTTTGACCTATCTGAGACTCGCCGACTCTTCCAGCGAGCGCGAACTCGGCGCGGCGCTGCGTTCGATGCTCGAAGAGTTCCTGGCCAGCACCTCGACCATTCTGAACCGCAGCGACGCGCTGACGGCGTCGCTCGACGAGCTTGCGCAGTGCACGCAGTCGGTCGACACCATCGTCCATGCCTGGGTCGACCGGGTCGAGCGCCTGCCGCCGCCGCGACGCCATGCCGCGACCAACGCGGTGCGCGCGCTGCTGGCCGTGGAGTCCGAACTGGCCGAAGTCGGCTCCGCGCTGATGTGGCGCCACCCCAGTTCGACCCAGACGCGGCAAAAACATTACCTGAGCAAACTCGCCCAGTTCGAGTCGGCCGTGCTGCGCCTGATCAGCCTGCCGCTCGAGCCCGCCGAACGCACCGAGGCGAACCGCATCGTCGACGAGCAGCGCCAGATTGCCGGCCTGATCGAGCGCACCGTTGCGGTTGAAACCGAGCTTGAGGCGTTGCGCGACCGTTTCATCGCCCAGCGCACCGGCATCGACCGTCTGCTCAACGAGCAAGTTCAGCAGCTCGCGCAGGCCGGATTCGAGGTGCCGCTGCGCGCTGTCGAGGCGGTCAGCGAGTCGGCGGTGCGCAACATGAGCTTGGTGGTATTCCCGCTGTTCACGCTGTCGGTGCTGCTGCTGGGCGTGCTGATCTACCGTGGCGTGTCGCGCCCGATGTTCGCGCTGACCAAAGGCATGCGAACCGTGGCGCAGGGCGATCTGGCGCACCCGATCGAAGGCATGCCGAACGACGAGTTCGGCGACCTGGCGGCCGAATTCAACCGCATGGCCAAACAGTTGCGCGAGCGCGGCGACGAGCTGCTGAGCAAGGACGCCGAGCTGCGCCGCCGCGAAACGATGGCCAGCATGGGCTCGCTGGTCTCGGGCGTGGCGCACGAGGTGCGCAACCCGCTGTTCGGCATCACCTCGACGCTCGACGCGCTGCAGGCACGCCTGCACAGCCAGCCCGAACTGGGCCGCCACTTGAGCGTGTTGCGCGGCGAGACCTCGCGCCTGCAAAAGCTGATGCAAGACCTGCTCGACTACGGCCGCCCGGCCCCGCACCTGCGCACCCGCACCGACCTGTACGCGGTGATCGAACGCGCGCTGGCGATCTGTACCGCGCAGGCGCACGAGGCCGGTGTGCGCGTCACGCGCGATTTGCAGGGCAATGCGCCGATGCTCGAGCTCGACCCGCAGCGCATCGAGCAGGTGTTCGTGAACCTGATCGAGAACGCGCTGCAGCACTCGACGACGGGGCAGGAGGTGAGCGTCAGCGCACGGCACGACAGCACGCTCGGCTCAGCCTGCGTGGTGTGCGCGGTCCGCGATCAAGGGCCCGGGTTTCGCGACGAAGACCTGCAGCGCATCTTCGACCCGTTCTTCACCCGGCGCCGCGGCGGCACGGGGCTGGGGCTTTCGATCGTGCAGCGCATCGTTGAAGAGCATGGCGGGCAGGTCGGCGCATCGAACCATGCCGAAGGTGGCGCGGTGCTGACGCTGACCTTGCCGGTGCCCGGCCTTGACGAGCAGGCCGATGCGACCGTTCGGGCCGATGCAAGCGCCGCGGCCGAGCCGGCGGCGCGGGAGGCGGCGACGGCATGAAAGCGCCGCCCGCTCGCGTGCTGTTGGTCGACGACGAAGCCGGCGTGCGCTTCGGCGTGCGCGACTTTCTGGAGTCGCGCGGCTTCGTCGTCGATGAAGCGCAGGACTGCCGCGGCGCCGAGCGCGCGTTTCGCGAGGCCACGCCCGACATCGCCGTGATCGACTTCAAGCTGCCCGACGGCGACGCGCTCACGCTGATGCCCGCGCTGAAGGCGATCGATCCGTCGGTCGCACTGATCGTGCTCACGGGCCATGCGTCGATCGACCTCGCGGTGCGCGCCGTGCACGCCGGCGCCGAACACTTTCTGACCAAGCCGGTCGACATGGCCGCGCTCGACGTGATGCTGCGCCGCCTGCTCGAGCAGCAGCGCAATCGCAAGCTGCGCATCGCCTCGCGCAGCCGCAATCGCGCTGCACGACATCGACCCCTTCATCGGCAACAGCGCGGCGATCCGGCAGCTGGCCGAGCAGGCGCGGCGCGTGCTGGGCGCCGCCAGGCCGATCCTGATCCAGGGTGAAACCGGCAGCGGCAAGGGTGTGCTCGCGCACTGGCTGCACGCGCACGGCCCGCGCGCCGACGAGACCTTTGTCGACCTCAACTGCGCCGGGCTGTCGCGCGAGTTCGTCGAGTCCGAACTGTTCGGCCACGCCAAGGGCGCGTTCACCGGCGCCGCCGCGCTCAAGCCGGGCCTGCTGGAAGTGGCGCATCGCGGCACGATGTTTCTGGACGAGATCGGCGACATGCCGCAAGACGTGCAGCCTAGGCTGCTGAAGGTGCTGGAAGACAAGCGCTTTCGCCGCCTGGGCGAAGTGAGCGAGCGCAGCGTCGACGTGAACCTGATCGCCGCGTCGGCGCAGCCTCTGGCCAGCCTGGTTGCCCAGGGGCGCTTTCGCGGCGACCTGTACTTTCGCCTGAACAGCGTGCCACTGGAGATACCACCGCTGCGCGAGCGGCGCGAAGACCTGGTGCCGCTCGCGCGGCATTTGCTCATGCGCCTGGCGCGCGAAAGCCACCGCGGGGCGGTGGAACTCGGCGACGACGCCTGCCGCGCGATCGAGCAACACCCCTGGCCCGGCAACGTGCGCGAACTGCGCAATTGCCTGGAGCGCGCAGTGCTGCTCGGTGACCAGCCGGTGCTCGGCACACGCGACCTGCGACTCGCGCAAACGCGCGCCGCGCCGGCAGCCGGCACATCGGGCGACTCTGCCGACGCCGACCTGACGCTCGCCGAACTCGAGCGCCGCCACATCCTGCGCGTGCTCGACCGCGAAGGCCAGGTCGAAGCCGCTGCCGTCAAGCTCGGCATTCCGCGCAGCACGCTTTACCAGAAGCTCAAGCAGTACCGCGGCACTGCGGGTTGAGCGGAGGCTTCGCCTGCGGGTCGCGGTTCGCGCTGCGCTTGCGGCGCCGAGGGCCGATCGCACCCCGGAGCGAGTCCAGTTTCCAGAATCGGCGTCCGGTTTTCAGACTCGAGTGTCTTCACGCTGATCCTGGCAAACCCTCAGAACCCCTTAATAAATCGAGTCGCGACAAGGACTTGAATTTCGCGAGCCACGCCAACGAGACCTGGCACGCGAACTGCTCAAGAGGTGGTGTCGGCGCTTAACCCGCATGACCGCAAGACGCGCCTTGCTTTCCTGCCACTCACCCACGGAGCAACCCCATGGCCACCAGTTTCAACGTCAACAAGGCAGACCTCGCCCTCATCCTGCAGCAGATCAAGATCGCCGAGGCGCATGCCGCGGGAACGCCGCTGCTCACGGCGGTCATGAACGCGACGGGCTCGAGCGCCGCGGTCGCGGCACAACTGCCCGTCGGCCTGCGCACGGTCGATGGCACGTACAACAACCTGCTCGCGGGCAAGAACAATTTCGGCGCCGCCGACACGCTGTTCCCGCGCTTGACGACACCGGTGTTCCGCAACGAAGGCGATGAAGGCGCAGGCGCACCCACGAACTATGGCGCGGCCGGCGCCGTCATCGATTCCGACCCGCGAATCATCTCCAACCTCATCGTCGACATGTCGGTCAGCAACGCGGGGGCGGTTGACGCGTTCCTCAACAACCCGCTGTCGGTTGCAGCGTTCACCGACAGCATGGGATTCGCGCCAACCGCCGTTTGGTTCACGACTCCCGCCAATGCCGCCGCCGGCAACGGGTGGCTGCAAACGATCCCCGCCCAGTCGCCCGACATCGGCCTGTCGCCCGGCTTCAATTCGTGGATGACCTTCTTCGGCCAGTTCTTCGACCACGGTCTGGACCTGGTCACCAAGGGCGGAAACAGTTCAGTCATCATCCCGCTGCAGACCGATGACCCGCTGTTCGTGACAGGCGGCCCGAACTTCATGGCGTTGACGCGCGCCACCCCGACCCTCGTCAACGGCGTTGCGCAGCACGAGAACACCACCACCTCGTGGATCGACCAGAACCAGACCTACACCTCGCACCCCTCGCACCAGGTCTTCCTGCGCGAGTACGTGCGGGTCGGAAATCAGACGTTTTCGACCGGCAAGCTGCTCGACGGTGCCGTTGCCACCGGTTCGATGGAAGGCGCGATCGGCAACTGGGCCGAAGTCAAGGCGCAGGCGCTGACGATGCTCGGGATCACGCTGGTCGATCACGACGTTCATAACGTGCCATTGCTCCTCACCGATCCGTACGGCAAATTCATTCCCAGTGCCACCGGATACGCTCAGGTCGTGACTGCCGTGAATGCCAGCGGCGTTCCAACCGCGTGGGTGTCCGGAACCGCGGCTGGCTTGGTGCTCCCGGCAACGACCGTGCGCACGGGCCACGCCTTCCTCAACGACATCGCGCACCACGCCGCTCCGGGGACCTGGGACCACGACAACAATGCGGCCACGCCGCAGATCAATCAGACGCCGGATGCGCTGGCGGGCGTGGCCGACGACGGGCTTCCCGGCACCTACGACGACGAAATGCTCAACTCGCATTTCGTCACCGGCGACGGACGCGGCAACGAGAACATCGCGCTGAGCGCGGTGCACAGCATCTTCCACTCCGAGCACGACCGTCTGGTCGACGCGAACAAGGCGACGATCCTGGCGACCCAGGATCTGGCGTTCATCAACGAGTGGCTGCGCGTCGACATCGCCAGCCTCGCCGCGGTCGACACGCCCGGCCGAGCGAGCCACGCTGATCGCCAACGTGGCGGCATGGGACGGCGAGCGCCTGTTCCAAGCGGCGCGCTTCGCGACCGAAATGCAGTACCAGCACCTGGTGTTCGAGGAATTCGCGCGCCGCATCCAACCGGCGGTCGACCCGTTCATCTTCAACAACACGCCCGAAACCAACCCGGCAATCGTTGCCGAGTTCGCGCACACCGTGTATCGCTTCGGCCACTCGATGCTGACCGGCACCGTCGACCGGCTGGAAAACGACCTGACCACGGTGAACGGCGACCTGGACCAGCAGACGCTGCTCGCGGTGTTCCTGAACCCGCAGGCGTACCTGAGCAGCGGCACCGACATCGCGACGATCAACGCGAACCTGATCCGCGGCCTGAGCCGCGACGTCGGCAACGAGATCGACGAGTTCATCGTCACGAACGTGCGCAGCCAGCTGCTCGGCCTGCCGCTCGACCTGGCGGTGCTGAATCTCGCGCGCGGCCGCGACGCCGGAATTCCGTCGCTGAACACGGCTCGAGCGCAGCTCTACAACAACACCGGCTTGGCCGATCTCACTCCCTACACGAGCTGGGTCGACTTCGCGGGGCACATCAAGAACCCGCTGTCGCTCGTGAACTTCATCGCGGCGTACGGCACGCACGCCAGCATCAACGCCGCGACCACGATGGCCGGGAAACGCCTGGCGGCCGAGAACCTGCTTTTCGGGGCTGCCACGGCCGACAGCCAGGCCTTCCTGGGCGGCACCGGCATTTACGCCACTGACCTGGGCGGCCTGAACTTCGTCGACCTCTGGATCGGTGGCCTCGCCGAAGCCAGGCCCGAGTTCGGCGGCATGCTCGGCACGACCTTCAACTACGTGTTCGAAAAGCAGATGGAGGACTTGCAGTTCGGCGACCGCATGTACTACCTGTCGCGCACTCAGGGTACGAACTTCCTGAACCAGCTCGAGCCGAACACCTTCTCCGACCTGGTGATGCGCAACACCGCGCTGGGTAGCGTCTACTCGACGCACCTCAACGGCGCGCTGTTCACGACGCCGGACGCGATCCTCGAACTCGACCAAGCGATCGCGCAGGAAGACTACAACGGCGCCGCGGCCGGCCTCGATCCGCTCTATGCACCGGGCGAGGCGCATCCGGTGACCTCGCCACTGAAGGTGATGCGCGACTACACGACGGCGGTTGCAGGCGTCGTTCCCACGGTGGCTGCCGACGGCCACCGAGTCGGCGGCACGATGCGCTTCACCGGCGGCGAACACGTAGTGATGGGCGGCACCGAAGGCAACGACGCGCTCTTCGGCGACCGCGGCATCGACACGCTGTGGGGCGATGGCGGCAACGACTATCTGAACGGAGGAACCGAGTCCGACGACGTGTTCGGCGGCGAAGGCGACGACGTCATCGAAGACCCGTTCGGCGACGACGTGCTGCGCGGCCAGCAAGGCAACGACGTGATCAGCGACGCGCGCGGCCTGAACCTGCTGTTCGGCGGCGAGGGGCAGGACTACGTCCTGATGGGCCAGGACGGCTCAGAAACCTTTGCCGGCGACAACAACGACTTCGTTCTCGGCGGCCAGGGTCAGGACTTCATTCTCGGCAACGAGGGCAACGACTGGTTGGAAGGCGGCGCCGGTTTCGACACGCTGGCAGGCGATAACTCCGACCTGTTCTTCAACAGCCCGATCATCGGCCACGACGTGATGTTCAACCAAGGCGACGAGGGCGACTACGACGCCGAAAGCGGCGACGACATCATGGGCTCGGGCCCGAGCGTGTTGCGCTACGAAGGCATGTTCGGCTTCGACTGGGGCATCGCCAAGGGCGACATCGGCGCCGTCGCGTTCGATCTGCAGATTCCGATCTTCACGACAAACCCGAACGACATTCTGCGCGACCGCTTCGACCAGGTCGAGGCCTTGTCAGGCTGGCAGTTCAACGACGTCCTGGACGGCGACTCGCGCGGCCAGTCGTTCACGGCGCTGCCCGCGTCGGCGCCCTCGACGCTGTTTGCCGATCATGTGCTGACGCAGGAAGGCATCGACCGCATCGCGGGTCTGAACGCCTGGTTTGCCGGCGCCCGGGCGACGCTGGGGCTGGGAACGTCGTTCCGCGAAGGCAACATCCTGATGGGCGGCGACGGTAACGACACGATTCGCGGGCGCGCCGGTTTCGACGTGATCGACGGCGACTCTTGGCTCAACGTGCGCATCCAGATCGTGATCCCCGCCGGCCAGCCGAACGCGGGCACGTACTCGGCCGAATCGATGAGCACGAACACCACGTTCATGGGGCCCAACGCCGGCCGGGTGTACAACGTCTTTACCGCTGCCGATCAGGCTGCCAACCCGCTCAATATTGCCGGCACTCCCAATTTCGCCAGTCCGGCATTCGGCAGCGCAACGCTGAACTCGTTGCTGCTGAACCGCACTATCAATCCGGGCCAGCTCAGCATCGTTCGCGAAATCAAGGACGGCACGCTCGCAGCGGGCGAGACTGACAACGACACGGCAGTCTTCCAGGGCCCGATCGGCGCCTACGACATCGAGCGCAACGGTGCCGGCGTCATTACCGATACGAACGGCGACGGCTTCATCTCGGTCCACGACCGCGACAATGGCTTGGTCGGCGCCGTCGTGGGCGGCGTTCAGTTGGATACCCGCGGCCCATTGCTGGTCGACGACACCGACCTGCTGCGCAACATCGAGCGGCTCCAGTTCGCCGACACGACCGTCACGATCGGCGGCGCCAACTTGCCCGCGACGGGCACCGCGACGATCACCGAAGCCACGCCTCTGGGCGGCATCGTCACCCCGTTTGCCGGCCAGGTGCTGACGGCGAGTGTGTCGGGCATTGTCGATCCGAACGGCGTCTCGAGTCCCACCGCACCGACAGGGCTGACCTTCGAGTGGCAAATGGCTGTCCCACTGCTGAACGTCTGGAACACGATCCTGACCGGCAACAGCTACACGGTGCGCCCGCAGGATGTGGGCAACCTGGTGCGCGCGGTCGCGGTGTTCAACGACAACCTGGGCGGCACCGAGCGCATTGCCTCGGCTCCGACCGCCGAGGCGACGTTGCCGCTCAACGTCAATGAAAACAGCGCCACCGGCACGGTGGTGTCGACGTCGATTCCGCACGCCGACCTGCTGATTGTCACCGAGCACATGGTGATTCCCGCAGGGGGCAATGCCGGCGGACGTTTTTCTCTTGTCCAGAACGGCACGGACGCGAACGGCTACGGCATCTTCGCGCTCGCGTCGCGAGCGGTGGGCCGGTCCAACCTCGACTACGAGGCGGCACAGACGCCAGTGGACAACCAGTACCAGGTCACCATCAATTCCTACACCGACAACACGCTGGCAACGCTGATCGAGTCGCGCCAGTTCACGGTGATGCTCAATGACGTACTGGAGGCCGCCGGCGGGGCGCCGACCGACATCCAGTGGAACGGTGTGGTGCCAGCCCTCGTCGGCCTGCCTGGTGCCGGCGCGACGATCGCCAACCTGGCCACCGTCGACGCCGACAGTGTGGCGCCATGGACCTACTCGCTGCAAGCGGGCAGCAGCGCGAACTTCGCGATCAGCGCCGCCGGCGCCGTATCGCGCGTCGGAGCCGCGATGGCGGCGAGCACGACGTATACCGTGGTCGCGAGGTCCACCGACAGCACCGGCGCCTTCCGCAACGAGACGTTCACGATCCAGACCGGCACCACGGGCGGGAACACGCTCACCGCGGCGACCGCGAACGACACGATCATCTACGCCGACAACGGCGCAGATACGGTCAACGGCGGCATCGGCAACGACACGCTGTTCGGGCAGGACGGAAACGACATCCTCAACGGCGGCGCCGGCAACGACGTGCTGAACGGCGGCACGGCCGACTCCGACACGGCGAGTTACGCCGGAGCAGCCACCGGTGTCACCGTGTCGCTGGCGACAACGACGCAACAGAACACGGTCGGCGCCGGGCTGGACACGCTGGTCGAGATCGAGAACCTCACGGGCAGCGCGCAGGCCGACAACCTGACCGGCAATGCGGCGGCGAACGTGCTCACCGGCGGCGGTGGCAACGACAACCTGAGCGGCGGCGGCGGCAACGACACGGCAGCGTACAGCGCCGCGTCGGCGAACTACGGCTTCACGTTGAACGCGACGAACAACGTGGTCGTCACCGACCTGCGCGCCGGCAGCCCCGACGGTGCCGACACGCTGACGAGCATCGAGGTGCTGAACTTCAACGGCACCAACCTGAACCTGTTCGCCGGAACCAATGCCGGCGCGGCGACGGCCGGCGCCGGTGGCAACGATCTGATCCTCGGCTTCGACGGCGCCGACACGCTCACCGGCAACGGCGGCAACGACACGATCGATGGCGGCGCGGGCGCCGACATCATCACCGGCGGCGCGGGCGCCGACACCATCAACACCGGCGCGGCCGACGACAACGTCCCCGACATCATTCGTTTCGGTCTCGAGACGCATGGCCCCGACACCGTGCTGAACTTCGACGCCACCGGCCTCGCCGCGCAAGTCGACCGCGTCGAGATCACCAATGTCGGCGGCACGCTGCACGACGACTACGACGACGGCGCGAACGACAACAACTTCCAGTTCGCTTCGAGCAACGGCGCCGCGGGCACGGTGACGGTGAATCTCGCCACCATCGAAGCGCTGATGCTGACCGGCGCGAGCGGCGAAGGCGTGACGACGGCGAATCTGGGCAGCGCGGCGGCGGTCGCGGCGGCGTTCAACGCCGAGTTCGCGATCACCGCGGCCACCGGCGAGTTCACGATGCTGGTGGTCAACGACACCAACGGCAACAGCTTCTCGGTGTGGGACTTCGCCCAGGCCGATGGCGGCGAAATCTCGGCCGGTGAGCTGCTGCTGCTCGGCATCTTCACCGGAAACGCCACCGTCACGACGGCCAGCTTCGACCTGGTCTGAACCCGCGCCTCGTCGTTCACGGCCCGCCCCGCCGGCGGGCCGTGTTCGGTGAGCAACGCCTGCCTGTCATGTGCCTTGAGGAGCCCCACCCATGAACCTGCTGCGCGCCGAACTGAAGCCGGTGCTGCGCCAACTCGCGCTGTTCTCGTTCGTGATGAACCTGCTGCTGCTGACGCCGGCGCTGTTCATGCTTCAGGTGTTCGACCGCGTGCTGCCGACGAACAGCATGGAAACGCTGCTCGTGCTGTTCGGCGGCGTGGGCGTGGCGCTGGCGATCCTGCTGGTGCTCGACTACGTGCGCCTGCGCTTGCAGCATTTCACCGGCAGCCTGATCGACGAGCGCCTGTCCCCACCCGTGGTGCGCGCCGTGGTCGCGGCCACCGCACGCGCGCCGCAGGCCGCGCGCGCCGACGCGATGCGCGACGTGGCCACGCTGCGCAGCCTGTTTGCGGCGAACGGCATCACGGCGCTGCTCGACGCGCCCTGGCTCGTGATCTACGTGCTCGTGATCGCGGCGTTCCACCCGGCGCTCGGCTGGGCCGCGGCCGGTGCGGCGGTGGTGATGATCCTGCTGGCCTGGCTGAACGACCGCACCGGCCGCGGCTCGCTCGACAAAGTGCAGCAAGAAGGCCGGCGGGCGGCGCGCTATGTGGAAGGCTCGATGCGCAACGCCGAGGTGTTGCAGGCGATGGGAATGACGCAGCGCATGCTGGTGCGCTGGCGCGCGCTGCAAGACGGTGTGCTGGCGTCGCAGACCGACGCCAGCGCCACCAGCAGCGTCTTCACCGCGCTGTCGCGGCTGCTGCGCCAGGTGGTGCAGGCCGGCATGATGGCGCTCGGCGCCTACCTCGTGCTCACGCAAGCGGCTTCGGCCGGCGTGATGATCGCCACGACGATCCTGCTCGGCCGTGCCTTGCAGCCGGTGGAGCAGGTCGTCGGCAGCTGGCGCACGCTCAGCGACGCACGCGCGGCGTACGCCCGGCTCAAGACCTTGGCGCAGCAGTTCGAAACCGACGCCGCGCGCGTCACGCTGCCGCGCCCCGAAGGCAAGCTGGAAGTCGACGGCGTGTCGTTCCGCCCGCCCGGCACCGACAGGCTGGTGCTCACCGGCGTGTCGCTCGCGCTCGAGCCCGGCCAGGCACTGGCCTTGATCGGCCCGAGCGCGGCGGGCAAGTCCACGCTGGCGCGGCTGCTCACCGGCGTCTGCGCGCCGACGATGGGCAAGGTGCGCCTGGACGGCTTCGACGTCTCGAACTGGCCGCGCGCCGAGTTGGGGCCGTGGATCGGCTACGTGCCGCAGGATGTGGAGCTGTTCGACGGCACGGTGGGCGAGAACATCGGCCGCCTGAACGACCTGGACCCGAAAGAAATCATCAAGGCCGCGAAGCGCGCCAACGCGCACGAGATGATCGCCAAGCTGCCGATGGGCTACGACACGCCGGTGGGCGAAGGTGGAACGCGCCTGTCGCCCGGGCAGCGCCAGCGCGTCGCGCTGGCGCGCGCGGTGTACGGCGACGTGCGACTGCTGATTCTGGACGAACCGAACGCGAGCCTGGACGCCGACGGCGAGCAGGCGCTGGCGCGTGCTCTGAGCGGCCTGCGCGCCGAAGGCGTGACGTCGATCGTCGTGACGCACCGGCCGTCGCTGATCGCGCATGTCGACAAGATCCTCGTGCTCGACGACGGCAAGGTCAAGCAGTTCGGCACGGCCGCGGAAGTGATGAAGTCGATGCAGCTTCAGGCGCAGGCTGCGTTGAAGCCCAACAAAGGCGCGCAAGCCGCCTGACGCGCAAGATCAACAGGGAATTCTTCATGTCACTCGCAGCCACCCTGCCACCGCCCGGCGCAGTTGCACTGGGCACTGAACAACAACTCGAGCGCCTGGCGCGCATCGGTCTGTGGACCGTGCTCGGCATCGTGGTGCCGCTGTTCGCCTGGGCCGGCTTCGCGCCGCTGTCGATGGCGGTGGTGGCTCCGGCGCATGTGAAGGTCGACCTGAACCGGCGCCCGGTGCAGCACCTGGAGGGCGGCATCGTGCGCGAGGTGCTGGTGCGCGACGGCCAGCTCGTCAAGGCCGGCGACCCGGTGGTCGTGCTCGGCGACGTGGGGGTGGACGCCGACCAGAACCGCCTGACGTACCGCCTGGCCATCGAGCGCGCGACGCTGGAGCGTTTGCAGGCCGAGCAGCGCCGCGCGCCGGCGCTCGGGTTCTCCGCCGAATTGCGCGGCTTGGCGGCGTCCGACCCGCGGCTGCAGGAAGCGCTGGCCAAGGAGGCGCAGCTGTTCGCTGCGCGGCAACATTCGCTGAACAGCGAAGTGGCGTTGATGAAGCAGCAGCGCGCGCGCGTCGAGCAGGAACGCGATGCACTGAAGGCGCAGATCGGCCAGGCCGAGAATGCGCTGGCGCTGCAGCGCAAGGATTTGCAGGCGAGCCAGAGCCTGGTCAGTGAGGGCTTCATCTCGGGCACGCGCGTGACGCAGATGGAAGCCGCAGTGGCCGACTACGCGTCGCGCCTGGAAGAGCGCCGCAGCGAACTCGCACGCAGCGAAGGCCGCCTGGTGGACAGCGACATCCGCAACAACAACCTGATCAACGAATACACGCGTTCGGCCAGCGATCAACTCAAGACGACCGCGGCGCGCATCGGCGAGATCGAGCAGGAGCTGCGCAAGTCCAATGACGCCACGAGGCGCCAGGTCGTCGTGGCGCCGGCCGCGGGCGAGATCATCGACCTGAAGTTCACGTCACCGGGCTCGGTGGTGCGCCCGGGCGAGGCGATCGCCGAGGTGGTGCCGAGCGACACGCCGATGCTGCTGGAGGCGCAGATCCGCCCCGAAGAGGTGAACCATGTCTACGTCGGCCAGCCGGTGCGCATCAAGTTCACCGCGTTCAAGTACCGCAACACGACGATGGTGACGGGCAAGGTGCGCTACGTCTCGGCGGACCGTTTCACCGACAAGGTGACGCAGCTGCCCTACTACAGCGTGTCGGTCGTCGCCGACGCGGCTTCGCTGCGCGACGCGGACGACCTCAAACTGCAGGCCGGCATGCCCGCCGAGGTGTACCTGGACGGCGGCCAGCAGACCGCGCTGCAGTACATGGTGGAACCCGTCACTTCGGTGTGGCGCAAGGCCGGGAGGCAGATGTGAAGACGCACAAGGCATGGGCCTGCGTGGCCGCGGCGATGTTGCTCGCTGCGTGCGGCGGCGGCGGGGGCGGCGGCGACGCCCCGCCGGCCGACCCGCAACGGCGCAGCACGGCATCGGTGGCCGGGTTGTACACCGGCACGGCCGCGCGCGGCGGCAGCCTCGATGCCTTGATCCTCGGCGACGGCCGCATGTACGCGATGGTCGGCAGCTCGGGCGGGCAGGGAGTTGCGACGATCTTCTTCGGCAGCGGCACCGTCACCGCGAGCGGCTTCACGAGCGCCGTCGGCGGCAACCTCGACACGCACTCCGGCGCCTCGCTGACAGCGGGTTCGGTCACGCTGACGGGCCAGCCCAAGACGTCCATTGCCGGCACGCTGTCCGGCAACGGTGTGCCGATCGTCGACTTCGACTTGCCTTACAGCACGGCGTTCGAGGGCACGGCCACCCTGGCCGACGTGGCCGGCAGCTACTTCGGCGACAGCACCGGTCTGGGGCGCATCATCTCGGCTTCGATCACGGTGGACGCCAGCGGCGCGATCACCGGGGAGTCGCCCGCCGACGGCTGCGTGCACAGCGGCACGCTGACGCCGAACGCCAGCGCCAACGTGTTCGATCTGAGCCTCACCTTTGGCGACAACTGCCCGAAGAAGGGCGAACTGCGCGGCCACGCGCTGTGGAATCCCGCTTCGGGCACCGCAGCCCGCAACGCTGACGATGTTCGCGTCGAGCGACCTGAGCCGCCCCAGCCCCGATGCTTGGGCCTACTTCGCGGGAAAACAATAGGGCAGACCACAACCGACCGTGCGGCCGCAGCCCACCACCGGCGCAAGCCACCCACACCATGGCGCGACGCATCCTGATCGTCGACGACGAAGCCGCAATTCGATTCGCGGTCAGCGAGTACTTCATCGCCTACGACTACCGCGTCGACAGCGCCGAGGACCTCGCGTCCGCGCAACGCCTGCTGTCGCGCAACGTCTACGACGCCGTGATCGCCGACCTGCGCCTGGGCGGCAGCGAAGAGCTCGACGGGCTGGCGGTGATCGACATCGCGAGCCGCTTGCCGCAACGCCCTTGCGTCGTGCTGCTCAGCGCCGACCACTCGCCGCAGCTCGTGCAAGAGGCGAAGCAGCGCGGCGCCAACTTCGCGCTGCACAAACCGCTGCCGCTCTACGAGCTGAAAGGGCGTATCGGCGAGTACCTGGCGTGGCGCGAGGCCTGCAAGGCCGACGAGGAGTTCAAGCCGGGGCAGTTTGCGCCCACCTTGCCGGGCGGCACTTCGCACTGACCCCACCAAACGGCTCAGTAGCGGCTTCGGCAGCCAGCCCGGCCGCCGGCATGGCGCGCCGTCGGCCCCCGATGGATGAAAGCCCGCGCGTCCTCCACAATCGCGGGGTGGTGACCAACATCCGCTTCAAGGCTTTCGCCAACCTGTACAAGGATTCGGTGACGCTGATGCAGCTCGGCGCCGCGTTGCGCGAGCGCGGCGGTGTCGAGCAGGCGTCTTGCCTGATGGCCACGCCGGCGAACCTGGCGCAGTTGGCTCGACGCCCATCTGGAAATCGACGCGAAGTTTTCGCCGTCTGACTTGCTGGTCGTCGTGCGCGGCGACGCGGCGGCGTGCGACGCGGCGATCGACGCGGCCGAATCGCTGTTGAAGGCGGCCGCGCCGCAGGCGAGCAGCGCCGGCGCGGCGTTCAAGTTGCCGCTCACGTCGCTCGCGCTGGGCGTGGCCCAGGCGGACACGCAAGGCACGAGCGCCGACCTCGCGCTGATCTCGGTTCCCGGCGACTACGCCGCCGCCGAAGCGCGCAAGGCGCTCGCGCTCGGCCTGAACGTGATGCTGTTTTCCGACAATGTGTCGGTCGCCGAGGAACTCGCGGTCAAGAGCTTCGCGCGCGAGCAGGGCCTGCTCGTGATGGGGCCCGATTGCGGCACCGCCATCGTCAACGGCGTGCCGCTCGGCTTCGCGAACATCGTGCGGCGCGGCAGCATTGGCCTCGTCGCCGCGTCGGGCACCGGGCTGCAGGAAGTGACCTGCCGCATCCACAACCGCGGCGGCGGCGTGTCGCAGGCGCTGGGTACCGGCGGGCGCGACTTGAAAGAAGAGATCGGCGGCATCTCGATGCTGCACGCGCTGGGCATGCTCGCCGCCGATGCGCGCACCCAGGTGATCGTGCTGATCTCCAAACCGCCCTCGCCGGCGATCGCGCAGAAGATCGAAATCGCCGCCGCCGCAAGCGGCAAACCCGTCGTCGTGCATTTTCTCGGCGCGATGCCGCGGCGCCTGCCCAAGGGCCTGTACGCCGCCGAGTCGCTGCGCCACGCGGCCGACGTGGCGCTGGCACTGGCCAAGGGCGAGGCGCTGCCGGGGCCGTTCGCCACGGCGCCGCACGCCGGCGTTGCGGCGCTCGAGCCACACTGCGCCGCGATGGCGCCGACCCAGCACGCGGTGCGAGCGCTCTTTACCGGCGGCACCTTCTGCTACGAGGCGCAGCTCGCATTCATCGCGCGGCGTCTGGCGTGCCGCTCCAACGCGCCGGTGATGGGCGCACAGCGTTTCGACGGGCACTTCGACGGCCATGTGTTCCTCGACCTCGGCGACGACGACTACACGCGCGGCCGCCCGCACCCGATGATCGACCCGAGCCAACGCGATGCGGCAGTGCGCGCCCAGGGCGCCGACCCGCACACGGCGGCGATCCTGTTCGACGTGGTGCTCGGTTTCGGCGCGCACATGGACCCGGCGCGCGGCCTCGCGCAGGCGCTTGCCGACGCGTCAGGCGAAGCGCGCCGCAGTGGCCGCGAGCTTGCGCTGATCGGCCATGTCTGCGGCACCGCCGACGACCCGCAGGACAAGGCGGACCAGATTCGCCAGTTGGAAGCGGCCGGCGCGTGGATCGCCGACAGCAACATTTCGGCCGCGATGCTCGCCGCGCACCTGGCGGTTCATCTTGCGCGCCGCGCCGCGCCCGATGCCGGCTCGTCGCAGGCCAAATGACGCGTCGAATGCGATGAGGAGCCCTTGATGCCCACGCCCGGATCGGCCTTGCCGGCCAACCCTCTTTTCAAGCAGACACTGAGCGTGCTGAACGCGGGCGTGCGCGGCTTCGCCGACAACGTGGTCGCCGCAGGTGGCAGTTGCGTCGCACTCGACTGGAAACCTCCCGCGCTGGGCGACCGCGAAGCCGGCTGGGCGCTCGCGATCACGCTGAACCACCCGGCCGTCGAGGCCGCGAACGGCGTCGCGTTCGAGCGCTTCATGGCGGCGCAGCCGGTGCTGACCGGCGTGGCCATCGCGCGCGACGTGCTGCCGAAAATGGCGGGCAGCCGGCACCTGATCCTGCACGCCGGCCCGCCGATCGCCTGGGCCCAGTATGTGCGGCCCGATGCGCGGCGCCGTGCTCGGCGCGGTGCTGCTCGAAGGCTGGGCCGTCACGGTGAACGCGGCCGAGCAACTGCTCGAGCGCGGCGAAGTCGACCTCGAGCCCTGCCACCACCATGGCGCGGTCGGGCCGATGGCCGGCATCATCAGCCCGTCGATGCCCTTGTTCGTGGTGAAGAACCGCGCCGGCGACAACTACGCGTACTGCAATTTCAACGAAGGCCTGGGCAAGGTGCTGCGCTTCGGCGCGAACGGGCCCGAGGTGATCGAACGCCTGCGCATGATGGCCTCGCTCGTGGCGCCGGCGCTGCGCGCCGCACTGGAGCGCAGCGGCGCGATCGAACTCAAGCCGCTGATGGCGCAGGCGCTGAACATGGGCGACGAAGTGCACAACCGCAACGCGGCGGCCACCGCCCTGTTCATCAAGCGCATTGCGCCCGCGTTGCTGGAAGCCGACATCGCGCGCGAGGACGCCGCGAAGGCGCTCGCCTTCATCGCCGGCAACGACCATTTCTTCCTGAACCTGTCGATGGCCGCGTGCAAGGCGATGTGCGACGCCGCCGCGGGCGTGCCGCACAGCTCGATGGTGACGGCGATGGCGCGCAACGGCGTCAACTTCGGCGTACGCCTGTCGGGCACCGGCGACGCGTGGTTCGAAGCGCCGGCGAATGCGATCGACGGCCTCTACTTCCCGGGATATTCGATCAAGGACGCGGCGCCCGACCTCGGCGACTCTGCCATCACCGAGACCGCCGGCGTCGGCGGCTTTGCGATGGCCGCGGCGCCTGCCATCGTCAAGTTCGTCGGCGGCACGCCCACGGACGCGATGCACCACAGCCAGCGCATGCGCGCGATCACTCTGGGCGCGAACCCGTCGTTCACGCTGCCCGCGCTCGATTTCGCGCCCAGCGCCGCGGGCATCGACGCGCGCAAGGTGTTCGATAACGGCGTCCTGCCGGTCATCAACAGCGGCATCGCGCACCGCGAGGCGGGTGTCGGGCAGATCGGCGCGGGCGTGACCACGGCGCCGATGGCGTGCTTTTCAGCGGCAGTGAAGGCGCTCGCTGCGAGCCTCTGAATCACAAGGTGAATGGCCACCTGAATCCCGGAAATTGAGCATGGAAAAGACCTTGTTGGCGGTGAACGGCACCCTGATGCGCGGCCTGGAGCTCAACCCGAACATGCTCGCCGTGGGCGCGACCTTCGTTCGCGAAGACCAGACCGACGCGTGCTACCGCATCTGGTCGATCAACGATCGGCACCCCGCGATGCTGCGCACCCCCGGTGCAGGCACGAACGTGGCGCTCGAGATCTGGAACGTGCCGCTGGCGGGCTTGGCGGCGATCCTACAGAACGAACCCCCGGGCCTAGCGATCGGCAAGGTGGTGCTGAAAGACGGAACGATCGTGCTTGGCGTGCTCGGCGAGCCGTTCCTGTGCGAGGGCAAACGCGAGATCACCGCTTTCGGCGGCTGGCGCGCGTACACGGCGTCGCAGGCGGCGCAGCAATAGGCACACGCGCCGTTTCGGCGCTGGCGTCCTGCCGTGCAGGCGCGTAATCCACGATGCGCGTTGGTGCAAAGCGGGTGTAAAAGTGCTCCCGCGTCCGCCCCTCGGTCACGTACCGCAGGCGTGACGCATGACCAGCGCGTGGCACGGCAAGTGCGCGCGTCTTGCCCACCACAACAAGGAGACAAGCATGACTGCTGGAGTCAACACCCCTGCGGGCCGCCTGTGGGTCCCAGGCGACTGGAACGGCTTTTTCGGGCTGTTCACGAACGTCCTTCTGAATGTGATCGTGCTCACCGGGCCTGTGCCTCGGTGTCGTGCAACTGCCTGCCGACACCGTGTTCGGCCGCATCCTGCCCGCGCTGGGCATCGCGTTGCCGCTGGGCAACCTGTTCTACGCCTACCTCGCGTGGCAGATGAGCAAGGCGGAAGGCCGCGGCGACGTGACGGCCATGCCCTACGGCCCGAGCGTGCCGCACATGTTCATCGTCGTGTTCCTGATCATGCTGCCGACCTACCTGAAGACGAAGGACCCGATGCTCGCCTGGCAGGCCGGGCTGGCGTGGTGTTTCATCATCGGCGTGATCGTGCTGCTCGGCGCCTTCGTCGGCCCCGCCATCCGCGCGTTGACGCCGCGCGCCGCGATGCTCGGCACGCTGGCCGGCATCTCGATCGCGTTCATCTCGATGCGCCCGGCGTTCCAGATGTGGGAAACGCCGTGGATCGGCCTGATGTGCTTTGCGATCGTGCTGATCGCGTGGACCGCGAACCTGCGCATGCCCGGTGGCCTGCCGGGCGGGCTGGTGGCGGTGATCGTCGGCTCGGTGATCGGCTGGGGCGCGGCGCTCTTGGGGTGGAGCGACTACGTGAAGCTCGACGCGCTGGGCAAGTCATTCGCGCAGTTCGGCGTGCATGTGCCGATCTTCTCCGCCGACGTCTGGAGCGGGTTGTCGCAAGTCGCACCGCTGCTCGTCACCGCGATCCCGCTGGGCATCTACAACTTCACCGAGGCGATGAACAACGTGGAAAGCGCCTCGGCCGCGGGCGACAACTACAACCTGCGCAAGATTCTGCTCGCCGACGGCCTGGGCGCCGTGGTCGGCTCGATGCTCGGCAGCCCGTTCCCGCCGGCGGTCTACATCGGCCACCCGGGCTGGAAGGCGGTGGGCGGGCGCATCGGCTATTCGCTCGCGACCGGCGTCGCGATCGCGCTGGTGTGCTTCCTCGGCCTGACCGCCCTGCTGCTCGCGCTGATTCCGCTGGTCGCGATCCTGCCGATCCTCTTGTACATCGGCCTCGTGATCGGCGCGCAGGCGTTCCAGGCGTCGCCCGCGAAACACGCGCCGGCGGTGATCCTCGCGCTGATTCCGAACATCGCCGAGTGGGCGAAGACGCAGATCGACGGAGCGCTCGGTGCGGCGGGAACGAACGCTGCCGCGCTCGGCATGGACAAGCTCGCGGGTTTTGGCGTGCTCTACAAGGGGCTGGAGTCGGTGGGCGGCGGATCGGTGCTCGCCGGCATGGTGTTAGGGGCGATGGCGGTCTACGTGATCGACAACAAGATGCGCCACGCGGCGGGCTGGGCGTTTGCCGGCGCGGCGCTCGCGTACATCGGGTTGATTCACGGCGCGCAGCTCGGCTGGGCGGTGTCGCCGCTGGTGGCGCTGGGCTATGTGATGTTCGGTGCGACTTGTCTGCTGCTCGGGCGCGGGCAGGGCCCGGCGTCAGCGAGTTCCTGAGTCGAAGCGCGCGGCGGCGAGAGGGAAACCTCTCGTCGGGCACGCGCCGCGGCGAACGCCCGCTTGCGAAACTTCCAGTCCGCTACGCCTCGCTGCTCCGGCGAATCCCCGCTTCGAGCGCAAAGAACTGAGGATTCAGCGAAGCCATGGGTCCACGCAGCTTCTCGATTTCTGCGCCGGGCGCATGGACTTGTCTCCTGGGTGGCGGGGTTTTGCTTCGGCCGGATTATGCGCTGCACTCAATGAACTGGGTAACCGAACGGTCAGCCTGCGTGTCACCTCGACAATGCGCTTCTGACCCCTTGGATGACCTGTCGCACAGCGGCTGTCTGTCGACTGTCGTCGTACAACCCGGCGGTCATGACAACGACGAGTTCTTGCTCCGGCAGGACGAAGATGCGGTGTCCGCCGTTGCCGATGGCGGAGTACCAACCTGACGCCGGGTTCGCGGCACAGGTGGGCAGGACCCACCAGAAGTAGCCATAGTTGAACCCGCACTCGCCGTCGCTCCCGATCAGAGCTTGCGGCGACACCGACGCTTTCACCCACGCCTCGGGCACGATTTGCCGACCGCCTTGCGAGCCCTTGTCGAGCATCAGCCGTCCGATCTTTGCCATGTCCCGCGGAAGCAGGCGCAGGCCCGAAGCGGCATAGGGAACGCCGCGTGCGTCCTTGTACCACTCGAATTGGGCGATCCCCAGCGGCGCGAAAAGCGCCTGCCTCGCGAAGTCCTCCAGGTTCATCTTCGTCGCGCGCCGCAGGACCTCGGCGATCAGCGCCACGCTGCCCCCGTTGTAACGGAACTGCGAGCCCGGAGTGCTTTCCAGTGGCTGCTCGAGTGCGTAGCGCAGCGGGTCGTCGGCGAGGTCCATCGCAGTTTCACTGTTTCGGCGGTCGGTGTACGGATAAGTGCTCTCGTCCCAACGCAAGCCCGAGGTCATGGACAGCAGATGCCGCAGCGTGATCCGGCGGCGCTCGGCAGTCTGGAGGTCCTTGTACTCGGGAAAGAAGTCGAGTACGGCAATGTCGAGGTCCTTGATTGCCCCGTTGCCCATGGCAATCCCAAACAGCACGGACACCACGCTCTTGGTGACCGAGCGCACATCATGCAAAGTGGCCGGGCCAAACTTCACCACGCCGATGGGACCGCTGCCGCGCCGTTCATCGGCACCTTCGAAGTACCACTCGGCCAGCGTAACGCCTTTGCGCATGACAATCACGCCGTGCACGTTTGGGATCTCTCCGATACGGATGCGCCTTTCCAGGTCCGCCAGCGCCTGGGCCACGTTGGCCGAGGGCTCCGCGGCCAAGCTGCGTGTCGCAAACCAGGTGCCCAATGCCAGCACCAGGGCGGCACGCACCAGCACGGTTCTGTATCTCATCGTCTCCTCCTTCCGCAATTGAGGGTCAGGTCTCCCATGTTGCAGAGCGCGAAGTCAGCCCTTGCGCCACAGGCCGGAGCGAATCAGCTTGATCGACGAGTTAGTCGGCGACTTCATCGCTGGCGAGGGAGTAGCTCCAGCAATATGTGGTACGAGTCATTTCAATGACCCCTCGACCAGCCAGACCGCCGGCGCTGCAGAGTTCCTCGGCGTATGCCGCGACAGCGTTGCTGTCGTATCCCGAGACGATGAGCGCCGAGTCGACTCCACGATCCGCGCCCCGTATGCGTTGCTCGTTCGTCATCGCCGCCGCCTGCGCGCTTTGCAGAAAGTGCGCGCTGCCGAAGCCTGGCATCCGAGGCGCGGCCGGAAGCGCTTCTTCGAGCAACCAACGGTGCAACTGCGTGGCACGCGACTCTGGTGCGGCAAAACGGATGAGAGCCGCCACGCCGCCTTGCCCGAGACCGAAACTGCCCAGTACGTTGCAGAGCCCCCGAGTCATTCCCCTGTAGTGCGGCATCATCCTTGTGGTCCAAGGGGTCGGGTTGTTCAGTCTTGCGAGGTAAGCCTCCGATGCGAGCGCCGCCAGGCTCTCGACCTCGTACAGAACCATGTAGCGGGGCCCTGCATCGGTGGCTGTCCATCGCGTGCCTCGGCGGAAGCCCGGGATCGACAAGCGCTCCGGAAGGTGCTCATGCGTGTGCCAGCGATCGTGTTCGTCGATGGCGCCGGCGTCAACATCGAACGACAACAGCATTGCCGCTGAGCCAAGCAGGGGCATGATGATCTTTTGGATGCGATGAGGAGGCGGATTCGACGCCTCACGGTTGAGTGCGCTGCGCTACCCGCGCAACGCCGCGAGCGCGCGCTTCGAATCCGACACCCAACCGAACAGCGCACCCTGCGCCTTCACCATTTCCAGCGCGACGCGCTGGAACTCGGGGAAGTAGGAACCCACGCAGTCCGACAGCACCACGCACTCATAGCCGCGGTCATTCGCCTCGCGCACCGTCGTCGTCACGCAGACCTCGGTGGTGACGCCGCAGACGATCAGCGATTTGATGCCGCGGTTGTGCAGGATGTGGTCGAGGTCGGTCGCGCAGAAAGCGCCCTTGCCGGGCTTGTCGAGCACGACTTCGCCTTTGATCGGGTACAGCTCGGGAACGATGTCGTGGCCGTGCTCGCCGCGCACGAGCAACCGCCCCATCGGGCCGGGATCGCCGATGCGGATCTTGCCGCGGCCGCGCACGATCTTGGTGGGCGGGCAATCGGCCAGATCGGGTGCGTGGCCTTCGCGCGTGTGGATCACCATCAGACCCATCGCACGGGCTTGCTCCAGCACGCGCTTGATTGGGGCGATCACCGCCTGCAACGGCGACACGTCGTTGCCGAGCGCTTCGCCAAAGCCGCCGGGTTCGACGAAATCGCGCTGCATGTCGATGATGACGAGCGCGGTGGTCTTCGGGTCGAAATCGAACTCGTAGGGTTCGGCTTGCATCGTCGTCTTGGCCATGCTGCCTCCGCTCAGATTGCGTACCACATCGTAATCGCAACTTCAGGGCCATTGCGTCAGCCTGGTTGCTTCGGGTTGACGCACATTCGGTTGGGGTCCGCACTGAAACGGCGCGGCGACCGTGACCACGCCTGCGCCGTCCGCCGCTTCAATGCCGCGTGGGCTTTGTCCGGGATTTCCCGAGGAGTCCGTTCAGTACCCCGAGCAGTTCATTGAGATCGACAGGCTTGGCAATGTATCGATCAAAACCCGCGGCGAGCCCACGCTGGATATCGTGGGGCATCGCGTCGGCCGATAGCGCCACCACGGGAATGCGCGCCAGCTGCGGGTCAGCGCGCAGCTGCTGAAGGACCTGGTAGCCGTCCATGCCGGGAAGATGGATGTCCAGGAGAACGATGTCGGGCGCTCGCTCTCGTGCCAGCGCGAGTCCCGCCTCACCGGTGCCGGCGCTGCGCAGACAGATATTGGGGTGTCGCCCGACGAATGCCGCCAGGACTTCGATGTTCGACGGCTTGTCTTCGACATAGAGCACCTCGAAGGCCGATTCGCCAGCCCGCTGCAGCACCACGGCCGGCGCGGACTCTTGCAGCGTGGAAGCGGTAGCGCGCGGCAGCTCGATCCAGAACAACGAGCCGACGCCAACCGTGCTTTCGGCCCCGAGTGTGGCGCCCATCAGGTCGGCAAGGTGCTTGGACAGGGCCAGGCCGATTCCCGTGCCCTCGACGGTGCCGAGTTCCGCTCCCAACCGTTCGAACGGCTGGTACAGCTTGGCCAGTTTTTCGGCGGGTATCCCCATCCCGGTGTCGGCAACGCACAGGCGAACCTTGTCAGCATGGCTCGTGCAGCTGACGGTGATCGTGCCGTGCTCGCGGTTGTACTTGGCCGCATTGGCCAGCAGGTTCAAGATCACCTGACGCAGCCGCAACTTGTCGGCTGTCACCCGCGGTGCCGTCCCACGGAACTCCTGAACCAAACGCAATCCGCGCGCCGCGATCGGCGCCTGCATGATCGCCACAGACTCGGCAATCACCACCTCCAGATCCATTGCCTCGATCTTGATCGGCATCTTGCCCACCTCGATGCGCGCGAGGTCGAGCAGGTCCTCGATCATGCGCAGCAGATGGCCGCCTGCGCGCCGGATCTCGCCAGCCCACTTGAGCTGGTCGGGCGATGGACTGGACATTTCGAAAATCTGCGCGAATCCGAGAATCGCATTCAGCGGCGTCCGCAACTCGTGGCTCATGCGCGACAGGAATTCACTCTTGGCCCGGCTTGCGCTCTCGGCGCGCTCCATCGCGTGCTGAAGCTCGGCGGTGCGCTCGCGCACGCGAACTTCGAGGTTGTTGTTGAGCTCGAGGATCGCCTGCTCGGCCACCTTTTGCTCGCTGATGTCCAACGAGGTCAGCGCAACGCTTTCCACTCTGCCTTCGCGCAAGATCGGCGTGATCGCCGCGACATACGCGTGGTCTTGTCCTGCCGGGTCGGGAATCTTGTACTCGAGCCGCTGTGGTGCGGCGTCGGCAAAGGTGCGCGCAAGGGCTTGCCCGATGCGCGGCTGCAGCGCCGGCGGGAACCATTCGATCAACAGCGTGCCTTCGACCTGCTCCCGCGTCAGGCCGGGATAGGTGCGATTGGCAAAGACGATCCGACCTTCGCGGTCGACCTCGTAGATGAAGGCCGTGGTTTCGCGAGTCATGGTTCGCAGGCGTTCATCGGATTGACGCAGCTTTTCGTGCGCGCTTTGCAGCGACTGCGACAATCCGTTGATCGACGAAACCACCGAGTCCAGGATGTCGGGCCGCCAGCGCCCAGTGCTTGGGCGCTCGAGCTGGACCTGTTCACCGTGCGGCGCGACCGGGTCGATACGGCGCACAAATGCAGCAATCCGCGTCAGGTGGCGCGTCACCAGATACTGGAACACCAGCAGCATGAACCCGGCGACCAGCAATGTCTTGACGGCATTGCTGACCAGCGTGACCAGCAGCTGATCCCACAGGCGCGCGAGCAAGCGGTCGACGCTGGCCACCACCTGCAGCGTGCCAATGCTCAGGGTTTGGCCGCGGTGCTCGCGCAACAGCGGCACGTCGCTCGAGACCTTGCGTTGCGACACCACCTTGCCGGCCGACCAACGCGTCTGGCCGTCCACGCGGATGCCGATGTATTCGATGTCCGGCAGGCGCAGCAACCCGTCGAGCTGCGTCTGCACCTGCTCGCGGTCGGAGACCCATACGCTGTCCGTCAATGATGGCAGGTAGCTCTTGCCGATGAACGTCATCGAGCGCTCGATCTGGCCGAGGTCGCGGCGGTAGTCGGCGTACAACTCGAGCGCCGTGATCAGCGCGGTGATCACCGAGCTGAACAGCACCAGCGCGACGATCAGCCGCTTGGCGACCCCGTTCCCGTTGAAGAGCGCTTCGCGCAGAAAGCCTGCGCGCTGGTCATTCACCGCGCCGCCTCCAGCGGCTTGAGGATCTGGTCGTAGAAGCGCTGCCAGGTGCCGTCGCGACGCACATCGGCCAGCGCGGCCGCCAGGGGTCGTACCAGCGCCTCATTCCTGCGATGCAGGTAGATGAACATCGGCACGCGCACCAAGGGTGGCTCCTGCACGCGAACGGCCAGGCCGGCCTGGCGGGCGGCCACGAGGCCGACCCAGCGATTGATAAGCACCACGTCGGCCCGGCCAGCGGCGAGCAATCCGAACAACAACGCGTTGTCGCGCACCGACGTCACGTCGGCGACGCCTTCGAGCCGGCGCTCGAGGATCTTGTTGCCAGTGACATAGGCCACGCTGTAGCGGCCCAGGTCGGCCCAGCTGCGCACCTCCACGTCGGAGCGCCGCGAGACCGCAACGAAGTCCTGGTTGACCAACGGCTCGCGCACCTGCACCAGATTCGGGTAGTCATTCTCGAACCCGGCTGCGCGGTACAGGTCGCCGTCTTCGATGCCGGCATTGGCATTGACCAGCGCCCGTTCGTGTGGCAACGGCACGACGTGAAGCTCGTATCCGATGCGTCGCAAGGCCTCGCGGGCGAGTTCCTCGATGAAACCGGGTTGTCCTGGGGACGACACCAACGGCTCGCGCGCGCCGGTGGTCAGGGTCAGACTGGGCTGCGCTGCCAGAGCGAGGCCGGGCGCGATGGCGTTGAGCCCTATTCCCAGCAGCGTTCTGCGCCGCCGATTCAGGTGATCCTGCACGGCCTTCACCGCCTGTCGGATTGGTTTGGGCCCGCATGCTATCAGCGGCAATGCACGCCATCGCCCGGGTTTGCGGGCAATTGAACACGCTGGCAGCACGCGCGCAGCGATCGACTGGACCGACCTCGGGCCGCCCTGTCGTTCTCGGAGTGCACACGTCGATCCGTGCATGCCGTCACGCTGGAAGGCGGCTGCGGCGCTTCAGCTTGGGCCGGGAGAGTCGATGATGTGCAGTGATCGACCGAACCATCACGATGCCCAATGTTCTTGCCCCGCAGCAGGACAGCGCCGCGAAGCACAGGCATGGCGCCGCCATCGCCCAGCGCGTCGAGGACGACGATGGCCCTGACCCGATTGCCGGCTTCGATGCCGCGTTGCGCCTGAGGTTCGTCAATCAGGCGGCGGCCGATATCGCTGGGGCGCCCGTGGCTGCTCTGATCGGGCTCGGCGTCGAGCGGTTCGCCGAGCTCGGGTGGCTCGGTGCGGGCATCGCCGCTCAGCTTGAGCAGGTTCGCTCGAGCCGCACCGCGCAGCGGGTTCAAATCCGTCAGTCCGTCCACGGCACGACGCACTGGTTCGACATTCAGGTCGTTCCGCGCGGTGTCGACGAAGTGGCGTGCTTCGCCCGCGACATCACCGAGATGAAGCGTGCTGAGGAGCAGCTGCGCGACTCCGCCGGACGGGACTCGCTCACCGGGTTGCTCAACCACGCTGCGTTCCACGACGCGGTGAGCCAGGCGCTGGCGATGGGTGGCCCGGCGGCGCAAGAAGTCGCGCTGGTGCTGTTCGACCTCGATTACCTGAAATTGCTCAACGACGTGCACGGTCACCAGGCCGGCGACCAGGCGCTCAGAGCGGTGGCCGACGCGCTGCGGGCCACGACGCGCAGCACCGAACGCATTGCCCGGCTCGGTGGCGACGAATTCGGCGCGTTGTTCGTCGGGATCGAACGCGAGGTCGTGTTGCGCGTCGCGCAGCGAGCCGTGACGCGGGTGTGCTCGACGGTGTTGCCAGGGATCGGGCCGCTGTCGGTGTCGGCGGGAGTGGCGTTTGTCGCATCGACGCGCGAACCGGGTGATCTTTTCGATCGCGCCGACTCGGCGGTCTACGACGCCAAGGCGCGCGGCCGAGGCGTCGTGTCGGTTGCCGACATGACCGAAATCGCCTATGCGAGCCGGCGCCGTGACCTCGCTGAATCGCTGCCCGACCTGCCGCCGCCCGAGCTGTGCGACGCTCGCGACGTCGTCACCGCGGCCCGGGGCGCCTTGCGCGAGTGGGTGCACGTGCTGGCTTGCTCGGGCGGCTGCGTGGACCTGCTCGACCCCGAGGGCCTGCGGGTCAAGGCGGTTGCGTACTACCGGTTTGGCCACGACGACTGGAAACTCGCCGAGCAGACCTACGAACTCACCGACTACCCGAATACGGCGACCGCATTGACAGAAGGGCGGACCTTCACCTGCCGGATCGACGACCCGGACGCGCATCCGGCCGAGGCCGCGTTGTTGCGCGAGCGCGGCTTTGCGTCGCTGCTGCTGACCCCGCTCGTGTCGGCCGGCCGATCGATCGGCATCATCGAACTGTTCGATACCCGTCCCCGCGTTTTCACAACGGCCGACCAGCGCGTCGCGTTGGCACTGGCGCACCACCTCGCGCCCCTGTTGGCGATGCTGCAGGAACGGGCCGGCAGTCATGCGCCCCAGACCGAAGCGAAACGGGTGACATGCAAGGCCTGAACATCCACGGTCCTGGTTCGACCCTGGCGGACGTCCAAGCCAGTGCCGGCGATGCCCTGCGCTCCGAGCAATTGCGCCTTTACGACGCCAACCTGCTGTCCTCTGTCGTCGGCAACGCGCTGGTCGCGGTGCTGCTCGTGACGGTGCAGTGGGGCACTCTGAACAAGACACAGCTGCTGAGCTGGCTGGCGTGCGTCGGACTGGTCCTGGCCGGGCGCGTGTTCGCCTCGACTACGCAGCAGCGCGGTCTTGCGCGAGGCGCCGACGACCGGGCGCGGCTGCTGCGCCTTCGGGTCGCCGTGGCGGGCACGGGCTTGGTCTGGGGACTCGCGGGCGTGCTGCTGTTTCCGGCGAACGACCTTCAGCACCAGGTCTTCCTGGCCTTCGTGCTGGCCGGCATCGCGGCCGGTTCATTGACGCTCACCGCCTTTGACCTGGTCGCGGCACTGAGCTTTGCTGTCCTCACCCTGAGTCCGTTGAGCGTACGCCTGTTGGCGTTCGGTGAGAACGCTCAAAGCGCGATGGCGCTGATGGGGCTGCTGTTCATCGCGTTTCTCACGCTGACCGGTCTGCGCGCCTACCGCAACGTGTGCGAGACCGTGACCCTGCGCAGCGCCGAATCCGCGCGCGCCGACACCCTGTTGCGCAGCGAGCAGCGCCTGCAACAGATCTCCGAGCAGCTGACACGCAAGACCGAAGCCCTCGAATTGACGCTGGACAGCATGGAGCAAGGCATTCTCGGCCTCGACTCCGAGGGCCGCACGAACGTCTACAACCGCCGCCTGGTGGAGCTCACCGATTTGCCCGAAACCTTTCTGGCGTCCCGGCCGACGATGCAGGAGATTGCCCGTTATCAGCTCGAACACGGTCACTACGGTGAGGGCCTCGGGCTCGTCGATGAGTCGGCTCGCGGCCACCTTGCGCGCTGGCTCGGCGGCGAGCACCAGCCGTTTCCGGCGGTCTACTTTCGCAAGACGCTTGCCGGCCGGATGTTGGAGGTCAAGACACGCCACCTGGAGGGCGGCGGGCTGGTACGCACCTTTTCCGATGTGACGGCCTATTTCGAAGCCCAGGATAAGCTGCAGGCAAGCGAGGCCGAATCGCGCAAGCTGGCGCTCGTCGCGGCGCACACAGACAACGCGGTGCTGATCGTCGACGCCGAGCGGCGCATCGAATGGGCCAACGAGGGTTTCACACGCATGACAGGGTTCGGCCTCGAAGAGGTTACCGGACGCACGGCCAGCGAGCTGTTGCGCGGGCCCGAGACCGATGGTGCCGAGGTGGCGCGGCTCGATGCGCAACTGCAGCGCGAGAACCGGGCTTGCGGAGAACTCGTGCACTATGCGAAGGACCGCCGCCCCTATTGGGCGGCCGTGGAATCGCACGCGATCCTGGACGAGGAGGGCCGGATTCAGCGCTTCATCTCGATCACGCGCGACATCACCGCCAGCCGGCGTGCCGATGAGGCCCTGCGCGCCGCGCGCGACGAGGCCGAACGCGCCAACCGCGCCAAGTCGGAGTTTCTCTCGGCCATGAGCCACGAACTGCGCACGCCGATGAACGCCATCCTCGGTTTCGGCCAATTGCTCGGGTCGGGTCCGACACATGGCCTGCGCGAAGGACATGAGGGCTACGTGCGCGAAATCCAGCGCGCCGGCGAGCATTTGCTCGAACTGATCAACGACGTGCTGGACCTGGCCCGCGTCGAAGCCGGCAAACAACAGATCAGCATGGAGCCGGTGCACGTGTCGACGCTGGTTGACGAATGCCTGAGCCTGATGCAACCGGTGGCGGGCGTGCGTGGCATCCGTTTGCCTGTGGCAGCGCATGTTTCCTGTGACTGCTTTGTCGCCGCCGACCGCACGCGCCTGAAGCAGGTGTTGCTCAACCTGTTGTCCAACGCGGTCAAGTACAACCGCACGGACGGCAGCGTGGAGATCGTCTGCGCGGCCGATGGCAACGGGGTGCGCATCAGCGTCAGCGATACCGGCCATGGCCTGAGCCCCGAGCAATGCCAACGCCTGTTCAAGGCGTTTGAGCGACTCGGGGCAGAGAGCGGCGCGATTGAGGGCGCGGGCATCGGCCTGGTGCTGAGCAAACGCCTGGTGGAGTTGATGCGCGGCAGCATCGGACTGGACAGCACCGTCGACCAGGGCAGCACGTTCTGGGTGCGTCTGGAGCGGGCCGAGCCTACGGCGCGCCCTCCAGCGCGCCCCGGGGTGGCGCTCCCGGCTGGCGTGGCCGCAACGCACACCGACGGCGTGCGCACGGTGCTCTACATCGAAGACAACGACGTCAACGTGATGTTGATGCAAGCCATGCTCGGGCGCGAATCGGGGCTGCGTTTGATCACGGCGCCGCTCCCGGAAATGGGCCTGGAACTTGCCGCTTCGCAACGCCCGGACCTGATCCTGCTGGACATTCAGTTGCCCGGCATGGATGGCTACGAAGTTCTGCGGCGCCTGCGGTCCGCCGAATCCACGCGTGACATTCCGGTGATCGCCGTCAGCGCCAACGCGATGAGCGGCGACATGGAGCAGGGTTTGGCTGCCGGCTTCCACGACTACCTCACCAAGCCGCTGGACTTGTCGCGGCTGCTGGACGTTGTGCGCGGGACTCTGTGCCATCAATGATCCTCTATAGAATGGGTTCATGGGGCGCGCCAGAAGCTGGTGGCTTGGACTGGCCCTTCTGGCCCATGCATATGGGGCGGCCAGCGCTGAAGCTTTGACTGGCGCGGCAAGCGCTTCAGCCACCGCGCCAGTGGCGCCACCCGCTGCCGTGATCCTGATGAAGGTGAACGGCGCGATCGGCCCGGCCACCGCCGACTACATCCACCGGGCGCTCGAGCTCGCCGCCAAGCAGCGAGCGCAACTGGCGATCCTTCAGCTCGACACGCCCGGCGGCCTGGATGCGTCGATGCGCGACATCATCAAGGACATCCTCGCCTCCAAAGTCCCGGTCGTGACCTGGGTCGCGCCCAACGGCGCACGCGCGGCGAGCGCCGGCACCTACATCCTGTACGCGAGCCACATCGCGGCGATGGCGCCGGCGTCCAACCTCGGCGCCGCGACTCCCGTGGCGATCGGCCTGCCGGGAACCGGCGGTTCGCCCGAGAACCCTCTGCCCCCCAAGCAAGGCGTCGGATGCCGAACGCGGCAGCCCCGCCACGCCGGGCCGCGCAGCGAGCGGTGCGGCTCGCGGCGATGCGGCGCCGGAACGCGTGATCGACGCGATGGCCGCGAAGCGCATCGGCGACGCGGCCGCCTACATCCGCAGCCTCGCGCAACTGCGCGGGCGCAACGCCGATTGGGCCGACAAGGCGGTGCGCGAAGCGGTGAGCCTGTCGTCGCAGGATGCGCTGAAGCTCAAGGTGATCGACCTGGTCGCCGGTGATTTGAGCGACCTGCTGCGACAGATCGACGGGCGCGAGGTCCGCCTGGCCGGCGCAGGCGGCGGCGGCTCCGCCAACACCGTGCGCCTGGCGACGCGCGATGCACCTGTCGTCGAATTCGAGGCCGACTGGCGCAACAAGGTGCTGTCGGTGCTCACCGATCCCAGCTTGGCGCTGATCCTGATGATGGTGGGCATTTACGGGTTGCTGTTCGAGTTCTCGAACCCGGGCTTCGTCGTCCCCGGCGTCGTCGGCGGCATCTGCCTGCTGATGGCGCTGTTCGCGTTCCAGTTGCTGCCGGTGAACTACGCCGGACTGGGGCTGATCCTGCTCGGTGTGGCGTTCCTCATCGCCGAGGCGTTCGTGCCGAGCTACGGCGCGCTCGGGCTGGGCGGAATCGTCGCGTTCGCGATCGGCGCATTGCTGCTGATCGACAGCGACGTTCCCGGCTTCGGCATTCCGCTGCCGTTGATCGCCGCGCTCACCGCCGCCTCTAGCGTGTTCATCCTGATGGTCGCCGCGATGGCGGCCAAGGCGCGCCGGCGCCCCGTGGTCAACATGGTCGCGGGCGGGCGCGCGCTGCTCGGCGCGAGCGGCGAACTGGCCGAGTTCGCGGGCGGCGAAGGCTGGGCGCTGATCGGCGGCGAGCATTGGCAAGTGCGCGGTGGCGCCGACTGCGCGCCGGCCAACGAGTGCGAGTCACCGGGTCGTGGACCGGCGGCGTCGTGCTCGACGTCACTGCACTCGGCACCGACCTTGCCGAAACCAAGACCGGAGGAACGACATGAACTTCATCGGTATCGCCACCTTCTTCACGCTGCTGCTGATCGTCGCGGCGTCGTCGCTGCGCATCCTGCGCGAATACGAACGCGGCGTCGTGTTCCAGCTCGGCCGCTTCTGGAAGGTCAAGGGCCCGGGCCTCGTGATCCTGATCCCGGGAATCCAGCAGATGGTGAAGGTGGGGCTTCGCGTCGTCGTGCTCGACATCCCGAGCCAGGATGTGATCACGCGCGACAACGTCTCGGTGAAGGTGAACGCGGTGCTGTACTTCCGCGTGATCGACGCCGAGAAAGCCGTGATCCAGGTCGAGAACTATCTCGCCGCGACGAGCCAGCTCGCGCAGACGACGCTGCGCGCGGTGCTCGGCAAACACGAACTCGACGACCTGCTCGCCGAGCGCGAACGGCTCAATCTCGACATCCAGAAAACGCTCGCGGCGCAGACCGACGCGTGGGGAATCAAGGTGACGATCGTCGAGATCAAGCACGTCGACCTGAACGACAGCATGGTGCGCGCGATCGCGCGCCAGGCCGAGGCCGAGCGCGAGCGGCGCGCCAAGGTGATCCACGCCGAAGGCGAATTGCAGGCGTCGGTGAAATTGGCGGAGGCCGCCGAGATCCTCGGCCGCCAGCCGCAGGCGATCCAGCTGCGCTACCTGGAGACGCTGACGGTGATCGCCGCCGACAAGAACTCGACGATCGTGTTTCCGCTGCCGCTGGACATCATCTCGCCATTGCTGCAGTGGGCGAAGGGCAAGTCGGGGGCGCCGGCTGACCAATAGTCTGTCTCGCGCTCGCGCGCGGGCGCCCCCCGGCTTCCGCGCGGCAGGGCGATGGCGGCGCCCCCGTTCTCCGGCCCACGCTCGCGGGGTACCACCGAGGCAAGGGACGGCCATTCTCGTCATCACCGCCAGTGCCCTGGATGCGCTTGCGGGCCACCGCGAATGGGACCTGCGACCGGGGGCACCACCACCGCCCTGTGCAACTGAGGTGGCGCGCAACCTGGAGGCGCGTCATCTTCGTGCCGGAACCGCCACAGGTGTTCGGTGTGGCACTTGTCGGGGCGCCACATCGGGTGCCGGGGCAGGTGGTTCGGGGTACGGGCGCAGGTCCCATTCGCGGTGGCCCGCCAGAGTGTCCATGGCACCGGCGGTGTTGACGCATGGTCGGTCCCGAACCAAGGCCGGTCCCCCGCGAGCGTGGACCGGAGAACGCACCCCGGGCCACCTGCCCCTCGCGCGATACGTGGCGCGCGACACGTGGCGCGCGGGCACGCGACGCTGCTCGACGCAGGCGCGCAGACCGGCCGTTCAGAACCGCTATGTCTTGCCGCCAGGCGCCAGCGGCGTCCACCCGGTGAGCCGGCCGATTTCAGCCTTCACATGGTTCGACATCGCAGCCCGGTCCGCCACCAGCATCACCATGCGAAAGCCCTGGTCGATGTAGCGCTGCGTGAATTTCGCGCCTGCCGTGTGAATCGCGGCAATCACCTTGTGGCGCTGGCAGGCCGCGAGAATCTTGTTCACCGTCGCCACGTGCAGCGGCTCGTCGTTGTCCATCACCGGCGGCAGGCCGAGCGCGAGCGCCAGGTCGGTGGGGCCGATGTAGACCGCGTCCACGCCCGGCGTGGAGATGATCTCCTCCATCTTCTGGATGCCCTCGGCGGTTTCGATCATCACGACGCACGCCATTTCGCGATCGGCATTCTTCTGGTAGTCGGCGCCGCCATAGAGCAGCGCGCGGTTCGGGCCGTTGCTGCGCATCCCTACCGGCGGATAGCGGCACGCGGCCACGGCGCGCTCGGCTTCGGCGCGGTTGCTCACCATCGGCACGATCACGCCGTACGCGCCTGCGTCCAGCACCTTCATGATCATCGCCGGCTCGTTCCACGGCACGCGCACGAACGGCGTGACCGCGGTGGTCGAGATCGCGGTGAGCATCGTCACCGACGTCGGAGTAATCGATGCAGCCGTGCTGCATGTCGATGCACAGCCAGTCCAGGCCCGTATGCGCCATCACCTCGGCGGAGAAGCCGTTGGGAATCGAAAGAAAGCCGCCGATCGCGGGCTTGCCTTCGCGCCAGAGTTGTTTGACACGGTTGGTGCGCATGTGATGATGTCCGCTCGAGTGGTTGACTAGTCGATCTTCGCGCCAGACGCCTTGATCAGCGGCAGCCAGCGTTCGTTCTCGGCCTTGATGAAAGCGCCGAAGGCCTGCGGGTCGCGCTCCATCACCGGCGTGCCGGCATTCGCGAAGCGTTCGCGCACGTCGGGCTTGGCGAGCGCGGCGCGCAACGCACCATGGAGTTTGCGCACCACGTCCGCGGGCATTCCCGCCGGGCCGATGAGCCCCTGCCAGCCCGCGGTCTCGAGGCTCGGAAACCCGGCCTCGGTGGCGGTGGGAACGTCGGGAAGCACAGGGTCGCGGCTCGGGCTCGTGACCGCAAGCGCCTTCAGCCGCCCGCCGATCACCTGGGGCTTGAGCACCGAGCCGATGTCGATCAGGATGTGCGTTTGCCCCGCAATCAGGTCCGTCACCGCGGGGGCGGTGCCCTTGTAGGGCACATGCGTCATGCGAATCTTGCCGACTTCGTTCAGCAGTTCGCCGTTCAGGTGCGTGATCGAACCGTTGCCTCCCGACGCGAAGTTCACCTTGCCGTCGTTCAGCCTCGCCCATTCGACGAAGCCCTTCAGCGAATTCGCCGGGTGGTTCGCGGGCACCGCGGCGACGAAATAGGTGGCGACCACCTGGCCGATCGGCGTGAAATCCTTGACCGGGTCGTAGGGGCGCTTGTCCATCATGTTCGGCGCGAGCGCGAGCGGCCCGATGTTGCCGACGATCAACGTGTAGCCGTCCGGCGCGGCGCGCGCCACCTCGATGTGCGCGAGCACGCCCGCGGCGCCGGCCTTGTTCTCGACGATCACATTCTGGCCCAGCGCCTCGGCCAGGTGCGGCGCGATCAGGCGTGTCGTGAAGTCCAGCCCGCCGCCGGGCGGGAAGCCGACGATGATCTTGATCGGCTTGTTCGGGTACGCCTGGGCGTGCGCGGGTGCGCTGGCGATGAGTGCCGAGGCGCAGGCCGCGAGCGATGCAATTGTCTTGAGCAAGTTGAATTTCCTCCCGTTTCGAGCGTAGTGCAGCGGGATGCAGGTGTCCACTGGCATTTGCGCGGAGGGAGGCGGGGGTTCGCTGCGGCTAGAAGATCGGCGGCTCGGGCGTCGCCGCCGTGCCTTGCAGGAAGTCGAAGTCGCAGCCTTCATGGGCCTGCGTCACATGTTCCTGGTAGAGCCGCGTGAAACCGCGCGCATAGAGCGATGGCGGCTCAATCCACCCAGCGCGGCGGCGCGCGAGTTCTTCGTCGCTCACAAGCAATTGCAGCGAACGCTTGGGTAAATCGATTTCGATCATGTCGCCGTTGCGCACCAGCGCCAGCGGCCCGCCGACCGCGCTTTCCGGGCTGATGTGCAACACGCAACTGCCGTAGTGCGTGCCGCTCATGCGCGCGTCGGACAGGCGCAGCATGTCGCGCACGCCGCGCGCGAGCAGCTTCTTCGGGATCGGCAGGTTGCCCCACTCGGGCATTCCCGGCGCGCCGACCGGGCCGCCGCCGCGCAGCACGAGCACGGTGTCTTCGTCGACGTCGAGCGCGTCGTTGTCGATCTGCGCCTTCATCGCCGCCGGGCCGTCGAACACGAGTGCCCTGCCGCAGTGGCGGAAGTACTTCGGGCTCGCGGCACTGGGTTTCATCACCGCGCCATTCGGCGCGAGGTTGCCGCGCAAGACGGCCAGCGCGCCGGCTTCGCTGACCGGTTTTTGAAGCGGACGGATCGCGTCGTCGTCCAGGCTGTCGCGGCCTTCGATGTTCTCGCCGATGCTGCGGCCGGTGACGCTGAGTTCGGCCAGCGACAGCCGATCGCGCAGCCGGTTCATCACCGCCGGCACGCCGCCTGCGTAGTGAAAGTCTTCCATCAGCTTGTCGCCGTTCGGGAAGAGGTTCGCGAGCACCGGCACCGCGGCGCCGAGCGCGTCCAGGTCAGCCAGGCTCAGCTCGACGCCGGCGCGCCGCGCCAGCGCGAGCAGGTGCACCGCGGCGTTGGTCGAGCCGCCCAGGGCCATCCACACTGTGGCCGCATTGATGAACGCGCCGCGCGTCAGGATCGATTGCGGCCGCAGATCCTCGCGCACCATTCCAACGATGCGCTCGCCGCACGTCGTGGCGTGGCGCACGTGGCCGGCGTCCATCGCGGGAATCGAGGTCGAGCCCGGCAGCGCGAAGCCGAGCGCCTCGACGATCGAGGTCATCGTGCTCGCGGTACCCATCGTGTTGCAGGTGCCGGGGCTGCGCGTCATGTGCGATTCGAGCGCGATCCACTGCGCGGGGCCGATTCCCCCGGCCTGCAACTCGTCCCAGAACTTGCGTGTGTGCGTGCCTGCGCCGACGGTGCGCGACTCGCAATCGCCCTGCGGGTTGCGGCTGAGGTAGCGGTCGTTCAGCATCGGCCCCGCGGCGCAGAAGATCGTCGGCAGGCCCATGCTGATCGCGCCCATCAACGTGCCCGGCGTCGTCTTGTCGCAGCCGGCGAGCAGCACCACGCCGTCCACCGGATGCGAGCGCAACAGTTCCTCGACTTCCATCGCGAGGAAATTGCGATAGAGCATCGTCGTGGGCTTGACCATCACTTCGCCCAGGCTCATCGCGGGCAGCTCGAACGGGGTGCCGCCGGCCATCAGCACGCCGCGCTTCACGCTCTCGGCGCGCTCGCGCAGGTGAGCGTGGCAGGGCGAGAAATCGCTCCAGGTGTTGACGATGCCGATGATCGGCTTGTCCAGCACGTCTTCGCGGCGCAGCCCCATCTGCTGCATGCGCTGGCGATGCGCGAAGCCGCGCATTCCGGCGTCGGCGAACCAGCGGCGGCTGCGCAGCTCGGGCGGGGCTTTGGGGGGAGGTGCGGACATCAAGGGGCGCGCGCGGCTGCGCAATGGCGAGGGCTGGCGCGCATTGTGGCCGAGGAAGGTGGCGCAGGGCCCGAGCGCACGGCGTTCTACAGCGCGTATTGCTCCAACAGCCGATCGACGGCGTGGCGCTCGGGCACCGCGTCCCAGCCCGACCCATTGCTGCACTTCAGCGCCGCCGCGCTGCTCGCGAAGCGTGCAGCGTCGAGCACGTTTCGCCCTTCGGCCAGCGCGAGTGCGTAGGCACCGTGGAACACGTCGCCGGCGCCGTTGGTGTCGCGCGCTGTCACCGCGGGCGAGCGCACGCGGTGCAACACGCCGTCGATGAGAAACGAGCTGCCGTGTGCGCCGAGCGTGACGCCGACGATGCCTGCACTCAACTCACGCATTTGCCGCAAGCCCAGGTCCACCTCGGCGTGACCCGCCACCTGCGCCAGGCCAGCCTGCGAAAAGATCGCGTGGTTCGATCAGTGCGGCCATGCTTGCGCAGACCATAACATCGCGCATTCGCGATCACAACAGGGAATTCGCTTTCGAGCGCCCGAGAACCCGAGGAGAAGCAGCATGCGTTTCGGTCTGGTCGGTTTCGGCGCCTGGGGCAAGCAGCACGCGCAGGCCATCACCGGCCAGCCCGGGCTCGAGCTCACCGCCATCGCCTGCAGCAGCGCCGACAGCGCACGCGCGGCCACAGCGGCCTATCCCAAGGCCTTCGTCACGCAGGACTGGCGCGAGCTGCTGAAGCGCGCGGATGTCGACACCGTCGACGTGGCCACGCCGAATCACCTGCACGCCCAGGTCACGATTGCCGCGTTGCACGCCGGCAAGGACGTGCTGCTCGAAAAGCCGATGGCGAACTCGGCGGCGGAGTGCGACGCCTTGCTCGCCGCCGAGCGTGAAACAGGCCGCCTGATCTCCATCGGCCACGAGCTGCGCCAGTCGCTGCAATGGGGCCGCATCAAGCAGGTGATCGACGCCGACACGATCGGCGCCCCGCTGTACCTGAACATCGGCCTGTTTCGCAACTTCTATCGGCCAGGCGCCGATGGCTGGCGCCACGACCCGGAGCGAGTCGGCTCCTGGCTGCTCGAAGAAGCCGTGCATTACTTCGACCTGGCGCTGTGGTATTTCGAGCGCCACGGCGACCCGGTGTCGCTGCACGCCTGGGGCAGCCGGCGCGCCGGGCGCGGGCAGGGCATGCACGACAACGCGTCGGTGGTGCTGCGCTTTGCGAGCGGCGCCTACGTGGTGATGAACCACTCGGTGGGCGGCTTCGAGCACCACGTGGTGCTCGAGCTCTCGGCGATGGACGGCGCCTTGCGCACGCATTGGTCGGGAACCATGGACCGCGACCACAGCGCGCACTACGACCTGCGCGTGCAGCCGCGCGGCTTCGCGTTCGAGCGCGGCGTGCGCGAGTGCGAACGCATCGCGATCGCGCAGTCGGGCGAGGTGTTCGAGCTGACCGAGCAGATTCGCCAGACAGCGTTGGCCTTCAAGGAGCGCCGCACGCTGGTGTCGGCCGCCGATGCGCGCAAGCGCGTGCTGCTGTGCCTGGAGGCGGAGCGCTCGATGCGCGAGGGCCGGGAGGTTGCGCTCGATTTCGCCTGAAACGCGTTCGCGAATTCAACTCCCCGCACCAGGCGAGCCCCGGCTACACCTTGCTGGCTGGCGCGTCACCGCGCCCCGGCGGATTTCGCCAGCGCCCCACGGTTTCAATTCGCGCGGCTTGCAGCCGCTGCGGCGGCAGGCCTTGCAGGATCAGGCCGAGGTCGTCGACCACCCATTCGCCGATCGCCGCGAGCGTGCTCGGCAATGCGCCGGCGCGGTGCGGCGACAGCAGCAGGCCGGGAATCCGCCGCGCGCGCGATTCGGCGGGCGCCGGCTCCTGCGGGAACACGTCGGTCGCGGCACGAAACGCCCCGGCTTCGACCAGGTCGAGCAAGGCGTCGAAATCGACCAGACCGGCGCGCGACATCAGCAGGAAGACCGCATCGTTGCGAATGCGTCCCAGGCGTTCCCGGTCAGCAGCCCACGGTTCTCTTCGGTGACACCGGCGAGCGCGAAGATCACGCGCGGCTGGCTCAACACGGTGTCGAGCGACACCGGCTCTGCACCGAGTTCTCGCACCAGACCATCGGGCAACCACGGATCGTGGATCAACAGGCGCGGTCGAAACGGCGCGAGCAGCGGGATCAGCGCGCGGCCCAGGTTGCCGCAGCCGATGAAACCGATCGTCGCGCCACGCAGCACGAAGTAGTCTCGGCTGCCCGCCACGCCGTACTGCTCGGCGCCGTCGCGCATCAAGCGGTCGGTGCGCGTGATGCCGCGCGCCAAGTCCAGGGCCATGCCGAGCGCCATCTCCGCCACCGGCTGCGCGAACACCGGCGAAATCGAGAGCACCGGACGCCGCGCCGAAAACACTCCGCATAGTCGACGTTCTGCGCGAAGTTGCCCTCGACGTTGATCACGACTCTGAGCTTCGCCGCGCGTGCGAGGCGGCGTGCGTCGAGGTCGGTCTGGCCGACGATGGCCACGGCGTCGGGCAGTGTCTGCTCGACGAGCTCGTTGCTCAGTTTTCCGAGCCGGCTCTCATCGAGACCGACGCCTCTGCCCAGCCGCTCCAAGCGCTGCTGCATGTCACCGGCAAAGATCGTCGCCGCGCTGCGCGGCGCCGGGTCGAACAGGATCGTTGGCGTCTCGGTGGCCATGTCACTTGGGCGGCGGGAATTGCAGCGGCGCCTCCAGGCGCGTGTCCTGCGCCG
>CAWBTF010000003.1:0-29459 GCA_963791595.1 uncultured beta proteobacterium | reverse complement strand
CAATTAAATCAACGGGTTAGCTCTCACAAGGGGCTGACCCGTTTTTCATTTCTGGTACCGCGGCGAGCCGCGCTCAATCACGTGAGCGCGAGTCGGCTCACGGACGGACGGCGATTTCGTTCTTCACCAATTTCACGCCGTTCACTTTCCAGGCGATGCTTTCGGCGGTGGCTTTTTCGGTCGAATTCTTCGCAAATCCGGACAGCATGACGGTGCCATTGAGTGTTTCGACGCTGATGCTCGTGGCGTCGACTTCCTTGTTTCCGACATAGCGGCCCTTGACGGCCGTCGTGATCGTCGCGTCGTCGACGTAGGCGCCTACCGTTTCCTGGCCGCGCGTGACGGCGCAGCCCGAGGCGGTGATGAGTGCGAGTTGCGGCAACTGCCGCGGCGAGAGTGGTGCGAGTGTTCATGGTTGAATCTCCTGTGCAATGGATGCGTGATTGAATCGATCAGGCGGTGCTGAGCCCCACCGCCGTGGGCAGAAATTGGCAACGTGTGCTGTCAGTCGGCGAGCCAGTCCTTTTTTTTTCAGTTTTGGCGTCGGACGTCGGCTAGAGTGTCTCGTCGTCTTTGAGGAGTGTCTTCGAGCGGGAGGTCCTGAAGTGGAGACAAAGGGCGGGAGCGACAACGTCGCCGCCGATGCCCTCACTGTAGAGACGCACGCACTGCGCAACCATCGGTGCCGGCCGCCTGCGCACGTAGGACAACGGCTCGCGCCAATGTCAATGGCGCCGCCATCCGCCTGCGCGGCATGCGGCTCACTCTCGCTTACCCGGGTCCATCCAGCAACGGTATGACGAAGCAGGCGTGGGGTGCCAGTTCCGCCCAGTGCAGCGCCGCACCTGGGTGCAACACACCGCGCCCGAGAGCCCACGCCAAAGCGGCGAGGTCCGCAGCGCTTCGAGACTGGCGCAGCGCACGAGCACAAAGCGCATCGTGTGCGCCTCGCGCTCGAGCGTCAGCTCGCCCCGGCACCACGCGGCAGACAGGCAGGGCGCAAACGTCAGCTCCTTGGCGCCGAATTCGAGCTGGCTCGGTGACGGCTGGAACCGGCTGGTTCAGCCCCATGCGTCCGCCGCCACGCCTGCCGCGCCGTTGGCGGCGATGGCGCGCACCGTGCGACGCCACCCGCGCAGAGCCTTTGCGACCCAGCCGAGCCTCAGTCTCGCGCCTGAAGTGTGGCCGCCGCAGCCTGCCACGGCGTGCTGACCCGCATGCGCAGGCCCGGGTGGACCGGCGTCGGCCGGGGGGGCGCACCAGTCTGGGAATTGCCGCCTCAAGCGTCGCGGGCGCCGACACGCGCGCCGAGCTGTACAGCAACCTCGCATGTTCCTTCTTCGTCGCCGCATAACACTCGCAGCTGTGGTGCTCGAGGCGGGTTCGGTCGAGCACCGAGATGCGGCCCCGGCTGTAGCTGATGACTCCGGCTTGCTGCAACTTCAGCGCAGCCGCGGTCACGCCTTCGCGGCGCACGCCGAGCAGGTTGGCCGCCATTTCTTGAGTCATCGCCAGTTCGTCTCGACGAAGCCCGGTCCAGGGCGACCAACAAGCGTCGCGAGAACTGTTGTTCGATCGAGTGGAAGCGGTTGCACGCCGCGGTCTGCGTGACCTGGGCGATCAGCGACTGGGTGTAGCGCAGCAGTATCGCGAACACCGGGCCGGATCGGCCGATTTCCGCTTTCACGGCCTGGGCGCGCAGCCGGTAGGCGTGGCCACTGCTGTGGACCAAGGCCTGGCTGAGTGCGCTGTCGCTGCCCATGACCAACGAGATGCCCACGACGCCGTCATGGCCGACCACCGCGATCTCGGCGGATTGGCCCTCCAGCGTCAGGTAAAGCATCGAGACGACGGCCGTGGTCGGAAAGTACAGATGGGACCGCGTGCTGCCGGTGTCGTGCAGCACCTGCCCGGCGCGCAACTCCACTTGCTCGAGCTGCGGCAGCCAGTAGGCCCAATCGGTGTCAAGAAGTGCACAGAGCAACTGGTTCTGGCGCGGGTCGGCGTTGGCTTTGGATGCAGCGGTCATGGGCTTCTCGCAATCGAATTCGAGCTGCCATGATCCGGCGCCGCAGGTGCTCCAGGAATCGGCGGGCGCCGCTTAGCCTGTCGGCCCGTTCCTACGTGCCGCGGGTCTTGCGGCGAGAGCGTCTTGCAGAGAGATGCGCCACGGCACGTCGGCGCAGCTCCGCGGCGCTTCTCGGTTCCTCCGTCTGACCAGACATGAACACCTTCTCAACGGTGGCGGCTTTGCCAGGCTGTAGCGGAGCCGGCGGCGCGATGACCGGTGTCTTGGGCTATTCCCTGGGCTGTGCTTGCGTCGGCTGTGGCGCCACCGCCACCTTGGCGCGCTGCGAGTCCCGTATGGTCAGCTCTTGCGGCCTCCGAAGACCAGCAGCAAGCCACCCAGCACGATCGCGCCGACACCCGCCCACACCGGAACGTTGACGGTCTGCTTGTCCTTCACCGACAACTCGATCGGTCCGACCTTGGCCGTGTGCGTCTCCTTGGTGTAGCTGAAACTTCCGTAGGCCAGGCCGAGGAAACCCGCCACGATCAGCGCGATGGCTGCGATCTTGATCGAATTCATGGTGTCACTCAAGGCGAAGGATCAAGGGCGAACCGCAATTTCGTTCTTCACCGACTTCACGCCGTTCACCCTGCGCGCGATGCTCTCGGCGGTTTCTTTCTCGGTGGAGTTCTTGGCGAAGCCCGACAGCATGACGGTGCCATTGAGCGTTTCGACGCTGATGCTGGAGGCGTCGACCTGTCTGTTTTCAACGAAGCGGCTCTTGATCTGGGTCGTGATCGTCGTGTCGTCGACATAGGCACCAACGGTTTCCTGGCCGCGTGTGACGGCGCAGCCCGGTGAATGGTATGAGGGCGGCGGCGGCAACGGCAGCGGCGATGGTGGTGCGAAGCGTCATGGTGGATCTCCTGAAGAGGTTGATTGGCGAATTCACATCATCCTCGCGCAGCGTGGCGCCGTATGTGCGTTGGCGAACACAGGGCGATCCGGGTGTTGCCTCAGCGCAAACGCGGACAGGGACGGCAAGCGCCCGTTCTCAGTGCCACCGGCTGGCGCGTTGGCACTCACGGTGCTCGAGCGCCACGGCCTCGAAGGCGCGGCGTGCGGCTGCTGCGCCGCCGGGCGGCGCACCTGCTCGGCGCTGTTGCACTGCCCGCCGATCGGCCGGGCGCACGGCGCATCGCCTGCGAGGGTGCGCCAACGCACAGACGGTGCGGCATGAAGTGCCTATAAACGTGAATCGCCATCCACCTCGGGGTGTCACCATGGGCCGGATTCCAAGTGAACATCCCTCGCGCAACGCAGTGCGCCGCCCGCAGCTGGCGCTGCCCGAGGCGCCGATCCGGCCAGCGCTGCGTGTGCTCGTGGTTGACGATTCCCCGGTGAACCGGATGATCGCGTTGGCGCAGCTCGGGCAGTTCGACGTCACGCCCGTGCTGGCCAACGACGGCGCCGAGGCAGTGGCCCTGGCGTGCGGCGAAACCTTCGACCTGATCCTGATGGACCTGCAAATGCCGGTCCTCGACGGCCTGGGCGCGACGGCGCAAATTCGACGCTTCGAGCACGAACATGTGTCGCCGCGGGTGCCGGTGGTCGCGTACACCTCCTGCGCGCTGGACAGCGACGCAGCGTTCATGCGCAACCTCGGCCTCGACGCCGTGCTCGAAAAGCCGTGCGACCTGACGGCGCTTCGCGAGTGCTTGTTGAGCTGGTGCCCCGCGCACGTTGCGAGCCTGGACGATCCGCGGCCCACCCGGGCGGCGACCCGGGGCGCGCGCAAGGCTACCCGGCGGTCGCACCGCGCTGACCCGGCGCGACGCACGAATCCTTGACCGCGGATCGACGAGGACCCGCCGCGCACCTGTTGAATTCGCCGAGCGCTTCAATCTGATCTGAGCGCAGGTCGAGCTCGCGCAAGCGTTCGGCCCAGAACTTCCGGAAGTCAGCGACGCGCGCGTCCGCCGGCAACGTGCCAGCGAAAGAAGCCAGTCGCCATCGCGTACGATCTGTCGGCTCATCGCCGCGTGCATCAGCGCCATCAGTCGCGGAAACCCAGCCCCACCACCCGCGCCCGCCCCCTCGGCCGGGCATGTTTGTGCACGAACGCACGGCGGCGCAGCGCCCCGCTCAAGTGTGGGCGCAGCGCGACGAAGAGACGCTCACAAGAAGGGCGAATCTGGAGGCGTGACAGGGGTCGTGGCAAGGGGGCGTCTCGTGCGGCATGGCATCCTCGGATTGATGGCGGTGGCGCTGGTGTCGTGCGGCACTGCAGCGGCGGAACTGAACCGCACCGAAACGCGCTGGCTGCAGGGCATGTGGCCCGTCGTGGAATTTGCCCGGCAGACCGGGGTGCCGCTGGACATCGTCGTGCAGCCGCAAAGCGCGCCGGGAGCTGCGCCGCTCGCCCTGGGGTTTGTCGACGGCAGGTGCAAGCTGGTGTTATCGATGCGCGGCAATGCGCAGGCGCAGGCGACGCTCGAGCGCCTCGAGCCGGACCTGCTCGACGCGGCGCTCGAATTGATGGCGGCGCACGAGCTGGGCCACTGCCGGCGCTATCTCGACGGCGCTTGGTACGGCTTGCCCGCAGGGTTCACCGTCAACGAACCCGCCGGCCTCGAACCCGAACTGCGCGCCGCCTACAAAGGCATGCAGGCGACACGCCGCGAGGAAGCCTATGGCGACCTGGTCGGTCTGGCGTGGACGCAGTGGCAGCATCCCCAGCGGTACGCCAGGGTGCACGCATGGCTGCTGGAAGAACGATCGAGGGATCTCATCCCGGGCAGTCACCATGACACCTTGACTTGGCTGCGGCTGGCCGAACGCGGCTTCGCGCGGTCGAACCCGCGGGCATCGATCTATGCCGCCGCGGCTGACCTGTGGGCCAGCGGTCTCGGCGCCGACGATTGACGCGCCGGCTCACCCTTGCAGGCCGCGCCGATGCGAGACGCATCGGCCCTTCGCCAGGCACAGCCGTCCTCAGAACGCCCTGAGTCCGGGCTCAGCGGCTGCGATTCTCTCCGCGGCTGTCGCCGCGCTCCCCGTCGCGGGTGTTGCCACCTTGCCGGTCTCTGCCATCCTTGCGGTCGCGGACGGCGGACGCCTGCGCGTTCGGGCCACGTTGCGGCTGCTGCGGCGCGGCGCCCCGATGCTCCTGGTCCTGGCGGCGCACGTCGCGGTCACGCGGCTGGTAGCGGTAGTTCTGGCTGCGGATGTCGTGCTGCTGCTGAGCTTCCGGATAGCGGCTGTGCGGGAACTTGCGCTGGTAGGTCGGCAGCGGCGCGGGCGGCGGCGATGCCGCGCGATCCCAACGGTCCCAGCCGCGCCGGCGCTCCTGCCATTCGCGGCCCCAGTGGTCACCCCAGCGCGGCGGCGCGTCGGCGCGCCAGCCGCGAAAGTAGGCCGGTGAGTCGCGGTAGTAGCGCACCGGAACGCGCAGCACGTACAGCGGCACTGCGTGCGGGCTGACGAAGCCCCACGGCCCGTTGTACCAGCTGCTCGAGTACCAGTTGTCGCCTTGGTAGACCCAGTACAGGCCATCGTAGAAGAAGTAGTTCGAGTCCTGCCGCGGCGCGTAGTAGACCGGCGTGTTGGGCACCTGCACGAGCGTCGGGTAGACCGGCACGTTGATGCCGATGCTGACCCCGGGAACGGCGATGCCGATGCTGACCTGGGCGCTGGCCGAGACCGCCGCGCAGAGCAGCATCGATGACAGGATCACTCGGTATCGCATGGGGTTTCCTTCAAAGCTGCGTCGAGTGTGGCGGGAGCCGCGGCGCACGGCGATCGGCGGTGCCGCTGAGGGCGGGTCGGACCCAGCCTGGAACCTGCGTAGGACGGTGCCGACAGCGCCGCCGCGGCGCACCGACACGGCGTCGTCCGACAGGAAGTCGCGGCGCGACCCGACGCGCTGCGGCCTGGCACACCCCTAGGCTGAAGCCGTGTCGTCGATCGGAGACATGTTCCGCGGTCCGCTACGAGAACCCATCATGAACAGCGTCGTCGAATCCTCCGCCCGCACTTGCGCCGTCGTCGCTCGTGTCCTGGAGCGGCCCCGCCGGCGAGCGGCGGCGAACCGGGCCGCTGGATGCCGATGGGTGCCGGCCTGGCCGGGCTGCTCGCGCGACTGCTTTGGTGGTGGCGCGGCCTGTCGGAAAGGGCGCGCCTGCTGGTACTCACCGGCCTGGCCACGGCCGGCATCCTGGCGCTGCTGTTCGCCTTTGTCAGCGAGGTGAACGAGGCCGGCCGGCAAGGCGCAATGCGACGTGAAGCCACTGCCGCGCTCGCCGCCATGACCTGGCGCTGCAACGCCGTGCTCGACGCCGGCGGACGCCAGGACTGCCTGTCGCACCTGCCTCTCGCGCCGAACCGCGGTGCGATGCGAGCCGCGCAGACCGAATCAAGTCTCGCCGACGCCAGCGTCGCGGTCGACACGAGGATGGCGCGATGAATCGCTCGGCCCGACCCGCGCCCGAGCGCGCCGCCGCGGCGCAAGACACGGGGCGCCGTTGACCGACCGGCTCGGCGCCGGCCGGCTGGCGCGCGCGCACCCGCGATCGACGAGCCGGGCGCCGCCGTGGCCACGGCAGAGGCCGTGGAGGTTGACGCGCCGGCCTTGCTGTTGCACGGGCCCGCGCCGGTCAATGTGCGCAGCGCATCGCTGGTCGTGATCGCCACGCTGGCGAGGCCTGTTCATGCTGCACTGGGCCAGCGCGGTGTTCGTGCCGCTGCTGCTGGGCGTGATGTTCAGCTATGCGCTGACGCCGCTCGTCAATCGCCTGGTGGCGCTGCGCATTCCGCGCAGCCTCGCCGCGGCCCTGGTGCTGGGCAGCGTGCTCGGTGGCATCGGCTCGATCGCCTACTCGCTGAGCGACGACGCGGCGGTGATGGTCCAGGCCCTGCCCGAAACCGCCCAGAAGTTGCGCCGTGGCCTGGACAGTCTGCGTGGTGGCAAGGGCGGGCCGGCGAGTAGCCTGGACACGGTGCAGAAGGCGGCTGCCGAGCTGGAGCGCGCCGCCGAAGGCACCGCCGGCAGCGCCGCGGCGCAGCGTCACGAAGGTGCAGATCGAGCCGCCGCGCTTCAACGTGAAGGACTACCTCTGGAGCGGCACGCTCGGCCTGGCGGCTGCGCTGGGGCAGGGCTCGGTGGTGCTGCTCATCACCTTCTTTCTGCTCGTCTCGGGAGACCTGTTCCGCCGCAAGGTGGTGAGAATCGCCGGCCCGACGTTCGGCCAGAAGCGGCTCACGTTGCAGGCGCTGGACGAGGTCGACCAGCAGATCCAGCGCTATCTGCTGGTGCAGGTGTTCACGAGCGCCATCGTCGGTGTCGCGACGTGGCTCGCCTTCGCGTGGATCGGCGTCGAGCGCGCCGCAGTCTGGGGCGCGGTGGCGTTCGTGCTCAACTTCATCCCGTATTTCGGCAACATCGTCGTCACCGGCGCGTCGGCACTGATGGGCTTCGTGCAATTCGGCAACTTCGAGATGGCGCTGCTGATCGGCGGCGCGTCGATGGCGATCAACAGCGTCGAGGGCTATCTGCTCACGCCATGGCTCACGGGCCGGGCGAGCCGCATGAACCCGGTCGCGGTGTTCGTCGGCGTGCTCGCGTGGGGCTGGCTGTGGGGCCTGTGGGGTCTGTTTCTGGGCGTGCCGATCCTGATGGCGATCAAGGCCGTGTGCGACCGCGTCGACGACCTCAAGCCGGTGGGCGAGCTGCTCGGCGATTGAAGCGCCGCCGGGTCGGGCCCGAGCTGGCGCCGGAAACGGGCGGCGCACCGACTTCGCCTTCCCACGTCGTGACGGCCGGCGCCTTGGGCAGGCCGATCTTGCGTTGGCGTTCGGCGCGCAAGCGCTCTGTTCGCCATCGCACTGACCGGCCCGGCGCAAGCGCCTACGCTGTGAGCCGACCGGGCGCGGTGAACCGCGCCGCACCGGCCAGTTCGCGGGCGGCATTCGGCGCCCGCGCCGTGCGGCTTCGAGGAGAAGACCATGAGCCTGGGAACATTGCTGCTGATCGTGTTGTTGCTGATGCTGGTGGGAGCGATTCCGACCTGGGGACACAGCAGGAGTTGGGGCTATGGGCCGAGCGGCGGCCTGGGGCTGGTCGTGCTTGTCCTCGTCGTGCTGCTCGTGATGGGGCGCCTATGACGCTGCTCGTCAGCTCCGGGCGCTGAGCATGGTCCGCTTTGCTGTCGCGTTAGCGGTCTGTTTGGCCGGCTGCACCAGCCTGCCGACGATCCACCCCGGCCTGAGCCGTCAAGCGCGCCCGGCGCCTCAGTTGGAGGGCGCGCGCGGCCCGCTGTCGGCGGCGCAGAGCAAGGCCGTCCTCGAACGCTTGAAGAGCACGACGAAAGAGACCGGCATCTTCGAGCGGCATCTGGCGCTGGAAGAGGAGATCGTCGGCCGCCCGCTGACCACCGGCAACCGCGTCGTGCTGCTCAAGGACGGGCCCGCCACGTACCGCGCGATGTTCGCCGCCATCGAAGCGGCGCGCGACCACATCAACATGGAGACCTACATCATGGAGGATGACGACGTCGGCCACCGATTCGCGCAGGCGCTGATCGCCAAGCAGCGCGAAGGCGTGCAGGTGAACCTGATCCGCGACAGCGTGGGCACGTTCGGCACCGAGCCGGCGTTCTTCGAGCGCCTGCTCAATGCCGGCATCAAAGTGCTCGAATTCAACCCAGTAAACCCGCTCGATGCGCGCAAAGACTGGGAATGGAACCAGCGCGACCACCGCAAGCTGTTGATCGTCGACGGGCGCACCGCGTTCCTGGGCGGCATCAACATCAGCAGCGTGTATTCGGGAGGCTCGTTCAGTCAGCGCTCGCGCAAACCGGCGGCCCGACAGAACCCCGAAGGCGCCGTAAACGGCAGCGACACCGGCCCGGCATGGCGCGACACTGACCTGCAGTTGCAGGGCCCGGTGGTGGCGGAATTGCAGAAGCTGTTTCTCGCCGCCTGGGACAGCCAGAAGGGCGACGCGCTGCCGGAAAAGAACTACTTCCCGCGCCTGGAGAGCGTGGGCAAAGAGGTGGTGCGCGCGATCGGCAGCTCCCCCGAAGAACCGTTCAGCGCGATGTATGCGACGCTGCTCTCGGCGATCGCCAGCGCCGAGACCAGCGTGTCCCTGACGAATGCCTATTTCGTTCCCGACCCGCAGTTGCTCGCCGCGCTCAGTGCAGCAGCCGGGCGGGGTGTCGACGTGAAACTGATCCTACCCAGCCAGACCGACTCCTGGCTCGTGTTCCACGCCGGGCGCGGCTTCTACGACCCGCTGTTGAGCGCCGGCGTGAAGCTGTTCGAGCGGCGCGGCGTGATCCTGCACTCCAAGACGGCGCTGATCGACGGCGTGTGGGCCACGGTGGGTTCGACCAACCTCGACTGGCGGAGCTTCCTGCACAACCACGAACTCGACGCCGTCGTCCTGGGGGCCGAGTTCGGCGCCCAGTTGCAGGCGATGTTCGACGCCGACCTGGCCGCGTCCGACGCCATCACGCTCGAGCAGTGGCAGCCGCCGCCCGCTCGAGATGCGCCTCAAGGAAATCTTTGCGCGTGCCTGGGCGTACTGGCTGTGAGCCACGACCGCGGCGCGCGGATCGCTACAGGCGGCGACCCTGAATGACCCGAATGAGAATGACGACGACCGCGATGACCAGCAGGGCGTGAATCAGCCCGCCTATCGTCGTCGAAGTCACCAGTCCCAACAGCCAGAGGATCACCAGGACAATGGCAAGGGTCTCGAGCATTTCTGTTCTCCTTCGAGGCTTCAGCCTCTGGGCTCGCCGTCGCGGTTCACGGTGATGGTCGGTCCGGGCGGGGCGGTGAGTTGCACGCGATGCTGCTTGCCGCGGAAGCTGTACGTGACATCCCAGTAGTCCGGGTGCGCCCGGCTGGGCACGCTGGTGCAGCGCTGCACGTCGCGAGAGACCGTCTGCGAGCCACCCGGTCCGCCCGACGTTGGCCCCGACGGCCGCGCCTGCCACCGCGCCGCCCACTGTGGCAAGGTCGCGGCCCGTACCGCCGCCGATCTGGTGCCCCAGGATGCCACCGATGACGGCTCCGAAAATCGCGCCGGGAACCCGCGAGTCGTCGCGTTCCTGGACGACCTGTTCGCGCTCGATCCAGCAGCGCTGTTCGGGCGGTCCGACGACGGCGCGCACCGACGTGACCGGCGCTTCGTACAGCCTCTCGCCGCCACGGCGCCGGTAGTCCCTTGCCACCACCGGAGGCGGTGCATAGCGGCCGTCGTCGACGCGCGCGTTGCGGCCGACCGTGCGCACCGAAGACACGCGGTCATTCAGGCCCATCGCCGCGAGCGAGGGGTACTGGCCCGGGCGCAGCACGACGCAGCGGCCCTTGAATGCAACGTCCTGGCAGACCTCCCAACGAGCGCTGCTCACGACGACCGACGAGGCGCGGTCATTGAATCCGAAGCGCTGAAAGTCGCGCACGGCGGTCTGCGTGGTGAAGGAACGCCCCTGGAAGCCCTCGCCTTCGTAGAACGTGACCTGTGCGAGTGCCGAAGTGGCCAGGGTCAGCCCGGCCAGCGCCAGCGTGAATGTCGGGAATGCATGCATGGAGTGCTCCTGGGGGAAAAAGGGCAAGGGCCGCAGTGTTGGGAGGTGACGCGCGCGGCCAACTACGTCGCGATGAGAATGACCCCGTCGCGTTGCTCGTGCCGCAACGGCGGGATGCAGAAGCCGCCGCTGTGCGCAGCACCAGCGGTGGTTGTCTCGGGGTGCCCGTTCTCGGCTGCGCTGGCATCCCGATTCGTTCAGCACCTGGCCGACTGGCAAGCGCACCGGTGGGAGTTGCGGCAGCCAGCGGTGCCGCTCGGATTCGGGCAGCGCGGCGAGGAGCCGGTTGCTCGTGATGTTTTCGCAGGCTGGCATCGGCAAGCTGACGGTAGATCACGCACCGCCCCTTCTAGCGGCCCTGCACGCAACCCTTGTTGCGCGTGGTCAAATTCTCGCCACGCCCGGGCTCTTTGTTGCGCCTGGTCAAACCGGTCGCAGCTTCTGGTTCGGCGGCGCACAGACCGCTTCGTGTGGCGCGCGTAGATTGGCAGAATCGAACCGGGGTCATGTTCAGCGGTCATGGCTTGGGCTGCGGCGAATGCCAAGATCATCCAGAGTCATCCTCTATGCGGCGATCGGGTTCGTCGGCCTGCTGATCGCTGCGGGGGTGGGGTTGTATTGGCTTGTCGGCGCAACCGTCGACAGGGCCCGTATCGAGGCCGCCGCGTCGCAAGCGCTCGCAATGGAGTTCAGCATCGGCGCCGACCCGGGGCTCGGCTTGTTCCCGGGCTTGCTCGTCACGCTCGAAGACATACGCATCCGCAACCGGGGCGCGCAGATCGCGTCGGCCAAGCAGGCGAGCATTCGTGTCGAACTTCTCCCGCTGTTCAAGGGTGACGTGCGGATCGAAAGGATCGCACTCGAGCAGCTGCGGATCTCGATCGAAAGGGATCGCGACGGCGAGTTCAATTTCGCGACACCGAAGGCGGCGCCGGCGACGCTGCCTGCCGTGGACTGGCCGCAGATCTCGCTGGTCGACGTGGCGCTGGTCTACGCCGACAAGCTGTCCGACGCTTCTTTCGAGGCCGGTTCCTGCCGCATGGAAGCGCGTCGCGTGCGGCTGCCCGGTGGCAAGCGCTCCGACTTCATGACGCTGCTCTCGTTCGGCGCCGAACTCTCCTGCGCCGAGCTGCGCATGGACGGGTTCACGGTGTCCGACGTGGCGTTCACGGTCGACGCGAAGCAGGGGGTCCTCGACCTGAAGCCGGTCACGACGCGGGTCTTCGGCACACGCGGGTCGGGAACCATCCGGGCCGACTTCTCCGGCGCCACGCCGCTGTTTCAGGTGAACTACGCCGCTCAGCAATTCCCGATCGAGGAATTCTTCCGAACCCTGTCGCAGCGCAAGGTCGCCGCGGGCCGGATGGATTTCTCTGCGGCGCTCTCGATGCAGGGCAGCACGCTCAAAGCTCTGCGCCAGAGCCTGAAGGGGCAATTCTCGCTGCGCGGCAAGGATCTCGTGCTGAGTGGTCGCGATCTGGATCAGGCGTTTGCCCGGTTCGAATCGAGCCAGAACTTCAATCTCGTCGATGCGGGCGCCGTCTTCTTTGCCGGACCGCTCGGCCTGCTGGTCACGAAGGGCTTCAACTTCGCAGGGGCCTTGCAGGAATCGGCGGGCAACACCGAGATCCGCATGCTCGTGTCCGAATGGAAGGTCGAGCACGGCGTGGCGCACGCGCAGGACGTGGCGATGGCGACGAAGGAGAACCGGATCGCTCTGCACGGCGGGCTCGATCTCGTCAACAACCGGTTCGACGGTGTGACCATGGCGCTGGTCGACGCGAAAGGCTGCGTCAAAGTACGGCAAGAGATCCGCGGCACCTTCAGCGAGCCCGTGATCGACAAGCCGAACCTGCTCACGACACTCACCGGGCCTGCGCTGCGGCTGCTGCAAAAAGGGCGACGACTGCTTCCCGGGGGCGAGTGCAACGTGTTCTACGCAGGGTCGGTGGCGGCGCCGAAACACGAGACGCGGCCTTGATGGAATCGTCGCCCGGGGCGGCGTAGGCGCCGACCTACTCTTGCCGCCTCGACCAGACTACAACGCAACGTGGGCCAGGCCGATTGCCGCTGCCGCGCTGCGACCCCACAGTGAGCGGCGGGCAACCCTGTCGGTTGCCGCGCCAACATCCCATTGAAAGAGAATCGCCATGTTCATCCGAAAACTCGTCCTCCTGGGTTCAATCTCCGCACTCGCGCTGGGCGCGGCGTGCACGTCCAATCCTCCGCGCCAAGAGTCGATCGGCAGCGCGCCCGGCGGCGTGGTCAACAACGGGCGCCAGTACGGCAACGTCAGCGGCATCGAAGTGGTGCCGGTCGCGGCGCGCCCAGCCGGCGGCGGCGCGCTGCTCGGTGCGGTGATCGGCGGCGTGGTCGGCAACCAGATCGGCAGCGGCACCGGGCGTGCCGTGGCCACCGGTGCGGGCGTGGTGGGCGGAGCGGTGGTGGGCAACAGCATGGAGGCGCGCAACAAGAACGAAGGCGACACCTACCGCGTCAGCGTGCGTTTCGACGACGGCTCGTTCGCCCATTTCGACTACCGGCGCATCGACGATCTGCGCGTCGGTGACCGGGTGAAGATCGAAGGCGGCCAGCTCTACCGCGTGTGAGCCGTGCGGCCCCTGCCAAGGCCGCACCGCACTGCGTTTTGCGGCCCCACGTGGGCCGGGCCGCAGGCGCTCAAGCGCCGACCAGGAGCACGACGAGCGCTCCGGCGACGAGGCGTTCGACGTACTTCTCCGGCGGGTCGATCTCGCCCAGGCCCGCACCGACCTGCTCGAGGCGGTTGCCGCGCACGCTGGCCCAATGACGGCGACACGGGCGCTGAGCTGCTGAATCGTGCCGACGCGGCGATGCACCGCGCCAAGCGGCAGCGCGTCGGCTAAGCGTTCTTCGACGCCGATGCCGATGCCGATGCATGAGGCGCCCCCGACCGGCGCAGCGCATCTGGCGCTTCAGGCGGGAGGTTCGTTGTGGCTGAGGGCGGCTGCTGGCTGAGCGCCGTCAGCAGCGCCATCCACGACTGCAAGGGCACCTGTGAGGCCGCCTTGGCCAGGAGTTGCGGCAGCAGCCCGGCGAGCAGCGCCGGCTTGAGCAGCCAGCGCCAGGGGCGGCTCCAGACGAATACGCCACCGAGCAGTGCCGCGCCCAGCGCGAGTGCGATCGGATGGCGCCGCGCCAGCGGTTGCAGCACGGCGCGCAAGGCGTCGTTTCCCACCAGCGTCGCGATGCGCAGCGGATGCGATCGCCACCAAGCCTGGAACGCCTCGACCACCAGGGCCGCGCCGGGAATGTCTTTCAGGCGGCCGAGCCAGCTCGCGGCGAACCCTGGCGCATCGGGAGCGGGCGCCGTTTCGCCACGCCCCGCGGTGTCGATCAAGGCCTGGCGCAGGCGCTCGCGCGACAGCCGCAGTCGGTCGGCGCAGACCAGGATCGCGGCGTTCGCCGGGAGCACCGCGGCGCTGGGAGGCACGGACATGGCGCTTGGCGTCCACGGCACGGCACTCATCCCGCGCTCACTTCGCGCAGCATCGTGAAGTCAGCCTTGATCTGGCGCCGCACCTGGTCGAAGGCGCCGCAGCCGGCGTCGGCACGCGCCGCGAGCAGGCACGCCAGCGCGGCGCCGGCGGGCAGCAGCGGCGCGGCCAGCAGGGCCCATGGGGCCTGAATTTGCGCCGGGGGATTAACCGCCCACAGCATCAACGCCACACCGGCCAGAACTGCCGAAACCCCCAGGCTGCACAGCGCCACCGCGCTGAGCAGCGCGCGGCGCTTCCAGACCAGGGAAGCGTCGGCGAGTTCAGTGCCCAACAAGCCGGCATAGGCCTCGGCGTGGTCGGCCAGAAGCTGGGGCCGCGTGGCGAGCAGGTGAAGCAAGGGGTGGATCATGGCAAGCGACGACTGCAGGGTTTGCGCGTTTCGAAGGCGATGAACAGGGGTCGGCATGCGACGCGGCGAACTCCTGCTGCCGCGGCTCCTGAGTAGATCCGGCTTTGCCGGGCTACTCAGTTCCCCGGCGGACGACGTGGTCGTCCGCCGGGGGGCGCTCTCAGGCTCTTCAGTGACGCTTGCGCGACATCAGCCCGATCAGTGCCATCAGCGCGGCGCCTGTCGCGGCGGCGATCAGCATCGCCTTGACCGGTTCGTCGCGGACGTAGTTCACCGTGCCATCGGAGGCGCGCAGCGCCCGGTCGCGCAGTTGTTGCGACGTGTCGCGCACTGCGTCAACGCCGCGCTGCGCCAGATCGCCGGCCTGGGCACTGACGCGATTGAGCAACGGCGCGGCCTGGTGGCGCAGGTCCTGCACGGTTCCCGCCAGACGATTCAGCGAATCGTTCGCGACGCGCTGCGTCGCCTTGATGGCATGGTCGGCCGACTCGGCAGCCTGGTCGGCGAGGCCGTTGCCTTGAACTTCGACTTGGGTCGTGGTCATGTTTGGATTTCCTTGAAGACGAGCGTGTTGAGGGGGCAGGGTGGGAGCAGGGCGCTGGGGAGCCGGCGCTCAGCTCCTACTGACGAGGCCGAACAGGAAGCTGGCCACGGCCAGGATGGCGAACACGATGAACAGGATCTTGCCGATGCCCACGGCGCTGGCGGCAATGCCGCCGAAGCCGAACATCGCGGCGATCAGGGCGATGACAAAGAACACGACGGCATAGTGCAGCATGACGGATCTCCTATTGGCTCGGGCGACTCTGGCCCGTGTTGTGAAGGGGCACGCAACCTGATTCGCTGCGACGTTTCAAGTGTGCTGGGTGGTTGCGGCCGGCGCGATAGGCAGCGCCGCCGAGGCCGTGTCGGGCGAGTCAGCAAACCGCCGTAGGAAAACGCCGACGCCGTCGCGACCAGCGCCGGCCGCATCAACTACCCCTGCTTGGCTGCGTGCGCCTGGGCGGGCTGGGTGTCATGCATGCCGAGCGGGCCATTGCCTGTCGGGCTTCGGGTCACCGTCTCAGGCGATTGCGCCTGCGCCTGCGGTAACGTCACTTGAATCATCGTGCCTGATCCCGGCGCTGCCACCACGGCGAAGCTGCCGCCTTCGGACTCGACGCGAAAGCGCATGCCCGTCAGGCCGTAGGCCGAACGCGGCTGCGCGCCGGTGTCGAAACCGACACCGTCGTCGCGAACGGAAACTTCGACCTCGTCACTGCGTTCGCCCAGGCTCAACCAGACATTGCGCGCCTTGGCGTACTTGCTGATGTTGGTGATGGCCTCCTGCACCAGGCGGTAGACCACGAGCTCGGTGCTGGGCTCGAGATTCACGGGCTGCAGCGCGCAGTGCACTTCGACTCCCGAAGCTTGCTTGAACTCGCGCGCCAGGATCTCGAGCGTGGCCACCAGTCCCAGGTTGCTCAGCGTCGACGGGCGCAGGTCTTCGATGATGCGCCGCCCGAGGGCGATGCTGCCGTTCAGCGATTCCACGAGGTGGGCGAGGCGCTCCAGCACCTCGGGAGCGGTGCCGGCCAGGCGCGACTTGATTCGCGCCGCATCCAGCTTGGCCGAGGTGAGCAGCGCGCCCAGCTCGTCATGCAGGTTGCGCGCCAGGCGGTTGCGCTCGTCTTCGCGTGCGTTTTGCAGGTGGTGCGTCAGTTCGGTCAGTTGCGCGGTGCGTTCGGCGACATTGACCTCCAGGCCGTCGCGTTCGGCCTGCACCGTGCGTTTCAGTTCCTGCTCGTGTTTTTCGACAGCGCTCGCCTGGCGCAGGAACAGGAACAGCGCGAGCAGGCCGACCGCGCTCAATGCGGCCATGCCGATGCGGCTGAGCATCAGCGTTTGGTAGATGTCGCTTCGGCTTTCCTCGACGTTCAGCGTTTCGCTGGCCAGCAGTTCGGCGCTGAGGGCTCGAAGCGCCTCCATCTTTTCCTTGCCGATGTCGCTCAACACGAGTTCTTTCGCCGCGTCGATCTTGCCCTCGTCGTACAGGCGGATCGTCTCGGCGAGTTCGGACAGCCGGGTCGTCGTCAACGCATGCAGCTTGCCCAGCGCCTGCCGGGTCTTCGGGTCGGCGTCGTAGTAGCTGTGCAGGAACTCGAGCGATCCGGAGATCGTCTCGCGCGCCTTGGCGTAGGGCACGAGGTACTCCTTGCGGGCCGTCAGCAAGTAGCCGCGCTGCCCGCTCTCGGCGTCCAGGATGCCCTGGGCCAGGCCCTGAATCTTCGAGCGCGACTCCTGGATAACCCGCAGCCGGTCGAGCGTGCCGACCGATTGCCAATACGAGCCTTCGCTGACGAACAGCATGGCCACCGCGGCAACGCACGCCAGCGGAAAGACGATCGGGCTGCGCCGGACGACCATGACAACGTCGATCATGGAACCCCGCGTCCAGAAAGTGGGAAGATGCGACACGCTACGCCACCGAATCATGATTCGAATTGCCATCGTCGACGACCATGCCATGGTGCGCGCCGGACTGCGCCAGTTCTTCGCCGACCAGGTCGATTTCAGGGTCGTCGCCGAAGCGGCCTCCGGCCGCGAGGCGCTCGACATTGTGCGCGCGGGCGAGGTCGATGTGATCGTGATGGACATTGCGATGCCCGACCAGAGCGGTGTCGACGCGCTGGCGGCGATCAAGGCGCGCGCACCCGATCTGCCGGTGCTGATCCTGAGCGGGTTCCCGGAACAGCATTACGCGACCACGTTGCTGCGCCAGGGCGCGAGCGGCTACCTCAACAAGGATTGCGACCCTGAGGAGATCGTCAAGGCGATCCGCACTGTGTACCGCGGCCGAAAGTACATCACCGCCGCAGTAGCCGAGCGCCTGGCCGACGGGCTGAGCGGGGGCGGCGACCATGCGCTTCACGAGCTTCTGTCCGAACGCGAATTGCAGGTGTTTCTGCGCCTGGCCAAGGGCGAGACCATCGGCCACATGGCCGAAAGCATGTCGCTCAGCGTGAAGACCGTCAGCACCTACCGTACCCGGGTGATGGAGAAGATGAAACTCGAATCGAACAGCGACCTGACCTACTACGCGCTGAAGAACGGGTTGATTCAGTAGGCCGTTCAATAGGCCGGGTCACACCAGGACGCTCTGGCCGCTGTCGACGCCCTGGCCGTCGGCGAGCCGGCCGCAGTACTGGATCAGCGCGTCGATGTCGTTGGACTTGTCGAACACGCGGTCCGCGCCCAGTTCGAGGCATTTGCGCCGCATGTCCGGGGTCGCGAAGTTGCTCAACACCACGGTCTTGTGCCGATGCGTCATGTCTTTGGCGGCCTTGAGCACGCCCAGGCCGGAGCCAGTGCGCAGAAAGATGTCGACGATTACCAGGTCGAATTCATTGCTCGGCTTGGCGAGCCATGTCAGCGCCGTCGACTCGTCGTCCGCCGTTCCGACCACGTTCACCGGAACGAGTTCTTCCAGCGTCGCGATCAGATTCTCCCGAATCAGGGGGCTGTCTTCGACGATGTAGGTTTTGAGCGCAGGCATGGGCGTGCAACGGCGGGAAGTGGGAGAGGTCGGGTGGCCGAGTGTGCCTGCAAAACCCGGGGCGCGCTGTCGGGGCGGGGTGTGGTGTGGTGTCAGACGATTCCTACATGAGGGTCGATGCGCACCCCCGTGGCACCACGCGGCAACGCCCAGGGGGTGCGTAGGACATCAACTACGGAGACAGGCGGCGCCGTCCGCTGTGAACTTCGGCCTGGGCAGCGCAAAGTGAGCTCCTCGAGTACCGCGTCCTCATCCGCCGCGGGCGACACGCAACCCCAATCCCGGAGAGTAGAGATGAATTCATTCCTGAAAAGCGCGTTGGCGTTGACCGCGCTGACCGTCGCCGCGCAAGCCGTCGCACAAGTCACCTTCTACGAGCATGAAGGCTTCGAAGGCCGGTCGTTCACGACTGAAAAGCAGGTCGACAATTTGCAGCGTCGCGGCCTCAACGACCGCGCGTCGTCGGCCGTGGTGATGAATGGCCGCTGGGAGGTTTGCGAAGGCCCGCGCTTCGATGGCCGCTGCGTCGTGTTGCGTCCCGGCAGATATCCGTCGCTCGCCGCGATGGGCATGAACGACCGCGTGTCGTCGCTTCGAACCGTGAGCCGCAATTCACGCGTCAATGATGACCGCTACGCGCCGGCCCCGACGCCGGTCTACGACAACCGCAGGCGCAACAACGAACGGCTGTACCAGGCCGACATCACCTCGGTGCGCGCCGTGCTCGGTCAGGATCAACAGCGCTGCTGGGTCGAGCGCGAGCAGGTCTCGCAGGGCCGTGGCGCTGCCAACGTGCCGGGCGCGCTCGTCGGCGCCATCATCGGCGGAGTCCTGGGTCACCAGGTCGGCGGCGGCACCGGCAAGGACCTGGCCACTGTCGGCGGCGCGGTCGCGGGTGGAGTGATCGGCGCCAACGTCGGACGCAACGGCTCGGATCAAGGGCACAGCCGCGACGTGCAGCGCTGCGCCAGCGTACCCAACTCGGCCCGACCCGACTACTGGGACGTGACCTACAGCTTCCGCGGCCAGGAGCATCACATGCAGATGACCACGCCGCCCGGAGCCACCGTGACCGTCAACCGAGCCGGTGAGCCACGCGCCTGACCCATCCCGCGCACGGCGCGCTTCGAAGCCGGACCACGATTTTTCAACCATGAGAACACTGCCATGAACACGAATCAACGACTCGCTTTCAACACCGTCGGCGCGGCCATCCTGCTCAGCCTGCTGGGCGCCTGCGCCGGGATGTCGAATCAGGACAAGAACACCGCCGTCGGCGCCGGAGTCGGCGCCGTCGGCGGCGCCATCCTGACGGGAGGCAGCGCGGTAGGCACGGTCGGCGGCGCAGCCATCGGCGGCGTCATCGGGCACGAAGTCGACAAACCCAAGAAGTGACCGGCAAACCCTCATGAACCTCCTCGGGTGGTTGGCCGTTGCCCTGGCGGGCGTCTCCGCGATTGCCATCGCGGCGTGGTTCTGCTACGCCGTGGGCAAGGTGAATGAGGAACTGGAACTGTTCGCCGGTTTCGAGGGCATGCACTTCGAAGACCGGTAGGCGGCGCACGGGCAACGCTGCGGACACGTGCCAGGTTTCACCAATCCGTCAAGCCTCGCGAATCAGGTCCACCGCCTTCTCCGCCATCATCACCGCTGCGGCATGGGTGTTGCCCGAGACCAGCGTGGGCATGGCCGAGCAGTCGATGACGCGCAGGCGTTCGACGCCATGCACCCGCAACCGGGCGTCGAGCACGGACAACGGATCGTTGCCCATCTTGCAGGTGCCGCTGGGGTGGAAGATCGTCGCGCCGTTGTTCCTGCAGAAGTCCAGCAATGCAGCGTCGTCGTGCGCGTCAGCTCCGGGTTTGACTTCGCGGTTCACATAGGGGCGCATCGCGGGTGCCGCGGCGATCGCGCGCGCGGCTTTCACGGCGGCGACGGCGGTGCGGCGGTCCAGGTCGGTCGCCAGATAGTTCGGCTGCATCTCGGGCGGCTCGAAAGGATTTTTGCTGCGAATGCGGATGTGGCCACGCGACTCGGGGCGCAGCTGGCAGACCGACATCGTGAAACCCGAGTACGGATGCACCTTGCCGCCGGCCATGTCGGCCGACAAGCGTGGCCACGTGGAACTGGATGTCGGGGCGGTCGGCGACTTTGGCACCGTTCCCGTCTTCGAGCGCGCGCATGAAGCAGCCGCCCTGGTTGATTCCCACCGCGAGCGGGCCGCTGCGCGAACCCAGCCACTGCATCGCAATGTCGATCTTGCCGGCCCACGAGTTGAGCTGGTCGTTCGTCGTGATCGGCTTCGTGCACTCGAAGCTAAGGCGCATCTGCAAATGGTCTTGCAGGTTCTCGCCGACGCCGGGAAGGTCGGCCACGACTGGAATGCCGCGCTCGGCGAGCAGCGCCGCGGGCCCGATGCCCGAGAGCTGCAGCAGTTGCGGTGACTGGATCGCGCCGGCCGCGAGCAGCACCTCGGCGTTGCAAAACGCGGTCTTGATCGTGCCGTCTTGCGTGATAGCGAACCCCGACCGCACGCCGCCCGTTCAGGATGACGCCCGTGGCATGGGCGCCGGTCTCGACACGCAAATTGCTGCGTCCGCGCGCCGGCCGCAAATATGCCTTGGCGGCGCTGACCCGAAGGCCTTGGTGCGTGTTGAGCTGGAAGTAGCCCGCGCCTTCCTGGCTGGCGCCGTTGAAATCATCGTTGCGCGGCACGCCGATGGACTGCGCGCCTTCGATGAAAGCCTCGATCAATTCATGCCGCTCGCCGATGTCGGCCACCTTCAACGGCCCGTCGGCGCCATGCCACGCCGACGCGCCGCGAGCGTTGCCTTCCGCCTTGATGAAGTAGGGCAGCACGTCGTCGAAGCCCCAGCCGGGGTTGCCCAGCTCCGCCCAGTGGTCGAAGTCTTCGCGCTGGCCGCGGATGTAGATCAGCCCGTTGATCGAACTCGAACCGCCGAGCGTCTTGCCGCGTGGCCAGTAGATGCGCCGGCCGTTCATGTTCGGGTCGGGGTCGGTGTGGAAACACCAGTTGTACTTCTTGCTCCACATCGTCTTGCCGTAGCCGATGGGCAGGTGAATCCAGGGCGAGCGGTCGGGCGGCCCAGCCTCGAGCAGCAGCACGCGCACCGTCGGGTCTTCGCTCAGTCTTGCCGCGAGCACGCAGCCGGCCGAACCCGCGCCGACCACCACGTAGTCAAACTGCGGCGTCATCCCTGGGCGGCGACGTTGACGCCTTGCACCGCGTGCCGGGCGATCAGTTCGGCGACGAGGCCTGTCTTGATGTGATTCACGAACTCCTGGAGGTACGCTGCGCCGGCTTCGCGTTGCCGCGGCGTGCCGATCGCCTGCTGAATGCGCGTGAAGCTGCCGTCGAGGATTCGCGAGCCCGGGTGCTTGGCCTGGTCTTGCAACAGGCGCGGGCGCAGGCCGGCGAGCGCATCGAGTTGCTCATTGACGAACAATTGGTAAGACGCTTCGAGCCCTGCAGCGCGCACCAGAGTCGCGTGTTTGAGCGTGCGCCGCAGGTACATGTCGTAGGCTGTCTTGTCGCCGACGGCAATGCGGATGCCGGGGCGGTCGACCTCGTCGATCGCGCGGATCGGCGAGCCGGCCATCACCAGATAGCTTGCCTCGATTTCCAGGTATGCACTCGTGAATGCGATTTCGCCGGCGCGCAGCGGATCGGCACCGATCAGGCCCACGTCCCAGGCGCCGCTGGAAGCTGCCGCAGCCAGATCGCCCGGCGACGGGTACTTGACGAAGGCCACCGGAACGCCGAGGCGCCGGGCCAGCTCACGGCCGATGTCGGGCGCGATGCCTTTCGGCTCGGTATCGCCGGAACCTGCGTTGACGAGCAGAAAGTTCGACAGGTTGAGACCGACGCGAAGCGTGCCGGTGGGCGCCAGTTCGGAGCGCAGGGCGGGTGAGATCGGCTGCATCGTGTCATGCCGCCGGGCGAGGGCGGGTGAGGATTGAGCGAAGGGCCGGAGCAGTTTAGCGACTGAACCGCGTAGCGCAGTCAGACCAGCGCCACCAGCGCCCGCAACACACTGATCGACGCGATCAGGATCAGCAGGTTCAGCACATGGCGGCGAAATTGCTCCGGCGAAACGCCCACGAACGATCGCTGGCCGAACCAGATGCCGGCGAGCATTGCCGGCGTCAGCCACAGCGCCCAGCGCAGCGTGTCGGCGCCGAGCAGCGCGGTTCCGGCTGCGCCGCCGGCGGACAGGACGCCGGCGCAGGCCAGCGCGTACAGGTCGGTGAACAGGAACATCACGATCATCGTCGCGCGCATCGTTGCCGGCGCCATCTGCGAGGTGCTGAGCAATACCGCGACCGCAATGCCGCCGATGGCCGCGACACCGTTGACGAAGCCCGACACGACTCCGGTCGCGAGGCGCATGCCGGCCGTCGGCGCGAGCGCGAGGCTGAAGCCGCCACGCAGCAGCGCCGCTGCCAGCAGCAACAACGCACCGATCACCAGCCGCAGCGGCATTTCGGGAACGAAGGCAAGCATTGCGATGCCCACTGGAATGAACAGCACATTGCCGAGCACCAGCCAACTGAGCCAGCGCCAGTCGGCCGCCGGCCAAGCGCCGCGCAGCAGCGACACGCTTGCCAGCACCTCCAGCACGAAGATCGGCGGCACCACCTGTGCGGGTGGAACGACCACCGTCAACGCGGCGACGCACAGCGCCGAAAAACCGAAGCCCGCAAAGCCGCGCACGATGCCCGCGCCGAACACGACGAGCATGGCGAAGGCGAGCGTCGGCCAGGAATAGCCGGTGACGGCAAGCGCTGCCATCGCACGGTCAATTCGTCAGGAACCCACCGTCCACCGCGATGTTCTGGCCGGTGACGAACGCCGCGTCGTCGGACGCGAGGAACAGCGCCATGCGCGCCACGTCTTCCACCGTCGCCAGCCGCGCGAGAGGAAAACGCGTCATCACGCGCTCGCGCACGGGCGGCGTGAGGAAGGGGCGCACCATCTCGGTTTCGATGACGCTCGGTGAAATCGCATTGACGCGAATGCCGTGGGGCCCGAGCTCGCGTGCCAAGCCTGCCGTCATCGCGACCACCGCCGCCTTGGTCGCGCCGTACCAGACGTTGCCCACCGAGCCGCCGCCCCGCACCGAGGACACCGACGCCAGGTTGATGATCGCGCCGCGCCCGCGCGTGGTCATCAGCGGTGCCACACTTTGCACACAGTTGAAGATGCCGGTGACGTTGGTCTGGAGCATGATTTCGAACGCTGCAGCGCCGGTGTTGGCGAAGCCACCTTGTGTCATCAGGCCGGCGTTGTTGACGAGCACGTCGATCGTGCCGATTTGCCCGTCGATGCGCTGAAGCACGCTCGCTACCTCGGCGGCGTTGCGAACGTCCAGGCGGATTGCAGGGTTCGCGGTGCCAAGCTCGCGTGCGCAGGCCTGCGCCGCGGCGAGATCGATGTCGGTGATGAGCACGGTGTCGCCATTTGCATGGAAGTGCTGCGCGATGCAGCGCCCGATGCCACGCGCCGCACCGGTGATGACGATCACGCGAGGCTGCCGCGGGTGCGGCGTTTCTCCGCCTGGCGACGCGGCTGCTGTCATTGCACGAGTCGATCTGGCAGCGTCATTGCCTGCAAACTCTCTGCCATCTCAGTGGACGGCCAGCGCGCCGACTTCGCGCAAACCGAGCATGCGCCGCGCCTGCGCCGGCGTCGCCGGGGTTCGGCCATGCTGGGCACACACGTCGACGATCTTCTTCACCAGTTCGGCATTGCTCGCGGCCAAACGGCTCGCGTCGAAGCGCAGATTGTCTTCCAGGCCGGTGCGGCAGTGGCCGCCGGTGGCCAGACACCATTGATTGACCTCCCACTGCGCGCGGCCGGTGCCCGCCGCGACCCAGGTGGCGCGGGGCAGTAGCTCTTTCAACTCCGCGCGCAGGAAGTCGAACACCGAGCGCCGCGCGGGCAGCGCGTTCTGGATGCCGAGCACGAATTGAACGTGCAGCTCCGGCTTCAACAGCCCCTTCTTCTGCAACTGCACCGCGTTGTAGAGCATCGCGAGGTCGAACACTTCGATCTCGGGCTTGATGTCGAACTCGAGCATCGAGCGCGCCAGCCCTTCCACGAAGTCGGGTGGGTTTTCGTAGACATTGGTCGGGAAGTTCACCGAGCCGGTGGCGAGCGACGCCATGTCGGGCCGCAGGCTCAGCATCGCACCGCGCGCGGCCTGGTCGCGGCCACGCCCTCCGGTGGAAAACTGGACGATCATTCCCGGGCAGTGCTTGCGCACGCCCTCCTGCACCTGGCCATACAGGTCCGGGTCGGAGCTGGGCGACTCGTCCGGGTTGCGCACATGAATGTGCACCAGCGAGGCGCCGGCCTCGAACGCCTCATGGGTCGATTCGATCTGCTGCGACGGCGTTACGGGTACGGCAAAGCTGTCCTTCTTGCGCGGCAACGCGCCCGTGATGGCCACGGTGATGATCACAGGTTCGCTCATGCATGCTCCTCGTGTCGGCCGCGCGGCGCACTCATCTGGCGCCGAACGACCCGATCCCGTCGCCGCGAAGGCTTCGGGCTTTCATTATTGCGTCCCCGTGCAAAGCGTGCTCAAATTTCGATGACCGGGCACAGAATTTCGTTAATCGAAATTCTGGTCCTGGCTTTCGAGCTGACGACAAACGCAGGGAACAAGGTGGCCAAAGAGATCGAGTTTCGCGACGTGCTCGAGCTGATCGAGCTGATCAAGGCGTCGTCCAACTTCAGCGAGATCCGCGTGCGCAGCGGCGATCTCGAGATCGAGTTGCGGCGCGGCCCGGTGGGGCCCGGCGGCACGCAGGCGGTCTCCCCGACAGTGGCGTTGGGACAGCCGCCAACGCCGGTTGAATCACCGAAGCCACAAGCACCGCCGTCCGCGCCGACGGCGACTCGAGCGCCGGCATCCTCGGACATTGCCGCCGTTTCGCGCACCACGCGTGCCCGACCGGGCGTACACGTCGTATGCGCGCCGATGGTCGGCACCGTGTACCACGCACCGCAGCCCGGCGCGGCGCCCTTTGTCGAGCGCGGGCCAGCAGGTCAGCGCGTCGGACCAGGTGTGCATCGTCGAGGTGATGAAGCTGATGAACGCCATCAACGCGGGACAGGCCGGAGTCGTGAGCGAAATTCTGGTGAGCGACGGGCAGACCGTTGAAGCGGCACAGGAACTGTTCGTGATCACGCTGGCATGAGCGAACGATTGATCCAGGCTCGCGAATGAACCGCCAAGCGCAGCCGGCACGCCCGATCCGGCGCCTGCTGATCGCCAACCGCGGCGAGATCGCGGTGCGCATTCAGCGCGCGTGCCGGGAGTTGGGCATTCAGACGGTGCAGGTGTATTCCGAGGCAGACCGCGAATCGCTCGCGGTGCGCATGGCCGACACCGCGGTGTGCATCGGCCCGGCACGCGCTTCTGAAAGTTATCTGCGCGGCGAACGCATCGTTGAAGCCGCGTTGGCGCTGCGGGCTGACGCCATCCACCCCGGCTACGGCTTCTTGGCGGAAAACGCCGTCTTCGCGAGGCTGTGCGAGCGCGAGGGCGTCAGTTTCGTCGGGCCGAGCGCCGAGGCGATCGCGACGATGGGCGACAAGGCCCGCGCCCGCACCGTCGCACGCGAGGCGGGCGTTCCGGTCACGCCCGGCTCCACCGGACCAGTGGCCGATGCGCGAGCCGCGCTCGACGTGGCGGCGACGCTCGGTTACCCCGTGATCTTGAAGGCGGTGGCCGGTGGAGGAGGGCGTGGCATGCGGGTCGTGGACCGTGCCGAGGATCTGGCCGAGCACTTTCAGAACGCCTCGCAGGAGGCGTTGGCGGCGTTCGGCGACGCTGCGATCTATCTCGAAAGATATCTGACCGAGATTCGTCACGTCGAAGTGCAGGTGCTATCCGACGGCATCAACGTGCTCAATCTGGGCGAGCGCGACTGCTCGTCGCAGCGCCGCAACCAGAAGCTCGTCGAGGAAGGGCCGGCGCCGAACCTGCCGCCAGCCTTGCGCGCCGCGATGGGCGACGCGGCGCTGCGCCTGTGCCGGCACGTGGGCTATCGCAGCGCGGGCACGGTGGAATGCATCGTCGATCCGGCGCGCGAAGCGTTCTACTTCATGGAAATGAACACGCGCATCCAGGTCGAGCATCCGGTGACCGAGTGCACGACAGGCATCGACATCGTGAAAGAGCAGATTCGCATCGCTTCAGGTGAACCCTTGTCGATGCGCCAGCAAGACGTACAGGCGCAAGGCCACGCGATCGAGTGCCGCATCAACGCCGAAGACCCGAACAACGGCTTTGCGCCGTCGCCCGGCGTCGTGACCGATCTGCACTGGCCGGGCGGCCCGGGGGTGCGCATCGACTCGCACCTGTATCGCGGCTATTGCATCCCGCCGAACTACGATTCGCTGATCGCCAAGCTGATCTGTTTCGGGCGTGACCGCAAGGAGGCGCTGCAGCGCATGCGCCGCGCGCTCGCCGAGTTGCGCATCGAAGGCGTGCACACGACCGCGGCGTTTCTGGCTTCGTTGATCGACAGCGAAGCGTTCCAGCGCGGGACGGTGCACACGCGGTTCGTCGAAGGGTTCATCGGGAGTCGAGCGCAATGAGCTCGGACAAGCACTACGGCCTGATCGACGTGACTCTGCGCGACGCGCACCAGTGCCTGTGGTCCACCCGCATGACCACGGCAATGATGACTCCAGTGTTGTCGCGCATCGACCGCGTCGGCTACGACTACATCAACATCCTTGGTGGCGCGGTGTTCGACGTACAGGTGCGTTTCCTGCACGAAAACCCGTGGCAGCGTGTCGAGCTGCTGTGCGAACGCCTGGCCACGCCCTGCGACGGCCTGACGCGCGGCCAGAGCCTCTACACCTTCGAGCTGTTTGCCGACGACGTGGTCGAGCTCAACTCCGAAGTGCTCGCGCGGCGCGGCCTGAAGGTGCTGACGGTTTACGACGCGCTGAACGACATGCGCAATGTCGAGTCGTCGGTGAGATCGGCGCACCGCTGCGGCATGAAAGTCAACGCGATGATGGTCTACACCTTGTCGCCCGTGCACACCGACGACGTACTACGTCGAGCGCACACGGGAGCTGGTCGCGATGCGCGCCGATTTCATCGCGATCAAGGACCCGACCGGCCTGCTCACGCCAGCACGCGCCGAGACGCTGTTCCCGGCGATCGTCGCAGCCGCCGGGCAGGCTCCGCTGCAGTTGCACACGCATTGCCTGTCGGGTCTTGGCGCCGCTCGTGCACGAGGTGGCGATGCGCCACGGTTTTCGCTACGGCTACACGGCGAGCGAGCCGCTGGCCAACGGCGCGTCGCTTCCGGCCACCGAGGAGATTGACGAACGAGCCCGCGCGCTGGGTTTTTCAACCGGCATATCGCGCGCGGCGCTTGCCGAAGTCAGCGGCTATTTCGCGTGCCTGGCCGAGCGCGAGAACAAGCCGCGCGGCCAGGTCGCGGCCTACGACCCCGCGCTGTACGAACACCAGGTGCCGGGCGGAATGATCTCCAACCTGCGATCGCAACTCGCGGGCATGAAGATGGGGCATCGCCTTCCCGAAATCCTGGAAGAAACGGCCAGGGTGCGCCAGGACCTCGGCTACCCGATCCTCGTCAGCCCGTTTGCCCAGTACATCGTGACGCAGGCGGTGCTCAACGTCGTGCAAGGCGAGCGCTACAAGACGATTCCCGACGAGGTGCGCAAATACGCCGGTGGCTTTTACGGGCGGCTGGCCGCCACGCCGAGCGACGAGTTTCTGAACCGGGCGAACTTGAAGGACGGCGAGTTCACGACGGATCGGGCTGGAGCTTGCATCGAGCCCGCACTGCCGAAGTTGCGCCAGAAGCTGGGCGCTGGCGCATCGGACGAAGACTTGTTGCTCGGCGCGTTTTACGAGCCGAGTCTGCTGGCGCAAATCGAAACAACGCCCCCGGCCTACCGCTTCGATACCACCCCCTTGCTGGAGCTGGTGCGCTTCGTCGAATCGCGGCGCGACGTGCGCCACGCGCGCATCCGGTTCGGCGAGGCCGAGATATCGCTGTCCGCTTGAGAAACCCGCCGACCCGGCATTTGTCCCTATAACCACGGTCCGCCCGAGAGGCGAGACTCCCACCACCCACCCAGGAGTTGAAGAACATGAGCACTGTGAAACTTCATTCAACCGCCCGCCGACTGCTGATCGGCGCCGCCGCCGCGGCCGCCATCCTGCCCGGCGCTGCGTTCGCCCAGGCCAGCGGCGCCACCGAGTGGGGCTGGCCCACGCCGCACGAAAAGGTGTCGGAAAAGTCGATCGCGTGGCTGAAGGAAAAAGGCTGGTGGCCGCTGCAGGTCGCGTTCCAGGCGCCTTGGTCGGGGCAGAACACGGTGAACATCGTGATGGACCGGATGGGCATGCTGACGCAGCGCGGGATTGAAGCCAAGTGGACCGCGTTCGCCTCCGGCCCGGCGATCAACGAAGTGCTGATCTCCGGCCGCTACCAGGTGGGCAACGGCGGCAACTTCCCGTTCACGACACTCGTCGATCGCAAGATCCCGGTGAAGGCGGTGGCGATGCAAAGCCCGAACCTGCTGCACGCGCTGGTGGTGCCGCACGACTCGCCGCTCAAGTCGTTCAAAGACCTGAAAGGGCAGAACCCGCCGGCCACGATCGGCATCGTCACCGGCTCGTCGGCCGAGTTCTACTTTCACATCGCCGCGCAGATCAACGGCGTGGAAATCGGCAAGGACGTGATCCTGAAGAACATGCCGCCGGGCGAGCAGATGGCCATGCCCAAGGGCATCAGCGGCGTCGTGCCCTGGGACCCCACGCCGACGATGATCGTCGACGAGCGCAAGACCGGCCGCATCATCGACAGCATCTTCAACTACAACATCTATGTCGGCCAGTTCTACCTGCGCAGCGAGCTGATCGAGAACGCGCCCGACGTCGCCCAGGCCTGGACCGACGCCTTCGCCGAAGCGACGCTCTGGACCCGCCTGTACCCGGACAAGGCCGTCGCGCTGATGGCTGAAGACCCGAACCTGAAGAACTTTTCCAAAGACATCCTGCTGCAACAGTTGAAGGCCTACAACAACCTGTACAAACCGAGCAGCATCTATCCGCTGGGTGAGTTCTACGGCCAGGTGAACGAGCCGATCTACAAGTGGCTGTTCGAGGCCAAGCGCATCACGCGGCCGCTCGTCGGCGCGGACTATGCCGGCGCCGTGGACGAACGCTTCATGCGCAACACTTTCGGCAAGCTGGGCTGGGCGGTGCCGAAGACCGCACCGTTCCTGCCCGCAGGTTGGCAAGGCAAGGCGAGCCAGCCGCCGTACCCGAACTACCTGCACGCGCTGAACACGACGACGCCTCAGGCCTTCCCCGAGGCGGGCGACTTGACCAAGCCGTGGAGC
>CAWBTF010000002.1:0-309197 GCA_963791595.1 uncultured beta proteobacterium | reverse complement strand
GGCTCGCCCATCACGAGGCCTTCACTCATCACCAGGCCCTCGCTGAGCACCAGACCTTCGCTGAGTACCAAGCCTTCGCTCAGCACCAAGCCTTCGCTGAGCACCAACCCTTCGCTGAGCACCAGGCCCTCGCTGAGCACCAGCCCTTCGCTGAGCACCAGCCCCTCGCTCAGCACCAGCCCACTGCCGCTGACGAGCCAGCCCGACAGCGTGGCGGTCGGGATGAACACGCCGGTCTGGCCGACCAGCGAGCTGGCGCCGGCCAGCGAGTTGCCGCGCACGACGCCCGAGCTCAGCAGCGTCTGGTTGGGTGCAGCGACGTCGGTGAAGGACTTCGGGAACGTGTTGGAAGCGATGCCCGTGCCCGACCAGTACACGGCGCTGCGCTTGCGCACGACGCTGCCCGCCCAGGTGGTGCGCGGATCCCAGATCGGCTGGTACTTGGTGAACAGCGCGCTGTGGCTGACCACCTGGTTGCCGCCGACGAAGGCGATGCGCGACCAGTTGAAGCTGGTGCCGTTGATGGTCGACGACTGCGTCGGCATCGATTGGCCGCTGCCCAGCAGCGAGGCTCCGGGGGTCAGGCTGCCGGCCGCGATCTGGGTGGCGATGTCGGTCTTGAGCACCTTGGCCAGCGCCACCGCGCCGCTGAGGTTGATCAGCCCCGCACCCTGCTCAAGCAGGTTGTAGCCCGCCAGCGGCTGCGCGGTGTATTGCAGGATCGCCTTGATCAGCGGCGGCGTCAGCCCCGGGTTGGCCTGCAGCAGCACCGCCGCCGCACCCGCCACCACCGGCGCGGCGACCGAGGTGCCGCTCATCAACATCTGCGTCTCGGAGGTCGTCTGGGTGATTCCGAGCGGCGCCACGAGAATGCTGTCGAACAGCCGGGCCAACAGGTTTCTGTTCGAGGACGAGCTCGAGCCGGACTTGGTCGCCATCGCGCTGACGATCTTGTTGCCCGGCGCCACCAGGTCGGGCTTGAGCAGGTTGTCGGCCACCCGCGCGCCGCTCGCGTCGATCATGCCGCCGCGGGTCGGGCCGCGCGAGCTGAAGTTGTTGACGACGTCGTCGGCGCGCGCGACCGTGTCCTTGAAGTTGACCGAACCGACCGTGATCACCGACGGGTCATGCCCGGGCGAACTGACGGCGCCGTAAACCTTCTGTCCCAGCAGCGTCGAGCCGAAATTGCCGGCCGCGACCACCACGGTGATGCCGGCCGCGACTGCGCTGCGCACCGCGATGCACAGCGGGTCGGTCTGCCAGCTCTCCGAAGATTCAGCGCCCAGGCTGACGTTGAGGACGCGGATGTTGTATTCCTTGGCGTGGTAGATCACCCAATGGATGCCTTCGATGGCATCGCTGACCGTGCCGAAGCCGTTGCCGTCGAGCACCTTGACGTCGTAGATCTCCGCGCCGGGGGCGATGCCGGTTGTGTCGGGCGTGCCGCTGGAGTAAAGCGCCGAGCGGCCGGCGGCCACCGCCGCGACGTGCGTGCCGTGGCCGTAGGCGTCATGAGTGCTGGCGCTGTCCTTGTTGATCGAAGACTCGTAGTCGGCCAACGCGGTGCTGCCGGGCTGCAACGAGGTGGTCGAGCCGTTCACGCCGGTGGTCCAATTGGCCTGGGTCGTGCTCAGCATGCTGACGTTCTTCTTGACGCGGGCGACCGCGCCGCTGGTCTGCAAGCCTTCGTGCGTCTTCATCACACCCGAGTCCAGGATCGCGATGCCCACGCCGGCGCCGTCGAAGCCGCTGTAGCTGGTCTTGGTGCTGTTGGTGCGCACGTTGCTCGCCAGCGCGCCGGTGATCGACTCGAGCGTGCTCGCGGTGCGCTGCGTGGCGCGATTGGGCGAGACGCTGACGACATCGCTGCGCTGCGCCATTTGCCGCACCCGGTTGGCAGGGAGTTGTACCGTCAGTGCGTTGATTCCCGGCAGTGCCGCATGCACCGAGCCGCCGATGCCAAGCACCCAGGAGCGCAGGTCGGCGAGAGCCGGGTCGGTGGAATTGCTGACGACGATGGCCTGCACGTGGCGCACGCCGTTCACATCTCGCGCCCATTTGGCTTTCGACGCCCCGACGTTGGCACTTTCTTCATCCAGGTCGCGGGCGATCTTGATGCCCTTGTCGTGGCCCTTGGGCGCCGCATGCGCGCTCGCCGGGACGAAACCGGTGGCCAGCATCGACAGCGCCGTCAGGGCGGCCATCAACCGGCGGCCGAGCCGCTCGCCTTTCGATCAACACGATGAACTTCGAAACCAGACTCATTTTGTTTGCTCCCTGCCTTGCGAACCAGCGAGGCCACTCGTTCAGTGCCCCAGCGACTGAGGTGTGATGGATTGACATGTCCCGCACACCATGGATGGGATTGTTGTGAAGCCCGACCTCGTGTGCCCGCCCTGTTTCGGGAATTGGGGGGTTGTCACGGTGCAAATCCGCGCTTCAAAAGTCGACCCAATGCGCGCGAAAAATGCACGCCGAGGCACTGATTCACGGGGGGTGGCGGGCGTTTCTTGCGCTCCTCCCCAGAGGCATCGGACGCTTGTCCTTACACGCCTTGCAGGGCTTGACTTCTCGTCACAGGTGAATGCAGAGCGGCCGGCTGCGGCGCATGGGCCGCCGACCCGATCGTCACAGTGTGCGCATCAACGCCTGCATGCGAGCGCGCATCGCCGCATCGGGCAGACGGCCGACACCGCCACCCATGTTCTGATCCATGTGCAGCGGGTTGTGCGTGGCTGGGATGGCACACGTGACCGCGGGGTGGGCGATGACCCACTTGAGGAAGAACTGGGCCCAGTTCACGCAATCGAATTCGGCCGCCCAACCGGGCAGCGGCCTTCGCCCGACATGGCCGAACAGCGAACCGCCGTCGAAGGGCCGGTTGATCACGACCGCCAGCCCGCGCTCGGCGGCGAAGTTCATCACGCGTTCGGCGGTCGCGTCGGCGAAGTTGTAGGTGATCTGGATCGCGTCCATGGGCTCGTTGCGGATCAACTTCTCCACGTCGCCAAGGTCGCGGCCGTGCGAGGACGAGACACCGATCGCGTGCACCCGCCCCCGCTCCTTGGCAGCGCGCAGCATCTTCAAGTGCGCCTTCCAGTTCAGCAGGTTGTGCACCAGCACCAGGTCGAGGGCATCGAGGCGCCACAACTCCAGCGAATCTTCCAACTGCCCGGCACCGAAGCGGTCGAACGGTGTCCACACCTTGGTCGCGCTGTAGAGCTTGCCGGCGTGCGGCAACTCGGCCAGCAATTCGCCGACGAGCCGTTCGGCGCGGCCGTACATCGGCGACGAGTCGATCATGCCGCCGCCGGCCGCGAAGAAACGCTCCAGCACCTGCTTGCGCACGGTCCGCTCGAACAGGTCATCGGCCGCGACGTCGAACGTGAGCCAGGTTCCCATGCCGATCGGGGGCACCACCGCACCCGCCACGCGCGGGATGAAACGCCGCGGCAACGGCTGGGCCGGCACACCGCTTCCCGACCCGGCGAGGGCCGCGGCGGCCAGGCTCAACACTGTGCGACGCGCGATCGAATCGATCGCCATCGCGCGGTACCTCTTCATGGCAGCGAATGCTACGCCGCCACGCCCGCTATGCGCATGGGCATCCACCGGCCATGGCGCTCGACACGCCCGCGATATGCGTCGGTGCGGCGCCTTCTCGTCGCGTTACCGCGGCACGCTATTGCGCCACTTCATTGCGCCACGTTATTGCACGTCAGGAGCGGGCCTGCGCCGCAGCTCGCCGGGGCGGCGCTGGCGCTTCAGGGTCGGGCGCGGCGGCGCCTTGTTGATGCGCCAGTGCAGCGTGATCGCGGCCGCGCCGAACAACAGCAGCGCGCTCAGCACGCTGGGGGAACGGGGGCCGAACAGCAGCACCGTCGCCACGCCGCCTCCCGCATAAAGCGCGGGCATTCCCCGGTAGAGTTGTTTCGGTAGCCACATCGCCGGTCCCCTTGATTTGCCTGTCAGCGCGCTCGGTTCAGCAGGTGAGCCGATGCGGTTCGTGGTGGATCACGGCGCGCGCCATCGCCGCGGCGAAGCGCCTCGCGGTCACCGGCGACGGCCAGCTTTTGCCTCCAGCCAGGCTGTCCTCGCGGTACGCGATGCGCGCCCCTTCCACGCCGTCGTTGAGTCGTTTCACCACCACCGCCGCCACATAACCGTCACGCAGCGGGCTCGGGTGGGCGATCGCGAAAATGCGGTAGTCGCCCTCGTTGAATTCGTCGTATTTCATCCCGCTGCCTGCTGCCCCTGCGTGCTGTCCAATTCAGTGGGCGATGCGTCTCACCGCCTTGCGCCGATCATTGCCGCAGGCGTGCGCCCCAGGAATCCCCAGGTTGCGGGTCGCGACGCGGGCAAGGTGGCCGCGGCGAAGGCAGGATGCGAACTACGCCGCATTCCAAGCCGGTAGTGCGCGCGGCGCTGGCGTACCCCCTGCATACAAGGAGGGGTCGTGTCGCGTGCCCGAGGGCTGGAAAACCCGGCGCGCCGCTTGCGCCAAGGTCTGCAGCCGGCCCTCAGCCGACGCAGGTTCGGTTCTTGCCCGAGCGTTTGGCTTCGTAGAGCGCGCGGTCCGCGCGCTCCAGAATCGCCTCGAGGTGCTCGCCGGCGCCACACCCGGTGACGCCGGCGGAGAAGGTGACGAACACGTCTTTGTCTTCGTGCAGGAACAAGCCGCTGCTGAGCTTGCGCTGCAATCGCGTCAGGATCGTCTGCGCCTGCTCGATCGAGGTTTGCGGCAACAGCACCACGAATTCCTCACCGCCGTAACGCGCCACCAGGTCGGTCGCGCGCAGCGTCTTGCTCACCAGCGCGGCCAGGGCCTTCAGTGCCTCGTCGCCGGCACCGTGGCCGAGTTCGTCATTCAGGCGTTTGAAGTTGTCGATGTCGAGCAGGCCCACCGCCAGCGGCTGGCCGCTGCGCTCCATGCGAGCGAGCTCGACGTCGAACGCCTTGACCAGGCCGCGCCGGTTCGCGATCTGCGTCAACTGGTCGGTCGTCACCTCGTCGGACAGGCGTCGCAGCTCGTCTTCGAGCTGGTTCACGCGCTCGCTGAGCGCCGCCGCCTTGCTGTGTTCTTCGTCCAGGCGGGTGCGCGTACGCGCCACCAGGCCATGCACGGTGCGCGCTTCGTCGACCATCTCGCGCACCGCCGAGGTCAGACTCTCCAGCGTGTCGGCGTGTTCGATGACTTCGGTATAACGGCCCACGTTGTCGTGAAAGCGCCCGGCCTGCGAGCCGAATTCCCCGAGGCTCGCGAGCATGCTCGCCATCAGTTCCTTGAGTGCGGCGCGCGCCTGTTCGCGCTCGGCGCGCAGGCTGCCCTGGTGCTTACGGGTATTGCGCAGCAATTCGTTGACCGCTTTCACGGAGCGCGCGCTGATACCGGCGTCGAGCACGCCGTGCATCGCCTGGCACTGGCCCTTGACCCAAGAGTCGCTCTCCGCCAGCTCCGCCATGCTCGTCGCGAGTTCGCGGCACAACGCACCCAGCTGTTCGACGAGGCGCTCGCGATGCAGCGCCTGCGCGGGATCGGCAACGTCCGGGTGGACTGGCGCTTCACGCTGCGCCATGGGGGGCGACGCCTGCGGGTCGCCAGCCTGGTCGCTTGCCGGTTCGCTCGCCCACCCGGAGTCGGTGCTGCGCGCTGCCGACTCAAGCCCGGTGGCCTCCGACGGTCCGCTGGTCTCCCAGCTCGTCACGAGCTGACTCAGGCGCTGCAGCAAGCGCTGCGCGTCGTTGCGGCTGCCTTCCAGCACGCGCAGCAAGGCGCCCTTCTTTCGCCCGGTCGTCCAGCCCTTGCTGCCGCGCTCCACGCCGCGAACCAGCCGCTCGATCAACCCCGCGAGCTGCGCCCCGGCCTCGTCGGCTTCGGGCAAGGGTGCGGCGCGGGTCACCCTGGGCGGCGCGGTACCGCCTTCCTGCTCGTAAGCGCGGGCAAAGTTTTCAGGCGTCGGCTCGCGCTTCTCCACCGCCAAGCGGCGCAGCGCGGCCTTTGCGATCTGGGCCGCCGACAAACCGGCTTCGGATTGGGTGGTTGCATTCATGTCAACGACTCTTGGGTCTCGTTCAAGCCGCCGCGGCGGCGCCATTCAGTTGCCCGTTGGGCGCAATCACCGTCGGCACCGGGGTGGCGGCAAACCAAGGTGCGCGCCTGGGCAGCAGCACTTGCTCGATCCAGACTTCCAGCTCGGTCGGAGGCAAGGGACGGCTGAACAAGAAGCCCTGCATGACCACGCAGCCCAGCTGCGCGAGGGTTTGCATCTGGGTCGGCGTCTCCACGCCTTCGGCGACGACACGCAGGCGCAACGACTTCGCCAGCGCCAAGATCGCCGTCACCACCGCCGTGCTCTCGCGCTGTTTGCCCAGGCTCTTCACGAACGAGCGGTCGATCTTCAGCTCGCCGATCGGCAGCGTGGTCAGGTAGGCCAGCGAGGAGTAGCCGGTGCCGAAGTCGTCGATCGAAATCTGCACGCCGATCGCCTCGAGCCGGTGCAGTGTGGGCAGCACGCTGTGCAGGTCTTTCATCAGACCCGTTTCCGTGATCTCGATGCTGATTGCACCATGCGCCACGCCGGCGCGCGTGACGGCGGTGTGGATCGTGTCCACCAGATCGTCACGCTCGATCATCCGGTTGGGCAGGTTCACCGCGATCGGGTCGCGCAAGCCCAAGCGCGCCTGCCAGGCTCGCGCCTGGCGCGCCGCCTCGCCGAGCGCCCATTCGCTCATCGCGATGATCAGGCCGGACTCCTCGGCCACCGCAATGAAGTCGCCCGGCGGCATCAGCACGTTGTCGCGCCGCCAGCGCATCAGGGCCTCGGCGCCGACCATGCGGCCCGTGCCCACGTCGATCTTGGGCTGGTAGTGCAGCACCAATTCGTCGCGCTCGATCGCCTTGTGCAATGCACTCTCCAGAGCCAGCCGTTCGCGGGCCTTGCCCGCGAGCATCGGGCTGAACTGGAGCACGGCGTTGCTGCCCTGCGCCTTCACCGCGGACATCGCCGCGTCGGCATTGCGCAGCAGGTCGGCGGCGCTCAGTGCGTCGCGCGGGAACAGTGCGATGCCGACGCTGGCGCTGATGAAACAGTCCTGACCTCCCACCACGATCGGCGCGCGCAGCGACTCGACGACGCGTTGCGCGACGGCTTGCGGGTGCTGCGCGTCCGCCACCTCGGGCAACAGCGCCGCGAACTCGTCACCGCTCAGCCGCCCCACGCATTCGAGCCGGTGCACCGCTTGCACGCTGGCCGCGGCCGCGTCGGTCGCGGGCGGCGCGTCGTAGTGGCGCACGCAGCTGCGCAGGCGCCGCGCCACTTCGCGCAGCAGCTCGTCGCCCGCGGCATGGCCGAGCGTGTCGTTGACGGCTCTGAACCGGTCGAGGTTGATCTGCAGCAGCGCCACGCCGCGCGTCGAGCGCTGCGCGAATTCGATCGCGCGCTCGGTGCGCTGCATGATCTGCACGCGGTTCGGCAGATCGGTCAGCGCATCGAAGTTCGCCATGTGGGCGATTTTTTGATTCGCGACAAGGCGCTCCGTCACGTCTTGCACGATGCCGCTGTAGCCGCCGGGCTTGCCCCCTGCGTCGGAAGAGCCTTCGGCTTCGATGTGGATGATGCGCGGCGCGGTGTCGGCGCTTCCGAGCACCTGGACATCGCAAGCGAACGCCGTTCCACGCCGCGATGCATGGCGTCGCGCCTGGGCCAGGCGTAAACGATGCGCGGGCGCGACGCCGCGCAGCAGGGCGCGCCACGACAGCACGGCGCCGGGCTCGATGCCGAGCACGCCTTGCGCGTCCGGCGAAAGCAGTGGGCAGCCGCGGCCGAGCGGCCACTCGATGCCGCCGATGCGCGCCAACTCCTGAGCTCGCGCCAGGCGAACCTGGCTTTGCTCGAGTTCGATCCGGTTGTGCGAAGCGCGCAGCAGGTAGCGCAGGCGCTGCGCCAGCAAGGTCCAGAGCGAAGACTTGACGAAGAAGTCGCTGGCGCCGGCATCGAAAGCCTGCTGGATCGACGCGTCGTCGTCCAGGCCGGTCAGCATCAGCACCGGCACCGCCTCGAATCCCGCGGTGGCGCGCAGGCGCCGGCAGGTCTCGAACCCGTCCAGCCCGGGCATCATCGCGTCCAGCACCACCACGTCGGGCCGGTGCTGCGCCAGCTGGGCCAGCGCGACCGCGCCCCCGCTCTCCTCGGTGACATCGAAGCCTCTCGCTCGCAGCGCCGTCGAGCAGAGTACCCGCGTGACCTCGTCGTCGTCGACGCACAGTACGCGCGGCGCGGTGTCGTCGTCCAGGCTTTGAATCGGCGTCATGGCGGTCAGGCCCTCAATTCAAGTCGGCCGGGCGCGTGCTCGAAGGCACCGGGCGCGACAGCGCACGCGGCTGCGCGGCCGGCGTGTCGTCGCGCAACAGGCCGTGGCGCGGCATGACGCGGCGTTCGCCGCCGCGCTCCATGTCGCCGACCAGGCGGCGCGCCATCGCGATCAGCAGGCGCGGCGAACCATCGGCGTGGCGCAGCGCGCACAGGCTCACGTTCGCGCCACGCTGGCCGCGTGGGGTGGGCCAGTGGAATTCCGCTTCGACGGTTCTTTCGTGGTCCAGCGCCTGCTGCAGCGCCCGGATCCCCACTTTCGCAATGGTGTCGCCGAACGCGTTCGCCACCGTCTTGCCGATCACACGCGCGCGGCGCAAGCCGAAGTCGCGCTCGGCGCGCCGGCTCAGGCCCAGCAGGCGCATGTTTTGCGGATCGACGACAAACAGGCTGACTTCGGCGTCGCGCGCCACGGCACCGAGAAAGCCCGGCGTGTCCGCCTGGGCGCGGAGCGTCCGCATGCGTGCCGGCGACAGACCCCCTGGATTGCCGCGGCTGCGCTGCACCACGTCGTTGAGCTCGTTGCGCACCAGCTCCAGCAGCCGGCTCAACGCCACATTCGACACGGCGAGCTCGAGCGCGTCGAACTCGACCAGCGCGATCGGCTGGCCCGAGTCGAACACCGCGAGCGCGTGGCCCGCCTCGGGGTCGATCACGATATCGCGGTCGCGCAGCGCAGCGGCAGCGACGCTGCTGAGCAGCGTGTCGGCACGCTTGCGGCGCGGCGACGCCAGATCGAGCAGCGGTTTGAGTCGGAATTCGCCGGCACCCGCGCGCGCCGGCTCCACCAGCGCGACCAGCACATTGCGCGCGCCGATCTCATGCGCAATGATGCGACCCACGCCGCGCAGCGCGTCGCTCAGGTGATGTGCATTGGCGCAGCAGCGTGCAATCTGCGCCGTGGCCTCGAGCAAGCTGCCATCGTCCAGGGTCGACGGCGCGGGCTGCACGGCCGCACGCGTGGCCGGCTTCCAGCCTCGCCACACCAACAGCGAAGCCACCGCCGCGCCGAGCGCCAGCGTCGCCAGGCGCGCCGCCAGCGGGTCGGGCAATACGAGCGACGCCAGCGCGGACAGCGCGGCGAGCCAGAACAGCAGCTTCGAGGTCAGGGGTCTCAACGACATAGGGGGAGCCCCGCGGGGCAATGGGCCGCAACCAGGCGAGATCGACTGCGATGCCACGACTTCGGCAGCGTGGCGGAAAACTTGATCCACCGCGCACCCGCGAGGCTCAGTCGAAGCCGGTCGTCGATGCCAACAAATCGACCACTTGGGGCTCGACCGGCTGACCGTAGAGCTCGCAGGCGCCGCCGCCCAGTGCCTTGGCGCGGTACATCGCGGTGTCGGCGCGCTCCAGCAGGCCGGCAGCGCTGGCTGCATCGCCCGGGTAGACAGCGATGCCGATGCTGGCTCCCACCGTGACACGCCGGCCCTGCACCACGATCGGTCGGGCGACGCTGTCGCGGATGCGGCGGGCCACCGCCAGCGCATCCTCGGAACCGGCGATGTCGAGCAGCAGCGCGGTGAATTCGTCACCGCCCAGGCGCGCGAGCTCGACTTCGGCACGCGTCTCGGTGAAACGAGACACCAGGTCGGAGGGCCGAATCGCGTCGCGCAACCGGTCCGCCACCATCTGCAGGACTTCGTCTCCCGCGGCGTGCCCCATGCTGTCGTTGATCTGCTTGAAGCCGTCCAGATCGACGAACAACAGCCCCACCTGCTGGCCTTGGTGGTAGGCGCGGGCGACTTCGCGTTCGACGCGGCTCAAGAACGACTGCCGGTTCGGCAACCCGGTCAGGCTGTCCACATGGGCCATACGCAAGACCTGCTGTTCTGCCAGCTTGCGTTGCGTGATGTCGCGCGACAGCACGATGAAGGTCGCCGCCTCGCCGGGCCCTCCGGGTTTGCGCGAAACCGAAAGCTCGAACCACGCCTTGCCGCGCGGCAGGTCCACTTCCATCTGCTGGCCGTTGGAAAAGCCGTCCCGCGCCGCGCCGCGCAGCGCGGTCATGCACACGGCGGCGGCCTCAGGGGGCAATGCGGCGGGCACTGTCTTGCCAACATCAACATGCGGCGGCGCAACGTACAGGTTCGCGCGCGGCGCGTGATAGGCGAGGCAGCGGCCGTCCAAGTCGAGCTCGAACAGCGCGTCGGGAATCGCCTCGAGCATCGCGGCATTGCGCGCGTCGGCGGCGCGCAGATCGAGCATGGCCTGGTGACCGCGCAGCAGGTATTTCACGCGGTGGCCGATCAACGCCGGATTGAGCGGCTTGATGATGAAGTCGGTGGCGCCGCATTCGTACGCTTTCTCGATCGACGCCACGTCGTCCATGCCGGTGACCATGACGATCGGCAACAACTCGCCCACCGAGCGGCGCATCGCGGCGCAGACTTCGTAGCCGCTGAGGCCCGGCATGTGCACGTCGAGCATCACCAAGTCCCAGCGCCGCTCCTCGAACCGGAGCAGCGCGTCCGGGCCATCCACCGCCAGGCCGGCCTCGAACCCCGCATGGCGCAGCACGGAGCTCATCAAGACCCTCGCGACAGCGTCGTCGTCAACGATCAGGATCTGCTTGGCCATGCCGGTTCTCGCGGTCTGCGTCAATCGAGTTGCCCGGCCGCCGTCAGGGCCCGCAGCAGCGCACGGTTGATTTCGCTCACCTCCATCATCAGCGCGTCCGACGCGGCACGCACGTCGAACGGCGAGCCCGCTTCGAGCGCGTTCACCAGTTCCATGTAGGGCGCGAACGGGCCACTGGTGTTGACGAGCGCCTGCCGCACGCGCTCGGGCACCTGGATGCTGCCCAGCAGGTCGGAAAACGGCTGGTGAAACATGCGGTCGAGCAACGAGAACACGCCGCAGATGAATATTTCGCTGCGCATTTCGGCGTCGCCCGATTCGCGCACCAGTTCTTCCATCAGCAGGCCGCGCCGCACCGAGGCGAACAGCAGCGGCCTCAGGTTCGGCTCCTTGGTGGCCGTGGCGAGCAGCAGCGCGAGCCAGCGCTTGAGCCGCTTGTAGCCCAGCAGCATCACGGCGTGACCCAGCGAGTTGACTTCCACTTTCAGGCCGAGCGCCGGCGAATTGATCAGGCGCAGCAGTTTGAACGCGAGCGTCGGATCGCGCTTGAGGGTTTCCTCGAGCTTCGCCGCAGGCGCTTCCGCGTCGACCTGCTTCATCAGCTGCACGATGGCCTGCAACTCGTTCGGCACCTTGCCCTTGTCTTTTTCGGCGGCGACCAGCACCGCGTCGTCGATCGGCCAGCCGAGCACCGCGACCGAGCCGCGCGCAAAGCTCTGTTCCATGTCGGCGACGTTGTTCACGCCGCTTTGCACTGTCGTGATCGCGCGCGTCACGCCCTGCGGCACGACGGCGTCGGTGCGCCGCTCCTCGCTCAGGTCGACGATCGCGTGTTTGAAGTACGGCAGGATTTCGCGCGGCAGTTCCTTCAGCGGCCGGCCCTTGAGCAGCAAGGTATTGCCGTTGCCGTGCGCCGCGCCGAGCGCCGCGACCACCGCGGGCTCGCCCGCGATGAAGGCGGGCACTTCGATCGACAGGTTCTTCGCCGGCTTCGCATTGAGCAGCTCGATCAGCAGCGCCTCGCTCGCGAGGTTCAAGAACACTTTGGGCCCATCGGCCGGCCAGACTTCGCCGATCGCACCGAGCAGCCCCGCGACGTCGAGCTTCGCCTCGGGGTCGAGCGGAAAGACGCCCAGGCGCGTCGCGATGATCGCGCGCGCCTTGTCGACGATCGGCGAGTAGCCCAGCGCCACCTGGCCCAGGATCGAGGATTCAGCCATGATTCACCTCTGGGTTCTTGACAGCTCAGCTGATGTACTGAAACAGCGACAGGCGCTGCACCGACGAATAGGTCTTCAGCGCCGCGTCGTAGCCGACCTGGCGCGCCTGGAAGGCGGAAATCGCCTGCACCATGTCCAGGTCTTCCGCATCCGAGCGTTCGCTTTGAGCCTGCAATTTGGCATTGGCCAGGCGCGCGTCGTTGCCGTCCATGCGGTTCAGCGCCTCGCCGGCCAGGGCGCGGGCCGATTGCAGTTGGCCGAGCACCGCGTCGATGTCGCGCAAATCGTTCGACAGCCCCTGACGGATCTGCGCCGCGCTGCGCAACGGCGTGCGCAAGGCGGCCGCGGCCCGGTCGAGCACGCCGAAGGCGCTGGAGGTCGGCGTTGACGGAACCGCCTCGAACACATCGCCGTCGGCCGGGCTGCCGTGCACGCGCAGCGCGATGCCGTCGATCTCGATCGCCTTGTCCGGGATGTAGGGCACGTTGCTGAGCGCCGTGGGCGCTCCGTCTTGCAGCACGGAGTAGCTGGTCACGCCGGCCGCCACGCTGAACTGCACGCTGTAGGTCGAGCCCGTCAGGCTCGATGGATCGGTCACGCTGCCGGCGTCGATCCATGCGCCGCCGGTGCTCGCGGCACCCGAAGCAGCGCGCGTTTCGAACACGCCGTTGCCGGTGGGTGCCGACAGCCAGATGCCCTGCCCGTCCAGGCTCAGCATCAGACCCGGCTCACCGCCGGCGGCGAGTTGGCCCGCGACGCCGCGAAACTGCACGCCGCCGGGTGCGTCGATGAACGGCGGCTGGCTCGCGCCCTGGCCGCCGAAGAGGGAACGCCCGGCGCCGTCTGCCGCATTGGCCAAGCCCAGCAACTGGGCGCGGATCGGCACCAGCGCTTCGCCGATGCGCGCGCGCTCCGAGTCCGAGTACGACGCGTTGCCGGCCGCCAGAATCGCTTCGCGCGCCTGCTGCAACAGCTCGACTGCGCTGCCCAGCGTGCCCTCGGAGAGCTCCATGTTCGAACGGCTCGCCTGCACGGCGCGCAGGTTCGCGTCGGTGTACAACTCGCGCGCCAGCGCGCGCTCGGCGCGCGCGGCCGCAGCCGGGTCGTCGCTCGCGCGGTTGATGCGCTTGCCGGTCGTCAACTGGCGCTGCGTTTCGCTCAGATCGCGCTGCCGATTCATCAGCGCGTCGATCGAAGCGTCGTACAGGTGGGCGGTGGACAGGCGTGTCGTCATGGCATCAATCTTTCAATCAGACGCGGCCCGTGGTCAACAGCGCGTCGAACACGGTCTGCGCCACTTGCAGCAGCTTCGCCGCGGCCTGGTAGCTCTGCTGGTACTGGATCAGGCGCGCCGCCTCTTCGTCCAGGTTCACGCCGGCCACGTCGTCGTTCGCGGCCTTGGCGGCGGCGCCGGCGCTGGCCGACATCTGCGCGCTTGTCTTCGCCCCCTGCACGCGCACCGCGATGTCGGTCATCGCATTGCTGTAAGCGTCGGTGATCGTCGCGCCGCCGCCCGCCCCTTGCGCACCCACCAACGCGGCGCCGCGCAGATCGGCCAGGGCGAGGGCGTTGCCATTGTTGGCGGCCGGGAACAAGGTCTTCTGCACCGTGACGGTGTCGCCGTTGGCCGCAACGCCCGCGAGTTGCAGCTCCCAGCCATTGAGCAGGATCGGCACGCCGGCCTGCCATGCGGCCGAGCCACTGCCCACGACCGAGTTGCTGGCGTCGCGCAACTGCCAGTCGTAGTTGCCCGTGGCCGAGGTGAACGTGAGCGTCGCCGTCAGGTTCGGGTCAAGGGCCGGATCGACCGCCCGCAGCGAGGCCACGCTCGCCGTGCCGGTGTTCGCCGCCCCGAGCGTGGCCGTCACCGGCGCCGCCGCGGCAATGCCGCGCGGGTCGGTCAGCGCACGCCGCATGTTGGCTGCCGCCGCGCCCACCGGTTGCAGCAGGAACCGGTCGTTCGCCACCGGTAGCGGGCCGGTGATGTCGATTCGAAAACCGTCGACCACGTCGCCCGACACCACGGTTTGCGTGAGGCCATCGCGCAGCCGCGTCAGGAAATAGTCGCCCGAGCCCGCCGGGTCAGCCACCAGTTCATAGTCGCTCGCCTGCAATTGCGAGGCATCCGTGATCGTGAGGCCCACGCTGGGCACGCGCACGCCGTTCACGTCGAGGTACGACGCGACGTCGACGCCACCTGCCTTGGCGTTGCCGGTGCTCGCCGAAACGCGAGCGCCACCGGTGGCGAAAATCGGTGGGCCACCGGCCGGCGGTTGGCCCAGGGTGAGGCCAAGCGCCTGCTGTTCGTTCACCGCGCCGGAAATCGCCTGTGCCATCTGGCCGAGCAGGTTGCGCGCGTCGACCAGGTCGGTGTTCTGGAAGCGCAGCAACCCGCCGATCTTGCCGGTGGCGAGCAGGTCGTTCGACAGCGGAATCGCCTTGCCCGCCACCGTCAGCGCGATGCCGACGCGGGCAGGGTCGAACTCGTCGGAGGTCAGGCTCATCTTTGACGCTTCGCCTCCGAGCACCAGGCGCTGGCCGCCCCCGATGAACACGCTGACCGAACCGTCCTTCGAAGCGACCGTCGTGACCTGGACCAGCTCGCTGATCTTCCTGATCATCTCGTCGCGCTGGTCGAGCAGGTCGTTGGGCTGGTGACGCTGGCCGATCGCATTGCCGAGCTTGCGGTTCAAATCGGCCACGCCCTTGGCGAGCGTATTGAGCTGCGACACCGCGACGCTCAGGTCTTGCACGACGCCGCTTTGCAGTTCCGAAATCTTGTCGCCGGCGGCGCTGAAGCGCTGTGCGAGCATCTCGGCCTTCGACAGCACCACCTGTCGCGCCGAATAGTCCTGCGGGTTGTTCGCGACGTCGACAAAGGAGTTCATGAACTGCGACGCCGCGAATCCGAGACCCGCCTCGCCGGTGCCGAACACGCCCTCCAGGCGCTGCAGCTGGTCGGCGCGCGTCCGGTCAGCCTGGGCCAGCGCGGTGGCGACGTTCAACTCGCGCGTCAGCAATTCACTGTGGGCTCGCGACACGGTGGCCACGTCCACCCCCTTGCCGAAGAATCCTTGGTTGGTGAACTGGCTGTTCGCCGTGGCGAACTCCACGCTCTGGCGCGAATAGCCCGGCGTGTTCGCGTTGGCGATGTTGTTGCCGACGGTTTGCAGTGCCGCGTAGTTGGCGAACAGCGCGCGAGCGCCGATGGAGACCAATGCCGAGCCGGACATTCAGTGCGTTCCTTGAAATTCGTACCGTGCCGACGATGTTGACAGCCCCTAGCCCACCGCGTGCCGCGCGCGCAGCAAGGTATTGATGGTGCGTGTGAGCTTGTCGGCGTACTGCGGGTCTGTGGCGTAGCCGGCGCGCTGCAACTCGGCCGCAAAGCGCTGCGCCGAACCGTCCTGAGCCGAGCCACCTTGCGCCAGCACCTCGCGGGCCGCGGCGTAGCGTGGGTTGCCGCCGATCAGCCTGGCGTAGTCGGCGAACGATTCGGCCGCCGACGCGTAGGCACGAAACGTCCCCTGCACCTTTTGCGGTTGGCCGTCGATGAATTCGGTGGTGAGTCGCGGTCGCGACCGCGCCCTTCCAGTTCGATCCTGCCTTGATGCCGAACAGGTTGTGCGCGCTGCTGCCGTCGGCGTTGCGGATTTCGCGCTGGCCCCAGCCGGTTTCGTGCGCCGCCTGCGCGAGCATGAAGTGCGCGGGTATGCCGCTGCTCTCTTGCGCGGCGCGCGCGGCTTGAGCGTGCTGCCGCACGAAGCTGGCCTGGGTGGCTCTCAGCTCCATCGGGGTGCCGCGCCACGACGGGCGGCGCGACGGCAGTGACCCGCGCAACGGCGGAGGCGCCGCGCGGGCAAGGCCTGCGGCCAGCCCTCACCCCACCCTCGCCAGAGGGAGAGGGCGCAGTCGTGCCAACAGGCTGCGCCGCCATACCCAACTGCCGCTCCAGATGCCGCGCGATCGCCTCGCTCAAGCCGCCGCGCAGGCCCGTCATCTGCTGCGCGAATTGGGTGTCGAGCATCTCCGTGCCGAGCTGCGTCGTCGGGTTGTCGAGCAGGCCTGAAGTCGATGTCGCCTGGCGCATGCTCTTCATCAGCTCGTGCATGAACAGCGCCTCGAACTGCTTCGCCGCTTCCTTGATCGCGGCCCTCGGGTCGCGTGCGGCAGCGGCACGCAGCGACTCGACGCCGCGCGTGTCGGCTGCGAGGTTGGCACCGACGCCGAGTGTCATCAGATCACCTCGATCTCGGCGTTCAGGGCACCGGCCGACTTCATCGCCTGCAGAATCGCGAGCAAGTCCTGCGGCGTCGCGCCCAGGGAATTGAGCGCCTTCACCACTTCGGCGAGCTTGGTGCCGGCGGGCATCTGGATCAGCGTGCCGGGCTCCTGCTTGATCGAGATGTCGGCCTTCTCGCGCACCACGGTCTGGCCGCCGACCGACAGCGCATTGGGCTGGCTCACCACCGGCGTCGAGTTGATCGTCACCGACAGGCTGCCATGCGCGACGGCGCAAGCCGACAGCGTGACCGAGCCGTTCATCACGACCGAACCGGTGCGCGCGTTCACGACGACGCGCGCCGCCGGCGCGGCGCGTTCGATGTCCAGGTTCTCGATGTCGGCCATGAAGGCCACGCGGTCGTTCGGGCTGCTCGGCATGCGCACCCGCACGACGCGCCCGTCGATCGCCTGCGCCAGGCCGTCGCCGAGCGTCTTGTTGATCGCGCGCGCCACTTCGCGTGCGGTGTTGAAGTCGTTCGAGTTCAAATCGAGCTGCATGAATTCGCCCTGGTGAAGCGGCGTCGGAACGCTGCGCTCCACCGTCGCGCCGTCGGGGATGCGCCCGGCGCTCAGGTGATTGATCTGTACCTTCGAGCCGCCGGCGGACGCACCGGCGCCAGCGACGATCAGGCTGCCCTGCGCCATCGCGTAGATCTGGCCGTCGGCGCCTTTCAGCGGTGTGGCGATCAGCATGCCGCCGCGCAGGCTCTTCGCGTTGCCGAGCGACGAGACGTTCACGTCGATCACCTGGCCCGGCTGCGCGAACGCGGGCAGTTGCGCCGTCACCATCACCGCGGCGACGTTCTTGATCTGCATGCTCGTTCCAGGCGGCACGGTCACGCCCATCTGCTGCAACAAGGCGTTGATGCTTTGCGTGGTGAAGGGCGCCGAGGTCGTCTGGTCACCGGTGCCGTCCAGCCCCACCACCAGACCGTAGCCCGACAGCGCGTTGCTGCGCACGCCCTGCACCGACGCCAGCTCCTTGATGCGCGCCGCCTGCGCCGGGTGCGGCCACCACAGCGCCGCCGACGCGGCCAGGCCGGCGAGCGCGATCAACCAGCGCAGCAGCCGCTCGGCGGTCCAGATGCGGGCCTTGCCGGTCGCATCGCCGTGCCTGCGGTCAAGTGAAATCCATGGGGGGGACATTGAAGGCGTCACTCAGATCGGCAAGACGTTGAGGAAGAACCGGCTCAGCCAGCCGATGCCCTGGGCTTCGGCCTGCGCGCCGCGACCGCGATGTTCGATGCGCACGTTGGCAATCTGCGCCGACGCGACCGAGTTGCCGGGCTGGATCGCGCGCGGATCGACTTGCCCCGAGAAGCGCAAGACGTCGACGTTGTGATTCACGCCGATCTGTTTTTCGCCGGCGACGAGCAGGTGTCCATTGGGCAGGACTTCGATCACGGTGGCGGTGATGACGCCGGAGAAGTCGTTCGTGTTCTCGGTGCTGCCCTTGCCGGCGAAGGTGTTGCTCGAACTGCCCGCCACTCCGGCGCGCCCGAACGAATTGGGGTTGACGAGCGGGAACGCGGTGACGCCGGCGTTCAGGCCGCCGCTCTTGTCGATCGAGCTCGTGCTCTTCTGGCTCGCGCTGACCTTTTCGACGATCTGCACCGTGAGCGTGTCGCCGACCAGGCGCGCGCGGTGGTCTTCGAACAGCGGCCGGTAGTGCGACGCCTGGAAGATCGCGCCGTTGTTCACCACCGGCGGCGCGATCGTCTGCGGTCGCACCGAAGTCGGTTCGGCCACGTCCACCGGCGGGCGCGCATTGAGCGTTTCGCAGGCGGCAAGTGTGAACGCGAGCACGAGCGTCGCGGCGCGGCGTGCGCGGGATGTGCTTGGCAAGCCGTGGATCCCGGCGTGCGCCGGGATGACAGGCTGCCAGAGTCCGTCATCCCGGCGCACGCCGGGATCCACCGGCCTCGCACTCAATGGCTTCAAGCAGCGCATCACAACTGCCCCAGCCTGGCCAGCATCTGGTCGGCCGTCTGGATCGCCTTCGAGTTCAACTCGTAGGCGCGCTGCGTCTGGATCATCGCGACGAGTTCCTCGACGACGTTGACGTTGGACGTTTCCACCGCGCCCTGCTGCAACGAGCCCAGGCCGTTCTGCCCGGGAGCACCCGCGCTCGGGCTGCCCGACGCAGCGGTCTCGGTGAACAGGTTCTGCCCTTTGGGTTCCAAGCCGGCCGGGTTCACGAAATTCGCGAGCTGCAGCTGGCCGATGCTTTGCGGCGCCGTCTGGCCGGGCAGGCTGGCGGTGACCGTGCCGTCGGCGGCGATCGTCACGTTCTGCGCAGCTGCCGGAATCGTGATGCCGGGCTGCACCGTGAAACCGTTGTTCGTGACGAGCTGGCCCTGCGCGTTCACCTGGAATGAGCCGTCGCGCGTGTAGCCGGTCGTGCCGTCGGGCATCTGCACTTCGAAGAAACCGCTGCCGCGGATCGCCACATCGAGCGGGTTCGCGCTTTGCAGCAAATTTCCCTGGCCGAAGTTGCGCGACGTGGCGACCGCGCGCGTTCCCAGGCCCACCTGCAAGCCGGTGGGCAATGTCGTCTGCTCCGAACTGTTGGCGCCGGCCTGGCGCAGGTTCTGGTACATCAGGTCTTCGAACACCGCGTGCGAGCGCTTGAAGCCGTTGGTTGCGACGTTCGCCAGGTTGTGCGTGATCGTGTCCAGCTGCGTCTGCTGGGCCTCCATGCCGGTCTTGGCGATCCACAGTGAACGCATCATGGTGTTTGCTTCCTCAGCCCAGGGACAACAACTTACCGGCCGCGTTGGCGTCGGCCTGCGCGGTCTGGATCAATTTCATCTGCGCCTCGAACTGGCGCGCCGCGCCGATCATCGAGACCATCGCCTCGACCGGGTTCACGTTCGAACCTTCGAGCGCGCCGTCTTGCAGCCTCGCCGTGGCGTCGGCCGGATAAGTCGCCTTCCTCGGCACGGAACAGACCGTCGTCGCCGCGTTGCAGCGGCGCTTCGGGCGTGACCAGCTTGAGCCGGCCGACCGAGGTGCTCACCCCTGCCGCATTGCGCGCGCTCACCGTGCCGTCGGCGGCGATGCTGATGGCGCTGTTCGCCGGCACCTGGATCGGCCCGCCGTCGCCGAGCGCGGGCAAGCCGCTGCGCGTGGTGAGCGTGCCGTCAGCAGACACATCGAGCGAACCGCCGCGTGTGTAGGCCTCGGTGCCGTCGAGCGACTGCAGCGCGAGCCAGGCGTTGCCGCGCAGCGCCACGTCGAGGTTGCGGCCGGTGGCCGTCACGACACCCGGCGTGGCGTCGTAGCCCGGGGTCGACTCGAGCGCGTAGACACGCGTGCTCGCGCCGCTGCCTTGCACCGGCACCGAGCGGAACGCATGCAGCTCGGCGCGAAAGCCCGGCGTCGACACGTTCGCCAGGTTGTTGGCGAGCACGTCCTGGCGCTGCATCGTCGCTTTCGCGCCCGACATCGACAGGTAGATCATGCGGTCCATGGTGGCTCCTCGGGTCGGCTCGGCGGCGCCTCAGGCAAGTCTGAGTTCAGCGCAGGTTGACGAGCGTCTGCAAGATCTGGTCTTGCGTCTTGATCGTCTGCGCGTTGGCCTGGTAGATGCGCTGCGCCGTGATCATGTTCACCAGCTCGGCCGTCAGATCGACGTTCGACTCTTCCAGCGCGCCGGCCTGCAGCACGCCCAGAGTGCCGCTGCCCGGAACGCCCGCCACCGGGTCGCCCGAGGCCGAGGTGCGCGACCAGTTGTTGTTGCCGTTGGGCTGCAGGCCCTGCGGGTTGCGAAATGTCGCGAGCTCCACCTGCCCGGCCGGCTTGGACTGTCCGTTCGAATATTCGGCCATCACGATGCCGTTGTCTTCGACGTGCACACCCACCAGTTGCCCCGCGGCGTAACCGTCTTGGCTCAGGGCCGCGACGGAAAAGCTCGCGCCGAACTGGGTGGCGCGCGCCAGGTCCAGCGCCACGCCGGGAATCGGTTCGGTCACCGCGCCTGCGGCGTTCGTCGTCACCGGAATGTCCAGCGCCACCGTGCCCACCGGTGCCGTCGGCGCGCTGCCGTTGGGCGGGAAGGTGATCGTCGTCGAAACGGTCGGATTGCCCGTGCCGTCGTCGACCAGCGGCGTGCCGTTGGCGGTGACGTAGACGTTCCAGTTGTCGGTGGCGGTCTTCTGGAAGTAGTAGGTGATCGCGACGTCCTGGCCTTTGGCGTCGTAGGCGGTCATCGTCGTGGCGCTGTTGTAGGTGGTGGGATCGCTGACGTTGATGTTCGGTGTTGCCGCAGCCGCCGGAATGCCCAAGCGCGAATCGAGATTGAACTCGAGCTGCATCCTGCTGGTGGGGCTGGGCGTCAGGCCGGAGACCGGCATTTGCAGATTGCTCGCCAGGCCGGGCAGGATGACACCCGCCGCGTCGGCCGGATAACCTTGCAGGTTGAAGCCTTGGTTGTTGACGATGAAACCGTCTCGATCGATCTTGAACTGGCCGTTGCGCGAATACACGATCGTGCCGCTGCCCCCGGCGAGCTGGAAGAACCCTTTGCCGTTGATCGCCAGGTCCATCGGGTTTTCAGTCGTCGTGACGTTGCCCTGCGTGAACTGCTGCGCAACCGCCTCGAGGTTCACGCCGATCCCGACGGCGCTGACACCGGTGCCGCTCAAGGCGTTCGCGTACATGTCGGAGAACTCGGCGCGCGACGCCTTGGCGCCGAAGGTGTTGGCGTTGGCGATGTTGTTGCCGATGACTTCGAGGTTCTTGCTCGAAGCGTTCAGACCTGACAGACCTTGCTGAAAGCTCATGGGGTTTCCTTGGGGTTTGAAGACGCGTGGCGTCGAGTGTTTGCAGGGAAAGGGGTTGGCCGTGTGTTTGAGCGCAGTGACGGGAAGATCAGTTGAATGCCTTGATGTCGCCATACGCGACCGTGCCGTTGCGCGCGAGCTCGAGCGTCAGCGAGTTGCCCGCGCCGTCGGCGCTCACCGCGGTCACGGTGTCGCGCATCAGCGCCGTGCTCGGCAGCGCGTTCGCACCGCTCGTCGCGATCACCCGAAAGCGTGTGCCGGCATCGTCGAGCACGCCCTTGGCGGGCCAGTTGAAGCTGTGCCGGCCCGAGCCTTGCGCGCCCAGCGCGAGCGTATCGATCACATGGCCGGCACCGCTGAGCACCTCGACCTTGACGTTGTCGGCGGCGCTGTTCAGCTCGAAGCCGCCCTGCCCCACGTCGTCGGCGATCGACATGCGGTTGCCAGGCACGATCACGTCGCGCCCGACCAGCGCCGCGCCTTGCAGCGCCTGCATCTGCAGGAACTGGTCCGACAGCGCCAGCACCGAGCGGTTCAACTTTTCGATGCCGCTGACGGTGTTGATCTGCGCCATCTGGCTCGTGACCTGCGCGTTGTCCATCGGGTTCAGCGGGTCCTGGTTCTGCATCTGCGTGACGAGCAGCTTCAGGAATCGGTCGGCGCTGGCCTGCACGTCCTTCGCGGCTTGCGCGGCCGGGTCGAGCGCGGCTGAGTTGCCGATGGAGGAGAGGGGTGTCGTGGCCATGGGTGCTTGCCTCTTTCGCTTGCTTGTATCGACTACTGGCCGAGCTGCAGCGTCTTCAGCAGCAGCGTCTTGGCCGTGTTCATGACTTCGACGTTGTTCTGGTACGAACGCGACGCCGAGATCATGTTGACCATCTCTTCGACCGGGTTGACGTTGCTGTAGGTCACGTAACCTTCCGCGTCGGCCTGCGGGTGTTTCGGGTCGTGCACGCGCCGACCCGGCGTCTGGTTCTCGCTGATGGTGCTGACGGTGACACCGGCCGACGCGGCATCGTTCGCACCTGCGCCGAGCAGCTGCGTCTGGAACGTGACCTGGCGCGCCTTGTAGGCCTGGCCGTCGGGCCCGGCCACGGTGTCGGCGTTGGCCAGATTCGACGCGACGACGTTCAGGCGCTGGCTCTGCGCGCTGACGGCGCTGCCGGCGACATTGAAGATATTCAGCATGCTCATGTCATTCACTCCTGTTCGACGTCATCCCGGCGCACGCCGGGATCCATGGGCTCGATCCCAGAGTGGGTCCCGGCTTGCGCCGGGACGACGGACGCGGGATGGTGCTCATTGCCCCTTGATCGCTTCGAGCATCGTGCGCACATGCCCGTTGATGAAGCGCAGCGTCGCTTCGTACTTCACGGCGTTGTCGGCGAACGCGGCGCGCTCGCGGTCCATGTCCACCGTGTTGCGGTCCAGGTTAGTCTGGCTCGGCGTCGCGTAGTTCAGCGTCGGCACTCCCGCGCCGGCTGCGCCGCCACCGAGATGGCCGGTGTTGGATCGCGCCAGCGTCTGCGCCGACCCCGGCGCGGACCCTTGCGACCCCGGCAGCGCCGCCGTCGCATCGCGCAGCGCCTGTGCGAAGTCGAAATCGCGTGCCACGAAACCGGGCGTGTCGGCGTTCGCGATGTTGCTTGCGATCAGGCGCTGCCGCTGCGAGCGCAGCAGCAGGGCCTGGCCTTGGAAGTCGAGCGTGTCGTTCAGTCGGTTCAGCATCTTCGTTGCTCCCACCGGCGCTGCGGCTCGCCGGTTCAGGTGCGCGCCGCGGTTTGCCCACGCGCACCCTGCCGCCACCTTGGCGACGTGAACGCATTCTGGTGAGCGCGCCGCCGATTCATTAGCGCGAATAGCGACGGGATCGGCGCCCTATTCCCGCCCCAACACCCCGGGCGAACCCGTAGAGTGCCGCCATGGATCAGCAACTCCATGTGAGTTCGGCCGCGCGCGTTTGGCGCACGCTTCGGGTCGGTCGCGCCTGGCGCCCCGCAGCGCATCTCGTTTGGGCCTGCTGCGCCGCCACCGCGTCAGCGCAAGGCGCGCTCGACACGGCCCTGGTGCGGCAACTGCACCGGTTCACGATCGACGCCGCCAGCCACCAGTCGCCGACCAATCGCATCGAAGTGCGGGTCGGCAGCCTCGACCCTCGGCTGCGCCTCGCACCCTGCCAGCGCGCCGAGCCCTATCTGGCGGGTGTCACGCGCCTGTGGGGGCCGAGTCGCGTCGGCTTGCGCTGCGTGCAGGGGCCCATCCGCTGGAACGTGTTCGTTCCCGTCACGGTGAAGGTGTTCGGAACAGCCGCGGTGGCAGCCGCGGCGTTGCCCGCCGGCACGGTGGTGGCGCCGCAAGATTTGTCTCAAGCCGAGGTCGACCTCGCCGAAAACGCATCCAGCACGTTCGCCGACCCGGCGCGCATCGCCGGGCGAACGCTGGTTCGCGCAGTGCCTGCCGGACAGGCGGTGCGCGAGGCGCATTTGCGGCCACGCGTCTGGTTCGCGGCGGGTGATGAAGTCCGATTGGTCACGCGCGGCGCCGGTTTTGCGGCCTTTGGCGCCGGCCAAGCCCTGAACGCCGGCGTCGAGGGGCAACCGGCGCGGGCACGAACCGAATCGGGGCGTGTCGTGGTGGGCCATGCGGTGGCCAATAAAGAGATCGATCTCACGCGCTGAGGGGTGTTTAAGGGGGTTCGGCCGATGTCTGCACAAATGGCCTTAAAGTTGCCGCCGCAAAGATCGATAACCACTGCAAGTCGAGCCGGCATCCCCATGCCGGCCGTTTGGAGATGAGCATGAAGATCGGACAACCGGCAGACAGATCCACGGGCACGGCGGCCGCCGCCGAGGCCAAGGTGGTCACGGGCAGCGCCGCGAAGGCCAAGGCCGGCTCCACCGGCACCGCGCCCACCGACGCGAGCGCGAAGGTTCGCCTGTCCGACGCGGTGTCGGGCATGCTCGCCGGCAAGGACCCGGCCGGGGAGGTGTTCGACGCAGCCAAGGTCGAGCGCCTGGCCAGCGCGATCGCACAAGGCAAATTCGTCGTCAGCCCGGCGGCTGTGGCCGACAAGTTGATCGCCAACGCGCACGAGTTGCTGAGCAAGAAGTCGCACTGAGCGGTTGAGAGTCTCTCGAACATGACCGGACCGCGCATCCGCACCATCCAGGCGGACGCCGACAGCACCTTGGAGTCGACGCTCAGTCGCGTCGAGGGGCATCTGGCGAGCCTGAGCACGGCCCTGTGCGACCGCAATCTCGAGGCGATCGGCCACCACGGCCAAGGCCTGCACGCGGCGCTGACCCAGGCGGTGAACCGATTCAGCCTCGCCGCCAAGCAGGGCTCGATCCCCGAAGCGCTGCGCCGCCGCCTGGCCCACGCCAGCGCGACCGTCGCCGCGCAGCGCGAATCGCTGGCGCGCGCCACCGCCGCGCTCGACCGCGCCATCGACGTGCTGATGCCACGCCCCGGCACCGGCTATGCGCGCGACGGCAGCACCGAGCGCAACCGCGATGGCGGCGTGATTCAGGTTTGAATCAGGCCTGCACCGGCCACGGCGCCCGGTAGACGAACACGCGGCGCCCATCGTCGCAGCGCAGCACGGCATGTGGCGCGCATGACGGCACTTCGAATTCCAGGCTGACGAGCCATCCACCAGGCCGCATTTCGCGCGCCGCCTTTTGCGCCGCGCGCGCCATGCTCTCGGGACGCTGAAACAGGTAAACCATCTGGAAGGCCGACCAGTCGGTGGCCCAGATGTCAGCGCGCCGCACCCGAACGCCCAGCCTCGCCAGCCCGCAGCGCCAGGCACAAACCCAGGCGAGCAGGCGGCTCCATTCGATTCCCACGAGTTGCGCACCCGGGTAAGCGACACGGAGTTCGCGCAAGCCCGCTCCCAGCCCACAACCGGCATCGGCGATGGCCGACCCTGCGGGCAAGGGCGCGACGCGAGCCAACTCGCGCAGCGCACCGCGCGGTGTGGGGAACAGCGGGGCATCGCCCCAAGCCTTGAGTGGGTAAAGCGCCATCAGCAGCGCGAGCGGCAACAACCAGCCCCACGCCGGTATCGGACCGGCGCCGCCGGCAAGAGCCCCGCCCGAGGACCACGCCGATCCGATTGACAAGGCGAACGACAGCGGAAATCCCGTCGCGATGAAGGCACGGCGCCAGCGCGTCGCGGCCAGTGCCGTCAGGCCACAGGCCGACACGCCGAGCAGCGTGGCCGCGAGCGCCGCGGCCCAGGCCGGAACACCCGAGCCGCGCAACACCAGGAACAGCGCCCAGGACGCGGCCCAGACCAGCAACGCGGGAAGCGGCCAGCGCAGCGACAGCACGGCCTTCTGGCGGTGCGTCAATACGCGCGCAAGCGCACCCGCAGCCGCGCGATCGACTGGCTGTGCAACTGGCAGACGCGCGACTCGGTGACCTTGAGCACCGTCGCAATCTCTTTCAGGTTCATGTCATGTTCGTAGTACATGCTCATCACATACTGCTCACGTTCGGGGAGATGTTTGATCGCCTCGATCAGCGCCTCGCGCATGCGCTGGTCTTGCAGCCGCGCCAGGGGGTTCTCGTCTTCCTCGCCGATGTGCCGGTCCAGGAAATCTTCTTCGCTGCCCGAGCCCGTCATGTCTTCCAGGTAGACGAGCTGGGTGCCGCGCACCCGGCCCAGCAGCTCCTGATAGTCGGCGAGCGACATCTGCATTTCCTTGGCGATTTCGCTTTCCACGGGCGCCCGCCCCAGGCGCTGTTCGAGCCGGTGCACCGCGGATTCGATGGCGCGCTGCTGCTTGCGCGTGCCGCGCGACAGATAGTCGGTGCCGCGCAGCTCATCGAGCATCGCGCCGCGAATGCGCTGCGTCGCAAAGGTCTCGAACTGCACGCCCTGCTCGACGTCGAAGCGCGACAGCGCGTCGGTCAAGCCGATCATGCCCACCTGCACCAGGTCGTCGAGTTCCACGTTGGCGGGAAGCTTGGCCAGCATCTGGTGCGCGAGGCGGCGCACCAGCGGGCTGTACTGTTTGAGCATCGAGTCGACGTCGAGCTTGCCTTTGGCGGTATACATCGTTGTTCCTCGGCTCCGGGAGATCAGTTCAAGACGTGGCGTGCCGTTGCGCCGGGGGCTGCGAGCGGCCGCGCCGCCGCGGTCAGGCCCGGGGTGTTCAACCACTTCTGGGCCCAGCGCCGCAGCTCGGGCGGCGCGGGCTCGTTGGCGCCGGCGGCCGGGTCGATGCGCAAGGAATGCCGCACCGTCGCCTGCACATACAGTTCGGCGCAGACCGCCAATTGATCGGCGATGCGCGGCGCGCGCGGCGAGCTTGTGCCGGCGCCGAGCAGCACGTCGTGCACCAGCAGCGCGGCGCGCTGCGCCAGCAGCTTCAGCGCGCCGTAAGCATGCGTCACACTCGCCGGTCGGTCGTCGCACAGCAGCAGCGGGTAGACGTCGTGACGCGCCGCGTGGCGCGGATCGTGGCGCGCAAACATGCGGCACAGGTCGGCCGAGGGCGCGTGCACCAGAACCACGTCGATTTCGCCGGTGGCGTCGACCACCGCGTCGAGCAACGCCGACGTGAAGCCGTCGGCGTCGATGCAGCGCTGCGGCAGGCCGCGCGCGCAAAGGTAGGCCACTTGCGGCGACAGGTGTTCGATCGCCGATGCCAGGTCGACGAGCACGGCGGCATCGGCCATTGCGGCGCGCTCGCTGGCGTCGACGACGAGCGTGCGCGCGCCATGCGAGCCGAACGCGCTGCACAGGCGCTCGAGCATCAAGCCACTCGCGCCGATGTGCGGGTTCGAGACCACGGGCACGAAGCGCACGCGGTGCCCGGAAAACAGTTGGCGCAGGCCATGCGCCTGGTCGAGCGGCATCGCGCGCGCGGCGGCGCCGCGGCCGTCATCCCGGCGTACGCCGGGATCCACGGTCTGGTCGGACGCGTGGATCCCGGCGTACGCCGGGATGACGGCGTTGCCGGTCTCATTTCTCAAGAGCTTCGCCTCAAGCATGGGCCACCCGGGCTTGGCCCGCCGCGCCCGCGCGCCACGCCGCGGTCTGCGGGGCGCTGAAGATCAGCGGCACGTCTTCGGCTTCGTAACGGTAGGCCGTCCACGCGGTGGCGCGCATCGCCAGGTGCACCAGCACATGCGCCGACAGGCGATGCCAGTCTTCGGGCACACGCTGGCCGTTGGCCACGCCCAGCACCGGCAGCTTGTGGCGGATCACCGCGTCGAGCGCCGGCGCGAGCTTCACGGCTTCGTCCATCTTCGACAGGATCGCGCCGCGCGCCAGCGCGCCGCGGTAGGAGACGATCACGTCTTCCAGCGTCTCGCCCTGCGCCGCGGCGTTCAGCACGAGCAGCTTGTGGATCGCCTTGTGGTCGAGCATGTCCAGCAGCTCGGCGGTGCGCACGTCGCGCTGCGCCATGCCAGCGGTGTCGATCAGCACCATTTTCTTGGCCGACAGCAGTTGCAGCAGGTCGTCGAGCGAGGCCTTGTCGTGCGCGGTGTGCACCGGCACGCCGAGGATGCGGCCGTAGGCGCGCAGTTGTTCGTGCGCGCCGACACGGTAGGCGTCGAGCGTCACCAGTCCGAGGTGCGCCGCGCCATGCTTGGCGGCAAACGCCGCGGCGAGTTTGGCGGTGCTCGTGGTCTTGCCGACGCCCGTGGCGCCGACCAGTGCGTAGACGCCACCCTGGTCTTCGAGCGCGGCCTCGGACTCGCCGGTGCTCAGGTTGCGCTCCAGGATGCTCGCGGCCCACTCGCCTTCGTTGGCCACACCCGGGTTCATGTGCTCGGCGAGCTTGCGGATCAGCGCCGCCGAGAATCCGCAATCGAGCAGGCGCTGCGTCAGGCGTGCGTGCGCCGGATGGCGCTGCAGTTTGTCCATGAAGGCGAGCGCGCCGAAGCGGTCTTCGATCAGGCCCTTCACCTGGCGCAGCTCGGCCATCATGGCTTGCTGGTTGCGCTGCGAGGCGAGTTGATCGGCTGCCGCGGCGCCGCCCGCGCGTGCCGCCGAGGCCGCCGCGAAGACGGGTGCCTGCGGCGCCGGGCTTTGCGTCGCCACGGATTGCGGCAAGCGCTCGGCCAGCGGCTCGAACCAGGCCGGGTCGCTGGTCAATCCCGGCTGCGGACCGACCGTTGGCCCGAAGTGCGGCTCTTGGGCGTGCCGCGGCGCCATCGCGGCGGCAGGCTGGGCGAAGCTGGGCTCAGGCTGAGCCATCGCCTGCGGCGCTTGGGCCGCGCGCATCGCCACGCTCGGAGCCGGCGTGCGGCAGCGGCCGATGCAGCCCGCGCGCGCTTCGCGAGCGCTTCGCTCGCTTCGTCGCGCAGCGCGGCTTCGCGGCGCTTCAGCATGCGCTCGCGCACATAGCTCTGAAACGACATCGTGCTCATGCCGAGCTGGCCGACGTCTTGTGCGACGCTTGGCGCAGGCTCGTTGTGTCGAACCGGTGCGCTTTGCGGCGTCGAGTCGTTGTAGTGCACCGGCGCGCTGCGCGGCGCCGAGTCCTTGTAGTGCACCGGCGCGCTGCGCGGCGCCGCTGCGGGGGCACGGTAGGCAGGCATCGCCTGCACCGACGGCGCCGCGGCGGCCACACGCTCGAACTGTTCCAGGCTCTCGGGCGCCATCGCGACGACCTCGATGCCTTCCAAGCAAGGCTTGGTCGACAGCACGACGGCGTCTTCGCCGAACGCCTGGCGCACCGCCGCCAGCGCGTCGCGCGCGGTGCGGGCTGTGAATCGTTTCACGTTCATGCCGTTCCCCCTATCACGGAGCCAATCCGGATCGAATGCGTCTCAGGAATCTCGCTGTGGCTGAGCACACGCAGGCGCGGCGCGGCGCGCTTGAGCAGTCGCGCCAGCGGTGCGCGCAAGATGTCGGGGACGAGCAGGCACGCCGGGTGGCCCAGGTCTTCCTGGCGGCGCGCGCAGTCGCCGGCGCTGCGCGTCAGCGTTTCCGCGACACCAGGGTCGAGTGCCGCGCCGCCCGGCGAATTCAGCGCCTGCGCGACCAGGCGCTCCAGGTCCGGCGCGAGCGCAATCACGTCGAGCTCGCGCACCGGGCCGTAGATCTGCTGGACGATGCTCGACGAGAGATGCACGCGGATGCGCCGCGCCAGCTCCGCCGGGTCGGTGACGGTGGCGGCATGTTCCGCGAGGCTTTCGACGATCGAGCGCATGTCGCGGATGTGCACGCCTTCTTCGAGCAGCAGCTGCAAGACTTTTTGCAGCGCGGCGATGCCCACCATCTTCGGCACGACGTCCTCGATCAGTTTCGGCGCCAACTTGTTCACGTGTTCCACCAGTTGCTGGGTTTCGACACGGCCGAGCAACTTGGCCGCGTGGAGCTGCATCAAGTGTGAAAGATGGGTCGCGACGACGGTCGAGCAATCAACCACCGTATAGCCGGCCATTTGGGCCGCTTCCCGCTGCGATTCCTCGATCCACGTGGCGCTCAATCCGAACGCAGGATCGGTGGTGGGCGTGCCGATCAGGCGCTGCGTCGCATGGCCCGGGTTGATGGCGAGAAACATGCCCGGGAACGCCTCGGCCTCGCCGACCACTGCGCCGCGCAAGGTGAGGCGGTACATGCTCGGCCTGAGCTCGAGGTTGTCGCGGATGTGCACGGGCGGCGGCAGGAAACCGATGTCCTGCGCGAACTTCTTGCGCACGCCCTTGATGCGCGACAGCAGGTCGCCTTCGCGCGTCTTGTCGACCAGGGCAATCAACCGATAGCCGACCTCCAGGCCGAGCGTGTCCACCGGCACCAGGTCGTCCCAGCTCGCTTCGCCGTTCGCGGGCGCGACCTCGCTGCTCGGCGGCGGCACCGCGGCGGCGCGGCGCTGGCGCTCGCGCATCAGGTACGCGGCGTAACCCATGGCGGCGGCGATTGCGCCGAACACCAGGTGCGGCATTCCCGGGATCACGCCGAGCAGCCCGATCACGCCCGAGGTGATGGCGAGCGACCGCGGCGAATCGAACACTTGCTTGGCGATCTGCTGGCCGACGTCGCGATCCTTGCCGACGCGCGACACGACCATTGCCGCCGCCACCGAAATCAACATCGCCGGGATTTGCGCGACGAGCGCGTCTCCCACCGCGAGCAGGATGTAGCTGTCGGCCGCCTGGCCGGCGGACAGGCCGTGCTGCACCATGCCGATGATCAGCCCGCCGACGATGTTGATGAACAGGATCAGCATGCCGGCCATCGCGTCGCCGCGAACGAATTTCGACGCACCGTCCATCGAGCCGAAGAACTCGGCCTCTTCGCCGACTTCGGCGCGCCGGCGCTTCGCTTCCTTCTCGTCGATCAACCCGGCGTTGAGATCCGCGTCGATCGCCATCTGCTTGCCCGGCATCGCATCGAGCGTGAAGCGCGCGCCGACTTCGGCGATGCGCTCGGCACCCTTGGTCACGACGACGAAGTTGATGACGACCAGGATCGCGAACACGATCAGTCCGACCGCGAAGTTGCCGCCGATCAGGAAGTGGCCGAACGATTCGATCACGGTGCCGGCCGCGCCGGGGCCGGTGTGGCCCTCGAGCAGCACGACGCGCGTGGAAGCCACGTTGAGCGACAGCCGCATCAAGGTGGTCAGCAGGATCACAGTCGGAAAGGCCGCGAAGTCGAGCGGCCGCAGCATGTAGGCGGCGACCACCATCACCATCAGCGCCATCGCGATGTTGAACGTGAACAGCAGGTCGAGCGCGAGCGCGGGCAGCGGCAGCACCATCATCGCCAGCACGAGGATGATGAACAGCGGCGCGAGCAGCGCCTTGATCGCGGTCGCGTTCGGGCCGAGCAGGCGTTGCAGGGATTGCAGCAGGGGGTTCATTCAGTGGCTGTCATGCCCCCTCTCCCGCCGGCGGGAGAGGGTTGGGGTGAGGGATATCGCGAGGGTTCAGCGGATCCAGCTCCGCGGGAATATCGAGCGCCGGCAACTCTCCCGGCGCCGCACCCTGGCCGGCGAGCGCCGCGCGCAGCTGATACACATACGCCAGCACCTGGGCCACCGCGGCAAACAGCGCGGCCGGCACCTCACGATCCACCTCGGCGTGCGCGTAAAGGGCTCGCGCGAGCACGGGGGACTCGAGCACCGGCACCGCGGCGCCACGCGCGATGTCGCGGATGCGCAAGGCCATCAGGTCCGCGCCCTTGGCCACGACGGTGGGCGCGCGCATGCGCGTTTCTTCGTACTTCAGCGCCACCGCGTAGTGGGTCGGGTTCATCACCACCAGATCCGCCTTCGGGACGGCGGCGAGCATGCGCCGGCGGCCGATCTCGCGCATGCGCGCCTTGAGGCGGTTCTTGATGTCGGGGCTGCCTTCCATCTCCTTGAATTCCTGGCGCGCCTCTTGCGTGCTCATCTTCAGGCGCGCCGCGTGCCAGTGGCGCTGCAGCGGCGCGTCGATCGCCGCGAACAGCGCCAGTGCGATCACCAGCAACAGCGCTCCGCCGAGCACGGTCTGGCCCGCCTGGCCCAGCGCCGCGGGCAGCGGCAGCGCGAGCAGCGCCGGGAATTCGTCCGCGTGAGCACGCAGGTAGAAGGCGCCGATGGCGCCGAGGATCAGCGCGAGCGCGCTCGCCTTCAGCGCGTCGACGAACTGCGCCTGCGAAAACAATCGCGGCAACCCGGTGATCGGATTGAGCTTGCCGAAGTTGGGCGCCAGCGGCTTCAAGGTCCAGTTCCAGCCGCCCAAGCCCAGGCTGGCCGCGAAGGCCACGGCCATCATCAGTGCACCGGCCGGCACGGCGACGGTGAGCAGCACTTGCGCCCACTCGGCCAGGCGCTGCACCATGAAGGCCGGGTCGTTGGCCGCGCCGGGGCGCAGCCGCAGGGCATTGCCCAGAACGTTCTGCAACCATGCAGCCACGCCCGGCAGCACCCATGCGAGGCCGAAGCCACCCGCGGCGAGCGCGGCGAAGTGCCCGAGATCGCGCGAACGCGGCACCTGGCCTTCGGCGCGCGCCTTTTGCAGCTTGCGTTGTGAAGCCGGAAGGTTTCGGTTCTGCGATTCGGAGTCGGCCATCGATGCGAGCGCAGGAGACGCGCCCGGTCATTGTTCCGAGGGCCAACCCGAACTTGAGGCCGATCAGCAGGGCGAAGGCAGCGCTTATCGGCACCGGCAGCCGGCGCGATCGAACTGCGCGCGCCCGGCCGTGACGTCGTTCACGCAGGGTCGGCGCCGCGCGCGGCGGCCGGCCCTCGCCGCGCCGGTCAGCCGGACGTGCTCGCGGCGGGTTCGGCAGCGGCCGACGCAACGCGGTCCGGCGCGTCGGCAGGGGGCGCGGCGCGCAACAGCGATCGTTCGATGGCGCTGCGCAGCGCATCGCTGCAACTCTGGATGTGCTCCATGTGGCGGCGCTGGGTCGCGTCCAGCGCGCTTCCCGACAAACGCTTCGCCGACCCGATCAAACCGCTCAGCGGTTCGCGCAGCGCGTGACTGATTTCGCCCAGGAATTCGCCCTTGACCTGCGTTGCGCGTTGCGCCGCGTTCCACGCCGACACCAGGCCCGCGTTGGTTTGTTCGAGCTGCGCCGTGCGTTCGCGCACGCGCTGCTCCAGCTCGTCGCGCGTCTGGCTCAGCGCTTGCGCGTTGTGCTGGAGTTGTTCGTACTGGGTGCGAATCAATCTGTCGGCCACGCGCACCACCAGGAACAGCAAGCCGTACAGCACCGCCAGCGCCATGGTCACGACCGCGGTCACCCAGACCTGGGTGCGGTTGATGTCGTGCATCAACTCGGTGACGTCGCTGTACAACTCGAAGACGACGCGCACCTGCGCGGTTTCGCGGTGGCGCAGTGGAATGTAGGCCGACAACAGGTTGCGGTTTTCCACGACCCTTTCGAAGGCGCTGAACCTGTCGCGATGCGTCAATTCGGTCGCGACCCGGCCCGAACGCGCCGCCAGGTAGCCGTTGTTGCCGCTCTTGTCCTCGCCGATCTGCTTGAGCTCCGTGGAAAACGCCGTCCGGCCGTTCAGCCCATAAATCTTGATCTTCGCCACATCGGTGCCATGCATCTGCCGCATGGTCAACTCCAGCAGCGCGACGGTTCGCGCGTCGGCGCGCACCGCGTCGGCGGGCAGCGTCGACGCCTGGTCCACCCAATCGAACCAGCGCGGCTCGAGCGAGTTGGCGAACGCGTGCGTCAGCGCGACGGTGTCGCGCTCGACCGTCGTAGTCAGGTTGGCGACGGCGAAGTGCCGGTACACGGCGCTCAGGACCACCGCCACCAGGACGATGCTCGCCAGGCTGATCCAGGCGTAGGTCTTCGACAAACGGAACATGGTGTGCCCGCCACCACGGCTTCGACGGAGATCAGAAAACGCGTGGCGACGCCTTTCACGACCAATGTCGACCAACGCAGCCGCGGCATGAGGTAGCCCGAACACGCTGGTGTGCAGCGTGCACGCCTTCTGCCCCTTTGTAAGCTGAAGCAAGTGGAGAAGAGTGACGTTGTACCGCCCGCCTCAGGGTTTCTCTTCAGTGCCTTGCCAAGGACACCGATATGCAAGACGCAGGAACTGCCCAAGAAGAACCGCACAACCCATTGCGTGGCGCCAACCATGATGAGTCGAATTCTTGCTCACATCTCAACCGCGGTGACCGGTCTGGCGCTGCTTGCGCAAGCGCACGCCGAAGTGCTGACCATTCCCGGCAGCGGTAACCCGCAGTACGTCTTGGGCGTGCTGGCCAAGGCGTTCAACGCCCAGAGCGGCGAGCATCGTGTCGAAGTGCCGCCTTCCAGCGGCACCGCTGGCGCGTTGCGCGACGTGGAACAAGGCACAGCCTCGCTCGGCCGGGTGGGCCGCCCGCTGAAAGAGGCCGAGCAAAAACGCGGTCTGAAGTACCTCCCGTTCGGGCGCGACGCGGTCGTCTTCGTCGGCGGCGCGGGTGTCACGGCGCAATCCATCAGTGCGGAGCAGGCGGTGGCGGTCTACACCGGCAAGGTCAGCGACTGGCGCGAGCTCGGCGCCAAACCCGGCCCGATCCGCCCGATCGGCCGCGAAGCGACCGACGCTTCTCGCCAGGCGCTCGCTCGCGGAATCAAGGAGTTCAGCGACATCACCTACGGCGCCGGCGTCAAGCTCGTGCACCTGGACACGCAGCTCATCGAACTGCTCGACCGTTACCCGACGAGTCTGGGGTTTCTGAATCGCTCCGCGCTGTTCGCCGCGACGACCGCGCTCAAACCGCTCGCCTTCGGCGCGCTGCAGTTCGACCCGGAGGCGCTGGCCGACGGCCGCTATCCGTTGGCGCTGGAGTTCGGCCTGGTGCACAAGGCCGGGGCACTCAGTGCCGCGGGAAAGGCCTTCGTCGCCTTTGTCTACTCTCCGTCGGGTGAACGCATCCTGCGCGAACACGGCGTCTTGCCGCTGCCTGCCGCGAATTGAGCCGCGGCAACCGCAACCGACCCGGCACCCATGCAAATCCACAAGAGCACCACCGTCCGCGTGACGGCAATCGTCGTCGTGCTTGTGGCCGCCACGCAGTGGATGAATCTGCGCTCGACCGACCTGCTCGTGCAAGACGCGCTGCACGAGCGCGAGATCGACAAGGTTCGCACCGTCGGCACGCTGGTGCAGAGCCTCATTGAACAAGAAGGATCGCGAGCACGCATGGTGGCACGCCTGTTGGCGGGCAAGGGAAAGCTGCGCGAGGCGCTGGCGCAGACCGATCCGCTGAGTTCCGGGCATCTGGTGTCCATGCTGCAGGACACACACACGGCGTCGGACTTCGAACACCTCGAAGTCATCGACAGGCACGGCGTCGTGGTGTACGGCGTTCACGATCCGGCGCGGCGCGGCGACGTCGACCTTGGCTGGGGAGTTGCCGAGGCGCTCACCGGACAGTCCGGTTTGACGACGCTGCGCGACAGCGACGGTCTGCTGTTGCGCGCCCTCGAACCCGTGCGCGCCGGCAAGGCCGTCATCGGCGCCGTCAGCGTCGGCGTGCACCTGAACGACGCGCTGTTCGCGCATCTGGGCAGCATGGTCAAAGCCGACCTGGCGCTGTTGGACCGCTCCGCCAAGTCGTTGGCGAGCAGCACTCGCCATCACTTCGGCACCGACCCGCACGCGATCGCCGCGGCGTTCGAACAGAAGATTCCGATTTACCGCAGCGACAGCGCCGCCCACAAGGCGGTGGCCTACCTGCCCGTGACGATCATCGACGAAGCATGGGTGATCCTCACGCAAATCGACAGCAGCTCGGCGTTCGCCGTGCAAGCCCAGGCACGCCAGCACGCGGCGTGGAGCACCGCGGCCATCCTGGCCGGCAGCGTGGCGCTGGCGGCACTCACGCTGTGGTTCGAGCTGCGCCCCTTGCGCCGGCTGCGCCTGCGCGCCGAGCACACCGCGCTGGAACTCACGGGAGCATCGATCGCAAAGCACGCCGACGACGAAATCGGCTCGGTCGTGCACGCCCTGGACACGCTGACGCAGCGCCTGCTCGAGCGCAACCACTCGCTGGCCGACGCCAAACTCGAAGCCGAGGCCGCAAGCGCGACGAAGCTGCAATTCCTGGCCAACATGAGCCACGAGATCCGCACGCCGATGAACGGCGTGATCGGCATGTCCAACCTGCTGCTGCAGACCTCGCTTCAGCCACGCCAGCGGCACTTCGCGCGCACGCTGCGCGACTCGGCGGATTCGATGCTGCGCCTGCTCAACGACATCCTGGACTTGAGCAAGGTCCAGGCCGGTCTCGTGGAGCTCGAGCAAGTGCCTTACGCGCCGCGCACCTTGCTGCACGAGGTCGCACAACTGCACGCCCAGCGCGCCCAGTCGAAGGAGTTGGAGCTGGTGTGCGATGTCGCCGCTGAGGTTCCCGACCGAGCGCTCGGCGACCCGCATCGCCTGAAACAGATGCTCGGCAACTTCCTGAGCAACGCCATCAAGTTCACGCCGCAAGGCGAAATCGTCATGTCGGTGCGCCTGGACGGCGCCGATCGCCTGCGCTTCACGACGCGGGACTCGGGGATCGGCGTGCCCAAGGAAGCGCAGGCACGCCTGTTCCAGGCGTTTGTTCAAGCCGACAGTTCGACGACCCGCGAATTCGGCGGCACCGGACTCGGATTGGCGATCACCCGGCAACTTGCGCTCCAGATGGGCGGGCAGATCGGCGTGGACAGTCAGGCAGGTGAAGGCGCGACGTTCTGGTTTTCGGTTTCTGCGCCGGCGTGCGCTGCGGCGGACAAACCCGTGGACGCTGCCGACGCCGTGCAGCGCGAGCAGACCCACGTTTTGCTCGTCGAGCCGCACGCGGCCGCGCGCGCAGCAACCCTCGCGATGCTGCGCCACGCCGGCTTTCAGGCCAGCGCGACGCCCGACGCTGCATCCGCGTTGGAACTCCTGCGCGACGCCGCGCGCCCGCCGATCAACGTCGTGCTGTATGCAGAAGCCGAGCATCCGGGGCGCGAGTCGCCGTTTGCCAAACGCGTACGCGCGGGCACCAGCGGCGCGACGCCGCGCCTGATCAAACTGGTCACGCTGGCGGCGCTGGCCGAACTCGACCTCCCCGACATCGACGGCCCGCACGCCTGGATTCCCAAGCCCGCGGGCCAGGCCCAGTTTCTGCGAGCCCTGCACAACTCCCCCGCAGGGCACAGCAACCTGGGCGAGCTGGACCCGGCGCAGTCTGCGCAGCTGCCAGCGCTCTCGGCGCGCGTGCTGCTCGCCGAAGACAACGCCATCAACGCCGAAATTGCCGTCGAATTCCTCGAGGAGATGGGCTGCAGCGTCGTGCACGCCGCCAACGGCGCCGCAGCGGTGTCGGCCTTTGCCGCGCAATCCTTCGATGTCGTCTTGATGGACTGCCAGATGCCGGTGATGGACGGTTTCGAAGCGACACGACGGATTCGTCAGATCGAAGCCGCCGCCGGCGCAGCGCGGCGCCGCACGCCCATCCTCGCCGTGACCGCCAACGCCCTGAGCGGCGACAGCGAGCGCTGCATCGCCGCGGGAATGGACGGCCACATCGGCAAGCCTTACGCGCAAAACGAACTCGGCGAGCTGCTGCGGCGCTGGGTCACGCCAGGCGCAGCACCCGCACGCGGCGTCACGAGCTGCGGCATGGCAGCGGCGGCAGCGCCCCAGACGCGCGGCGAGGCGCACCTTGAAACGCCACCTGCCCATGGGATGACGCACGCAGCGGCAATCGACCGCGAGGCGTTTCTCAAGGGCCTGCAAATCGGCGGGCGGATTCGGCCCGCGCTGGTGAGCAAGGTGATCGCGCTGTTTGTCGACGACATGCCGCCCTTGCTGCGGACACTTCGCGACGCGCTGGCCCAGGGCGATGCACGGGGTGCGGAGCGCGCCGCGCACACGCTCAAGGCGTCGGCCGCCAGCGTCGCCGCGCGGGCGCTGGCGGACCTCGCCGGACGCGTCGAAGCGCAGGCGCGCACCGGCCAATTGCACGACGCCACCCTGGCGCTGCCGCAACTCGACGCCTGGTTCGCACAGACCGCGCAACAGCTGCGCGCGATGCAAGACGAAGCGCGCCAGTCCGAAATCGAGGTCGCCGCGCCATGACCCCGAACCTGCCGATCCGCGAAGCGCCGGCGACGATCCTCATCATCGACGACGACGCCATGGTGCGTCTGATGGCCGAAGAGGCGCTTGCCGACGCCGGCTACCGCGTCGTCGCGGCGCCGACCGCCGAGGACGGCTTGCGAGCGTTCGACGCTGAGCCGGCAGCCCTGGTCCTGCTCGACGTGCTGCTCCCCGGAATGAACGGCTACGAGGCGTGCCGCGGCCTGCGCGAGCACCCGGCGGGGCAACACCTGCCGATCATCGTCATGACCGGACTGGACGATCGGGAGTCGATCCAGCAGGCCTTCGAATCGGGAGCGACCGACTTCATCACCAAGCCCATGGTATGGGACCTGCTGCCGCACCGCGTGCGTTACGCGTTGCGCGCGAGCACGGCGCTGCGCGACTCGGTGCGCAGCCAGACGCTGCTGGCGACGTCGCAACGCATCGCCCAGATGGGCAGTTGGGAGTGGCTCGCCGGGCGCGAGTCGGTGACCTGTTCCGACGAATTGCAGCGCATTCACGGTTTCACGCCGGGCCATGCCGGACACGACTGCACTGCGTTGTTCGCCCAGGTCGACGCGCAGGATCGCGCCAAGGTGGAATGCGCGTTTCGCGAGGCGCGCACCGAGGGTCGCTCCTACGCGATCGAATTTCGCATTGTCCGCCCCGACGGCAGCGTGCGCCACCTGTTCGAACAGACCGATGTGGAAGTCGACTCCTCGGGCAGCGTGCGTGCCGTGCGCGGCATTCGCCACGACATCACGCGCCAGACCGAAGCCGCGCACCGCATTCACGCGCTCGCCTACCTCGACGCGCTGACCGGCCTGGCGAACCGCGCGCGCTTTGCCGACCTGATGCACCAATGGTTGCCGTACGCGGCGCGCCGTGGGCTGCGCTGTGCGGTGGCAATCGTCGAGCTGGATCGATTCAGGGCGCTCAACGACACGCTGGGCGGCGCGCTCGGCGACGAAGTGCTGAAAAGCGTCGGCGAGCGGCTCCTGAGCAGCGTCAGAAGCGAAGACCTGAAGATCAAGTTCGGCGAGGCGACGCAGCAGGATCCGCTGGCACGCCTGGGCGGCGACGAGTTCGGCCTGCTGCTGCTCGACATCGGCACGCCCGAAAACGCGCTGTCCGTCATGCACCGCATCGCGGACCGCCTGGCCGAACCGCTGCACCTGCCAGGCCACGTGCTCAGCCTGACGGTGAGCGTGGGAATCGCCGTCGCGCCCGACGACGGCGCCGACGTCGATGTGCTGATGCGCAATGCGAGCACGGCCTTGCACACCGCCGAGGAACGGGGCGGCCGCCAGGTCTGCCTTTACAGCCAGACCATGAGCGAGGCGATGACGCAGCGCCATGTGCTCGAATCGGATTTGCGCCGAGCCATCGACAGCGGCGAACTGCAAGTCCACTACCAGGCCAAGGTTGACGCGCGCACGTCGCGCGTGCTCGGCGCCGAGGCGCTGGTGCGCTGGCAGCACCCGCAGCGCGGCATGGTCGGCCCGGCGCAGTTCATTCCGTGCGCCGAAGAATCGGGCCTGATCGTGCCGCTCACCGACGTCGTGGTCCGCCTTGTGTGCGAGCAGCTTGCCCGTTGGCGCGACGCCGGCTTGCCCACAGTGCCGATATCCGTCAATCTGGACGGCAGGAGCCTGCAAAGCGCGGGCCTGGTCGAGCGCGTTCGCAACCGCATTGCGCAGACCGGCATCGAGACCTCGTGGCTCGAGTTCGAAGTCACCGAGAGCGGCCTGATGACCGATCTGGAGGGTTCGGTGCGCGTCTTGCGCGAACTCAAGAACCTGGGCGTCAGAATCGCGATCGACGACTTCGGCACCGGTTACTCGTCGCTCACGTATCTGAAACGTTTTCCCCTGGACATCCTGAAGATCGATCGCAGCTTCATCAAGGACTTGCCGCACGATGCGAACGACGCCGCGCTCACGTCGGCGATCGTGGCAATGGGCAAGAGCCTGAACCTGGAGCTGATCGCCGAGGGTGTCGAGACCTGGGAACAGGCCCACTTCCTGACCACGTTGGGGTGCCACATGGTTCAGGGCTTCCTGTTCAGCAAGCCGGTGCCCGCCCAGGACTTCGCGCGGCTCCTGAGCGCGAGCCTGGCCAGCGCGGCCGCCGGGTCAACGCCGCCGGCTCGCGCGCTTGCCTGACTCCGCCGGGCGCTGCGGCCCCCTAACCGCGAGCAGCCGCGATATCCCTGCGGAAAGAGCCGCTTTTTGCGTCAACCCCCGGCGCATGCCGGCAGATACTCGTGGCGACACCCGCCCTGCGGGGTCCTGGGGCTGCCCTTCGGGCCCACCCCTGCGCCAACCTCACCCGAGCCTCCATGAGCAACCAGGTCCTGTCACAAGACGAAGTCGATGCGCTGCTCCAGGGCATCACCGGCGAGAGCCAGAAGCCTGAGGAAGAGCAGGCTCCGACCAGCGGGCTGCGCGACTACGACCTGGCGAGCCAGGAACGCATCGTGCGCGGGCGCATGCCCACGATGGAGATCATCAACGAACGCTTCGCGCGCAACATCCGCATCGGCTTGTTCAACCTGGTGCGCAAGAACCCCGAAATCTCGATCAACGGAGTCAAGGTGCAGAAGTACAGCGACTTCCTGCGCGAGATCGTGGTGCCCACCAACTTCAACATCATGAGCGTGCGGCCGTTGCGCGGCTCGGGCCTGGTGGTGTGCGAACCCACGCTCGTGTTCGCCGTGATCGACTCGCTGTTCGGCGGCTCGGGGAAGTACCCCACGCGCATCGAGGGGCGCGACTTTTCGCCGACCGAACAGCGCGTCATTCAACGCCTGGTCGACGTGATCGCCACCGAGTACAAGAAGGCCTGGTCGGGCATCTACCCGCTCGAACTCGAGTACCAGCGCTCCGAGATGCTGGCGCAGTTCGCGAACGTCGCGTCACCGAGCGAAATCGTCGTCGCGACCTCGTTCACGCTGGAGCTCGGCGACAACTCCGGCACGATCCACCTCTGCATCCCGTACGCGACGCTCGAGCCGATTCGCGACATCCTTTATTCCACGGCGCAGGGTGACTCGAACGAGCCCGACCGGCGCTGGGTGAACCTGCTCAAGGAACAGATTCAACCGGCCGAGGTGGAACTGGTGGCGACGCTGGCGAGTGCCAACGCCACAGTGGCGCAGTTGCTGTCACTCGAGCCGGGAGACTTTTTCGAGCTCGACCTGAAGGCCCTGATCCAGGTCAAGGTGTCCGGCGTTCCGCTGTTCGAAGGGCACTACGGCCTGAGCAACGGCAGGTATGCGCTCAAGGTCGAGCAATTGCTGACCCATGCCTCGAAAGGCTGGCTCGGTGAACCGCAGGTGATGTGAGCCCGGCCGGGCCGCGGCCGAAGCCGGTCAGCCGTGGGTCATTGTTCGAGCGCGCCGAGCAAGACTCGCGTGTCGAGGTCGAACCAAAGCGTCTGCCCGATCAGCGCGGCGCGCTGCACGAACGCCTCGAGCGCTTGCGGAACAGTGGTGTTGTCGGCCAGTTCCTCGCTTGTATAACGAAGCCGCTGCGGCAGACCGTCGATGACGATGCCCGCAGCGGTCGGCGCCAAGAGCACTGACGGTGCCTGTGCACCGGTGGTGGGTTGGAGGGACACCACGGAAGCCTCAGGCCTTCAACTGCTCGAGGATCTGTTCCGTGCTGTACGGCTTGGCGATGAAACCTCTCGCGCCGAGCATCTGGCCCCAGGCCATGTCGGCCTTCTGGTTCTTGCTCGTCACGAACACGATCGGAATGTCTTTCGTGGCGGGGTCAGCCTTCAATTGGCGCGTCGCGGCAAAGCCGTCCATGCCGGGCATGTTGACGTCCATCAGGATCAGGTCGGGTTTGTCGCGCTTGGCGCGCTCGATCGCCTGCCCGCCCGAGTCGGCGAGCACGGTCGTATGGCCGGCGCCAGCGACGATTCTTTCGAGGTTGCTGCGGTCAACCTGGGCGTCATCGACGATGAGGACTTTGCGGGCCATGAAGTTCTCCTTGGGAGCGGTGCGTTTCGCAAGAACGGATCGGCTTGTTCGGATCAGATCGCCTGCAGTTCCTTGAGCATTTGCTCGTCCGTAAAGGGCTTCGAGATATGGCCCTTGGCGCCGAGCATCTGGCCCCAGGCCTTGTCGGCCTTCTGGTCCTTCGACGTGACCAGCACCACCGGGATGTCTTTCGTCGTGGCGTCGGCCTTCAGCGCGCGCGTCGCCGCGAAGCCGTCCATGCCGGGCATGTTCACGTCCATCAGGATCGCGTCCGGCCGTTGGCGCTTGACCGCGGCGAGCGCTTGCGCGCCGTCGTTCGCGGTGGCGATCTGGTAACCGTTCGCGCCGAGCAGTTTTTCGAGGCGGGTGCGGTCGACTTGGTTGTCTTCAACGATCAGGATCGTGCGTGCCATGCAAGTCTCCTTGAGTCAGGGTTGAGATTCGAGCAAGGGCAAGTCGCCCGGTGTTCAATCCACGATCGCACTGAGCGACAGGATCGGCGGCGCCATGGCGGGTGTGGTGCGCGCCGGGTGGCTGGATGGAGCGTTAGCCGCGTCTGGCCCGCTGCGCTGGGCGACAAGCTGACCGAGAGTCTCGTGCAGCTGATGGGGGTCCACTGGTTTGGTCAGGTAGGCGTCACAGCCCGCCATCTTGCCGCGGATGCGGTCGAACGGCGACGACTTGCTCGTCAGAATGATCACCGGCACTTTGGCGACGCCGCGCAGCTTGGCCTTGATCTGCTTGCAGCCTTCGTAGCCGTCGGCGCCGGGCATGAGCACGTCCATCAGCACGCAGGCGAAAGAGGTGCTCGCCAACGCGTCGAGCGCGGCCTGCACGTTCTCCACGTCCACCACGTGGTAGCCGTGCTTCTCGAGCAGCGAACGCAATTGCGCGCGCACCGCCCGGCTGTCGTCGACGATCAGCACCGGTCGAATCGCTCCGCGGTCGGCGGCCGCCGCGGCAGCGGGGTCGAGCTCGCCAAACGCGGAAGCGCCCAACTTGCCCTGGAATGCCGGCCCCTGCTCGAGCGCACGCGCGAGCAGGATCGGCAAGATGGGCCACTGCACCGGGCGTTTCGCCAGCATATGCCCCGGCGGCGCGCTCTGGCCGTCGACCCAGATCACCGCCTTTCGCGCCAGCACGGGCTGGTGCCGCGCCCATTCCATCGCTAGCGGGTCCAGCGCGTTGATCATCACGACGTCGGCGTCGTCCACCTCTGAGTCGGCGAGCAGATTGAGCCGCGGCGTGCGGCGCTGCGAGAGCTTCACCGTGCCTTCGAGCAGGCTGCGCTCGACCGGGCTGAAGCCACTCACCACGAGGCGCAACGCGGGCGTCTTGCTGGCCGCTTGCGCGACCGCCGCGGCGCCGGTGGCGGCTGCGGCAATGGTCGAGGCAGTTGTCGCGGCCCGGACTGCGGCGACGCCCTGAGCCGCGGTCGCGGTCCGGGCTGCGCCAAGGGTCGAGAAACGCGAAGCCGCGGCCTTCAATTGAGGCGTGGCGACCATCTCTTCGATCAGCGGCGCCGGCCGGGACTTCGCGTGACCCTTCGCGCCACGGCCCGGTCGTGCATGCAGCGCGCCCATGCGCGAATCGAGCGGCGTGACGAGCGTCGTCGGGAAGTCGTCTTTCTCGTTCTTCGTTTTTCGGTGCATACCGTTCCCTTGTTCTTCGGGTCGCGAATTGTCGAGTCGCAGCGCGGTGCCGACACAGCGGCGAACGTGAACGACTTGGCCCTCGATGCCCGGTGCCGCCCGGCATGGACGTGTGTCCGGCATCGGCCAGCGAAGTCGAACTGAAGCGCGAAATGGGGCGGCGACACCTCAATTCCGTGTCGCGTTGCGCATTGCACGCGCACCGGGTCGGCCATGTCTGGAGCTTCGGCGAGCAACCTCCAGCGTTGCGCCCAGTCTTCTGACGTGGTCTCTTATCTGGAGATTTCGGGCGAAGTTGAGGACTCGCCTCGCCCCGCGGCGGAAAGATCGGCGATCGGCGGATCGGCCCCCGATATTCGCGCTTCGGCTTCCTTGTTCATCACGATGATGGCGATGCGCCGGTTCGTGGCGTGGTGCGGGTCCGTCGCGTCGTAGGGCGAGATCGAGCCCAGGCCCTGCACGCGCATCACGCGGTCTTCCGGCAGGCCCCCATGGATGAGTTCGCGCCGCGAAGAATTCGCCCGGTCGCTCGACAGCTCCCAGTTGCTGTAGCCGCGCTCGCCCGCACCGAACGGCGTGGCGTCGGTGTGGCCCTCGAGCGTCAGCCGGTTCGGCACCTCGGCGAGCACCGCACCAAGCTCGGCGAGCAGGTCGCGCATGTAAGGTTTGACGAGTGCGCTGCCGCTGTCGAACATCGGCCGGCCGTTTTCGTCGACGATCTGGATGCGCAAGCCGTCGCGGATCATGTCCAGACGAATCTGCGAGCGCATCGCCGCGAGCTTGGGGTTGTTGGCGAGGATGTCTTCGACCTTGTCGCGCAGGCCTTTCAAGCGCTCCATCTCGAGGCGCCGTTGCTCGGCTTTCAACGCCGCGAGGTTGATCGTCTTCGTGTCAGGCGGAATTTCGGCGTTCTTCACCTGGCCGCTGGTGCGCGTGAAGTCCCGTCCGCCGCCCTTGATGACGTGCGACGCGTCGCCCGAACCGGAGCCGCCTTGCAGCAGCGCCACCTTGAGCGGCGTATTGAAGTAGTCGGCGATGCCCTTCTTGTCGCCGTCGGTTACTGAGCCGAGCAGCCACATCAGCAGGAAGAACGCCATCATCGCCGTCACGAAGTCGGCGTAGGCAATCTTCCACGCGCCGCCATGCGCGCCATGGCCGCCTTTCTTGACGCGCTTGATGATGATCGGTTGGAGCTTCTTAGCGTCACCGGCCATGGCCTGCCTCCACGCATGTCATCCCGGCGAAAGCCGGGATCCACTGCATTGCGAAGCGCAACGGCCTTGCGTGGATCCCGGCTTTCGCCGGGATGACACATTTACGGACGGCGTGGATCCCGGCTTTCGCCGGGATGACCGGCCGACTTCGGAGGCCGGTCACTTCTTCCCCTTCACATGGCCTTCCAGCTCGGCAAACGTCGGCCGGTCCGCTGAATAGAGCACCTTGCGCCCGAACTCCACCGCCACTTGCGGCGCGTAGCCCTGCATGCTCGCGAGCAGCGTCGTCTTGATGCATTGCAGTTCCTTGCCGTTCTCGTCATTTTTCTGTTCGAGCAGGCCGCCGAGCGGCTCGACCACGGCGTAGGCGAGCAAGATGCCGAGGAACGTGCCCACCAGCGCCGAGCCGATCATGGCGCCCAGGATGGCCGGCGGTTGGCCGACCGACCCCATCGTGTTCACGACGCCCAGCACCGCGGCGATGATGCCGAACGCCGGCAGTGCGCCGGCCAGGCGACCGATCGCCGCCACCGGGCCGTGCGCCTCGTGGTGGTGGGTTTCGATCTCGCTGTCCATCAGGCTCTCGATCTCGTGCGCGTTCAGGTTGCCCGACACCATCATGCGCAGGTAGTCGGTGATGAACTCCACCACATGGTGGTCGCTGCCCACCGTTGCATATTTCTGGAACAGCGGCGAGTTGTGCGGGTCCTCGACGTCGGACTCGATCGCCATCAGGCCTTCCTTGCGCGCTTTTTGCAGCACGTCGTACAGCAGCGCCATCAGCTCCATGTAGCGCGCCTTCGAGTACTTGGAGCCCTTCAGCAGCTTCGGGATCGCGGCGAGCGTCGCCTTCAGCACCTTGGGCTGGTTGTTCACGGCGAACGCGCCCAGCGCGCCGCCCATGATCGCCATCATCTCCGTCGGCAATGCCTTCAGGATGACGCCGATGTTGCCGCCGTGGATGATGTACGCGCCGAAGATGCAACCCAGCGCGACGATGTAGCCGATGATGACGAGCATAGGGTGACTCTGGAGACCTGTCCCTGGCCCGTTGTGCGCGGACCTTGGCCTTCATATCGGCCTGGCCGCAAACCACTTGAGCTGCAGCCGCTGCGCGGCGTGACACCCGACCAAAAAAAACGGGCCCATCAGGACCCGTTTGAAAGCACTTTGAAGTGCCAGGAGGAGACAAGTTGACACCGAGGTGTCGAGGTCTAGTTTCGTCCTGGCGGCGCATTCATGGATGGTTCAGGCGCTTGCGTGCAATCGATGTGCGTGAAATTGTGGCGCTTCCCGCGGGCATTCAATGCATGCGGATCCCGCCGGCGACCTTGCCCTTGCCGGCGCGTGCCGGCGGACAGCACAGGCCGCAGACATAGTGCTTGGCGATCTCGTGCGGGTGCGTGACAAACTTGCCGTGGCACTTGGAGCACTGGGTCAGCGTCAGCATGCCGGTGTCGACGAATTTCACGAGGCGCCAGGCGCGCGTCACCGACAGCAGCTCTTCCAGGCCCTGGGCACGCGTCTGCTCCTGGTAGAGCTGGTAGGCCTTGATCACGGCGTCGATTTCCTCGATCTCGGCCACCTTGTTCAGGTACTCGTGGACGTTCAGGAACAACGACGCGTGGATGTTGGGCTGCCAGGTCATGAACCAGTCGGTCGAGAACGGCAGCTGGCCTTTGCTCGGTGACTTGCCCGCAACCTCTTTGTACAGGCGCAGCAGTCGTTCGTACGACAGATCGGTTTCCGACTCCAGCACCTGCAGCCGCGCGCCGAGGTTGATGAGCGTGACCGCGCGCTGGATTTGCGTGGCTTCGGTGAGGATGCTCTTGTTGCGCATGGTCAGGCAGCTTCCGTGTGCCGGCCAGCCATCAGGATGCTCGCGTGCAGGCGGCTCGTCGTGTCGTTCGCCGCGGCCCGGCCGTGGTTCGTGAGCAGGGTCCAGACGAGTTCGTCGTCCATGCGAAAGCGGCACAGCAGCGTGTTGCCCGACGCGATGCGCATCATCTGCGCAGGCGACAGCAGTTCGATCATGCGGGCACCTTCTTCCGAAACGCCCAGACGGTACATCGCCTGTTCACGGTCGGCACGGATCAGGTTTTGCGCGAGCATCAGGTAAGACAGATTCGCTTCGCGGATTTCGGTCAGGATTTGTTGGGAGTTCATGTGCGGCTTTCCTCTGGCGCATCCAATGGGCCCTCGTCGAGGAGGGGCGGTTTGCGGTGAAGCGTCAGATCCTGGCTGTGCGCTTCAACATGTGGAGAATTCTGCTTCGCGGAACTGGGCGGCAACATCAGGCCAGTTCCGTCGCTTCAGTCCACGTAACACTGCGCTTGGTGTCAGGCAACTTCCTACATTTGCAGAAGCGCGTGACGCTGTGCACGCGCGCCAGCGCCGAGCTGCTTAAGCCCGTAAGCGGATGTCATCCAGGCGGGTCGTCGAACGTCGCGCTTTCGGTGCGCCACGCGGCCGTGTTGGTGACCGTCGGCGCCCTTGTGAAACAGCGCGCCAATCACCCCGCTAATGCGCGCGCCGCGCACCGGGAGTGGCACCCAGAATGTGGCGAGATTCATGCGCCCTTCCCCTTCCATGGCCACCTCCGCGGCGCACGCCGCCGCGCCGCCCGACCCGAGCACCGGAGCGCCGAGCGGGATCGACGACGCATTGCTGCACGCCGTGGTCTGGTTGACGCGCCACCATGGGCGCGAGCGTTCGGCGCAGTCGCTGATCGCTGAAGCGCCGCTCACCGGCCCGATGGGCCCGGACCAGGCGATCCGCGCGATGCGCGAAGCCGGCTTCAACGCCGGGCTGATCCAGCGCCGCATCGGCGAGATCCACTCCTTGCTGCTGCCCGCGGTGTTGCTGTTGAAGAACGGCGACGCGTGCATCCTCGCGCGGCGCCTGGAGGGGCCGGCGCCGGATCGGTATGAGGTGGTGATGCCCGGCGAGCAGTGTGTCGCGGTCGAGGCGCACGAATCGGAACTGCAGGCCGAATACACGGGTTTCGCGTTCGTTGCCACGCCCTTGATCGATGCGACCAGCGGTGCTTTCGACGCGCAGCCGCTGCTCGACCCGAACCGCAACTGGCTGTGGGGCACGTTGCGGCGCTTTGCGCCGTACTACCGCTCCGCCCTGCTCGCCGCGTTCATGAGCAACGTGTTGATGCTCGTGATCGGCCTCGTCACGTCGGTCGTGTTCGACAAGGTGATTCCGCACCAGGCCTTCGTCACGCTGTGGGCGCTGGCGAGTGGCGCGCTGCTCGCTCTTGTGTTCGACCTGATGGCGCGCCAGTTGCGCAGCCACCTGATCGACATGGCCGGGCGCAAGGCCGACCTGATCATCGGCTCGTTGCTGTTTCGCCAGACACTCGCGGTGCGCATGGAGCACCGGCCCGCTTCGGCGGGTTCCTACGCACACCACCTGGCGCAGGTGGAGGTGGTGCGCGACTTTTTTGCGTCGGCCACGCTGTCGGCGATCAGCGACCTGCCGTTCGTCTTGCTGTTCGTCGCGATGATCTTCCTCACCGGCGGGCCGCTCGGCTGGGTGATGGTGATCGCTATTCCCGTGATCCTCGGCCTGGCCATCCTGATCCAAGGGCGGTTGCGCCGCACGATGAGCGCGAACATGGCGCAGCAGGCCGACCTGCAGGGCGTGCTGGTCGAAGCCGTCGAAGGCCTGGAAGACCTCAAGGCCGCGGGCGCGCAGGGCCGCTTTCTGCACCGCTACGAGACCGCCACCGCGGCGGCGGCGGAAACCGCGCTGCGCGCGCGCGCGCTGTCGAGCTGGACCAACAACCTGTCGGCGGCGGCGCAGCAGCTCGTCACGCTGGCGATGCTGGTCTGGGGCGTGTACCTGATCCGCGACGGCGCGGTGAGCGGCGGCGCGCTGATCGGCGCCGTCATGTTCGCCGGCCGCGCCGTGGCGCCGCTGTCCAGCGTGGTCGGCCTGGCGACGCGCTACCAGGGCGCGCGCGCCGCGATGCTCGCGCTCGACCACCTGATGAAACTGCCCACCGAACGCGAGCCCGGCAGGACTTATCTCGCGCAGCACAAGATCACGGGCCGCATCGCGCTGCACAACCTCAGCTTCGCCTACCCCGACGTCGGCGCGGACGCGTCGCCGCGCGTGCTGAAAGACGTGAACCTCGCCTTCGGATCCGGCGAGCGCGTCGCGATCCTCGGGCGCATCGGCAGCGGCAAGTCCACCGTGCTGCGGCTGCTCGCGTCGCTCTACCAACCCACCGAAGGCATGGTGCAGGCCGACGGCATCGACGTACGGCAGATCGACCCGGCCGACTTTCGCGCGCGCGTCGGCTTCGTCTCGCAGGAGCCGCGCCTGTTCAACGGCACGCTGCGCGACAACGTGTTGATGGGCCGCGCCAACATCGACCCGACCCAGCTCGCCCAAGTGGCGCGCCTCACCGGCCTGGACCGGGTGGTCGCCGCGCACCCGAAGGGCTGGGAGTTGGCGGTGGGCGAGATGGGCGGCATGCTCTCGGGTGGGCAGCGCCAGCTCGTCGCGCTGGCGCGCTGCCTGGTGACGCAGCCGCAGATCCTGTTGATGGACGAGCCGACGAGTTCGATGGACGCGCAGAGCGAGCTGATGTTCCTGCGCCAGTTGAAGGAAGCCGTGGGCACACGCACGCTGATCGTCGTGACGCACCGGCCTGCCGTGCTGGAGTTGGTGCAGCGCGTGGTGGTCATCGACGCCGGCAAGGTGGCGCTGGACGGGCCGAAGAACCTGGTGCTGGCGGCGTTGGCGGGTGCGGCGCCACAGCACCCTCACCCCAGCCCTCTCCCGCGGGCGGGAGAGGGAGTGGGAGCAAAGAACGGCTCCCTCTCCCCCGGCGGGGGAGAGGGTCGGGGTGAGGGGGCGTCCCGCGCCGCAACTCAACAGCGTCACGAAGCCCGCGAGGCGATGGCATGAGCTTCTGGCGCAGCGATTCCAGCGAACCCCCTGCCCCGCCGCGCGCCGACACGGCCTACCTGAGCCCGCTGCGCGCCGCTCAAGTGATCGACGCGACGCCGGGAACGGCCTTGGCGCTCTACCTGCTCGCGCTGGTGGTGGCCAGCGGCATCGCCTGGGCCAGCGTGACGCGCGTGGACGACATCACGCGCGCCGATGCGCGCGTGGTCCCGGACGGCCGCGAGCAAGTGATCGCGAGCCTGGAGGGCGGCATCCTGCGCGAGCTGCACGTGCGCGAAGGCATGCAGGTCGAAGCCGGGCAGGACCTGGCGATGATCGACCCCACGCGCTTCGAGGCCCAGCAGAACGAAGGCCAGGCGAAACGCCTCGCGCTGAAGGCAACGATCGCGCGCTTGAACGCCGAAGCGACCGGTGGCACGCTGCGCTTCCCGGCCGACGTGGCCGCGCAGCCCGACATGGTCGACGGCGAGACCGCCTCGTACCAGGCGCGCAAGCGTTCGCTGCAAGAAGCGGTCGGCTCCACGCAACGCAGCATCAAACTCCTGCAGCGCGAGCTCGACATGTCGCAAGACATGGCCGCGAAGGGCCTGATGTCGAATGTGGAAGTGATCCGCCTGTTGCGCCAGGTGAACGACCTGCACTTGCAAGTGCAAGAGCGCGTGAACCGTTTCCGCCAGGACGCGAGCACCGAGCTGGTTCGAGCCCAGACCGAGATGGCGCAGATCAACGAACAGCTCAGCGGTCGCGCCGACGTGCTGCGCCGCACCGTGCTCAAGTCGCCCGTGCGCGGCCTGGTGAAGAACATCCGCATCGCGACGATCGGCGGCGTGATCGGGCCCGGCGCGCCGGTGATGGAAATCGTTCCCATCGGCAACCGCGTGCTGATCGAGGCGCGCATCAAACCGTCGGCGATCGGCTTCGTGCGCGTCGGCCAGTCGGTGGAGATCAAGCTCTCGGCCTACGACTACACGATGTACGGCGGGCTGAAGGGCCGCATCGAAACGATCAGCCCCGACGCGCTGGGCGACACCGGAACGCGGCGCCGCGGCCGACGCCACCTACTACCGCGCCTTGGTGCGCACCGATTCGTCGAGCCTGCAGGCGCATGGCAAGGCGCTGCCCGTGATGCCGGGAATGACAGGCACGGTCGAAGTACGCACCGGCGAGCGCACCGTGATGAGCTACCTGTTGCGGCCGATGCTCAAGTCGAAAGAGGCGTTTCAGGACGGATGAGCAGCTGTCGCCAGGCTGCCCGACGGCTTTGCTCGCCCCCTCGCGGACCAAGGGGGCGGGAACAAAGCGATTTGGACGGACGAGGCAGACTGAGTAGCCCGGTACCCAGAGCGCTCAGATAGGCGTGGGCTGCGCCGACGCAGCGGGCACGCGACGCTGCGAATCGCGCATTCCCGGCAGGAACAGGAACACCAGGGTCAGCAGCGCACCCAGCACGCCGGCGCCGATCAACGTCGGCCGGGTGCCGAACCACTCGGCCACGGGGCCCGCGAGTGCGTACGACACCGGCATCAGGCCGATCGAGATCAGCCAATCCAGGCTCGAGACGCGGCCCAGCAGCCGCGTCGGCACGAGGGTCTGCTTGGTCGTGAGCCAGACGATGAGCCCGGCGGTCTCGAGCGCATTGAAGGCGAAGCAGGCGAGCATCACCTGCCACGGGTAGTGCGCCAGCCCATAACCCGCGACGCACAGTGTGGCGAGGCTCCACGCGGCGTAGATGAAGGTCATGCGGCTGCCGGGCATGCCGCGCTGCGCCATCACGATCGACGCGGCGATCGCGCCCAGGCCGCCAAAGGCGAACACCGTGCCGAGGTCACTGGCGCTGCCGCCGAGTTCGTTCTTGATGAGATAAGGCAGCAGCACTTCGGCCGGACCGAGGAACACGAGATAGGCCAAGGTCGCCGCGATGAACGTGCCCCACAGGCGAACGTCGCGGCGAATGAAGGCAAAGCCCTCGGCGATGTCGGCCCAGATCGAGGTGTTTTCCGATTCGCCTTCGCCCGCGTCGCGCTGCGCGGCGCCCGCCGTGGCCTCGCCTCGGCGCTGCACGGCCTGCACGCGGCCGAGCCACAGCAGGCAGGCGATCGAGACCGCGAAACTCGCGGCGTCGATGATGAAGGCCCAGCCCACGCCCAGGCCGGCGATGATCCAGCCGCCGAGCGCCGGGCCGAGCAGGCGCGCCGCGACCGGGCGCACCAGGTGGTCGAGCGAATTGGCCTGGGCCAGCAAGTCGTCGGGAACGAGGTCGGGCACCATCGCGTCGAACGCCGGACCGAAGAACGCGTTGCCGGCACCGTACACGGCGGCGATCGCCGCCATGTGCCAGAGCTCGAGCGCGCCGCTGATCGAGAGCACACCCAAGGTCAGTAGTGCCGTGCCGCGCACGATGTCGGACAGCAGCATGACGAGGCGGCGCTCGAAGCGGTCGCTGACGATGCCGCCGAACAGCAGCAGCAGGATCTGCGGAATCGACATCGCCATCATCGTGATGCCCAGCGCCGTGGGCAGGTTCGACAACTGGTAGACCTGCCAGGCGATCGCCACCAGCGTCACGCCGTCGCCGATGAGCGAAATCGTCATGCCCGCCCACAGGATGCGAAAGCCGCGCAGCCGCAGCGGCGCGAGGATCTTCACGCGCGAGAGTGCGTCAATCATGTTCGATGAGGTTCGCCTCGGCGGCGCAGCTTGTGGCCGGCGCGCCGGCCAAAGCGTCCTGCAGGCGGCGCCGAATCGGCGCGGCGGCGGCGGCGACACGCGGCGCAGCCGCACGCGGCAAGTTCGCCAAGGCGGCGTCGAGATCGTCCAGCGCCACCTTCACGGTCCCGGCCGTCGCGGCAACGCCGCGCTTGGCCAGGGTGCGCAACGCGTGGCCGCAGTGCAGGTCCGCGGCGTGCGCCTCGCCGCCGAGCAACAGCACCAGCGCGAGGTCGAAGCGCACCGATGCCCAGCTGTCGTCGAGGGCCAAGGCGGACCGGAACGTCGCCGCGGCATCGTCCAGACGCCCGAGCCGGTATTGGCACCAGCCCATCAGTTCGAGGAATTCAGGCTCGTCGCGGGCGCGCAGCCCGGCATGCTCGATCAACTCCCGGTACATCGGCGCGCAGCGTTGCGGCTCACCCAACGGTTCGAGCACTGTGGCCAGGCCTAGCCGCGCCCAAAGGTCGCCTGCATCGAGCGCGATCGCGGTCTCGTAGGCGGCGCGCGCGCCGCTCAGGCGTGGCGGCTCCAGGTTCTCCAGCGCCCAGCCGCGCGCGCAGTGCAACCCGCCTTGCCTGGGGTGCAACGCCAGCGCATCGTCGAGCAGGGTCAGTGCCTGTTCATGCGCGCCGGCTTCACTCAGCTCGGCCGCACGGCACAGCGCGTCCCGCACTGCCGTTGCCGGATCTCGCGACGGAAGAGTCATCGCCGATCAGTAGCGGGTGTGCAGCGATTGCGCAAACTCCGACGGCGTGGGCTCGGCGCCGACCGCCGGCCTCAATGCGAAGCGCTGGTGCAGTTCGCCCAGCGCCGAGATCAATTGCGTTACTTCATCGTCGGTGTTGGCGGCCGTGATCTGGACACGAAAACCCACCTCGCGCTTGGGCACCAACGGGTACGCGGCCATCGTGACGTAGATGCCGCGCTTGAAGAGGAAGTGCCCTGCGGCGTCGATGTCTTCATGGTTCGCCAGCGGAATCTCGATGATCGGCAAGCCCGATCGATTGGGCGTGTAGACACCCAGATCGTGCAGAGCGTCGAGCACACGTGCCGACATGCCGAAGATCTTGGAGCGCAGCGCGTCGCCGCGTTTGCGGTTCACTTCCAGACCGCTGAGCACGGTGGCGATCGAGGCTACCGGCGAAGGCCCGGAATACAGGTATGGCGGCGCGAGCACCTTGAGCGCGCCCTTGAGGCGTTTGGGCAACCCGAGGAAAGCGAGCAACGACGAGTACGACTTGGACAACCCGCCCACCAGCACGGCGTTGTCGTAGGGCACGTTCTGGTGCCGGAACAGGCTGTTGCCCTTGATCCCGTACGAGCAGGGCTCGGCGGCCGAGCGCTCGCCGATGATGCCGAAGCCGTGCGCGTCGTCGACGTAGAGCAGGCCGTCGAGCTCGTTGGCGATGCGCGAGAACGCGACGAGGTCGGGCGCATTGCCGGTCATGGAGTTGACGCCGTCCATCGCGATCACGCGCGGCCAGGAGTATTCCTTGGCGCGCATCAGCTCTTCGAGATGATCGATGTCGTTGTGGCGGAACCGCACCACGGTTGCGCCGCGCCCGGCGGCGACCATCGCGCCGTCGAAGATCGTCTTGTGCGCGCGCTTGTCCAGGAAGATCGTGCCGTCTCCGGCCAGCACCGGCAGCACCGACATGTGGGCGTGGGTGATCGTCGGAAACGTCATCACGTCTTCGCAGCCGAGCAATGCAGTGAGGCGTTCCTCGATCTCCACCGACGGCCGCGGGCTGCCCAGCAGGCGCGACCACGATGGATGCGTGCCCCAGCGCGACACGTATTCGGGAATCGAGGCAATCACTTCCGCGTCGAAGTCCAGGCCCAGGTAGTTGCACGAGGCCCAGTCGGTGAGCCAGTGATTGCCGATGCGCAATTGCCGGCCGCGCTGCTCGTCGATCACGGCGTCCATCATCGGATGCGTCGATTGCAAGCGTGCCAGGTCGTCCACGGTGGCGATCCAGCGGTCGAGCCAACCGTCGAAGGTGCGCCGGCCCCTGGAAAGCTTGGGTTGGGACAGCTCCTGTTCGAGGCGGCCCAGCGTCGAGGGAGTTGATTTGCTCTTGTGCTTCATGTGGGCGATCTGCCTTTCGTGCGGCTAATGCGCGAGAACTGGTCGGCTCAGGCGACGCTATTCCGGCGAAGCCAATCCCCGCCGATCTGTAGCGTTATCGGTTTTGCGTAACCGATGCTTGAGTCGATCTGATGTGACATATGCCCAGGATGGGTGCGACGCTGGGATCGCGCTCCCTCAAGTCAAGGGCGGCGAGGACGAAATTTGCGTTGTCGGACCGGGAAACCCGGCGGCATGGTCCATGCCGTCGGCAAACGCCGTGAACAAGAACTCGAGATCAAGGTGGCCCCAACCATGAAGCCCAAGAGCCCACGGCGAATTGCCGCAACGCCGAGCGGCACGGCGCGCGCCCTCACGCTTTGCCTCGCGCTCGCCGCCACCCCCATGGTGCACGCCAACCCGGGTACCGGCCTGACGGCGTTGAGCCTCGAGCAATTGCTCGAGGTGAGAATCGTCGGCGCGTCCAAGTACGAACAAAGGCAGAGCGAGGTTGCTGCCGCGGTGAGCGTGATCACGCGCCAGGAAATCAAGGCCTTCGGCTGGCGCACGCTCGACGAAGCGCTGGCCAGCCTGCCCGGCGTGTACACCACCTACGACCGCCAGTACAGCTTCCTGGGCACCCGCGGCTTCGGCTTGCCGGGCGACCTGAATACGCGACAGCTCGTCACGATCAACGGCAACCGTGTCAACGATCCGATTTTCGACGCCGGGCCTTTCGGACGCCAGTTCCCGCTCGACGTGGAGCTGATCGAGCGCATCGAGTTCATTCCGGGGCCGGGTGGCGCGGTGTACGGCCAGAACGCGATGCTTGGGGTGGTCAATGTCATCACACGCACCGGCGCCGAGGTCTCCGGAACCGAGCTGGCACTGGGCTATCAGAGCCCTCAGGCGCTGCGCAAGGGCCGCGCCAGCTGGGGCAAGAAACTGGAGTCCGGCACCGATGTGCTGGTCTCGGTGTCAGGCATGCGCGCCCGCGGCGAGGACCGATTGATGGACTTCGGCGCGAGCGGTACCCCCCCCAGCATCGCCGCCGGGCTGGACGGCGAGCGCGACAGCGAGTTCTTCGGCCGCATCGCGCACGGCCCCTGGTCGTTCGAGCATGCGTACGGCAGTCGCCGCAAGGACGACCCGACCGGTGCCTACCTCTCCGATCCGCTGGTTACCGGCAGCTACCAGAGTGACCGCTTCGGACTGACCCAACTGCAATACCAGGACAGTTTTGCCGGCGGGTCGTTGCACCTTTCAGGGCGCCTGTTCAAGGGAACCCAGAGCTACACGAGCAGGCTGAGCTTCACCGATCTCGCGGGAACGGAGACGCTCGAAACGCCGGGCGACAGCGACTGGCATGGCATCGAATTGCGCGCGGTGTCCACCGCAACAGCCGGGCACATACTGATGGCGGGCCTCGAGGCCCAGGACAATACGCGTCAAGACCAGCGCTCGACGGGCCACCTGAATCCGGCCGACGACGTATTCGTCTCGCGCGGCGGGCACCGCGTCGGCTTGTTCGCTCAGGACGAATGGAACTTTGCCGATGGCCTGACGGCCACCCTGGGCCTGCGCCATGACCGCAACAGCAGCACGGGCGGCAAGTTCAGCCCGCGCGTCGCACTGATCTGGCAGGCCGACTCCGATACCACCTTGAAGGCGCTGTACGGCCGCGCGCACCGCGCGCCGAACGTTTTCGAGCGCGACTATGGCGACAGCAACACCCAGGTGGCCAACCTGGCGCTGCAGGGCGAGAGCATCGACACGTTGGAAGTGACGTTGGACCGGCGCCTGGGCCAGGACCTGAGCTTGCGCGCGTCGGTCTACGAATGGCGCATGCACGACCTGATCGTGCTGGGAGTCGAGCCGATCAGCGGACTGGGTCAGTACCAGTCGGGCGGCGACGTGAAGGCGCGCGGCGTCGAGTTGTCGGCCGATAAGACCTGGGGCGCGGGCTCGCGTGCGCGCGGCAGCGTCGCGCTGCAGGACGCGGCTTACAGCAACGGCGCCAAGGTGATCAACTCGCCCAAGCTACTCGGCAAGCTCAACGCATCGGCGCCCTTGGGCGCGGCCGGGCTGCGCGCCGGTTATGAGCTTCGCTACGACAGCGGGCGAGTCAGCCCGAACGGCACGACGCTGGGTGGCCACGCCGTGTCGAACCTGAACCTCAGCACCGACGCGCTGGCGCCGGGTGTGGAGCTCACGCTCGGGCTGTACAACTTGTTCGACAAGAAGTTCGCGCACCCGGGTTCGCCCAACAACTGGCAGAACCAGTTCGAGCAAGACGGGCGCACGGTGCGCGTGCTGTTGAATCTCAAGTTCTGAGTCGCCGTGACTCACGCATTTCCAGGCTCGCGGGGCAGCGCCCGCCGCGGTTCCCGGTGGCGGCGGCTGGCGCCGGCGCTGCTCGTCTGCCTGACGCTGCTGGCGAGCGGGCCAACGGCGCGCGCCGCGGAGCTGCCCGAGTACCGGCTGAAGGCGGCGTTTCTCTACAACTTCGTGCTCTACACGGAGTGGCCGGCCGAGGTGGGCGCCAGCCTCAATGTGTGCATCCATGGGCAGGACCCGTTCGGCGCCGACATCGACGAACTCAACGGCAAGCCGGCGGGCGCGCGCGCGATCTCGGTGCAGCGCAAGCCCCTGGGCGCGTCGCTGGCGGGGTGCCAGGTCGTGTTCATCGCGGCATCGGCCATGCCCAACGTGGCGCGCGTGCTCGATGCGTTGCGCGGCCAGCCGGTGCTGACGGTGGCCGACAGCCCGGGCGCGGGCCGCCAGGGCGTGATGCTCAACATGGCGGTGGCGCAAGAGAAGATCGCATTCGAGGCGGATCTGCGCGCCGCGCGCGCCGCGCGCCTGGACCTCAGCTCCAAACTGTTGCGCCTGGCAACCGAGGTGCACAAATGACGGCGCCGGCCATCACACTGGGCGCGCATCTGCGCCGCATCAACCGGGTCGCGCTGGGCATCGCCTTGGGCATTGTCGCGCTGGTCGCCATCGCCGGCAGCTTCGTGCTTCAACTCAACGCCGTGCTGGACTTGACTCGTGCGCAGGCGCGAGTGCTGGCCGACAACGTCAGCGCCGCCGTGGTGTTTCAGGACGACAAGGCGATCAAGGAATTGCTCAACTCGCTGCGCCACTCGCCCGACATTGCGCAGGCTTCTCTGATCGGGAACGACGATCGCTTGCTGGGCGGCTACTTGCGCGAGGGTTCCGCCAAGAGCAGTCTCGCAGCAGGCGATGGCCGCGATGCGGTGCGCGTGCGGCCCATGCACGTGGTGCTGAGCGAACCGGTGAGCTCCCCGCAAGGCGCGGTGGGTCGTCTCGAGGTGGTGGTCAGTCTGGTCTCGATGTACCGCAACGCCGCCGGCATGGTGCTGGCCATCGCCGCCACGATGCTGCTGGCGATGGCGGTGAGCGCGCTCCTGCTGCGCCGGCTCAACGGCTCGGTGCTGCTGCCGCTGGCCGCATTGAATGCCTCGATGGCCCGCGTGTCGGCGGACGGGGACTTGAATGCGCGCGCCGAATCCAGCGGCATCGCCGAACTGCAGTCCTTGGGCATGGCGTTCAACGCGATGATCGGCCAGATCCAGGAACGCGATGCGGCGCTGGCGCTGCGCACCGCGGAAGTGGAGAAGGCCAAGGAGGCTGCCGAGGCGGCGAGCCAGGCGAAAAGCGAATTCCTGGCGACGATGAGCCACGAGATTCGCACGCCGATGAACGGCGTGTTGGGAATGAACGAGCTGCTCATCGACACCCAGCTCGAGCCGCAGCAGCGTGCCTGGGCCGAGGCGGTGCAGGCGTCGGGCCGGCACTTGCTGGGCGTGATCAACGACATCCTGGATTTTTCGAAGATCGAGTCGGGCCAGTTGGAGCTGGAGTCGATCGACTTCCAACTGGTGGAGGTGGTGGAAGACGCGCTGGCGATGTTCGTGCAGCCGGCCGAGAGCAAGGGTCTGGAGCTCGCGGCGCAGTTCATTCCGCCCGATGCGATGCTGGCGCTGCGCGGCGACCCGCTGCGGCTGCGCCAAGTGCTCGCCAACCTGATCGGCAATGCGATCAAATTCACCGAGAAGGGCGAGGTGACGGTGCGCGTGACGCTGCAGAGCCAGTCGCCATCAGGCGTGGCAGTGCAAATTTGCGTGCAGGACACAGGCATCGGCATCCCGCGCGAAGCGCACGCCAAGATCTTCGAGCACTTCTCGCAGGCCAGCGGCGGAACGACGCGCCAGTTCGGCGGCACCGGCCTCGGGCTGACGATCTGCAAGCGCCTGCTGGCGATCATGGGTGGCGACATCCGCGTCGAAAGCGCGCCGGGGCAAGGCTCAACGTTCATCATCGAGCTCGAGCTGCCTCATTCCCGCGAACCCGGCGCGCAGGCGCCGTCCAGCGCGGCACTCAAGGGGCTGCGCGTGCTGGTCGTCGACGACAACAAGACGAATCGCGAAATCCTGCGCCAGCAGCTTCAGGGTTGGGAGATGCGCGTCACCTGCGCGGCCGGCGGCCACCAGGCGCTTCAGTACCTGAGCGAGGCGGCCGACCGGGGCAAACCGTTCGACCTGGCGATTCTGGACATGAACATGCCGCGCATGGACGGTCTGCAGCTGGCGCGTGAAGTCCGGTCCCGGCCGGAAATCGCGGCGTCAAGACTGATCATGCTGAGTTCGACCTATGCCGGCGCTGCGAAGCGCGCGCACCAGGAGGCTGGCATCCTGCGCTTCGTCAACAAGCCGATTCGGCGCGCCGACCTGTTCAAGGTGGTCAGCGCCGTGATGGCGGGCGAACGGACATCGAGGAAACGGTCGGTCGCCGAGCTGCCGGATTCCGCCGAGGTGCGGCTGCGCGGGCATGTGCTTCTGGTCGAGGACAACCCGATCAACCAGGGCGTGGCCAAGGCGATGCTGAAGAAGCTCGGGATGACGTTCGGGCTGGCGATGAACGGCCAGGAGGCAGTTGAGCAGTGCGGCAACGAGCGCTTCGACCTGGTGTTGATGGACTGCCAGATGCCTGTGATGGACGGCTACGAAGCGACCGCTGCGATCCGCCGTTTGCCCGGCTTCAGCTCTGCCCAATTGCCGATCATTGCCCTGACGGCCAATGCGATGCAAGGTGACGAGCAACGCTGTCTGAACGCCGGCATGGATGCGTTCCTGGCCAAGCCCTATACGATGCCCGCGTTGAAGTCGATGCTCGTGCGCTGGCTGCCCGCCGCCGGCACCGGGTCGCGGCCGGCCGCGGCGGCGCCTGCTCGCGCGAAGCCCGGCGTCGCCGCGGCGCCGGTGGAGGCGCCCGCCATCGACCTGGGGGTCATCGATGCGCTGCGTGAACTTGACGAGGCGGGCGGCTTGGGACTCGCCAAGGAACTGCTGCAGGCATTCTTGAGCACGTCCGAGGAAAGTCTGAACCAAGTGGTTGCCTCGTGCCAAGCCGGCGATGCCACACGACTGGCGCGTGCGGCGCATTTGCTGAAATCGAGTGCCGCCAACGTTGGAGCGCGGACCCTGTCGGCGTGTTATCTCGAACTCGAGAGGATGGGTCGGGAGGCCCGCCTCGACGCCGCGCCCGGGCAATTGGAGACGACACTGCGCGAGCATGAGCGGGCGGTGGCCCGCTTGCGGGAGTTTCTCCTGGAGGTTGGGTGAGCGCGGCGCCAGCGAGGGTCCTGATCGTCGATGACGACGTGACCGTGCGCATCTTGCTGCGCGCGGCGTTGCAACAAGCGGGTTTCGAGGTGGGCTTGGCAGTCGACGGGAACGACGGCTTGCGCCAGTACCGTGGCGAGCGCTGGGATCTGGTGATGCTCGACGTCGAATTGCCCGACATGAGCGGTCATGCAATCTGCGCGACGCTACGCGCCCAGGCGGGCGAGCTGCTGCCCATCGTCATGGTGACCGGCATGGACGACGTGGACTCCGTCGAAAGAGCCTACGAGTCAGGCGCCACCGACTTCATCGCCAAGCCCATCAATCGGGCGCTCATCGGGCACCGCATCAGGTACCTCCTGCGCGGGGCTCGAACCCTGCTCGAATTGCGCGGCGCGAATGCGCGCAACGCCGCGATCCTGAAGGCGCTTCCCGACCCCTTGTTCGAGATCGATATCGACGGGCGTGTTGTGGCCGTGCACGCTTCGCGCACGCGCGGACCGCTCGCCATGGCGCCCGAATCCGTGCTCGGCAAGACCGTCACGCAGATGCTGCCGCGCGCCGCCGCGCAGGTCTGCATGGAGGCGATTGCCGAGGCCCACGCCGCCGGCACTTCGAACGGCAAGCAGATCGAGATCAAGCTGCCTGGAGGCAGTTTCTGGTTCGAACTGTCGGTGTCACCCAAGGCGGTCGACGCCGGGCAGAAGCCTCATTTCATCGTGTTGTCGCGCGACATCACGGAGCGCAAGGTGGCCGAACAGCGCATCCTGAGACTCGCCCACTTCGACAGCCTCACGGGGCTGCCGAACCGGCCATCGTTCGTCGAGCGCGTCAACCGTGAAATCAAGCGCTCGCAGTACGAATGCTCCAGGTTCGGCGTGCTGTTCATGGACCTGGACGGGTTCAAAAACATCAACGACAGCCTCGGGCACGGCGCGGGTGACCAGGTTCTGCAGTCGGTGGCGGATCGGTTGCGCGACTGCGTGCGACCGTCGGACATGGTGTCGCGTTTCGCCGAGGCACCGTCCGATGTCGAGTTTGCGCGCCTGGGCGGCGACGAATTCACCGCGCTGATCCTCGACCTGGATCGGGCCGAGGACGCGTTGACGATTGCTCAGCGCATCCTCGATGTGATCGGGCGACCCTTTGCGCTGCAGGACCGCGAAGTGATGCTCAGCGCGAGCATCGGCATCGCGCTGTTCCCCGACGACGGCACCGATGCCGCGACGCTGCTCAAACACGCCGACAGCGCGATGTACCAGGCCAAGGCGTCGGGCCGAGGCCAGTGCGAGTTCTACAGCGCCGCTTTGACGCGGCGCGCCGTGAAGCGCATGGCGCTCGAGAGCAGTCTGCGCGGGGCGCTCGGGCGCAATGAATTTCACCTGGTCTACCAGCCGCAGTTGAATGTGGCCAGCGGTCGGGTCGAGTCGGTCGAGGCCTTGATCCGCTGGGTGCACCCGAAACTGGGCAACGTCTCACCGCTGGACTTCATCCCCCTGGCCGAAGAAACCGGTTTGATCGTGCCGATCGGCCGCTGGGTGCTGGAAACAGCATGTGCGCAGGCGAAACGCTGGCAGCGCGAAGGGAGCGCGATTCGCATCGCCGTGAACCTGTCGCCACTGCAATTCAAGGATGCGGGGCTGGTTCAGTCCGTGCTCGACACCTGTGCCCGCACCGGCCTGGCACCCGGGCTGCTGGAACTCGAGATCACCGAAGGCGCGGTGCTGCAAGACACCGAGCCTTCGCTGGCCGCGCTCAATGCGTTGCGGGCCAGTGGCGTGCAGATCGCGCTGGACGACTTCGGCACCGGTTACTCGTCGCTGAGCTACCTGAAGCGCATGCCGCTGCGCCACCTCAAGATCGATCGCAGTTTTGTCGGCGGCCTGCCCGACGACAAAGAAAGCATGGCAATCGTGCGCGCCATCGTCGCGATGGCGCACAGCCTAGACATCAGCGTCATCGCCGAGGGAGTGGAGACGCTTGCTCAGGCCATGGCGCTGAGGGCGATGGCGTGCGCCAGCCTGCAAGGCTACCTGTTCAGCCATCCGGTGCCGGCGGCGGAAGTCCCCGCGTTGCTGGGCAGGCACTGGGTCCTCGACGCTGCCACCCTGGCCTGCCCGGCTTGACAGCGTCGCGAGCCGAACCGACCCTCGTCGCGCGGTGTCGCCCCGGGGCAACCACTATGCCTGAACGCGCCCGCTGAACCCATGCTCGCTCCCGACCCGACAGTCGACGGAGCGAACCATGGCACCGCAACCGAGCCCCGCCCATCAGGACGACCTGAATACCCTGCACAGCATGGGCTATGCGCAAGAGCTTTCGCGGCGCATGGGGCCGTTCCAGAACTTCGCGATCTCGTTTTCCATCATCTGCATCCTGGCCGGCGGCATCACCGCGTTTCCGCTCGCGCTCAGCGCCGCCGGCGGTGCGTCGATCGGTGTCGGCTGGCCGCTGGCGTGCGCCTTTGCGCTGCTGGTGGCCGCGGCGATGGCGCAGATCGCGTCGAGCTACCCCACCGCGGGCGGCATCTACCACTGGGCGTCGCTGTTCGGCGGGCGTGGCTACGGCTGGGTCGCGGCCTGGTTCAACCTGCTCGGGTTGATGTTCGTCGTGGCCTCGGTGAACTTCGGCGTGTTCCTGCTGTTTCGCGACCTGTTCCTCGGCAACGTTCTAGGCATGGACGTGAGCGCATGGACGTCCAAGGAGTTCATGGACGGCGCATGGTGGACGCAGACGCTTTTCATCACCGTGATCACCGCGTCGCAGGCGCTGCTCAACCATGTCGGCATCCGCGCAACGACGCTGCTCACCGACTTCAGCGGCTACCTGATCTTCGCTGTGGCGCTGCTGCTCACGCTCAGCCTGTTGGCTTACGCGCCGTCGCTCGACTTCGCGCGCCTGTTCAGGTTCGACAACTTTTCCGGCGACGCGGGCGGCGGCGTCTGGCCCACCGCGGTGCAATCGGTCGGCTTCGTGTTCCTGCTCGGCCTGCTGCAAGGCGTGTACACCGTGACCGGTTTCGACGCCTCCGCCCACACCGCCGAGGAAACGCGCAACGCCGCACGCGAAGCGCCGCGCGGCATGCTGCACGCGGTGTTCTGGTCGTTCCTGTTCGGCTACGCGATGCTGTGCGCCTTCGTGCTCGCGCTGCCGAGCGTGAGCGAAGGCGCGAAGCAGGGTTGGAATTCGTTCCCGTGGCTGATGAGCCAGTCGGCGATGCCGAAGATCTTCAAGGACGCGCTGATCGTCGGCATCGTCATCGCCAACTACCTGTGCGCGCTGGCCGGGCTCACGTCGACCTCGCGCATGATGTACGCGTTCGCGCGCGACGGCGGCCTGCCGTTCTCGAACGCGCTGCGCCACGTGAGCCGCAGCCACCGCACGCCCGTCAATGCGATCTGGTGGGGCGCGGCGCTCGCGATCGCCGCCACGCTGTACGGCGAGGCCTTCGCCGTGCTGTCCACCGGCTGCGCGGTGTTCCTCTATGTGTCTTATCTGATGCCGGTGGCGGCCGGGCTGCGCGCCGAAATGACAGGCCATTGGGCGAACAAGGGGCCGTTCCAATTGGGCGCGGCGTCCAAGCCCGTCGCCGTGCTGGCCATCATCGGCTGCGCCTTGCTGATCTTCGTGGGCGTGCAGCCGCCGTATGAAAAGGTCGGCTACCTGATCGTCGCCATGCTGATCGCGATGCTCGTCATCTGGGTGGCGTTCGAGTCGCGCCGCTTCAAGGGGCCGCCGATCGGCGACATGATCGCCAAGCGCAAGGCCGAGATCGCGGCGGCCGAGAAGGCGGTTGGCGAGTCGGCCTGAATCCGGGCCCGTTTCGGCACTTTGACACAAGCTCGGCGGGATTTTCACGGTTTGTGCAGGGCCGCGGCGCGGCTTGGCTCCGAACCCGCGGTTATGGTTGCGGCTCTTTGTAACCGGCTGGTCGCGGCGCCCTTCGTGCCGCGCCGGCGAGGCCATCTGAACCATGAATCCGCACTCCTTGCGTGGCGCGTCCATCGTCCTCGCGCCGTTCGCATCGCTGGCCATCGCACCCGTGCTGGCACTGCTGTTTTCGTTGCCGGCGCAAGCCCAACGCTGCGTTGACGAAGACACGCCCGACGCGGCACTGGCCTCCACCGCCGGCACCTCCGCCGCGCCGCCCGCCGACGCGAACGCGCCACGCCTGACCTTGCAGTCGATGGTGCAGGAGGCGATCCGCCGCAGCAACGCAGTGGGCGCGGCCAAACTGCTTGCCGAAGCCGCGGCGAGCGAACTCGAAGAGGCGCGCGCGGCGCGGCTGGTTCAAGCCAGCGTTTCCGGCACGGTCGGGTATGCCGGCGCGTCGGCCAAGAACGTCGAGTCGGCGTCGGGCGGCCAGGCGCAGTTGAGCATCAACATCGGCGCGCCGCTGTACGACTCGGGGCGCATCGCGTCGCTGTCGGGCTGGCGCGCGAGCCTGTCGGAAGCGGCGCGCCTGGGGCAGCTGACGGCGCAGGACCAGGTGGCGTTCCAGACCGTGTCGCTGGCGCTGGAGCGCAACCGCTACCGCCAGCAGGCACGCGTGTACCAGCAATTCGCGCGCAAGATGTCGTGTCTGGTCGAGGTGCTGGACCAGATCGTCAAGGCCGACCGCGGCCGCAGCAGTGAACTGGTGCAGGCGCGCAAGTCGCTGTCTCAAGCCGAGCTGGCGCAATCGCAATCGATCTCGCAGGTGCGCCAGGCCGAGACGCGGCTCAAGCGTTTCATCGGCGACGGCATGCCCAGCAGCGAAGGCATGACGGCGCTGCTGCTCGACGTGCCGCCGCTCGTCGAGATGGAGGCGCAGGCGATTCGCTCCAACGACATCACGCAGCTCGACGCGCAGGCGAAGGCGCTCGACAGCTATTCGCGCGCCGTCGTGGCCAGCCAGAAACCGCAACTCAACTGGGTGCTCACGGGCTCCAAGGCGGGCGGCGGCAACAACCCGGGAACCCTGCTCGCGGGCGTCAGTTTCAGCATGCCGCTGATCAACCAGAGCGCGGACTACGGCATCGAGGCCGCGAAGAAGCGCGCCGAAGCGGCCCACCTGCAGCGCGCCGACGCGCTCGAGGCACGCAAGTCGCGCATCGCCGAAGTGCACGAACAAGCCGTGTCGGCGTTCGACCGCGCCCGCCAGACCAGCGCGATCCTGCGCGACACGAACCAGGTGCGATCTGCCACCCTGCAACAGTGGCAGCAGCTGGCGCGCCGCTCGCTGTTCGACGTGATGTCGGCGGAGGGCGAACACTACAACCTGCGAGTCGCCTACATCAACGCCTTGCACGACGGCCAGCAGGCCTCGGCGCTGCTGCGTTCGCTCGGGCTTGGGGATTTCGGCCTGGTTGGATTGACGCCGCGGCGGTGGATCCCGGCTTTCGCCGGGATGACCGCATAGGGGCGTCATCCCGGCGAAAGCCGGGATCCACTGCCGCAATGCCGCCCTTCGACGCGCCTCAGGGCTCCCGATGCTGCAACGCCAGGCGCTCGAACTGCGCCTCGATGTCGCGCACCAGGGCCGGCACGTCGAACAATCGCGAGCTGCGGCCGTGTTCGGCCAAGTAGCGCTTGTACGACGCCACGCGTGGCGGATTCGTGCCGAGCTGCACCGCCAGCCGCTCGTATTCGGAGAATGAAGAGGTCACCAGGTCGGGCAACCCCACCGCGTGCAGCAGGCTGCCCGCCATGCGCGAGATGTAGCTGCGCCCGGCGAGCGTGATCATCGGCAAGCCCATCCACAGCGCGTCGTTCGCCGTCGTGCCGGCGTTGTACGGGAAAGTGTCGAGCATCAGATCGGCCAACTGGAAGCGCGCCAGGTAATCGGGCGGCGCGACGCGCGGCGCGAGGATCAGGCGCTCCCGCGCGATGCCATGCGCATCGGCCTGGCGTTGCAGGTTCGCCAGCGCCCAATCGTTGTCGGCGAGCAGCCACAGCACGCTGCCCGGCACTTGCTGCAACACGCGCATCCAGGTAGCGAACAGCTCGGGCGTGAACTTGAACGAGTTGTTGAACGAGCAGAACACGAACGCGTCTGGCGGCAAACCGTACTGCGCCCGCGTCGGCGGCGCCGAGGCCTGGCGCTGGCGGTCGCTGACCTGATAGCAGTGCGGCACGTAGATCGGCTGCTCCGTCATGTAGGGCAGCAATTCGGGCGGCATCACGAAGCGGTCGGCAATGATCCAGTCCACCCCCGGCAGCGCGCAGGTGCCGGGCAGGCCGAGGTAGCTCACCTGCACCGGCGCCGGGCGCATGCCGACGATGGCCGGACGCGCACCGTTGGTCAGACCTTGCAGGTCGACGAGCACGTCGATGCCATGTTCGGCGATCAGGCGCGCGGTGGCCGTGTCGTCGAGCGCCGCGACCGGGTGATAGTGTTCGATCGAGGCGCGAATGCGCTGGCGCAGCGGCGTGCCGTCGTCGCGGCTCCAGGAAAACGCGTGCACTTCGAAGCGTTCGCGGTCGTGCAGCTCGAGCAGCTCGACGCTGAGCAGCCCCACCGCGTGCATGTGCAAGTCACCGGAGAGATATCCAACCTTGATTCTTCCCTCGCGCCGCGCGCCGCTCGCGTGGAACGGCATGGCGGGAGGTTTCGGCACTCGCTCATGCACGAAGCGCTGCGCGGCGAGCAGCTGCAGCGCCGGGTCATCGCTCGCGCCGAGCATCGCCAGCGCCGAGGTGCCGAGCAGCAACTGGTTTTGGGTGACCGCGCCGACCTGCTGGTAAACCGGCCAGGCGCATTTCTTCTGCCGCAGGTGCACATAGTGCTGGAGCACGTCGCTCTGCGCCGCCTTGAGTTCGAGGCTCGTGCGCATGCAGGCTTCGGCGTCGTCGTAGCGCCGCTCCTGTTCGTGCAGGCGCGCCATGTTGTTCAGCGCGTGCAGGCGCAGCTCCAACGCCGCCCCTTTCGCGTCGCACACGGTTTGCCACTGCGCGAGCGCTTCGTCCGCTCGCCCCAGGTGTTCGAGCTGGTGGCCCAGGTTCAGGCGCGCCTGCAGGAAATCGGCGCTCAGCGCGAGCGCGCGCCGGTAGGCGCGTTCGGCCTCGAGGTGGCGGCCCAGTGCACCGAGCACCGTGCCCCAGTTGAAACAGGCGACGTGCTGCAAGGCCGAGACGGTGTGGGCGATCCAGGCCTCGTAAAGCGCCGCGGCGGCAGCCGGCTGGCCTGATTGCGTGAGCACCTCGGCGCAGCGCATCAGCTCGGTCAGCGCCATCGCGCCCGAGCGCGCCAGCAGCATGTGGCGCTCGGTCTCGCCCGGAACGCTGAGCGTCTGGTTCGCGGCGACGCTCGGGCGCTTGGGGGTCGGTTTTTTCATTCAGCCTGGTTTGGCAGAGGGGGTCGCGCCGATTGTGGGCAGCGCAGCGCGCACCGCTCGGCGCAACAGCGGTCCGGTTGCGGCCCATTTCACGCGCCCCATCGTTTTCACGGTTAGGGAGACGCTGAATCAGTCCACGCGGGGTGCGCACCCAGGTTCGGGCACTCGTCGGCCCGCCGGTGCCTGACGAACTGGCGAGGAAACACCGCTGAATTCGGCACATCGACGCAACGCTGCTGCGGTCTACTCGCATCGAGGAAAGGACGCGACGCGTGGGCTCGATCACCGCAAATCAACGCAACTCGCTCGATCAGGCGGCGCTCGCCGTGGGCGCCGCCGTCGATGCGCTCGCCTGCGCGGCCGGCGCCCATCCGAGCCACGCCACGCAGATCGACCGCTTCAGCGTCGTCGATCCGAGCGTGCGCATCGGCAACGGCACGCGCATCGGCCCGCATGTGTTCGTCGACGCACTGGTTGCGATCGGCGAAGGCTGCACGATCGACAGCGGCGCACACATCGGCCGCAGCACGGTCATCGAAAACCGCGTTCACGTTGGTGCGCATGTCGCGTTCGCCGCCGCGCCGGGCGGAGCGCAAGCGCCTGCCGTGGTCCGAAGCGACGCCTGGATCGGCGCGAACGCCAGCATCGGCGCCGGTGTCACGATCGGCGCGAAGGCGCTGGTGCGGCCCGGCTCGGTGGTCACGCGGTCGGTGCCGCCGGGGGCGATCGTCGAGGGCAACCCGGCGACGATCGTCGGCTACGTCGACACGACCCAGGGCCCGGTCAGTGCGCTCGCGCTGGTGCGTTCGACCAGCGCCGCGACGCTGCAAGACACGCCCGTGAAGGGCGTGACGGTGCACCACTTCCCCGTCATCCCTGACCTGCGCGGCAACCTGACGGTGGGCGAATTCGACCGCCAGGTGCCGTTCAAGCCGCTGCGTTACTTCATCGTGTTCGGCGTTCCCAACCGCGAAATCCGCGGCGAACACGCGCACCGCGAGTGCCACCAGTTCCTGATCTGCCTGCGCGGCAGTTGCGCGGTGGTCGCCGACGACGGCCAGCACAAGGTCGAGGTCGGCCTGGACTCGCCCGACCGGGGCCTGTACCTGCCGCCGATGACCTGGGGCATCCAGTACAAGTATTCGTCCGACGCGATGCTGATGGTGTTCGCCTCGCACTACTACGACAGCGCCGACTACATCCGCGACTACACCGAGTTCCAGCAGCACGTTGCCGCGGCGCAGGTGGCCGCATGAGCCCGCCGGGCCGCCCCAAGGGCGAATACCGAAGTGCGCAGCACGAAGGTGCACCAGCAACTTCGCCGCGCTTGCGCAAGGCAGACGTCTTTGCGGGGAAGACGCTCGCCTTTCGCGATGCGCGGATCAGCGACGCGGCGTTCATCCACGGACTGCGAAGCGACGAGCACAAGTCACGCCATTTGTCGCCGGTGTCGCCGCGGCTGTCCGACCAGGTGGCGTGGCTCGAGGGTTACCGCCAGCGCGACGACCAGGCCTATTTCATCATCGAGAGCGCGCTCAACGTCCCCGGCAAGCCGGCCGAGCCGCTGGGCACCGTGCGCCTGTACGACGCGCAAGGCGACAGCTTTTGCTGGGGCAGCTGGATCTTGAAGGACGGCGCACCGGCGACCGCCGCGATCGAATCTGCCTTGATGGTCTATGCGTACGCGCTCGACGCGCTGGGCTTTCGCGACGCGCACTTCCAGGTGCGGCGCGACAACCAGCGCGTCTGGGCGTTCCACGAACGCTTCGGCGCCAACCGAGTCAGCGAAGACGCCGCCGAGTTTCGCTACACCCTGAGCAACGCGGCGATCCGAGCCGCAATGCAGCGCTACCAACGATTCCTGCCGATGCACCCCACCGTGGAGGCCTGATGGTTCCGGTTCCCTTTCTCGACCTGAAATCGATCCAGCTCGAATACCGCGACGCCCTGAGCGCGGCCCTGCAGCGCGTGCTGGATTCGGGCTGGTACGTGCTGGGCGACGAAGTGAAACGCTTCGAGCAGGAGTATGCGGCGTACTGTGGCGCGCGCTTCGCGGTGGGCGTGGCCAACGGTCTGGACGCGATGAGCCTCGTGCTGCGCGCGTTGGGCATCGGCCCGGGCGACGAAGTGATCGTTCCTTCCAACACCTACATCGCCACCTGGCTCGCGGTGAGCCACGTCGGCGCGACGCCGGTGCCGGTGGAACCCGACCCCCGCACTTTCAACCTCGACCCGGCGCGCATCGAGGCGGCGATCACGCCGCGCACGCGCGCGCTGTTGCCGGTGCACCTTTACGGCCAGCCGGCCGACATGAAGGCGATTCTCGAGGTGGCGCGGCGCCACGGCCTGCGGGTGCTCGAAGACGGCGCGCAGGCGCATGGCGCGCGGCTTCGTGGGCAGCGCCTCGGCGCCCACGGCGACGCGGTGGCCTGGAGCTTCTACCCCGGCAAGAACCTGGGCGCGCTGGGCGACGGCGGCGCGGTGACGACGAACGACGAAGCCTTGGCCGAGCGCCTGCGCGAGCTTCGCAACTACGGCTCGAAGGTCAAGTACCACAACGACGTGATCGGCTACAACTCGCGGCTGGACGAATTGCAGGCCGCGTTCCTGCGCGCGAAGCTGCCGCAGCTCGATCACGACAACCGGCTGCGCTCGCTGACCGCGAAGCGCTACCTGGAGGGGCTTGCCGGGCTCGACCTGGAGCTGCCGTACGTTCCCGAATGGGCCGAGCCGGCGTGGCACCTGTTCGTCGTGCGCCATCGCCGACGCGACGCGCTGGCCAAGCGCCTGGCCAAGCTGGGCGTGGTGACGATGATCCACTACCCGGTGGCGCCGCACCGCCAGCCGGCGTACGCGTCGATGCAGCTCGGGCCGGGCAGTCTGCCGATCTCGGAGGCGATGCACGCGCAAGTGTTGAGCCTGCCCCTCGGGCCGACGCAAAGCGCCGCGCAAACCGAGCAGGTGATCGCCGCGGTGCGCCAGGCCGTCACCGAGATGTCCCCTGAGCCGACCTTGGTCTGAGGCCGCACGGCAAGCCACACCATGCAGATCACGACGCTGATCCCAGCCTACAAGACGGCGTACATCGTCGACTTGCTCAATTCGCTGCGCTACCAGACCGTGAAGTCGCAGCGCATCATCATCTCCGACGACAGCCCGCACGGCGAATTTCGCGAGGTGTTCCACTCGGCGCCATTTCGCGAGGTGGTGGCGCAGTTGCCGATCGAGTTTCACGAAGGCCCGCGCCAGGGCGCCTACCAGAACCTGAAGCACCTGGTGAACGTGTGGGCCGGGCGCTCCGAGCTCGTGCACGTGCTGCTCGATGACGACGTGATCTACCCCGAGTTCTACGCGCGCCACCTCGTCGCGCACGCCTCGGGCCGGTTCTCGTGCTCGGTGAGCCGGCGCTGGATGGCGAACCACGTCGGCCAGCCGATGACCGGCCAGCCGGTGCCCGAGGCGATTTCGCGCACGCCCAACCGCATGCTGTCGCTGACCGACGACGTGATCTTCATGACGACGGTGGCCGAATGCAAGAACTGGCTCGGCGAGTTCTCGAACGCGATCTTTCGCGCCGAACATTGCGAGCTGTTGCTCTCGCCGAAGCTCGGCGACGTGTCGTACGCCGGTCTGTGGGACTTGGGCGCGTTCGTCGCCGCGAGCATTCGCGCGCCGCTGTGCCACATCCAGGACCACCTGGGCTACTTCCGCATCGGCCCGGGGCAGAACTCGTCGAACCCGAACAGCCCGTTCATGAAAGCGGCACATCTGGGTTTCGTCGCACTCGCGGTCGGCGGGCGGCGTCTCGGCCGGCTGAGCGACGAGCTGGCGCGCCAATGCAGCCGCATCATCCTGCCGGCGGTGAACCAGCGCTATGCCGCGCAGGCGGACATGGCACCGTTCATCGCGCTGCTGTCGGGCCTGTCTGCCGGTGAACCCGGTGCCGAAGAACGCTTCATCGAGGCCTGGCACGCCTTCCTTGCGGGTCACGGCTTCTGAGCATGAGCCAGCTCAAGCTCGACCGCTACAAAGGCCTGATCTCCAGGAGCCAGCCGCTCGAGCTGGAGGCCTGGGTGCGCGCGCTGCTGGTGCACTATTTCTTCCACGTCTCCGACAAACAGATCGTCGAAGTGGACGCACCCGCCGGCGCGCCGCGCAGCGTGAACCTGCTCACGCCCACCGTGTTCAAAGGCCAGGGCCGGATTCGCCTGGCCGCCAACGTGGTGTTCGGCGTGCCGCGCTCGCCGGGCAGCCATTCCTGCAGCTACGTCGAGGCGCGCACCGCACAGTCGTTCATCGGCATCGGCGAAGGCACGACGATCAACAACCGCGCGACCCTCGTCTCCGAAGGCGCGCGGATCCTGATCGGAAAACGCTGCCTGATCGGCACGGAGTTCCAGGTGCTCGACTCGAACGCGCATCAACTGACGCTCGGTGAACGCCACCTGCCCGACCAGGCGCCGAGCGACGTGGTGATCGAAGACGATGTCTTCATCGGCAGCCGCGTCACCTTGCTCAAGGGCTGCCGCATCGGCCGCGGCTCGGTGCTCGCCGCCGGCTGCGTGGTGCCGCCCTCGTTCGTTGCGCCGCCGTTGTCGGTGATCGCCGGCAACCCGGCGCGCATCGTCGGCCAGGTCGCGCAGGCGCCTGCGCCGCGCGAGGCCGTGGCCGCTTGATCGCGGCGCCGCGCGCGAACCGACGCCTCACACCCTCTCCCACCCCTGCCCCACAGGAGATTCCATGCAAGACGACCTCATCGCCTCGATCACCAACGAATGGTGGTACTACAACGTCGAGCTCAAGCCGGGCTTGATCACCAAGGGCACGCACCTGCCGCGCGTGCCGATGATGCCGCGCATGCTGCTGCGCAACGCGAACCTGCAAGGCATGGAGTGCCTGGACATCGGCAGCATGGAGGGCCTGATCCCCACGCTGATGGTGCGCCAGGGTGCGAAGCGCGTGCTCGCCAGCGACGCGCTGCCGCACTGCGAGAAGAAGATGAACCTGGTGAAGGAGGTCTACGGCGTCGAGTTCGACTTTCGCCAGATCGGCCTGCTCTACGACTTGAGCGTGAAGCTGAAAGAAGAAGGCGGATTCGACCTGATCAACCTGTCGGGCGTGCTCTACCACGTGTTCTCGCCGATGCACGTGCTGGCCGGGATTCGCCCGCTGCTGAAGAAGAACGGGCTGATGATCGTCTCGACCAACGTGATGAACCGCGACGGCCACACGCTGGAGTTCAACCAGCGCGGCGGATTGCAGCGCGAAACGAATACGTTCTGGTACCACTCAGTGCCGATGCTCGAGGCGCTGATCCGCTACTTCAAGATGGTGCCGGTCGATTGCCTGTACTGCCCGCATTCGGAAGTGAACCCGGCCAACTTCGCGCCGGGCGTGAACAGCGGCTACATGTCGGTGATGTGCCGCGCGGTGGACGACGCCGACGTCACGGACGGCGACGCCTGGGCCGCCGGTTCGCGCCTCGCGTCGTGGGAATTTCTGTCGCTGTGCAATGGCGCGATGATGAATGCCCAGCCGCGTTCCAACATTTCGTACCTCGGCGACCAGGACCGGCCCGCCGGCCCGACCAAGGGCATCGACCTGTTCAAGACGATTGCCGACACCAAGCATGTGGTGGGCGGCGTCGACGATTCGCGCAACGCGCATACCTTGCGGTTGGCGGATCGGTACTGATTCTGGCCGCAGCCGCGGCCTCTCTCCGCAATCAAGCAGCCGAAAAGGGCCCGGCGCGCCCATTCCGCGCGGCAGGGCGGTGGCGGTACCCCCGTTCTCCGGCCCACGCTCGCGGGGTAGACCGAGGTCGCCACAGCGCCATTCTCGTCATCACCGCCAGTGCCCTGGATGCGCTTGCGGCCACCGCGAATGGGGCCTCCGCCCGGGGGCACCGCCACCGCCCTGTGCTCCGACGGTGACGCGTAGACATCAGGAACATGCACCCACGGGCTAACGCAGTGCCCGGATTGGAGGCGGCAATCCGAGACTTTTTAGATCAGCCATTGCGAGACAAAGTCAAAACGCCGGATACTCAAACCCAGAGGCAAAACGAATGACAGCGACCCCGGAAACGTGCCGTGCTAGGCGGACCCGCCGCGCCGGCGGGCGCCGCTCAGCTAAACGTGTGTGCCGTGCATGGCACGAATCCCGCCGGGTGAAAGTCCTGGCACCAGGTATCAGCAGAGCCGAAGGTTAGTCAAAGGGCAAGTGCGTCGCCGCGAGGCGGGGTGCGGAGGAAGCCCAAGACGAAATCGCGGGGCGATGAACAAAAACCGGATATGAGGCGTGATGCATCCGGGGCCAGTGGGCACGTGACCACCAAGCCCTCCATCTGCAATTTCGGCGGTGACGCCGAGGCGGGTGCATTTTGTAAATCCGGCGCCTATGCGAGGAAGGATTCGTGTCTTACCACGGGAGATCTGCACGGTGTTGCGGGGCAGCCCGCAACTGGGCGGCGGGCAACCGCCGCTGAATTGCCGTGCAGAAGTCAGCAGACGGCATAGTAGGTGCGGCCCGCACCGAAGGCCTGAACCTTGAACGGTGGGAGCTGGTGTGAAGAGAGACGGGAGAGCATCTGACAAGCGCGACGGGGGCTGCCCCTCAGCGCCACCACCGTTGCCCGACAAGGCAACACCGGTGGATGAACCCGTCGCTGGAAAACGCCAGACAAACCCATCACCGGAAATCTCAACCCTGATGAGCGAGGTCCTCGAACCCGAGAACCTCAAACGGGCCTTGGCACAGGTCAGGCGCAACAAAGGCGCACCGGGCATTGACGGCATGAGTGTCGATGAACTCGGTGCCCACCTGAGAGCGAACTGGCCGAGCATCCGCGCGCAGCTGGTCCAAGGCAGCTACTGCCCCAAGCCAGTCAGGCGTGTAGAAATCCCAAAGCCAGACGGAAGAAAACGACTTCTGGGCATCCCCACCGTGGTGGACCGGTTCATCCAGCAAGGCATCGCGCAAGTGGTGCAACGACACTGGGAGCCGCACTTCCACCCGAACAGCTACGGCTTCAGGCCCGGGCGCAACGCACACCAAGCGATGCGCCACGCCCAAGCCACGATCCGACAGGGATACGGCTGGGTGGTGGACATCGATCTGGAGGCGTTCTTCGATCGCGTCAACCACGACCGACTCATGGTTCGCGTGCGCCAGCACGTGGATGCACCCGATGTGCTCAAGCTCATCAACCGCTTTCTCAAAGGCGGGGCGCAGGTCAACGGCCAGTGCCAAGCGACGACCCAGGGGGTGCCGCAAGGCGGCCCCTTGTCGCCGGTGCTGGCCAATGTGGTGCTCGACGAACTGGACTGGGCGTTGGACCGCCAAGGCCGCCGCTTCGCCCGCTATGCCGATGACTGCAACATCTTCGTCAAGAGCAAACGCACTGGTGAGCGGCTGATGCACAGCGTGACAGGCTACTTGCGCGATTCACTGCGGCTCACAGTGAACGCCCAGAAAAGCGCCGTGGACGTGCCCTGGAACCGCAAGTTTCTGGGCTTCACCGTCAGCCGCGGGGACGCGAGGATCAAGGTGGCGCCCAAGGCCATCGAGAAACTCAAGACCACAGTACGCGAGTTGACCCGTCGCACACGAGGTCGCCATTTGCTCGACATCGTGCAAGAGTTGAAGACTGCCCTGACCGGGTGGAAATCCTACTTCGGGATCGCCGAAGTGTTGAGCCCTCTGCGCGAGATCGACAAATGGGTGCGGCGGCGGTTACGCTGCTATGCATGGAAGCAATGGGGCAGTGCGGGCTACCGCGAACTCAGAAAACGTGGCGTCAGCGTGCGCGAGGCTTGGAACACAAGCAAGAGCGCACATGGCCCGTGGCGCCTGAGTCAAACGCCGGCTTTGACGCTGGCGCTGCCTGCAAAACTGTTTCGACAACTGGGGCTGCCCGAGTTGGCACCGGCCACGGCAGCATGAGACTCACCGTCATTCAAGGAACCGCCGGATACGTGACCCGTATGTCCGGTGGTGTGGGAGGGGGAGGCCGCGAGGCTTTCTCCTATCCCGATTAGGCGTCTCGGGCCCCATCCTTGTCATGACCCGTCTCGTTCTTGGATTTCTCGTTACCGCTCTATGGCTCCCGCTGCTGGCCATAGTCACTTCGCGCAGCTTTAGCGAGTCGATGGCAGGGCTTGTCGCGGCGCTAACCGTGCCGCTCACGCTGTTTGTGGCGGTGCCCACGTATTGGTTCTTTCGCGAGCACGTCGGGCTCCTAGCCTGCATGATCGTGGGCGTCGGAATCGGTGCCATCGGATGCTTGTTGTTCTGGGCCGCTACCAACACGCTTGCGGCGCTCAACTGGGCACCCTTGCTGCTTGGTGCCGGTCTGGTTTCGTCAGTGCTGTTCTGGTTCGTTGCTCTCTGGCGGAACGAAGGTCTCGTCTGGGCGCGTGCCGGAGCGCAGCGATGAGTGCGACGCCTAACCCTTCTACAAGGACTTCCCTCGACGTCAAGTGCTTGTGAATTGAATTACCTTTCCGAGTTGGGGCGATGAGATCTGCGAAGCGCGTGCGCTGTGAAGCGGCATCAAGACAGGGAACAGACTGCACATCTACAAACGGCCTTGTTGCACCCCGGCGGGTGCGGGCCCAGATACGAACCGCTTGGCAGGGCCCCATTCGCTCGACGTTGTCATCCCACACGGGAGCAACTCAGGGTTAGTCGGGCTTGCCTGCCACCGGTCTGACCTGTCAATGCACCTTCGAGAGCACGTCTTTCGCGGAAATCATTTCACCAACTCCTTGCCTGTATTTCTTGCCGCAGCCGACCTCGGTTGGCTTCAGCCAACTGAGGTCGGAACTCCGGGCTTGACCGACACGTGATGCGCATCGAAGCGCTCGCCCTTGGTCATCACCGCCCACAGGATGCGCGCGTTCTTGTTGGCCAGCGCCACGGCCGCCTTTTGCCAGCCCACGCGAGCCCGCAACTGCACCGTCCACTGCGAGATCGGGTCCTTGCGCTTGTGCGCGCTCAACACAGCCGCCTTCGCGCCCTGAATGAGCAGGGTGCGCAGGTAATCGTCGCCCCGCTTGGTGATGCGCCCCAGGCTGACTTTGCCCCCGCTGGAGTTTTGCCGGGGCACGATGCCCATCCACGCACCGAACTGCGCGCCGCTTCGGAACTGCTTGAACTCGCCCACGCTGGCCACGATCGCTGAAGCGCCGATGGGGCCGATGCCCTGCAGCCTGGCTGCGGCCTTGGCCTGCGGGTCGCTCTTCACATGCGCGCCTACGCGTTCATCGCACCACTGCAGGTGCGCATCCAACTCCTGCCACTGCTGCTGAGCACGTTGCAGCGCCAAACGGGCCAGACCGCCCAGCTCGTTGCCGGCATCCTCGAGCACTTCGGGCAGCACCTGGCGCAGCGCCTGGGGGCTTTGCGGGAACACCAATCCGAACTCGGCCAGCAGCCCACGGATGCGGTTGATGCACGCGGTGCGCTCTTCCTTGAGGCCCTCGCGCAGCCGGTGCACGCTCATCACGCTTTGCTGCTCCACGCTCTTGACGGGGACGAAATGCATGCTCGGGCGTGAGGCGGCTTCGCACACCGCGGCCGCGTCGTTGGCGTCGTTCTTGCCGCCGCGTCCCTGCGTGCGATACGGCGTCACCAAACTCGCTGCGATGAGCTTGGCGTCAAGCCCCGAACCGATCAGCTTGCGCGCCCAGTGGTGCGCACCCGAACATGCTTCCATCGCCACCAGGCACCCCGGGGGCAGCTGCGCGCACCAGGCCATGAACTTGTCTCGGGCCAGCGCTCGCGCCGTGATCACGCGACCGCTGGCATCCACCGCGTGCACCTGGATCACGCGCTTGGCCAGATCAACACCTACCCGAACAACCAGACCTCGTGTAATCTCGCTCATGGGACTTCCCCTTTTCAGATTCAGATTGATGAACACAACTCAATCTTGGTGCCTCGACACCGTTGTTGAAAGGTGGGAAGTCCCTTCGTATTCGTCGAGCCGACTCGCTCCGGCCTGCGGCCTGCGCGAGCGGCTGAACGTCCACGTTCGGCCCCATCAATGCGGCTGGCACTTCCGGGGCTTGACGGGCGTAGCTCTTAGGCTACACTCGTGCATGCGCGTTGAAAAGACCGCCGAGTTTCTCGAATGGATTGACGCTCTGAAGGATGGTGCTGGAAGAGCGCGTATCTTGGTTCGTGTTGAGCGTCTGATTCAGGGCAATCCGGGTCAATACCGCGACCTGACGGATGGAGTGTCTGAACTCAAGGTCGACTTCGGTCCTGGGTACCGTGTCTACTATTCGCAGCGGGGCGCACGGCTTTTGCTACTTCTCGCCGGCGGAGACAAGTCAACGCAGCAGAAAGACATCGCGAAGGCGATTCGCTTGGCGAAGAACTTTCAGGAGTAATCGGCAATGGGCAAGACCCCCGCGAAGAAGGCGACAAAGACCACGACCACGCCATACGACGTGGCGGAGCACCTTCGTACGCCCGAAGAAATGGCTGCCTATCTTGATGCCTGGTTCGAAGAGGCTCCAGACGACGCCGCTGGAATTGCCAGGGCACTTGGGGATATCGCTCGGGCAAAGGGAATGACTCAAGTTGCCAAGGACGCCGGCCTCAGTCGTGAAAGCCTTTACCGCGCACTGAGCGCCGAAGGGAATCCGAGCTTCGCCACAGTGCTCAAGGTTGCCAGGGCACTCGGGGTAAAGCTGCACGCCGAGGCGGCGTAGCTCTGAACCGTGTCGCTATGTGGCCCAATCGGGTAGCCAGGGGTATTTAGCCCCCAGCCCCCACACCACCCACCGTGCGGGTCCGCAGTGGGCGGTTCAACAAGTGGGCTCGCTCGACGAAGCTGTTATGGGGTGTCCCGGTCTCAGAAATGAAGTGCAACACTATGCGCCCATGGCGTCGCACTCATCGAACTGGGTTGTCTTACCGTGCGCTTGGCCTAGCGGTCCCCGGCGGAGTTCATTGGCACCGTCGTTGGTGCGGCATCTCGTGGCGCGTCACCTTGGGTACTGGGGCAGGTGGTTCGGGGTACGGGCGCAGGTCCCATTCGCGGTGGCCCGCAAACGGATCCTTGGCACCGGCGGCGTTGATGCACGAACGCATCCTGACCACGGCTGGTACCCCGCGAGCGTGGGCCGGAGAACGTACCCCGGGCCACCTGCCCCTCGCTCGGTGCGTGGGCGCGGACACGCTCCGCGTTCACCCTGCCCGGCTCGAAGCCCGAATCAGATGAGGGGCGTTGCCACCCGCACGTCAACCAGCTGCGGCTCGCGAAGCAGGTTCGATTCCATTGACGCTGGCACCGCCACAGGTGACGCCATTGGCGCGCGCAGCGGCGCGTTCGGCTCGTCGGCGAGCGTTGCGGGCAGCGGCTGCGCAGCCGGCGCGAGCAATTCATCCAACGGCGGCGCGGCCGCGGGTGAATCCGGACTGCGCGCGAACCAGACGTCGGCCATCGCGCGTTGCGCTCCGTCAGCCGTCGTGTAGCTCGACACCAGCCCGAGCAGATTGCCGTTGTCCACCGGGTTCCGGCCAGGCCGTGCAGGTCGAGCGACACGACGCCCTGCTCGGCCAGGCTGCGCAACTCGCCGGCGTCGGTCTTGCCGTCCTGGTTGGCGTCTACCCACAACTGCATCGCGGCGAAGCTGGTGTCGGCGGCGCTCAATTGGCCGTCATGGTTGCTGTCCAGCGCGGCCAGCGCCGCGTAGCCGTTGCCGGCGCGTTCTCCCGTGGCGAGCGGGGTGGCCGCGCCGAACAGCTCGGACCCGTCGTTGATCTTGCCGTCTGCGTTGCGGTCGAGCACGAGCAGGCCATCGCCGGCGGACGCCCAGCCCACCCGATGCGCCTGGCCGGTGGCGTTCAGGTCGAACAGCACGCCGCTGCGCGCCGCGATCGTGCGCACGCCATCGCCATCCAGGTCCAGCACGATCGGCGTGGCGGCGAGCAGCGCGTCGATTTGCTGGGGCGACATCGCCGAGATGTCGGCGCCTCGAATGCTGAGATTTGCGCCAGCGACATCGCGGCGATGTCGCGCGTCTCGAGGCCAACGATCTGCGCCGTCGTGAAGGCGACGATCTCCGCGGTCGTCAACGCCGCCGCTTGTTCGGTCGTGAAGGCCGCGATCTGCGCGGTGCGCAGTGTGACGAACTGGTCGGTCGTGAGTGCGACGATCTGGTCCGTCGTCAGCGCGGCGAATGCGGCCGTGCTCAGCGCGCGCAGGTCGGCCGTGTCGAGGTTCGCGATCTGCTCCGTGCTCAGTGCGCCCACCTGGGCGCTCGTCAACGCCGCGAATTGCGCGGTGCTCAGCAGGTTCAGCTCGGCGCTGCCCAGGCTCGCGAGCTGGGCGCCGCTCAGCGCCGCCACCTGCGCCGTCGTGAACGCGACCACCTGCGCCGTGCCCAGCGCCTCGAATTGCGGTGAGCGACAGCCCCTGCAACGCCGCGCTGCTCAGCGCGCGCAGGTCCGCGGTTTCGATCGCGGCGATTTGCGCCGGGTTCAGCGCCGCGACCTGTTCGCTGCCCAAGCCCGCGAACTGAGCGGTCGTCAGCGTGACGATCTGCTCCGGCCCGAGGGCGCCGATCTGCGCCGCGTCCCAAGCGCCCAGGCCCGTTGGGCGCAGCACGCGCAAGTCGGCACTTTCCAGCGCGGCGATCTGTTGCGGCGTGAAGGCCGCGACCTGATCGCTGCTGAACACCGCGAAGTGGTTCGTCGCCAGTGCATTCAGGTCTTGCGTCGCGAGCGCAGCGATCTGCGCCGTGCTCATCGCCGCCACCTGCGCCGTCGACAGGGATGCGCGCTGCACGGCGGTGAGCGCGTTCATCTGTTGCGGCGTCATCGCGTTCAGCGTCGCGAGACTGAGCGCGCGCAGGTCCGCCGTTTCCAACGCCGCCACCTGCTCCGTCGTGAACGCCACCACCTGGGCGGGAGTGACGGCACCGAACTGCGCGGTCGTGAATGCGTTCAAGTCGGCGGTTTCCAGGCTCGCGAGTTGCGCCGTGCCCAGGGCCCTCACCTGGGCTGTGGTCAGCGCGGCGAGTTGCGCGCCGTCAAGCGCTCCCAGTTGCGCGATGCTCAGGCTTTGCAGCGCCGTCGTGCTCAGCGCGCGCAGATCGGCGGTTTCGAACGCGGCGAATTGGTCGGTTGCCTAAAGCGGCCACTTGCGTCGCAGACAGCGCAGCTACCTGTGCGCTCGTCAGCGCGCGGATGTCTTCGGTTCCGAGCGCGGCGATCTGGCCGGTGCCCAGCACCGCGATCTGCCAGGAACCGAGCGCCGCCACTTGCGCCGTGCTCAACGCCGCGAATTGTGCCGTTGTCAGCGTGTGCAAGGCGTCGGAGCCGAGGGCGCGCAAGTCGCTCGTCTCGATCACCTCGATCTGCGCCGTGCCGAGAGCGGCAATTTGCGACGTGCCCAGCGCCGCGAACTGCGCGCTGCCGAGCGCGCGCAAGTCGTCGCTCGTCAACCCGCGACCTGCGCAGTGGTCAGCGCCGCCACCTGGCTCGTCGTGAGCGCGGCGAACTGGGCGCTGCGCAGTGCGTTCAGGTCGCTCGTCGACAGCGCCGTCAGTTGCGGCTGTCGTCAGCGCCGCCACTTGCGCGGTGCCGAGCGCGGCCAGTTGTTGGGTGGTCAGCGCGTCGATGTCGGCGGGGCTGAGTTGCGAGATCGCCGTCGACGTGAGCGCCGCGATCTGCGTGGTGGTGAGCGCCGCGAGCTGGTCGGACGTGAGTGCGTCGAGCTGCGCGCTGCTCCAGGCGCGCAGCGCCGCGCTGCTCAAGGCGCGCAGGTCGGCCGTCTCCAGCGCGGCGATCTGGTTCGTCGTCAGCGCGCGCGCCTGGGCCGAAGTGAGCACCGCGAATTGCGCGGTGCCGAGCGCATTCAGGTCGCTGCTCGTCAGCGCTGCGAGTTGCGCGGACGTCAGCGCCGCGATCTGTGCGGTGCGCAGCAGTGCCAGTTGGGCTGAAGCGAGCGCGTCGATCTGCGCGGTGGACAGGCCACGAATCGCCGCGCTGCTCAGCGCCAACAGGTCGGCCGTTTCCAGCGCCGGCAGTTGCACGGCGGTCATCGCGCCGGCCTGGGCTGCGCTGAGCGAGCCGAACTGCAGCGCGGTCAGCGCGTTCAGCTGATCCGTGCTCATCGCCGCGATTTGCGGCGGCGTGAGCGCACGTACCTGCTCGTCGCTGAGCGGGCCCGCAGTGCCGGGGCCGGCCTGCGAATTGTTCTGCGCGAGCTGCCCCAGCCAAGCCTTGAGCATGCTGAACAGGCTCGAGGTCGCGAACCACCTGGGGAGCGAAATCTTCATCGGTCCGCTTCGTGGCTCGTCGCAGGGGAATTCGAGCCGGCCGCGTGGTGCGGCCGGCCCGATGTCGCCTTAGATCAACGGCTGGTGCTTGTTGTCGTCGATCGGCAGCAGGTTGCGGTCGATCCCCGCCGGCGCCGCGGCCGGTGCGGCGTTTGCCGTGTGCGTCGGCGCGTTTGCCGGCATGCCTGGCAGCACGTCGACCGTTGGCGCGGCGAGCAACTCGTCGAGCTTCGGCGACCCGGCCGCAGCTGCCGTGTCCTTCGCGAACCACACGTCGGCCATCGCGTGTTGCGTGCCGTCGGTGCTGGTGTAGTTCGACACCAGACCCAGCAGGTTGCCGTTGTCGACTTCGGTTCCGGCCAGGCCCTTCAGGTCGAGCGAGGCGACACCGAACTCGGCCAGGCTGTGCAGCTCGCCGGCGTTGGTTTTGCCGTCGATGTTCGCGTCGACCCACAGTTGCAGCTTCGCGAAGTCGGTATCGGCGGCCGACAACGCTCCGTCGCCGTTGCTGTCGAGCTGCGCCATCGCCGCGTAACCGTCGCCGGCACGCGTGCCGTCGGCGAGCCTTGTTCCGGTGCCGAACAGCTCGGTGCCGTCGGCGACGCGGCCGTCGCCGTTGCGATCCATCACCAGCAGTCCGTCTTGCGCCGACGCCCAGCCGACCTTGTGCGCCTGTCCGGTCGCGTTCAGGTCGAACATCACGCCGTTCGCCGCCGCCGTGGTGCGCACGCCGTTGCCGTCGAGGTCGAGCATGATCGGCGTGGCGCTGAACAAGGCATCGATCTGCGGCGCGGTCATCACCGCGATGTCAGCGCCTTCGAATGCCGAGACTTGCGTCATCGACATCGCGGCGATGTCCGCGGTTTGCAGCGCGACGATCTGGTCGGTGGTGAACGCGACGATCTGGTCGGTCGTCAGCGCCGCGGCGTGCGTCGTCGACAGCGCGACGATCTGGTTCGCGCTCAGCGCCTGGAACTGATCGGTCGTGATCGCGACGATCTGATCCGTCGACATCGCGTTCAGCGCCGCGGTGCTGATGGCGCGCAGGTCGGCGGTCTCCAACGTCGAGATCTGCGACGTGGTCAGGTGCGGAATCTGCGCACTCGTGAGCACCGAGAACTGTGCCGCGGTGAATGCGTTCAGGTCGTCCGACGCCAGCCCCGCGAGTTGCGAAGTGGTGAGCGTCACCACCTGGCCGCCCAGCGAGGTGATCTGGTCGGTCGTCAGCTCGGCCAATTGGGCGTTCGTCAGCGCGCGCAGCGAAGTCGATGTCAATGCGCGCAGATCGGCGGTTTCGATCAGCGGGATCTGATCGGTCGTGAACGCGAGCACCTGGCTGCTTGACAGGGCCGCGTAGTGCGCGGTCGTCATCGCGGTCAGATCGGCGCTTTCCAGGGTGGAGAGTTGCGAGGTGGTCAAGGCGTTCACCTGTGCGGTGGTGAGCGCGGCAAACTGCTGCGTTCCCAGCGCATTCAGGTCATCGCTGACAAGACTGGACACTTGCGCCGTCGTGAGTGCCGCGACCTGGCTCGTCGTGAGCGCTCCCATGTTGTCGGAGCTGAGAGCTCCGATCTGATCGGTGCTCCAGGCGCGCAGCGCGGCTGAGCTCAGCGCACGCAGGTCGGTGGACTCCAGCGCGCCGATTTGGTCCGTCGTGAACACTGCCGCTTGCGCGCTGGACAGCGCCGCGAACTGGGTGGCGCTCAGTGCGTTCAAGTCATCGGTCGTCAGGCCGGCGATCTGGGTGGTCGTGAGCGCCGCGACTTGCGCGGTGGTGAGCGCGGCCATCTGGTCGGACGTGAGCGCCGCCAGTTGGTCGCTGTTCAATGAACGCAGCGCCGTGCTGGTCAAAGCCCGCAGGTCGTTGCTCTCCAGCACCGGCATCTGGTCGGTGGTGAGTGCTCCCACCTGGGTCGTTCCGAGCGCGGCGTACTGGGCCGTGCCCAAGGCGCGCAGATCGTCGCTGGTGAGGTTGGCGATCTGCGTGGCGGTCAGGCTGGCCACTTGCGCGGTGGTCAGCGCAGCGAACTGCGTCGTTCCCAGCGCATTCAGGTCATCGCTGACCAGGCTCGATACTTGTGCCGTCGTGAGTGCCGCGACCTGGCCGGTCGTGAGCGCACCCATGTTGTCGGAGCTCAGCGCCCCGATCTGATCGGTGCTCCAGGCGCGCAGTGCGGCTGAGCTCAGCGCTCTCAGGTCGGTGGACTCCAGGGCGCCGATCTGGTCGGTCGTGAACACCGCCGCTTGCGCGCTGGACAGCGCCGCAAACTGCGTGGCGCTCAGGGCGTTCAAGTCATCGGTCGTCAGGCCGGCGATCTGGGTGGTCGTGAGCGCAGCGACTTGCGCTGTCGTCAGCGCGGCCATCTGGTCGACTGGTCAGTGCGGCCAATTGGTCGCTGTTCAGACTGCGCAGAGCCGTGCTGGTCAGCGCGCGCAGGTCGTTGCTCTCCAGCACCGGCATCTGGTCGGTGGTGAGGGCTCCGACTTGGGTCGTTCCCAGGGCGGCGTACTGGGCCGTTCCAAGGGCGCGCAGATCATCGCTGGTCAGGTTGGCGATCTGCGTGGCGGTCAGGCTGGCGACTTGGGCGGTGGTCAGGGCAGCGAACTGGGTCGTTCCCAGCGCGTTCAGGTCGTCGCTGATGAGGCTGGACACTTGAGCCGTCGTCAGGGCGGCCACCTGGCCGGTCGTGAGCGCACCCATGTTGTCGGAGCTCAGCGCCCCGATCTGATCCGTGCTCCAGGCGCGCAGTGCGGCTGAGCTCAAGGCTCTCAGGTCGGTGGACTCCAAGGCGCCGATCTGGTCGGTCGTGAACACCGCCGCTTGCGCGCTGGACAGCGCCGCGAACTGCGTGGCGCTCAGGGCGTTCAAGTCATCGGTCGTCAGGCCGGCGATCTGGGTGGTCGTGAGCGCAGCGACTTGCGCGGTGGTGAGCGCGGCCATCTGGTCGGACGTGAGCGCCGCCAGTTGGTCGCTGTTCAGACTGCGCAGCGCGGTGCTGGTCAAGGCTCTGAGGTCGCTGCTTTCCAACACCGGCATCTGATCGGTGGTGAGGGCGCCGACCTGGGTCGTTCCCAAGGCGGCGTATTGGGCCGTTCCAAGGGCACGCAGGTCATCGCTGGTGAGGTTGGCGATCTGCGTGGCGGTCAGGCTGGCGACTTGGGCGGTGGTCAGGGCAGCGAACTGCGTCGTTCCCAGCGCGTTCAGGTCATCGCTGACCAGGCTCGATACTTGTGCCGTCGTGAGCGCGGCGACCTGGCCGGTCGTGAGCGCACCCATGTTGTCGGAGCTCAGCGCTCCGATCTGATCGGTGCTCCAGGCGCGCAGTGCGGCTGAGCTCAAGGCTCTCAGGTCGGTGGACTCCAAGGCGCCGATCTGGTCGGTCGTGAACACCGCCGCTTGCGCGCTGCTCAGCGCCGCGAACTGGGTGGTGCTCAGCGCGTTCAAGTCATCGGTCGTCAGGCCGGCGATCTGCGTGGTCGTCAGCGCCGCGACTTGCGCAGTGGTGAGCGCGGCCATCTGGTCGGACGTGAGCGCCGCCAGTTGGTCGCTGTTCAGACTGCGCAGCGCGGTGCTGGTCAAGGCTCTGAGGTCGCTGCTTTCCAACACCGGCATCTGGTCGGTGGTGAGGGCGCCGACCTGGGTCGTTCCCAAGGCGGCGTACTGGGCCGTTCCAAGGGCGCGCAGGTCATCGCTGGTGAGGTTGGCAATCTGGGTCGCGGTCAGGCTGGCGACTTGGGCGGTGGTCAGGGCAGCGAACTGGGTCGTTCCCAGCGCATTCAGGTCGTCGCTGACCAGGCTCGATACTTGTGCCGTCGTGAGCGCCGCGACCTGGCCGGTCGTGAGCGCTCCCATGTTGTCGGAACTCAGCGCCCCGATCTGATCGGTGCTCCAGGCGCGCAGTGCCGCTGAGCTCAGCGCACGCAGGTCGGTGGACTCCAAGGCGCCGATCTGGTCGGTCGTGAACACTGCCGCTTGCGCGCTGCACAGCGCCGCGAACTGGGTGGCGCTCAGGGCGTTCAAGTCATCGGTCGTCAGGCCGGCGATCTGGGTGGTCGTGAGCGCGGCGACCTGTGCGGTCGTCAGCGCGGCCATCTGGTCGGACGGTCAGCGCGGCCAGTTGGTCGCTGTTCAGGCTGCGCAGCGAAGTGCTTGACAGCGCCCGCAGGTCGTTGCTCTCCAGCACCGGCATCTGGTCGGTCGTGAGGGCTCCCACTTGCGTCGTTCCCAGGCAGCGTATTGGGCCGTGCCGAGCGCTCGCAGGTCATCGCTCGTCAGGTTGGCGATCTGCGTGGCGGTCAGGCTGGCGACTTGGGCTGTGGTCAGGGCAGCGAACTGCGTCGTTCCCAGCGCATTCAGGTCATCGCTGACCAGGCTCGACACTTGTGCCGTCGTGAGCGCGGCGACCTGGCCGGTCGTAAGCGCACCCATGTTGTCGGAGCTCAGCGCTCCGATCTGATCGGTGCTCCAGGCGCGCAGTGCGGCTGAGCTCAAGGCTCTCAGGTCGGTGGACTCCAAGGCGCCGATCTGGTCGGTCGTGAACACCGCCGCTTGCGCGCTGCTCAGAGCCGCGAACTGCGTCGTGGTCAGCGCGTTCAAGTCATCGGTCGTCAGGCCGGCGATCTGGGTGGTCGTGAGCGCAGCGACCTGCGCAGTCGTCAGCGCGGCCATCTGGTCGGACGTGAGCGCGGCGAGCTGGTCGCTATTCAGGCTGCGCAGCGAAGTGCTTGACAGCGCCCGCAGGTCGTTGCTCTCCAGCACCGGCATCTGGTCGGTCGTGAGGGCTCCCACTTGCGTCGTTCCCAGCGCAGCATATTGAGCGGTGCCGAGCGCTCGCAGATCATCGCTCGTCAGGTTGGCGATCTGGGTCGCGGTCAGGCTGGCGACTTGGGCTGTGGTCAGGGCTGCGAACTGCGTCGTTCCCAAGGCGTTCAGGTCATCACTCACCAAGCTGGACACTTGAGCCGTCGTCAATGCGGCCACCTGGCCGGTCGTCAAGGCACCCATGTTGTCGGAGCTCAGCGCTCCGATCTGGTCGGTGCTCCAGGCGCGCAGTGCGGCTGAACTCAAGGCTCTCAGGTCGGTGCTCTCCAACGCACCGATCTGATCCGTCGTGAACACCGCCGCTTGCGCGCTGCTCAGCGCCGCGAACTGCGTCGTGGTCAGCGCGTTCAAGTCATCGGTCGTCAGGCCGGCGATCTGGGTGGTCGTGAGCGCCGCGATTTGCGCGGTCGTCAGCGCAGCCATCTGGTCGGATGTGAGCGCCGCCAGTTGGTCGCTGTTCAATGATGCGCAGCGCCGTGCTGGTTAAAGCCCGCAGGTCGTTGCTCTCCAGCACCGGCATCTGGTCGGTCGTGAGGGCTCCCACTTGCGTCGTTCCGAGCGCAGCATATTGAGCGGTGCCGAGCGCTCGCAGATCATCGCTCGTCAGGTTGGCGATCTGGGTCGCAGTCAGGCTGGCAACTTGAGCCGTGGTCAACGCCGCGAACTGCGTCGTTCCCAGCGCATTCAGGTCATCGCTGACCAGGCTTGACACTTGCGCGGTCGTGAGCGCTGCGACCTGCCCGGTCGTGAGCGCACCCATGTTGTCGGAGCTCAGCGCTCCGATCTGGTCGGTGCTCCAGGCGCGCAGTGCGGCTGAGCTCAAGGCTCTCAGGTCGGTGGACTCCAGGGCGCCGATCTGGTCGGTCGTGAACACCGCCGCTTGCGCGCTGCTCAGAGCCGCGAACTGCGTCGTGGTCAGCGCGTTCAAGTCATCGGTCGTCAGGCCGGACACCTGGGTCGTCGTCAATGTCGCCACCTGTCCCGTCGTCAGCGCCGCCATCTGATTCGACGTGAACGCCGCGATCTGGTCGGTGGTGAACGAGCGCAGCGCCGCTGAATTGATGGCGCGCACATCGTTCGTCTCGAACGCCGCGATGTGGTCGGAACTCAGCGCGGGAATCGCCGAGGTACCGATGACCGCCACCTGCTGCGTCGTCAGCGCCGCGATCTGCGCCGTGCTGAACGCGGCCCAATCCTCGGTCGTGAGCCCCGCAATCGTCGCGGTCGACAGGCCCGAGATGATCGCGGTGGATAGATTCGGAATGATGGAGGCCATGGGATTCCCTTGTTCAAGCTGTTCGGCAGTGGGGTCGCTGGCCTCGAACGCATCGTTGCGTCGTGCCTTGACATTGCTGTCGGATATCGGTGGCGTGGCAATCGGACTTGAGCGGCGATTGCCAGGCCGGTACAGCCCAGTTCGCAATTGCGGCGTCGCTTCGATGAAGGTGTCTCGAAAGCTCCTACATAGTCAGTGCCGTGCATGCACGGCCGCAAAATTCCGCTTTAGTCTTTTTTCCATGCGCCGATAAGCGGGACTCAATGCCTTCTTATCGACTCTTCGCACCCCTTGACTTGTTTGACGCCTTTTTCACATCCCCGAAATTTCACCCTCAAGTCAAGAAAAGTTCGATCCGATAAGCAAAGCAACGCCGCCGGGAAACCGGAGTCGTGGTCCGGTTAGCGGGCCGAGTCACATCAACCGTAAGGAGCCCTCACCGTGGCAATGACCATCAACACCAACGTCGTTTCGCTGAACGCGCAACGCAACCTCTCGACCTCGAAGGTGTCGCTCGCCACCTCGATGGAACGCCTGTCTTCAGGCTTGCGAGTCAACTCGTCCAAGGACGACGCCGCCGGCCTGGCGATCGCCGACCGCATGAACGCGCAGATTCGCGGCATCAACGTCGCGATCCGCAACGCCAACGACGGCATTTCGCTCTCGCAAACCGCGGAAGGCGCGCTGGCGACGATCACGGATGCAATGCAGCGCATGCGCGAACTCGCGATCCAGTCGCAGAACGGCACAAACAGCGCGTCGGACCGCACCAACCTGAACGCTGAATACCAGCAGCTGTCGCAGGAAATCCAGCGCATTGCCGACCAGACCAAGTTCAATGGCGTGGCCATCGTCGGTGCCGGCGCCGGTGCGAACATCTTCCAGGTCGGACCGAACAACGGCGACACCTTGACCATTACCACGACGGCGATCACGGCTGTGGGCGGCAACGTGTCGGACGCGGCAGCCTCGCTGACGGCTGTCACCGATATTGACGCTGCGCTGGACATGATCAACACGCAGCGCGCCACCTACGGCGCCGCGATGAGCCGCTTCTCGTTCGCCATCTCGAACCTGCAGATCACCGGCGAGAACCAATCGGCCGCGCGCGGCCGCATCGTCGACGCCGACTTCGCCGCGGAAACCGCCAACCTGTCGCGCGCCCAGATCATGCAGCAGGCCGGCAGCGCGATGGTCGCGCAAGCCAACCAGTTGCCCAACCAGGTGCTGGCGCTGCTGCGCTGATCCGCAAGCATCGAGCCCTGAGCAAGGGCTTCCCAATCAACGTCCAACGCCGCCCCTCGGGGCGGCGCTTTCATTTGCGCCGCGGGCGAACTGACCCGCGATCGTTGGCCTTATCTGGGGATTTGCCGCCACGCTGCTGCTCAAGAATCCAACTCATTCAGACCTCGGTGTCTGACCGGACCGGCATCAAGCGCCGGCAGGCCGATTTGATTCTCAAGGAGTGCCGGCATGGCCCAGACCATCAATACCAACATCGCTTCGCTGAATGCGCAGCGCAACCTGGCGACGTCGAAGTCCTCGCTCGCCACCTCGATGGAGCGTCTGTCCTCCGGGCTGCGCGTCAACTCGGCGCGCGACGACGCCGCCGGCCTGGCGATCGCCGACCGCATGAACACGCAGATCCGGGGCATCAACGTCGCGATCCGCAACGCCAACGACGGCATTTCGCTCGCGCAAACCGCCGAGGGCGCGTTGTCCACCGTGACGGACGCATTGCAGCGCATGCGCGAGCTGGCGATCCAATCGTTGAACGGCTCCAACGGCGCATCGGACCGCGCCAACCTCGATGCCGAATACCAGCAGCTCTCCGCCGAAATCCAGCGCGTCGCCGACCAGACCAAGTTCAACGGCGTCGCGATCGTCGGTGCGGGTGCGGGCACGCAAACGTTCCAGGTCGGGGCAAACAACGGCGACACGCTGGACATGACCACCGTGGCCGTCACCTCGGTGGTGGGCGACATCCTGACGACGGGCGGCGCCGGCACGGCGCTGACCGACATCGACGCCGCGCTGCAGGCCGTCAACACCGACCGCGCGACCTACGGCGCGGCGATGAGCCGCTTCGCCTTCGCGATCACCAACCTGCAGGTCACCGGCGAGAATCAATCGGCCGCGCGCGGGCGCATCATGGACGCCGACTTCGCCGCCGAAACCGCGAACATGTCACGCGCGAACATCCTGCAGCAGGCTGGCACCGCGATGGTGGCGCAGGCGAACCAGTTGCCGCAGCAAGTATTGCAACTGCTGCGCAACTGACGCCCGCTGGGGCGCCCACCGCGCCTGCGAGCGCCACGGCCTGAACGAAGGTCTGCCGCGCCGACGGCTGCGCGAGCGTGCGGCACTGCACGGCCCGGGCGAACGCGCCCTCAAGTCCCGCGTCACGCTGCCGAAAGGCCGTATGACGACAAAGGATCACTCCCATGGCCACGATCTCATCGCCCGGCATCGGCAGCGGACTGGACATCAACAGCATCATCACCCAGCTGGTGGCGGTGGAGCGTGTGCCGCTCACCAAGCTCGAGTCGGAAGTCAAGGCGCTCGAAACCAAACTCTCGACCTACGGCAAGATCAAGTCGGCGATCTCGTCGCTGCGTGACACGGCCGCGGCGCTAACGCGCAGCGAAACCTGGAACAAGACCACCGGCACGTCGAGCGACCCCGGCGCGGTGTCGGTCACGACCGGCGCCACCACCAAGGCCGGCAATTACGCGATTCAAGTGAATCAGCTCGCCGCGGCGCAGTCCAACGCGACCGGCCTGATCCCCGCCACGCCCACCGCCCAGTTCCAGGGCACGTTGACGATCGAACTCGGCACCTGGAATGCCGACCAGAGCGGCTTCACGCCGAAGACCGGCGCCACCGCGGTCAGCTTCGATGTCGGGCCACCGGCCGCGTCGCTGGCGCAACTGCGCGACAAGATCAACGCCTCGGGCGCCGGCGTGATTGCCTCGGTGCTCACCGATGCGAGCGGCTCGCGCCTGGTGCTGCGCTCGGCCACGCCGGGTGCCTCGAACGGGTTTCGGGTGAGCGTGGCCGATGCCGACGGCAACAACGGCGACGGCCTGGGCCTGTCGGCCCTCGCGTTCGACCCGTCGGCGGGCATCCTGACGATGGCGCAGGCGCTCGCCGCGGCCAACGCGTCGGCGACGCTGAACAATCTGCCGATCGTCTCGGAAAGCAATACGCTGACCGATGTGCTCGACGGCATGACACTGACGCTGAACCGCGTGACTTCCGGCCCGGTGCTGCTGAGCGCGGCGCAAGACACGCCGGCGCTGCGCAAGTCGGTCGATGCATTTGTGACCGCGTACAACGATTTGAACAAATTGATGGCGGACCAGACCAGGCTCGACACCTCCAACAAGAAGGGCGACACGCTGCACGGCGACAGCGCCGCGGTCGCGATTCGCAGCCAGATGCGCCAGTTGCTCGGCGTCACGAGCGCCGCGTCGACGACGTTCACGCGTTTGTCGGAGGTCGGCTTCGACGTGCAGCGCGACGGTTCGATCACGCTCAACGAAACCAAGCTCGCAAGCGCGCTGGCCAACCCGACGGAGGCGCGCAAGCTGTTCGGCAATGTCGACACCGTCGTGCCCGCCAACAACGGCATTGCGACACAGATTCGCTCCATGACGGACCGGCTGCTCGGCAACGACGGCACGATCACGACGCGCACCGAAGGCCTGCGCAAGCGCATCGACCTGAACCAGGACCGCCAGGACGCGCTGGAAGGGCGCATCGCCCAGGTCGAAAAGCGCCTGCGTGCGCAGTACACAGCCCTGGACCGGCAGATGGCGCAATTGAACAGCCTGTCCGGATACATCACGCAACAGCTGACCGTCTTCAATAACGGATAGCGCCGGCAAGCCGGGTTTTTGCCGGTTTCGGGTGGCTCAAGTCACCAGACGGCCGGTCGATATCTCAGGCACAGCAACCTTGCAAGCCCCCTGCGCACCATGCACGCGACCCCTGTTCGCCCCCGCCAGCCCGGCGCCAGCGCCGGCGCCAGTGCGTACCGGCATGTCGGCATCGAAACCGGCGTGTCCGCGGCGTCGCCGCACCAGCTCGTGAGCATGCTGTTCGATGGCGCGCAAGACTCGATCGCCCAGGCGCGTGGCGCGATCCGCGCAAACGACATCCAGACCAAGGGCAAGGCGATTGCGCGCGCCTTGCGCATCGTCGACGAAGGCCTGAGCGGCGCGCTCGACGCGCAAGCCGGCGGCAATATCGCGCGCGACCTTCGCGATCTGTACCACTACATCACGCTGCGCCTGACGCACGCGAACCTGCACAACGACGACGCGGCCCTGGCCGAGTGCGCGAAGCTGCTCGAGCCGGTGCGCGCCGCCTGGCGCGAAATCGGCGATCAAGTCCAAACCCATCGGCCCGCGGCCGCCCGTCCATGACACCCAGTGCCGCCATGCCCCTGCCCAACCCCAAGCCCGCGACGCTGCTCAATTACTACGAAGCCATCGAGCAAGCCAGCCATGACATGCTCGCGGCCGCGCGCGACGGCGACTGGGACCGTGTCGTCAAGCTCGAAGGCGCCTGCGCCTTGCTGATCTCACACCTGAAACATGCTGCAACACAGAAGGCCATGGCGCCGGACGAAGCGCAACTCAAGTCGCGCATCATGCAGCGCATCCTGATCAACGACGCCGAGATTCGTTCGCTCGCCGAGCCCTGGCTCGACGATCTCGACCGGCTGCTCGCCGGCCGCAACCGCACGGTGCACTGAGAGACCGAGACACCGAGAGCCTCTGAGCAGCCCGACCGTTCCACCATGACCTGATCCGCCGCACGATGGACACTCTGCCGATGTCGCTGGACTCGCTGGCCGCCTCGCACGGCGGCCTGCACGACTTTCGCATGACCTCGGCGGTGGAAATCCGCGCGATGCTCAATCGCGTGTGCAGCGCCAGCGCGATCCTGAACCTGAACACGCCCGACGGCACGAGCTGGGAAGTGAAGCCCTGGGTCATCGACTCGGCGCGCTCGGCGATCAGCATGATGTTCGACGGAGCAAAGGACGACCCGCGCCTGCAGCACGTGATCGAATCGCCCCAGGTCACCGCGGTGGGCGTGATCGACGACGTGAAAATCCAGTTCGACGCGCAAGGCCTGGTGCTCGTGGACGGCGGCAACTCGTCGGCGCTGCGCTGCGCGATGCCGCGCGAACTCTACCGTTTTCAGCGGCGCGAGAGCTTCCGGGTTCGTCCCCCCGTGCGCAACGCCCCGGCCGCGCGCATCGTGCACCCCGGCTTGCCCACGCTGCTGCGCATTCTCGACGTGAGCGCGGGCGGCTGCGCGCTGTTCCTGCCCAACGATTCACCCGCCGTCGAAGCCGGCACCGTGCTGCGCGCCGCCGTGCTCGACCTCGAAGTCAACGTGCGGGTCCAGACCGACCTGCGCGTCCAGCACGTCTCGGCCGTGAACCCGGGCGCCACCGGAGTGAAACTGGGCTGCCAGTTCGTCAACCCGAACAGCAGCTCGCTGCGCACCTTGCAGCACTACATCGCGCAGACGCAGAAGCGGGCGCGGTTGGTGAGCGCCTGAGGCCCACAGTCCTCCCCGGCCACGCGCCGACGCTGGGCAGTTGACACCCACACTTCTCCGCGAACTCCGGAATTTCTGCAATTCGACGCTGAAAATGCCGTAGTATGTTTGCGCCTCTCAACTCAAGCGCGCATTTTCGGCATGTTGATCGAATTTTCCGTCAGCAACTTTCGCTCCTTCCGGGAGCGGCAAACGCTTTCGATGGTCGCGGGGCCGCGGATGCGCAAGAAGGAAAACACGCTTCCCGCGCCCACCACCAGCGAGACCTTCCCTGACCTGTTGCGCGTCGCGGCGATCTACGGGCCCAATGCAGCGGGCAAGAGCAACCTCATCCGTGCCTTGAATGCGGTGAGCCGGATCGCACGGCATGAGCCGAGCGCCCTGCAAAAACCGCTACCCGTCTGGCCTTTCCGGTTCGATCCAGCCCTGCGAGATGACCCCAGCCGGTTCGAGGTCCACTTCATCGAGAACGGCTTGCGCTATTCGATGGAAGTGGCAGCCAACGCGCAGCGCATTGTCGAGGAACGGCTGTCGGCCTACCCACGCGGCAAGGCGAAGCTGCTTTACGAAAGGCAGCACACCGGGGAATCCGAGATTTTCAAGTTCGGCGATGAACTCGAGGGTGGGCCCGACCTTCATGAAACGTGGCGAAAGTCCACGGCGCCGAATGCCCTGTTCCTGAGCCGCGCCGTCGCCAACAGCAACGAGGAACTCAACCAGTTGCGCCACCCGCTGCGCTGGCTGACGCAAACGCTTCACGTCATCGAAGGCAGCATGAGCGGATGGCAAGCATCGGTGCAGTCGCTCCTTGCCGAACATCCGCGGACGGCCGACGAAGTAGTCAATCTTCTGGGCGACGTCGATGTGCCCGTGACCAACATTCGCTCGGAGTTGCTCGAAAGCACCGATGCCAACGGCACGCCAGCCACCGGGGTCGCCAACGCACTCGCCTCGTTAAGTCGTGGCGCGATCGGGCCACGCCGCAGAACTACGCTGACGCACTCGACGGCACTCGGTACAGCCGACTTCGATTTCAGCGAAGAATCGGAGGGCACCAAGAACTTGATTGGGTTCTGGCTGCCGTGGGGACTCTTGCAGGACGCTCCGGCGCGCGTCGGGACCGACGTGATGGTCGTCGACGAATTCGACAGCAGCCTGCATCCCAGCATCGTCGCGGCGCTGGTTAAGCGGCACGTGGCGAGCAAGCTCGCCAAGCAATTGATCTTCACGACACATGACACGCATCTGATGGACGCCAAGCTGTTGCGCCGTGACCAGATATGGATCGTCGAGCGCGACGCCAACGGTGCTTCGCAGCTTTATTCGATTCACGACGTGAAGGGCCGTGGCGAGGAAGACATTGAAAAGCGCTACTTCGAAGGACGCTATCGCGGCCTCCCCGTGCTTCGCGGAGGCTGAGCGTGGCGGCACGCAATGCGGCCTCCTTCGCACGCCGCAACGCGCGTTTCGTGCCGCAGCCCACCGTGTTGGTATTGTGCGAGGACAGCAAGGCGTCGATCGCCTACCTGAATGACGCCGCGCGCCACTTCCGCGCCTCGCCGAGTATTCGCATCGTTCACCCCAGCCGCACCGACCCGTTGGGCATAGTTGAGGAAGCGTTGAAGCAGCGAGCGCGATGGGACGAGGTCCATTGCGTCTTCGACCGCAACGGGCATCACAACTTCGATGCAGCACTGCAACGCGCAGGCAGCCATGCCGGAGTTGTCGTCGTGCCGTCCTATCCATGTTTCGAATACTGGTTCCTGCTCCACTTCGCGTACACCCGCTCGCCATTCATGGCAGTGGGCACAAAGTCGGCCTGCGATCGCGTCAATGACGCACTTCGCCAGCACGCAGGTATGAGCGACTACGACAAGGGCGGCGTAGATGGACTATTTGGACGGTTCCTTCTGGAGGGGCGCCTTTCAGTCGCGCGGGACAATGCCCAGAAGGCTGTCACTGACGCGCAGGCCGTTGGCGAACTCAATCCATCGACGCGCATGCATCTGCTGATCGATCGCATTGAGGCCTTGGGAAAGCTCACACCGCTATAGAGGGGCCGCCGATTCAGCGGCCCACGAGCGTCACGGCGCCGCCGCGGCGGCGCGCGCCTCGTGATCGAGCCCGCGCAGCGGTAGTCCAGGCCCGCGCTGCAACCAGTTCAGCGCCGACCAGGCGCAGCGCGCGTCGAACGCGTGCAAGGAATAGGCGATCGCGCGAGCGCTCCGACCGATTGGCGGCGCTGTAGTGCGGCAGCATGCCGTGCAGGCACACCAAGGTTCCGGCGGCCACTTCCAGCGGCACGGCCTGCGAGGGCCGCGGCCACGCAGTGGCGTCCAGCGTCTGCATGCGCACTGCGCCGTCCTCGCAAATCAGGCGTTGGCGCAGCGGCCCGCGGTGGCCCTCCGGCTCGACCCACAGGCAGCCGTTGTGCACGTTTGCGTCTTCGAGCGCGAACCAGAATCCGATCACGCTCGGCGGATCGGTGATCAGAAACGTCGCATCCTGGTGCCAGTCGACTTCGCCGCCGATGCGCGGCGGCTTGAAAATCAGCATCGATTGCACCGCCCGCGGTTGCGCCAGACCCAGATCGAGCGGCAAGTGCGGCCATGTCGGCGCCGCGCGAGAAGCGGTCGAACACCGGGTCGAGGTCGTGCAGCGCGTGGCCGATCTTGTTGATCGACTGCGCCTTGGGCTGGCGCAAGTCGCCCTGCGCGCCGAACGCCTGTTCCTCGAAGAAGCAGGTGATGCGCTCGGCCGAGGCGAAGAACGCGGCGTCCGCGGTGCGGGCTTGGTCGCGCGTCGTGAACACACTCGGGGTGGTTTCAGGTTCGAAGGAATCGACGATCTCGCGCGCCCGCTGAATCAGCCCGGACACCTGCGCCGCCGAGCGAAAGCCGGGGACCACGAGGAAACCCTGATCACGGTAGAAAAGTTTCTGCGCTTCGGTCAGCATTCGGGCCTCGCACGATGGCACGCCCCTTGCACGATACCCCAAGCCTGCCGCGACGCCGCGCCCGTCACTGCCGGTGTGCCTCGGATGGCGCGCCACGACAATCGAGGAGACAACCATGGCCAAGGCCGACCACGCCCCTGCTCAACGCCACGTCGTCACGCCGCGCTGCATCGCGGCCGCGGTGGCGCTCGCCACAGCGCAGTTCGGTGCCACTGCGCAAACCGCGGCGGAGGCGGGCAAGCTCCCGCCGGTCAACGTGACCGCCGAGCGCCGCACCGAGAACGTTCAGGACGTGCCCAATTCGGTGAGCACGCTGGGCAGCGAAATCCTGGAGGCGATCGGCACCAGCGGCCAGGACGTGCGCGTGCTCTCGGGCCGGGTGCCCAGCCTGAACATCGAGTCCTCGTTCGGCCGCGCCTTCCCGCGCTTCTACGTTCGCGGCTACGGCAACACTGACTTCCGGCTCAACGCGTCGCAGCCGGTGTCGCTGGTGTATGACGACGTCGTCCAGGAAAACCCGATCCTGAAGGGCTTCCCGGTGTTCGACCTGGACCGCATCGAAGTCCTGCGCGGGCCGCAGGGGACGCTGTTCGGGCGCAACACGCCGGCGGGTGTCGTGAAGTTCGAATCGGTGCGGCCGACGAAGACGCTCGAAGGTTACGGCAGCCTGTCGTTCGGAACCTTCAAGACGATCAACGCGGAAGGCGCGATCAACGTGCCGACGAGTGGCGACTCGGCGCTGCGGCTCTCGCTCCTGAGCCAGACGCGCGACGACTGGGTGAGCAACACCCCCGTGGGCACCGGGTTGACTCAGGAGTTCGAAGGCTATCGCGACAGCGCCGTGCGCGCGCAGTGGTCGGTACAACCGAGCAAGGATTTCAGCGCGCTGCTGAACCTGCACGCGCGCGACCTTGCCGGGTCGGCGCGGTTGTTCCGCGCCAACATCATCCAGCCGGGAACGAACGACTTCGTTGCCGGCTTTGACGAACGCAAGATTTCGACCAACGGCAAGAACGAACAGACGCTGCAGAACGTGGGCGCCAGCGTGAAGCTGCGCTTCGGCATGGGCAACCTGACGCTGCACTCGATCACCGGATTCGAGACGGTCGACGCGTTGAGTCGCGGCGACATCGACGGTGGCACGCCCGCGGGGCCGGGAACGATCCCGTTCCAGTCCGAAACCGCCGACGGCATGCCCAAGCACCGCCAGGTGACACAAGAAGTCCGGCTCGAATCCAACGACCCCGGTCCGCTCAACTGGCAGGCCGGCGTGTACCTCTTCCACGAAGACTACAGAGTCGAAAGTTTCAGCTACGACTCGACCGCCGGCAGCGCGCAGGACGGCTATGAGCGCGTGCGGCAGAAGAATGACGCGCTGGCCTTGTTCGGCGCGTTGAATTACGCCGTGACGCCGGACTTGAAGCTGCGCGGCGGGCTGCGTTACACGCGTGACAAGAAGCAGCTCGACGTCGAGGCCTACGACACGACGGCCTTCGTGCCTTGCACGTTGTTGGGCAAGTGCACGCTCGCGCAGCTGGCGGGGCAGGAGCCCGACGGCAAGCTCTCGGCCTCGCCCAAAGACAACAAAGTGAGCTGGGACCTGAGCGGCACGTATGCATTGCAGAAAGGCGTGAATCTGTATGCGCGGCTGGCCAACGGCTTTCGCGGCTCGAGCGTCCAGGCCGCGGGCGCCTTCAATGCCAAGTCGGTTGCAAAACCCGAGACCAACACGTCGGTCGAAGCCGGCGTGAAGGCCGACTTGCTCGACGGGCGGGCCAGGCTGAACTTCGGCGTGTTCCACTACACCGTGAAGGACCAGCAACTTACCGCGGTGGGAGGCACGGCCAACGCCAACATCCTGCTGAACGCGAAGAAGGCGGTCGGCCAGGGCTTCGAGCTCGACCTTCAGGCCTACCTGACCGACAACCTGCTCGCCTCGCTGGGCGTCGGCTACAACGATACCAAGATCAAGGATCCGAATCTCGTTGTCGCGGTGTGCGCGGCGTGCACCGTGACCGACCCGAAGCCCACCGCAACCACGGCCAACATCGACGGCAACCCGCTACCCCAGGCGCCGAAGACAACGCTGAACTTCACGCTGAAGTATTCCCAGCCGATGGGCGACGGCGAGATCTATGCCCTCACCGACTGGGTGCACCGCAGCAAGGTCAACTTCTTCCTCTACGAATCGACCGAGTTCACCGGCAAGGCCCTGACCGAAGGCGGCTTGCGCGTCGGCTACTTGTGGGGCAACGGAAAGTATGAAGTCGCCGCGTTCGGGCGCAACATCACGAACCAGATTCGCATCGTGGGTGGCATCGACTTCAACAACCTCACCGGCTTCATCAACGAGCCACGCACGTTCGGCGTGCAATTCAGGGCGACGTTTTGAAGCCCCCAGGGCCGGGCTCCGCCCAGCCCGCCCCCCGCGGGGGTTCAAGCAAAGTGGCGGAGCCACATTTGCTTGAGAGGTCTGGCTCGGCGCGTTGCGCCAGCCAGGCGCGCACCGCATTCGCAGCCTGCTCGCGGGCAGGCTGCGGCAGGAACGAATGGCGCGCCGCCTGCGCCATCATTTCGCCCAGGTCGGCCGGCGCCAGACCTGCCTCTCGCACCAGACGCAGCGCCTCGCCGGTGTGCGTGATGCAGGACATGAGCCGGTTGTCGGTGTGAAAACTCAGGCTCACACCGGCACGCCACAAGGGCCCGATCTGATGTCGCGCCACCGATACGGCGGCGCCGGTGTGCACATTGCTGGTCGGGCAGACCTCCAGATGCACGTGATTGCCGATCACCGCGTCCACCAAGTGCGATCGCGCCGGGTCGCCGATCGCGTCGGCCAGGTGCACCCCATGCCCGATGCGCCGTGCGCCCAACTGCACCGCTTCGAGAACGCGCTGCGCCGCATCGGCCTCGCCGGCGTGCAGTGTCAGCGGCAGGCCGGCGTCGCGCGCCAGCGCGAGCGCGTGGGCGTGTTCGCTCGGCGGATGGCCGAGTTCGGCGCCCGCCAGATCGAAGGCGATCACGCCGCGGCCGTGCCAGCGAATCGCCAGCCGCACTGCGCGTTCCGTTTCGGAAGGCGGCAGTTCACGCATCGAGCAGACGATCAGGCCGCTCGGCAACGAGCTCCTGGACAGGCCCTCGAGCAGCGCCTGGACCGCAGCGTCGCCGCTCACACCGTGCGGCTCGAACAACAGCGGCGCAATCCGGAACTCGGCGAGCACGGCGCCGTCAGCCAGGGCGTCTTCGGCGGCCTCGAACGCCACGCGCGCCAATGCGTTCGGCGATGCCATCGCGGCCACGGTGAGCGCAAAGCCTTCCAGGTACACGGCCAGGCTGCCGGCGTGCGCGTGGCGCTGGAACCAGGCATCGACACCCTGCGCATCGCCCGCCGGCAACGCCAGGCCGCGCAGGTTCAGCAGCTCGATCAGCGTCGCGACCCGCAGGCCACCGTCCAGGTGGTCGTGCAGCACGACTTTGGGCATGGCGCGCAGCGTCGGCCACAGCGGATCGGCAGGGTCGAGGTCGGCGTCGTGCATCGGTCGGATCGTAGAACAAGCTCGTTGGCCCAAGCGTACCCCGGGCTAGTGCGGGGGCACACAGGGCACATGCCTTGCTATCCTGCGCCCACCCACGCAATGAGGAGCACGTCACCATGACCTACCGCCATTCCCTGCATCGATTCTTCGTCGCGGCCGCATTCGCGCTGGCGAGCGCCGTGGCAGCCGCGCAGCCCGCGATCGTCTACGACATGGGCGGCAAGTTCGACAAGTCGTTCAACGAAGCGGCCTACAACGGCGCCGAGCGCTGGAAGAAGGAAACGGGCAAGGCCTACATCGACTTCGAGATCGCCAACGAGGCGCAGCGCGAGCAGGCGATGCGGCGCATGGCCGAACGCGGCGCGAACCCGGTGATCGGCGTGGGCTTCTCGCAGGGCTCGTCGATCGAGAAGGTGGCGAAAGAGTTTCCCAAGCTGAGCTTCGTGATCATCGATTCGGTGGTGAAGCTGCCCAACGTGGAATCGATCGTCTTCAAGGAGCATGAAGGCTCGTTCCTCGTCGGCATGATGGCGGCGATGGCCAGCAAGAGCGGCAAGGTCGGCTTCGTCGGCGGCATGGACATTCCGCTGATCCGCAAGTTCCAATGCGGCTACGAGCAGGGCGCGAAGTTCGCGAACCCCAAAGTCGAAGTCAGCGCGACGATGACCGGCACCACACCCGCCGCGTGGAGCGACCCGGCGCGCGGCGGCGAACTCGCGAAAGCGCAGTTCGCGCGCGGCGTCGACGTCGTGTTCGCCGCCGCCGGCGGCACCGGCAGCGGCGTGTACCAGGCGGCGAAAGACGCGGGCAAACTCGCCATTGGCGTGGACAGCAACCAGAACCATTTGCAACCCGGCACGATGCTCACGTCGATGGTGAAACGTGTCGACAACGCGATTTACAACAGCGCGAAGAAGAGCACGCCCGGCGTCACCGCGCTGGGCCTGAAGGAGGGCGGCGTCGACTACGCGCTCGACCAGCACAACGCGAAGCTGGTGTCCGCCGAGATGAAGGCGAAGGTGGATGCGGCCAAGGCCGACATCATTGCCGGCAAGATCAAGGTGGCCGACTACATGGCCGACAACGCTTGTAAATACTGAATGAACCAGCGCATTGCCGCGCCTGCCGTGGCAATGCGCGGCATCTGCAAGCGCTTCGGCGCGGTGCAAGCGAACCGCGACGTGCACCTGAGCGTCGCCGCCGGCACGGTGCATGGCATCGTCGGCGAGAACGGCGCGGGCAAGAGCACGCTGATGGCGATCCTGTACGGTTTCTACCGTGCCGACAGCGGGTCGATCGAGATCGACGGCCGGCCGGTGCGCATCGACAACTCGAAAGACGCGATCGCGCTGGGCATCGGCATGGTGCACCAGCACTTCATGCTCGTCGAGCCGTTCAGCGCGCTCGACAACATCCTGCTCGGCGCCGAACCCCACTGGCACCTGCCCGCGGCGCGCAAACAGCTGCGCGCCCGTTTGAACGAGTTGATGCAAGACACCGGCTTGCAGGTGCGGCTCGACCTGCCCGTCGAAGACCTGCCGGTGGGCGAGCGCCAGCGCCTGGAGATCCTCAAAGCCTTGGTGCGCGGAGCGCGCATCCTGATCCTCGACGAGCCGACCGCCGTGCTCACGCCGCAGGAAACCGAACAACTGTTCGCCACGCTGCGGCGGCTGCGCGAGCGCGGCACGACGGTGCTGCTGATCACGCACAAGCTCAAGGAGATCATGCAACTGTGCGACAACGTGACCGTGATGCGCGGCGGTGCCGTCGTGCTCGACTGTGCGATCGCCCAGACGAGTGTGGACGCGCTCGCTCAGGCGATGGTCGGCCGGCGCGTGAACCTCGGGCGCGGCCCGGCTGATCGGGACGGCACCGCGGCCCAGGCGGCAGCCAGCGGTGCGCCGCTGCTCGCAGCGGGCCACCTGCAATGGCGCGACAGCTTCGGCGTGTTGCGGCTCGATGACGTGTCGCTCACCTTGCACGCCGGCGAGATCGTCGGCGTCGCCGGCGTGTCGGGCAACGGCCAAAGCGAATTGCTCGACGCGCTGGCCGGGCTGCTGGTGCCACAGGGCGGTGAGCTGACGCTGGGTGCGCGCAGCTTCACGCCGCCCCGCTGGTTGACGCCGCGAGCCGCGCGCGACCTCGGCGTGGCGCATGTGCCGGAAGACCGGCACCGGCGCGGACTCGTGCTGCCGTTTCCCGCCTGGGAGTCGGCGGTGCTCGGCTACCAGGACCGCCCGAGCTACAGCCACGGCGCGCTGATGGATGCGCGGGCAATGCACACCGACACTGCGACGATGATGCAGCGCTACGACGTGCGCCCGCCCGACCCCGAACTGCGTTGCGCCAAGTTCTCCGGCGGTAACCAACAAAAGCTCGTGCTCGCGCGCGAAGCGCTGCCGCAGCCCAAAGTACTGCTCGTCGGCCAGCCGACGCGCGGCGTGGACATCGGCGCGATCGAATTCATCCACGGCAGGCTGCGCGCAATGCGCGACGCCGGAGGTGCCGTGCTCGTCGTAAGCTCGGAGCTCGACGAAATCCTGGCGCTCGCAGATCGCGTGCTCGTGATGTACCGCGGGCGCATCGCCGGCGAGTTGCCGTTTCGCCATTGCACCGAGGCGGCGCTCGGGCGGCTGATGAGCGGGTCCGAGAGCGTGCAGGCAGCGGCGTGATGACTGCTTTCGGCCCGTTGCTGCCGTTCGCCGCTGCGCGCATGCCGGCTCCGGCGCGAGGGCAGATGACTGGGGGCTTCGAGCGAAAGCCTCCTGTCCTTGCCAGCCCAGACCCCCAGCGACCGTTCCCCAGGTCGCTGGCGGCACCCCCGTTCTCCGGCCCACGCTCGCGGGGCACCACCGAGGTCCACCTCGGGCAGCCGCGTCAACACCGACCAAGCGCGGCAAGAGCCAGGACACCGCGAATGGGGCCTGCGCCCGGGGGCACCACCACCGCCCTGCTACCACCCATAGTGGCGGGCGATGCGCAGGGGTGCCACCCTGTGGCCGGGGCAGGTGGCTCGGGGTGCGGGCGCAGGCCCCATTCGCGGTGTCCTGGCTCCTCGCGAGCTTGGCTGGTGTTGATGGCGCTGCGCGCCGTGGGCCACATCGGGCGCCCCGCGAGCGTGGGCCGGAGAACGCACCCCGGGCCACCTGACCTCGCGTTAAAGCATGGGCGCATAGCGGACGGTCAAAGGTCAGCAACGGGCCGAAAGCAGCCCTTCGAGATGCATCGGCGTTTCATGTTTCGCGGGTTGCGCGTAACGCGGCGGAGCAGTTGACATGAGCCAACCCCTGGAGCTGCCGCGCTGGCTCGACCTTTTCGTGCTGCCGGTGTTCAACCTGTTGCTCGCGCTGCTTGCCTGCGGCGTCGTCGTGCTGATCGTCGGCCAGAGCCCGGCGCAGGTGCTGGCGTTGCTGATCAAGGGTGCGTTCGGCAGCCGAATCGGCCTGAGCTACACGCTGTACTACGCGACCACGTTCGTCTTCACCGGCCTGGCGGTCGCGGTGGCGTACCACGCCGGCCTGTTCAACATCGGCGGTGAAGGGCAGGCGATGCTCGGCGGCCTGGGCACCGCGCTGGCGGCGCTGGCGCTGGGCGACCACTGGCCGGCGTGGATCGTGTTGCCGGCGATGATCGCGGCAGCGGCCTGCGCCGGCATGGCCTGGGCCGCCGTGCCGGCGGCGCTGCAGGCCTGGCGCGGCAGCCATGTCGTGATCACGACGATCATGTTCAACTTTCTCGCGTCGGCGCTGCTCGCCTTCGTGTTGATCGACGTGCTCAAAGAGCCCGGCAACATGACGATCGAAAGCCGCGCCTTCGGCCCCGGCGCCAAGCTGCCTGGCGTGCATGAGCTGCTCGGCTGGCTGGGCCTCGAGTGGCCGCGCTCGCCGTTGAACCTGAGCGTGCTGCTCGCGGCACTCGCCCTGATCGGCGTTTACCTGCTGCTGTGGAAGACCCCAACCGGCTACGCGCTGCGCGCCGTTGGCCACGCGCCCGAGGCCGCGCGCTACGCCGGCATCAACCCGCGCGCGCAGGTCATGAAATCGATGGCGCTGTCGGGCGCACTCGCCGGGCTGGTGGGCATCAACGAAGTGGCGGGCGTGCACGGCCGGCTGCTGCTCGACTATGTGGTCGGCGCGGGCTTTGCCGGCATCGCGGTGTCGCTGATCGGGCGCAACCACCCGGTGGGCATCGTGGTCGCCGCGCTGCTCTTTGGCGCGCTGTACCAGGGAGGCGCCGAACTCGCGTTCGAAATCCAGGGCTTCAGCCGCGACATGGTGTTCACGCTGCAAGGCCTGATCGTGCTGTTCTGCGGCGCGATGGCGCAGGTGGCGGCGCCGACTTTCGCGCGCGCCTGGGGTGCCTGGCAACGCCGGCGCGAAGCGCGCGTGCTCGCGGCACCGGGCTGAACCGGACCATGGACGAAGTCGGCATCGCCACCCTGCTCGCCTCGACGCTGCGCGTCTCGGTGCCGCTGATCCTTTGCGCGCTCGCCGGCACGTTGGCCGAACGCTCCGGCGTCATCGACCTCGGCCTGGAAGGCAAGATGCTGCTCGCCGCGTTTGCGGCGGGCAGCGCCGGTGCGGTGAGCGGCTCGATCATGCTCGCGCTGTTCGCGGCACTGGTCGTCGGCGTGCTGTTGTCGATGTTGCACGGCTACGCCTGCGTGAGCCACCGCGGCGACCAGGTCGTGATGGGCATGGCGATCACGATGACGGCGGCCGGATTGAGCGTCGTGCTCGGCATCGCCTGGTTCCAGCAAGGCGGCCAGACGCCGCCGCTGCCCGATGCCGTCCGCTTGAGCAACTGGTTTGTCGGTGGGGTGACGGTGCTGAGAGAGGTGCCGCTGGTCGGACCGCTCATCGGCCTCGGTCTGCTCGGCCACAATCTTGTCGTCTATCTCAGCCTGGCCTTGGTCCCTGCCCTGTGGTGGCTGTTGTTCCGCACCCGCTTCGGCCTGCGCCTGCGCGCCGCCGGCGAGAACCCGGCGATGGTGGATGCCGCGGGCGTGTCGATCGTCAAGCTGCGCTACACGGCCCTGGCCGGCAACGGCGCGCTCGCCGCGCTGGCCGGCGCCTACCTCGTGCTCGCGCAGAACCCGAGCTTCATTCCGCACATGACCGCCGGGCGCGGCTACATGGCGCTGGCCGCGATGATCTTCGGCAAGTGGCACCCGGTCGGCGCACTCTGGGCCTGCCTGCTGTTCGGATTTCTCGACGCCGCGGCGATCCGCCTGCAAGGCACCGCGCTGCCGTTGATCGGCACGGTGCCGGTGCAAGCGATCCAGGCGTTGCCATACCTGATGACGGTGGTGCTACTGGCTGGTTTCATCGGCCGCGCGCGCGCGCCGAAGGCCTTGGGGGTGCCGTATGTCAAAGAACGGTAGGTGAACTCGGGCAATTGGCGCGCCGTCCTCGCAGCACAGCGCCCACCCTACTTGACCGCGTTCTGCCCGCGGATGTCGCCGCCCCGGTAGTTGGCGCTGCTGGGCACGTTGAAGCAGGCACTGCCCGCGCTCAGGTCAACCGCATCCTGCGGGGTGACCTTCCGGTGCGTTCGACTCAACCCCAGAAGCTTCGTACTCCATCGGTCGCGTAACACAGCGAACAGCTGCGTGTACTACACTCGCACCATGGGTTCGAACCACCTCACCCTCAGGCTGAGCAGCCAGGAAGCCATGCTCATCGAGCAGTTGCGCGCCGCCAGCGGCTTGAGCAAGTCCGACATCGTCAAGAGTGCGCTGCGCGCCTGGGCCAGCGGCTCCTCACCCGCCACCGGCGCCGACGCGCCAAGCCTGTTCCAACTCGGCGAGGCAAGTTTCGGCAAGCACGCCAACGCGGCGCGGCAATCGGCGAACATCAAGTCTGTCGTTCGCGCCCGGCTTCGGGCCAAGCATCGTCCGTGAGCACGTCGGCACCGCTGGTCGTGCTGGCCGACAGCGGCCCCTTGGCGGCGCTTTACAACCGGCGCGACAAACATCATGCGCGCGCGCTGGAGTTCTTTCGCTCCCATGGCGCGGCACTGCACCTGCGCACCACCTGGGAGGTCGTGTCGGAGGTGATGTATTTTTTGAACTTCAGCGCCGCGGCGCAGGGCGATTTCCTCGAGTGGCTGCACGCCGGGCACGAGCGTGGGCTGATCGACATTGCCGCGCTGACGCCCGCCGACCTGCCCGGCTTGGCAGCGCTGATCCGCAAGTACTCCGACCGTCCGATGGACCTGGCCGATGCCTCGCTGGTGTGGCTGGCCGAGAAGATCGGCATCACCGACATCATCAGCATCGACCGCGCCGATTTCGCGGTCTACCGAACGAGCAAGCGCAAGGCGTTCAAGAACCGCTTCGTGCAAACCCCGTAAGCGATCGGCGCGACGCGGGCGATTCGCGGCGCGCACCACGCAGCGGCGAACGATCCCGGGCGCGACGCCCGCCTTCGGCGTCGGCCCCGAGGCCTCAGTCGTGCTCGGATTCGTCGTCGTGCTCGTCGTCGTGCCGCAGTTCCTGTGCGTCTTGGTGGCGTTTGCGCTGCGGCGCGAGGTAGCCCGCCAGGTCCGCTGCACTGGCTTTGTAGGCGTGCAGCACGCCGGGGATGAGGCGGTAGCCTTGGAAGTCGAAGTTCGCGGCCAACGGGCCACCGAGCGTGCCGTCGGCATTGATGGCGATGCAGTTCGCGAAGGTGCCGATGTCGCACTGGATTCGCGTCGCCACGCCGCCGGCCGCCTTGTAGTAGACGTCGAACTGGGTGCCGGTGCCGTTTTGCGTGACCGAGTAGTCGTTGTCGGTTCCGGCCAGAACGAGGTACGAGCCGTCGGCGAGTTTCGGGCCGATGGCCAGGCCTTCCCATTTTTCAGGTGACACGCCGCCCAAGGCGGAAAGCGATGCATCGGCCAGCGTGCTGCCCAGCGCCAGGTCGAGCCACGGCGATGCCTGCTTGGCCACGGGTGTGAACACGGCGCCGGCGGCATCGAGATCGATCGCGCTCACGTCGGTCGCGCCGGTCAGGTCGATGCGGAACACCTTCTTGTTCGGACCCGCCAGAGTTGCGTCGGGAACGCCCAGGCCACGGTTGTTGCGCTCGAGCACCAGGAATTCATCGTGATTCAACGCCACCAGCGCCGAGATGCCGCGCCCCTGATTGCTGCCTTCCATCTTGTACGCGTACTGCGCCACGGCGCGGCCCTTGCGCGTGTCGAACTTGACGATACGGTTGAAGACGCCGTTGCCCGCGCCTTCGTCGAGCATCGCGCTTTGCAGCATCGCGTAGACGTAGCGGCCGCCCGGGCTGATGGCCACGCCCTCGAAGCCGCGATTGGTGCGCTTGCCTGCAGTGTTGCCTGCGTCGCTGGCGAAGTTTGCCGCGCCCGTTGCGGCATCTCGCGGCAGCAGATTCGCGGGTGTTTCGAATCGGCGCTTGACCTTGCCGTTCTTCTTCACTTCGAGCAGCGACGGGCCGTATTCGTCGGAGATGTAGAGATGACCGGTGCGCGGGTGCACGGCGATGCCTTCGGGGTCTAACGCCAGGCCGAGCGGCCCGCTCACCGCCGGGGCAATGCCGTTCAGCGCACTGCCGCGATTGCGGAAGATCTTCGTCTTCAAGATTTGGAAGTTGGAGATGGCGCCGGTGTGCAGGTCCACGTCGAGCTTGAAGCGGTGTACCCGCGTCTCGTAGTTCAGCGTGCCGCCGCCGGGGCCGCGGTCCGAGAGGGCCCACCATTGCTTGCGGTTCGGGTCGTAGTAGATGTCGGAAAAGTAGCCCAGGCGTCCGTCGTTGACCGCCGTGCCGCCCGAGGCGTCGATGGCGTCCGCGGGCAGCACCAGGCCGTTGACGAAGCTCGGGGCAGCCTGAAGCGTGGCGGCGGCGCAGGCGAGCATAAGGGCGCCGAGGCCGCGCAGGGCGATGGTTGAGGCAAGTAAGGGCATGGCGATTTGTCTCCGGTCTGTTGGAAGCAGGAAGGTGAAGCGAAAAGGCATCGTGACAGCCGTTCATGACAGACCGGTGACACAAACCCGCGGTTTCGCGGCAACTGCGTGACAGCGAGAATGCCGCGAGAATCGCCTACGCCACGCCCCACCCACCATGAACCCCCCGCCCCGCCCGGACCCGATGCAAGCCTTGGCCGACGCCGCCCGCGCCGCGCGCGAACACGCCTACGCGCCCTACTCCAACTTCAAGGTAGGCGCGGCGCTGCTCGACGAGCAAGGGCGCATCCACGCCGGCTGCAACGTCGAGAACGCCGCCTACCCGCAGGGGCTGTGCGCCGAGGCCGCGGCGCTCGCGCATCTGGTCGCCGCCGGGGGCAGGCGCATCGTCGCGGCGCTGGTCGTGGGCGACTCCTCCGCGCCCGTCACGCCGTGCGGCGGCTGCCGCCAGAAGCTGCGCGAGTTCGCGGCCGACGATTGCCCGGTGTGGTCCGCCGACCTGCAAACCGTGACGGCGCAGCACACGCTCGGCGAGTTGCTGCCGGCGAGCTTCGGCCCCGAGCATCTGGGCGGCGTGGCGCGATGAAAGGGAGCGCGATGAAGGGTGCCGAACTCGACGACGCCGTCGCGCGCAGCGCGGCGCAGCTGCGCGGCCTGGCGGGCGCCATGGTGGGCACAGCGCCGCCGACGATCGCGGTGCTGCTCGGTTCCGGCTGGGGTGCACTGGCACACAGCGTGCAAGACGCGGTGACGGTTCCGTATCTCGATCTGCCCGCGTTCCCGCGCCCGGGCGTCGAGGGCCACGCCGGCTTGCTGCGGCTCGGGCGCATCGGCAAACACCGCGTCGCCGTGCTCAGCGGCCGCCAGCACGCGTACGAGACGGGCGATACGGCGGCGATGAAAGGTGCGCTGCGCACGCTCGCCCTGCTCGGCACCCGCGTGCTGGTGCAAACCAATGCGGCAGGCAGCCTCGACGCGCGCATGCGCCCGGGCGAACTGATGCTGATCGCCGACCACCTGAACATGGTGCAGCGCACGCCGCTGCTGCACGAGCAGGGCGCGCAACGTTTCGTCGATCTGCGCGATGCCTACGACCCGGCGTTGCGCGCCACCGCAAAGCAGGTCGCGCGCGAGCGCGGCGTCACGCTGCACGAAGGCGTTTACGCCTGGATGCTCGGCCCGCAGTTCGAAACGCCGGCGGAGATCCGCATGCTGCGGCAACTCGGCGCGCAGGCGGTGGGAATGAGCACGGTGCCCGAGACGATCGTCGCGCGCCAGCTGGGGCTGCGCGTGCTTGCGTTTTCGATGTTCACCAACATGGGCTGCGGGCTCGAGGACGAAGCCCTCAGCCACGCGCACACGCTCGGCGCGGCGCAGGCGGCGTCGGGGCAGGCCGTGCCGCTGCTCGAAGCCGTGATCGCGGCGCTGGAGGTTTGAGGCGATGCGAAGCGCGATCGACGTGGCCCGCATCGCGCTCGCCTGCCTGGACCTGACGAGCTTGAACGACGGCGACGGCGAGACGCAGGTCGCGCAGCTGTGCGAGCGCGCTGCTGCCACCGCATCGCGCGGCGCAGTCGCCGCCGTCTGCGTCTGGCCGCGCCTGGCGCGCTTCGCCCGCGAACACGCGACCGCACAGGTGGCGGTGGCGGCGGTGGCCAATTTTCCGGAGGGCGCAGCCGACGTGCAGCGCGCGCTGCGCGACACCGGCGAGATCGTGCAAGCCGGGGCGCAGGAAGTCGATCTCGTCCTGCCCTATCGCGCGCTGCTCGCCGGGGACGAAGCCAGCTGCCGCGGGCTGTTGCACGCAGTGCGCCGCGCCTGCGAAGGCCTGGTCCTGAAAGTCATTTTGGAGACCGGCGAGTTGCGCGAGCCGGCGCTGATCGAGCGCGCCTCGCGCCTGGCGCTCGACGCCGGCGCCGACTTCCTGAAGACCAGCACCGGCAAGAGCCCGGTGAGCGCGACGCCGCAAGCGGCCAGCACGATGCTGCGCGCGATCGCCGCCGATGCTCAGGCGCGCACGCCGGGTCGGCTTCAAGGCCTCGGGCGGCATCCGCAGCGTCGCCGACGCTGCCCTCTATGTCGACCTCGTCGAGCGCGAGCTCGGCGCCGCGGCGCTGGTGCCGGCGCGGTTTCGTATCGGCGCGAGTGCATTGCTGAACGATATCGAAGCTGTTCTCGCCGGTTCGGCGAGTGCGAACGCGGCCGACGGCCGATACTGAATTCACCACCACACCCGTCGCGGGGCACTCGGCTCGCATGGCATAGAGTCGCTCCTGCTTTCGATTCCAAGACGGAGACACCGATGAAGTTCACGAACGTGATGCTGCGCGCCGCGGGGCTGTTGCTGCTTGCATGGGCCACCGCCCTGCCCACCCAGGCGGCCGACCCACCGGCGCAGAAAGAAGGCAGCTGGCTCGTGCGCGACTTCCGCTTCCACACCGGCGAAGTGCTGCCCGAGCTGAAGCTGCACTACACGACGCTCGGCGCGCCCACGGGCGAGCCAGTGCTGCTGCTGCACGGCACCACGGGCTCGGGCGCGGGCCTGCTCAGCCCGGGGTTCGGCGGCGAGCTGTTCGGCCCCGGCCAGCCGCTCGACGCGAGCCGCTACTACGTGATCCTGCCCGACGCGATCGGGCACGGCAAATCGAGCAAACCGTCCGACTCCTTGCGCGCGAAGTTTCCGAAGTACAACTACGACGACATGGTGCAGGCGCACTACCGCCTGCTCACCGAGCACCTGGGCGTACGGCACCTGCGCCTCGTGCTCGGCAACTCGATGGGAGGCATGGAGACCTGGATCATGGCGCAGAAGTACCCGGAGTTCATGGACGTTGCCGTACCGATGGCTTCGCTGCCCAGCGAAATGAGCAGCCGCAACTGGATGCTGCGCAGGCTCATCACCGATTCGATCCGCAACGACCCGCAGTGGCAAGGCGGCGAGTACACGAGCCAGCCGCGCAGCGCGCAGTTCGCGAGCGTGTTCTACGGACTGGCGACGAACGGCGGCAACCAGGCGTTGCAGAAGGCGGCGCCAACGCGCAGCTCCGCCGACCAATTGCTGAACCAGCGCCTGAATGCGCCGTTCACGGCCGACGCGAACGACGTGCTGTACCAGTGGGATGCGTCGCGCGACTACAACCCGTCGGCCGGCTTGGAGCGGATCCAGGCGACGCTGCTCGCGATCAACTCGTCCGACGACGAGCGCAACCCGCCGGAAAACGGCGTGCTCGAGCGCGAGATCAGGCGCGTGAAGAACGGGCGCATTCTGCTGATCCCGGGCAGCGAGCTGACTGCGGGCCATGGCACGACGGGGCAGGCGAAGTTCTGGAAGAAGGAACTGGCGGAGTTGCTGCAAGCGGCGCCGCGTTTGCCGGCGAAGTAGATCGCTCGCGCGCACCGCAAACGTGCGCGCGCTCCGAGCAAACTCAACGCCGCCGCAACCCCAACCACATCACCGTGCCCACCACGAGAACCGCGCCGACAAACTGAATCGGCGCGACGCGCTGGTCCAGGACCACCCACGCCATGCCGAGCGCGGCGACGGGTTCGACGTTCAGGATCGGCGAGTTGCCCACGGCGCCGAGCTTGGGCAGCAGCGTGAACGTCATCGTGAACGCGGTGCCGTACAAGACGCTCAGCGCGCCCAAGCCCCACCAGCCGGCCGGCGCGTTGGGCCAGTGCAGGCCACTGTGCGTGAATGCGGCACCCAAGGCCAGCGTGCCGACGATCAACATCGTGATCGCGGTGCGCAGCCGCCCGTCGAGCGCGGCGACTTCATGCTGCGTGAGCGCGAGCACCAGGCCGAACGTGGCGCCGGCGCCGACCGCGTAGAGCACGCCCTGGCCGATGCTGCTCCACTGCGCCTGCGCGCTCAATCCGCTGGCCAGGCCAGTCGCGTCGAGCGCGAGCGCGAGGCCGGTGAGGATGAGCGGCATCGCGATCAGCACCGCGCGCTCGGGCGTGCGGCCGTAGAGCAGCCACACCGCGAACGCGGCCCACAGCGGATAGGTGTTGAACGCGAGCAGCGACAAGCCCACCGGAATCAGCGCGACCGACGAATAGAGCCACACGCTTTGCACCGTGACGAGCAGGCTGATCGCGAGCATCATGCGTTTCTGGCGCGCATTCAGCACGATCGCCATGCGGCTCCACGCGACGAGCAGCCCGACGACGAGCGCGGTGGCCAGGCTGCGCGCCGCGACCGCGGTGGTGACGTCCACACCATGGTCGAGCGCGATGCGCGCCGCGACATGGTTCGCGCCGAACAGGCACGCCAGCAGCAGCAGCGTGACGAAGGCCTTTGGCGTGAGGGCTTGTGCGCCCACTACTTGCCGGTCCAGCGGGCGGCGCGCTTCTCGACGAACGCGCGCACGCCCTCGCGAAAATCGGCGCTGCCGTAGGTCTTGACGATCAGGTCGTCACCCTCGGGCAGCGTGCGCGATTCCTGGATGCGGCGAATCGACTCCTTCGTCACATGCATCGTGATCGGCGCGTGCGTCGCGATGCGCTGCGCAAGTTCGTGCACATGTTCGTCGATTCGCTCGGCCGGTACGATGTGGTGCACGAAGCCGGCGGCAAGCGCTTCGTCGGCCGAGAGCAGGCGGGCGCTCAGCATCATCTCTTTGAGGCGCGACGCGCCGAGGATGTCGATGAAACGCGCGTAGTTCGCCATCGACAGGCAATTGCCCAGCGTGCGCGCGATCGGCACGCCGAATTTCGCATCGGGCGTGGCGATCCGAATGTCGGCGCCGGCCGCGATGCCGAAACCGCCGCCCACCGCCGAACCCTCGATTTGCGCAATCACCGGCTTGCCGACGCGCCCGATCCGATCCAGGTAGCGGCCGGCGTCGCGCTCGTAGCGCAGCCCGTCTTCGCCGCCCTTGAACTCGGCGAACTGGGCGATGTCGGTGCCGGCGACGAAGGCCTTGCCGCCCGCCCCCTTGAGCACGAGCACGCGGATCGACTCGTCGGAGTCGACTTCCTCGCAGGCCTGGTACAGGCGTTCGTACATGGCCCAGGTCATCGCGTTGCGTGCCTGCGGGCGGTTGAAGGTGAGTGTCATCACCGGGCCATCGCGTGCGACGAGCACGTGCTCGGTGGCGGGGTCGGTGCCAGGGTTGGTAGTTTCCACGAGGAGATCCGCGCGGCTTCGCGCGGTGGCTTGAGGGTTGCCGAGGATCGTAGCACCCGCACCTGCGTGCTAGAGTGATTTGCAGATGTTCACGCGGACCGTGCGCCGCGCTCACCCGAGCGAATGTCTTGAATGAAGGAGGGTTTCCCCATGGTCTCGACGCGAACTGTTGCCGCCTGCCTGGGCTCGATTGTCTTGTTCGCCGCAACTACCGGCACGGCGTTGGCGCAGGCGGCCTACCCCTCGAAGAACGTCGAAGTCGTCGTGCCCTTCGCCCCGGGCGGCGGCACCGACAACCTGATGCGCACCATCACCGGCATCATGGACGAGAACAAATGGTCGCCCGTGGCGCTGAACGTCAACAACCGCACCGGCGGCAGCGGCACGGTGGGCTACATGTACCTGATCGGTAAGAAGGGCGACTCGCACGTGGTGGGCGGCGCCACGCCGATGATCGTCTCGGGCAAGCTGCAGGGGCGACTCCCCGGCAACCACCGCGACGCGATGACGGTGCTGATGATCGTCGCGATCGACGAGCTGATGCTTTCGGTGCGCAGCGAATCGCCATACAAGACGGTGGAAGAGTTCGTCGCCGCCGCGCGCGCCAAGCCGGGCACGCTGACGGTGGGCGGCACCGGCACGCTCAACGAAGACCACATCTTCTCCCACCTGTTCGAGCAGGCGGCGGGAATCAAGCTGAAGTACGTGCCGTTCAATTCGGGTGGCGAGGCGACCGCGGCGCTGATGGGCGGCCACATCGACGCCGGCATCATGAACCCGAATGAAATACAGGCCCAAGTGGAGGCCGGCAAGGCGAAGAACCTGGCGGTCGCGGCGCGCAAGCGCGTGGCCGATGCGCCCGACGTTCCCACCTTCGCCGAGAAGGGCTTCAAGTTCTACTGGGAGCAGATGCGCGGCGTGGTCGGGCCCGCGGGCATGACGCCCGAGGCGGTGGCGTGGTGGCAAACGACATTGACGAAGGTCACGCAGACGAAGAAGTGGCAAGACGACTACATCAAGCGCAACCTGCTCACACCCACGGCGTGGACGGGCGAAGAGGCAATCAAGTACCTCGATGGCATCACCGGCGACTACGAGAGCGCGCTCAGCGCACTCGGCGGCTTGAAGAAGTGACGGGCATCGGGCTCGATTGAGACTCGCTCGCGATGCGCCGCGCTGACACGATTGCCGGCGCGGCGCTGCTCGCGCTGGCCGTCGCATTCAGCGCCGGCGCGATCAAACACTACGCCTACTGGGGCGCCAACGGCCCGGGGCCGGCGTTCCTGCCGTTCTGGCTGGGCGCGGTGATGTCGGTGCTGGCGACGATGCTGCTCGTCGGCGCGCTGCGCACGCGCGAACCCGGAGAGCCGTGGCTGCCGAGCGGCGCGGGGCTGAAGCGATTGCTCGTCGTGCTCGGCGCCACCGTCGTGCTCGTCGCCTTGCTCAATGTGCTGGGCATGGTGATCGGCACCTTCGTGTTCCTGCTTGGGCTGATGCGCTTCCTCGACCGCACGCCATGGCTCACCGGCGTTGCCGTGGCCGCGGCCGTGGCCGGCACGAACTACCTCGTCTTCACGCGTTGGCTGAAAGTGCCGATGCCGGTGAGCGTGCTCGGCTTCTGAACCGGCACCGAAGCGATTCCGAAACTGATCATGGACTTCCTCGGCAACCTCGCCCTGGGCTTCTCGGTCGCGCTGACACCCTTCAATCTGTTGATGGCGGCGGCGGGCGTCACGCTGGGCATCCTGATCGGCGCGCTGCCAGGCGTGGGCCCGCCCTCGGGCGTGGCGCTGTTGCTGCCGCTCACGTTCGGCATGAACCCGACCTCGGGAATCATCATGCTCGCCGCGCTGTATGCGGGAACGATGTACGGCGGAACGATCACGTCGGTGCTGATCAACACGCCGGGCGAATCGGCATCTGTCGTGACCTGCCTCGACGGCCACCAGATGGCGCTGCAAGGGCGCGCCGGACCGGCACTGGGCATTGCCGCGATCGGCTCGTTCATCGCCGGCACCTTCGGCGTGGTGCTGCTGATGCTCGTGTCGCCCGCACTCGCGAAATGGTCGCTGTCGTTCGGCCCGCCCGAAACCTTCGCGCTGATGTTGCTCGGCCTCACCACCGTGACGCTGCTCACCGGCGATAACCCGGTCAAGGCCTACATCAGCATGGTGTTCGGGCTGATGCTCGCGATGGTCGGCTTCGACATCATCTCCGGCGAAGCGCGCTTCGCGTTTGGCATCCCCGAGATGATGGACGGGATCGATTTCCTGCCGGTGGCGATCGGCCTGTTCGGCCTGGGCGAAGTGCTGGCCGGCGCGGAGGCCGCCAAGGGCGCAGCTGTCGTCAGCGGCCGCTACGGGCTGCGCCACCTTTTGCCTGACGCCAAGGACTGGCTGCGCTCGCGCTACGCGATCGTGCGCGGCACGCTTGCTCGGCTTTCTGGTCGGCACGCTGCCCGGCGCCGGGCCGACGATCGCGACCTTCATGTCGTACGCGGTGGAGAAGAAGTTCTCCAAGCACCCCGAGGAATTCGGCCACGGCGCGATCGAAGGCGTGGCCGGGCCCGAGTCGGCGAACAACGCCGCCGCCACCGGCGCGATGGTGCCGATGCTCACACTCGGCATTCCGGGTTCGGCGACGACCGCCATCATGCTCGGCGGCCTGATGATGTGGGGCCTGCGCCCCGGGCCGATGCTGTTCGAGAAGAACCCCGAATTCGTGTGGGGCCTGATCGCTTCGCAGTACATCGCCAACGTGATGCTGCTGATTCTGTCGACCGCCGCCATCCCGCTGTTCGTTCGCGCGCTGCGCGTGCCTTACGCGATATTGATGCCGATCATCATCATCTTCTGCATCACGGGCGCGTATTCGCTGAAGAACAGCGTGTGGGACGTGGGGCAGATGCTGGTGTTCGGCGTGCTCGGTTATGCGATGAAGAAGCTCGGTTATTCGCCTGCGGCGCTCGTTCTGGCTCTCGTGCTCGGGCCGCTCGCCGAGCGGGCGCTGAGACAGTCGCTCATCATTTCCGAACGCGGGGATGGGGATCTTTTTCATGCGGCCGATATCAGCCGTGTTGACGTTGACGGCGATTGCGGCAGTGCTGGTGCCGGTGGTGCGGGCGCTGGTGAAGTCGAGACAGCGAGCGAAGTAGCCTGCCGCTCCTGGCCTTGTGGCCAGCGCTTGCGCTGCGCCATTCGGTCTCATGGCACCGCAACAGGGCAGGCACAGCACTTGCATCGCTACAAGGCGCACACCCGCGCGCACGCTTTTGTGCGCCGTCACCGACCCACGCGCCATGAGCTTCGACCTGGACATCGGCTACGCAAGCGAACGCGGCCCGCGCGAGATCAACGAAGATTTCGTCGCGACGCGCCGCCCGGCGCCGGACGAACTGGACATGGGCTTCGTCTGCGCCATCACCGACGGCATGTCCGACGGCGGCGATGGCCGCATGGCGGCGCAGACGAGCGCGAAGACGCTGGTCGAAGACTACTTCAGCGCCCCTCCGGCCTGGGACCCGCGCACCGTGCTCGGCCGCTTGATCGCCGCCCAGAACAGTTGGCTCTCGGCGCACAACCGGCGCCACCGGGGCGCTGCGATGACGACGCTCACCGCCCTCGTCTTGCGCAATCAGGGCTGGACGCTGGCGCATGTGGGCGATACCCGCGCCTACCTGATCCGCGGTGGCAAGTGCCGCCTGTTGACGCAAGACCATGGCCTGGCGCCAACCGAGTCGCGCGGCCGGCCGATCCGCGCGCTGGGCCAGGAGGAATCGGTTTGCATCGACCACATCCAGGGCGAGCTGCTGCGCGACGACAGCTTCGTGCTGCTGTCGCACGGCGCGCACGCCAAGCTCGCGCTGGCGCACATCGCCATGCTCTCGGCGCAAGGCAGCGCGGCCCTGGCCGGCCGCAGCCTGGTGTCGACGGCGCTGGCTGCCGGCAGCGACGACAACGCCAGCGCACTCGTGATCCGTGTCCACGGCCTGCCGCGGTCACCCTGAATGGTGCGCTGCTGAGCAGCCGGTCGTCCTTCTCCCCCCAAACCGACGCAGGCACTCTCTGCAGGCGACACGGCCTGGCGCGGCACGGAAGTTGCCGCTGGTATGGGACCATGGCACGCTCGCCCCGTGAGCCACGCAGTACAAGCACCGTCGCGCACGAACTCACGCGCCCGGCCCACCTGGTGGTGGGCATGATCGTTTACCCGGCCGCACTTTCCGAAAATCGACATCTCTTGCGGGAAATCGACGGATTGTTTGCCGCAGCGAGCTGCCGCGCAGAGCGACGCAGAAGGACGAGGCGCGTATGGGTCTGGAAGGTGCCCCGGGCCAGCAGCGCAAGCGTTCGGCGAGGTCAGACCGGGGAACGGGTCGCGACTTGTTTCACGCTTGGCGCTTGCGCAGCGAAATGGCACGCGGTTTCGCGACTACCCTTGGCGAGCTCTTCCTATTTGGGTAGGAGCCCGGGCAGAAAAGGGAGGCGTCGATGGGGATTGAATTCTGGATGGCCGTGGCCGCGGCTGCGGTGGCATGCGCCAGCCTCACCGGCTGGCTGGTGCGGCGCTCGATGCTGCGCGCCTTCGACAGTCGCGAGAAGGAAATCGTCGACTCGGTGAATGAGAAGAACGCGACGGTCAAGGCCAAACTTCGTGCCGCCGCCGAGAGCTCGAAACATGAAACCGAGCAGTTGCGCTGCTCGATGGCGGCGCAGATCGCACAAGCCGTGAGTGACTCGAAATCCGCTGTCAGTCGTTTGGAAGGCCGGCTGGAAATCGCCTACGCGGAACTCGACAGCCTGCGCGCGCAAGCCAACCCGAAACCCGTGGCGAAGCGTGACCTGAGCAATGCATTCGCTGCCACCGAGGTGATGGATACGCGTTCCTGACCGTCGGCGCTGGTCGGCGGGTCCAGGCCCGGCCACCGAGAACCGGGTCTTCTGACACCGGTGCCTCAAGCCCCCGTGAAGCGCGGTTTCCTCTTCTCCATGAACGCCGCCTGGCCTTCCTTGTAGTCGTTGCTGTTGAAGCAGGCCTGTACCGCGCGCTCGGTCGCGGCAACGTCGCGGATCGTCGAATCCTTCAACGCCTCGCCCACCACCAGTTTGGCGCAGCGCACCGTGAGCGGCGCGTTTTCGGCGATGGTGCGCGCCATCTCTTCGATCGTGGCTTCGAGCTTGTCGTCGGCAACGACGCGGTTGACCAGCCCCATCTGCTGCGCTTCGCGCGCGTCGAACTGGCGGCCGGTGAAGAACATCTCCTTGGCATACGCCGGGCCAACCAGATCGACCAGCGGGATCGCGCGCTGCAAGCCATAACCCAGGCCGAGCTTGGCCGCGGGAATACCGAACTTCGCGTTCTCGCTGCAAATGCGGATGTCGCAGCAGACCGCCACGGCAGTGCCGCCGCCGATGCAGTAGCCGCGCACCATCGCGATCGTCGGGATGCGCATCGCCTGGATCGCGGCGTAGGCCTTTTGCGTCGTCTCCTGGTAATGCGCGACGGCCTGCGCTTCCTGGCGCTCGTCCTTGAACTTGGAGATGTCGGCGCCCGACGCGAACGCCTTGCCGCCCGCGCCGGTGATCACCATCACGCGCACGTTCGGGTCCGCAGAGAAGTCCGCCATGATTTCCAGCGCCGCGTCCCACATCTCGAGCGAGATCGCGTTGTGGCGTTCGGGATTGTTCAGGATCATCCAGCCGACGCCGTTGTCCTTCTTCGAGATCATCTTGTCGCTGGGCATGGTGTTCCTTCACGTCCTTTCAGACGATTCCCTGTTTCTGCAATTGTTCGATCGCGCCGCTGGAGTAGCCCAGCTCGCGCAGCACGTCGCCCGTGTGTTCGCCAAGCGCCGGCGGGTGCGCGACCACATGGCTCGGCGTGCGGCTCAGCGTGATGGGCTGGCCGAGGTAGGCGACGCCGTCGACCTTCTGCGCGATGGCCAGGTGCTTCACTTGCGGGTCGCCGAAGGCCTGGTCGATGGAATAGATCGGGCCACTTGGCACGCCGGCTTCATTGAACAGCGTGACCCAGTGCGCCGTGTCGCGCTCTTTCGTGTAAGCCTCGATGTCGGCGTGCAGCGCGTCGCGGTTCGTCGAGCGCAGCGCGGCGCTCGCGTAGTCCGGGTGGGTGGCGAGTTCGGGTGCGCCGATCGCCTGGCAGAAGCGCACCCAGATCTTGTGGCCCGAGACAGCGAGGTTCATGTAGCCATCGCGCGTCTTGTAGACGCCGGTGGGAATCGAAGTCGGGTGGTTGTTGCCGGCCTGTTTCGCCACTTCACCCTTCATCAGCCAGCGCGCCGCCTGGAAGTCGAGCATGAACAGTTGCGCCTGCAGCAGAGAACTCTTCACCCACTGCCCTTGGCCCGACTTCTCGCGCTCGATCAGCGCGACGCTGATGCCGTAGGCGCAGAAGATGCCGGCACACAGATCGGCAATCGGAACACCCACGCGCACGGGGCCCTGGCCGGGCAGGCCGGTGATCGACATCAAGCCGCCCATGCCCTGCGCGATCTGGTCGAAGCCCGGGCGCAGCCGGTACGGCCCGTCTTCGCCGTAGCCGGAGATGCTGGCGTAGATCAGGCGCGGGTTGATGGCACTCATCGCCGCATAGCCGATGCCGAGCCGGTCTTTCACGTCGGGCCGGTAGTTCTCGACCAGCACGTCGGCGCGTGCGACGAGTTTCTTCAGTATCGCCACGCCTTCGGGCGACTTCAAGTTCAACGTGATGCCGCGTTTGTTGCGGTGCACGTTCTGGAAATCGCTGTCTTCGCGCGGGCCACCGACACCGTCGCCCTCGTCCATGCCGGGCGGCATTTCCACCTTGATGACCTGCGCGCCCCAGTCGGCGAGCTGGCGCACCGCCGTCGGTCCGGCGCGAACGCGGGTGAGGTCGATGACGGTGATGTGTGACAGGGCCGTTGAAGCGTGCATAGATTCAGTCTAACCCGGGTGCCTACACTCGCTGCTTTGAACCAGTTGGAGCGGAGAGCCTGTGAAGATATGAATCGTGCCCGCGTGGAGCCCCAGAAAGGGCCCAATCTAGGCGCGAAGCACAGCCGGGATTGGGCCCCGGCGAAGCTTCGCAACAACGAGTGGGCCCTTTCTGGGGCCCCACCCGAAGGGCCGGGGTGCCACAGGGCGCTGCGCGGCGTTGCAGCCCTTGCCCAGGCGGCCAGCCTGGGCTGCGAGCTGCGCCTTGCTCAGCGCCCTGTGGCACCCCGGCGCGGGCACGATTCATATCTTCACAGGCTCTGAGGGCAGGCATGAACACTCGTCCCGTTGGTGCGACTCCACCTGCCGCATTCATCGCCGCGTTCATTGCGGTCCTGAGCGCCTCACTTCTCGCCGGCTGCGCGACCACGCCGCCACGCGCCACCGTTCCGGTGACCGTGAAAGTGCTCGCGATCAACGACTTTCACGGCAACCTGCTGCCGCCGCTGGGCGGCATCCGCATCAAGGACCCGGCCGATGCGGGCAAGACGGTCGTAGTGGCCGCCGGCGGCGCGCAGTACCTGGCCAGCGCGGTTGCCGAACTGCGGCAGCAAGAACCGCAACCACATCTTCGTCGCCGCGGGTGACCTGGTCGGCGCGAGCCCGCTGCTCTCGGCGCTGTTTCGCGACGAGCCGACGATCCATTCGCTGAGCCTGATGGGATTGGAAGTTTCCGCGGTCGGCAACCACGAATTCGACCGCGGCAGTGCGGAGCTGCTGCGCATGCAACACGGCGGCTGTCATCCGCTGGACGGCTGCAAGGGGCCGACGCCGTTCACCGGCGCGCGCTTCAAGTACCTCGCCGCGAGCACCGTGGTCGAGGCGACCGGCCAAACGCTGTTCCCGGCGGTGCACGTCAAGCACTTCGACGGCATCCCGGTCGCCTTCATCGGCCTGACGCTGAAAGACACGCCGACGATCGTCGTGCCCTCGGGCGTGCAAGGGCTGCGCTTTCGCGATGAAGCGCAGACCGTGAACGAACTCGTGCCGCAATTGCGCAGCCAGGGCGTGCAAGCCATCGTCGTGTTGATCCACGAAGGCGGCCTGCCCAGCGGCGACTACAACGAATGCCCGGGCATCAGCGGGCCGATCGTCGACATCGTGAAGCAACTCGACCCGGCCGTGGACCTGGTCGTGAGCGGCCACACGCACCGCGCCTACGTCTGCCGCATCGATGGCCGGCTCGTCACGAGCGGCGACAAGTACGGCACCCTGGTCACCGAAATCGACCTGGTGCTCGACCCGAAGAGCGGCGACGTGGTGTCGGCGGCAGCCAGCAATGTGATCGTGCGCAACGACCGCTTCGCGAAAGACGCCGCACAAACGCAACTCATCGCCGCCTACGAGCCGCTCGCCGCGCCGTTGGCCAAGCGGGTTGTCGCGCGCATCGCGGCGCCGCTGACGCGCGACGAAACGCCGGCGGGCGAAACGCGCATCGGCCAGGCCGTGGCCGACGCCCAGCTCGCCGCGACGCGCTCGGCCGGTGCGCAACTGGCGCTGATGAACCCGGGCGGCCTGCGCGCTGCGCTCGTGCCGCAGGCGGGAGGCGAGGTGCGCTATGAAGACCTGTTCGCGGTGCAGCCGTTCTACAACAACCTGGTGACGCTGACGCTCAGCGGCGCCCAGCTGCTCGCCGTGCTGGAACAGCAATGGCTGAACCAGCCGCGCGCGCGGATCCTGCAAGTTTCGAACGGCTTCAGCTACCACTGGGACGCGGCCAGGCCGCCGGGCCAGCGCATCGTCGCCGGCAGCGTGCGGCTCGACGGCCAGCCGATCGATCCGGCGGCGAACTACCGCATCACGGTGAACAGCTTTCTCGCCGGCGGCGGCGACAACTTCGCGCTGTTCAAGCTCGGCCGCGACGCGCGTACCGGCCTGATGGACGTCGACGCGTTCGAGCAGTACCTCGCGCGCCAGCCCGCCTTCGATGCCGCGATGCCCGAGCGCATCAAGCGCTTGAATTGATTCAGACCGGCCGCACCCATGGCTGAACTGCCGCAACAGCGCCCCCAGGCCGACGCCTTGCGTCGTCCGCCCCCCGAGGGGGATGAGGAAACTTCGGGCGGCCGTGCGTTTCCTCAGGAGATCATCCGAGCCAAGCGCGACGGCGCGGCGCTGAGCCGCGCGCAGATCGGCGCCTTCGTGCGCGGCCTCACCGACCACACCTGGAGCGACGCCCAAGTCGCGGCGCTCGCGATGGCCACGGTGCTGCGCGGCATGGACATTGCCGAGACCGTGGCACTCACCGAAGCGATGATGCGTTCCGGCGACGTGCTCGACTGGGGCGAGGCGAAACTCGGCGGGCCCGTGCTCGACAAACACTCTACCGGCGGCGTGGGCGACAAGGTGAGTTTGCTGCTCGCACCCATCGTCGCGGCCTGCGGCGGCATGGTGCCGATGGTCAGCGGCCGGGCCTTAAGCCACACCGGCGGCACGCTCGACAAGCTCGAAGCGCTGCCCGGCTACCGCGTGACACCGAGCCGCGAGACGCTGCTGCGCGCCTTGCGCGAGGCAGGGTGCGCGATCGTCGGTGCCAGCGAACGCATCGCGCCCGCCGATCGGCGCCTCTATGCGATCCGCGACGTCACGGCGACGGTGGAATCGCTGCCGCTGATCACCGCGAGCATCCTGAGCAAGAAACTCGCCGCCGGCCTGAACGCATTGGTGATCGACGTGAAAGTCGGCAACGGCGCGTTCTGCACCACGCCGGCCCAGGCGCGCGAACTCGCGTTAAGCCTGGTGCAGGTGGCGCGCGGCGCCGGCCTGCCCACGGTGGCGCTGATCACCGACATGAACCAGGTGCTGGGAACAACCGCCGGCAATGCGCTCGAGGTCCGCGAGGCGATCGAATTTCTCGTCGGCACGGCGCGCGAGCCGAGGCTGTTGGAGGTGACGCTGGCGCTGGCGGCGCAACTGCTGCACCTCGGTGGCCTGGCGGCGTCGCCCGCCGCGGCGCGGCGTGCCGCGATGCAAGCGCTCGACCGCGGCGCCGCAGCCGAGCGCTTCGCGCACATGGTCGCCGCACTCGGCGGCCCGCGTGACGTGTTGCACGATGCGCAATTGCCCAGCGCCGCCGTGCAGTGCGACGTTGCTGCGACGCACGCGGGGTTCATCGCCCACATCGATACGCGCGCACTCGGTCTGGCCGTCGTCGCGCTCGGTGGCGGGCGCCGGGGCCCGGGCGATCGCGTCGATTCAAGCGTCGGCCTGTCGCACGTGCTGCCGCTCGGCGCACCCGTGACGGCTGGCCAGCCGCTGGCGCGGGTGCATGCCGCCGACGTCGCCGCGGCGCACGTGGCGGGTCAGGCCGTGCTCGAAGCTTTCGAGATCGACCGTGACGAACTGCCGGCGCACCCGCTGATCGGCGAGCGACTCCCATGAGTGTGGGATGGACCCTGCCCGAGCACACCGGTAGAGTGGTCCGCATGACGCACGGCAGCCCCCGCCACCCGGGTTCGATCGACTTCGAGCCCACCGACCTCAACGAGGCCCGCAAGGTCCTCGATGGGCTGCCGGACGGGCTGGTCGACCCGACGTCCAGGCCTGAGTTCTGGATCCCTCGGCGCCGCAAGTCCGAGCCGACGGATCGGGCCCTGACCGGCGTCGCGATCGACTGGATGGTTCAGCTGCCCAGCATCATGCAACCCCGCAAGCTCAGCACACAGTACCCGCGGATCGCGAATGCGCTGGCCGAGGCGTGGGCGGACAAGGCACGGTGCCTGGATCTGCTCGCTTCCTTGTCCAAGGACCAACGCGGCCGGCGCCAGGGATTCCCGCCCCACGTGCAGCTCGAAATCGCCCGCCTGTTCGCTTACCGAAAGAGCGGCCGCTAAGCCTCGGCGGCAGAGGCGCTGGGTTCTGGCGTCGGCCCGCCATTGCGTGCGCCGCGACCCTACACCTGCATGTTCATGATGTCGCTGTAAGCCTGCACCAGGCGGTTGCGCACTTGCAGCGTCGCCTGGAAGCCGATCTGCGCCTTCTGCATCGTGACCATCGTTTCTTCCAGGCTCACCGACGCATCGCCCATCTGCACCGCGCGCTGCATTTGCGAGGCCTGGCTCTGCGTCTGGCTCACGCCGCGCAGCGCCTGCGTCAACGCGTTCTGAAAATCCGCCGCAGGCGCCGCTTTCGCTGTGCGCGCCAGCGGGTGACCGTCGGTGCCCAGCCCGGCACGGGCCACAGCTTGAGCGAAGTCGAAGGGTTTGAGCGTGACATTCATGGCATCGGCATCCGTTGCAAGACGGAACCCGGCCATGCTAGCCGCGGCGCTGCGCTGGCAAGGGGCGAACAAGGCGCGGATAGACAGCCTGTTCCAGGAATCCCGCCTCCAGGCGGACCGAATAATTGATCCACCACCTCGCCACGGCGCGGCTCGCCCTGCTTGAATGGATCGAATGGACAACGCCCTCGCCTTGAAGAACGCCGCTTCTGCCTCGCCGGGATTCCTGGCGAGCCTGGGCGCGCTGTCGCTGAAGAACCAGTTGTCGCTGATCCTCGGTCTGACGGCGCTGGTGGGCATGGCGTTCCTGCTCGCCACCTGGAACAACCAAAGCGACTACAAGGTGCTGTACGCGAACCTGTCCGACAAAGACGGCGGCGCGATCATCGCCCAGCTCTCGCAGATGAACGTGCCTTACCGCCACGCCGACGGCGGCTCGGCGATCCTGGTGCCAGCTTCGAAAGTGCACGACGCGCGCCTGAAGCTCGCCTCGGCCGGGCTGCCCAAGGGCTCGGTCGTCGGTTTCGAGTTGATGGACGGCGCGCGTTTCGGCCAGACCCAGTTTCAGGAGCGGCTCACCTTCCAGCGCGGCCTGGAAGGCGAGCTCACGCGCTCCATCACGGCGATGCCCGCCGTGCAAGGCGCGCGCGTGCACCTGGCGCTGCCGAATCAGAACGGTTTCTTTCGCGAGCAGCAAAAACCCAGCGCCTCGGTGCTGCTGAGCCTGCACCCCGGGCGCAGCCTGGACCGCGCGCAGGTCGCAGGCATCGTGCACCTGGTGGCGAGCAGCGTTCCCGAGTTGAACCCGAAAGCGGTGAGCGTGCTCGACCAGACCGGCGCGCTGCTGTCCTCGGGCAACGAGGCCGGCAACCAGGCTGGCCTGGACGCGAACCAGCTCCAGTACGTGAACCAGATCGAGGCCGGCTACAACAAGCGCATCCTCGAGCTGCTCGAACCGGTGGTCGGCCGCGCCAATCTGCGCTCGACCGTGACGGCGGAGGTCGACTTCACGCAAAGCGAAGCGACGTCGGAGGAATTCACGCCGAACCAGGGCGCGCAGGCGAAGGCGACGATCCGCAGCCAGCAGACCACCGAGTCGAGCGGCGGCAGCGCCGCGCTGCCGGCGGGCGTTCCCGGCGCGGCGAGCAACCAGCCGCCGCTGCCCGCCACCGCGCCGGTGACCGGCGCCACCCAAGCCATTGCAAGCCGGCCAGGCAGGCGGCGGCGCGGGCAACAGCCGGCGCGAAGCGCTGACCAACTTCGAAGTCGACAAGACGGTGCGCGTGACGCGTGCCGCCACCGGCGTCGTGAAGCGCCTGAACGCCGCCGTCGTCGTGAACCACCGCAGCGTGACCAGCAGCAAGGGCAAGACGACGCTGCAGGAGTTGTCGCCCGAGGAGATCGAAAAACTCAGCGCGCTGGTGCGCGAAAGCATCGGTTTCAAGCAGGAGCGAGGCGATTCGGTGAAGGTGATCAACGCGCCGTTCAAGGTGGAGCCGGTGGACAAGACGACTGTGCCGCTGTGGCAGCAACCCGGCTTGATCGACACGGTGCGCGGCTTCGTCGCGCCCGCCGGCCTGGCGCTGGTGGCGCTGCTGGTGTTCTTTGGCATGGTCAAGCCTGCCCTGCATGCGGTGCTGAACCCACCTGCCGGCAGCCGCCTGCACGCGACGGTGAACGACCCCCAAGGTCTGCCGAACGATCCCAACGGCCCGGGCGCGGCCGGCGCGCCGCTCGCGCTGTCGGCGCCAATGGCGGGCGCGCACCTGGAGCAGGCGCGGCAGTTCACGAAAGACAACCCGGCGGCGACGGCGAACATCGTGCGCTCCTGGGTGAGCGGCGGCGGATGATCTCGATGCCTTGCGCGCTCGCAGGGCCCGTCGCCGCGCGCGGCGACCGAGGGCTGCGCCATGGATGAAAAAGGCGTCGAAGACGCAGCCATCCTGCTGATGTCGATCGGCGAAGAAGAAGCCTCCGAGGTCTTCAAGCACCTGTCGCCGAAGGAAGTGCAAAGCGTCGGCGAGGCGATCGCGAAGATGAAGTCGATCTCGCGCGAGCGCGTGGAATCGGTGCTGGGCAAGTTCGCAGAGACCGCCGGCGAGCAAAACATGCTCGTCGGCAACAACGACGAGTACGTGAAAAGCGTATTGCGCAAGGCGCTCGGCGACGACAAGGCGAACCTGCTGATCGACCGCATCCTGACCGGCGGCGACGTGTCGGGCATCGAAAGCCTGAAGTGGATGGACCCGGACTCGGTGGCCGAATTGCTGCGCAACGAACACCCGCAGATCGTCGCGGCGATCCTGGTGCACCTGGACGTCGAGCAGTCGAGTTCGGTGCTCAAGTCCTTCCCCGAGCGCCAGCGCAACGAGGTGCTGGTGCGCGTCGCCACGCTCGATGGCATTCAGCCCGCCGCGCTGCGCGACCTGAATGAAGTCATGGGCAAGGTGCTGGCCGGGACCGACAGGCTCAAGAAATCCGCGCTCGGCGGCCCGAAAGCCGCCGCCGAAATCATCAACATGATGGGCTCTTCCGTCGAGACCTCGGTGCTGGACTTCGTCCGCGAAGCCGACGCCGAGCTGGCGCAGCGCATCATGGACAACATGTTCACGTTCGAGGACCTGGGCAAGCTCGAAGACAGCGCGATCCAGTCGCTGCTCAAGGAAGTGCAGTCCGAGTCGCTGGTCATCGCGCTCAAGGGCGCGCCGCCGCAGATGCGCGAGAAGGTGTTCAAGAACATGTCCAAGCGCGCCGCCGAAACGCTGCGCGAAGACCTCGACTCGCGCGGCCCGGTGCGCGTCTCGGAAGTCGAGGCCGAGCAGAAGGAAATGCTCAAGATCGTGCGCCGTCTGGCCGACGAAGGCCAGATCGTGCTCGGCGGTGGGGGCGGTGCCGATGCCTTCGTTTGATGGTTCGATCGGCGCATCCAGCGTGGCCGCATGAAGATTGCGCACTCCCCTTCCGGCACGGAGCCGAAGTCTTCGGTGCACAGCCGCTTCATTCCGCGCGAGGAGCTGAGCCACTTCGAGGCCTGGTCGCCAGGGGCGTTGTCGGCCACCGGCCCGACCACGGCGCACCAACCGGGCAACGGCGGTGCGAGCCGTGCTGCGCCGGGGCCGGCAGACCCGGTGCACGCCGCACGCCACGCGGGTTATCAGGACGGTTACCGCGATGGGCTGGCGGCGCTGGAAGGCTTCAAGAAGAGCCTCATGAACAGCGCCGCGGCGCAGATCGGCACGCTGCTCGGCTCGGTGAATGCGCAGCTCGACGCCTTGCAGCAAGCGATGGCCAACACCCTCGTCGACACTGCGACCCAGCTGGCGCGCCAGATCGTGCGCGGCGAGCTCGGCGCGCGCCCGCAAGTGATCGCCGACGTCGCGACGCAAGCGCTCGACGTCTTGATGCTGAGCGCGCGCCACATCACGCTGCGCGTGCACCCCGACGACCAGCCGCTTGTGGCGCAAGGCGCGGCCGACCTGCTCGCCGCACGCGGCGCACGCCTGATCGCCGACGCCGCGGTGCAGCGCGGCGGTTGCGTGATTGAATCGGATCTTGGACGTGTGGACGCGAGCATCGAAACGCGCTGGCGGCGCGCGGTGGGCTCGATCGGCAGCGAGCGCGCGTGGGACGCGGGCGTCGAGCCGGCCGGCATGAACGAGGCTGAGGCGCACGCCGACGGCGCGGCGCCCGTTGCCGCCGCCGAGCCGCCCTCGAGCAGCGCGCCAGCCCAGCACACCGAAGGCTGCCGCGCCAAATGCGGCGCCTGCGCCCGACCCGGACGCAGACCCCGCCAACCCCGGCTCCAACCCGCCATGACCCCATCGCCCGCCGCGCCGAGCGCTGTCACGCCCACCGCCCAGCCCGGCATCGCCGCGAACTGGCAGCGCTTTCTCGGCGACCTGCGAGCGTTTTCGGCTGAGCCGGCCGGGTTCGACATGCAGGGCCAGCTGGTGCGCGTCAAGGGCCTGGTGCTCGAGGCTTCGGGCCTGCGCCTGCCGGTGGGGTCGGTGTGCGAAATCGAACCCACCCAGGGTTCTCACGATCAGGTACCGGTCATGGCCGAAGTGGTGGGCTTCTCGGGCGACCGCGCCTACCTGATGCCCACCGGCGACATTCACGGCCTGACCAGCGGCGCGCGCGTCGTGCCGCGCGCTTCGCCGGTGGTGCCGCTGCTGCTCGGCGCGGGGCGCCACCCGTGGCGGCGCAGCATCGACCGCACGTTGCACCTGCCGGTGGGCGCCGGGCTGCTCGGGCGCGTGGTCGATGCGCATGGCGCGCCGCTCGATCGCCTGGGACCGCTCGACCACGTGCACAACCGCCCGCTGATGCGCCGCGCGATCAATGCGATGGAGCGCGACCCGGTGCGCCAGCCTCTGGACACCGGCGTGCGCGCGATCAACGCGATGTTCACCGTGGGCCGCGGCCAGCGCATCGGCCTGTTCTCCGGCACCGGCGTCGGCAAATCGGTGTTGCTCGGCATGATGGCGCGCTACACGCAGGCCGATGTGATCGTGCTCGGCCTGATCGGCGAGCGCGGCCGCGAGGTCAAGGAATTCATCGAAGACATCCTGGGCGTTGCCGGCCTGCGCCGCTCCGTCGTCGTCGCCGCGCCGGCCGATTCGCCGCCGCTGGTGCGCCTGCAAGGCGCGCATTACGCGACCGCGATCGCGGAAGACTTTCGCGACGCCGGCCAACATGTGCTGCTGCTGATGGATTCGCTGACGCGCTTCGCGATGGCGCAGCGCGAGATCGCGCTGGCGATCGGCGAACCGCCGGCGACGAAGGGCTACCCGCCGAGCTGCTTCGCGAAGCTGCCACAACTCGTGGAGCGCAGCGGCAACGGCCGGGCTCTCGACAAAGACGGCGGCGGCGGCTCGATCACCGCGTTCTACACCGTGCTCACCGAGGGCGACGACCCGCAGGACCCGATCGCCGACGCGGCGCGCGGCATTCTCGACGGCCACATCGTGCTGTCGCGCGAACTCGCGGAAGCGGGCCACTACCCGGCGATCGACGTGGAACGCTCGATCTCGCGCGTGATGGTCAACGTCGCGACGCCGCGCCACGTGGAGGCGGCGCGGCGCCTGCGCCACCTGCACGCGAAATACCAGAAGGCACGCGACCTGATCCAGCTCGGCGCCTACAACCCCGGCCACGACGCCGAACTCGACGCTGCGGTGCGGCTGCACGACCCGATCACGGCCATGCTGCAGCAAGACATGAACCGCGGCGCCGGCCTGGCCGCGAGCATCGACGCACTGCATGCCGTGCTCGGCGCCTGAAACCCATCTGATTTCGCAACGACCCATGCAATCCCTGCTCTCCCTGCTGCACCACACCCAGGACGAATCCGACCGCGCCATGAGTGCCTGGCAGTTGGCGAACAACGCCAAGCTGGCGATCGAGGCCCAGTACGAGCAGTTGCTGCTCTACCGGCGCGAATACGAAGAGCGCTGGAGCCGCCAGTTCAGCGAGCACGGCCAGATGGAGCTGGTGCGCAGCTACCACGGCTTCATGCAGCGCCTGACACAGGCGCTCGAGCACCAGCAGGGCACGGTGAACAACGCGGTGCTGCGCGCCGACAAGGCCCGCACACTGTTGCGCGAGCGCGAGCTGCGCGTCGCCTCAGTGCGCAAGTTGATCGAACGCCGCCAGCAGCAGCTGCGCGTCGACGCCGGCCGGCGCGAGCAGAAATTCAACGACGAAATGGCTTCGCGCAAGGTTCACGACAGCGCATTCCAGGACATGACTTCAATCTTTTGAGGCCGCCATGCAGACCAGCCCTTCACACACCGGCCCGAGCACCCTGCTCGTTGCGCTCGCACCCACGTCCGCCGCAACCCCGGGCGCGACCGACCCCACCTCCGGGTTCCCCGCGGGCCTGTCGTTCTTGGAACACCTCGGGCGCAGCACCGCCGCCGGCGCTGCCTTGCTCGAGTCGGCGCTTGCCGAAGCGGCGGCGCTGCAGCCGGCGCCGGACTTTGCCACGGCGGCCGGGTTCGCCGCGGCGCGGTTCGCGTCTGGCACGGCGCGGATCGAGCCCGCGCCAACGTCCGAGCCGACCGCCCAGGCGACGGATACCGATCCGACAGCGGGCGCCGGCGCCATGGCCGATTTCGCGGACCTGCACGGGTTGCTGGCACAACTGCTGCCGTCCGCACCATCGGCAGCTGCGCTGCCACCGACCGCTCCCACGGAGCCGGCCCAGGCTCGCGGTGCACCGCTCGAGGCGGCCGGGGGCGGCCGCGCGGCACCGCGCGACGCTGTGGCGGCGGGCGGCGCGGCGGCCCGTCTCGATGCGCCGCCGCCCGACTCAGGCCATCGTACCGCGCGCGGCACTGATCCCGCAGCGCGCCTTGGCGTCGCCTCTGACCTCGTGGTGCAGCAGACGTTCGACGAGGCCGCAGCCTGCGCCGCGACTCCCGCAATCACTTCCACAACGACTGCCGCAACCGTTGCCGCTTCGCTGCCCCCACGGGCAGCGGCCACGGCGGCACCGCGAACGCCATCTGGCACTGAACCTGCGGTATCGCACAAAGGCTCCGGCGTCGCCCGTCCAGGCGACGCCGATGCAAACGCAAACGCACAGCCCAAGCGCGCCGACCGCAGCGATGGCAGCAGCGCCGACGCGGACTTGTCGGCCGCGATCGCGAGCGCAACGCCGACCGCGGCTGCCGCGCAGGCGCCTTCGATGGCCGACGCGAGGGCCGTCGGCGACGTTCAGCACCAAGATCCTCGCACCGAGACCAACATCGCGTCGCTGGCATCGCCGCCGCAAGCGCTGCTGACTGCGGTCTCCCCGCCCTGGGCTGGCGCCGCGCCAAACACAGAAAGTTCGCTGCCTTCCGGCCGCACCGGCAACAACGCTGAGCCCGGACGCACGACGGCCGCGGCACTGTCCTCCGCGGCGTCACGCGCTGCCAGCGACGCGGCACGCGCGGCGCTTGGCCAACGAAGCGGCGAGCCTATCGGCGAACACACTGGCGAACGAAGCGAAAGAGTCGGCGCAAGAAGCGGCGAAAGAGCTGCCGAGCGAATCGACGAGTTCAGCGGTGCCGCCAGCCACGAACGCACCGGCAACGCGCCAGGCCGAGGCCTGGCGCGCGTCGACTTCGACGCCGATGCACCGAGCCCAACTCCCTGGTCGATGGCACCTGCTTTGACAGGTGCCGCGCCGGCCGAAGCACCGCGCATGAACGGCGCCGCGGACAGCGCATCACCTTTGGCGGCGCAAGCGCTGGCGGGCGCGCTGCCCGCGGCAGCGCTGGCCGCGCCCGGCGCTGCGGCGCTGCACATCGAGTTCGCCGCGCCGGTGCAGGATCCGCGCTTCAGCGAGGCCTTCGCATTGCAGGTGAGCAACCTCGCGCGCGACGGCGTGCAACACGCCGTGCTGCGCCTCAACCCGGCCGAGATGGGGCCGATTTCGGTGCAGATCGCGCTCGACGGTCAGCAGGCGCAGATTCACTTCGGCTGCGATTCGGCACAGACCCGCGGCATCGTCGAGAGCGGCTTGCCGTTGCTCGCCGCGTCGCTGCGCGAAGCCGGCCTGACGCTCAGCGGCGGCGGTGTCTCGCAACACGCACCCGAGCAACGCCAGGAATCGAACCCCAGCGGCGCGCAACCCGAGCGCAGGTTCAGCGCCGAACCCGACCGAAGCGCCAGCGCGCGCACGCTGCGCGTCTCGGCAGGCCGCCTCGACACCTACGCCTGAGCCGGACGTGCGGCGGCCCGGGGTGCAAGCCTCGCCCCGGATAGGCGGCAAAAGCCGCGCTTATCGGTCCTTGCCGCACGGCATGCGGTTTCGATAATGGATCGGACCTCGCTGCACCCCCGCGTACAGCGCACCGAATCGTTCGAAGCTAGGAGCACCCATGTCCGCCGCCGCGCCCGAAATTGCCGCCGAAGCAGCCCCCAAGAAGAGCAACAAGAAGCTGATCGTGATGGTCGCCGCCGTAGCAGTCTTGTGTGGCGCCGGCGCGGGCGCCTACCTGTTTCTGAAGCCCAAGGCCGGTGCTGATGACGAAGCCCATGCCGTGGCGGCCAAGCCGAGTGCCGCGCCCACTTACGTGCCGCTCGATCCGTTCGTCGTCAACCTCGCCGACAAGGAAGCCGATCGCTTCGCACAGATCGGCATCACGCTGCAGGTCGACGACTCCAAGATCGCCGACCAGATGAAGACCTACATGCCCGCCATTCGCAACGGCATCCTGATGATCCTGGCGCACAAGACCTCCGACGAGTTGCTGGAGCGCAGCGGCAAGGAACAGCTCGCGGGCGAAATTCTGGTGAGCGTGGCGCGCGTCCTCGGGATTCCGGTGGTCGACGCTTCTGCCCACGGCGGCGCGAAGGACATGCCGGCCAAGAAGGCCGCCAAGCCACCCAAGCCTGCGAAAGACGACGCCGAAGAAGAAGCGAATGCGGACGATGCCGAAGCCGACGCCGACGCCGAAGAAGAGCCCGATCCGAAGGCGAAGAAGAAAAAGGCCAAGAAGCCCAAGCCCGTGCACAACCCCGTGACCCAAGTGCACTTCTCGAATTTCATCATTCAGTGAACGCCGTCGCGACGACAAGCTCGCAGGGAACCCGACATGACTTCTGAGAACAGCGCCGCCGCCCCTTCGCCCGAAGATCCGATGGCCGACGAATGGGCCGCGGCTCTGGCCGAGGCGAAGCCGGCGCCCGCGTCGCCATCAGCATCGGCGGCGCAAACCGCCGTCGAGCAGGTGGCACCGGTGTCGTTCGCGAACCTCGCGGGCGGCCCGCAGATGGCGGCGGGCAACGACATCAACATGATTCTCGACATCCCCGTGCAGCTGACGGTGGAGCTGGGGCGTACGCGCATCCCGATCAAGCACATCCTGCAACTCGCGCAGGGCTCGGTCGTCGAACTCGAAACGATGGCCGGCGAGCCGATGGACGTGCTGGTCAATGGCTACCTGATCGCGCAGGGCGAAGTTGTCGTCGTCAATGACAAGTTCGGAATCCGGCTGACCGACATCGTCACGCCGTCGGAGCGCATGCGGCGCCTGAGCCGCCATTGAAGGCTCCCTTGACCGCGTCACTCACAGCGCCCTCGAATCCGCCATGCCCACCACTGCCCGCACCACTGCCCGCACCACTCACGACGCCGCGCCCCGATGACCTCGACGCTCTTCAGCTCGGCGCTGTGGTTCATCGCCGTGCTCGCCTTGATCCCGTTCGCGCTGTGGCTGCTCAAGCGCACGCCGCTCGGCGCGGGGGGTGGCAGCGGCGCGGCCGGAACGCTGCGCCATGTGGCGATGCTGCCGCTGTCGCCGAGCCAGCGCATCGTGACGGTCGAAGTGGGCAGCGGCGAACAGCGCCGCTGGCTGGTGCTGGGCGTCACGCCGCAGAGCATCCAGACGCTGCACGAGATGGCGCCGCAAGCCGAACCGCCGGCGCCGCAAGCGGCGGCAGCAAACTTCGCGCAATTGTTCGCCAAGCTGCGCAAGCCGGGCGGAGCATCGTGATGAAGCTGCGCCGAGCCGTGGGCTTGCTCGCGCTGCTGGTGGCATTGCCGCTGGGCGCTTGGGCGCAGGCTGGGGGCAGTTCGAACCTGCCGCTGGTGATCGGCCAGGGCGCGGGCGGAACGAGCTATTCGGTGCCGATCCAGACGTTGCTGTTCTTCACGGCGCTCAGCTTCCTGCCGGCGGTGCTGCTGCTGATGACGGGCTTCACACGCATCGTGATCGTGCTCTCCTTGCTGCGCCAGGCACTGGGCACGCAGGCCGCGCCGCCGAATCAGGTGATCATTGGGCTGAGCCTGTTCCTCACGTTCTTCGTGATGGGGCCGACGCTGGACAAGGTGTACGAACAGGCCTACCAGCCGTTCGCGGCGAACCGGATCGCCTTCGACGAAGCGCTCAAGCGCGGCGAGCTGCCGATGCGTGAGTTCATGCTGCGCCAGACGCGCCAGGCCGATGTGGCGCTGTTCGCCAAGCTCGCGAAGCTCGATGCGTCGGTGAAGTCCGCCGACGTGCCGTTCAAGGTGCTGGTGCCGGCATTCGTGACGAGCGAGCTGAAGAGCGCGTTCCAGATTGGCTTCCTGATCTTCATTCCGTTTCTCGTGATCGACATGATCGTCGCCAGCGTCTTGATGAGCCTGGGCATGATGATGCTCAGCCCGGTGCTCGTGGCGTTGCCGTTCAAGCTGATGCTGTTCGTTCTCGCCGACGGCTGGAACCTGTTGCTCGGTTCTCTGGCGGCGAGTTTCTCCAGTTAATCATCAGGGTCGCCACGCTCCCATGGACTCACAAGCCGTTTTCGGCTACGGCCAGGAAGGCCTGCACCTGTTGCTGATGGTCGCCGCGCCGCTGTTGCTGACGGTGCTCGCGGTCGGCCTGCTCGTCAGCGTGTTCCAGGCCGCGACTCAGATCCACGAGGCGACGCTGTCGTTCGTGCCAAAACTGGTGGCCGCGGTCGCGGTGCTCGCGGTCGCCGGGCCGTGGATGCTGACCACCCTGGTCGAATACGTGCAGCGCACGCTGCAGAGCATTCCTTCGGTGGTGGGCTGAGCGTTTCGGCCCGTGGTTCGCCGAATACGCGATGATCCATTTCACCGAGGCGCAGTTCCTGGCCTGGATCACGCCGCTCATCTGGCCGTTCGTGCGCGTGCTCGCGCTGTTCGCGTCGCTGCCGGTGCTGAGCATGCGCAACGTGCCGGCTCGCGCGCGGGTGGCGCTGGCGCTGTTCATCACGGTGTGCGCGCAGCCCTCGCTGCCGGAAATTCCAGTCGTGCCGCTCGACTCCGCCGTCGCGCTGATGGTGCTGCTGCAGCAGCTGCTGATCGGCATCACGCTCGGCTTCGCGGCACGCATCGTCTTTGCGGCGATCGAGTTCGCGGGCGAGCTCGCCGGCTTGCAGATGGGCCTGAACTTCGCGATGTTCTTCGACCCGATGAGCGGCGGCCAGGCGACCGCGGTGAGCCGCTTCTTTGGCGTGACGGTCGGTTGGCTGTTCATCGTCATCAACGGCCACCTGCTGCTGATCGCCGCGGTGGTGCGCAGCTTCGTCACGTTCCCGGTGAGCGCCGAGCCGTTCGCATTCCTGCGCGCCACGCAGCCACAGGTGTGGGGCGCGGAAATCTTCGCGCTCGGCCTGTGGATCGCGCTGCCGCTGGTGGCGATGCTGCTGTTCGTGAACCTGGTGCTGGGCGTGATTTCACGCGTCGCGCAGCAAATGAACATCTTCGCGATCGGCTTTCCGATCACGCTCGGCGTCGGCCTGGTCGGCGTGTTCGTGACGCTGCCGATGTTCCAGGTGCCGATGACTCTGGCGCTGGAGCGCATGATCGGGCACTTTCAGTAGCTCTTGCCCTGTCTGCCCGGCCCCGACGGCCTTCACCAGGAAGATCGCGTTCGCCGTCACCGACCGGACCCGTCCGTTGGCCAGGGTGACCACATATTGGTCCAGAAACGGTTCGGCATCGGGTTCGTAGCCCAGGCGCGTGTAAAGCGCTTGAGCGCGTTCGTTGTCTTCGTGAACACCCAAACCGACACGGGCATACCCTTTGCCGGCAGCCATCGTTTCCACATGCCGGATCAGCAATTCGCCAACGCCCATCGACCGGTAGCGTGGCGCGACGCGCAGGCGGTAAATTTCCGGGGTTCCCGGCCAACGCCTCGCAAGCGACACGCTGCGCGGGCCTGGCCAGTGGACAAAGCCCAGGCCAAGCGGCGCCGCGCCGTTCCACGCCACGACAATGCCGATCTTGCCCGCGCGCTGCTGGGCGATGTCCGCCACGGACGGGCGAGAGTTCGACTCCGGTAACACGGCAGCCAAGCTTGCACGTTCGTGCTCGGCAAGTTCGCGCACGTGCAACCTCCGCCCAGCCAGAGCGCGCCGGGCAAAGAACCGGCGGACCTTCAGGGCTTGGGCGTTGAGGGCACGCTTGATGCGCCGCAGAACCGACAACCCTCTGGAGACAAGGCTGCGCTGCTTCATTGAAATGCCGGAAAGGCTTTTACTGCCCCACCAGGCCGTGCCGAATCGCGTAGACGGTCATCTCCGAGTTGTTCGCCAGCCCCAGCTTTTCCAGCACGCGCGCCCGGTACACGCTCACCGTCTTGGGGCTCAGCATCAGTTCCACCGCAATGTCGGACAAGCGCTTGCCCGACGCGATCAAGACCAGCGTCTGCAACTCCCGGTCCGACAAGCGCTCGTGCGGGTTCTCGACGTTCGGCGTGGTCAGGCTCTCCACCAGCATCTGCGCCATCTCGGGCGTCACGTACTTGCGACCCTGCGCCACCGTGCGCACGGCGGTGACGATCTGTCCCGGGTCGCCGCCCTTGTTCACATAGCCGTACGCGCCGGCGCGCAGCGCGCGGATCGCGTACTGGTCTTCGGGGAACATCGACAGCACGAGCACGCGCATCGAGTGGCTTTCATCCTTCAGCGCGTGCAGCACGTCCAGGCCGCTGCGCCCGGGCAGGTTGATGTCGAGCACGAGCACGTCGCAGGTGGCGCGGCGCAGCAGGTCGCGCAGTTCGCCGTAGTCGCCCGCTTCGCCGATCACCTCGATGTCGCTGGCGTCGCACAGCGTGTCGCGCACGCCGCGGCGGATCAGCGCGTGGTCGTCGCAGAGGATGACGCGGATCATGCGCTCAGGCTCACAAATCGCCCCAGCGGCTGGGGTCGGCGCTGGGGGTCTTGCTGCGCACGGCACCGGCCGCCGCCTGCGCACCGTGCAGGGGGATCGACAGGATCAGCGTCGTGCCGCTCGGGCTGCTGCTCAGGTCGATCCAGCCGCCCACCGTGCGCGCGCGTTCCTGCAGGCCGCGAATGCCGAACGACTGCGCCCTGCCCAGATCGGACTGCAGGAAGCCGCGGCCGTTGTCGCTGACCTCGAGCGAAATCACCTTGCCGGCGAGCGACAGGTCGATGCCGACCTGCGTCGCCTGCGCGTGTTTCGTGATGTTCGTCAGCGCCTCCTGCACCGTGCGGTACGCCACCAGCCCGACACCCGCCGGCAAGGCAGCCACGCGCTCGGGCGTGCGCAGTACGCAGGCGATGCCGGTGCGCTTCTCGAAGCGTGCCGCAATCCATTGCAGCGCCGCGACCAAGCCCTGTTCCAGGATCGCGGGGCGCAGGTTGTGCATGATGCGTTGCGCTGCCTCGATGGCGTGCGACACCTGTTCGAGCGCGGCGCTGGCGCGCGCCGGCACTTCGTCGGACTCGGGATGGCGCGTGATCCACGCCAGGTCGAACTTGAGCGCAGTCAGCGAGCCACCGACGTCGTCGTGGATTTCGCGCGCGATCGCGGCACGCTCCTGTTCGATGCTGCTTTGCAGGTGCTGCGCCAGCTCGCTCAGGCGCTGCTTGGACACGGTCAGCTCGGCCTCGGAGCGTTCCTTTTCGCGGCGCGTCACGCTCGCTTCGATCGCGTTCAGCAAGGCCGGCACGAGACGCGCGAGGTTGCCCTTGCGCACATAGTCGCTGGCGCCGTTGCGCATCGCCTCGACCGCGATGTCTTCGCCGATCTCGCCCGAGACGATGACGAAGGGAATGTCGCGCCGGCTCGCCTTGAGCAGGTCCAGCGCGAGCAGCCCGCCGAAGCCCGGCAGGTTGTAGTCGGAAACGATCGCATCCCAGTCCTTCTGGATTTGTGCCAGGAATTCGGCCTCCGAGTCGATGCGCTTGGCCTGCACGCGCAGCCCGCCGCGGTGCAGGTGGGCGAGCAGCAGCACGTGGTCGAGGTCGGAATCTTCCAGGTGCAAGAGGCGCAACTCGCGAACGACAGGGCTTTTCATGAGGGCTGAAGTATGCCGTGTCGCCGCGAACGCTCTGCCGCTGGCGCGAGCCGCGCTGGCATGGCCTTGAAGCACGCCTTTCTCCCCCTCGGGTGCGGGTTCATTCCGGGGCCTGCCCGGCGAAGCGTGACGTTTGTCTCAGCTTGGTGCGGTCATCTCCGACACCCGCCCCCCACTCGCATGCTGTCCCTGCCAGGCCTGCACCCATAGGATCGCGCTGTGATGGGGACGTTGAGAGGTCATCAGGAATGAGTCATGCAACCCACTTGAAGCGCGAAGCTGCGAATCGTTTCGCCTGGGTCGACATCGCGAAGGGCTTGTGCATCGTCGCCGTGGTGTGCCTGTACGCGCGCAACGACCTGATGCGCATCTTCCAGGGCGCGGGTTGGCTCGAACCGTGGTCGGCGTTCGCAAGGCCGTTCCGCATGCCGGACTTCTTCTTGCTGTCGGGCCTGTTCCTGTCGGCGGTGATCGCCCGGCCGTGGCGCGCTTATCTCGACACCAAGGTCGTTCACTACGCCTACTTCCTGGCGCTGTGGGTCTCGATCCTCTACATCTACGACGTCTTCGTTCTCGACTCCGTGCCGCAGGCCGCAAACGACCCGGTGAAGTTCATCAAGCTCTGGGTCTGGAGCTTCATCGTCCCCGACTACATGCTCTGGTTCATCCAGACGCTGCCGGTGTTCTTCATCGCGACGCGTCTGCTGCGCAACGTGCCAAAGGCGCTGCTCTGGACCGTGGCCGCGGTAGCGATGGCCTTGCCGTTCAAGGCCGGCATCGCGCCGGTCGACAACTTCATCGCCTACTACGTGTTCTTCCTGACCGGCCACTTCTGCGCCGAATGGATCTTCCGCTTCGCCGACTGGGCGCGGGCGAACCGCGGGCCGACGCTCTCGCTGTTTGGCGCTTGGTGTGTCGTCAATCAGTGGGCGGTGAGCGCGGGCCTGGCGGCTCAGCCGGGGCTGGACCTGGCGTTCGGGCTGCTGGGCATCAGCGCCGTGGTCGGCCTGTGCGCCGTGATCGCTGAAGCGCGCGGCTTTGCCTGGCTCGCCCATGCCGGTGCGAACTCGATCGTCGTCTACCTCGGGTTCTTCATTCCGCTGACGCTGTTCGTGCGCTTCGCATGGGCTGGGCAGTGGGCGATCGACATCCACACGCTGGCCTTGCTCGCGGTCGCGGTCGGCGTGGCGACGCCGCTGCTGCTGTTTCACGCCAGCCGCAACACGGCGCTGCGCTATCTGTTCGCGCGGCCGGCCTGGGCGCACCTGGGCGGCGAACATCGCAAGAACCGCGTCGACCCACCGCAGGGAGCCTCGCGCGCCCTCGGCGAGCGGGTGCCGGCCACCCCGGCTGCGAGCGCCGATCCGACCACGCTGCCGATTCGCGTCACGATGCAGGCGCTGCGCGACCACCCCGGCCTGGAGCCGCTGTGGCGCGACCTCGCTTCGCGTTCGTCGTGCAGCTTTTACCTCACCTGGCCGTGGATCGGCACCTGGATCGACCAACTGCCGGCGCGCTGCGACGCACGCCTGCTGCTCGCGCAAAGCGGGCAACGCGTCGTGGGCGCGGCGATTCTCGTCAAGACGAAGCGGCGCGTCGGGCCGATTCCGATCTGCGACGCCTGGCACCTGCACGCCACCGGCGGCGCGCTCGACGACAGTTTGTACATCGAGCACAACGACCTTCTGATCGACCGCGCGCACGGCGACGACGTGCGCAACGCGATGATCGGCGCATGGTCGGCCGCCGCAGGGTCGGGCGCCGAATTGCATCTGCCGGGCCTGACACCTCAGGCGCACGCGTTGGCGCGCGTGGGCAACCTGCACCGCAAGGATGAGACCAAGCCGTCAGCCGTGGTCAACCTCCAGACGGTTCGCGAGGCGGGGATGGATTTCACCAATGTGCTGAGCAGCCATTCGCGCCGCTTCGTTCGGCGCAGCATGAAGGAGTACCGAACGCTCGGCGAACTGCAGCTCGACGTGGCGGCCTGCGCGCGCGAGGCGCTCGAGTTCCTTGATGGCCTGGTGCGTCTGCACAAGGCCACGTGGCGCGAGCGCGGCCTGAGCAGCGCCTTCGCGCAACCGGACAGCCTGGACTTTCACGAACAACTCATCGAGCGCTCGTTCGACGAGGGCACGCTCCAACTGCTGCGCGTGCGCGCGGGTGAGAAGGCGATCGGCTACATCTACAGCTTCATCGCGGACAAGCGGCTGTTCGTGTTCCAGTCGGGCTTCGACTACGCGGCGATCGACAAGCACAGCCGGCCCGGCCTGGTGACCCACACGCTGGCGATCAAGCACAACGCGGCTCAGGGTTACGACTGCTACGACCTGCTCGCCGGCGAGTGCCAATACAAGGCGACGCTCGCCACGCACACCGAGCCGATGACCTGGTCGGTGCTGCAAACCCCGGCGCTGCGCTTGTCAGCCGAGCAGGCATTGCGCGACGCGGTGTGGCGTTGGCGGCGTTTGATGGCGTCCTAGCTCTCTTGCTACGATCCGAGACTCGCCGCGCCCATGGCCTGGCGAAGAGCGATGGGCGGCCTCGCCCTTCGATCCCTCCCAAATCGCAGCAAAGGACAAGTCATGAATCGCCTCAACCGTTGGATCGCCAGTCTGGTCGCCGTGTGCGTGAGCTTCGCGGGCTTCTTGCTGCCGGCGCAGGCGGCCTTGGTGTCGACCGAGCAGGTTGCGGCCCAGCAGGGGTTTGTCGGCGGCGCCCAGCCGGGCGCTGGCCGAGGCGCCCAGCCGAGGGCTGGCGAGAGCGCCCAGCAGGGCGCGGGCGACACTGCCGCGCAGCGTGACTTCGTGAATGCGACGCTGGCGCGCGCCGATGTCGGCGCGGCACTGCAGGCACGCGGCGTCAGCGTGGAGCAGGCGGCGCAGCGCATTGCCGCGCTCAGCGACACCGAAGTGGCGGCGCTCGCGCACCACATTGAGACGGCTCCGGCCGGCGCCGACGTGCTGGGCCTGCTGTTCACCGTGTTCATCGTGCTGCTCGTCACCGACATCCTGGGCCTGACGAAAGTCTTTCCGTTCACGCGCTCGGCTCGCTGAGGTTTGGCGCCGGCGATCGTCCCGGAAGCCCGCCGTACATTGGGTCGGACGGGCCACGCCCAGCCCGCCCGCCGTGGGGATTCAAGCAAAGTGGCACCGCCACATCGGCTCGGCTGGCTCGGCTGGATCGTGTTGCTGGCGGCGCTCGGTCTGGCGGGATGCGCGGCGCAGACCCGGGCGTTGCTCGAGCGGCCGCCCGCCGACATCGCGCGCAGCGTCGAGCTGACGGCGACACCCTTTTTCCCCCAAACTGAGTTTCAATGCGGGCCCGCGGCGCTGGCCACGGTGCTCGCAGCGACGGGTTTGAATGCGACACCGCAGGAGCTGGCGCCGCAAGTGTTCTTGCCGGCCCGCGCGGGCACGCTGCAGCTCGAGATGCTCGGCGGCGCGCGCCGGCAAGGCGCGGTGGCGACTCGGCTGCCGGCGAGTCTCGAAGCGCTGCTGCGCGAAGTGCATGCCGGCAAGCCGGTGGTGGTGCTGCAGAACCTCGGCCTGTCGTGGTCTCCCGTCTGGCATTACGCCGTCGTGGTGGGCTACGACCTGGACGCCGAAGAAGTGGTGCTTCGATCGGGCCGCACACGACGCGAAGTGATGGCGCTGAGCACGTTCGAGCACACCTGGAACCGCGCCGCAGGCTGGGCTTTCGTCGTCACGCTGCCGGGCCAGTGGCCGTTGACGGCCAGTGAGGCCGCCGTCGTCGAGGCCGGCATCGGCTTCGAGCGGATCGCGCCGCCCGGCCAATCGGTCCTGGCCTACCGCAGCGCGCTGGCGCGCTGGCCCAGCAGCCTGACTTTGGCGATGGGCCTGGGCAACAGCCTGTATGCGGCGGGAGACAAGGCCAGCGCAGCAGCAACCTTCCGCAGCGCGGCGACGCAGCACCGAAGCGCGGCGGCCTGGGTCAACCTGGCCACCACGTTACTCGACATGGGCGACGCGGCGCAGGCGCGGACGGCGGCGCAGGCGGCGATCGCGACGGGCGACAGCGCCCATGCGCCGCTGGCCGAATCGCTGCTGCAACGGGCCCGACATCAGCTTCCGTAGGCAGGATCGACAGGCTCGGCCAGCGCACCGCCCGCAGCGCGAACCTTGGGGTGTCGAGACCGGCCGAAGCGGATGTCAAGCGCCGGCGCGGCGCGGCAAGGCCGCGGCCGGCTGCCGCGCGGCGCCACCGAACTCAGGCCCGGCCAGATCGGCCGCGCTGAAACCACGGTTCACGTCCAGGCCGGTGAGGCGCCAGTCGCGCACCGCGATCAGGGTGGGCTGCACGCGCTGCTCGGCAAAGCGCGTCGGCAGGCGCATGCCGTGCAGCGCCTGGTGGTCGAACATGTCGACTTCATGCGCCGTGCCCCTGGTCGATTGCAGGCCCTCGAGCGAGAAGCGCAGCCGCCGCAGCAATCGTTCCTGGCGGTCGATGAACAGCGCGGCCTGGTCGAACAGGCTGTGGCCCAGGCCCGGCGCGAGCTGCACGCGCAGCACGTCGCAGGGCAGGCCGCCCACGCGCTCCACGTCGCCGAGCTCGAGCACCAGGTTGCGCTCGGCCAGCAGCATCGGGCCGAGCAGGATCAGCCGGTACAGGTCGGCCACCAGCGCTGCGGCGGCGCGGCGCTCCGAATCGCGCGCTTCCTCGCCATTGAACCAGACACGCACTTCACCGAACTCGTGCGAGCTCGGCCGGCGCAGGACGAACTTGCGCCCCGCCGGGCCGCTGGAGGCCATCGCCATCACGCCCTCGCGCGGCAGCAAGCGGTCTTCCGACTTGCCACGAAATCCGGCGTCGACGAGCACCGGCTGAAGCTTGTCGATCAAGACGCGCCATGAACCGTCGTGGCTGTAGCTGATGTCGCTCAGGCCCTTGAATGCGGCCAGGCCATGCGCCGCGGCGCTTTCATTGAGCAGCGACGTCGCGGCCGGCGACGAGCGCGCCGTCAGCGACACCGGCAAGGGTGAGCTGCAAGCGCTGAGCGCACCGACCATGGGGCCGGCAAGCACCGCTCCCAGGACGGCACGGCGTTGAAGATCTGTTTCGCGCATCGTTCAGGTCTCCATGAGTTCCAGTCGCTTCGGACCCGGATTACACACCGGCCTCGGGCACTCCGGGTGTCTCGATGTGAACAGGGTCCGAAGAAGGCAGGTCAGCGCCAGGCGTCCACCCGCCGGTCCGACACGCTGAAGACCCACGCGGCGGCGAGCCCGAAAGTCAGTGCCCGATCCGATTTGACGAGCGGGCTGTCGGCGATGACGGCGCCGCGCAGGCTGTCATGACGAATGAAGGTGCCGACCCACAGGTTCTCGAAGCGGCGCGACGCCCCGGCCAGCGCCAGCCAGCCGGCATATCCACTGCGCGCCTCGTAGGCGGCACGCTGCGCGGTCGCCTCCGTCGCGGACACGCCATACAGGTGGTTGTGAAAGCGCCGGTCGCCGAACACTGCGCCGGCCTGGAGCACCAGTTCCCAACCGCCGCCCGCGCCTCGCAGGTCCAGATTCAGGTGCGGATTGAAGGTCCAGCCCACCGAACTCGGTTTGCGCTCCAGCGTCGTCGCCGCACGCAGCGGCGCACGCAGTTCCAGCCGCGTGCGCCCAAGCGCCGCGGCTGAGGCGCTCGCGCGCCACAGTTCAAGGTTCAGGTTCGGGCCGATTTCAATCCGCGCCGGCAAATCCGCCATGCCTTCGCGCGCCGGATTGTTGCGCGCCGGCGGCGCGGCGGCGAGGCTCACGTCGACTTCCAAACGCTCGGCGTCGACCAGCACGGCGCGCGCGCCTTCGCGGTCGGCGCGCAACCAGTCGCCTCGATAAACGAAGTAGGGAATCGGCGAGGTGTAGTTGCGCGCCCGGTCCGCGCCACGGTAGTCGGGCAAGCGCAAGGTGCCGGCGCCGATGCCGAGTTCCCACAACGGCAGTTGCCGGCGGTCGCGGTCGGTTTCGGACTCGGCCGCGCCATCGGCGGCCTGCACCGCCGGGGCGCCGCAGAGCAGCAGCGCAAACGCCAAGACGGCAGCTACTTGCTCACTCACCCAGGTACGCTGCCCGCACCTTCGGGTCGCTGAGCAAGATTTTGGCCTCGCCGCTCATCGTGATCTCGCCCGAGTCCATCACATAACCACGCGTCGCAAGCTGCAGCGCCCGGCTCGCGTTCTGTTCGACCAGCAGAATCGTCGTTCCCAGGCGGTGGAAATCGCCCACCACCTCGAAAATCTTGTCGACCATGATCGGCGACAGGCCCATCGACGGCTCGTCCAGCAGCAGCACCTTCGGGCGCGCCATCAGCGCGCGCCCCATCGCGAGCATCTGCTGCTCACCGCCGCTCATCGTTCCCGCCAATTGCGTGCGGCGCTCCTTGAGGCGGGGGAACACGGTGAAGACCTTGTCGATGTCGGCGTCGATCTCGGCGTCGTTGCGCACGAAAGCACCCATCAGCAGGTTCTCGGTGATCGTCATGCGCGCGAACACGCCACGCCCTTCAGGCACCATCACCAAGCCTTGCTTCACCAGGTCCCACGATCCCTGGCCCTTGACGTTGCGCCCCATGAAGCGAATTTCGCCGTCTGCCGCCGGCTGCGTGCCGGTGATGGCTTTCAACGTCGTCGTCTTGCCTGCGCCATTGGCGCCGATCAGGCACACGAGCTCGCCCGCGGCGACTTCGAACGACACGCCTTTGACGGCCTGGATGCCGCCGTAGGCGACTTTCAAGCCTTTCACTTCGAGCAACGGGGCTGCCATCGTTAGCCGCTTCAATGAGCCTGGTGGCCGGCGCCCAAATACGCCTCGATCACCTTCGGGTCGCGCTGCACGTCGTGAGGCGAGCCTTCGGCGATCTGCCTGCCGTAGTCGAGCACGGTGACGCGGTCGCACAGGCCCATCACGAGCTTCACGTCGTGCTCGATCAGCAAAATCGTGCGGCCGTCCTTGCGAATGCGGTCGATCAATTCGCGCAACACCACTTTTTCGGTCGCGTTCATGCCCGCCGCGGGCTCGTCGAGCGCGATCAGCTTCGGGTCGGTGGCCAGGGCTCGGGCGATTTCCAGGCGCCGCTGGTCGCCGTAGCTCAAGGTGCGCGACTTGTATTCCGAAAACTTGCCGATGCCCACGTAGTCAAGCAGCTCTTGCGCGCGCTGCGCGATCTGTGCCTCTTCCCGTTTGAAGTGCGGCGTGCGGAACATCGCGCCCATCAGCCCCGACTGAGTGCGGATGTGCCGGCCGACCATCACGTTTTCCAGCGCCGTCATCTCGGCGAACAGGCGAATGTTCTGGAACGTGCGCGCGATCCCTGCCTTGGCGACCTCGTGCACCGCGGTGGGTTTGTAGGCCTTGCCGCCAAGTTCGAAGGTTCCCGAGTCGGGCGCGTACAGGCCCGTCAGCACGTTGAAGAAGGTCGTCTTGCCGGCGCCGTTCGGTCCGATCAGGCCGTAGATCTGGCCTTTCGTGATCGTCATGCCGACGTCCGACAGCGCCTGCAAGCCACCGAAGCGCTTGGACACGTTGCCGACGTTGAGGATGGTTTCGGTCACGGCGCCGCCTTCAGCGCGTTGCGGGAGACGTCGGCGCCGGCGCCGCCTTGCCGTGCTCGGGCGCGGGCCACAGGCCACGCGGTCGGGACAGCATGATGCCGATCATCGCCAGCGCGATCAGCAGCTGGCGCAAGATCGACGCGTCGAGCCGGCCCCCGCTCCAATCTTGCAGCGGCCCGGCGACATAGCGCAACACCTCGGGCAGCGCGGCGAGCAACAACGCGCCAACGATCACCCCCGGCAGATGGCCGATGCCGCCGAGCACGACCATCGCGACGATCATCACCGACTCGTTCAGCGCAAATGCCTCGGGCGTGATGAACGACTGGTAGGTCGAGAACATCACGCCGGCCACGCCGCCGAACGTGGCGCCCATGCCGAACGCGAGCAGTTTCATGTCGCGCGTATTGATGCCCATCGCCTTCGCGGCAATTTCGTCTTCGCGAATCGCCATCCACGCACGGCCGATGCGGCTCGTCTCGAGCCGGTAGCAGATGACGATACTGATCATCACGAGCAGCAGGAACAGGTAGTAGTAGTTGACGACGTTGGGTATTTCCAGGCCGAACAGTTCGTGCTTCTTGCCCATGTCGAAGGCGAACAGGCGCATCGAATCGACCGGGCCGATGCCCTTCGGGCCGTTCGTGATGTTCACCGGGTGGTCGAGGTTGTTCAGGAACACGCGGATGATTTCGCCAAAGCCGAGAGTGACGATCGCGAGGTAGTCGCCGCGCAGGCGCAGCGTGGGCGCGCCCAGCAGCACACCGGCCAGGCCGGCCACGGCGGCGCCGAGCGGGATCGCCACCCACACCGGCGTGTGCATGCCATCCGGGAACATCGCGGCAATCGCGGGGAAGTTTTCCACCAGGTGCGGGCTCGCGAGCAGGCCGAACATGTAGGCGCCCACCGCATAGAACGCGACGTAGCCCAGATCCAGCAGCCCGGCGTAGCCGACCACGATGTTCAGGCCGAGCGCGAGCAGCACGTAGAGCAGCGCCACGTCGACGATGCGAACCCAGGCGCTGCCGAACTGGTTGGCGAAGACTGGCAGGATCAGCAGCGCCACGCCGATCAGCACGTAGCTGATGCGCGAGTGGTTCTTCAGCATGTCACTGATCATGGGCGCTCACCTTGCATGCGCTTCACGCCCGGTCCGCGACGCGTTCGCCCAGCAGCCCGGCGGGGCGCAGCGTCAGCACCAGGATCAGCACGATGAAGGCGAAGATGTCCTGGTAGTGGCTGCCGAGCACGCCGCCGGTGAGCGCGCCGATGTAGCCCGCGCCCAGCGCCTCGATCAGGCCGAGCAGCACGCCGCCCACCATCGCCCCGGCAAGATTGCCGATGCCGCCGAACACCGCCGCGGTGAACGCCTTCAGCCCCGGCAGGAAGCCCATCGTGTGCGACGCGGTACCGTAGTTCGCCGCCCACATCACGCCGGCCACCGCAGCCAGCGCGGCGCCGATGATGAAGGTGGCGGAAATCACCATGTCCGGTCGCACGCCCATCAGGCCGGCGACGCGCGGGTTCTCGGCGGTGGCGCGCATCGCGCGGCCGAGCTTGGTGTAGTTCACCAGGTACATCAGACCCGCCAGGGTGAGCGCCGTGAACACCAGGATCAGCACCTGCACCGTGTTGATCACCGCGCCGAACACGTGAAACGGCTCCTGCGGCAGCAGGATCGGGTAGGACTTGATCGTCGGCTTCCAGATGATCATCGCGATCGTCTGCAGCAACAGGCTCATGCCCATGGCCGTGATCAGCGGCGCCAGGCGCGGCGCGCTGCGCAGCGGCCGGTAGGCGACCTTTTCGATTGCGAAGTTGAGCAGCGAGCAGATCGACGATCGCGACCACCAGCGAGATCAGCATCAGCAGCCAACCCGGCATGCCGCTTCCGGCGAGCAGCGACACCACAGTCCAGCTCACCAGCGCACCGACCATCAGCACCTCGCCGTGCGCGAAGTTGATCAGGTTGATGATGCCGTAGACCATCGTGTAGCCCAGCGCCACGAGCGCGTACATGCTGCCCAGCACCAGGCCGTTGATGATCTGCTGGATGAAGGTGTCCATCGTGTGGCTCGCTTGTCTCCTGCGGGGTCGTGCGCTTCACCTTCTTGCGTAGCAATTGCCGCGCCAGCGCCGAACTTGGGCGGATTCTAGGTTTGGGTCCGGGATGTCAAGCCGGGGACTTTCCCATGTGTGTTGGCCGACCGGAACGCTCTCAGCCGCGCTTCTTCGCGGCCTGATTCTTGCGTCTGAGCTCGTCGAGCTTTTCGCCGATGCGAATTTCCAGCCCGCGCGGCACCGGCTCATAAAAGAGCGGCGGCGTCAGGTCGTCGGGCCAGTACGACTCGCCTGCGGCAAAGGCGTCGGGTTCGTCGTGCGCGTAGCGGTATTCGCGCCCGTAGCCCAGGCCCTTCATCAGCGAGGTCGGCGCGTTGCGCAGGTGCAGCGGCACGCCGCGCGTGCCGTCGCGCGCGACGAAGGCGCGCGCCGCGTTGTAGGCCTTGTAGACGGCGTTGCTCTTGGGCGCGACGGCGAGGTAGATCACGGCCTGCGCGAGCGTCAGTTCGCCTTCGGGCGAGCCCAGGCGTTCGTAGGTGTGCGCGGCATCGAGCGCCAGCTGCAGCGCGCGCGGGTCGGCCAGGCCGATGTCTTCACTGGCCATGCGAACGATGCGCCGCGCGGCGTAGCGCGGGTCGACGCCGCCGTCGAACATGCGCACCAGCCAGTACAGCGCCGCGTCGGGGTCGCTGCCGCGCACCGCCTTGTGCAGCGCCGAGATCGTGTCGTAGAACTGCTCGCCGCCGTTGTCGTAGCGGCGCAGTTGCTCGCCGAGCGATTTTTCGAGCAGAGGTTCGTCGATTTCAACCAGGCCCGGCGTGCTGGTGACCGTCGCGATCAGGTTCTCATAGGCGTTGAGCGCTCGCCTTGCGTCGCCGTCGGCGTAAGCGATCAGGCGTTGTTCGGCGGGCGCAGTGAGCGGCGGCGCGTTCAACATGGTGCGCGCGCGGCCCAGCAGCTCGCGCAGATCGGCCTCGTTCAGGCTTTGCAGCACATGCACGGTGGCGCGCGACAGCAGCGCCGAGTTCACTTCGAACGACGGGTTTTCCGTCGTCGCGCCGATGAACGTGAACAGGCCAGATTCGACGTGCGGCAGAAACGCGTCTTGCTGTGCCTTGTTGAAGCGGTGCACTTCGTCGACGAAGACGACCGTGCCGCGGCCGCTCGGGCGCAGCAGCTGCGCGCGCTCCACCGCTTCGCGAATGTCTTTCACGCCGCCGAGCACCGCGGAGATCGGGATGAATTGCGCGTTGAAGCCCTCGGCCATCAAACGCGCCAGCGTTGTCTTGCCCACGCCCGGCGGACCCCAGAGGATCATCGAATGCAGCCGGCCGCGCTCGAACGCGGCGCGCAAGGGTTTGCCTTCGCCCAGCAAGTGGCGCTGGCCGATCACCTCGTTCAGGGTCTTGGGGCGCAGCCGCTCGGCGAGCGGCGCGTCGGGCAGGTTCACTGTTCGATCACGTCGGCACCCGGCGGCACCTTGAACTGGAACAGATCCGCCTTGAGCGCCGGGTTCGCCTCGAACTGCGAGAACTGAAGGTGCGAGCGCTGGCCGAAGCTGTCGACGATCTCGATCGCGGCAAGGGTCTTGCCGCGAAAGCCGATCCGCACCGATTGGAACGCGGTCTCGCTCGCTTTGGGCGTCGCGAGCACCCAGGACTGGCCGTCTTTGTCGGGCTGCGCGGCGAGGTCGAAGTCCTTGGTCAGCGAGCCGCCAGCCAGCAGCGCGGCGGGCGTTCCGCCGAGTGCCTTCTCCAGCTTGCGCGAGCTCACCTGGTTCAGGTCGGCATCGAAGATCCAGACCTTGTTGCCGTCGGCGACGATGGCTTGTTCGAACGGTTTCGCATAAGTGAAGCGAAAGCGGTTCGGCCGCGAGAATTCGAAGCGCCCGCTCGACTTCTTGGTGCGCGCACCGTCGGGCGACGTGACCGTCTGTGTGAACGACGCCTGCCCGGTCTTCACGTCGCGAACGAATTCTTCGAGTTGTTCGACCGAGCCGGCACGCGCAGTCGATCGTCAATGCACTCGCCAGTGCGCTTGTATTGCACGCGTAATGCGAATCGATGCGATCTTCATTCGGCGTGCGCCGGCACCATGATGTCGCGATTGCCGTTGCTCGACATCGCCGACACCAGGCCCGACTTCTCCATTTGTTCGAGCAGCCGCGCCGCCCGGTTGTAGCCGATGCGCAAGTGGCGCTGCACCAGCGAGATCGACGCACGCCGGTGCTGCAGCACCACCGCGACCGCCTGGTCGTAGAGCGCGTCGCCTTCGCCACCGCCGGCCATGTCGCCCGCGACGAGGTCGCCGCCTTCGCCGTCCAGGGTGCCGCCTTCGAGAATGCCTTCGATGTAGTTCGGCTCGCCCTGGCTCTTCAGGTATCCGACGACACGGTGCACCTCTTCGTCGCTGACAAACGCGCCGTGCACGCGGATCGGCAAGCCGGTGCCCGAGGGCATGTAGAGCATGTCGCCCATGCCGAGCAGCGCCTCGGCGCCCATCTGGTCGAGAATGGTGCGGCTGTCGATCTTGCTGCTGACCTGGAAGCTCAGGCGCGTCGGGATGTTCGCCTTGATCAGGCCGGTGATCACGTCCACGCTCGGGCGCTGTGTCGCGAGGATCAGGTGGATTCCCGACGCGCGTGCCTTTTGCGCGAGGCGCGCGATCAGCTCCTCGATCTTCTTGCCCACCACCATCATCAGGTCGGCGAGTTCGTCGATCACGATCACGACGAAGGGCAGGCGTTCCAACGGCTCGGGCGCCTCGGGCGTCAGGCTGAACGGGTTGCCGAGCGGCTTGCCTTGCTCGATGGCCTCGGTGATCTTCTTGTTGTAGCCGCTCAGGTTGCGCACGCCAAGCTTGCTCATCAGCTTGTAGCGCCGCTCCATTTCGCCCACGCCCCAGTTCAGCGCGTTCGCGGCCTGTTTCATGTCCGTCACGACCGGGCACAGCAGGTGCGGAATGCCTTCGTAGACGCTCATCTCGAGCATCTTTGGGTCGATCAGGATCATGCGCACGTCGCGCGCTTCGGCCTTGTAGAGCAGGCTCAGGATCATCGCGTTGATGCCGACCGACTTGCCCGAGCCCGTCGTGCCCGCGACCAGGCAATGCGGCATCTTGGAGAGGTCGGCGACGACCGGCGCGCCGACGATGTCTTTGCCCAGGCCCATCGTCAGCAGCGACTGCGCGTCGTTGTAGACCTGCGAGCCGAGAATTTCCGACAGGCGGATCGTCTGCCGTTTGGCGTTGGGCAACTCCAGCGCCATCGTCGTCTTGCCGGGAATGATTTCCACGACGCGAATGCTCACGAGGCTCAGCGATCGCGCCAAATCTTTCGCCAGATTCACGACCTGGGCGCCTTTCACGCCGGTCGCGGGCTCGATTTCGTAGCGCGTGATCACCGGGCCGGGCGACGCGGCGACGACGCGCACTTCGACACCGAAGTCGCGCAGCTTCTTCTCGATCAGACGCGAGGTCATCTCCAGCGAATCGCTCGAGATCGTTTCCATGCGACTCGTCGACACGTCGAGCAGGTCGACCTGCGGTAGCTTGGTGTCGGCGAGTTCGCTGAACAGGGGCTGCTGGCGCTCCTTTTCGACGCGCGCCGACTTCGCGATGTCGAGCACCGCGGGCTGGATCAGGATCGGTTCATGCTCTTCGAGCAGCGCGTGCTCGGCCTCGACCACGTGTTCGCGCTCGCGCAGCGCCTGCTCGCCCAGGCGCTGGTCTTCGATGCGCTCGATCCGCTGGGCGCGCCGCTCGCGCAAGCCTTCGACCCAGGCGCCGATGCGCTCGGCGAGGTGCAGCCACGAGAAAGCGAACGCCAGCGAGACCGCAACGACGAGCATGGCGATCCAGAACACGCCCGACCCCGCAAAGCCGAGCAGCGTGCTGCTGGCCGTTCCCAGGCTGTAGCCGAGCGCCCCGCCGGCACGCCCGCCGGCGACCAGGTTTTCCCATTGGTACAGGCGCGTCCACTCGAGTGCCGTGCTCGCGCAGAGCAACATGGCGAGCGCCGGCCAGGTGACCCAACGCGCCAGCGGCGTCCGCGCGCCGGCTTCGGCTTCGGTGCCGCGCAGTTGCCGCGCGAGTGCGCCCAGCCAAACCCGAGCGACGACGACAGGCACCCACCACACGGAGTAGCCAAAAGCGAAGTAGGCGATGTCGGAAAACCAGGCGCCGAGCACACCGACCCAATTGCGAGTGGGCAGGCCGCTGCCCGAGGTGGTGAATGCCGCGTCGCCGGCGTTGTGGCTGGCCAGTGCGAGCACCGCCAAGAGCCACAGAACGGCGCTGAGCACCACCCACGCGCTCTCGGCAAGCCGCATCCGCCCCGGCCCTACACGCGGCGTGCCCGTTGCCGCACCGCGCGACCCAGCGCGTGTCGCCGCCCCGGCCGAAGACAGGCCGGCTTCGGATCGCAATGAACCCAACGGAAAAGTCATGCGCGGATTGTCGGCGATCGGCCGAACCCGCCACCCGCTTCCTGGGCGATCAGCGGTTCGCCAGTTCCTTGATGATCACCGAGCCGTTTTCCTGGGTTTGCACCATGCCGCGCTCCTCCAGGTCTTTCATGACGCGGCTCACCATCTCGCGCGACGCGCCGACGATCTTTGCCAGGTCCTGACGCGACACCTTGTTGCGGATGATTCTCTGCTCGCCGTCTTGCTCGGCCATTTCGAGCAGCGTGCGCGCGACGCGGCCGTACACGTCGAGCAGCGCGAGCGATTCGATCTGCCGATCCGCGCTGCGCAGGCGGTGCACCAAGCCGCGCATGATGGCGTACGACAAGCTCGAATTCTCCGGAAGGCAGCGAGCGAACTCGGCGCGGCCGAGGATCAGCATGTCGGTCTGCACCTCGGCGCGCACCGTCGCCGAATGCGGCTCGTTGTCGATCAGGCTCATCTCGCCGACGTAGTCGCCCGGCTGCAGCACTGCGAGGATGACTTCGCGGCCGCGCGAATCGGCGGTCAGTACGCGCGCGCGCCCGGTCAACAGGATGAACAAGGCGTTCGACTTCTTGCCGAACTCGACGATGATTTCACTGCGCCGATAACGCCGCTTGACCACGGCGTCGGCGATGCCCTGCGCCTGATCGTTGGTGAGCAACGAGAACAGGGGGACACGCCGGATCAAGTCGAGATTGGAGAGCATCGCCATACGGAATCGCCTTTCGTTATCGGGGTATTGATCTAACGTCAATGGGCCACAGTCGCGGCGATTGCTAACATTCGCACCTGTCGAGCAGACCGCGCAGCACCGGCCAAGTACAGGCCCCTTTGGGGGTCTGAAGTTCGGCCAGAGTAGGTAATCTTACGGCGCCTTGCCACACTCACCAAGAACTTCCTCGGTTCCGTGTTGATCCTCTGCCACTCCCCTTGAACCGCCCACACCCATGAGCAACCCACCCCTGCACGCCAAAGTCCTGATCCTCGGCTCCGGCCCGGCCGGCTACAGCGCCGCCGTCTACGCCGCGCGCGCCAACCTCGCGCCGGCGCTGATCACTGGCATCGCGCAAGGCGGACAACTGATGACGACGACCGACGTCGACAACTGGCCGGCCGACGCCGACGGCGTGCAGGGCCCGGAGCTGATGGCGCGATTCCAGAAGCACGCCGAGCGCTTCAACACGAAGATCGTGTTCGACCAGATCAACAGCGTCGACCTGAGCCAGCGGCCGTTCAAGCTCAGCGGCGACTCGGGCCACTACACCTGCGACGCGCTGATCGTCGCCACCGGCGCGTCGGCCAAGTACCTGGGGCTGCCCTCCGAGCAGGCCTTCATGGGGCGCGGCGTCAGTGGCTGCGCCACCTGCGACGGCTTCTTCTACCGCGACCAGGACGTGTGCGTCGTCGGCGGCGGCAACACCGCGGTGGAAGAGGCGCTGTACCTGTCGAACATCGCGCGCAAGGTGCACCTGATCCACCGCCGCGACAAGTTCCGCGCCGAGGCGATCATGGTCGACAAGCTGATGGAAAAAGTGGCAGGCGGCAAGATGCAGCTGCACCTGTGGCACACGCTGGACGAAGTGCTGGGCGACAAGAGCGGCGTGACCGGCGTGCGACTGAAGAGCACGCGGGGCGGCGAGACCACCGAGCTCGCGGTGCAGGGCTGCTTCATCGCGATCGGCCACCAGCCCAACACCGACATCTTCAAAGGCCAGCTGGAGATGAAAGACGGCTACATCGTCACCAAGAGCGGCCTGGCCGGAATGGCGACGATGACCAGCATCCCGGGCGTGTTCGCCGCCGGCGACGTGCAGGACCATGTGTACCGGCAGGCGATCACAAGCGCGGGCACCGGCTGCATGGCGGCGCTGGACGCGCAGCGCTTTCTGGAACAGAGCTCAGGCTGAGGTTCGGCAAAGCGGGCTGCCGGCGCGTTCGGGCCGCGCGAAACCCCGCTATACTGCGCGGCTTCGCTGGCCGAGCCCGGCCACGCACATCCAGCCCTTCGAACACCACGGAACAATCATGGCACGCGTCTGTCAAGTCACGGGCAAGCGCCCAATGGTGGGGAACAACGTGTCCCATGCCAACAACCGAACCAAGCGGCGCTTCCTGCCGAACCTGCACTACCGCAGGTTTTTCCTGGAAACCGAAAACCGCTGGGTGCGCCTGCGCATCAGCAACGCCGCGCTGCGCCTGATCGACAAGGTCGGGATCGAACAAGTCGTCGCCGACCTGCGCGCGCGCGGCGAGAGCTAAGCAAGGAGCTGCTCAAATGGCCAAAGGTGGACGCGAAAAGATCAAGCTGCAATCGTCGGCAGGAACGGGTCACTTCTACACGACCGACAAGAACAAGAAGACGACGCCCGAGAAGCTGGAGATCATGAAGTTCGATCCCAAGGCGCGCAAGCACGTGATGTACAAGGAAGCGAAGATCAAGTAAGCGCGGCTGCGCTGAGCGCAGCTTCAAACAGAAAGGGTCGCCTCGGCGACCCTTTTGCATTCCCGCCGCGAAGCGGCTCTATGCGTGGGCGGCACGCAACTTCAGCGCGAATTCCTGCAGCGCGGCAATGCCGCTTTCTTCGGCCTTGCGGCACCATGCTTGCAGGTCGGCAACGAGCTGCTCGACCGACACATTGGTGCGTGTCCAGAGCTGGCGCAGTTCTTCGCGCATCGCCACCAGCTTCGCCAAGCGCGGGCTGTTCTCCACAGCTTGGGCCAGAGCCACCTTCACGCCCTTCGGAATCCTGTCCTCGTCGCGGTGCAACCAGCGCTTCGCGAGTTCCATGCTCGCGAGCTTGGCGTGGCCGGCGGCACCTTCGAGCTTGAGCCTGTCCACCTCGGCGCGGCAGGCGCGGCGCAGATTGCCGGCGTACTTGGCCATCACTTCGTAGCGGTTGGAGATGATCGCCTCGAGTGTCTTCGAGTCGGCCACCGCTTTGATCGCACCAAGCTTGAGCAACGGCGGCGTCTTGCGCACCGTGGCCAGGCCGAGGATTTCCAGGATGCGGATGTACAGCCAGCCGATGTCGAACTCGTAGGGCTTGACCGACAGCTTGGCCGAGGTCGGGTAGGTGTGGTGGTTGTTGTGCAACTCCTCGCCGCCGATGATGATGCCCCAGGGCGAGATGTTCGTCGACGCGTCGGGCGCTTCGAAATTGCGGTAACCCCACCAGTGGCCCAGGCCGTTGATGATGCCCGCCGCCGTGACCGGAATCCACGCCATCTGCACCGCCCAGACCGTGGCACCAATCGCGCCGAACAGCATCAGGTCGATCGCGAGCATCACGCCCACGCCTTGCCAGCTGTAGCGGGCGTAGAGGTTGCGCTCGAGCCAGTCATCCGGCGTGCCGCGACCGTACTTGTCTTGCGTCTCGATGTTTTTCGCTTCAACGCGGTACAGCTCGGCACCGCGCAGCAGCACCGTCTTGATGCCGCGCGTTTGCGGGCTGTGCGGGTCTTCCTCGGTTTCGCACTTCGCGTGGTGCTTGCGGTGCACCGCGACCCATTCCTTGGTTTCCTGGCCGGTTCCCAGCCACAGCCAGAAGCGGAAGAAATGCGACGGGATCGCGTGCAGGTCCAGCGCCCGGTGCGCCTGCGCGCGGTGCAGGAAAATCGTCACACCCGCGATCGTGATGTGCGTCGTGACCAGCGTGAACAGCACCACCTGCCACCAAGAGGCGTCGAGCAGGCCATGCGCCAGCCAAGCCAGCAGGCCTTCGCTGAGGGAACTGAACATATTCATTGAGGTGTCCTGGAACCGAGACGAGGCATTGAACTGGCATTGTAGGTTCGGTTCAATGCGGTCAACCCTGAGAGAGATGGTGGGCGATTCCCTCCCATTTGCGAAAACTTGTACCGATTCGATCCAATTCAAGTGCCCCGACGCGACTTTCAGTTGCGCTGCCAGAGCGCGGCGAAGAAGCCGTCGGTACTGTGGCGGTGCGGCCACAGTCTGAGGAAATCGCCTTCCACCAAGCTGTGCGCGTTGCCCACACGTGCGGCATCCAGGGCGTCGGCAGCGGCAATGGCAGTGAACTCACCCGCCTGTTCGGCGCTGAAGGCGCTGGCAATCGCCTCGTTCTCGTCACTCAACAAACTGCATGTCGCGTAGACGAGCCGTCCGCCCGGCTTCAACAAGCGCGCCGCGCTGTTCAGGATCAGCGCCTGCTGGGCCCGTAGGTTGCGCACCGTTGCCGGCGTTTGGCGCCATTTCAGGTCAGGATTGCGGCGCAGCGTTCCCAAGCCAGAACACGGCGAATCAACCAGAACGCGGTCGATCTTGCCGGCCAGGCGCTTGATGCGCTCGTCGCGCTCGTGCGCAATCTGCACCGGGTGCACGTTCAGCAGGCCACTGCGCACCAAGCGCGGTTTCAGCGCGGCGAGGCGATGGCCGGAGACGTCGAACGCGTAGAGGCGCCCGGTGTTACGCATTGCCGCTCCCAACGCCAGGGTCTTGCCGCCGGCGCCGGCGCAAAAGTCGACGACCATTTCGCCACGCCGCGCATCGACGAGCAGCGCGAGCAGCTGGCTGCCTTCGTCTTGCACTTCCAGCTCGCCGAGCTTGAAGATCTCCAACTGTTGCAACGCGGGTTTGCCGGCAATGCGCAGCCCGATCGGTGAATACGGCGTCGGCGTCGCTTCGATGCCGGACTCGGCGAGTTTCGCAGCAGCCGCTTCGCGCTTGCTCTTCAATACATTCACGCGCAGGTCGAGCGGCGCGCTGCGGTCGAGTGCGTCCACCAGCGGCCAGAACTGATCGCCCAGTTGCGCCTCCAGGGGTTGCGCAATCCAATCCGGCAGGTTGTGCCGCAAGGGCGCCGGCAAGGCCGATCGGTCCACGGCGGCGACTTGCTCTTGCCACGCCTGCTCGGCGGGCGTCAACACGCCGCGCAGCACGCCTGCGCCCCCTTGCCAGCCGAGCACGGCCAAGCGCCGCTCGAGCGACCCGCTGCCCGATTGAGCCAAGTGCCGATAGCACGCCAGCCTCCGGACCACTTCGTAAATGGTCTCCGCCAGCGCGTGGCGTTCGCGCGGCCCGAGCGAGCGCTGCGCCTTGAAGAAGTTCGACACCAGCACGTCGGCCGGCTGCTGAAACTTCAAGACTTCTTGCAGCAGCTCGGTGCAATGCTCCAACAAGTTGTTCGAGCGCATCGTCAGTGGCGAGATGTCGCGGCAGCCAGGGTCACAAGAGCCACTGCGGCTGCCCGGTCGCGACCCGAACGATCCCAGCCTCGATGCGCAGTTCGTCGCGCACCATCCAGCCGAGCGCCATTGGGTAGAGCACGTGCTCGCGCTCCAGCACGCGCTGCGCCAGCGTCTGTTCCGTGTCGCCCTGCAGCACCGGCACGACCGCCTGCGCGACGATCGGGCCGTGATCGAGCTCCGCCGTCACGAAGTGCACCGTCGCGCCAGCCACCTTGCAGCCGGCTTGCAACGCCCGGCGGTGCGTGTGCAAGCCGGTGAACGCGGGCAGCAACGACGGATGGATGTTGACGATGCGACCCGCGAAGCGCGCCATGAAGTCGGCCCCCAGGATGCGCATGAAACCGGCCAGCGCGACGATGTCCGGCGCATGGCTGTCCACCGCATCGGCCAACGCCGCGTCGAACGCTTCGCGTGACTCGAAGTCGCGGTGAGGGATGACGCGCGTCGCAATGCCGCGCTCGCGCGCGAAGTCCAGTCCCGCTGCATCGGCCCGGTTGCTGATCACCGCGCCAATGCGCGCGTTCCATCCCTGCGCCGCGCACGCCTGAACGATCGAGCGCATGTTGCTGCCCCGGCCCGAGATCAGGATGACGATGTTTTTCATGCGCCGGGGCAGTGTATCGGGCGTGCCGGCAAGCAAGGCCCTGAGCGCAAGCGCCCACCTACAATTCACGTCTCCCTTGGACCCCGTCATGAGCAAACAACGCGTTCTCTCCGGCATGCGCCCCACCGGCGCGATGCACCTCGGCCACTACCACGGCGCGCTGAAGAATTGGGTCCAGCTGCAACACGAGCACGACTGCTTCTTCTTCGTCGCCGACTGGCACGCGCTGACGACGCATTACGAAGAGCGCCACGTGATGGCCCGCTTCGTCTACGAGATGGTCACTGACTGGCTCGCCGCCGGGCTCGACCCGGACCGGTGCACGATCTTCGTGCAAAGCCGCCTGCCCGAACACGCCGAGCTGTTCACGCTGCTCGCGATGGGCACGCCGCTCGGTTGGCTGGAGCGCGTGCCGACCTACAAGGACCAGATGGAAAAGCTCAAGGACCGCGACCTCGCGACCTACGGTTTTCTCGGCTACCCGCTGCTGCAAGCGGCCGACATTCTGATGTACAAGGCACACTACGTTCCGGTCGGCGAAGACCAGTCGTCGCACGTGGAGATGACGCGCGAAGTCGCACGCCGCTTCAACAACCTGTACGGTCGGCCGGCGAATTTCGAGGCGCTGGTCGCGCAAGCGCTCGCCAAGTTTCCGAAAGACGACGCGCGCTACTTCGAGAAACAGCGCAAGGCCTACGGCGAAACCGGCAGCGCCGAGGCGCTGGGCAAGGGCGAGAACATGCTCGCCAAGGCCGCCGCGAATATCGCGCTCTGGAACAGCGACGACGCCGAAGTGCTGGCCGGCCACCTCAAGGGCAGCGGCAAGACGATCCTCGTCGAGCCCGCGGCGCTGCACACCGAAGTGAAGAAGCTGCCCGGCCTGGACGGCACGAAGATGAGCAAGAGCTACGGCAACGCGATCGAGATGCGCGAAGCACCCGACGCCGTGCAGCGCAAGATCCAGACGATGGCCACCGACCCGGCGCGCGTGCGCCGCACCGACCCAGGCAACCCCGACCTCTGCCCGGTGTGGCAGTTGCACCAGGTCTACAGCGACGCACCGACGCAAGCCTGGGCACGCGCGGGCTGCACGAGTGCGGGCATCGGCTGCCTGGAGTGCAAACAGCCGGTGATCGACTCGGTGCTGCGCGAACAGCAGCCCTGGCGCGAACGCGCCGAGCCGTACCTGCGCGATCCAGCCAAGGTGCACCGCATCGTCGACGCCGGCACGGAACGCGCGCGCTCAGTGGCCCGCGACACGATGCGCGATGTGCGTGGGGCGATGGGGTTGAACTACTGATTCAGCTCGCTGGCCACAGCTCGCGCATCGCTGTTTCGAAGCGCTGCGCGATGCCGGCGCCGCCGAGGTGCTGTCCGTCAGCCACCCTGGGCACGCCGGCCACGTAAACCGCGGCGATCGCGGCGATCGCGGGTGAGTCGACGGCAAAGATCAGCGCATCCAGCGTCTGCTCGTCAGGAATGCCGAGCAGACCTGGCGTGCGTGGATTGAGCACCAGCGCATCGGCGCGTGCGCCCTGCCGCAAACCCCAGCCCAGTTGGCCCGCCGCCAACGCTCCGGCGCTCTTGGTCAGGTTGAATAGACACGCTGCCGTCGAAGACTGGCCAGGCCCCGGCACCGCCGCCACATTGCGCCGGCGCAGCACCAAACGCTGCCCGTATTCGAGCCAGCGCAATTCCTCGGGCCAGCTGCGAGTGACCTGGCTGTCCGACCCCAAGGAGATCGGCACATCGGCGTTCAGCCAACCGGGAAGATCGGGCAGACCATCGCCCAGGTTCGCTTCGGTGCTCGGGCAGATCACGATACTTGCGCCGCTGCGCGCGACGCTGTCGATTTCGCTCGCGCTCGCATGGGTCGCATGAATCAGTTGCCATCGCGGATCGAGATCGCAGTGGCGGGCCAGCCACTCGATCGGCCGCAACCCGGTCACGGCGACGCATTCATCGACTTCGCGGGTCTGCTCCGCGACGTGAATGTGCAGCCGCAGATCGTCAGAAGCGACCTGCTTCAACAAGCCCTTGATCGCTTTGGGGGAGGCAGCGCGCAGCGAATGGATCGCGATGCCGGCATTCAAGTTCGTGCGGCGCGCGGCGTTGATGCCGCGCGCCAAGGCATGCACCGATTCCGGAGTCGTCGCGAAGCGGCGCTGATCGTCGCGCAGCGCCGGCTGGCTGAAACCCGCTCGCTCATACAGCACCGGCAACACCGTCAGGCCAATGCCCGCGTCTTGCGCCGCGTCGGCCAGCGCCCAGCTCAGCTCAGCGGGGTCGGCGTAGGCGCGACCGTCCGGTTGATGCTGAAGGTAATGGAACTCGCAGACGTGGGTGTAGCCGCCTTGCAGCAGCTCGACGAAGAGCTGCGCCGCGATCGCGCGCAACTGCGCCGGCGTGATGCGCAGCGCCACGCCGTACATGCGGTCGCGCCAGCTCCAGAAGTCGTCGCTGTCGGACTCGCGCCGCTCCGCCAGGCCGGCGAAGGCGCGTTGAAAGGCGTGGCTGTGCGCGTTTACGATTCCCGGCAATACCGGGCCTGTCAGCACGGTCGCATCACGTGGCGCTTCGTGAACGTCGCAATTCACTTCCGACCAGCAGCCGTCTGCGCCGATGCGCAGCACGACGCCGCTGCGCCAGCCTCCACCGACCCACGCGCGCGGCGCCCAGAGCAGCTTCTCTCGGCGCGGCTCAGTCATCGTCCGGCCTCCACTCGAGCATCGCGCCCACGAGCGACTTCAGCACCGGCTGCACGCGCGCCGCGCGCTCGGCATCGAACGCCCACGGCGGTTCCTCGCGCATGTAGCACGACCAGCACATCTCGAGCTGCACCGCATGAATGCCCTGCGAAGGCCTCCCGAAGTGGCGCGTGATGTGACCACCCTTGAAGCGCCCATCGACCACTTGCGTGAACAAGGGTTGCAGTTCGAGCACGTTTGTCAACGCGCTGCGCAGTTCGGGCGCACAGCTTGTGCCGCCCACGGTGCCCAGGTTCAAGTCGTTCAAGCGCCCCTCGAACAGCCACGGCAACTCCGACTTGATGCTGTGCGCGTCGAACAGCACGGCGTGGCCGTGCCACTCTTTCAGGCGGGCGAGCTCGAGCGCGAGCGCCGCGTGGTACGGCCGCCAGTATTTGTCGACGCGCCGCGCGACCTCGGCCGCGTCGGGCGCGGCACCGTCGCGGTACAAGGGTTCGCCGGTGAAAAAGCGCGTCGGGCACAGCTCGGTGTTGTTGGCTCCCGGATACATCGGCTTGTTGTCGGGCGGCCGGTTCAAGTCGATCACGTAGCGCGAGAAGCGCGGCACGATCAGGCTCGCGCCGAGCTTCTTCACGAAGGCGTAGAGCCGCTCGAGGTGCCAGTCGGTGTCTTCCACGGCGGTGGCGCGCGGCACGTAGGCACCGAGCAGCGCATCGGGGATTTCCGTGCCCGCGTGCGGCACGCTGACGAGCAGCGGCGTCGTGCCGCGGTGCAGGCTGAATACGGTTGGGTCTTTCGCCACGCCGTCACTCCTGTGCGCCGCCGGTGGCCGCCCATCCGAGCCACCAGCCGGCACGCTGCGCGCGCAGCGGCTCGAAGCGGCACGGGCCGGGCGCGAGAAACCACACCAGCGTGTGCGCCACCAGGTGCGTGGTGTCGCCACCCGGGCCGCGCAACACGCCATCGCAGAGCGTGAACAGGCCACGTTCAGTGAATGAATCGGACCAGTCCTGGTGCGCCTGCGCATCGGCCATCAGAGCGGCGCCCTGGCGCACCATCAGGTTCAGGTCGCGCGTCGGCCCGTCGATCAAGCGGCATTCCGGCGCGGCAGCGCCGTCAAAGCTGAGGGGCGGCGAATTGGGCGTGACCGTGCGCTCGCCGTCTTCGAATCGCAGCGCGACACCCGCGCCTTCCACGACACCGAACCAGCGCTGCGTGTCGGCGAACGCCGAGAACGGGCCATCGCGGTCGATGTCGGCCAGGCTGATCCTCAGTTGCCATGGCGCACCGTCAGGCCGAGTCAACAGCTCGCGCGTCTGTCCGCCGCCGTTGCGCCACGGCGTGGGCGCGACGCATTGAGCGTCGATGGTGCTGACACTTCGCGCCACGCTCATCGGCCTTCCCACAGCAGCGGGAACAGAGGATGGTTCATCGGTGCGCCTGCGGGCAGCTGCTCGGCGAGCCCCGGGAACTCGGGTGACGTGACCCAGCGCCGGGGTGCGTGCCGAGCATCGTCGCCGAGAAAGCGCAGCGAAAACACGCGGCGCCGCCGCCCGGCATCGACACCCGCCGCGGCGTGCAACGCGAGCATGTGAAAGCACACCACGTCGCCGGGCGCGAGTTCCCAGCCCAGGATGCGCATCCGCTCGCGCTGCGCGTCCACATCGGGCAGATCAACCAGACTGCCCTCGGGAAACCACTTTGCCTGTTTGTCCATGAACGAGCGCGGCATCAGCCACGGGCCGCGGTGCGAGCCGGCGACGAACTCGAGCGTCGAATGCCGCGCCACCGGATCGACCGGGATCCACATGCTGCAGTTCTGGAAGCCCTCGACGTTGTAGTACGGCTGGTCCTGGTGCCACGGCGTGGGCTGCCGTGTGCCGGGCTCTTTGGTCAGCATGTGGTCGTGGTACAGGCGTGCTCTTCGGCTGCGCATCAGCAGCGCCGCGGTCTCGGCCAGAGCGGTCTCGAAAATCGTGCGCTGGTAGTGCGGATTGTCTTGCCAGCAACAGAAGTCTTCGATGAACAAACCCGGGTCGTCCGCCGGACTCGCGACTTTGGCACGTGGGCTGGGCTGAGCGAGGTTTGCGTCGATGCCGGCGCACAGAATCCCGACTTCGGCAGCGCTCAGCAGACCGCGAATGCAAACCGCGCCATCGGTTTGATAGGCCTGGACAATGCGCTCGTCCACACGCTCGCGCACGCGCGGCGACGCCGCCTGGCGCAACGCCAGCGTACGCTTCGCGTGGGCTATGGCGTCGATCATGGCTTGAATTCTCCCTGCAAAGCGTAGCGCTTGCCGGGGTGCACCAGCCGGGCGAGCGTGATCGGCACGCCGCGGCTCATGGTGCGTCTCACGATCACCAGACACGGCTCCCCGGCGTCGACCTCCAGCAGCTTCGCCTCTTGCGGCGTGGGCGCGCTGGCCTCGATCGAATACTGAGCCTCCCACAGCGGCGCCACCTGCAGCAGGTAATGCGTCGGGGTGATGCGCGTGAAATCGTTCTTCAGATAGTCGGGGGCCCAGGCCGGGTTCACGAAGCGGTCTTCGCATTGGATCGCGACGCCATTTTCGAAGTGCACGATCAGCGTGTGGAACACCGCTTCGCCGGCCTGCACGCCGAGCTGCGTGGCCAGCGCGGCGGGCGCGGCTTCCTCGCGCGCCACGTGCACGCGCGCCTCGTGGCTGTGGCCGCGTGCCAGAATTTCTTCGTGCAGGTCGCGAATCGTCAGCGTCGACGACACCCGGTGCAGCGGCGCGGCAAAGGTGCCCACACCCTGCACGCGGTGCACCATCCCTTCGCCTTGCAGTTCGCGCAGCGCGCGGTTCACCGTCATGCGGCTCACCGCGAATTGGGCGACGAGTTCGGCCTCGGACGGCATCAGCGTGTTCGGCGGCCAGCGCCCGAGCGCGAGTTGCTGCTTCAGGTACAGCTTGACCCGGGCGTAGGGCGCGGCCGGCGCCGCAGCGGCGGCGGCGGCGGCAGCCAGCGCGGTGCGCGGGGCACGAGCCGCCGCGCGCGCGGGCCGCAGGGGTGCGCCAAAGGGTCGCGGGCTGGGGGAAACCATGAACGAGACTTTACTTGACTAGGCTTGTCTAGACAAGTAGAGTTCATGGCCTTACAGTTCAGACTTCATTCGCAAGCGTGTTTGCCGGCATGGTGGGTTTGCACCCGCGCCGGCCCCACCCACAAGGAGACCGCGATGACCGACCTGTCCAGCGCCACCCACCTCGCCCAACCACACCCCGTGCGTGCGCCGCGCGGCACGCAGTTGACGTGCAAGAACTGGCTCATCGAAGCGGCGTACCGCATGATCCAGAACAACCTCGACCCCGAAGTGGCGGAGAACCCCGACGCGCTGGTCGTCTACGGCGGCATCGGCAAGGCCGCCCGCAACTGGGAGTGTTTCGAGGCAATCCTGAAAGCGCTGCGCGGGTTGCGCGAAGACGAATCGCTGCTCGTCCAGTCGGGCAAGCCGGTGGGGGTGTTTCGCACCCATGTCGACGCGCCGCGAGTATTGATTGCCAACTCGAACCTGGTGCCGAAGTGGTCGACCTGGGAGCACTTCCACGAGCTGGACCGCAAGGGCCTGATGATGTACGGCCAGATGACCGCCGGCTCGTGGATCTACATCGGCAGCCAGGGCATCGTGCAGGGCACTTATGAGACCTTCGTCGAAGCCGGCCGCCAGCATTACGGGGGTGATCTGGGCGGGCGCTGGATTCTCACCGCGGGCCTCGGCGGCATGGGCGGCGCGCAGCCGCTCGCGGCCACGTTCGCTGGTGCGTGCTCGCTGAACATCGAATGCCAGCAGTCGCGAATCGATTTCCGGCTGCGTTCGCGTTACCTCGACGAGCAGGCGAGCAACCTCGACGACGCGCTGATGCGCATCAAGAAGCACACGGCAGAGAGACGAGCCGTCTCGATCGGCCTGCTCGGCAACGCCGCCGAGATGCTGCCCGAGTTGCTCAGGCGCGCGAAGTTGCCCAGTTCGGCGGGCGGAATGAAACCCGACCTGGTCACCGACCAAACCTCGGCGCACGACCTCGTGAACGGCTACCTGCCCGCCGGCTGGAGTGTGGACCGCTGGCGCACCGCGCAGGCCGACTCGGCGCAGCACTCCGCGCTGCGCGGCGCCGCGGCGCGCAGTTGCGCGGTTCACGTGCAGGCGATGCTCGGTTTTCAGGCGCTGGGCATCCCCACGGTCGACTACGGCAACAACATCCGCCAGGTCGCGTTCGATGAAGGCGTGAAGAACGCGTTCGATTTTCCGGGCTTCGTTCCCGCCTACATCCGGCCCCTCTTCTGCCGCGGCAAGGGGCCGTTTCGCTGGGTGGCGCTGTCGGGCGACCCGCAAGACATCGCCAAGACCGACGCGAAGATGAAAGAGCTGTTCCCGCAAGACGCGCACCTGCACCGCTGGCTCGACATGGCAGCGCAGCGCATCGCGTTCCAGGGCCTGCCGGCTCGCATTTGCTGGATTGGCCTGGGTGAGCGGCACCGCGCGGGCCTCGCGTTCAATGAGATGGTCAAGTCGGGTGAGTTGAAGGCGCCGATCGTGATCGGCCGCGACCACCTCGATTCAGGCTCGGTCGCATCGCCGAACCGCGAGACCGAGGCGATGCGCGACGGCAGCGATGCGGTGTCCGACTGGCCGCTGCTCAACGCCTTGCTCAACACCGCCGGCGGCGCCACCTGGGTCAGCATTCACCATGGCGGCGGCGTCGGCATGGGCTACTCGCAGCACGCCGGCGTCGTGATCGTCTGCGACGGCAGCGACGCCGCCGCCAAGCGCATCGAGCGCGTACTGTGGAACGACCCCGCCACCGGCGTGATGCGCCACGCCGACGCCGGCTACGACGACGCCGTGCGCTGCGCGCGCGAGCAGCGGCTGAACCTGCCGATGATCGGCGCGTGATGCTGCTGCGACCAGGCGCGCTGACTCTCGACGAGTTGCTCGCGATTCGCGCAGGCGGCGCGGCGCTGCGGCTCGACCCCGCGGCGCTGCCCGGCATCCACGCGTCCGCCGCGGTGGTGCAGCGCGCTGCGTCGGGAAACGCTCCCGTCTACGGCGTCAACACCGGTTTCGGCAAGCTCGCATCAACGCGCATCAGCGAAGGCGATCTCGCGACGCTGCAAGTGAACCTGATTCGCTCGCACTCGGTGGGCGTGGGCGAGCCGCTCGCGCCGCAGGTCGTGCGCCTGATGCTCGCACTCAAAGCCGCGAGCCTCGCGCGCGGCGCGTCGGGCGTGCGGCCCGAGGTGATCGACACGCTTCTTGCCGTCTACAACGCCGGCCTCGTGCCTTGTGTCCCGAGCCAGGGGTCGGTGGGCGCGTCCGGCGACCTCGCGCCGCTGTCGCACATGACGCTGGCGTTGCTCGGCGAAGGCGAGTTTCTGGTCGATGGCGTGCGCCGCCCGGCAGCGCCGGTGCTGCGCGAAGCCGGCATCGCGCCGCTCGTTCTCGCCGCGAAGGAAGGCCTGGCGCTGATCAACGGCACGCAGGTGTCCACTGCACTGGCGCTGCACGCGCTGTTCAGCTTCGAGCCGGTGCTCGAGTCGGCCCTGGTGATCGGCGCGCTCACGGTCGACGCCGCGCGCGGCAGTGACGGGCCGTTCGATCCGCGCATCCACGCATTGCGTGGCCAGCCGGGGCAGATCGACGTGGCGATGTATTACCGCGCCTTGCTCGAAGGCAGCGCGATCCGCCGCTCGCACCTCGAAGGCGACGACCGCGTGCAAGACCCCTATTGTCTGCGCTGCCAGCCGCAGGTCGTGGGCGCGTGCCTGGACCAGTTGCGCCATGTCGCGCGCGTGCTGCTGTGCGAGGCGAACGCCGTCACCGACAACCCACTGGTGCTGGCGGACACGGGAGAAATGATCTCCGGCGGCAATTTCCACGCCGAACCGGTGGCGCTGGCCGCCGACGGCTGCGCGCTGGCGATCGCCGAAGTCGGCGCCATCGCCGAACGGCGCATCGCGATGCTGATCGACTCCGGCGTGTCGCGCCTGCCGCCGTTCCTGACGCGCGACCCGGGACTGAACAGCGGCTTGATGATCGCGCATGTGACCGCAGCGTCGCTCGCCTCGGAAAACAAATCGCTCGCGCATCCGGCAAGCGTCGATTCGCTGCCGACCTCGGCGAACCAGGAAGACCATGTGTCGATGGCCACGTTCGCGGCACGGCGCCTGCTGCCGATGATCACGAACACGGCGCACATTCTGGGCATCGAGTTGCTCGCGGCGGCGCAGGGCATCGACTTTCTGCGCCCGCTGCGCAGCAGCGCTCCGCTGGAGCAGGCACATGCCTTGCTTCGTGCAGTGAGCCCGATGATCGAGCGCGACCGCTTTCTGGCGCCCGACATCGAACACGCGACGACGCTCGTCACGCAAGGCGCATTGTCGCGCGTGTTTCGTTCGTTGCCGGGTTTGCCCGCGCTGTGGGTCGCGGCCTGAGCCGCGATCATTGCATCCACCCTATCCCCACCATCCGAACCGAGGAGTGAGCATGAAGAAGATTCAAACCGCGCTGGCGATGATTGCCGGCGCCCTGCTGGCCAGCTACCGCCCAAGCCCAGGAAACCAAGGTCACGCTCGCGATGTCGGGCTGGACCGGCTTTGCGCCGCTCACGCTCGCGCGCGACGCGGGCCTGTTCAAGAAACACGGCCTGGACGTGACGATCAAGAAGATTCCGCAGAAAGACCGGCATCTGGCCATCGCCTCGGGCGACGTGCAGTGCGCGGCGACGACGGTGGAGACCTGGATCGTCTGGAACGCCAACGGCGTGGCGACGACGCAGATCTTTCAGCTCGACAAGAGCTTCGGCGCCGACGGCATGGTCGTCAAGCCCGGCATCACGAAGATCAGCGACCTCAAAGGCAAGACCGTCGCCGCCAGCGCGCCGGGCACGGCGCCCTACTTCACGCTCGCGTGGATGCTGAAGAAAAACGGCATGTCGGTGAAAGACGTGAAGGTCGTGAATCTGGAACCGCAGGCCGCCGCGAACGCGATGATCGCCGGCACCGACGGCGTGGACGCCGCGATGACCTACGAGCCCTACCTCGGCGCGGTGCGCGCCAAGCCCGAGGCCGGCAAGATCATCGCGACGACGCTCGACTATCCGATGATCATGGACACCTTCGGCTGCACGCCGAAGTTCCTATCCGACAACCCGAAAGCCGCGAAGGCACTGGCCGACGCCTACTTCGACGCTGTCGCGATGATCAAGGCCGAGCCGGCGAAGAGTTTCCAAATCATGGGTGCCGACGTCAAACAAGACGCCGCGACGTTCGAAAAGAGCCAGGCCTACTTGCGCTGGCAGGACCGCGACGCGAACCAGAAGTTCTTTGCCGGCGAGCACTTGCAGTTCAGCAAGGAAGCGGCTGAGCTGCTGCTGGAGGCGGGCATCATTCGCCAGATTCCGGACCTGTCCAAGCTCGCCGACACGCGCTTCCTGAAGTGAGCGCGCGATGCGATTCCTCCCTCTCCCTCTCCCTCTCCCGCTCGCGGGAGAGGGCCGGGGTGAGGGTGAGCGCGAGGGCACGGCACCGATGAAACCCCTCACGCCCGTCGAGCCGGCAACACGCGTCGCGCTCGGCGTCGCTTTCTTCGTGGTGTTCGTCGCGGCATGGTCTGTCGCCACGTTCGGCGGCTTCGTGCAGAAGACGTTTCTCGCCGACCCGCTGACGATGCTGCGCTCAGGTGTGACGCTGCTCAGCAAATACGGCTTCGCCTACGACATCGGCATGACGGTGTGGCGCGTCGTCGGCGGCTTCGTCATCGCCGCGGCGCTGGCCTTGCCGCTGGGCGTGGCGATGGGCGCGTACAAACCGGTCGAGGCTTTTTTCGAGCCCTTCGTGTCGTTCGCGCGCTACCTGCCGGCGTCCGCGTTCATTCCGCTGCTGATCCTCTGGGCCGGCATCGGCGAGGCGCAGAAGCTCGCGGTGATATTCATCGGCAGCTTCTTCTCGCTGGTGCTGATGATCTCGGTCACGGTGGGCAACACGCGGCGCGACCTCGTGGAGGCGGCGTACACGCTGGGTGTGAGCGACCGCGGCCTGATCCGCCGCGTGCTGATCCCCGGCGCCGCGCCGGAGATCGCCGAAATCCTGCGCATGGTGCTCGGCTGGGCGTGGACCTACGTGATCGTTGCCGAGTTGATCGGCGCGTCGAGTGGCATCGGCCACATGATCACCGACAGCCAGGCGCTGCTCGCCACCGACCAGATCATTTTCGGCATCATCGTGATCGGCCTGATCGGCCTGGTCAGCGACTTCGCTTTCAAGTGGGTCAACCTGCGGCTGTTCCCGTGGGCACAGCTGGGGCGCTGAGGTTCAGATGAGTACGATCCTGACAATCCGCGGCGTCTCGAAGCGCTTCAAGACACGCGAGCGCGAAACGCTGGCGCTGCAAGCGACCGACCTCGACGTGGCGGAAAACGACTTCATCACGATCCTCGGCCCCAGCGGCTGCGGCAAGAGCACGCTGCTGCGCATCGTCGCCGGCCTGGAGACGCAGACCACCGGCGAGGTGCTGCTCGACGGCCGACGCATCGAAGGTCCGGGAGCCGACCGCGGCATGGTGTTCCAGAGCTACACGCTGTTTCCCTGGCTGAGCGTGCTCGACAACGTCTGCTTCGGCCTGCGCGAGCGTGGCTTGAAGCGCGACGAGCAGTTGCACGTCGCGAACGGCTTTCTGGCGAAGGTTGGCTTGCAAGGCTTCGAGAACCACTTCCCCAAGCAGCTCTCAGGCGGCATGCAGCAACGCACCGCGATCGCGCGCGCGCTCGCGAACAACCCGCGCATGCTGTTGATGGACGAACCCTTCGGCGCGCTCGATCACCAGACGCGCGAGCTGATGCAGGAGCTGCTGCTGGGCATCTGGGAGGGCGACAACGAGAGCGAGCGCAAGACGGTGCTGTTCGTCACGCACGACATCGACGAATCGGTGTTCATGGCGAGCCGCGTCGTCGTGATGAGCGCACGCCCCGGGCGCATCAAGCTCGACCGCGCCGTGAACCTGCCTCACCCGCGCCACTACTCGGTGAAGACGAGCCCGCAGTTCACCGAACTGAAGGCGGAGCTGACGGAGCAGGTTCGCGTCGAGGTGCGGGCTGCGCAAGAAGCCGCCGCCGCATTGAGTTGAGCGGGACTCAATCCGCGAGCAGGCTGCGCGGCACGTGCAGCGGCAGATCCAGCAGCATTTGCGCGAAACCTTTGCCCAGGGGGTCGCTGCGCGGCGAGGCCATGCCGCCGCCGTCGAGCGCCGCCATCAGCAGGAAGTTGAAGGCGTGAATTCCCGGAACGTCGAAGCGTTGCACGGGGCCCTTCACCAGGTGCGAAAAGTAGGCCTGCACGCGCTGCGAGGTCAACTGCTCGCTCAGCACCGGCAGCCACTTCGGGTGGCGCGCGATGATGCCGATGTTCACGCTGTCGCCCTTGTCGCCGCTGCGGCCATGGGCGATGCGTTCGAGCGGCACTTCGACACCTTGGCTTTCGTCGTTGCCCGGGAAGGCACCGTAGACGCTGCGCGTCGGCTTCTCGCGCGCGATCGCGGTTGAAGCCGCTCCGCTCGATGGCACCGCGTCGGCGCGCGCGTCGGGGGCCGGCACCGCCTCGGCACCCGCGTCGCCGATGGCCACCGTCGCCGGAACTTCCACCTTGGGCCACAGGAACGAAAACAGTCGCACGATCGGCACGGCGCGCGCGCGCCCGCCGCCGGTGCTCGACAAACCCGGCGCCCACGACACGCCGGCCGATGCGATCTCGCTCGCGATGATCTCGAGCGCCTTCGCGTCGTCGTGCTCCACGACCAGCCGCAGGATCACTTCGCGCGAATGCGGCACGCGCGAATGCGGGCCGAACAAGGCTTCGGTGCCAATGATCTCCTGGTACACGCGCCGATAGTCATTGATGCCGCGCTCGCTCATCATGCGGCGCGTGCGCGTCAGTACCGCTTCGGCGATGCGCCGGGCCTTCGCTTCGGCCCGGCCGCCGACCACGGTGACGTTGATGACGCAGCGCCAGCCGTCGGCGTGGGTGGCGCACACCTTGTATTGGTCCGTCGGTGCGCGGCCACGCGCGCCCGAGACCCGAACCTGCTGCGCGCCCACCTGTTCCATGCGCACGCCCGTGAAGTCGCAGCTCACGTCGGGCAGCAGGTAGGCGCCGGGGTCGCCGATTTCGTAGAGCATCTGCTCGGCCACCGTCGCCGGCGTCACCAGGCCGCCCGTGGCCTTCGGGCTTGGTGATGACGAAGCTGCCGTCGGCTCGGCACTCGATCACCGGGTAGCCGATGTTGTCCCAATCAGGAACCTGTTCCCAGTCGGTGAACAGGCCCCCTGTTCCCTGCGGCCCGCATTCGATCAGGTGGCCGGCCAGGCTGCCGGCAGCGAGCCGGTCGAAATCGTCCATCGCCCAGTCGAATTCGTGGATCAGAGCCGCCAGCGGCAGCGCGCTGTCGACACAGCGCCCGGTGATCACGACCTGCGCGCCCTGGCGCAGCGCCTGCACGATCGGCCACGCGCCGAAGTAGGCGTTGGCGCTGAGCAGACGCGCCGGCAGCGTGCGGCCGTCGTGCAGGTCGCGCACGTCGGCGGATCGAAGCGCCAGCAACTGCGGCAGCAGATCGTCGCCTTCCACGACGGCAATTTTTAACGCCACGCCTTGTTCCGCAGCGAGCTTGCGCAGTGCGTCGGCGCAGGCGCGCGGGTTCACGCCGCCGGCGTTGGACAGTACCTTGATGCCGCGCTTGGCCACTTCGCCGAGCACGCTGCGCATCGCGACGTCGACGAAGTCGTCCGCGTAGCCCGTCGCAGGATTCTTCGCGCGGTTGCGCGACAGGATCGACATCGTCAGCTCGGCCAGATAGTCGAACGTCAGGTAGTCGAGCTGCGCGCCTTGCACGAGTTGCGGCGCGGCGATTGCGCTGTCGCCCCAGAAACCCGAGGCGCCGCCGATGCGCACGATTTTGTCGTTCATGGGGCCTCTGCGGAAGAGTCAGAAAAATTCGGCGACGCCGTAGTCCATCACTTTGACTTCACGCTGCGCGACGAACGCGCGAAACGACAGCTGCGGCCCGTCGCGCCAGCTCTCGATGCGCAGCGTGTCTCCCGGCAGCACCGGCGCCGTCCAACGCACCGCCATGCGCCGCAATCGGCGCGGATCGCCGCCGCACCAGTCGCGGATCAACGACGCGACGGCAATGCCGAAGCTGCACAGACCGTGCAGGATGGGGCGCTCGAAGCCGACTGAGCGCGCGAGCGCGGGGTCGGCGTGCAGCGGGTTGTAGTCGCCGCTCAGGCGGTAGATGAGCGCCTGGCGCGGCAGCGTCGGCACGTCGCGCGTGCGATCCGGCGGGCGCTGCGGCATGACATGCGCGCCCGGCACGCTGCCGAACGCTTCGCCACCGCCGCCGTTGCCGCGCAGCATTGCCGTGGAGCGCAGCCGGGCCAGCGCCTGCCCACTTGCGGCGTGGACGATGCGGCGTTCCGTCACCATCAGCGCGCCCTTCTCGAGGCCCTTGTCGAGCAGCGCCAGCACCTTCTCGCTGGCGCGCACATGCGCCGCCGTGGGCAAGGGCCGTTCGAGCAGCACCTCCATCGCTGCGTGCAGCACGCGTGGACGGTCGATGCCGAAGCTGGGGTCGGCGCTCCACGGGCCACTTTGTCCGAGCACGACGGCCATCGTCGGCAGCGCCACCAGCTCGCGCTCGTAAACGAAGCGCAGCTCGGTCTCGTCGAGCGGGTCCGCGCCCAGGCCGAGGCCGAGCGCGTAGAGCATCGTGTCGCGCTCGGTGTAGCGCTGCTCGACGTCGGGGATCGCGTAAGAAAGGAGGCGCTGGGTATCCATCAGGCGGCAACCAACAGAGTTCATCTAGCGCCAATGACAACGGGCCGCAACATTTCTGCTGCGGCCCGTTGATTCTTATTGGCGGAGTGGACGGGGCTCGAACCCGCGACCCCCGGCGTGACAGGCCGGTATTCTAACCAACTGAACTACCACTCCAGGTCTTGCACTTCTCTGTGTCGTTTCGCGGGCCGCGTCTTGCACTGCGCCCGCCGTGTTGGCGTCCCCTAGGGGATTCGAACCCCTGTAATCACCGTGAAAGGGTGGTGTCCTAGGCCTCTAGACGAAGGGGACAGAAAACCATTGCTACCTTCATTGCGCCAGCATCCTTCGAGCTTGTTGGTGGAGGTAAGCGGGATCGAACCGCTGACCTCTTGCATGCCATGCAAGCGCTCTCCCAGCTGAGCTATACCCCCGACAAATCCAAAAAACCACACCCGCGCAATTCGGGAAAGAGCGGAATTATAGCCAGCGTTATCGGCTTCAGGCCCGCTGCAAACGCGCCAGCACCGTTTCGCGGGAGAACAACTCGAGCACGGCGTCGATCGCCGGGGTCTGGGCCCGCCCGCAGACGAGCACGCGCACGGCGTGGGCGAGCTGCGGCATCTTCAGGTTGTGCGCGCCGAGCACGGTCTTGATCGCCTGGGCGATCGACGCCTTGTCCCACGCCACGTCCGCCAACTGCTGGCTCAGTGCCAGCAGCGCGGGCCGCAACTGAGGTGTAACGTGGGTCGCACGATCCTGCTCGCTCGGTGCAACCTCGGCGAAATACATGCCGAGCCACTCCGCGAGTTCGGCGGTGGTGGCGCAGCGGTCTCGAAACAAGGCGCACATTGCGGCCAGCGGTGCGTCGTGGGGCACCTTCAACTCGCGGCGCGCCAATTGCTCGGCGACGAGCGGCACGAGCGAGCCGAGCTCGACCTTCTTGATCAACTGCGAGTTCACCCAGTTCAATTTCGCCACGTCCCACTGCGCCGGGCTGCGCGACAGGTGCTTGCCGTCGAACCAGCGCACCAGTTGCTCGCGGTCGAACAGTTCGTCGTCGCCGTGGCTCCAGCCCAGGCGCGCGAGGTAATTCACCATCGCGTCGGGCAGGTAGCCGTCGGCCTCGTACTGGGTCACGCTGACGGCGCCGTGACGCTTGGAGAGCTTGTCGCCGTCGGGGCCGAGGATCATCGGTACATGGCCGTATTCGGGCAACTCGGCGCCGAGCGCGCGCAGGATGTTGATCTGGCGCGGGGTGTTGTTCACATGGTCGTCGCCGCGGATGACGTGGCTGATCTGCATGTCGAGATCGTCGACGACGACGCAGAAGTTGTAGGTCGGCGTTCCCACCGCGCCCGCGTTCGCGGCGCCGTTGGCGGCCGGGCGCGCGATGATCAGGTCGTCGAGTTCCTGGTTGCCGATGCTGATCGGGCCCTTCACCATGTCGTTCCAGGTGACGACGCCCCCAAGCGGATTCCTGAAGCGCACCACGGGCGCGACGTCGCTCGGCGGCGCCAGCAGCGTTTTCCCTGGCTCAGGCCGCCAGCGCCCGTCGTAGCGCGGCTTTTCGCCGCGCGCGCGCTGCGCCTCGCGCATCGCCTCCAGCTCCTGCGGCGAGCAATAGCAGCGGTACGCCGTGCCCGCTTGCAGCATGCTCGCGATGACTTCGCGGTAGCGCTCGAGCCGCCGCATCTGGAAGAACGGCCCTTCGTCGTAGTCCAGGCGCAGCCACTTCATCGCGGCGACGATCTGGTCCACCGCCTCTTGCGTCGAGCGCGCTTCGTCGGTGTCTTCGATGCGCAGAATGAAGTCGCCGCCGTGGTGCCGCGCGAAGGCCCAGCAGAACAGCGCCGTGCGCGCCGTTCCCAGGTGCAGGAAACCGGTGGGCGAAGGCGCGATGCGGGTGCGGACGCGGCGCATCATCAGTGCCCTGTCCTAGCCCTGCTGCGCCGCGCCTTGCAGCACCAGGCGCGTGCGGTCGGTGCCGTCTTCTTCTTCGCCCTGCGCGCTACGCTGTGCGGCGAGCGTCGCGAAGTCTTCCGCGCTCACGTCGCCGGTGATGTAGACGCCGTCGAAGCACGATGCCTCGAAGCCGCGAATCGCCGGGTTCAGCGCGCCGACCACCTTCTTCATCGCCGCGACATCCTGGTAGATCAACGCATCGGCGCCGATGAATTTGCGGATCTCTTCGATGCTGCGGTTATGCGCGATCAGCTCCGAATGCGTGGGCATGTCGATGCCGTAGACGTTGGGGTAGCGCACCGGCGGCGCGGCCGACGCCATGTAGACCTTGCGCGCGCCGGCGTCGCGCGCCATCTGCACGATTTCTTTCGACGTGGTGCCGCGCACGATGGAGTCGTCGACGAGCAACACATTGCGGCCCTTGAACTCGACGCCGATGGCGTTCAGCTTTTGCCGCACCGATTTCGCGCGCACGCCCTGCCCCGGCATGATGAAGGTGCGCCCGACGTATCGGTTCTTCACGAAGCCTTCGCGGTAGGGTTTGCCGATGCGCTGCGCGAGTTGCATCGCGGAGGGCCGGCTCGATTCCGGGATCGGCACGACGACATCGATCTCGCTCGGCGGCATTGTCGAAATCAGGCGCTGCGCGAGTGTTTCACCCAGGTTCAGGCGCGCCTGGTAGACCGACACGCCGTCCATCACCGAGTCGGGCCGCGCGAGGTAGACGAACTCGAACATGCACGGATTGAGACTCGGGTTGTCGGCGCATTGACGCGACAGCATCTTGCCTTGCAGGTCGACGAAGACCGCTTCGCCGGGCGCCACGTCGCGCAGCGCGTGGTGCCCGGTGCCTTCGATCGCGACCGATTCGCTCGCGACCACCCAGGCCGGGCCGCTCGGCCCCTCGCCCTGGCCGAAACACAGCGGCCGGATGCCGAAGGGATCGCGAAACGCCAGCAGCCCATAGCCGGCGATCAAGGCGACGACGGCGTACGAGCCCTTGAGGCGCCGATGCACCGCGGCCACTGCACGGAACACCGCGTCCGGCGTCAACTCGACGCCTTGCGCCGCGCTTTGCAGCTCGTGCGCGAGCACGTTGATCAGCACCTCGGTGTCGCTCTCGGTGTTGATGTGGCGCTGGTCGACCGCGATCAATTCGCGTTTCAGCGCCGCCGCGTTCGTGAGATTGCCGTTGTGCACGAGGACGATGCCGAACGGCGCGTTCACGTAAAACGGCTGCGCCTCCTCTTCGCTGTAGGCGTTGCCCGCCGTCGGGTAGCGCACCTGACCGAGGCCAACATTGCCAACCAGGCCGCGCATGTTGCGCGTGCGGAACACGTCGCGCACCATGCCGCGCGCCTTGTGCATGAAGCACTTCGTGCCCTGCATCGTCACGATGCCGGCGGCGTCTTGCCCGCGGTGCTGCAGCAGCAACAGCGCGTCGTAGATCAACTGGTTGACCGGGTCCTTGGCGATCACGCCGACGATGCCGCACATGGTGTCAGTCTCGGTTGCTGAGGTCGCGCAAGGAGTCGCTCAGGCTGGAAGGTGGCGCGAGATGTCGCTCGGCAACACGGGCCTCAACCCGCGCAGCGCCGCTTCCAGCCAAGCCACCGCGGTGGATTGGCGCCATGCCGGTGCCTCCACCAGCGGCGTCAGCCGAATCACGGTGGCCAGCGCGAGCAGCAGCACGACGCCCCGCGCCAGGCCGAAGCCCGCGCCGAGCATGCGGTCGGTGCCGCTCATCGGCGAGCCGCGAACCAGCATGCGCAGCGCGCGCGACATCAGGCTCCAGCCCAATAACACGGCAACGAAGGTGACGCCGAAGGCGATGCCGTGGCGCAAGCCGGCACCGGTCACCGCCGATGGAAGGTAGGGCACGAGGTGGGGTGCGAGCCACTGCGCGGCGAAGTAGGCGACGACCCAGCCCAGCGCCGAAAGCATTTCGAACAACAGGCCGCGCATGATGCCGATGCCCATCGAGATCAGCACCGTCAGGCCGAGCAGGACGTCGAGCCACATTGACAGCGGGTTCAAGGTGCGACCCTCACAGCGTCAGCACCACGGCGCTCAAGCCGCCCGCCTTGGCTTTGGCGGCCGCGCGTTCGGCCGCTTCGCGCGTGGCAAAGGGCCCGATGCGAACGCGGGTTCGATTCCCCGCCACCGTCTCGGCCACCTGGGTGTAGGTCTTCAGGCCGAGCTTTTCAGCGCGGCTGCGGATCGACTGCACGGCGGCGGCGTCGGCGAAAGCGCCGACTTGCACGACAAAGCGGCCGGGCTCTTCGACGCCGGGTGCGGCCGCGGTGGCGGGAAGCGTCGTCGCGGAGGGTGGCGTCGCAGCGGGCGCGGTCGCCGCCGGCGAGGTTGCGGCAGGTGGGGAACTCGGCTCCGCCGCCGGTTTGGGCCGCGCCGTCGGCACTGCTGGGGTGGCGGGAGTGGTTACCGGTGCGGGAGCAGCCACGGGGGTCGCCGGCGTTGTGGTGGGCTTGGCCGGAGCGGCGCTCGGCACGGCAGCCTCACCGCCGCGCGCGGCGTTCGGGCTCGCCGGCAACACGGTGCCGCTCGCTGCCGGCGCGGCACGCTGCCCCGGCGCCTGCAAGGGCGCGGCGGTGTCTTTGCGCGGGATTTCGATCGCCACGTCCACCGGAATCGGCCGCGGCTGGGTTTCGAACACGAGCGGAAAACCGATGATGCCCACGAGCAGCAGCACCACCGCGCCGATCAGGCGCTGCCGGGCCTTGGTGCGCGCCTGCTGCACGGTGTCGACCGAAGCCGATTTCGATTGGGCCATCGAGCTGAGAAACGTGTGATGAATGGGGCGGATGGGCCGCGGCGACGATCCGCCGCTTAGGCGTTCAACCCAGGTGTGTGGCGCTCAATCGGGGCAGGCCGCTCTTCAACACGCCGCCCACGGTGTAGAACGATCCGAAGACGACGATTCTATCAGCGGGGTCACTCGCGGCGAGCGCGGCGCGCAGGGCTTGCGCCGGGTCGGCATGGCAGCTGGACGGGGCCGTTGCTGCCTGCGGCGAACGCTGCGCGCGCCAGCGCTGAACCGCCTGCTCCAACTCGGTCGCGCGCGCCGCGCGCGGCGTCGCCAGATCGGTCAAGTACCACGCATCAACCAGGGGCGCGATGCGCTCCAGCATCGCCGCGATGTCCTTGTCGCGCATCGCGCCGAACACGGCGTGGGTGCGCGGGTGAAAACCCATGCGGTCCAGGTTGTGCGCGAGCGCGGCCACGGCGTGCGGGTTGTGCGCGACGTCGAGCACCAGCGTCGGCTGGCCCGCGACGATCTGAAAACGCCCGGGCAACTCGACCTGTGCCAAGCCGCTGCGCACCGCCTGCGCCGACACGGCGAGCACGTCGCGCATCGCCTCGAACGCGGCGAGCACGCCGGCTGCGTTGAGCAACTGGTTTGCGCCGCGCAGGGCCGGATACGCCAGCCCGCTGAAGCGCTGGCTGCGACCGGACCAGTTCCATTGCCGCGCATCTCCGCTGTAGTGGAAATCGCGGCCGATGCAGCGCAGGTCCGCGCCGATGGCCTTGGCGTGCTCGACCAGGCTGGCCGGTGGCACGGGGTCGCTGACGATCGCCGGTTTGCCGGGGCGCATCACGCCGGCTTTTTCGAAGCCGATGGCTTCGCGCGTCGAGCCCAGGAATTCGGTGTGGTCGATGTCGATGCTGGTGATGATGGTGCAGTCGGCGTCGACGGCGTTCACCGCGTCGAAGCGGCCGCCCAGTCCGACCTCGAGAATCACCAGGTCAAGCGGCGAGCGCGACAGCAAGCGCAGAATCGCGAGTGTCGTGAACTCGAACGATGTCAGCGCCCACTCGCCGCGTGCTTCCTCAACAGCGGCGAAGTGCTCCAGCAACGAGTCTGCCGTGCTGCTCCGCCCACCGATCCGGCAGCGCTCTTCGAAGTGCACCAGGTGCGGCTTGATGTAGGCGCCGACGCGGTAGCCCGCGGCGAGCGCGATCGCTTCGAGCATCGCGCAGGTCGAGCCCTTGCCGTTGGTTCCGGCGACGGTGATGACCGGCGTCTGGAAGCGCAGGCCCAAGCGTTCCTTGACGACGTGGACGCGCTCGAGCGAAAGGTCGATGTCTTTCGCGTGCAAGCGCTCGCAGCGCGCGAGCCAGCCGTCGAGCGTGGTCGGCAGATCGCGCGTGGACCCGTGCAAACCCGTCAAGACGGTTCCGTCAGGCCATCGCGTCGGAGCTCAGGCGCTGCAGCATCGCGATCGCACGCGCGACCGTCGCGCGCATTTCGCGGCGGTCGACGATCATGTCGATCGCGCCGGTCTTGAGCAGGAACTCGGCACGCTGAAAGCCCTCGGGCAGCTTCTCGCGCACCGTGCTCTCGATGACGCGCGGCCCGGCAAAGCCGATCAGCGCCTTCGGCTCGGCCATCACGACGTCGCCGACGAACGCGAAGCTCGCCGACACGCCGCCCATCGTCGGGTCGGTGAGCACGCTGATGTACGGCAGCTTGGCCTGCGCCAGACGTGTCAGCGAGGCGTTCGTCTTGGCCATCTGCATCAGGCTGAGCAGCCCCTCCTGCATGCGCGCGCCGCCGGTGGAGGCGAAGCTGATGAACGGCGTCTTCTGCTCGCACGCGGCCTCCACCCCGCGCACGAAGCGCTCGCCGACCACCGATCCCATCGAGCCCCCCATGAAATCGAACTCGAAGCAAGCGGCGACGATGGGAATGCTGAGCACCGCGCCGCCCATCACGACCAGGGCATCGGTCTCGCCGGTTTGTTCGAGCGCGTCGCGCAGGCGCTCCGGGTACTTGCGGCTGTCCTTGAATTTCAGCGGATCGACGGGAAGCACTTCCTGGCCGATCTCGTAACGCCCTTCTGGGTCAAGAAACGCATCCAGGCGCGAGCGTGCGGCGATGCGGTGATGCTGGCCGCATTTCGGGCAGACGTTGATGTTCTGCTCGAGGTCGGTCTTGTAGAGCACCGTCTCGCACGCCGGGCATTTGATCCAGAGCCCTTCAGGAACCGTGCGACGCTCGCTCGGGTCGGTGGGCTGGATCTTCGATGGGAGCAGTTTTTCGAGCCAACTCATTTGCCGAGCCCTCCCTTGTGCGTCATGCGAGAAATTCGTGTCATGAATCCAATGCCTTGCGGATCGTCGCGATGAACTCGGCCGCCGCAGCCACCACGGTGTCGCGCGAGCACGCTTCGAGGCGTTGCACCAGCGCCGCACCGATCACGACGGCGTCGCAGACATCGGCCACCGCCCGCGCGGTTTGGCCGTCGCGAATGCCAAAGCCTACACCGACCGGCACTTTGACATGTGCCTTGATGCGTGGAATGGCCATCGCGACCGCCGCGACGTCCAGGTGCCCGGCGCCCGTCACGCCCTTCAACGACACATAGTAGACGAAGCCGCTCGCAGCCCGACCGACGCTCGCAATGCGCGCGTCGGTCGAGGTGGGGGCGAGCAGGAAGATCGGGTCGATCTTGGCACGCTTCAACTGGCCGACGAAGGCCTCGCACTCTTCGGGTGGGTAGTCGACGACGAGCACGCCGTCCACACCGGCGGCCTGCGCGTCGGCGATGAAGCGCTCGCTGCCATAGCGCTCGATCGGATTGGCATAGCCCATCAACACGACGGGCGTGGTCGAATCGTGCAGCCGGAACTCGCGCACGTAGCCCAGCACCTGGCGCATGCCGATGCCCTTGGCGAGCGCGCGCTCGGTGGCCTTCTGGATCACCGGGCCATCGGCCATCGGGTCGGAGAACGGCACGCCCAGTTCGATCAGGTCCGCGCCCGCCTGCGCCATCGCGCGCATGATGTCGACGGTCGCGTCGGCGTACGGGTCGCCGGCGGCGATGTACGGGATGAGCGCCTTGCGCCCGCGCGCTTGAAGCTGCGCGAAGGTCGCGGCGATGCGGCTCATTTCGCACCCCGCAACGTGGCATCGCCACCCTTGACGTTCTGGCCGCGGCACGACGGGCGGCAATAGAACTCGGCGCCGGAGAGGTCTGCCACCGTGCCGATGTCCTTGTCGCCGCGGCCGGACAGGTTGACGAGCAGGTGCTTGTCGGGAGCCATCGTCGCGGCGAGCTTCATTGCGTAGGCCACCGCGTGGCTCGATTCGAGCGCGGGAATGATGCCCTCGGTGCGGCACAGGCGGTGAAACGCCGCGAGCGCCTCGTCGTCGGTGATGGCCACGTATTCGGCGCGGCCGATGTCTTTCAGGTACGCGTGTTCGGGGCCGACGCCGGGGTAGTCCAGCCCCGCCGAGATCGAATGCGTCTCGGTGATCTGGCCGTTCTCGTCTTGCAGCAGGTAGGTGCGGTTGCCGTGCAGCACGCCGGGCGACCCGGCACTCAACGAAGCCGCATGCTTGCCGCTCGCCAGGCCCTGCCCTGCCGCCTCGACGCCGATCAGCCGCGTTGCCGCGTGTTCGATGTACGGGTAGAACAGCCCCATCGCGTTGCTGCCGCCGCCCACGCAGGCGAGCACGGCGTCGGGCTGGCGCCCGATCGACTCTTGCATCTGCGTCAGGCATTCGTCGCCGATGACACGCTGAAAGTCGCGCACCATCGTCGGGTAGGGGTGCGGGCCCGCGACCGTGCCGATGATGTAGAACGTGTTCTCGACGTTCGTGACCCAATCGCGCAGCGCTTCGTTGAGCGCGTCTTTCAGCGTCTTCGAGCCGCTTTCCACCGGCACCACTTTCGCGCCGAGCAAGTGCATGCGGTAGACGTTGGGCGACTGGCGCAGGATGTCCTGGCTGCCCATGTAGACCACGCATTCCAGGCCATAGCGGGCGCAGATCGTCGCCGTGGCCACGCCATGCTGGCCGGCGCCTGTTTCGGCGATCACGCGCGGCTTGCCCATGCGCCGCGCGAGCATCGCCTGGCCGATCGTGTTGTTGACCTTGTGCGCGCCGGTGTGGTTCAGGTCTTCGCGCTTGAGGTGGATTTGCGCGCCGCCGATTTCGCGGCTCAGGCGCGCCGCGTGGTACACCGGGCTCGGGCGGCCGACGAAGTGGCGCAGCTCGGAGCGAAATTCGGCCATGAAGGCCGGGTCGTTTTGAACCTCGGCATACACGCGCTTCAGTTCATCGAGCGCGTGGATCAGGGTTTCGGCGACGAAGGTGCCGCCATAGGGGCCGAAGTGGCCCGTTGCATCGGGTTGCTGGTAGTTCACTGGGGTTCCGCAAGAGGATCAGGCTGGAGAAACAGCGGCACGTCGCGCATCGACCTCGCGCACCGCCTCGCAGAATCGGCGCATCGCCTCGGCGTCTTTGATGCCTTTGGAGGACTCGACGCCGGAGCTTACGTCAACGGCCCAAGGCCGCACCCAAGCAATGCCCTCGGCCACATTTGCGGCATGCAACCCACCAGACAAAACGACCGGAAGGGGGACGTTGGGGGGAATGAGAGACCAATCGAAGACCTTTCCACTGCCGCCAAACTCGTCGACATGGGTGTCGAGCAACACCGCCAGGGCACCGGCGTGAGAAGCGGCGAAGTCTAACAAATCGAAACCCGGGCGCATGCGGGCAGCTCGCAGGTAGGGGCGGTCGAAGCTGCGGCAGGCTTCGGGCGTTTCGTCGCCGTGAAACTGGAGGACGAGTTGCGGCAGCGCCGCGAGCGCGGCGTTGACCTGTTCGGCCGAGGCGTTCACGAACAGTCCCACCGGGGTGACGAACGGGGGAAGGCGCTTGGCGAGCTGGACCGCGCGCGCCAAGCTCACGTGCCTGGCGCTGCCCTCGTAGAACACGAGGCCCACCGCGTCGGCGCCGGCGTCGACGGCAGCGTCGACATCGGCCTCGCGTGTCAGGCCGCAGATCTTGATTCGGGTTCGCGTGTTCACGGGTTCGGTGGGGAGCCTGGCAGCCAGTCCATCGCCGGGGTTCGGCTCGGAATGTCGAGCACGGCATCGTAGTACGGGCCGACGAAGTACAAGCCGTCTGGGGCGAACGTGGGAGCGGCGAGCGATCGGTCGCGCGCGGCCAGGACCTCAGCCATCCAGGGCACCGGGCGCACGCCTGTACCCACCGCGACCAAGCAACCCAGAATGTTGCGCACCATGTGGTGCAGGAACGCGCTCGCGTCGAAGTCGAAGCGCCAGTACGCGCCGTGCTGCTCGACGCCCGCCGAGCGCAGTGTCTTGACGGGCGACTTGGCCTGGCAATCGGCGGAGCGGAACGCGCTGAAGTCGTGCTCGCCGATCAGCAGTTGTGCGGCAGTGCGCATCGCGGCCCCGTCGAGCGGCCGAAAGCTCCAGCCAGCCTGGCCCGACTCCAGCGCGGGCCGCACGGGAGACTCCAGCAGCAGGTAGGCGTAGCGACGTCCGCGCGCGCTGGCGCGGCAATGGAATTGCGGGTCCACGATGCGGCACCACTGAACGGCGATGTCGCGCGGCAGGTAGCGGTTGGTGCCGCGAACCCAGCTCGCCGGTTCGCGCTGTACCTCGGTGTCGAAATGCACCACCTGGTTCAGCGCATGCACGCCTGCGTCGGTGCGGCCGGCGCAAAGGGCGCGCAGCGGCGTGCCGGCGAACTCACCCAGCGCGGATTCGAGCTTGTCCTGGACGGTGTGGCCGCTGGGCTGGCTCTGCCAACCCTGGTACGTCACGCCGCGGTAAGCGACACCGAGTGCGATTCGCACGCGCCTGCTCCTGGCCTGCCCCGGAGCGGGCGCTTCGCTGCCGCCCCGGCGGGACTCAGTTCAACGCGCCGAGCATGCTCTGCGCCTTGTTGCGCACCGATCCTTCGGCATTGGCGATCACTTCCTGGAGCAGCTCGCGCGCACCTTCCACATCGCCGATCTGGCTGAAGGCCTCGGCGAGTTCGAGCTTGCGCGCGATCGGGTCGCCTTCGGCGTCGTCGCTGTCCAAGCGCAGTTCGAGGTCGGAGAAGCCCGAATCTCGCGGACGCCCGGCCTCGGCCTTGGCCGGCGCAGCCCGTGGCGGCGGAGCGTCCAGGTCGAGCGTGATGCTCGACAGGTCGAACTCCATCGGCCGCGAGTTCGTACCCGTGGGTGGCGGCGGCGCGCCGAGCGGGTCGGACGGCATCAGCAGGCTCGGCGCCGGCTCGAGCTTCACGGTGTCGTCGGGGCGGCCCTGCTTGCCCGAGCGCTGTCCGGCGCCGGTTTTGGCGTCAGCCTTGCCGCCGAGGTCCAGGTCGAGATCGATCCTCGAGCTGTCGATGAACGGCGAACCCGTGCTGGGCGAGCCGAAGCTCGGCGCCGACGGCAGCACCGACTGCGGCATCGTGCTCGCGCCGAGCGGCTCGTCCATCGGACCGGGTCCGCCCTGGCCGCGCTGCGGCGCACCGCCGGGCTGATAGAGCTTGTTCTCCGGGTCGATCTCGGCGCCCATCTCCTGCGCCTTGCCCCATTCCTCGCCCTGCCCCTGGGTCAAGGAATAGAGCTGCGTGGCAAGCAGTTCGAAGCCCTTGGTGTCGCGGCGCTTGGCGTAGACCTCGAGCATCTTGGTGCGGATCGCCAGGCGGTCCGGGTTGCTGCGCATCGCCTCCTTGAGAATCTCCTCGGCCTGCAAATCGCGGCCGTACGCGAGGTAGACGTCGGCCTCGGCGACCGGATCCACGTCGCCGATGGCGTCGAGCTGGCTCAGCGAGTAGCTCATCGACGACGAAGCCGCACCGGCTTCGCGCGTGTCGATTCGCTGGCCTCCACTTGCACCGAAAAAGGAATCCGGTTGGAGCCGGCTCTCGAGGAACGAGGTTTCGCGGTTGTCCTTGCGGCCGCGCTTGGTCAAGCGGTAAATGCCGAATCCCGCCAGCAGGGCCACGAGGCCGGCGCCCCCGGCAAGCGCCCAGGGGTTGTCGTCCATCAAGGACTCGAGCATGCCCCCGGCATCGCCTCCCGTCGCAACCGCTGTCGGGGTGGTGGCCTTCGGCTCGGGTGGCTTGGGTGCCGGCGCCGGTGCTGGTGCAGGTGCTGGCGCAGGAGCCGCGACAGGCGCGGGCGCCGGAGCCTGCGCCGTTGGCGGCGGCGGCGGTGGTGGCGGTGGTGGCGGTGGTGGTGGCGGCGGCGGCGGCGGCGGTGGCGGCGGTGGTGGCGGCGGTGGAGGTGGCGGTGGGACCACGGGCTTGGGCGCTGGTGCAGCTGCGATCACGCCCGCCGAAACGCCGACCCCGCTGGCGGCCGTTTTCGGCCCGGGCTTGGTGGCTGCGGCGCCCGAGAGTTTCTTGAGCTCGTCAACGTTCTTGGTGAGCTCGGCGACTCGCGTGTCCGCCTCTTTCTTTTCGCTTTCCTTCGAGATCTTGTCTTCAATCGCGGGAGTCTTGGCGGCAACCGCTCCCTTGCTCAAAGTCAGCTTGTCGGGGGCCGGTGCCCCAGTAGCCTTGCGATCTTCGATCGCGGTTTGAACTTGCCCGCTCGCCTGGCGCGACGCGATTTCGGTCTTCGCCAGCGGAGCGGCGGCCGCCAAACGCTGCCGGTAGGCGGCAAAGTCGGCGCTCTGCGCCTGAATCATCTGGCGCGCCTGCTCCGCGGGAAACATCCTTCGCCACGTCGGCGCTCGGCAGTGCCAACACGACGCCGGAACGCAGGCGGTTCATGTTCTCGCCGACAAACGCTTTGGGATTGGCGCTGTACAGCGACACCAGCATCTGGTCGAGCGAGACGCCCGGCCGCTGATTGCGGGCCGCGATTTCCGACAGGGTGTCACCTCGCTTGACCATGTAGTCGTCCGGACCGGCTGGCGCCTGCGCACGCGACGGTGTGGTGGGCTCGGTGGCGATGGCGCGCGGAGGTGCCAAGCGCTCGGGCTCGCCTGTCGGCAGCGGCGCAGGTGCCTCCGCCGGGGCCGAAGCCACTGGCGAGGTGGTTGCCGGCGACGGCTCGGCCGCCGGGGCTGGAGCCGCGGCCACCGGAGAGGGAGCTGGGAGGGGTGAGGCGACAGGTGCGGCCACGGGTTCAGGCGCCGCGGCCACGATGGGCGCCGCGGTGGTGGCAGGCGCCGCCGGCGGCTGTGCCCGCGCGGTCGCGGTCGGCGGGTCGAGCAGCAAGGTGTATTCGCGCACCAGCCGGCCGGTGGACCAGGTCATCTCCAGAATCACGTCGACAAACGGCTCCTGAACCGGCCGATCGCTCTTGAGTTTCAGGTAAGGCCGACCATCGGGGCGCCGCAACAGCTCCGCGGTGGTCCCCGGAAGCACGTTGTTGTAGTCGACCCCGGCGGCGCGATAGGCGTCAGGGCCGGCGATGCGCACGCGAAGGTTGGAGGCTTCCTCGGCGCTCAGGCTCGTCACGTCGATCTCGGCCTGCAGCGTTTCGCCCAGCGCCGACTGCAGCGCGAGACGCCCCAGGCCCAGGGCCCAGGCCTGGGGAGCCGACACCCACATGGCAGCGGCCGCCACGCTGGTGAGGACGAATCGCCCGGCGGATTTGGTACTACTTTTCAAGGCGTCTCCCAATTGGATCTAGCTGCTTGCCTCGCCACGGCGCGAGCCCCAAGCAGCCGCTTTGGCGTGATTCGAGCATTATTGCAAGCCGATAACACAAATCACAATAACATCAAGCAGATACGCTGACAAGCTCAAGCGTTGGCTGATATTCGAACAGTTTCACATATGGCGCGAATTCGGCTGATTTTCCGCTGCGGCGCACCTGCCCGATCGGCGGATTTCGTGCACACCGTCACTCCTGTACCAGCATTCGCAACATGCGGCGCAGCGGCTCGGCCGCACCCCAGAGCAATTGATCGCCGATCGTGAACGCACCGAGGTATTGCGGGCCCATGGCCATTTTGCGCAGGCGCCCCACGGGTATGTCCATCGTTCCGCTCACAGCCACCGGCGTTAGCTCATGAACGCTGGCTTCGCGGTTGTTCGGAACCAACTTGGCCCAGGCGTTGTCGTTACGAATCGCTTCTTCGATATCGGCCAGCGGCACATCTTTCTTCAGTTTGAACAGCAGCGCCTGGCTGTGGCAGCGCATCGCGCCGATGCGCACGCAAAAGCCGTCGACGGCCACACCGGGCTTGGCGAAGCCTTCGCCCTGGCCGAGGATCTTGTTCGCTTCGGCGCCGCCCTTCCATTCTTCGCGGCTCACGCCACCGCCCATGTCCTTGTCGATCCACGGGATCAGGCTGCCGGCCAGAGGCACGCCGAAGTTCTCGGTCTGCTGCGCGCTCAAGGCCCGTTGCGTGGTGACGGTCAGGCGGTCGATTTCCAGGATCGCGCTCTTCGGGTCGTCGAGCAGCGCCTTCACCGGCGCGTGCAGCGCGCCGAACTGGCTCAGCATCTCGCGCATGTGCGCCGCGCCGCCACCCGACGCCGCCTGGTAGGTCATCGTGTTCATCCACTCGACCCAGCCGGCCTTGAAGAGGGCTCCCACGCCCATCAGCATGCAGCTCACGGTGCAGTTGCCGCCGATCCAGTTGCGACCGCCCTTGGCCATGGCGTCGCGGATCACGGCCAAGTTCACCGGGTCGAGGATGATCACGGCATCCGCTTCATGCGCAGCGTGGATGCCGCGTCGATCCAATGGCCCTTCCAGCCCGCCGCACGCAGGCGCGGAAACACGTCGGTCGTGTAGTCGCCGCCTTGCGCCGTGACGATGATTTCGCAGCGCTTGAGCGCCTCGATGTCGAAAGCGTCGAGCAATTTGCGCTCGTTTTTCGCCTGCGCCGGCGCGGCGCCGCCCGTGTTGCTGGTGCTGAAGAACAGCGGCTCGATGAAGCCGAAGTCTCCTTCCGCCTGCATGCGCTCCATCAGCACGGAACCGACCATTCCGCGCCACCCGACCAAGCCCGTCAGTTTCATGTCGATCGTCCTTTCGGAAACATTTCAATCCTCCTGCTCCACCGGCTCGAATCGCCGGTTGGGGAGGGGCGAAACGGTGCCGAGCGGATCAGCTCTTTGTGGTGATGGTTTTGGTGGTGGCCAGGGCGGCGACCACGGCGTCGCCCATGGCACGGGTGCCGACCTTGGTGGTGCCGGCCGACCAGATGTCGGCCGTGCGCAGACCCGAGGCGAGCACAGTCTTCACGGCCGACTCGATGCGGTCGGCCGCTTGCGCTTGGTTCAACGTGAATCTGAGCATCATGGCAGCGGACAGGATTGTAGCCAGCGGATTGGCGATGTCCTTGCCCGCGATGTCGGGCGCGCTGCCGTGGCTCGGCTCGTACAGGCCCTTGGCCGACGCGTCGAGCGAGGCCGACGGCAGCATGCCGATCGAACCGGCCAGCATCGCCGCCTCGTCTGACAAGATGTCGCCGAACATGTTGCCGGTGACGATCACATCGAACGACTTCGGCGCGCGCACGAGCTGCATCGCCGCGTTGTCGACGTACATGTGCTCGAGCTGCACGTCCTGGTACTGGGCGTGCACCTGCGTCACCACGTCTTTCCAGAACTGGAACGTCTCCAGCACGTTCGCCTTGTCGACGCTGGTCACTTTCTTCCCGCGCTTGCGTGCGGCCTGGAACGCCACATGCGCGATGCGCTCGATCTCCGGGCGCGTGTAGCGCATCGTGTCGAAGGCTTCCTCGGCGCCGGCGAACGCGCCGTCGGGTGAGGTGCGCCGGCCGCGCGGCTGGCCGAAGTAGATGTCGCCGGTGAGCTCGCGGATGATCAGGATGTCCAGCCCCGCCACCAGCTCGGGCTTCAGGCTCGACGCGTGCGTGAGCTGTTCGTAGCAAATCGCCGGGCGGAAGTTGGCGAACAATCCGAGGTTCTTGCGCAAACCCAGGATCGCCTGCTCTGGGCGGAGCGACCGTTCGAGCTTGTCGTATTTCCAGTCGCCCACCGCGCCGAACAGCACGGCGTCGGCGGACTTGGCGAGCGCCAAGGTGCCTGGCGGAAGGGGGTGGCCGAGCGCCTCGTACGCGGCGCCGCCGACGAGCGCCTGCTCGACCTCGAATTTCAGGTCAAGGCACTGCAAGACACGCAGCGCCTGGGCAACGATTTCAACGCCGATGCCGTCGCCCGGCAGAACCGCGATCTTCATGCAGCTCCCCCGATGCGGCGCGCCAGCCACGGCCTTTGCAGCAGGCGCTGCGCCTCGAACGCGCGGATCTTGTCGGCGTGGCGCAGCGTCAGGCCGATGTCATCAAACCCGCCGAGCAGGCAGAACTTGCGAAACGGCTCGACGTCGAATTCGATCTCGCCGCCGTCGGGCCGGATCACGACCTGTCGCTCCAGATCGATCGTCAACTCGTAGCCGACGAACGCCGCCACTTCGTCGAACAGCTTGGCCACTTGATGCTCGGTCAGCCGGATCGGCAGCAGCCCATTCTTGAAGCAGTTGTTGTAGAAGATGTCGGCGAAGCTCGGTGCGATCAGCGCGCGAAAACCGTATTGGTCCAACGCCCAAGGCGCATGCTCGCGCGACGAGCCGCAGCCGAAGTTGCGCCGCGCGAGCAGGATCGACGCGCCTTTGTAGCGCGGCTGGTTCAGCACGAAGTCGGGATTGGCCTTGCGCGTGGCAGGGTCCTGACCGGGTTCGCCGGTGTCGCGGAAGCGCCAGGCGTCGAACAGGTTCTGGCCAAAGCCGGTCTTCTTGATCGACTTCAGAAACTGCTTGGGAATGATCGCGTCGGTGTCGACGTTTTCCCGGTCCAGCGGCGCGACCCGGCCCTTGTGAATGCGAAATGGCTGCATGTTCTTTCCTTGCGTCGCTCAGGCAATCCGGCGCACGTCGACAAAGTGGCCCTCGATCGCCGCCGCCGCCGCCATCGACGGGCTGACGAGGTGGGTGCGCCCGCCCGCGCCCTGCCGGCCCTCGAAATTGCGGTTCGAGGTGGAGGCGCAACGTTCGCCCGGCTCCAGCCGGTCGGCGTTCATCGCCAGGCACATCGAACAACCGGGCTCGCGCCACTCGAAGCCCGCTGCAATGAAGAGTTTGTCCAGGCCCTCGCGCTCGGCCTGCTGTTTCACCAGGCCCGAGCCGGGAACGACCATCGCCAACTTCACGTTCGAGGCTACCTTGCCGCCCAGGCGCCGCACCACCGCCGCAGCTTCGCGCAGGTCTTCGATGCGCGAATTGGTGCATGAGCCGATGAACACTTTGTCGATGAGGATGTCGGTGATCGGCTTGTTCGGCGCGAGCGCCATGTAGGTCAGTGCGCGTTCGATCGCGTCGCGCTTGCCCGGATCCTTTTCGCGTTCCGGGTCGGGCACGCGGCCGTCGACGCCGACCACCATTTCAGGCGAGGTGCCCCAGGTCACCTGCGGCGCGATCTGCGATGCGTCTAGCTCGACAATCGCGTCCCACTTCGCGTCGGCGTCGGATTGCAGCGTGCGCCAGTACGCCACCGCCAGGTCCCACTCGACGCCGGTGGGGGAAAACGGTCGGCCCTTCACATAGGCCAGCGTCGTCTCGTCCACGCCGATCAACCCGGCGCGCGCACCGGCCTCGATCGCCATGTTGCACACCGTCATGCGGCCTTCCATGCTGAGTTTGCGGATCGCGGCGCCGGAAAATTCGATCGTGTAGCCGGTGCCACCCGCGGTACCCGTCTTGCCGATGATCGCGAGCACCAGATCCTTCGCGCTGCACCCCTTGGGCAGCGCGCCTTCGACGCGCACCAGCATGTTCTTCGCCTTGCGCGCGAGCAGCGTCTGCGTCGCCAGCACATGCTCCACCTCGCTCGTGCCGATGCCATGCGCGAGCGCGCCGAAAGCGCCGTGCGTCGACGTGTGCGAGTCGCCGCACACGACCGTCATGCCGGGCAATGTGGCGCCCTGCTCCGGCCCGATCACGTGCACGATGCCCTGGCGCACGTCGTTCATCTTGAACTGCGTGACGCCATGTCGGTCGCAGTTCGCATCGAGCGTGTCGACCTGCAGTTTCGAGATCGGATCGGCGATGCCGCGCGAGCGGTCCGTCGTCGGCACGTTGTGGTCGCTCACGGCGAGGTTCGCCGCCAGACGCCAGACTTTGCGCCCCGCCAGCTCCAGGCCGTCGAAGGCCTGCGGGCTCGTCACTTCATGAACCAGATGCCGGTCGATGTAGAGCACGGCCGTGCCGTCGTCTTCCACATGAACGACGTGTTCATCCCAGAGTTTGTCGTAGAGGGAGCGGGGCATCGGGATCCTCAGGCACGCTGGGCCAGCGGCTTGACCTCGCGCCGCACCGCTCCGTTGAACAGCTGGCGCGGCCGACCGATCTTGTATTCCGGGTCGCCGATCATTTCGTTCAACTGCGCGATCCAGCCCACCGTGCGCGCGAGCGCGAAGATCGCCGTGAACAGGCTCACCGGAATGCCGATCGCGCGCTGCACGATGCCGGAGTAGAAATCGACGTTCGGGTAGAGCTTGCGCGACACGAAGTAGTCGTCCTCGAGCGCGATCTTCTCCAGCGCCATCGCCAGTTTCAGGATCGGATCGTTGTCCAGCCCCAAGGCGCCCAGCACTTCATGGCAGGTCTCGCGCATCAGCTTGGCGCGCGGGTCGTAGTTCTTGTAGACGCGGTGGCCGAAGCCCATCAGCTTGACGTTCGAGTTCTTGTCTTTCACCTGCTTGATGAATTCGCCGATGCGCTCCACCCCGCCCATGCGGTGCACGTCTTCGAGCATGTTCAGCGCCGCCTCGTTGGCGCCGCCGTGCGCCGGGCCCCACAGACACGCCACGCCGGCGGCAATGGCCGCGAACGGGTTCGTTCCCGACGAGCCGCACAAACGCACGGTCGAGGTGGACGCATTCTGCTCATGGTCGGCGTGCAGGATGAAGATGCGGTCCATCGCGCGCACCAACACGTCGTTGGGCTCGTAGTCTTCGCACGGCGTCGCGAACATCATGCGCATGAAGTTGCTGGCGTATGACAGGTCGTTCTTCGGGTAGATGTAGGGCTGGCCGCAGGAGTACTTGTAGGCCATCGCCACCAGCGTAGGCATCTTCGCGATCAGGCGGATCGCCGAAATCTCGCGGTGCTGCGGGTTCGTGATGTCGGTGCTGTCGTGGTAGAACGCCGACATGCCGCCCACCAGACCGGTGAGGATCGCCATCGGGTGCGCGTCACGCCGAAAGCCGCGCAGGAAGAACTGCATCTGCTCGTTGACCATGGTGTGGTTGGTCACGCGCTTCGTGAAGTCGGCGCGCTGCGCCGCGTTGGGCAGGTCGCCGTAGAGCAGCAGGTGGCAAGTTTCCAGGAAGTCGCAGTTCACCGCCAGTTCTTCGATCGGGTAGCCGCGGTAGAGCAGCTCGCCCTTGTCGCCGTCGATGAACGTGATGGCCGAACTGCACGACGCCGTGGACAGGAAGCCCGGGTCGTAGGTGAACTTGCCGGTCTGGCCGTAGAGCTTGCGGATGTCGATGACCTGCGGTCCGACGCTGCCCTTGTAGATCGGCAGGTCGATGCTCGGGCTGCCGTCGGAAAATGTCAGCGTGGCTTTGACGTCAGAGGGGGTCATGCTGGGGTCCTCAGTGAGCAGGCGGGGCCTGCGGTGGGGCGGTGCGGATGCGGTGCAACACCTCGAGCACCGCCGCGCTGTGGGTTTGCGGATCGGGTTCGCGGCGGCGCAGGAAGAGATCGAGCAAGTCGTTGTCGGCCAGATCCATCAGCGACTCCAACCCTTGCGCTTGCTCGGGTGTGAGCGAAGCCTCATGGACACGAAAGAAGCGCTCCAGGAACAGGTCGTTCTCGAGCAGGCCGCGCCGGCAGCGCCACTTCAGGCGGCTCAAGGTGCGGGCGTCGACCGGCGTTGCCATGGTGAATTCAGACTTCAGACGGCGCGGCGCACCATCATTTCCTTGATCTTGCCGATGGCGCGCGTCGGGTTCAAGCCCTTCGGGACAGACGTCGACGCAGTTCATGATCGTGTGGCAGCGGAACAGCCGGTAAGGGTCTTCCAGATTGTCCAGCCGCGCCGCGGTGTCCTGATCTCGGCTGTCGGCGATGAAGCGGTAGGCCTGCAACAGGCCGGCCGGACCGACGAACTTGTCGGGGTTCCACCAGAAACTCGGGCAACTGGTGGAGCAGCTCGCGCACAAGATGCACTCGTACAGGCCGTTCAGCTCGTCGCGCTCCTCGGGCGTTTGCAGGCGCTCTTTCTCCGGCGGGCGCTCGTCGTTGACGAGGTAAGGCTTGATCGAGTTGTACTGCTTGAAGAACTGCGTCATGTCGACGATCAGGTCGCGGATCACCGGCAGCCCGGGCAGGGGCTTGAGCACGATCGGGTCTTTCAGCGTCAGCATGTTGGTCAGGCACGCCAAGCCGTTCTTGCCGTTGATGTTCATCGCATCCGACCCGCACACGCCTTCGCGGCACGAGCGCCGGAAACTGATCGACGGGTCGACCGCCTTCAGCTTGCCCAGCGCGTCGAGCAGCATGCGCTCGCTGCCGTCGAGCTCGACCTCGATGCGCTGCATGTAGGGCTTCGCGTCGGCGTCGGGGTTGTAGCGGTAGATCTGGAATACGCGCTGCGTCATGAAGGGCTTTCTGGCGTCGATGCGGATCAGAACGTACGGATTTTCGGCGGAATTGATTCCGTCGTCAGCGGCTGCATGCGCACCGGCTTGTAGTCGAGCCGGTCGCCCTGCGAGTACCACAGACTGTGCTTCATCCACTCCTGGTCGTTGCGGCCGTTCGGATGCTCGGGGCTGTCGCCATAGTCGTTCACGGTATGCGCGCCGCGGCTCTCGCGCCGCGCCGCGGCGCTGACGATCGTCGCGCGCGCCGCTTCGATCAGGTTGTCGACTTCGAGCGCCTCGATGCGCGCGGTGTTGAACACTTTCGACTTGTCGCCGAGGTGAATCGCCTTCACGCGCTCGGCGATGGCGCCAATCTTCGCCACGCCTTCGTCGAGCGACGCTTGGGTGCGGAACACACCGGCGTGGCGCTGCATCGACTGGCGGATGTCGTTGGCCACGTCTTGCGCATATTCGCCGCTCGCGCTGGCGTCCAGGCGCGCCAAACGAGCGCGGGTGTGATCCGCCGCGTCGGCGGGCAGCGGCTTGTGCGCCTTGGCCGCGAGACCGGCTTCGACGAGGTGGTTGCCCGCGGCGCGCCCGAATACGAGCAAGTCGAGCAATGAGTTCGTTCCCAGCCGGTTCGCGCCGTGCACGCTGACGCAGGCGCATTCGCCCACGGCGTACAGGCCGTTCACGATCGAATTCGGCTCGCCGTTCTTCGGCTGCGCCACCTGGCCGTGCACCGTGGTGGGAATGCCGCCCATCTGGTAGTGGATGGTGGGCACCACCGGAATCGGCTCTTTGGTGATGTCGACATTCGCGAAGTTGTGGCCGATCTCGTAAACGCTTGGCAAGCGCTTCATGATGTCTTCGGTGCCGATGTGCGTCATGTCGAGGTGGATGTAGTCCTTGTTCGGCCCACAGCCGCGCCCTTCCTTGATCTCCTGGTCCATGCAGCGCGACACGAAGTCGCGCGGCGCCAGATCCTTCAGCGTGGGCGCGTAACGCTCCATGAAGCGCTCGCCGTCCGAGTTGCGCAGGATCGCGCCCTCGCCGCGGCAGCCTTCGGTGAGCAGCACGCCCGCCCCGGCCACGCCGGTGGGGTGGAACTGCCAGAACTCCATGTCTTGCAGCGCGATGTCGGCGCGCGCCGCGAGGCCCAGCCCGTCACCGGTGTTGATGAAGGCGTTGGTCGACGCCGCGAAGATGCGCCCGGCGCCGCCGGTGGCGAGCAGCGTCTCCTTGGCCTCCAGAATGTACAGCTCGCCGGTCTCCATCTCGAGCGCGGTGACGCCCACCACGTCGCCCTCGGCGTCGCGGATCAGGTCGAGCGCCATCCACTCGACAAAGAAGTTGGCGTGCGCCTTCAGGTTCTGCTGGTACAGCGTGTGCAGCATCGCGTGGCCGGTGCGGTCCGCCGCGGCGCAGGCGCGCTGCACCGGCTTTTCGCCATAGTTCGCGGTGTGGCCGCCGAACGGGCGCTGGTAGATCGTGCCGTCGGGGTTGCGGTCGAACGGCATGCCAAAGTGTTCGAGCTCGTAGACGACTTTCGGCGCCTCGCGGCACATGAACTCGATCGCGTCCTGGTCGCCCAGCCAGTCGGAGCCCTTCACCGTGTCGTAGAAATGGTAGTGCCAGTTGTCTTCGCTCATGTTGCCCAGGGCCGCGCCGATGCCGCCCTGCGCCGCGACGGTGTGCGAGCGCGTCGGGAACACCTTGGACAGCACCGCCACGTTGAGCCCGGCGCGCGCAAGCTGCAGCGACGCGCGCATGCCCGAGCCGCCGGCACCGACGATCACCACGTCGAACCTGCGCCTGGGAATGCTGGTTCCGATCTGCATCAAAGTCTCCACAACACCTGGATCGCCCAGCCGCCGCACCCCACCAGCCAGACCAGCGTCGCCACTTGAAGCAGCAGGCGCAGCGCCACGCCGTGCACGTAATCCATCCAGATGTCGCGCATGCCGACCCAGGCGTGGATCAGCAACGCAACGATCGTGCTGAAAGTCAGCACGCGCATCCACTGCTTCGAAAAGATGCCGGCCCAGCGGTCGTAGTCGAGTTCGCCGCCGAACAGCACTTGCACCAACAACGCAATCGTGAACAGCGCCATCAGGACCGCGGTGATGCGCTGCGCCAGCCAGTCGCGCAAACCGTAGTGCGCGCCCACGACGAGGCGTTTCGATCCGAAGTTTTTCGCTGTCATGCCTACGCTTTCAGATGAACAGCTTCACGCCGAGCAGCAAGGTCAGCGCCGCGCTGAGCGCGAGCGTCGCGATCGCCGAGTTGCGGCCGAACTCCAGCCCAACCGAATGCGTGGCGTCCATCCACAGGTGGCGCACCCCGGCGATGAAGTGGTGCAGGTAGGCCCAGATCAGCGCCAGCGCCACCAGCTTGAAAAACCAGCCGGGAAGCCAGCCCACGCCGCCGAGGAACAAGGCAATGAACTGGCTGTGGCTGATCTCCGTGCTCAGGCTCGTGTCGAGCATCCAGACGATGAACGGCAGCAGCACGAACAGCATCGCCCCGCTGGCGCGGTGCAGGATCGACACCCAACCCGCCAGCGGCAACCGGTACTGCAACGCGTCGACCAGGCGCATCGTGCCCGGTCTTTGCGCCTTGTTCTTGATCGTGTCCGTCATGCCTCGGCCTGTGGGTTCTGGGTGCGCAGAACCGTTGAGTTTATTGCAATGCAGCAGCGGATCAGCTCAAGTCGTTGCGATAGTGGTGCGCCGTCGTGTCGTACAGGCCGCGTCGCAGCTCCACCGGAACGTCGCCGTAGGTCATCGACAAGCGCTCCACGCTGAGCAGCGGCGCGCCCAGTGCGACGCCCAGGTAATGGGCTGCCCCGGCGTCGGCCGCGACGGCGCGAATGCGTTCTTCGGCGCGGATCATGCGCACGCCGAATTCGCTTTCGAACAGACCGTACAGCGGCCCGCGGTAGCTCGCCAGGTGCTGCTCGGTCAGGCCCTTGAACAGTTTGCCGGGCAGCCAGATGTCGTCGTACACGACCGGCTTGCCCTGAAACGACAGCACCCGGCGCACCTCCAAGACCGGGTCGCCGCTCTTCAACCCGAGAGCGCGCGCGACTTCAGCGCTTGCCGCGAAACGCCGGCAGTCGATGAAGCGGCGCTGCATGCGGTGCGCGTCGCCATCGTCGGGCTTCAGGCGCAGAAAGCGGAACTGCACATGCTCTTCGGCGTGTGTCGCGACGAAGGTGCCTTTGCCCTGGCGCCGCACGAGCAGGTTGTCGGCCGCGAGTTCGTCGATCGCCTTGCGCACCGTGCCCTGGCTGACGCGAAAGCGCAGCGCCAGGTCCTTCTCGCTCGGAATGCTTTCGCCGGGGCGCCACACGCCGGCCTGCAGGTCGCGCGTCATCAGGGACTTGATCTGCCGGTACAGCGGCGTGAACGCCGGGGTTTCATCGGCAGGGTCGGAGCGCGGCGCGGGTTGCGGCTTGGCCATCGGCATGGGGCGCGATTGCAGCACAGGCGCCGCTGCGCGTCCATGGCTGGCATGGCTGGCCTACACTTTCACGATCAACGTTGGAGGACACCCCATGAGCAAGAAGCCCGTTCGAGTTGCCGTCACCGGAGCGGCCGGCCAGATTGGATATGCGCTGCTGTTTCGCATTGCGTCGGGCGAGATGCTCGGCAAAGACCAGCCCGTGTCGCTGCAACTGCTCGAGATCCCCGACGAAAAGGCGCAGAAGGCTTTGCGCGGCGTGATGATGGAACTCGAGGACTGCGCGTTCCCGCTGCTCGCCGGCATGCAGGCATTCGGCGACGCGCCCGCAGCGTTCAAGGACACCGACTATGCGTTGCTCGTCGGCGCGCGCCCGCGCGGCCCGGGCATGGAGCGCAAGGACCTGCTCGCCGCGAACGCGCAGATCTTCACCGCGCAAGGCAAGGCGCTCAATGCCGCGGCGTCGCGCAATGTGCGCGTGCTCGTCGTCGGCAACCCGGCCAACACCAACGCCTATATCGCGATGAAGAGCGCGCCCGAGCTGCCGCGCAAGAATTTCACGGCAATGCTGCGCCTGGATCACAACCGCGCCGCGAGCCAGATCGCGGCCAAGACCGGCAAGGCGGTCGCGGATATCGAAAAGCTCTGCGTCTGGGGCAACCATTCGCCGACGATGTATGCCGACTACCGCTTCGCGACGATCGCCGGCAAGCCGGTGAAAGACATGATCAACGACCAGGTCTGGAACAAGGACGTGTTCCTGCCCACCGTCGGCAAACGCGGCGCGGCGATCATCGAGGCGCGCGGTCTGTCGTCGGCCGCGTCCGCCGCGAATGCGGCGATCGACCACATGCGCGACTGGGCGCTGGGCACGCAAGGCAAGTGGGTCACGATGGGCGTGGCGAGCAACGGCGACTACGGCATTCCGAAGGACGTGATGTTCGGCTACCCGGTCACGACCTCGGGCGGCGAATTCACGATCGTGCAAGGCTTGCCGATCGATGCATTCAGCCAGGAGCGAATCAACCTGACGCTGAAGGAACTGATGGAAGAGCAGGACGGTGTCAAGCACCTGCTGTGACGCTGCGCATCTGGCCATCGGCGCAGGTTTGGCCGAGCGTGCGAAATGCTCGCACGCAGTCGTAACTTCTTGCAGCGGGGGGCTCGGGCGTCAGCCGAATCGGGCTTCGGAAAACTTGAGCGCTGGCTGCGAAAGAACGGTTTGGCCGCGCGTGAATTTCCAGACGCAAAGGTCGGCCGCTAGCGCGGCCTCGAGCTGCACGGTCGCAGGTGGGCACCGCGCTGTGGCAAAACCGGGCGCGCGGCGTCGATCACCACGGGCGCGAGAAGCGCCCCAGCCGTTGCACCTTGCAACCGCGGGGGCGGCCCACCCCTCCCAGAATCTCCTGGTCCCAAACACCTCCTGGAGAATCTGATGAAAGTTTTGATGTCGCTTCGCGTGCTTGCTGCATGCCTCGCGTTCGGTGGCCTGTGCACGGCCGGTGTCGCGGCCACGGACCCGCCGGCCAAACCCGCTGCGAAGAAAGCCGCACCAGCCCCGGGTCCATCGCTCAGCGCGGGCCAACTGTCGGCGGCCGAGCGCGTGCTGACCGGCAAGGTGAATTGCGAATTCGACCAGTCGATCGACGTGTCCGCGGTCAACGGCAAGAAGGGCTATTTCAGCGTCGCCTACAAGGGCAAGACCTACACGATGGTCCCGGAAGCCACCACGACCGGCGCGGTGCGCCTGGAAGACAAGAAGGCCGGCATGATGTGGCTGCAAATCGCCAACAAGTCGATGCTGATGAACACCAAGGCCGGCCAGCGCATGGTCGACAACTGCCAGCATCCGTCGCAGAAGACCTGATCTACCCGCCTGCACGCGGCTCCTGGCCGCTGCCCGAAATGGCGTCGCCCGTTGATTCGGCGGCGCCATTTTGATTTGGGCCCGCCGCCCGCACCCCGCGCAAAGAGTGCGGCGAGAATGCGCTTCGGTATCTCCAACAAAAGGGCGCGCTTGATGAAGATCATGTTGGTGGGCCAGAAATGGCTGGGCGCGCAGGCTTTTGACAGCCTGCGCAAGGCAGGGCACCAGATCGTCGCGATCGCCGCGCCGAGTGTGGAAGACCGGCTGTGGACGGCCGCACAGCAGGCCGGCGTCGCGACCGCCGAAGTCGGCAAACGCCTGGAGGCCGAGCATGTGCCCGCGGGCACCGATCTGATCGCCTGCGCCCACGCCCATTGCTTCATCAGCGAAGGCGCGCGCAAGGCGACTCGGCTGGGCGCGATCGGCTACCACCCGAGCCTGCTGCCGCTGCACCGCGGGCGCGACGCCATCGAATGGGCGATCCGCTTTCGCGAGCGCATCACCGGCGGCTCGGTCTACTGGATGGACGACCGCGCCGACGGCGGCCCGGTGATCTGCCAGGACTGGTGCTTCATCCGCCCCGAAGACACCGCCGACGCCCTGTGGCGGCGCGACCTCGGGCCGATGGGCGTGAGGTTGCTCGACCAAGCGGTGGCGCTGATCGCCGCTGGCGGCGGCGCAGGCCAACCGCAAGACGAAACGCTGCACACCTGGGAGCCTGCGCTGCACATGCGCAAGGCGTTGAGCGACAAGCCGAACGGCGGCTGAGGCGGCACGACCCGGCGCGCCGCGGTCAGAGCGGCGGCGCGATGTGCTCCGCGTACTCGAGCAGCGCGCCAAGAATCTCCTGGCCGCGCTCGTCGGCCGTTTCGCTCAAGGCGTCGATGCGGTCCTGAAACGCTGCCAGCGTCATGCACCGCCCGCGCCTTCGTGCAGGCGGCGCGCGCAGTGCATGGTCCAACGCCGGCGATCTTCGTCGCCAAGCAACGCATTGAAATTGCGCGCGCGAAAGCGAAACACCAGTTCCTCCAGTCGTTCATCGCTGAACGCCGGGCGTTTGGCCACCAACTGCGCCGGCGGCAGCGCACGCAAGCGCTGCAAGGCGCGCCGGTCGTCGTCGCCGATGAAGCCGCCGTACAGGTCTTCGTCGACGTCCACCTCGGCAAACGGCTCGCGTTCGAACACGGCAGCGCCAGATGCCGGCCATCGAGCCAGCGCGCCGCGCGGCGATATCCGAATGGCGCCGCGCCTGATCCATGTCGATCTGCCACTTCGCGGCCACCGCCGGCGTGAGCGTCTTCAGATTGCCGATCACGACCGGCGACTTGTTGATGTGAATCGTCTTGATCGGCAAGCGCTGCACGCCTTCGGGCAACGCGTCGGCCTTGCTGAACAGGCGCTCGCGAATCGTCGCCGCGTTCAACGTGAACAGTTCGCTCGGGTCGGCCGAGAGGTCCCAGACGATGACTTCGTTCTTGTTCGTCGGGTGCGGCGCCAACGGCCAGACGACGGCGATGCAGCCGCGCTCCACGGCGTAGCGCCCAGAGATGTGCAGGAATGGCAAGCCCTGGTTTTGCGCGAGCGCCATTTCATGCAAGACCTCATGCTTCTTGCGCAGCTTCAGGCAGAACTCCCACAACTTGGGTTGGCTCGCCTTGACGCGCCGCGCCAGCCCGATCGTCGCGCGCACGTCGGACAGCGCGTCGTGCGCGTCGGCGTGCGCCACGCCGTTCGCGCGCGCCAGGTCTTCGAGCCGGAACGACGCCTTGCCGTCGGCATGGCGCGGCCACTCCAGCCCCTGCGGGCGCAGCGCATACGCGCAGCGCACGACGTCGAGCAAGTCCCAGCGGCCGCATTCGTTTTGCCACTCGCGCGCGTAGGGTTCGAGCAGGTTGCGCCAGAACAGGTGGCGCGTCACTTCGTCGTCGAAGCGGATCGAGTTGTAGCCCACGCCCACCGTGCCGGGCGCGGCGAGTTTGCCCTGCACGGCGTCGGCGAACTCGGCTTCGCGCAGGCCTTTGTCGAGGCAGGTCTGCGGCAGGATTCCCGTCAACAGGCACGCCTCGGGCTCGGGCAGAAAGTCGGGCGCCGGCTGACAGTAATGCATCACCGGCGCCTCGATCTCGTTCAGGTCCAGATCGGTGCGCACACCGGCAAACTGCGCCGGCCGGTCGCGGCGCGGGTTCACGCCGAAAGTTTCGTAGTCGTGCCAGAAGAAGCTGAGCGGGGCCATGTGGGCGAGGCGAAGTTCCGTTTATTCCCGGCGCCGCGTGATCGCTTTCCCTGATTGGCGCGGTGCCAGTGTGCGCCCAAAGTCGAATCAGGGGCATGCCGGGCGCGCCAGCTTAACCCGTGCGCGCCCGCGGCGGTCTCCTGAGTGGATCCGGCTTTGCCGGGCTACTCACCCCCCCGGGGGGCGGCGGCGTTCGCGCCACCTGCGGGCTCTATCAACCACTTGGAGAATCATCCATGCTGCAACGTCGAATTCTCTTGATCGGTGTCACTGCCCTGGGCCTCACGGCCTGCGGAAGCATCGTCCGGCCCGACGCCGCGCCGGTGTTGCGCCAGGCCGAGCAGGCGATGGGCGGCACCAACCTGAACTCGGTCCGCTTTTCCGCGCAAGGCGGCGGAGCCCTGTTCGGCCAGGCGTTCATCCCCGGCATGGCGTGGCCGCGCATGAACTACACGTCGTTCTCGCGCCTGGCCGACTATCAGAATGCAGCGTTGCGCGAAGAGTTCGCCCGCGCCCGCGCCGAACCGAACGGCGGCGGCGCGGTGCCATTGATGGGCATGGGCGAACAGCGCGCGATCGGATTGCTGCGCGGGAACCTCGCGTGGAACCAGGCCGGCCCCATGTCGACCGCCGCGCCGGTGGCGTTGGACGAGCGCATCCATGACCTGTGGACCACGCCGCACGGCGCACTGAAAGCGGCGTTGCGCAATGGCGCCACGCTGAGCCAACGCAGTGAGGGCGGCAAGACGCTGAACGCGGTATCGTTCACTGAGCCCGGGCGCTTCACGGCAACGCTGCTGATCGGCCCCAACAACCTGGTCGAGCGTATCGAGTCGCGCCGCCCGCACCCGGTGGCCGGCGACACCGACGTGATCACCACTTTCCTCGACTACAAAGACTTCCAAGGCGTGATGTTCCCGACCCGCATCCGCCAAAGCCAGGGCGGCTTCGAGGTGCTTGACGTCGCAGTCACCGAGGTTCAAGCCAACGCCGCCGCGGACATCGCGGTTCCGGACGCGGTGCGCAGCTTCAGCGAGCGCGTGGTCGCGGAAAAGGCCGCCGACGGCGTGTGGTACCTCGCCGGCGGCTCGCACCACAGCGTGCTGATCGAGATGAGCGACCACCTGATCCTCGTCGAAAGCCCGCTCTACGACGGCCGCGCCAGCGCCGTGTTCGCCGAGGCGCGCAAGCTCGTCCCAGGCAAGCCGATACGATTCGCCGTCAATTCGCACCACCACTTCGACCACGCCGGCGGCCTGCGCGCCGCGGCGGCCGAAGGGGCCACGCTGGTGACCAGCGCCGCCGCGAAGGCGCCGTTCGAGCGCACCTTCGGCAACCCGAACCGCATCAACCCGGACCTGCTGCAGAAGTCCGGCCGCAACGCCAACATCATCGGCGTGCGCGGCAAATACGAGTTGAGCGACAGCACGCGCCGCGTCGAGGTCCACGAGATGACCGGCAGCATCCATGCGCAAGGCTTCCTGATGGTCTACTTGCCCAAGGAGCGCCTGCTGATCGAAGCCGACGCCTACACCCCGCTCGCCGTGGGCATGCCGCCGCCGGCCGTGCCCAACGCGAACAACGTGAACCTGGTGCAGAACATCGAGCGCCTGAACTTCGCAGTGGACCGCATCCTGCCGCTGCACGGCAGGATGGTGCCGCTGAGCGAGTTGCACGCGGCGATTGGGCGGAAGTAGCCGCGAACGCCGAGCGCACAACGAACCCCACCCAGGTCCGAGCGGCAAGGCGGCGGCGCCCCCTTCCCCGGCCCACGCTCGGTGTCTGGGCGCCGGCGGGCATCGGTCGAGAGACTCGAAGTCGCTTTTCGCGCGTTTCACTTCGGCGCCTGCTGCCGCCTTGCTCCTGGCTCGGCCCGGCGGCGGACGCCGCAACGATTGTGGTTATGCTTCCCTCCCTCGCGCCACCAACCCTCTGGAGACGACCCCCATGCCCCGCGTATTCAACTTCAGCGCCGGCCCCGCCGCGCTGCCCGAGCCTGTGCTGCGCCAGGCCGCCGACGAGATGCTCGACTGGCAGGGCTCGGGCATGTCGGTGATGGAGATGAGCCACCGCGGCAAGGAGTTCATGGGCATCCACGCCGAAGCACAGGCGCTGCTGCGCAAGCTGCTCGCGGTGCCGGCCAACTACAAGATTTTGTTCATGCAGGGCGGGGCGATCGCCGAGAACGCCATCGTGCCGATGAACCTGCTGCGCGGCAAACCGGGCGCGGATTACATCGACACCGGAGAGTGGTCGAAGAAATCGATCCAGGAAGCAGCGCGCTACTGCAAGGTCAACGTCGCGGCGAGTTCCAAGGAGGCCGGCTACACCCACATTCCGAAACGCGACACCTGGAAGCTCGACCCGAGTGCCGCCTACGTTCACATCTGCTCGAACGAAACGATCGGCGGCGTCGAATACCACTTCACGCCGGACGTCGGCAAGGTGCCGCTGGTCGCCGACATGTCGTCGAACCTGCTGTCGCAGCCGATCGACGTGTCGAAGTACGGGCTGATCTACGGCGGCGCGCAGAAGAACATCGGCCCGGCGGGCCTGACGATCGTGATCGTTCGCGACGACCTGCTTGGACAAGCGGCGAGCTTCACGCCCTCCGCATTCAATTACAAGGAGCAGGCCGAGAACGATTCGATGCTCAACACGCCGCCGACCTACGGCATCTACATCGCCGGGCTCGTGTTCCGCTGGCTGGAAGCGCGCGGTGGCTTGGCCGCGATGGAAAAGCACAACCGCGCGAAGGCAGCGCTGATTTACGACTACCTCGATGCGACGCAGTTCTATTCGAGCCCGGTCGCGAAAGACTGTCGATCCCTGATGAACGTGCCGTTCAAGCTGCGCGATCCGGCGCTCGACGATGCGTTTCTGAAGGGCGCGCAGGCACGCGGCATGGTGCAGCTCAAAGGCCACCGCTCGGTGGGCGGAATGCGCGCGTCGATCTACAACGCGATGCCGATCGAAGGCGTGCAGGCACTCGTTGCCTACATGAAGGAATTCGAGGCGAAGAATGGCTGAAGCGAAGGCTGAGGGTTCGCCCCAGCGCTTCGAAGTGCTGGTGCTGAATCAGATCTCCGCAGCCGGACTGAAACGCCTGCCGGCCGAGCGCTACAACGTCAACAAAGAGTCCGCCGCGCCCGACGCGATATTGCTGCGCTCGGCCGACCTGCACAGCACGCCCATCGCACCGAGCGTCGTCGCGATCGCGCGCGCCGGCGCGGGCACGAACAACATCCCGGTCGCGGCATTGAGCCAACGCGGCGTCGCGGTGTTCAACACGCCCGGCGCGAACGCCAACGCGGTGAAGGAGCTGGTGCTCGCCGGCATGCTGCTCGCGGCGCGCCAATTGCCGGCGGCGCTGCGATTTGTCAGCAGCCTGGAACCGGCGGCGAGCGACATGGAGCAGAAGGTCGAAGCCGGCAAGAAGGCCTTTGCCGGTTTCGAGCTCGCCGGCCACACGCTGGGCATCATTGGCCTGGGCAAGATCGGTTGCCTGGTGGCAGACGCCGCCATCAAGCTCGGCATGGACGTTCTGGGCTACGACCCCGACATCACGGTCGACGCCGCGTGGAGCCTACCGGCGCAGGTGAAGAAATCAACCAGCGTGCTCGACGTGCTGCGCAACGCCGATTTCGTGACGCTGCACGTGCCGCTCGTCGCCGCGACGCGCGACCTGGTGAACGCCGGCAACATCGGCCAGATGCACAAGGGCGCGGTGCTGCTCAATTTCTCACGCGAAGGCGTGGTGAACGACGCCGCGGTGCTCGCCGCGCTCGACGCCAAGGCGGGTGACAAGCGCCTCGCCGCGTATGTGTGCGACTTCCCCAGCCCCACGATTCACGGCCATGAGCGCGTGATCGCGCTGCCGCACCTGGGCGCCTCCACCTCCGAAGCGGAAGAAAACTGCGCGCTGATGGCGGTGGCGCAACTGCGCGGGTTCATGGAGCATGGCGAGATCGCGAACGCGGTGAACTTCCCCGCCGTGTCGATGGCGCGCGAATCGGCGTACCGGGTCGCGATCGCCAACGCCAACGTGCCCAACATGCTCGGCCAGATTTCCACCGCGATGGCGCGCGCCGGGCTGAACATCCACAACATGGTGAACAAGTCTCGCGGCGAGATGGCGTATACGCTGGTCGACGTGGAAAGCCCCGTCACCGAGCCGGTGCTAGCGGAACTGCGCGCCATCAAGGGCGTGCTCTCGGTTCGATATCTTCCGTATCGGGAGTAGTTCAGCGCGCGCATCAATTCCGTCATCGTCGGCATGCACAATAGCCGCGATCCGACACAGGAGAAATCACCGATGTCCACTTCGAACACCAGCCCGACCCATGCTTTCGCCAAGACGATCAAGTCGTTCACCACGCCTTCGGGCGAAGAGGGCAAGCTGTTCTCGCTGCCCGAGCTGGCGCGCACCTACCCGAACGTGAGCAAGCTGCCGATCTCTATCCGGATCGTGCTCGAGTCGGTGCTTCGCAATTGCGACGGCAAACGCGTCACGCCGGGCCACGTGGCGCAGCTCGCGAACTGGCAGGCGCGCGCCGAGCGCAGCGAGGAGATCCCCTTCGTCGTCGCGCGCGTCGTGCTGCAAGACTTCACCGGCGTGCCGCTGCTCGCCGACCTCGCCGCAATGCGCAACGTCGCGGCCAACATGGGCAAGGATCCGAAGGCGATCGAGCCGATGGTGCCGGTGGACCTGGTCGTCGACCACTCGGTGATGATCGACCACTACGGCACGCCCGGCGCGCTGGATCTGAACATGAAGCTCGAGTTCTCGCGCAACCAGGAGCGCTACCAGTTCATGAAGTGGGGCATGGGCGCGTTCGACACCTTCGGCGTCGTGCCGCCGGGCTTCGGCATCGTGCACCAGGTGAACCTGGAGTACCTGGCGCGCGGCGTGCACAAGACCGCCGATCGCGTGTATTACCCGGATTCACTGGTCGGCACCGACAGCCACACGACGATGATCAACGGCATCGGCGTCGTCGCCTGGGGCGTGGGCGGCATCGAGGCCGAAGCGGGCATGCTCGGCCAGCCGGTGTACTTCCTGACGCCCGACGTGGTGGGCTTCGAGTTGACCGGCAAGCTGCGCGAAGGCGTGACCGCCACCGACCTCGTGCTCACCGTCACCGAGATCCTGCGCAAGCACAAGGTCGTCGGCAAGTTCGTCGAGTTCTTCGGCGAAGGCACGCGCACGCTGGCGCTGCCGGATCGCGCGACGATCGCCAACATGGCGCCCGAATACGGCGCGACGATGGGCTTCTTCCCGGTCGACGAAAAGACGATCGAATACTTCCAGGGCACCGGCCGCACCGTGGAAGAAATCGAAGCCTTCGAGGCCTATTTCAAGGCGCAGAACATGTTCGGTGTACCCGCCGCCGGCGAGCTGAACTACAGCCAGATCGTGAGCCTGGACCTGGGCACCGTGGCGCCCAGCCTGTCGGGCCCGAAGCGGCCGCAAGACCGCATCGAGATCGGCAAGGTGAAGAAGCAGTTCGCCACGCTGTTCAGCAAGCCGCCGGCGGAGAACGGCTTCAACCAGAGTGCCGAGAAGCTGAACCAGACGTTCACGACGAGCGACGGCCTGGAATTGCGCAATGGCGACGTGTTGATCGCCGCGATCACCTCGTGCACCAACACCTCCAACCCCGGCGTGCTGCTCGCCGCCGGGCTGCTCGCGAAAAAGGCGGTCGAAGCCGGGTTGACAGTTAGGGCGCACATCAAGACCTCGCTCGCGCCGGGCTCGCGCATCGTCACCGAATACCTCACCAAAGCCGGGCTGCTGCCCTACCTCGAGAAGCTCGGCTTCAGCGTCGCCGCCTACGGCTGCACCACCTGCATCGGCAACGCGGGCGACCTCACCGCGCCGATCAACGAAGCGATCACGAAGAACGATCTGGTGTGCGCCGCCGTGCTTTCAGGCAACCGCAACTTCGAAGCGCGCATTCACCCGAACCTGAAAGCGAACTTCCTCGCGTCGCCGCCGCTCGTCGTCGCCTACGCGATCGCCGGCACGATGAGCCGCGACCTGATGACCGAACCCGTGGGCAAGGGAACGAATGGGCGCGACGTCTTCCTCGGCGACATCTGGCCGAGCAGCGACGAGGTGCACAAGCTGATGAAGTTCGCGATGGACGGCAAGGCGTTCAAGGCGAATTACGACAAGGTGAAGAGCGCTCCCGGCGAACTGTGGGAGAAGATCGCCGGCGAGAAGGGCAACGTCTACAGCTGGCCGAAGAGCACCTACATCGCCGAGCCGCCGTTCTTCAAGGACTTCACGATGCAGCCGGCGGCGCTGGACGCCGGCGTGCGCGGCGCGCGCATCATGGGCCTGTTCGGCGACTCGATCACCACGGATCACATCTCGCCTGCGGGTTCGTTCAAGGACAGCACGCCCGCGGGCAAGTTCCTGCTCAGCCAGGGCGTGCTGAAGGCCGACTTCAACTCCTACGGCGCGCGCCGCGGCAACCATGACGTGATGATGCGCGGCACCTTCGCCAACGTGCGCATCAAGAACCTGATGCTGCCCGCGCTGGCCGACGGCTCGCGCGAAGAAGGCGGCTACACGCTGTACCAGTTGCCCGGGCCGGACCAGGGTTCCAAGCTCGCGATCTATGACGCGGCGATGAAGTACATGTCGGCGGGCGTTGCCACCGTCGTCTTTGCCGGTGAGGAATACGGCACCGGCTCGTCGCGCGACTGGGCCGCGAAAGGCACGCAGTTGCTCGGCATCAAGGCGGTGATCGCGAAGAGCTTCGAGCGCATCCACCGCAGCAACCTGATCGGCATGGGCGTGCTGCCGCTGCAGTTCAAACCGGGCACGAGCTGGGAGAGCCTGGGGCTGAAGGGCGACGAAACGATCGACGTGAAGTTGGACGCCGAGATCAAACCGCAAAGCGACGCGCTGCTCATCATCACCTCGGCCTACGGCGCACGGCGCGAGGTGCCGGTGGTGCTGCGCATCGATACCGCGATCGAAGTCGACTACTACCACCACGGCGGCATCTTGCCGTATGTGCTGAGGCAGTTGCTCGCGGCTTGAGCCCAGTGGCCTCCCTCTCCCGCGAGCGGGAGAGGGTCGGGGTGAGGGCTGAACCATCGAGCCGTTCAAGAACTTCATCAACGCGCAGACGGTGCGCGACATGGCGCACCATTTGCATCGCGCGTGGCCGGCGTTCCCGCGCAAGGCGTTCGAATCACGCGCGACCGCGGGTCTGGCCGACCTGGAATTGAAGGCTCGCGTGATGCACCTGAGTGTCGCGCTCGAGACCTGCTTGCCTCAGGACTTTGCGCAGGCCGCCGACATCATCGAAGCCAGCCTCGCACCGGTGTCCGACGACGATGCGCCCGATGAGCCACGCGACACGGACCAAGGCCTGGCCGGCTGGGCGATCTGGCCGCTCGGCGAATTCGTCGCACGCCGCGGCCTGGGCATGCCCGAACGCGCGCTGCGCACACTGCACTCGCTGACGCAACGCTCGACCGCGGAGTTCGCGATCCGCCCTTTCATCGCTCAGCACCCTGCCCTGACCTTCGCCACGCTGCACGAATGGACACGCGACCCGAGCGCCCACGTGCGGCGCTTGGTCAGCGAAGGCAGCCGGCCGCGCCTGCCGTGGGGCATGCAATTGAAGTCACTGATCGCCGATCCATCGCCGACTCTGCCGCTGCTGCTCGCGCTGCAAGACGACGCGAGCGAGTACGTGCGGCGCAGCGTCGCGAACCATTTGAACGACATTGCGAAGGACCACCCGGGCATCGTCGCCGATTGGGTGAATCAGCACCTGATTGGTGCTACGCCGCAGCGCAAGGCCTTGCTCAAACAGGCGAGCCGCACGCTCATCAAGCAGGGTGACGCCCGCATCCTGAAGGCCTGGGGGTTGGCCAAACCGTTTCGCGGCGAGGTGCGATTCAGACTGTCAAAGCACCGCGTCGCGCTCGGCGATTCGATCGAACTGCAGTTGATCCTGGAATCAAGTGCGAAGCAGGCGCAGCAGCTCGCGATCGATTACGCCGTGCACCACGTCAAGGCGAACGGCGAGACCACTCCGAAGGTCTTCAAGGGCTGGGCACTGTCGCTCGCCGCGGGCGAGCGGCGCGAGCTGCGCAAGAGCCATTCGCTGCGCAGCGTCACGACGCGGCGCTACCACGCGGGAACGCACACGATCGAGCTGCGCATCAACGGCCGCGGCGCCGGCAGTGCGAATTTCGAACTGCGTGTCTGATAGACATTCGCGTTCAACGGCATCGTATCTTCGGGCAGCTTTCGGCCCGTTGCTGCCGTTCGCCGCTGCGCGTATGCCAGCTCCGGTGCGAGGGCAGGTGACCCGGGGCTTCGAGCGAATCTCGTCTGTCCGCGCAAGGCCAGCCCCCCAGCGACTGCGCCCCAGGGCGGTGGCGGCGCCCCCGTTCTCCGGCCCACGCTCGCGGGGCACCGCCGAGGTCCAACCACGGCCAGCCGCGTCATCACCGTCCAAGCGCGGCACGGGCCAGGACACCGCGAATGGGGCCTGCGCCTGGCCTGCGCCCGGGGGCACCACCACCGCCCTGCTGCAACCCACGGTGGCGGGCGATGTGCAGGGGTGCCGCCCAGTGGCCGGGGCAGGTGGTTCGGGGTGCGGGCGGAGGCCCCATTCGCGGTGTCCTGGCCCCTCGCGAGCTTGGCTGGAGTTGATGGAATTGCGCGCCGTGGGCCACATCCGGTGCCCCGCGAGCGTGGGCCGGAGAACGTACCCCGGGCCACCTGACCTCGCGCCGGAGCTGGCGTGCGCGCAGCGGCCAACGACGGCAACGGGCCGAACGTGGGCGCCCATTCGCATGCGATTGAACGCAGATTTCTATGTGCGAAGCTGCCGTGGCGCGCGATGCACGGCTTCAAACGCGGCGCGACCACGCCTGCGTGTCAAAGCCCACCGTCGTCGTGCCATCCGGCCATTCGACGACCGGCCGCTTGATGACGCTCGGCGCGCTCAGCATCAGCTCGATGGCGGTTGGTCCATCCACCACCCTCAGTTGCGCCGCCTCGTCGAGCTTGCGCCAAGTGCTGCCCTGGCGGTTCACCAGCGGTTGCCAGCCGAGCACCTGCACCCATTGGGCGAGCTGCTGCGGCGGCACGCCAAGCTTCTTGAAGTCGTGAAACTCGGCCGCGACGGCACGCTCGGCCAAGTAGGCACGCGCCTTCTTCACGCTGTCGCAATTCGGGATGCCGTAGAGCTTTAACTCGCGCGCAACCGGCACCGTTCAATCCCGGTCTGCCCGGGAACCCGCTTCGCAGCGCGGGTCCAGGCCGTAGCTGGTGCTGGCCACCTGGCCCTGCGGGTTCACGCCCACCAAGAACCACAGGCATTGCGGAGAATCGAAGCGATAGGCGAGGATCGTCTGCTGGCCCGACCAGACGCCGTATTGGTGCGCCGGGTGGCCGAGCGCGAGCAGCACGTCGTCGCGCGCCATGCCGTTCTTGATCGTCGCGAAGTTTTCTTCGTACAGCACCTGGGTCGATTTCACCAGCAAGCCCGAGGCGTCGAAATCGAGCATGTAGGTGTGCAGGCCGAACGGCCCGCGCGCGAACTCGAGCCGCTTGGCCCCGCCGGCCAGCGCAAATTCGGCGCTCGGCCTGCCGAGCTTGGCGGTCGCGTCGGCCAGCGTCGCGCGCGGCGGCAACGAATCGGGGCTGTAGGAAGCGCAGCCCGGCAAAGCACAGGCGGCGCTGAACAGAACCGGCCAAAGCAGACGGTGCATAGACATGATGATCCTCCTGGATGCGAACGGGGCCATTTTGACCGCGTGCCGGGCGCTTGGTTGCAGGGTGGGCCTGCCTAGAATCGGCCGACCCTCTCTCGAACCCATCGATGCGCACGCCCCCACCCTTCATCGAACCCCTGGCACATGGCGTATACGTCATCGACACCGGTTTCGTCCGCCCGCGCTTCGACGCGAGCCACCTGATCGTCGAGAACGGCCGCGCCGCGTTCGTCGACACCGGCACCAACCACGCCGTGCCGCGGCTGTTGCAAGCGCTCGAAGCGCTGGGCCTGGCGCGCGATGCGGTCGACTACGTCATCGCCACCCACGTCCACCTCGACCACGCCGGCGGCGCCGGCGCGCTGCTGCAACATCTGCCGAACGCGAAGCTCGTCGTGCACCCGTCGGGAACGCGCCACCTCGTCGACCCGAGTCGGCTGATGGCGAGCGCGCGCTCGGTGTACGGCGCCGCCGAAGTGGCACGCTCCTACGGCGAACTGGTGGCGGTGCCGACGCAGCGCGTCATTCAAACCGAAGACGGCACAGTGCTCGAACTCGCCGGCCGCGCGCTGCGCTTCATTCACACCCCCGGCCACGCGCGCCACCACCATTGCATCTGGGACCAGCGCAGCCGCGGCATGTTCACCGGCGACACGCTCGGCGTCGCCTACCCGGAATTGACGCACGCAGCCGGCGCGTGGCTGATTCCGGCAACACCCCCGACGCAGTTCGACCCGCCCGCATTGCGCGGCTCGGTGCAACGCGTGCTCGCTTTCGAACCGCAGCGGCTGTATCTCACACACTATGGCGAAGTGAGCGCGGTGCCGAAACTCGGCGCGACGTTTCTGGCGCGGCTCGATCAGATCGTGATCCTCGGCGAATCGTTGCGCGCCCACCCCGATCGGCCGGGTGCGTTGCAGCACGGGCTCGCCGGTTTGTACCGGGACTGGCTGCGCCAACATCGGGGGCCGCTCGACGAGGCTGCCGCGATGGAGCTGCTCGCGACGGACATCGAATTGAATGCGCAGGGCATGGATCAGTGGCTCGCCTGAGCCCTTCGACACCAACGCAGACCAACGGAGACAGCATGCCCAACCCACGCACCGTTCAGTTCCACCTCGAAGACCAGGTGATCGTCATCACCGGCGCCGCGCAAGGCATCGGCGCGGCGTGCGCCGAACGTTTTGCCCAAGACGGTGCGACAGTCGCGCTGTGGGACGTGAATGACACTGCTGCGAATGTGCTCGCGCAAACGCTCACCCAGCGCGGCCGGCGCGCCGCCGCGTTCCACTGCGACGTGTCGCGCAAGGCCGATGTCGACGCGGCGCTGGCCGCCACGCTCGTGCAATTCGGCCGGGTCGATGCGCTCATCAACAACGCCGGCATCTTCAAGGCCGCGAATTTTCTCGACATCACCGAGGCCGACTGGGACGCGGTGTTGAACGTGAATCTGCGGGGCGCCTTTCTTGTCGCGCAGGCGGTGGCGCGCGAGATGGTACGCGCCGGCACACGCGGCGCGATCGTGCACATGAGCTCGGTGAACAGCGTGCTCGCCATTCCCAACATCGCGAGCTACAACGTCAGCAAGGGCGGCATCAACCAGTTGACGCGCGTGATGGCCATCGGGCTCGCAGAGCATGGCATCCGCGTCAACGCGGTCGGACCCGGCACCATCGCCACTGAGCTCGCGCGAGCGGCGGTGCTGGGCAGCGACGCGGCACGCGCGCGCATCATGAGCCGCACGCCCATGCAACGCCTGGGCGAGCCGGGCGAGATCGCCGACGTGTGTGCGTTCTTGTTGAGCAGCGCGTCGAGCTACATGACGGGCGAGATCGTCTACGTCGACGGCGGGCGTTTGGCGCTGAACTACACCGTCACGTCTTGACCGCGGCGCCGAACGCCCCACTCACGATGCCGCAGCGATGTTCGAGACGCTGAGCGTCTCCACCAGCGTCGTCCTGCTCGGCGAGATGGGCGACAAGACGCAGCTGCTCGCGCTGCTGCTCGCGGCGCGCTATCGCCGCGCGTGGCCGATCTCGCTGGGCATTCTTGTCGCGACGCTGGCCAACCACGCCGGAGCCAGCGCGCTCGGCGCGTGGCTCACGTCGCTGCTCGATCCGCAGACCTTGCGCTGGATCCTCGGCGCCTCGTTCCTCACTGTGGCCGCGTGGATGCTCGTTCCCGACAAGCCGGATGAAGACGGTGCCGCGCTGCCCGGCCGCTGGGGCGTGTTCGGCGTGACGCTCGTCGCGTTCTTCCTCGCCGAGATGGGCGACAAGACGCAGATCGCCACCGTGATGCTCGCCGCGCGCTACGACTCGGTGTGGCTCGTCACCGCCGGCACCACGCTCGGCATGCTGCTCGCCAACGTGCCGCTCGTCATCTTCGGCCAGCGGCTCGTGCAGCACATTCCGATGGCGTGGGTCCACCGCGTCGCCGCGCTGGTGTTCGCGGTGCTGGGCGTGATCGTGCTGGTGCGCGGCGTCGGATAGCGAGGGGCCTGGGCGGCGCGGCGACACGAGCCGCTCGGGCGGGCCTCCCCCACGCCGAGCTGCCGGTGGCCCTCGCCTTATCCGCAAGGGGACGTTGTCAGCCCATTGTGACGAACAAAGCGCCACGCGCCGCAGCGCCTCGCGCAACGGCTGCCCCACCGCCAGGCCGAGCGCGCGCGCGGCCTCGTTGACGTGCGAGATCGTGCCGTGGTCCCACATGTCCTGCGAGTCGCCGATGCGCGCGCTGGTGTGGGAGACCGCACCGCCGGCCACGCCGCGCTGTTGCAGCATGGCGAGCGCGGCGATGCCGGCATCGTCTTTTCCCACACCGGCGTCGTTGAAGATCACGAGCTTGAGCGGCACCTCGAGCGCGAACTCGCCCGAGCTCGTACCGCCGTGCGACGCGCAGACCACGATCGCGCCCTTGTCGGCAGGCGCGACCTTGGTGATCGAATCCATGATGATCACGGCGCCGCCCGGTCCGCGCTCGACTTCTTTCTTCAGCATGATGTCGCTCCTGGCGCGCGGTTCGTGACAGCGCCTTGCGGTTGAGGTGGATGGCCAAGCAGCTGTCGAACGCGCCGTCGGCGCAGCGCAACCAGAGGATCGCGTCGCGGCGGAAGCGATCGTAGCTGGTGAGATGATCTTCCACACCGCGCCAGCGACCGCTTGCGCGGCAAGCGTGGTCGCGCTACCGTTTCGCGACATCGCGATTCCCTCGGAGGTGACCATGACCGCGCCAGTTTCCACCCCCACCCGAAGCGGCGGCTGCCTGTGCGGCGCCGTGCGCTACGAAGTGCGCCCCGACAAACCCGAGGGCTACTACTGCCACTGCCGCATGTGCCAGCTCGCGTTCGGCAATACGCGCGCGGCGTTTCTGAACCTGCGCAAGGACGAACTGCGCTGGATCGGTGCGGCGCCGACGTACTACGCATCGTCGAAGATCGCGCGGCGCGGCTTCTGCAACCGCTGCGGCACGCCGTTGACGTTCGAGTACTTCGATTCCGAGCGCATGGACGTCTCGATCGGCAGCCTCGACGACCCCGGTGCGATCAAGCCGACCACGCACTTCGGCGTCGAGTCGCGCATCGCCTCCTGGCACACCCCCGACGGCCTGCCGGAAGAGCGCATCGACGAACACGCCAAGATCATGGAACGCTGGAAGGCGAGCTACGGCGATTCGGTGGTTCCGGGAGTCGCCGCAACTCGCCAGGCGTGACACGCCGACTCGCTTCGGACGACCCCCGCATTGCCACCAGAGCGCCGATGCAGCGCACGATCTTCAGCACGCCCGTCGTCAACAGCGCGCTGCGTGGCGTGTCGCTCGTGATCCTGCGCCTTGCAGGTTGGAAATTGCTCGGCGCGCTGCCGCCGAACACACCCAAATGCGTCGTGATCGCTGCGCCGCACACGAGCGGCTGGGACCTTCCTTACACGCTGATGTGTGCCTTCGCGCTGCGCATGAACATCTATTGGATGGGCAAACACACCTTGTTCCGCTGGCCGTTCGGTCCGGTGATGCGCTGGCTGGGCGGCATTGCCGTGAACCGCGATGCCGGCGGCAACGCCGTGGCCGCGTCGGCCGCCGCGCTCGTGCGCCGCGGACCCACCACTGCAGCTGGTTCTGTCGCCCGAAGGCACGCGCGACAAAACGCGGCACTGGCGCACCGGGTTCTACTTCATCGCCCAGCAGGCGAAGGTGCCGATCGTGCTGGCCTACCTGGACTACGGGCGCAAGGTCGCCGGCCTGGGGCCGCAGTTCACGCCCACCGGAAACGTTGATGCCGACATGGCGCAGATCAAGCGCTTCTACGCCGGCATGCGCGGGCGGCGTGCCGATCGGTTCGAGAGCCGCTGAGTTCAGCTGAGTTTCACTCCAGCACGCCGAGCCCCACCACCTCGAACGCCCAGAAGCCCAGCAACACATGCGACACCGACACGCCCGCCAGGCCGCGCTGGCGCGCATAGAGCCAACCCCAGAACAGCCCGGCGGCGAACGCCACCACGGCCAGTCCGGGCGACACGTACAGGTGCGCGGCCGAAAAGATGACGTTCGCGCCGACGATCGCCATCCAGTCGCGCCAGCGGCCGGTCAGAAAGTGCGACAGCGCGCCCTGCACGCCGCCGCGGTAGATCAATTCCTGGAACGGCGCGAACACCACGTAGGCCAAGGCCAGCCAGGGATTGAAGCCGCTCGCGGGCGCCGCAGCTGAGGCCGGCGCGAACATGTCGAACAGCCGCATGCCCTGCATCGCCGGCACCCAGGCGATCAGCGCGAGTTTGAGAACCAGCGTCAGCAAGATCAGCGGCAGCGTCAGCAGAACCGCCTCGCCGATGTGGCGTAGCGCATGCTTGGTGGTCACGCCGAAGAAGCTGGCCGGGTAGCCCGAAACGCGCACGAACACGAACAAAATCGCCACGCAGATCAGGACCGCGGGCACGGTGATGAACTCGCTGCGGCCGAGTGCGGCCTTCGCCTGCATCGCCGTGCCCAGCACCCAGGTGTAGAGCGAGTAGGCGAAGATCAGCAGCAGCGTGAAGCGGCCCATCACCGCGCGCGTGCGCTCCTCGGTCAGCGCGCGCTCGGCGGCGGCGACCGCGTTGTTGCTCGACAAGCGCAGACGCTCGGCGACCAGCGCGCCGATGTCCACCAGCACCGGCACCAGCGAGGGCCGCAGCTCGGCTTGCTCCACGATGTCGGCCAGCGGCAGCACCAGCGTGCGCACCGGGCCGACGCAGCGCACCGTGGCGGAGCGCGGCACGCGGTCGAACAGCGCCATCTCCCCGAAGCTGTCACCCGCCTCCAGGCGGTTGATCTCGTGCTGTTCGCCCGCGGACCCGAGCTTGAGCACCTGGGCCTGACCGCTGGCGACGATCATCATGTCGCCCGCCGGTTCGCCTTCGCGCACGATGTCGCTTCCGGCGGGATGGTCGACAAATCGCGCCACCGCGGCGAGCAGCGCCAGGTCGTCGGCGCCGCAGCGCCTGAAGATCGCGCAGCGCCCGAGCAGCGCTTGCGCCTGGTCGAAATCGCCCCGGTCACCGGCCAGTTCGGCGCCGGTCAGTTTTCCGGGGGTGCTTGCGGGTGCGGTCATCGAATGAGGTGGGTTTGTATGTTGGAGTCTGCGCTCGTTCGCGAGGAGGCGCGAATCCGGCCCGGTATGCTGCGTGACCGCAACCCTGCACGCCGGCCCTCACAATGACCCCGATCGAAAGATCCTTGCTCTTCGGGCGCGACCGGCTGCGCATGCCGGCCTTGACCGATGAGTGAGTTCGACACCGACCTGATCGTGCTCGGCTCAGGCGCCGCCGGGCTCAGCGCCGCGCTGTTCGCGGCCGCTCAGGGGCGCCGCGTGCTGCTCGCCGAGAAATCCGAATGGATCGGCGGAACGACGGCGATGTCGGGCGGCTGCATCTGGATTCCGTGCAACCACCACATGGCACAACTCGGTGCGAGCGACAGCCCGCAAGAAGCGCTGCGCTATATCCGCGCCGTGGCCCCGCCCGGCTGGGCGGCGAGCGAAGATCTCCACTGGCAGGCCTTCGTCGAAGCCGGCCCGCCGATGCTGCGCTTCATCGAAAGCCACTGCCCGCTGCGCCTGCACATCGGCGGCGAGCCCGACCCCTACCTGGAAGCGCCGGGCGCGCTGCGGCGCGGGCGCAACGTCTCGCCGCAACCCTTCCGTTTCGCCCGCCTCGGCGCGTGGGCGCAGCGCGTGCGTCCGTCGGCGATGCCCTACCTGCTCGCCTACCACGAAGTCACCGACACGCACCTGTTCGCCAACCCCCGGCAGGCGATCACGCGGTTCGGGCCGCGGCTGCTGTGGCGCCTCGCGACCGGCCAGCGCGCCATGGGGCAGGCGCTGGTGGGCGGGCTGCTCGCGGGCTGCCTGGAGCAGGCCTGCACGGTGCGCACCGGGTTGCGAGCGATGGAATTGATGCAACGAGACGGCCGCGTCGCCGGCGTGCGCTTCGAGAACGGCGAAACCCAAAGCACGCGCCTGGGCGTGGTGATCGCCACCGGCGGCTTCGAGTGGGACGAGGCGTTGATGGCACGCCACCACCCCGGCCCGCGCCGCTGGACCGCCAGCCCCGACTGCAATACCGGAGACGGCTTGAAGATGGCGCTCGCGGTGGGAGCACAACTCGCGCACATGGATCAGGCGCTGACGATGGGCACCCGCCCCGTACCCTACCTGGGCAAGCCGCATGCGGTGCCGGCGGCCGACTACACGTTGCCGCACAGCATGATCGTCAACTCTCGCGGCAGGCGCTTCGTCAACGAACTGCAGATGAACGTCGGGCTCGGGTTGGAACAGCGCGACCCGGCCACCGGCGAACGCGTGCACCACCCCGCCTGGCGCATCTACGACGCGCAGTACGCGCGCCGCTATGCCCACGCCTTGCCGCGCAGCAGCCCCCGCGACACTTCCATGCCGGGCCGGAGGAACTGGTGCAGGCCGAATCGCTCCAGGCGCTGGCCGCGAAAACCGGGATCGACGCCGCCGGGCTCAAGGACGAAGCGGCTCGCATGACGCGCTTCGCGCACGCCGGGCGCGACGACGACTTCGGCCGCGGCGGTTTCGGCTGGGACCCGGGGCGCAGCGGCGACCCGCGCCACGGCCCGAATTCATGCCTCGGCTCGATCGAGAAGGCGCCGTTCTACGCGTTCCCGTTCCCGCCGAGTTTTCTGGGCACCAAAGGCGGGCCGAGAACCGATGCATCGGGGCGTGTGCTGCGCGCCGACGGCAGCGTCATCGAGGGCCTGTACTGCGCGGGCAACGCGATGGCCAATCCGTTCGGCTCGAAAGCCGTGGGCGCCGGAACGACGCTCGGGCCGTGCCTGACCTGGGGCTACATCTGCGCGCGCACGGCCCTCGAAAACTCTCGACCGCTCAGCCCGTGAGCACGAGCGGCCCCTTCGGCGTGCGAATGCGCAGCCTGAAATAGGGCCGATCGGCAACCTCGACCGACAGGTTGGCGCCGAGCGCGGCGAGCAGCGAGCGCAGCCGTTCGGCCTGCGGATGCCCCATCTCGAAGGACTCGAAGGTGCAGCCGGGCACCGACGTGGTGGCCGGGTGCACCGAGTCGAGCCAGTCGATGCACTTCGGAACGAAGTCGCCCAAGGGGTTGTCGTGCGGCACGAGCAGCCGCCAACGCAGCGTCTTGCCGTCGAGCGTGTTGCGCGAAGCGTCGAACAGATCCGCCGTGATGCCGTGTTCGAGCATCGCCTGGCGCACGGTCTCGAGTTCGCGGCCCTTGAGCATGTAGGCGAACAGGCGCGGATAGGCCAGCGCCGCGATGCGACCGCCCATGTTGCCTTCCTGGCTCTGGCTCGGGTCCACCGCGAGCAGCTCGAAGTACACGTCGGCGCCGAGTGACGCGAGCGCGTTCATCGTGCCCAGGCCCGGGTGGCGGCCGCCCTTGGCCGGCGTGGTGCCGGTGAGGCCCGCGAACGCCGCGATCATCGAGTCGAGATCGCGGCCGGCGTAGATGAAATGATCGAGTCTGAGGGACACGGCGCACTCCTGCGGGGTTCGATCGCACCCGGGCAAACGATAGTCGCGAAGGCCCATTCTCTTCGCTGTCGAAATTCATTGTATCGATAGAATGAATTCGCTCGATCACCCTCGCTCAGCCCTTCGGGAGGCCCCATGTCGTCACGCTTTTCAGCCTTGTGGGCCGCTTGCGCCTTCGTGTTCGGCGCCGCGCCGGCCGCCGCGCAAGACCTCTATGTGGGCTACCAGCTGCCGCTCACGGGCTCGCAGTCGCAGTACGGCGAAATGTTCCGCAACTCGGCCAACATTCAAGTCGAGCGGCTCAACGCCGCCGGCGGCATCGGCGGGCGCAAGCTGCAACTGCTGTACGAAGATTCCAAGTCCGATCCGAAAGAGGCGGTGAACATCGCGCGCAAGTTCGTCGACGACAAGCGCATCGTCGCGGTGCTCGGCGACTTTGCGAGCGGCCCGTCGATGGCAGCGGGCGAGGTGTACGGCAAGGAAGGCATGGCGCAGTTGTCGCAAACCGCGTCGCACCCCGACTTTCTGAAGGTCTCGACCTGGCAGTTCCGCAATGTCGTCACGCAGGCCCAGGAAGGGCCGTTCATGGCCAAGTGGGTGCGCGAGTCGGGCATCAACAGCGTGGCCGTGATCGGCCTGCAAAACGACTGGGGCATGTCGGCCACCGGCGAATTCCGCAAGGCCTTCGAGAAGATGGGCGGCACGGTCACGGGCTTCGAGCTGTTCAACCCGGGCGCGCGCGACTTCAAGGCCATCCTGACCAAGGTTGCCCAGGGCAAGCCCGAGGCGATCTACTTCGCGATGTTCTATGAAGAAGGCGCGCTGATCCTGCAACAGGCCAAGCAGCTCAACATCACCGCCAAGCTCTACGCGTCGGGCCCGTTCTACGCGCCCAAGCTGATCGAGCTCGCCGGCCCGGCGGCCGACGGCGTTCGCATGTCCACCGCCTTCATGGTCGATCACCCGTCGAAGAACGTGCAGGACTTCGTCGCCGAATACAAGAAGCGCTACAACGGCGAACCGAACATGTTCGCAGCGCAGGCCTACGACGCCGTGGGCATCATGATCGAAGCGCTGAAGCGCGCCGGCCCCAACGCCACCCGCGCGCAAGTGCGCGACGCGCTCGCGGCCACCGCCAACTACCCCGGCGTGACGGGCGAGACCACGTTCGACAAGGTCACGCGCGAACCCGACAAACACTTGGCAAGGCTGCAAATCACGGCCGGGAAGTTCGTGCTCGTGAAATGAACCGGCCCGCCGCGCGAGCGCTTCAGCGCAAGCGCTAGGCCCGGCTGCGGATCGCGACTCAGGGAACTTCATGGACGGCGCGGTCCTGCTGCAGCAGGTGGTGAACGGCCTGTCGATCGGCCTGGTCTACGCCTTGATGGCGATCGGCTTCACGCTGATCTTCGGCGTTCTCAACGTCGTGAACTTCGCGCATGGCGAGGTCTACTCGCTTGGCGCGTTTGCCGGCCTGTTGCTGATCACGTCGCTGAAGCCGCCGCTGTGGCTGCTGCTGGTGCTGGTGCTGTTCTCGGGCGGCTTCACCGGCTACGTGCTCGAACGCATCGCGTTCAAGCCGTTTCGCCGCTTTCGCGACGAGGCGACGCTCAAGTCCAAGGCGATGCGCGAGGCGACGCTGCTGTCGTCGCTCGCCGTCTCGATCGTCGTGCGTGAAACGCTCGAGCTCACGCTCTCAGGCGAGATGCAGACGATCGACCAGAAGTACCTGCTGCAAACGCCGATCCAGCTCGGCCCGGTGACGATCACCGACGGCAACCTGATCATCTTCGGCCTGTCGCTGGCGATGCTGGTGGCCTTGCAGCTCATCCTGTACCGCACCCGCATCGGGCTGTCGATTCGCGCCGTCTCGAACAACGTGTTGGGCGCGCAGTTCGTCGGCATCGACACCGACCGAACCATCATCGCCACCTTCGTCGTCGGCTCGATGCTCGGCGCGATCGCCGGCATCATGGTCGGCCTGTACCAGGGCGCCATCTTCCCGCAGATGGGCTTCGAGCCCGGCGTCAAGGCATTCGTCGCGATGGTGATGGGCGGCCTGTCCAGCATTCCCGGCGCGGTGGCGTGCGCGCTGATCCTCGGCGTGTCCGAGTCGGTGGCAACGCAATATTTCTCCGACGGCTGGAAGGCCTTGGTGTCGTACTCGTTCCTGCTGCTCACGCTGTGGTTCTTTCCCTCCGGCCTGTTCGGCTTCAAGCGCGAGAAGATGTGAAGTCGCCATCGATGGAGCGCGTCAAGTCGCTTTTGAATCCGATCCTGATCGCGGCGCTCGTCGCGCTGCTCGTGGCGCTGGCGCTGCTCAAGTCGAGCTACTTCAACCAGATCGCGATCACGACGATGATTTTCGTGATCCTCGCGGCGAGCATGAACCTCATCACCGGTTCGGCCGGCCTGCTGAGCCTGGGGCATGCGGGCTTCTTCGGCGTGGGCGCCTACGCGGCGGCGCTGTTGTCCACCGCCTGGGGCTGGCCGATCGCCTTGACGATTCCCGCCGCAGGGGCGGTGGCCGCGTTCGTCGGTGCGCTCGTGGTGCTGCCGACGATGCGCCTGACCAGCATCTACTTCGCCGTGGCCACCTTGGGCATCGGCGAGATTCTCTACGTGACGATGCTCAACTGGGTCGGCTTCACGCGCGGGCCGATGGGCATCCGCGGCATACCTTCGATCAGCCTGTTCGGGCAGACCGGAACCTTTGTCAGCCTTGCCGTGACGGCGTTCGCGATGCTCGTCGCCTTGTGGGCGATGCACCGCATCGTGCACTCCTACTACGGCAATTCGCTGCGCGCGCTGCGCGAAGACGACGCCTGCGCCGACGCGATGGGCATCGACGTCGCCCGCCTCAAGCTCGAGAGCTTCGGCGTCGCGTGTTTTTTCGCCGGCGTGGCGGGCGCGCTGTTCGCGCACAGCACGGGCTACATCGGCCCGGAGAGTTTTCGCTTCGGCGAATCGATTCTGATTCTGTCGATGGTCGTGGTGGGGGGGCTGGGCAGCCTCTACGGTTCCATCGTCGGCGCCGTGTTGCTGTCGGTCCTGCCGGAACTGCTGCGCGATCTGGGCAGCTACCGCATGATCGTGGTGGGCGCGGTGCTGTTGCTGTCGATCCTGTTCCTGCCCAAGGGGCTGGTCGGTGAAGTGTCGGCGCTCGACTTGATCCGCCGCCAATGGCGCCCGTCCCGCGGGGCGGCGGGCGGGCGCAGCTCATGGTGAGCGCCGTGACCGGGGCGCCCATGGCTGCGCCCTCGCTCGCACCCTCGCTCCCGCCCCTCCTGGAATTGCGCGGCCTCACGCGGCGCTTCGGCGGACTCGTGGCGGTGGACGACGTGTCGGCACAGATTCACCGCGGCGAACTCGTCGGCCTGATCGGCCCCAACGGGGCGGGGAAGACGACGCTGTTCAACCTGATCTCGGGCGTCACGCCGCCGTCGATGGGCGAGGTGCTGTTCGAAGGCCAGGTCATCACGGGCAGGCGGCCGTTCGAGGTAGCGCGGCTCGGCGTGGGCCGCACCTTCCAGAACCTGCGCATCTTCCCGAACATGACGGTGTTCGACAACGTCTCGGTGGGTGCGATCGGTCGCATCAGGCTGCGCGACGCCTTCACGCGCGGCGGGCGGGCGCGCGCCGCGCGCATCGGCGAGGTCAGCTCGCGCATGCTTCACAAGGTGGGCTTGAGCGCCGACGCCGACCAACTCGCCGCCAACCTCTCCTACGGCAAGCGCAAGATGCTCGAGATCGCCCGGGCGCTCGCGGGCGGCCCCAAGCTGCTGATCTTCGACGAGCCCGCCGCCGGCCTGAACACCGCCGAAACGGCCGAACTCGCCGCGTTCATCGAGCGCCTGCGCGCCGAAGGCCTGACCATCGTGCTCGTGGAACACGACATGTCCCTGGTGATGCGCGTGTGCAGCCGCGTCATCGTGCTCGCCTTCGGCCGCAAGATCGCCGATGCGTCCGCCGCCGAGGTGCAGCAGGACCCGGCCGTGCTCGACGCCTATCTCGGAACGGGCGAGGCATGAGCGCACAAGCCTTGCTGCGCGTCGAGGGCCTGGGTGTGCGCATGGGGATTCAGCACATCCTCAGCGACGTGAACCTGGTCGTTCCGGAACGCGGCGTGATCACCGTGCTGGGCGCCAACGGCGTGGGCAAGACGACGCTGATGCGTGCGATCTCGGGCATCTACCGCGCCGATTCCGGAACCATCCACTTCGCCGGCGAGCCCATCGGCAACCTGGCGCCGCACAAAATCGTCGCCAAGGGTTTGGCGCAGGCGCCCGAAGGTCGGCAGATCTTTTCCAACATGAGCGTGCGCGAGAACCTGGTGCTCGGCTTTGGCGCAATGGCGCGTTCGCGCTTCGAAGCGACGCTGCACGAGGTGTTGCAGCACTTCCCCATCCTCGCGCAGCGCATCGCGCAGCAGGCGGGTTCGCTTTCCGGCGGCGAGCAGCAGATGTTGTGCATCGGCCGCGCGCTGATGAGCCGGCCGCGCCTGTTGCTGCTGGACGAACCGTCGCTCGGTCTGGCGCCCAAGATCGTGCAGCAAATCTTCGAATTGATCGCGCGCATTCGCGAGGCGGGAACGTCGATCCTGCTCGTCGAACAAAACGTGCGCGGCGCACTCAAGGTGGCCGACCACGCCCATGTGATGGAGGGCGGCCGTGTTGTGCTGTCCGGCCCGGCCGCGCAGTTGCGCGAGGACCCGCGCGTGCGCGATGCGTATCTGGGGGGCGCGGGACCCGTTGCCGCCGGCGTCGGAAGCGCAGGGGTCAGCTGACGTTCGGCTTGCGTCAAAGGTGGACGGGACTCGGCCATCTGCCAAATCGCGGCCCTACTTCGGAGGAAACAGTATGGAGACACGCACGCGGACTCACCGGCCCCGTCTTGGCGGGTTGGTATGGGCTCTCGCCTGGACCCTGCTGCTGGCCTCTTGCGGTGGCGGTGGCGGTGGCGGTGGCGGTGGCGACGGTGGAGGCGGCGCCTCGCCACCCACGACGCCGACGCCACCCAACGTCTTGAGGCTGCTGCCGAACGCCGCCACCGGCATCGGCACCGTCACTTGCAGTGTGCAGAGCGGCACCTTTGCCGCCTGCGCGGCTTCATACCCCGCCGGCACGGCGCTGGTGTTGCGAGCGACGGCCGGTACAGGATCGGCCTTTACCGGTTGGCTGGACGGCACGGCAGGTGCCGCGGGGTGCAACGGGACGGTCGGCGACTGCGCAATCACTCTCACGGCCGACTCCACCGTGCGCCCTGCCTTCACCCTCACCGCCGCATCGCCGAGCGTGACGGCGACCACGGCGTCGGCGAACGGCGGCGGCGGCGCCGTCGGTTGCAGTGCCAACGGCGGACCGAGCGGCCCGTGTGGCAGCTACGCACCGGGCACGCAGGTGACGTTGACCGCGCAGCCCAACGCTGCCTCCAACTTCACGGGCTGGTCAGGCGGCGGCTGCTCGGGAACGGCAGGCTGCACCCTCACCTTGACCTCGAGTGTCGTCGTCACCGCGAACTTCAGCCGGCCGACCTTGAACGTGCAGATCTCGGGCTCCGGCCGGGTCATTTCGAACCCGGCTGGCATCGACTGCACCTCGGCCTGCGTGGCGGTGTTCGATAAGACGCAGCAGGTAACCCTGACCGCGGTCGGAACGGTGTTCGCGGGTTGGACGAGCGGTGGGTGCACCGGCACCGGTCCGTGCGTACTGACGCTGGACCAAGGCGCGTTCGTGGTGGCAGCCTTCCTGCCCACGCCGCAGCCCCGGTTCGCGCCGCAGGCGCCGCTGGTGCCGCCGAACACCAGCGCCCTTTTCGGAACCAGTATCGCGCTGGCGGGCGACACCTTGGCGGTGGGCTCGCCGGGCGACGACAGCAACGCCGGCGCCGTATTCGTGTACGCGCGCACCAACGGCGTGTGGACGCAGCAGGCGATCGTCAAGGCGTCGAACGCCGAGGCGGGCGACCGCTTTGGGGTCAGCGTAGCACTGTCGGGCGACACGCTGGTCGTCGGCGCCCCGAACGAGGACGGCGCTGCGATCGGCGTCAACGGCAACCAGGCCGACAACTCGGCCTTCGCGAGCGGAGCCGCTTACGTGTACACGCGCAGCGCCAGCGTGTGGTCGCAGCAGGCCTACCTGAAGGCCGCCAACACCGGCGCCGGCGACGAGTTCGGCAACAGCGTTGCTATCGCCGGCGACACCGTGGTCGTGGGCGCGCATCTAGAGGCCGGTGGTGCCACCGGAGTCAACGGCAACGGCGCCGACAACAGCAAGGCGAGCAGCGGTGCCGCCTACGTGTTCTCGCGCAACGGCACGGCGTGGACGCAGACCGCCTACCTGAAAGCCTCGAACACCGGCACGAGTGACGAGTTCGGCTACAGCGTCGCCATCTCCGGGAGCACGATCGCCGTCGGTGCGTACCACGAAGGCAACTTCGCGACGGGCGTCAACGGCACCATCACCGGCGCCGCCGCCGGCAGCGGCGCGGTCTACGTCTACATCTCCACGGGCGGCGTGTGGTCGCAACAGGCCTACGTGAAGGCGTCCAACACCCGGTCTCTCGCATCCTTCGGCTGGAGCGTGACGCTGTCGGGTGACTCGCTCGCGGTGGGTGCGCCCAAGGAGAGCAACTTCGGCTCGGGTGTCGGCGCCAACCAGAACGTGACGGGTGGCGCAGACAGTGGTGCCGTCTATGTCTTCACGCGCACCGGCTCGGCTTGGAGCCAGCAGGTCTACATCAAGGCGCTGTTCCCCGACCTCTTCGACAACTTCGGCTGGAGCGTCGCGCTGGCCAGCGACATCCTCGCCGTGGGCAGCCCGTTTGAGGACAGCAACGCGACGGGCGCGAACGGGGACCAGCGCAACAACAACGTCAGCAACGGCGGCGCTGCATTCGTGTTCCGCCGCGCCGGCACCACGTGGAGCCAGGTCGACTACCTGAAGTCGGCGAACACCGTGCCGGCCGGCGTCTTCGGCAACAGCCTCGCGTTGACGGCCGACACCCTCGCGGCCGGCGCGAGCGGGGAATTCCGGGGCGCCGCGTACGCCTTCTTGGCGCCGTGACGCACTGAGGGGCGTGGGCCCTGCACGCATCATCGGCCGGGGAAGTTCGCCTTGCCCAGCGACCGTCACCCAGCAAGAAGCTGACGAGGTTTCGGGCACCTCGCGCGATGGCATCCTCCAGCGGGTTCCTGCCCCGGCTGCCGCGCAGTGTTCCTGATGCTCGACAGCGGCCAAGTGTTCAGTGCGAACGTGATGTTGAGGAAATAGAGTATCGCGTCGGGACCCAACGCTCCACCACAGGTGACAAGGTCCATCCCATGCGGGCGTTGTCGCATACCACGTGGCGCAGCAGTGTTCAGAGGTTTCCTGATGGCCGATACCAACCGCCGAATGGGACGGCGTGCAACCGCCTCAATCCCGCCCATCGCGCCAGCGAAACAACGCCATCGCACCGATCGCCATGCGCTTGACCAAGGCATGCGCAAAGATCCGGCGTGGCGCCTCGAACGGCAAGGCGATGTGTTTGCCGTTCGGCCCCAACGCCGCGTCGGCCAGCACCGGCCCGAGCGCGCTGGCGAACGCGACGCCGCGGCCATTGCAGCCCAGCCACGTGTAGAGCCCATCGCCCAGGCGGTGAAAGCGCGGCAGCTGGTCCGGCGTGGCGGCAAAGGTGCCGTGCCACAGATGCTCGAAGCGCACGCCGCCGAGTTCGCTCAATTGCGGATAGAGCTTGAGCAGCCGCTGCCCGATGCGAGCGCGCAGGCGCGCGTCCCAGTTCGCCGCGAAGATCAGCGCGCCGCCGCTGACCAGGCGGCCGCGCGCGTCGAGCCGCGCGAAGTGCAGGTCGGCCTGGGTGTCGGACATCGCGTGGTTGCCGGGCAGGACGCTGGCGCGCAGTTTGTCAGGCAGCGGCTGCGTCGCCATTTGATAGGAACGCACCGGCACGAAGCATTGCGCCAGGCCGGGCCAGGGCGATGGCGCGACTCAGCCCCGTATAGCCATGCGTAGCGAGGATCACGCGGCGCGCCTTGATGGTGGATTGGCCCACGCGCGCGAGCCAATCGTCACCGCGGCGCTCGAGGCCCGTCACGGGGGAGCGGGTGTGCACGCGCACGCCTGAAGCGAGCGCCGCGCCGGCCAGGCCGCGCGCGAAGGCCAGCGGGTTGATGTGCCCGCCCGAGCGGTTCTGCCAGCCGCCATGCCAGAAGTCGGACCCCGTGATCGCGGCCACCTGCTCGCGGCTCAGCATTTCCACCGGCGCGCCGCGCTTCTGCCATTGATCGTGACGCGATCGCGATAGCGCCAGGCGGCTGGCTCGGTGCGCCGGCTGCACCCAGCCGTTCTGCACCGCTTCGCAGTCGATGCGCAATTCGCGGATCAGCTCGAAGACCACGTTAGCGGAATCGCGCAGCAGCCCGACCAGCGCTTCGCCGTGCTCAGTGCCGAACTCGCGCACCAGAATATCGGGGTCGGCGCGCGTCAGCGTGGGAATCACCTGGCCGTTGTTGCGCCCCGAGGCGCCCCAGCCGATCTCGGCGGCCTCCAGCAACACCGTGTCGGCGCCGCGCCGCGCGCCGGCCAGCGCCGCGGTGAGCCCGCTGAAACCGCCGCCCACGACGAGCAGCTCGCAGCGGTGCTCGCCCTCGGGCAGCGCCTGCGTGGCCGGCGCCGGTGGCGCGGATGCCGCCCACAGTGAGGGTGGCATCCGCGAGGGGTCCAGATTCGGGTCGTTCATGGCCGTGACATCATTTGCGCCAGTAGACACGAGCGCAGCCGGGCCGCGATTGCGCATTAACCCTTGGCAGACTCTGGAGCAGCGATGCCCGATGACAAGATGGAGCGAGACAACTCGAGCGATGCGCGGGCGGCCGTCGGCACCGGCTCGGGGCGCGGCCTGGAAGGCAAGATCGCCCTGGTCACCGGCGCGAGCCGCGGCATCGGCCGTGAAACCGCGTTGCGCCTGTCAGGCTGCGGCGCCACGGTGGTCGTGCATTACAACGCCAGCGAGGCCGCGGCGCTGGAGGTGGTGGAGCGCATCGGCGCCCAGGGCGGTGTGGCCTTCGCGTTGCAGGCCGACCTGGCCGACCCCGCTGCGCCGGCGCGCCTTTACGCAGCGCTGGACCGCGAACTCGAGCAGCGCTTCGGTTCGCGGCAGTTCGACATCCTGGTCAACAACGCGGGGACGGGCCGGCGCCAGGTGATCGAGGACGTGAGCGAGCAAGACTTCGACCGCACGCTGCAAGTCGACCTGAAGGCACCGTTCTTCATGATCAAGCACGCCTGCGCGCGGCTGCGCAGCGGCGGGCGCATCGTCAACGTGTCGTCGATGGGGACGCGTGTGGCCTATCCCGAAATGGCGGCCTACGCGCCGGCCAAGGCCGGGCTCGAGGCCTTGACGGTGCTGCTGGCCGCGCACCTGGGGCCGCGCGGCATCACCGTCAACGCGGTGCTGCCGGGTGCCACCGCCACCGACATGCACCCGGGCGCCAAGGACCCGCAGATCAGCCAGCAGATCGCCCAGGGCATCGCGCTGCGGCGCGTCGGTCAGCCGGCCGACATCGCCGATGTCATCGTCTTCCTCGTCAGCGAAGCGGGCCGCTGGGTCACGGGCCAGCGCATCGAGGCGAGCGGCGGGCAGAGGTTGTAGCGGCTCACCGGCTGCGCGTCAACGCGAACGCCGCCGGGCCCACGGCGCGGCTTCCGCCCCCGCGCCGCGGCCCAGCAAACATGTGAACTCGCCTCGTCGATGAAGTGAAGCGTGGCGTCCGGGTGATCAAGCTCATGAGGGTTCTGCGCTGAAGTCAATTCAGATTCACACCCTGGACTTGCACGGGCGTGAAGCGGTTCTCGGTCGTGCCGTCAAAGAGTTGGCGTGCGCTGTTCAATCCCCAGCCCCAGACGTTTCCAGCGGCGTCGAGCGCGAGCGAATGCGCGGTGCCTGCGCCAATCGCGACAATGTTGGCCGGCAGTGGTGCGACGACGCGCTGCGGCGTATGCACGGCGGACGCCACGCTGCCGGTGCCGGTCTGTCCCCCATCGTTGCGGCCCCACGCGTACACGCGGCCATCGAGCAGCAGTGCGAGCGCGTGTTGCGCGCCGGTGGCGATACCGATCGCCGGCGCCGGCAGCGCAATGGGCGCCGGCACGCTGCGCGACAGCGCGCTGCCGTTGCCGAGCCTGCCGTTGAGGCCTGAACCCCACGTCAATACCGTGCCGTCGCTGCGCAGCGCGACCGAAAATTCCGCGCCGGCGGCTACCGCGACGATGTCGGCCAAGGCGATCGGCATCGGCAGCAGGCTCGCGGTTGTGTTGCCGGTACCGAGTTGCCCCGAGGTGTTGCGGCCCCAGACCCACACGGAACCGTCGCCGCGACGTGCGAGCACATGTCCCCCGCCGGCTGCAATGCCGACCACACCCGAGATGCGGCCGACCGCAACCGGTGAACGCTGCTCGGTCGTGGTACCGATGCCGAGTTGGCCTGAAAGGTTGGTGCCCCACGCGAACACCTGGCCGTTCGCCGCGGTCACCGCAAGCGAGAACAGCGCGTTGTCTCCCCTCGGCGCCGTGGGTTGCCCAATGCCCGCAGCCACGCTGCGCATCGCGACGAAGCCGGGATGAAGCCGCGCCGGGTTGGGTTGGTCGATGCTGGTGCCGTCGCCAAGTTGCCCATGGCTGTTGCTGCCCCAGATCACCAGCTCGCCATTGGCGCGAATCGCGAGCTTGTGATCGTTGCCGGCGGCAAGCGTCGCGATGTCCGAGGGAATGCCGAGCTGCGGGCTCGGTACCCCCGTCGTACTTCCCAGCGACAGGCCCCAGGCCACGAGTCGGCCGTCACCGCGAAGCCCAACCGAGTCGGTGGTTCCGCCGCCCAGGCGTGCCAAGGCAATGCCCGCCGCGAGCCGCGTTGTCAGCAAGGCCGGGGGCGCGCTCGTCGCGGTGCCCGCGCTGTTGAACGCGCGAACGCGCAGCAGCAGGCCGTCATCGGCGAGCAGGACGTTGGACAGCGTGCAGTTCGCGTTGTTGCCGCAGCGAAGCTCAGGCGTGAAGTTGACGCCATCGCGGCCGCTTTGCCATTCGTAGGTCAACGATCCACCCGAGGCCACGACCGTGAAACCCGCACTCGCCCCGACGGCGACCGTGATCGGCTGCGGCGCCGTGACGATCACCGGCTGCGCCGGCGCCGACAGCACCGTCAGCGTCGCCGTGCGACTGCAACTCGTGCCGCTGGCGTTGCTCGCGCAGAACGCCAGCTGCGTGCCGTTGTCGGTCAACGGCACCGCGGCGAGGCTCAACACGGTGCCGGTTTGTCCCGCGATGTCGGGCCAGGCCGGCGTCGCGGCGGGGCACAGTGCACTCGCGTTGCAGCGCTTCCATTGCAGCGTCTGCGCAATCGATGAGGTCGACGCCGCGGTGAACGTCGCCGTGCCGCCCTCGATCGCCTGCGCATCCGCCGGATCGTTGACGATCGTGGGCAGCCCGGCGTTCACGGTCAACAGCGCGGCGCGGCTCGTGACGCTGCGACCGTCGGCGTCGGTCACCCGCACGCTGTAGCGTGCGCCGTTGTCGGCGAAGAGCGTCGGGTTGACGAGGATGTCGCGATTGGTTTCGTTGCCGATGAAGACTCCGTTCCTCATCCATGCATAGCTCAGCGGCGCGCGGCCGATGGCATCGACGCGGAAGATCCAGAAACACGACAGGCACGGGCCCTCGCCCAGCGGCGGGCTGTCGCGCGGCTCGCCGATGATCTGCGGCGGGGGCTGCTGCCCAGGGCCGCCACACGCGGGATTCGTGTACGGCAGTGGGCCGACGCAGGCCACAACGCCGTAGTGAGAAAAGCTCGTGAACGCGGTCTCGACCCGGTCACCGGATTCGCACCGGCACCAGCGCCTCCCAGCCGTCACGCCGCTCGTTGGTCTTGACGACGACAAGCTCCTGGCCTGCGGGCACCGGAACCGACAGCGTGACCGGAACGCTGAATGTGGTGCCATGCGGAGTCAGCGAAATCATCGGTACCGCCAGCGGCGTCAGCGCCGCGGGCAAGGGCGGTGCACCGGTGTCGTCGATCGCGATCGTGATGGCGGTGTCCGCAGCCAGCGCGTCTGGCGCAATCGTCAGCACCACGCCGCCAGGCCCATTGATCGTGCCGCCGGCGGCGGCGCTGATCGTCTGCGTGACCGGTGCGGGCGGGGGTGGCGGCGTCGAACTGCCGCCGCAGGCAGCCAAGGCCAGCGCGGCCGAACCGACGAGTGCGCGCGCAAGGCCCGTTGTCCAGAAGATGCAGTTCATGGTGTCGATCCAGGGATGGCTGTTGAGACTCGCGGGCGCGATCCAGGGGCCGGTCGGCCGTTCTGCGTCAGGGTGAAAACGACGCCGTGCAGGTCTTGTTCGAATCCATCACGACGCGGGCGGCAAAGGGCGAAGGGATGTCGGTGCAATCGCCGCCCCAGCCGTTGAAGGCGACTCCCGGCGCGTTTTCGGTGGCGAAGAGGGTCACCTGTGTCCCACTGGGATAGGCCTGGGTGCAGTCGCCGCTTTGCGGCCTGCAGAGATTGATGCCGCCCGATCCTTCGCTCACGGTCCCGTTGCCGGTGACATTGACCGTCAGGGTGAACCCGCCCGCTTGACGTTGGCCAGTGCCCGGGCAGCTGCCGCCGAGCCCGGACCCGTCGGTGCGCGTGTAGTTGGAGGTCTTGCTGAAGTTGTTCGGGCCCTGCAAGGTCCAGGTGCCGGTCTCGGTGTAGCCCGGCCCGCCGCCGCTGTAGCTCATGTTGTTGCCGTTCAGCGTCCCGGTGAAGCTGCCCCCATCCGAAGAGGTGAAGCTCACGCTCGTGCCGGTCTGCGTCACGGTCAAGGTGTCTTGCCCCGGGAAGTTGCCGCCCGATCCGGTGCACTGGTAGTTCGAGATCCAGGTGCCCGTCAGGTTGAGTGAACCTGTGGGCATGACCGTCAGCGTTGCCGTGTTGCTGGTGACGCTGTTGACGGCTGCACCGTTGACGAGGTTGCTCACCACCACGGTGTAGCCGCCGGCATCTGCCGCCTGCACGTTGCTCAGATTCAGGCTCGCGTTGGTCTGCCCCGCGATCGGCGTGCCGTTCTTCTGCCACTGATAGACGAGGTTGCTGCCGGTGGCGACGACGCTGAAGCTCGCGCCGGCACCGGCGTTGGCCGTCACGTTCTGCGGCTGCGTGGTGACGCTCGGGGCGACCACCGTGCCGGTCACCGTCAGCGTGGCCGCGGCGCTGGTGGTGGTGCCGCCGATGCTCGACACCAGCACGCGGTAGCGGTCGCCGTGGTCGGCGGCGATGCTGGTCGGTCCCGTCGTGTAGCTGCTCGCCGTCGCTCCGGCAATGTCGGAGAAGGTCACGCCCGCGTCGTCGCTCTTTTGCCACTGGAACGTGAACGGCGGGTCGAAGCCGATCGCGGTGACGCTGAAGCTCGCCGTGGCCGGCTGGGTCACTGCCACGCTGGCGGGCTGCGCCGTGATCTGCGGCGCCACGGCGCCGACGAGCAGGAACGAGAAGCTCGTCACCTGCGCCGTCATCGTCCCCGCGTTCGCGCTCGCGTTGGCGACCCGCTCCCAGGCGTTGGCCGCATTGGTCTTGAACAGCGACAGCGTGGCGCCGGTCGGTACCGAGGCCGGGTCGAAGGGCACCGTCACCGTCACCGGCGCGGCAAAGCTCGTGGCGTGCGGCGTGAACGCGAACATCGCGCCGACGGCGTTCATGCCCGCGGGCAGCGCCGGGCTGCCGCTGCTCGACTGGGCCACGGCGATGGCCGTGTTGGCCGCCAGCGCACCGGCGGGCACGACGACCTGGGCACCGTTCGGGCCGGCGACCGTGCCGCCGGCGGCGCCGACCGTCGGCGCAGGCGGCGCGCTGTCACCGCCGCCGCCGCAGGCGGCAAGGGCAAGGACCATGGAGCACAGCGATGCGCGCAGTGAGCGCGTGGTCAATCGGTTGTCGTTCACGATGCTTCTCCAAAGGATGCTGATCAAGGGAAACAGGTCGATTCGCTCAGCGGCGCCGGTCTCGGCCTCGGCCTCGGCCACGTTCGGCAGCGCGTTGCACGGCCAGGCGTCGCATTGCAGCAATGGCATTCATCGCGACACCCGGATGTAGTAGCCATCGCCGTTGTGAAACGCCACCGCCCGATAGCCCTGCGCGCGGTAGCGGTTCGCCTCTTCCTCGGCGCGGCGCATCGTCGCGAACGGGCCGCGCGTGCCGTCGGGGTTGGCCTCACCGCCGGTGCCGCCGCGCTCGTGGCAGGCGTCGCCCACCCGGCCTTGGACTTGAGGATTGCCGGCGTAGCCCCAGGCGCCGGTGTGCCGGTTCACCCAGTAGTTGCCATCGGGAATCTCACGGCATTGGAGGCGCGCCCATTGCGCCACCTGCACATCGGACTGACGCACGCCGTTCACGACGACCGATCGCGATTGCGCCTGCGCGCCGCTGCACAACACGCCCAACGCCACGCCGATCGCCACCCACGGCGTGTGACCCGTTTCCACCTGTGAAGCAAACATCGTCCAAGCTCCTCATCCATCCCTGCGCGCGAATCGCCTCCGCACGATTCGAGCTTGGCAACGCAGCTTGCATGCCAGGACCTTCGCCGATCCAGGGATGCCCGCCACGACACCCGGTGCGACACTCCCCGATGCGCCGAATCGCGAGGTGAATCACGGGGCCGGCGACACGCCCGGTTTCTCAACGATGCAAATAACTTCGTCGGTGTTTTCGCGGCAATGCGAAGCCTCGGTCGGCTCGAACCCGCACAGACCGCGCTTGCCCTCCTCGGCGCCCTTGGCGCAAGATGTGCATGCCGACTCGACGTGAACATGATTGAACTTGCCCGACCCGAATCCGGCGCCAGCGCCGAAACGCCACCCATCCGCCTGCTGCTGATCGAAGACGAGCCGCACTTTCGCGAGGGCCTGGTGCGCACGCTGCGCCAGGCCGGCGTCGAGGTGCAGGCCTTCGACAAGGGCCGCGCCGCGCTGCACGCCTTGCCCGGCGCGAACTGCGACGCGGTGCTGAGCGACCTGCGCCTGCCCGATGTCGATGGGCTCGAGGTGCTGGCCGCTTGCCGGACCTTCGACGCCGATCTGCCGGTCGTGCTGATGACCGGGCATGGCGACGTCGATACCGCGGTGCGGGCGATCAGGCAGGGCGCCTACGACTTCATCGAAAAGCCCTTCAACCGCGACCGGCTGCTCACGCTGCTGGGCCGCGCGGCGCGCCAGTACCGGCTGTGCATCGACAACCGCGGTCTGCGCCACCGCCTGGCGGCCGGCTCGGGCCTGGCCGATCAGCTGTGGGGCGACAGCGCGGCGATGCGCGAGCTGCGCGAGCGCGTGCTGCTGCTCGCGCCGGCGCCGGTGGATGTGCTGTTGAGCGGCGCCACCGGCACCGGCAAGGAGCTGGTGGCGCGCGCACTGCACGACCACAGCGGACGCAGCGGCGCCTTCGTCGCGGTGAACGCGGCAGCGCTGCCCGAGACGCTGATCGAAAGCGAGCTCTTTGGCCACGAGGCCGGCGCGTTCACCGGCGCGGCCAAGGCGCGCATCGGCGCGATCGAGCATGCGCAGCGCGGCACGCTGTTCCTCGACGAGATCGAGGCCATGCCGGCGAGTGCCCAGGTCAAGCTGCTGCGGGTGCTGCAGCAGCGCGAGCTGCAGCGCCTGGGCTCCAACCAGACCCTGGCGCTGGACCTGCGCGTGGTCGCCGCCAGCAATGCCGGCCTGGACGCGCTGCTGGCTTCGGGCCAACTGCGCAGCGATTTGTACTACCGGCTCAACGGCGTGACGCTCAGGCTGCCGCGCCTGGCCGAGCGGCGCGACGACATCGCGCTGCTGTTCCGGCGCTTCGGCGAACAAGCGGCACTGCGCATGCAGCGCGAGCCGGTGGCCGTGTCGCCGGCGCTGCGCGAGCAGTTGCTGGCCCACGATTGGCCGGGCAATGTGCGCGAGCTGAAGAGCGCTGCCGAGCGCCATCTGCTGGGGCTGCCGGTGTTCGAGGCGGCCGCGGACGGCGCAGCCGGTGTGCGCCCGCTCGGCGCGGCGATGGAGGCGATCGAGGCGCAGCTGATCGATGACGCGCTGCGCCGCCATCGCGGCGACGTGGCCGCGGCGAGCGCCGAGCTCGACGTGCCGGCGGCCACGCTGTACCGCAAGATCAAGGGCTACGGTCTGAAGTCGAGGGAATATCGAGTGCCAGCTCGATCGTGAACTCGGCGCCGCCGGCGCTCGCGTTGCGCGCCGTGATGCGCCCATGCATCGCTGCCAGCGACTCGGCACTCAGGGCCAATCCCAAGCCAAGGCCCTTGCCTTCGGGTTTGGTGGTGAAGAAGGGCTCGAACAGGCGCGCGGCGACCTCCGTGCTCAAGCCCGGGCCGTTGTCGCGCACCGTCAACGCGACGCGCTCGCCGCGCTGCTGCGCGCCGATCCACAGGCGTTTGTCGGCGCGGCCTTCCAGCGCGTCGGCGGCGTTCAGGACCAGGTTGGCGATGGCCAGACTCAGGCGCTCGGTGTCGGCCCAGACGCTCAGCGCGGGAATCGACTCGGTGCAGGCAATGCGCTCCATCGACAGCCGCGGCTCGTACAGCGCACGGGCGTCGGCGAGCACGGCGCGCAGGTCGTGCAGCGCCAGCCGGGGTGGGGCGGCACGGGCGAAGTTGCGCAGCCGCCGCACGATCTGCGCCAAGCGCTCGGCCTCGCGCTGCAGGCCGCGCGCGTCGACCGCGGCGGCGTCGTTGCGCCCTTCCAAGGCCTCGGCCATCGACTCGCTCAACAGCAGCAGGGTGCTGACCGGGTGGCTCATCTCGTGCACCACGCCGCTGGCCAGGCGGCCGACCGCGACCATCTTGCCCGCGTGCACGAGCAGGCCCTGCATGCGCTGGTGCTCGAGTTCGCGCTGCACGTCGGCCAAGCGCGCGGCCTGGTCGGTGTTGGCCAGCGCCACCGCGGCGGCGGCGGCCAGGCTGCGCAGCACCAGGCGTTCGCGCTCGCCGTAGGCATGGGCTCGCGCGGATTGGATCGACAACACTCCCAGCACGTCCTCGCCGGCGATGAGCGGCATGAACAACGCACTGCGCCGCTGCGCCGTCTGGGGCACGGTCTGGGCGGGCAACTCGTTTTCGCTCTGGTCGATCCAGAGTTCACGCCGCTCGCGCAAGCAACGTGCGGTGAGCGCCTCGGGGTCGTCGATGTCGATTTCGGCGCGCGGCAAGGCAAACCCGTCTTCGACGCCCCACGCGAGCGCCAGGCGTGTCGGGCATGTGGCCGCGGTGCGCCAGACCGCGATCGATCCGGCGTCGAGCAGCGAGCCGACATGGCGCGCCAACGCGGCGTGAATGGCATCGGCATCGAGTCCGCGCGTGATCTGCTGGCCGATCTCGGCCAGTTGTTCGAGCGTGGAGTGACTGGCCTGCAGCAGATGGAGCTGCTGCTGGCTGGCCTGCGTGAGCGCGCGTTGGTGCGCCGCATCGGCACGCGCCACCTCGGTACGTTGGCGCACCTGCAAGGCCGTGGCCAACGCGTTGGCCTTGTCGCGCTGCGTCTGTGCCAGCGCGGCGCTCGCCAGGCGCTGCTGCTCCAGAGCCGCCGCCAAATCGCCGGCACGTTCCAGATCGAGCGACATCTCGGCGTGCCATTCATGCGGCACCGCCGCGCCGCTGCGCGCCTGGGCGTCGAAGGCGGCCTGCAAATAGTGCATCGAGCCGCTCGATGCATCGCTGCTTGCCGATGCCGGGGCGGGAGGCGGCAACTCGTGCTCGCGCGCGATCGTCGCCATGATGTGCAGCAACGTGCTCTCGCGGCGCAAATCGTTGCGCTCTCGCGCATCGCTCAGCGCCTGCTGCGCCACTGCCATGGCTTCAGCGGGGCGCCCCAGGCGCCCGAGCGCCTGGGCCTGGTAGCGCTGCGTGCCGCTGACGAGGTCCGGAAAACCGAGCCGGGTGGCGGCGGCCAGCGAGCGTTCGCACCAGGCCAGCGCTTGTGCCGGCTCGTTGCGCGCCAACAAGACTTCGGCGAAGACCTGGGTGGCCAGCGCGTAGTTGCGCGAGCCGCTGAAGCGTTCGAGCATCGGCAGGCCCTGGTGGAGCATGTCATGCGCATCCTGCGCGCGCCCCAGCCCCATCAGCACCGAGGCGCTTTGCGCCAGGCACCAGTTGACGGCATAGGGCCAGCCGGTGGGCTGCACCAGCTCGCGTGCCCGCTCCACCCATTGCAGCGCGCCCTGGTCGTCGCCCAGCGTGCTGAACGCGATACCCAGGTTCTGCGCGACCGTGATCGCCGAAAACAACTGCCCCGCCTGCAGCGCGGCATCAAACGAGCGTTCGAAATGTTCCACCGTGCCGGCAAGGTCGCCGCGCTGGTACGCCTGCGAAGCGAGCGCGCCTTCGATGAAGGTGTCGAGTCCCGGGTGTCGCATCGAACGCGCTCGTTCCAGACTCTCGTTCCAGCGCTGCGCTGCCGCGCCGGCCGAGGCCGTCGACTCGATGCAGGCGAGCCAGCTGTCGGCCAGTGTCAAGCGCAGTGCGTCGCCGCTGCGTGCATAGGCCGCCGCGGCCTCGCGATTCGCGGCTCGGCTGTCGCCGCCGCGCTGGTCGATGATGGACACCGCACACATGCACACATCGCCGATGCCGACGAAATCCTGGAGCGCCTCGAAGCCCTGCCGGGCCTGGTCGAGCTCGGCCTGCGCGCGCTCGTCGTCGCTCAGCAGCCAGGCGGCTTCGGCACGGATCAGCGCGATGCGGGCCGCGTTGCGCCGGGCCTGCGCAACGGGCAGGTTCGCCAGCAGCGCCTGCGCCTGCTGGCACTCGCCCAGCGCGCGGCGGGTATCGCGTTGGCGCAGGAACCAGGCCCGGGCCACGAGGGACTCGACATCGGCCACAGCGCTGCCATGAGGCGCCGACAAGGTGTCGAGATCGATTTCGAGGCCAAAGAAATCCATTGGCACGCTCAGCAACCGTGGGGACCGTGCATCTTCTTCACTCCGATGTCCTGTTCGATCGCACCCGTCGCACTCGCGATGCACTCGAGCATGGCATGCGCACATCTCGGGCGCAACCGCGCGTTGGCGATTCGATTCCGCACTGCGAGAGGTTTCACAGCACTTCTCCATTCTCGCGCGGCGCATGGGCCGACCACGCCCCTGTGATGGAGGGCGGCCGTGCAGGCCGGGCCCCTGCTGCGCATCTGCATTGCGATGCGCGCCGGTGGCCGTTCCTCGCGAAGCCCGGGTTCAGCGAGTCTGCGCCATCGCAGCGGGGTTCCCCATCGGGCTCGTTGCCGGGCCCGTTGTCGAGCAGGTGGGCTCGGACACCGACAAGGGCACTTGCGCCACTTCGGCTTGCGGCCCAGGCGGGAGCTCGGCGAACGGCGCACCGGGCGCCGGATGGAACGCCGACGGTGCCGCCGCGCACAGCGCGAACATGATGTAGGAACACGCGACCCGGTGCGCCGCCTCAGGCAAGCCGCCGGCGTGTGGAGCGAGCCTGTACATGGCTCAACGCGCCTGCGCCAGCAAGCGCCGCGCCGCTTCCAGCGCCAGCGCTTGTTCCTGCTGCTCGCGCTTGAAGACGAGCACGGCGGGGTGGTCGTGCATCGTTCGCGGCGCTTCGGCCAGCAATCGCAGCCCGGCCGGGTGCGCATAGAACTTCGACGCGTAGTCGTAGCCCTGCGCGGCGATCACGCGTCGCGCGGCAATGGCCGGGTGATCGGCCAGCGGCTCGGCGGCCGCCGGCATGGCGCTGAGCGCCAACTTGAGGAAGACGTTGACGGAAATCGGGAACAGGGTTCGCATGGGTTTCTCCTTGACGTTGCGAGTTGTCGCGGGAGAAACGATAGGCGCACGGGCCGCCGATCGGGTGTCGCTTCCTGCCCCAGAAGTGACACAGCGCGGGGCCCACGCGGGGGCTTGAGCCGTTACGCCGGTGCCACGGCCTTTGGCACCAGCTTCGCCTCGCCGATCGGCAAGTGGATCAGCGCCGCGCCGACCGCGAGCACGATGTCGGCGTACCACATCCAATCGTAGCTGCCGGTCCACTCGAACGCCTTGCCGCCGAGGTACGCGCCGAGGAATCCGCCGACCTGGTGCGACACCATCACGATGCCAAAGAGCGTCGCCATGCGCGACGGACCGAAGAACTTGACCACCAGCCCCGCCGTGGGCGGTACGGTTGACAAAAATGTCAGGCCCATCACGGCGGCGAAGACGAGCATCACGGCTTCCGTCTTCGGCGCGAGCAGGAACAGCAGCACCGCCAGGCCGCGCGCGGCGTAGATCAGTGACAGCAGCGACTTCATGCGCCAGCGCCCCATCGCCCAGCCGATGGAAAAGCTGCCGACGATGTTGAACAGCCCCAGCATCGCCAGCGCCCATGCGCCCACCTCGGGCGGCAGGTTGCACGACGCGACGACCCCCGGCAGGTGCGTGCCGATGAAGGCGACGTGAAAGCCGCAGACGAAGAAGCCGGCCGACAGCAGGCGAAACCCGGGGTGGCGAAACGCGGCGCTGATCGCCTCGCGCGTGCTTTGCGCCGCGACCGGCGCGCCGCCGGCGGTTGTCGCTGGCGCGCTCGCCATCGATTTCGAATTGCCGCGCAACACCCACGCCGCGGGCAGCGCGAGCAGCGTGAACAGGGCCAGGCTCTGGATCGCCGCGACCCAGCCGGCCGCCGCAGTGATGCCTTGCGCGATCGGCGCGAACACGAACTGGCCGAACGAGCCGCCGGCGTTGACGATGCCGGTGGCCATGCCACGCTTTTCCGGCGGAACGAGGCGCGTCGTCGCCGACATCAACACCGACGGCCCGGCCATGCCTGCGCCGCCCGCCGAGAGCACGCCGATCGCGAAAATCAACCCGGCGGTCGTCGTCATGAACGGAATCAACGCGGTGCCGATCGCGACGAGCAAGACGCCCACCAACAACACGCGACCGGCGCCGTAGCGGTCGGCAACGATTCCGGCAAATGGCTGCGTCAGTCCCCACCACAACTGGCCGAAGCCGAATGCGAGGCTGATGCTCGCCAGGCCCAGACCCGTCGACGTGTTCAGCGTGTTCAGGAACAACCCCATCGACTGGCGCGTGCCCATCGTCAGCGCGAAGGTTCCGCCCGCGGCGAGCAGCACCAGCATCCAGCCCACATGGCGCGGAGTGGCCGCGGCGGCGATGTTCATTCGGGTCTCCTCGTCAAATCAGTCATCCCGGCGCAAGCCGGGATCCAGGCTGCACGGCGAACGGTGGATCCCGGCGTTCGCCGGGATGACGTTTGCTGGGAGCCGGGCCTCGGAAGTGCAGCACAGGGTAGCGTGTCGATTGTGGCGACAATCGCAAGCTTCTCAGAGTTCAGGGAATCGAATGGCAGATCAACCCGACCCCGCCGCCGTGCTGGCCGAGTGGCGCGCCGACGCACAGCGCCTGCTCGAACGCGCCGCGCCGATCGGCGTGGCGCGGCCCGAACAGGTGGCCGGCAAGGCCGGTGTCGAAGTCTTCAACGCCATGCTCGCCGGCGAGTTGCCGCGCGCGCCGATCGGCGACACGCTGGACTTCATCCTGGTCGAAGCCGAACCGGGCCGCGCCGTGTTCCAGGGCAGCCCACTGCCGCGCCACTACAACCCGCTCGGCACCGTGCACGGCGGCTGGTTCGCGACGCTGCTCGACTCCGCCGTCGGCTGCGCCGTGCACGCGTCGCTGCCCGCGGGCAAGAGCTACACGACGGCGGAACTCAAGATCAACATCGTGCGCCCACTGACCGACAAGGTACCGCTGGTGCGCGCCGAGGGCAAGGTGATCCACATGGGCACGAGAATGGCCACCGCCGAAGGCCGAATGACCGGCCCCGACGGCAAGCTGTACGCTCACGCTTCCACCACCTGCTTCATCTTCGACACACCATGAGACTCTTACACACCATGCTGCGCGTCGGCGACCTGGGTCGCTCGATCGACTTCTACACCCGCGTGATGGGCATGAAGCTGCTGCGCAAGACCGACCGGCCGGACCAGAAATACACGCTTGCGTTCGTCGGCTACGGCAACAACCCGGAGCACGCCGAGATCGAGCTGACCTACAACTACGGCGTCGACAAATACGAGCTCGGCAGCGCCTACGGCCACATCGCGATCGAAGTGCCCGACGCTTACGCGGCGTGCGAGAAGATTCGCACAGGCGGCGGTGCGGTGACGCGCGAGGCCGGGCCGGTGAAGGGCGGCAGCACGGTGATCGCCTTCATCACCGATCCGGACGGCTACAAGGTGGAGCTGATCGAGCGCAAGCCGAACTGACCGCGAAACACGACCGCGGGCGCGTGCCATGAAGCTCCTGCTCGCGATGGCGCTGGCCGCCGCGGCACTGCTCGGCGGTTGCGCCTCGTACCTGCCACCCGGCGCGAAAGCGGACCTGCAAGTCTTTGCGCCGGCCGACATCGCGGCGGGCTTCGCGGTCCACCCGAGCGCGCCGTTCCCGGCGAGCATCGCCGCAGTGCGCGTGCAGGCGCCGGCGTACACGAACCATTACCTCGAGTCGAACGGCGGCAAGGTCGGCACCGGCCGCTACTCGGTGATCGCGGTGCGCGAGGTGGAGATGGAACACCACTTCGAGCAAATCGCCAAGCTGCCGCAGGTGGCGGGAGTGACCGGCATCCACCGCATGCTGCTGCCGGAGCGCTTGGGCAGCGAGCGCGACATTCGCACCGCGGCGTCAAGGCTGCAAGCCGACCTGGTGTTTCTCTACACCTTCGACACCGCCTTCTTCGACTCGGACGCCGCGCGCCCGCTGACTGTGATCACACTCGGCCTGGCACCCACGCGCAGGATCGCGGCCAGCACCACCGTGTCGGCGCTGCTGCTCGACACCCGCACCGGCTACGTCTACGCCACCTACGAAGTGACGGTGCGCAAGGACGCGGTGGCCTCGTCGTGGGGCAGCCGCGACACCGCGGACCGCAGCCGCCGCGACAACGAGCGCGAGGCGTTCGGCCGCTTGATCGACGACGTGGCCGGTTCCTGGCCGAAGCTGCTCGAACGCCACCTGAAGAAGAGCCCATAGCTGCCGCATCTGGCAAACCCGCATTGCACGCGAAGTGACCGCTGAAGTAACTTGCCCGGATTCGCCGGCAACGGCACAAGGAGCGGACGATGCGCACGATGTTGAAGCGGACCCTGGCCTTCGCCACCCTCACGTTGGCGGCCAGCCTGGCGTTCGCCCAAACCAAGGAAATCAAGATCGGCGTCATCTACGACCTGACCGGCGCCTTCGCCGCCGGCGGCTCGAACGCCGCGAACCTGGGCACCAAGTACGCGATCGACATGATCAACGAGCGCGGCGGCGTCGAGGGCTACCGCATCAAGCCCTTCTACGCCGACGCGCAGAGCAAGGCCGACGTCGCGATCAATGAGACCGAACGCCTGTTGAACCAGGAGAACGTCGACATGATCATGGGCGTGTTCTCCAGCGCCCATTGCGTGCCGATGGCGCAGAAGGTCGACGCGGTGAAGAAGTTCATGTGGGCCAACGTCTGCGTCGCCTCGGCCGTGCTGAAGGACAAGAAGCTGCAGTACGTGTTCCGCGCGCAGGTCCACTCCGACCAGTTCGGTGAGGCGTCTTGCACCTTTCTCAACGAGCAGTCCAAGGCGCGGCTCGGCAAGGACCCGAAGGATCTGAAGGTCGCGATCATCTACGAAGACGGCCCCTACGGCAGCGGCGTCGCCTCGGGCAACGACAACGCCTGCAAGGGCCTGGGCATGCAGGTGGTGCTGAAGGAAGGCTACGCTGCCACTTCGCCCGACCTGTCGCCGCTGGTCACCAAGCTCAAGCGCGCGCGGCCTGACGTGATCCTGCACACCGGCTACAACCCGGACATCACCCTGTTCCTGCGCCAGTCGAAGGAGCAGGCGCTGAAGTGGTCGGCGCTGATCGGCCACGGCGCCGGCTACGGCCAGTTCGACAAGCTGTTCGCGACGTTCAAGGAAGATGCCAATTTCATCTACAACGTCGACCCGGTGGCGGCGCAGTTGCTGAACCCGGCCTCGCTGGCACCGGGCCTGGGCGACGTGACCAAGGAGATGGTGCGCCGCTACAAGGCCGACGTGAAGGGCGACGAAGTGCCGCCGCATTTGTCGATGGGCTTCAACCAGTCGTGGATCTTCTTCACCGACGTGCTGCCGCGCGCGATCAAGAAATACGGCGGCGTCGACCCCGAGGCGCTGCGCAAGGCGGCGCTGGACACCGACATCCCGGTGGGCGGCACGATCCAGGGCTACGGCGTCAAGTTCAACCCGCCCGGCCATGTGATGGCGGGCCAGAACGCGCGCTCATCGCCGGTGGTGATGCAGTACAACGCGAACGACACGTACATCGTCTGGCCGACGCCGATCAAGACCAAGGACCCGGTGCTGCCGCTGCCGAAGGGTCATGGTTACGCGCCCTGAAGAAGGTGCGAGCCAATCGACTCTGGCTGGCGCTGAGTTGCTCGAAGTTGACCAGCTCACCAAGCGCTTCGACGGCTTCACCGCCGTCGACCACGTGTCGTTTCGCGTCGAGCGCGGCGAGATCCTCGGTCTGATCGGCCCCAACGGATCGGGCAAGAGCACCACATTCAACGTCATCGCGGGGCTGTTTCCGCCCACGTCGGGTTCGATCCGGCTCGATGGGCAGGAGATCGGCGGGTGGTCGCCGAACCGCATCTGCCAGCGTGGCATCGCACGAACATTCCAGATTCCGCGGCCGTTTCGCAAGCTATCCATCGTGGAGAACGCGACGCTCGCGGCGTTCTACGGATCATCCGAACGCATCGGCCGCGCGGAAGCGCAGCGCCGCGCGCAGGACGCACTGGCGTTGATCGGCCTGCCGACCGACCCCGCAGCGCCGGTCGATGGGCTGGGCGCCGCAGGCCTGAAGAAGCTGGAGATGGCGCGCGCGCTCGCCACGCAGCCGCGGCTGCTGCTCGCCGACGAAAGCCTGGGCGGCCTGGACGAAGCCGAGATGAACCAGGCGGCCGACATGCTGAAACGCATTCGCGACGAGCGCGGCATCACGATCGTCTGGGTCGAGCACATCATGGGCGTGCTGATGCGCGTGATCGACCGCTGCATCGTGCTGGATCACGGCGAAGTCATCGCCAGCGGCCTGCCTTCCGAGGTGGCGCACAACCCGAAGGTGGTGGAGGTCTACCTCGGCACCGACGCCGACGCGGTGCAGCAGCAGGTGAAACAGCAGGCGGAGGCACGCACGACATGAGCACGATGCTGCGCCTGCAGGAAGTGTGCGCCGGCTACGGCAGCTTCCAGGTGCTGTTCGGCGTGTCGCTCGAAGTGAAGGCCGGCGAGGCGGTGGCCGTGATCGGCCCGAACGGCGCGGGCAAGACGACCTTGCTGCGCGCGATTTCCAAGCTCATCGGCACGACCGGCGGCGAGCTCGAAATGGACGGGCGGCGCTACAACAGCGCGCCGGCGTACGAGGTGATCTCGCTGGGAATCGCGCATGTGCCCGAGGGCCGGCGGCTGTTCCCGCGCCTGACGGTGGAAGACAACCTGCGCATGGGCGCATTCGCACCGGCCGCGCGCACGCACCTGAGAGAGCGCCTGGAGAAGGTCTACGCGCTGTTCCCGCGGCTGATGGAGCGGCGCGGGCAGATGGCAGGCACGCTGTCGGGCGGCGAGCAGCAGATGTGCGCGATCGGCCGCGCGCTGATGAGCGGCCCGAAGCTGCTGCTGCTCGACGAACCCTCGGCCGGCCTGGCACCGCTGGTCGTGCAGTCGATCTTCGAGGTGGTGCGGCGCATGCGCGCGGAGGGCTACACCGTGTTGATCGTCGAGCAGAACATCCAGCAGGTGCTGCGCGTGGTGGACCGCGCCTACCTGCTCGAGACCGGCCGCATCCACACCAGCGGGCCGGCGGCCGAGCTGCTGGCCAACGACGAGGTGCGGCGCGCCTACCTGGGCGTTTGATCGGACAGCATGGCACAGATCTTCGACATCTTTTTCCTGGAGGCGGTGGTCAACGGCCTGCTGCTCGGCGGCCTGTTCGCGCTGCTGTCGCTCGGGCTGAACCTGATCTTCGGCGTGATCGACGTGGTGTGGATCTGCTACGCCGAGCTGATCATGATCGGCATGTATGCGATCTGGTGGCTGCACGTGCCGCAGGGCGTGACGCTGTGGATCGCGTTCCCGGCCTGCATTGCGTTCATGGGCGTGCTGGGCGCGGCGCTGCACCACTTCGTGATCCGGCCGGTGCTGGCGGCCGAGCCGATCAACCAGTTGCTCGTCACCGGCGGCATGCTGTTCCTGCTGCAGGCGGTGGCCACGGTGCTGTTCGGCGTGGAGTTTCGCAACCTCGGCGTGCGGCTGCCGGGCGTCGCGATCGGCGAGATGAGCGTGTCGAGCTCGCGCATGGTCGCGTTCGCGGTGGCGCTTGCCGCGATTGCCGCAACCTACCTGTTCCTGAACCGCAGCTTCATGGGAACGGCGATCCGCGCGATCAGCCAAGACCGCGCGATCATGCCGCTGATGGGCGTGGACCCTGGGCGCGTCTACCTGCTGACTTCGGCGCTCGGCGGCGCGCTGGCGGGCCTCGCGGCATGCCTGCTGGTGCTGCAGTACGACGTTCACCCGGCGATCGGCCTGTCGTTCGGCCCGCTCACGTTTCTGATCTGCGTGCTCGGTGGTCTGGGCAACCTGATCGGCGGCTTCGTCGCCGCCTTCGTGTTCGCCCAGTTCATCTCGGTGGGCGGCTTCTTCTTCGACCTCGAATGGGGCTACGTGATCGCATTCGTGTTCTTCATCGCGACGATGTTCTGGAAACCCGAGGGGCTGCTGTCGAAGCGGCGGCGCGCATGAATATGGCTGAAACGACACTCGTCAGCGTCAACTTGCGTCGAGCTTTCAGCGGAGCGCTGACGGCTTTCGGCCCGTTGCTGTCGTTCGCCACTGTGCGCATGCCAGCGCCTGCGCGAGGGCAGATGGCCTGCGGCTTCGAGCGAAAACCTTTTCTCCGCACCAGCCCAGCCCACATGCGACTGCGCCCCAGGGCGGTGGCGGCGCCCCCGTTCTCCGGCCCACGCTCGCGGAGCACCACCGCAGCCCACCACCGACAGCCGCGTCATCGCCATCCAGGCACAGCACGAGCCAGGACACCGCGAATGGGGCCTCCGCCCGGGGGCACCACCACCGCCCTGCTACCAGCCATGGTGACGGGCGATGCGCAGGGGTGCCACCCGGTGGCCGGGGCAGGTGGCTCGGGGTACGGGCGGAGGCCCCATTCGCGGTGTCCTGGTCCTTCGTGCGATTGGACCGCGTTGATGGCGCTGCGCGCCGTGGACCACATCGGGTGCCCCGCGAGCGTGGGCCGGAGAACGTACCCCGGGCCACCTGCCCTCGCCCCGCAGCTGCTGGGCGCGCAGCGGCGAATGGCAGCGTTGGTCCGAACGCAGCCCATCACGATGCGGACGCGTTTCAGGCATCACATAGCGCGAAACGCGATGGAGCCACTGAGATGAACCGCCGCTGGGTGATCGGCCTGACGCTGCTCGCGGCGCTCGCGGTGACGCCGCTGTTCGGGCCCGGCAAATATGCGCTGCACCTGATGGTGATGGCGCTGCTGTGGTCGTACATCTACACGAGCTGGTCGATCATGGGGCGCCTCGGCCTGGTGAGCTTCGGCCACGGCGCGTTCCTCGGCATCGGTGCGTACACCGTCGTGCTGCTGTGGAACCTGGCCGGCATCTCACCGTGGATCGGCGCGCCGGTGGCGGTACTGATCTCACTGGCCGTGGCCTTGCTGATCGGGCTGCCGTGTTTTCGCTTCAAGATCGTCGGCCACTATTTCGCGCTCGTGACGCTCGCGCTGTCGGAGGTGACGCGCCTCGTCATCGTGGGCCTGCGCGACCACACCGGAGGGTCGCTGGGGGTCACGCCCAAGCCCGACCTGGTGAGCGGTGCCACCGCGTCGTTGAAGGCGCTGCAGTTCGCCGACAAGACTGTCTGGTTTTACGCGGTGCTGGTGTGCTGGCTGCTCTCGCTGTGGGTCTGGCGCGCGGTCGACCGCAGCATGGGGCGGCTGGCGCTGCAAGCGATCAGCGAAGAGGAGGACGCCGCCGCGTCGATCGGCATCGACGTCACGCGCGCCAAGCTTCGCGTGACATTGATATCCGCTGCAATGACGTGTTTTGGCGGCGTGCTGGTCGCGCAGTATCAGCTCTACGTGAACCCGGAAACGGTGTCGGGCATCGGCGTCTCGCTGCAAATGGTGTTCGGCGTGATCGCCGGCGGCATGTTCGTGATGCTCGGGCCGACCGTGGGCGCGGTGTTCCTGCTGCTGCTGTCCGAATCGCTGCGCGTACTCATCGGCAACCGAGTGCTCGGCGTCGACATCACGATCTACGGGCTGCTGCTGGTGCTGTTCATCATCTACATGCCCAAGGGCATCTTGGGGGCGGTGCTGCAGCGCGGGCAGGCGCGGGGCGAGTAGGCGCGCGCGCGCGGCGTCGAGCCGCGCTGCAGCATCCTCGGGCGAGTTCAGCTGCCGTCTCCGGTCTCAGTGTCCTGCCTGCAGCCGTTGCGCTACGCCAGCCGGCGCGACATTGTCATCGTCTTGTAGCGGCGAACGGCCGGGTGCCTGGGGGTGGGAAGGCTCGCCGAGCTTGCACCGCGGTCGGATTCGCACCCGATCCGGAGGCGCTCGTCGCGCCCTGCGCTGCGTTCGTCGCAATTCACGGCTCGAGAGGCGCGGGCCAGCTATTGTGATCCACGCCGGCACGCTGCCGCGCGGCTGACTGCCTCTCGACACAGGGCCGATCCGGACTGCTGTGGCGACGGCGCAGCCGGTCGGGTGTGGTCGTATCCCATGTCCCGGGCTGGAGGCGCCTCGATGCTTTCGCTCCCTTTGGGCACGACGTCGGTCAGCCCGCGGTCGCCGTGTCGCGGCGGGCGGTGAGCACACCGAGTTGGCGCCTGCCGGCAGCGACGGTGCTGCCTTGGGCCGCGCTCATCGCGGTGGCGATGTCGACCCGTTCCTGTTCCAGCCGTTCGTCTGGCGCAGCTGGCCGGTCGACGAGGTGCTGCTCGGCTGGATGGAGGTCGTGCGCGACCGGCTGGTGGTTGCGCTGGCAGTTGGGCTGGCGCTGATCGGCGCCGGGCGCGTGCCGGCCCGCACGCCCGCCGAGCACGCACTGCTGCTCGGCGCAGCGGTCGTGTTCGGCGCCGCGGCCGGCGAGGTGGCGCTGATCGCCTTCGGCGCACTCGGTGCGCCGGGCGATGCCCGCTCGCTGTTCGGACACGTGCTGCGCTGGTGCGTCATCGGCGGCAGCGTCGCCGCGATGTTCTTCCTCTGGCGGCGCACCGCCGACGCCAGCGCCGCGGTGCAGGCCGCCGAACTGCGGCGCTCGCAGACCGAGCGCCAGATCGCGCAGGCGCGGCTGCAGGCGCTGCGCAGCCAGATCGAGCCGCACTTCCTGTTCAACACGCTGGCCACGGTGCGCCGCCTGCACCACACCGAGCCCGGACAGGGCGCGCAGCTGCTCGCCAGTTTTCTCGACTATCTGCGCCTCACGCTGCCGACGCTGCGCGACGCGAGTTCGACGCTCGGGCAGGAGATCGATCTGGTGCAAGCCTATCTGGGCGTGGTCGCGGTGCGCATGTCGGGCCGGCTGCAGGTGGCTTCGATGTGCCCGCAGAGCTTCGCGGCGTCGAGTTCCCGCCGCTGGCGATCGCCACGCTGGTCGAGAACGCGATCAAGCACGGCATCGCACCGCTGCCCGCCGGTGGCGCCATCCACATTCAGGCGCGACGGGTCGGCGCTGCCGTCGAAGTGAGCGTCGCCGACACCGGCGTCGGTTTCTCCGGGCTCGGAGGTTCGGGATCGGCCTGGCCAATATTCGCGCGCGTTTGCAGACTTTGTACGGTGAGCAGGGCGCACTGAGCTCGAGGTCAACCAGCCGAGCGGCGTTCGCGCCAGCATCCGGTTGCCCGAGCGGCAGGGCGGGGGCACGACGTGACGGCGCCCGCTCGCTCAGCCAGCCGTACGTCACCGATTTCGTGGCGCCGGCGCTCGGCTACGCGTTGCTGTGGGGCCTGGCTTTCGAAGTGCTCGAATCGTTCGTGTTGCCGCTGGGGGACCTGAGCTGGCGCGAGCTGCTGGCATTCGCCCTTCGCACGTCGAACATCTGGCTCGTCTGTACGTTCGGCATGGCCTGCTTGGCGATGTTTGCCGAGCCGCGAATGGGCATTGTCCAACTCGGATTGTTCACGGGGCCGTCGCACTGGTCCTCGCCGCCATCAGCGTTGCTGGCGGCTTCGTGACGGGCGGCAACGAGGAACTGATGTTCACAAGGCAGCGCTCGCTTGCGACGAAATCCGCCTACACCGCCTGGGCCTGCCTGTTCTATGGCGGCCTGTTCATGATGGTCCTCGTGCTCCTCGCGTGCCGATCGAACGCGCAGCCTGCTCGGCCACGCCGAGATTGCACGCAGCCACACCGAGACCGTGCTGAGCCAGGCGCAATTGCAGGCGCTGCGCGGCCAGGTTGATCCGGACCTGCTGTTGCGAGTGATGGCCGAGGTGCAGTGCCGCTATGCGGCCAACGCCGACGCAGCCGAGCGCCTGCTCGATCAGTTGATCGGCTTCCTGCGCGGCGCGATGCCGGGTGTGCGCAGCGGCCGCTCGACGCTGGCCGCGGAGTTGGCGCTCCTGCAGAGCTACATCCAGCTATGGGCCGAGCTCGAACCGCTGCGCGCCGGCTGGCAGGTCGACATCGACGCGCCCATCCCCGACCTGCCGTTTCCGCCGCTGTTGCTGCTGCCGTTGCTCGACCATGGGTCCGGTGGCCGCCTGAGCCTGCGGCTTGAGGCGGATCGGGTCATGCTGTCGTTCGGCGGCCCTCGCGGAGCCAGCGAGCTGCCGGCGCCGCTCGCCTATCGATTGCGAGTGGGTTTGCAAGCGACGTTCTGCGAGTCGTGCACGCTGAGCCTCAACGAAGCCCATGCGGCAGATGCTCCGGCACTGCTGCTGAGCCTGCCGATCGACAAGTCAGCGCTTTCCGCGCGCGCCGCCGGCGTGCCTGTTTCCCCAACCCCAGGAGAACGACCATGGATGACCCCGACAACCGCAATGACGTGACGAACTGCGCCGCACCTGGCTGACGCTGCTGCCCGCGTGCCTGTTGGCCGATGGCGCGCAGGCCCAGTACGCGGCAAAGATGCAGCCGGGCAGCTTCCGGGTGGCGTTCGAGAACGACAAGCTGCGTGTTCTCGAATACCGGGGGCGCCCCGGCATGGGCGTTTGCGGCGAGGGCATGCATTCGCACCCGGCGCATCTGACGATGGTAATGTTTGACGGCAAAGTCCGCGCCAAGACACCCGACGGCAAGGTGCACGTGGCCGAAGGAAAGGTCGGCGACGTGTTCTGGAGCGAAGCCGAGACGCATGAGGTCGAGAATATTTCCGGGCGCAACTCGCGCGCGTTCCTGATCGAACTGAAATCCACCGGCAAGGCGTAGCTGGTCGATAAGGCCCCAATGCACGCGACGACGACGCTGATCGCCAAGGACGTGCTGCGCGACGAGATGCAGCATCGCGCCGCGGCGCGCTCGACACCGATTTCGTGGTGGCGGGGGCTCGTCTACGGGTTGCTTAGCGGCGTGGCGATGGGCGTGCTCGAATCGTTCGTGCTGCCAGCAAGTGACCTGGCTGGCGTCAGTGGCTCGCCTTCACGGTAACGATTCTGGACATTATGGTCATCTTGACTGTTGCCATCGCCTGCGTGGCGATGGTTGCCGAGCCGAGGATGAGCGCAACCCTGTTGGCGGTGACCACGATAGCCGTCGCGCTCGCCAGCGCTGCGGCTGCCATGGGACTATCGTCGGTAGCAGGTCCTTATCTCTTTCCCATGGAAGAGTACCTGTTCGCAGGGTTGCGTTCGCGGTGGACGCAGTTCATCTATAACGTTTGGGTATGCCTGTTCTATGGTGGGCTATTCATGCCGGGCTTCGTGCTCGTCATTCGCGCCGAACGAACCCGCAGCCTGCTCGGCAACGCCGAGATCGCGCGCAGCCAGACTGACACCGTGCTGAGCCAGACGCAGTTGCAGGCGCTGCGCGGCCAGGTCGACCCCGACCTGCTGTTGCGCGTGATGGCCGAGGTGCAGCGGCGCTATGCGCAAGACCCCGCCGCCGCCGAACGCTTGCTCGACCAGCTCATCAATTTCCTGCGCAGCGCGATGCCGGGCGTGCGCAGCGGCCGCTCGACGCTCGCCGCGGAGCTCGCTATCGTCCAGAGTTACGTTCAGCTATGGGCCGAGCTCGATCCGCAACGCGCCGGCTGGCGGTGGACATCGACGCGCCGCTGCCTGACCTGGCCTTTCCGCCGCTGTTGCTGCTGCCGGTGCTGGACCAGCTGTCGGGCCGCCGCCTGAGTGTGCGGCGCGAAACGGACCGGATCAGGCTTTCGATCGACGGTCCGGTTGTCGCGAGGTGGCTGCCCACTCAGCTCGCCTATCGCTTGCGCGTCGGGCTGCGCGCTGAATACGGCGAGGCGTGCGCGCTGAACCTTGACGAGGCGGGCGCTGGCGACGCGCCGGCGCTGCTGCTGAGCTTGCCGATCGGAGCGCCCGCGCGTTCGCAGCCCGCTGCCGGCACGCCGCTGATCAACCGAAACTCGACTGCAAGAAGTTGACGCAAAAGGGGATCGACGATGAAAACACCTACTGCACTGATTGCCGAGGACGAGGCCGTGCTGCGCGACGAGTTGCGCGCGCACCTGGAGACCCTGTGGCCGGAGCTGAAGATCGTGGGGCAGGCCAGCAATGGCATCGAGGCGCTGTTCCTGCTCAAGCGCCTCAAGCCCGACGTCGTATTTCTCGACATCCAGATGCCCGGGCTCACCGGCGTCGAGGTGGCGCGCCAGGCCGAGGGGCGCTGCCACGTCGTGTTCGTCACCGCCTACGACGCGCACGCCGTGGCCGCGTTCGAGCAGGGTGCGGTCGACTATGTGCTCAAGCCCTACGACGCGGCGCGGCTTGCGCTCGCGGTGCAGCGCGTCAAGCAGCGCTTGGGCACCGAGCCGCCGGCGCTCGACGGCGTGTTGCGCGAACTCGCCAACGCAGCCCCGGCGACTCAGCATCTGCGCTGGATCAACGCCTCGCTCGGCAGCGAGGTGCGCGCTGATCACCGTCGACGAGGTGTGCTACTTCCAATCCGACACCAAGTACACCCGTGTCGTGTTGGCCGACAGCGAGGCGCTTGATCCGTCGCCCGCTGAAAGAGTTGCAGGAACAGCTCGACCCGGGCTGCTTCTGGCAGATTCACCGCTCGACGATCGTCAACGCGAACGCCATCGCCGGCGTCTCGCGCGATTTTCGCGGGCGCGTCAGCCTGAGGCTGAAGACACGCAGCGAAAAGCTCCCCGTCAGCGAGGCGCACGAGCAGCTGTTCCGGCAGATGTGAGGCGGCGCGTTCGCGCATCGATTCGACGCGTTCGTCCGCGCCACGGCGCAGCGGTCGCATCGTGATCGCGATGCACGCTGTGCCGGTTACCGTGGCTTGTCACGACTCACGGAGAACACCATGGCCGGCTGGTCGAGAATTGGACCTGGGGCGCGTGCTACACCGTCGGCGTTGATCGCAACGGCTGCGCTGTGCGGCGTGGCAGCGGCGCAAACGCCCACGCCCCCTGCCGCGTCGGTCGGGTGCACGTCGGCGCAGCCGACGTATCGTTTCCTGCGCTACCTCGAGGACTTTCAATCGCTGCGCGACCCCGCCTGTCTGTCCGACCCATGGGACGGGGTCAAGCACATCGCGCTGAGTGAGACCGGCGATTCTTTCCTCACGCTCGGCGGCGATGCACGGTTGCAGCTGATCAATGCACGCTACCTGAGTTTCGGCAACGAGGGCGGAGACAACCACAACGTGTTCCTCCAGCGCTATCACGTCCACGCGGGTCTGCGCGTGTCGAGCCAGTTCCGGCTGTTCGCGGAACTGAAGAGCAACGCCCAGCATGGCGCGAGCCGAATTCGCTGGCAACCGACGTGGACCACGCCGACGTGCATCAGGCCTTCGTCGATTTCGGTCGACATCGGCGACGGTGCTGCGCGTCGGGCGCCAGGAGTTGGTCTACGGTTCGGGGCGCCGGCTCTTCCCGCGCAATGGCCCGAACGTGCGCGGCAACTTCGACGCCGTGCGACTGGCGTCGCCTGCGGGAGATTGGCGCGCCGATGCGTTCGCATTCCGCCCGGTCGCGATCGACCCGGGTTCCTTCGACGACGGCACGATCGACACACAGACGTTCTGGGGCGTCTACGCGACCGGTCCGCATCCGGCAATTGCACCTGCGCTGCTGGACGTCTACTACATCGGCGCGAATCGCGAGGGCGCCCGCTTTCAGCAAGGGGTGGCGAACGAGCACCGCCGACCCTCGGCGCACGCCTGTTCGGGCGCAGCGAACCTTGGGATCACGACCATGAGGTGAGTTTGCAGTGGGGGCGATTCGGCACGGCGTCGATCAGGGCATGGGCGATCGCCAGTGAGACGGGCTACACATGGGGCACCATTGCGCGTCAGCCTCTAGCATCACTGCGCGTGAGCATCGCCAGCGTGACCACGATCCGGCCGAACCCGCCTTGCAAACGTTCAACTCGCTATCTCCGCGCGGCGGCGCGGTGGACGAGAGCTTCAACTTCTCGGCGGCGAACATTACCCATCTGCGCGCCGCAGTGTCCCTCTATGTCTTTCCTGCGGTGAAAGCCACGCTTGCGATCAACTCCCTATGTCGCACCAGCCGACTCGACGTTGTCTATGGTCCAGGCGGTGGATTGATCCGCACCGCTCTCACCAGCCAAGCACGCCATGTCGGAGACGGCATCGACGTGTTCTTGATCTGTACGATCAGGCGCCATGCGACGCTCGACTTCGGCGCCGGTTACTTCTCGAGCGGCCGCTTCGTGCGGGAGTCCTGTCGAACCGGAACATGGCATACGCGACGCCGACGTTCCACTACCGGTTCTGAGCCCTCACAGCCCGGAGCGGCCACTGACGGCGCCCCAAAGCCGCAGCCATGCAATCACTTCCGCTGGAAGTGGTGCGCGACCACCCACGCAGCAACGCTCTTGCCGAGCGCCGCGCCATCCACTGTCTAGAAGCGGAAGTGCATGCCGCCGGCGATGCGCGCGATCTGGATCTCATCCACCAGCGCGGCGGTGGTCTTGTAGCGGTGCGTGCTGCCGGTGACCGTGCTGCTCATGTCGAACGTGATGTTCGGGGTGCCGTAGTAAACGTGCATGATCTCGGCCGTTGCGCCAGAAACACAACTGTGTGCAGCGGGTACTCCGGATAGTTCGGCGTTGGCACCACCTGCGCCCAAGCGGTATCGACAGTGGTGGCGTCGTTGCCGTCGGTGTCAGCCAGCGTGATGGCGCTCGACGGCCGCCAGAACTCGTAGTGGTACTTCTATTCGAAGCAAGCGTTCCCAGCGTCCGCCTGCGCTACGAAGGCCATCTCCAACAGGCTCGCGTGTTCGGCCAGGCTGCGGTCCGTCATTGCGAACTTGCGCAGGTTGTCTGCCAGTCGTCGGCGGTGCCTGGGTGTGGAAGCGCGCGGTCTCGGTCTGTTCGGCGGTGCGCGTCGTGCTGCTGGCCGAGCCTAGCGCCTTCGTCTCATTGACGTCAGCTGCATAGGCGCGCTGCTCAGGCCAGCGGCCCGGTGCGCGAACTGTGCGTTCGAGGTCAGAGCGAAGGTTTGATGAACGCGTTCAGTCTGCCTATCTCGTTCATGCCACAGAACTGTCCCGCGGTCCCTGCACATACATCCGAGAGCTACCTAGCGCTCGTCGTTCTCTCTCAGCGCCAGTTGCCAGCTTCAACTTCTCACCTATCTCCTATCCCTCTTTCTTTCTTTGCCATCTTCTATTCCTCTACTAACTTTTCATACTCCTCCTTTTATTTCTCTCTTCTTTTCTCTTACATCCTATCAGCACTCGTGCGCTGAGCGATCCTCTTCCTGCTTAGCCCTCCGCGCGCCACCGCGTGATAGCGTAAGCCTGTGTGTGCCAGCGATCGCCATCATCGCGTCGTAGACCGCCACGTGCACCGTGGCCAGTCGACCGCTGTGTTCGTTGTTCTTCGGAGCCGTGGCTGCCGCCCGCTCGTTGATCGTCGTGTGGCGATCTCGTTCCAGTACGACACGGCATTCGGTCCGGCCACGGTGATCGTCACCGGCTGATCGGTCGTTGCGGCTGCTGCCGCCGCACCCCAACAACCTGCGCAAGCATGCTACATCTCATTCATACGTAAGTGTTCAACTTCCCCCCCACATCCCTCACCACCCCACCACCCACAAAACCCTCTCCGCGGGGCGAGTAGGCAACGCCGCTCGATCAAAGTGGCGTTTGAACCGCCTACCCCGTCAGGCGCTCATGCCGCCGCCAGACTCACCTGGCATTGGTCGCGACCGTCGCGCTTGGCGCGGTACAGCGCTTCGTCGGCGCGCCCGAGCGACACGTCGAACGTTTCATTCGGCCCAACGATGGCCACGCCCACGCTGACCGTGACACCGCGAGCCAGCTTCAGGCAGCCTTGCCAGTCGACTCCGGCGACCGCCAAGCGCAGCCGCTCGGCCACTCTGCGGGCGATTTGCAGGTCCTCGACAGGGACGATGACGACGAATTCTTCGCCGCCGTAACGCGCGATCAACGAGTCCACCCGCAACTGCGCCTTCAACGTCGATGCAGCGAGTTGCAGCACCGCATCGCCCGTCGCGTGGCCGAAGCTGTCGTTGATGCGCTTGAAGTGGTCCAGGTCCAGCATCAGCACCGCCACATCGCGCTGGAGTTTGCGCTGCTGCTCGATCAACGCAGGCGCGAGTTCGCGCAGCGCCCGCCGCGTCATGATGCCCGTCAGCTCGTCGGTGATCGCACGGTCGCTCAATTGCTGGCGCAGCCGCGCGTTCACCCAGGTCAGCAGCAGGCTGGCCACGATCATCGGCAGCACGCCGTAGAGCACCGCAAAGATCGACTTGAGGGGCGCCGGTGCATACAGAAGATCGGCCTGCGCAGGGCCGTGGTATTCGAGCGCGAAGGCCAGGCGCACCCAAGCGGTGACGGCCAGCGAGATGAACGCGGCACCGAGCGCGAGTTCGATCGGGTCGCGCGGGCGCAGCACGAAGCCGCGGATCAACCAGATCAGGAGCGTCGCCAGGCCAGTCAGGTTGGCCGCATAGACGATGCCGAACACGTGCGGGCCGGCCTGCATCGCGGCCCAGCTGGTGAGCGCGAAGGCCGCGATCAGCGCTGTCATCCAGGCCGTGGTAAGCGGGCGGCCCTGCAGAGCACCCAGCCCGCGGGCGATGAGCGTCATCCCGGCCAGGCTGCCGAAAGCGAGCGAGAACTGGGCTGCCGCAAGGGCCGCGGCTTCACCCAGGGCGGCCGGCATGAGCCCGATGCCGAGAATGACAAATCCCCAGCCGCACAGGCGCAGCGCGTCCTGGGTGCGTGGGTCGTTGGTTTCGGCGATGCGCAGCATCGCGGCGCCGACCAGCGAGCCGGCGCCGCAAATCACGTACCCGCTCAACACATCGACTTGCAGCATGCCATCGGCCCGGTTCCGCGCCCCTTGGCCTGTTGTCGGCCGTTGCCGGCAGGCCTTTAGCCTGAAGTTCCGGCAACCGCGTGCTCGGTGTCGACAGAATGGGATCAAACCAACGTGGCCTTCAGGTCGGCCACCGTGGTCATCAAGGTCATAGGCTCGATTGGAGAGGGGTCCAGACCCAGGCGAATGTAGAAGGCCTTGGCGTCCTGCGAGATCGCGTGCACGAGCAGGCCGCGCACGTCAATGATGTCTGCCGCCTGGATCACCCTCGTTGCGGCATCCTGAAACAAGGCACGCCCGAGGCCGCGACTCTGGTGATTGCGAGTGATCGCCAGGCGCGCCAGGACGACGACGGGGATCGGGTCGGGCATGTTCCGTCTGAAGCGCCCGGGAGCTGCGTCGGGGGCCACGGCGCTGGCCGCCAGTGCATAGTAGGCGACAACGGCCTGCGCATCGCGGGCAACGAAGGTGCGCGATGCACCGCTGGCCTGGTTGGGCAGCGCGCGCCGCGTCAGCCAGTCATCGAGCGAAGCGACGCCACTGTCGAAGCCGCTGAGGTCGTGCTCGGCTGTCAGCGGCTCGGGCGCTTGAATCATCGGCGGCCGAATCAGGCCTTTTGCCAGGGTGGAGTCGATTGCATCGTGCGGCGCAGACGCTCGTTCGGCTGCGGCGGTGCGTCGAGCATCGCGAGGAACTTGGAGTAGGCGGCCGGGCTCACGATGAAGACCGTGCGATCCAACAGTTCCTCCTCGGCGGCGCGCCGTGCCGCGCTGAGGATGAAGTCAGTCCGCGTCTTGCCGCTCGACTTGGCAGCGCGGTCGATCAGGCCGCGCTCAGCGGCCGGAATGCGCAGGTTCAAGGTTTCGCGCTTGGCTGGCGCTGCGACGGCGGTCTTCATGGTTCTTCCCGGTGGACTGAAGTGGCATTCTACTGAAGCGTAATGCCATTGTCATTACGACCGCCCATGTGCTTGTGAGGACGGGGGGTCTACGCGATCACCCGCTCGGTGGCGACGCGCCGCACATCCATCTCGAACTCCAGCTCCAGGATCGGCGGCGCGCACACGTGCCAGGTGAGGCCGATGCCTGTGAGCCCATCGGCGGCGAAGTGCGACGCCAGCATGGGGTGGATGTCGTGGGCCGTGTAGACCTGCGCCGCGGTCAGTGCGGCCCAGTCGCCGCCGAGCGCTGCCGTGCGCGCACGCATGGTGCGCAGCACGTAGGCGGCCTTGGCGGCGAGGCCGGCGGGGGTGACGTCGCCACGGGCGACGATGCCTTCGGGGAAAGGCTGATCCTCCGGCCATTCGCCGCTGCCGGCGACGACGAAATCGGCGCCCGCTGCGTGGGGCGCGGTGGCCCCGGTCAGCACGGTGTAGCTGAAGGCGTAGAACGATGGCTCGGTGGGCGCGTCGAACACCGGGCAGACGTTGCTGCGCGCCACCGGATTGAGCCCTTCGCGCACGATGCCCCAGCGCGAGAGCACGTCGACGTAGCCGCGGTTGAAGCCCTTGAATCCGTCCATCGTGAAGGGGCGCGGCGAACGCAACTCGGCGCCGCACAGCGCCTGCAACGGGCGGCCGATGGATGTCAGGTGCGCCTCGATCGCGTCGAAGCCCCGTGCCACCGGCAGCGGCCGCGCGAAGCGCGCACGCACGATTGCGAAGCCGGGCATGGCGATCACGCCCTGCGAATACGGAAAGCCGCCCCGCAGGAAGCGGTAGCCACCGGGTTCGAAGGCATCGAGTGTGGTCATCGTTGGTTTTTCTCCCGTCGCCCACGCGAAGCTGGGGCGCAATGCCGAGCCTGGTTTCAAGCCCTTTGCCCATCCTTTGGACCCACCACTCGCTCGAGTGAGACCACACCATCCGCCGGACCGGGCCGGGTGAGTGTAGGTTCCCGGGCGATGAAGGCTTCGCGGGCGGGGGATGCCGATGCAGTTGATTGCGAAGCACCGACCGTTGGCCTGCTCGGCCCAGGCCGGTGCAGAGGCTACTTGTCGCGCAGCCGATTGACGCGCATTCGTGCGGCATTTCTGACCAGGGCGCGCTCGAGAGCGTTCGAGTCGGCCAGGATCCGGGAACCCTCGCCACGGCAGTCAGTCACCAGTTGCGCCAGGTCGGCCTCGGGAATCGACTTCAGGCGCTCTTCGGCGGCGGCCAGGCGGCGGTCGGCCTCGTCCTTGCGCAGCCCGGCCTCGTAAGCTGAACCGATGAAAGTGAAGCCGGCCTCGGTGAGGCTGACGAGTTCGCCCTTCACCGAATCGTCGCCGGCGCGATACCTGTCGCTGAGGACGTCGGCCTTGCCTCTCATCGCGGCGACGCAGGTCGCGGCGCGGTCGAACGCCGATTCGGGCGCCGGCGCCGCGAGCCCACTGCCCAACAGCGCCCACAAGCAACAGGGCAGACCGCGAGCGACCCGGCGCATTCCAGTACGCATCATGGCGGAGCCTCGTTGTTCATTCTGGAGCACTGCCCGCGGGATTGTGCGGCCGCGCATGCTTCGGCCCGGATGGTCGAAAACCGCGGACGCCGGGCACGCCTGCCGGTGGGTGTGCATTTGTTGCGCGCAATCATGTCGCGAACACGCGCGACGACCGCCGCGCCCCCGGGTCGAGCCCGTCAGCGAGGTGACGATGGGCCGGCCTCGTCAATATTCCGACATCCAGGCCGGGTCGGGGCCCCAGGACTGTGCGCCTCCTAAAGATTGTCAGGCGGCCACCGATACCACCGATGTCACCCCTCGCAACCGTGGCGCGAATGCTGTTTCCGCCTCGCGCTAAGCGACGAGTTCATCACCCATGGCACTCCGTAAACGCCTCCTGCAGCGAGAGTCCAGCGTCGCCGGCAACCCGTCCGGCGACGATGAACTTGGCTCGCCGGCGCCGACCGGGCGCCACGCAGGCCTGATTGCAAGTTTGACCGATGCCGGCACCGCACTGGTGCTTGGCACCGACCCGCGGCAGCGCTTCAGCCTGCAGCTCATCCTGGTCGCCGCCGGCATCTATGGGCTGAGCCTCGTGGCCCAGTGGAACGCGGTCAGCCTGGGTCTGGCTGATGGCGATGCGGCGACGCGGCTTGAAGTGTTCATCCTGGTCGGCGTGCTGCTCGTCTACACGGCAGTCCGCTCGGGCGTCACGCTGCGCTTCGCCGACCCCGCGCTGGCGCTGCCCCAAATGGTGTTCGGGATCGTGTCGATCGCGCTCGCGTACGCGATCAATCCCCATGTACGAGGAGTCTTGACGCTGTTGGCGGGGCTCGTCATCATGTTCGCGGCCTTTACGCTGACGCCAAGGCGCTGCATTCAACTCGGCGTGTTTGCCGTCGTTGTTTTCGCCGTCACGATGGCAACCTGCGCCTGGCGCGACCCCAGACTCTTCGAGCCCTTGATCGAGGCGCACAACTTCGTGTTTGTCGCCGCCGTGCTGCCCACGATGGCCTTCCTGGCCGGACAGTTGAGCCGGCTGCGCCTCAAATGGAGGCTGCAGAAGCGCGACTTGAAAGACGCGATGGCCCGTTTGGCGGCCGGGCAAGACGCCCTGGTTCGGGCGAAGGCTCTCGCCGAGGCGGCTTCGCAGGCCAAGACGCGCTTCCTGGCCAACATGAGCCACGAACTGCGCACACCGCTGAACGCGGTGATCGGGGCCGCGCAACTGCTGCGCGCCAAACGCACCGACGCCGACTCGCAGTCCTACCTGATCGATGCAGTGCAGCGCAGCGGAGCCAACCTGTTGGGGCTGATCGAGAACATCCTGGACCTCTCGCGCATCGAGGCCGGCGAATTGAAGCTGCGGCCGGCAGACTTCCACCTCGTCGAGTGCATCGATTCGACGCTCGCCGGCGCAGGACTCGCGGCACAGGCCAAAGGGCTTCGCCTGGCCTGCATCATCAGCCCCGAGTTGCCAGCCTGGCGCAGCGGCGACGCCGACCGGCTGCGCCAGCTGGTGATGAACCTCCTGGGCAACGCCGTGAAGTTCACCGCTCGCGGCGAGGTGGTGCTGCGCGTCCAGCCGGGCCCCTTGCCCGAGGTCGTGCGCATCAGCGTCACTGACACCGGCATCGGCATCGACGCGGCCGCGCTGCCGACGATCTTCGAACCGTTTCACCAAGCCGAAGACACCGCCGACCGCCGCTATGGCGGCACCGGGCTCGGCCTGGCGATCGTGCGCCAGCTCGTCGAAGCGATGGGTGGGCGCGTCAGCGTCACCACTGTCGTGGGGCAGGGATCGTGCTTCGAGCTGGAGATCCCGCTGCCGCCGGCGCAAGATGCGCCCACTGAACCTGCACCCTGGGGCTTGCGGGTGGCGGTGCACGAGCCGCACGAGGCGAGCGCCGAGGCGCTGCAGGCGCATCTGCGGCGGCTGGGCTGCGAGGTCCAGCGCTGCGACCGTCCCTCGCAGTTGCGCAAGTGGCTGGGAGACGCTGGCGGCGCGGCGACGTCGTGGCTGCTGCTCGCCGCCGACTCCCCGGAGTTTGGGGTGTCGCTCGACGAAGCGATCGACCTGATCGGGCGCGACCGGGTTGTCGTCATGTCGGAGCACGTCGCGTACGACACCGAACAGGCGTGCGAGGCGAAGCTCCTGCCACGGCAGCTCGTCAGGCCCGTCACGCGCGCCGCCATTGCCAGCCGCTTGACGGCCGAGCATTGCACGGAACCCGGCGCCTTGCCGCTGCCGCGCGCCCTGTCAGGGGCGACCGACCCGGACGCTCCAGCGCATGTGCTCGTGATCGAGGACGACGAACTCAACCGCAAGATCGTCTGCGGCCTGCTGCAACACGCCGGCTACCGGGCGAGCGCCGCTGCCGACGGGCCACAGGCGCTGTCGGTCTTCGAGCAGCTCGACCGCGTCGACGTCGTGCTCATGGACTGGCAGATGCCGACCATGGACGGCCTGGAAGTGACCCGGCGCATGCGTGCCGGCGAGGCCGGCCCCGCGGGCCGCTCGGTGCCGATCGTGGCCTTGACGGCCAACGCGTTTGCAGAGGACCGCGTGACCTGCCTCGCGGCGGGCATGGATGACTTCCTGACCAAGCCGGTGCACGCCGCGAGCCTGATGACGGCGGTGCAGCGATGGGCCCGCGGGCCGTCGGCGGCGAGCCTCACAGCCGATGCCACCCAGAACCCAAGGCGGCCCTCCCCCCGCGTCGCGCCGTTCGACCCGTCGGTGCTGGGCCAGTTGCCGATGGTGGCCGACGGATCCGAACCCGAATTGGCCCAGCAGCTGGTCGAGCAGTTCCTTCAGTCAGAAGCACAGACGCTGCGCGACATCGAACGAGGCGCTGACGCTCGGCGACCTGAAGGTGTTGCTGCGCAGGGTGCACACGCTCAAGTCCGCCGGCGCCGCCGTCGGCGCGCTGGAGCTGGCCGAACTTGCCGGTTTGGAGGAGGCCCGGCTGCGCCAGGGCCTCGCACCGCGCAAAGATCTGCCGGAGCAACTCGCCGCCGCGTTCAGGCGTCTCGCACCGGCCGCCCGCGCCCACCGCCAGTTGACCTTGGAGGAAGCGAGTCCGTGATGAAGAACCAGGGTCAGACTGCCCGACTGATGATCGTCGACGACGACGGGCTGCTCCGCGGCATGGCCGCCAAGACCCTGCGGCACGCCGGATTCGAAGTCGACGAGGCGGTCGACGGTGAAGAGGGTCTGTCGCGGTTCGAGACCGGCACCTACGACCTCGTGCTGCTGGACGTGATGTTGCCGGGTCTGGATGGCTTCGAAGTCTGCCAGCGCATTCGCGAGTTGCCCAATGGCGCGGCGCTGCCGATCCTGATGCTGACGGGTCTGAACGACACCAGCTCCATTGAACAGGCCTACGCGCAAGGCGCCACGGACTTCATCACCAAACCCATCAACTGGACCCTGCTCTCCCACCGTGTGCGCTACTCGCTGCGAGCGAGCCTGACCGCCGAGGCGATACGGCGCAGCCGCGAGAGCCTGGCACGCGCGCAGCGCCTGGCCGGCATGGGCAACTGGGAGTTCCGGGCCGACGGTCGGATCATCTGCTCGGCCGAAATGGCGCGGCTGTTCGGCGCCGATGCCGAAGTCGAAGCCGTTGCGCACCGCAGCGCGCAGGAGTTCCTGTCCCATGTGGCGCAGGAGGACCGCGAGCGCGTGAGACAGGCCCGCGAATGCCTGTTGCGCGACGGCACGCCCTACCGGCTCGAATTCCAGATCGTGCGTCTGGACGGCGCGACGCGCACGGTGTTCGAGCAGGCGACGCCCGTTGTCGACGAACGCGGCAAGCGCATCGGTGTCGATGGCATCACGCAGGACATCACCGAACGCGTACAAGCGCAGGAGAGGATCCGTCAGCTGGCCCACTACGATGGCACCACCGGGCTGCCGAACCGGCAGTTCTTCGCCGCGCTCGCGGCGCCGCCCCTCGCACTGGCGCGACGCCAGGGCACGCGCTGCGCACTCCTGCATCTGGACCTCGATCGTTTCAAGCGGGTCAACGACACCTTCGGCCGAAGCAGTGGCGACGCCGTGCTGCAAACGGTTGCCGAGCGCCTGCGATCGTGCGTTCGCGGTGGCGACCTCGCATCGGTCAACACCGCGGCGGTCGAGCAAGGTCTGCTGGCCCGTGTCGGCGGCAACTCGTTCACGATCATGCTGACCGCCCTGCGCAACGAGGAGCAGGCTGCGACCGTCGCTCAGCGGCTGCTCGCCGCGATCGCAGAGCCGATCGAGGTCGGGACGCATTCGGTTGTCCTCACGGCCAGCGCCGGCATCGCGCTGTTTCCGGGCGACGCCGAGGACCTGCCGGGACTGACGCGTGCCGCCGAGCAGGCGGTCTACACCGCCAAGGGCGCGGGCCGCGCGCAGCATCGCTTCTTCGACGAGCACATGAATGCGCACGCCAGCGGCCGACTGCTGCTGGAGGTCGAGCTGCGACGCGCCATTGCCAACGGCGAACTGACGCTGCACTTTCAGCCCAAGATCGACGCGCGCGGCGGCCAGATCGTCGGCGCCGAGGCGCTGGTGCGTTGGCAGCACCCGCAGCGCGGCTTGGTGCCTCCGGGCGAATTCATCCCGCTGGCCGAGGACACCGGACTCATCTTGCCGCTGACCGACTGGGTGTTTGAGTCGGCATGCCGCAGCCTGCGCGCCTGGCGCGACGCCGGCTTGCCCGAGGTACCGCTGTCGGTCAATCTCGCGGCCGCGAGCCTGACGGACATGTCGCTCGTCGCCAAGCTCGACGCAGTGACGCAGCAGTTCGGCGTGTCGCCGACCAGCCTGACGCTCGAGGTCACCGAGACGATGCTGATGCGCGATGTGAATGCCGGCGTCACGTTGCTGGAGGCGCTGCGCGCTCGCGGCTACGGGCTGTCACTGGACGACTTCGGCATCGGCTTTTCGTCGCTGAGCTATCTGAAGCGCCTGCCGATGGACGAACTGAAGATCGACCGCGCGTTCGTCACCGACGCCACCCGCAGTGGCCGTGACGCCGCGCTGGTGATGGCGATCGTCGCACTCGGCCAGGGATTCGGCCTGCGGCTCGTGGGCGAGGGCGTCGAGACGAAAGAACAGATGGCGTTTCTGCTGCACGCCGGATGCAGCGTGCAGCAGGGATACCTCTTCTCCCGGCCAGTCCCCGCTGCCGCCTTCGAGCAGTTGCTGCTCAAGGGTCTCACCGCAGGGCCGACAGGGGGCACTGAGCTCTCTCCTGGGGCTGCGCTGGCGGGCTTGACGACTACCGTCTGACCCACGCGTCGCGCTACGCGCTCGGGATCGGCTTGAGCTTGCCGCGAAACGCCTCTTTCAACGGCTTGGCCGGCAGAGGCGGAAACTCGATCAACTCTTCGGGCACGTTCGTATCGGGCAAATGGTCCAGCAGGTGCCGGATCAGCGTGAGCCGACCGCGCCGCTGGTCGTTGAAGTCGACCAGCGTCCACGGCGCGTGTTTGGTGTGCGTCGCTTCCAGCATGACCTCGCGCGCCTTCGTGTAATCGGCGTACTTCTCGCGCGCCTTCAGGTCGATCGGCGAGAGCTTCCAGCGTTTCATCGGGTCTTCCAGGCGCTCGGCAAAACGCTGTTCCTGCTCGGCCTGGTCGACCGTGAGCCAGTACTTGAACAGCAGGATGCCGTCTTGCACGAGCAGTTTCTCGAACGGCGGCGCCTGCTCCAGAAACGCCGCCGTGTGCTGCGGCGTGCAAAAACCCATCACCGGCTCGACGCCGGCACGGTTGTACCAGCTGCGGTCGAACAGCACGATCTCGCCCGCCGCCGGCAGGTGCGGCACGTAGCGCTGGAAGTACCACTGGGTGCGTTCGCGGTCGCTCGGCTTTGCGAGCGCGACCACGTGGCACTGGCGCGGATTCAGCGTGTCGGATATCGCCGCGATCACGCCGCCCTTGCCGGCGGTGTCTCGCCCTTCGATCACGACGACGAGGCGCCTGGCCGTGGCTTGCAACCAGCGCGCCATGCGGTTCAGTTCGAGTTGCAATGGCGCGAGCTTTTCCAGGTACTCGCCCTTGCCGATGCGGCCGTCCGCCTTGTCGCGCGCCTTCTTCTTGTCACCCATGAGTCGTGCTCCTTGCTTGACTATGCCCGCAGCGCCCCCGCGGCGCGCGCCAGCGCCGTGATGCGCGCCCAGTCACCTTTGGCCAGCGCATCGGCGGGCGTGAGCCACGAGCCGCCGCACACCTTCACGTTGCTCAGCGCCAGGTACTGCGGCGCGGTCTCGACGCTGATGCCGCCGGTGGGGCAGAACACCACGTCGGGGAACGGGCCGGCGAGCGCCTTGAGCATCGGGATGCCGCCCGCCGCGCTGGCCGGGAAGAACTTCAGGAACATATAGCCGTCGGCGTTGGCCTGCATCACCTCGCCGGCCGTCGCCACTCCGGGCAGCAAGGGCAGGCCGAGATCCTGGCAGGCCTGGCCCACCACCTGTGTGTAGCCCGGGCTCACGCCGAAGCGGCAGCCGACGTCTTTCGCGGCGCGTGCGTCGGCGGCGTTGCGGATCGTCCCAGCGCCGACGATCGCCTCGGGCACCGCCTTCGCGATCGCCTCCATGCAGCGCAGCGCGACCTTGGTGCGCAGCGTCACTTCGAGCACACGCACGCCGCCTTCGACGAGAGCGCGCGCCAGCGGCACGGCGACGCTGACGTCGTCGATCACGATCACGGGGATCACCGGGCCGTGCGTGGCCAGTTCGAGTGTGTTCATTCGGTTCCTGGGTCAATCGTTTGTCTGAGTATGAGCCTGACGCAAACTCGGCGCCAAGCCGGATTCAGAGCCATGTGCAGGCGCCCTCTTCGGCGCTGCACACGTTGCGCCGCATGCCGGCGAAGAGTTCGCGCCCGAGGCCGCGGCCATTGGCACGTTGCTGGGCCTCGGGGATGACGGCGTGCTCGCGCGCCGCCCAGACCGCGGGGTCGACCTGCGCTTCGAGCGTTCCGGCCACGGCGTCCAGGCGAATCATGTCGCCGTCGCGCACTTTCGCGAGCGCTCCGCCGGCGAGCGCCTCGGGGCTGACGTGGATGGCGGCGGGCACCTTGCCCGACGCCCCGCTCATGCGCCCATCGGTGACCAGCGCGACCTTGAAACCCTGCCCCTGCAGCACCGCGAGCGGCGGTGTCAGCTTGTGCAGCTCGGGCATACCGTTCGCGCGCGGGCCCTGGAAGCGCACGATCGCGACGAAGTCGCGCTGTAATTGCCCGGCCTTGAACGCGGCCTGCAACTCTTCCTGGGCGTTGAAGACGAGCGCCGGCGCCTCGATCGTGTGGCGGTCTTCGGGTACGGCCGATACCTTGATCACGCAACGCCCCAGGTTGCCGGTCAGGAGTTTCAGCCCGCCTTCTTCGCTGAACGGTGACGCGGCCTTGCGCACCACGTTCGAATCGCCACTGTCGGCAGGCAGCGCGCTCCAGTGCAGCTTCTCGCCGCGCTGCTGCGGCAACTGGGTGTAGTCGCGCAAGCCGCCCGCGGTGACACTGGCCACGTCGGCGTGCATGCAGCCCGAATCGAGCAGTTCGCGGATCACGAAGCCCGGGCCGCCCGCCGCCTGGAACTGGTTCACATCCGCTGCACCGTTCGGGTAGACGCGCGCGAGCAGCGGCGTCGCGCGCGACAAATCCGCGAAGTCGGTCCAGTCGATCCGGATGCCTGCGGCGCGCGCCACCGCGACCCAGTGGATCAGGTGGTTCGTCGAGCCGCCGGTGGCGAGCAGCGCGACCATCGCGTTGACGATCACACGCTCGTCGACCAGCCTGCCGATCGGCGTGAAGCGCGGGCCATTTTCTCCGTCTTTCCCACCGCCATCCCGACAGATCGCCAGCACGCGGTGCACCGCGTCGCGCGTGAGCTGCTCGCGAAGCTGCGCGTGCGGGTGCACGAAGGCGGCACCGGGCACGTGCAGGCCCATCGCCTCGAGCAGCATCTGGTTGCTGTTGGCCGTGCCGTAGAAGGTACAGGTGCCCGCGCCGTGGTACGCGGCGGACTCGGCTTCGAGCAATTGTTCGCGCCCGACCTTGCCCTGCGCGTAGTCTTCGCGCACCTTCGATTTCGCGGTGTTGCTCAAGCCGCTGCTCATCGGCCCGGCGGGAACGAACACGCAAGGCAAGTGGCCGAAGTGCAGCGCGCCGATCAGCAGGCCGGGGACGATCTTGTCGCACACGCCGAGCAGCAGCGCGCAGTCGAACACGTCGTGCGTGAGCGCGACGGCGGTGGCCATCGCGATCGTGTCGCGCGAAAACAGGCTCAACTCCATGCCGGGCAGCCCCTGCGTGACGCCGTCGCACATCGCCGGCACGCCGCCCGCCACCTGCACGGTAGCGCCCAGTTTGCGCGCTTCGTCGCGAATGACGTCGGGGAAACTGGCATAGGGCTGGTGCGCCGACAGCATGTCGTTGTACGCCGTGACGACCGCGATGTTCGGCGCGCGCTGCGCGACGACGCGCAGCTTGTCGTTGGCCGGCAATGCGGCAAACGCGTGCGCGACGTTCGCGCAGCCCATGCGATCCGCACCGCGCGGGCGCGCCACGGCGGCGTCGACGCCTTGCAGGTAAACGCTGCGCGTCGCGCGGCTGCGCTCGACGATGCGCGCGGTGACTTCGGCGATGGCTGGTTTCATCGGACGGCCCTCGGGGGTGTCGCGTCCGGCTCATCCATCAGGTGGCGAACTCGTGCGCGATCAATTCGTAGGATCGTAGCCGGTCGGCGTGACCGTGGATGTTGGAGACGATCATCACTTCGTCGGCCTGGCATTCGGCGGCTCGGGCCTCGATCTGCGCGCGCACCGCGCCGGCCGTGCCGACGATCGCCAAGCCGCGGAACTGGCTGACGATCACGCGCTCGGCGTCGCTGTAGCGGTACGCCGCCGCTTCTTCCGGGCTCGGCAGCACCGTGAAGAGGCCTTGGCGGATGCGCACCATCGCCAGGTCGAGCGAGCCGGCGATGAATTGCGCCTGCGCATCGGTGTCGGCACAGACGGCGGTGACGGCCAGGATCGCATGCGGCCGCGCGAATGACGTGGACGCAACAAAGGCCTCGCGGTAAGCCGCGAATGCCGGCGCCGCGGGAATGGGGCTGAACTGGCCCGCGAATGCATAGCCCGCGCTCATCGCGCCGGCCATGCGTGCGCTCGAACCGCTGGCGCCCAGGATCCAGATCGGCGGCAGAGGTGCGTCGCTCGGCATCGCGAACAACGTGGCCATCGGGTGGCCGGTTGGCAAGGCGCGCAGCCCGGCCCAGACTTGCAGCTCGCCGAGCATCGCCGGGAAGTTCTCGCCGCTGAACGCGCGCAGCGCCTTCGCCGCGTTGTCGTCGCTGCCCGGCGCGCGGCCCAGACCCAGGTCGATGCGCCCCGGGTACAGCGCCGCGAGCGTGCGAAACGCCTCGGCGACACGCAGCGGCGCATGGTTGGGCAGCATCACGCCGCCCGAGCCGACGCGGATCGTCTTCGTGTGCGCCGCCACATGAGCGATCAGCACCTCGGGCGAACTGCTCGCCACGCTCGGCAGGCCGTGGTGCTCGGCGAACCAGTGGCGCACGTAACCCAAACGCTCGGCGAGCTGCGCGAGTTCGACGGTGCGCCGCACCGATTCGGCGGCGCTGCCGCCGCGGCCCACGGGCGCGAGGTCGAGCACGGACAAATCGGGTGGTCGCGGCGAGGCGGGCTGCATGCAATGCTCGGTTTGGGCGGGGTTGGCAGAGTAGCCGCGACAGCGTGGGCAGCCATTGCACGAGGGCGCCAAGCTCGGTCGGACCGAGCGTTTTTCCCGATTTGAGCCGGCGCGTCAGCGGGGTACGGAACAACGGTTTGGCCGCATCGTCGCCGTGCCAGCCACTAAAGTACGTGGCATGTCGAGCACGCTCCATGACGTCACCCCATTGCGCGACCCGCGGGCCTTGCTGGACCGGACCATGAAGGCCTGGGGCGGGCGCCGCGACCTGTGGGTGTTCGGTTACGCCTCGCTCATCTGGCGCCCGGAGTTCGACGCCATCGAGCGCCGCGCGGCGTGGGTGCACGGCTGGCACCGCGCGCTGCAGATGCGTTCGCGCGTCAACCGCGGAACGCCGGAATGCCCGGGGCTGGTATTCGCACTGATCTCCGGTGGCTCATGCCGCGGCTTTGCCTACCGCGTGCCGCGGCGTAACGCAGCCGCCGAGCTGGAGCGGCTGTGGTTCCGCGAAATGCCCACCGGCGTGTATGACCCCGCGTGGCTGCGCTGCCGCACCGAGCAAGGCCCGATCAAGGCCCTGGCGTTCACGCTCGCGCGCAGCAGCCCGAATCACACCGGCCACGTCAGCGATGCGCACATGCTGCGGATTCTGCGCAGCGCGAGCGGCCGCTACGGCACGACGCTCGACTACCTGTTGGAGACCGCCGCCGCGCTGCGCGAACACGGTATCCGCGACCGGGAAATCGAGCGCCTGGAAGCATTGGCGCTGCGCAACGGCCTTGTGCCGCGAGTCCCTGCGTAGTGCGATCGCGCCTCAGTCAGGCCTCAACGTCACTCGTCCGACAACGGCATCGGTGCCGTCTCCAGCGACCCTCGCAACTGCTCCAAATCGTCTTCGGTGTCGATGTCCACCAGCACGCCGGGGTCGTCAAGCTCCAGACCGAGCGCCGGGTAGCGCGACACGACGCGGCGTGCGCCGTCGTCGCCGGTGAGCACCACCAGCTCGGAATACAACTCGGCGGCAAAGCCCACGGGGTGGCCGCGCCGGCCCTTGTACTGGGCACACACCACCGGGTGCTGGGTCAGCTCGCGCGCCACCGCGATCAGGCTCGCGGGGCGCACCAGCGGCATGTCGCCGGGCAGGATCAGCCAGCCGCCGGCGTCGGCGCGCGCGGCCACGCCCATCGCGATCGAATAGCCCATGCCCAGCCCTTCTTTGCCGGGCGTGCCGACTTCCGGGACGACGATCACGTCGCGCGAGGCGATGCTGCGCCGGGCAAGCTCTGCCAGCGGCTCGCTCGCCACGACGATCACGGGCAGCTGGCTGGCGATGGCGTGGCGCAGCGTCGTGCCGAGCACGCTGTACGGGCCCAGGCCCTGCGCGAGCTTGTGATCCTCCAAGTGGCGATCGGATGGCTTGAAGCGCGTGCCCTTGCCCGCCGCCAAGACAATCACCGCCGGTCGAACCGTCATTCACCCTCCTGTTGTGGCGCGCGCGGCGCCGCGTCCGGGGTCGACCGGACGGCTTACGCCGACAAGGTGAGCATGGGAGCACGGCGACGATTCAGGAACTGGGACGTGTACCTAAGGCCTTCCCCGTACGCAATAGTGCGGAGAAGTCCTGTCCGAAATCAAGGCCCTCGCCGCAGCACGGGCCCGACCCACCTGCCTATACTGACCCGATCATGCAATCACTTGCCGACTTGCGAACCAGTTATGAGCGCGACGAGCTCGACGAATCGGCGAGCGCGGCCGATCCGCGGCTGCAATTCGAGCGCTGGCTGCAGCAGGCGATCGACGGCAAACTGCCCGAACCGACCGCAATGACGCTCGCCAGCGTGGGCGCTGACTCACGCCCCTCGACGCGCGTCGTCTTGCTCAAGGGCAATGACGAGCGCGGCTTGGTGTGGTTCAGCAACTACCGCAGCCGCAAAGGCCGCGAGCTGGAGGCGAACCCGTTCGCGGCGCTGCAGTTCCATTGGGTCGAGCTGGAGCGCGTGGTGCGCATCGAAGGCCGAGTCGAGCACACCGATGCCGCCGAGTCCGACGCTTACTACCAGACCCGCCCGCTCGATTCGCGCATCGGCGCGTGGGCTTCGCCGCAAAGCGAAGTCATCAGGTCGCGCGCCGTGCTCGTCGCGAACGCCGCGAAAGTGAGTGCGCAGTACCTGCTCAATCCACCCAGGCCATCGCATTGGGGCGGCTTTCGCCTTCTGCCGGACCGTTGGGAGTTCTGGCAGGGGCGCAAGTCGCGATTGCACGACAGGTTGCGCTATCGGATGGTCGACGGCGAGTGGCAACGCGAGCGGCTCGCGCCGTAGCGGTCACTCCGGCAGCGCCAGCTCCTTGAACGTCTGCCGAAACTTCTCCACCTTCGGGAACACAACGAACATGCAATAACCCTGGCCCGGGGTGGTTGGCGAAGTAGTGCTGGTGCTCGTCGTCGGCGCGCGAATAGTTCGTCTCGGGCAAGATTTCGGTGACGACCTTGCCGCGGTGGTGTTCGTTGGCCTCCTTCAAGACGCTGCGGGCAATTGATTCCTGCTCAGCATGATTAAAGTAGATGCCCGAGCGGTACTGCGTGCCCTTGTCGTTGCCCTGGCGGTTCAAGGTGGTCGGGTCGTGCACGACGAAGAAAATCTCCAGCACCTGGCGCAGGCTCAGGTTCGAGGTGTCGAAGCTCACGCGCACCACTTCGGCGTGGCCGGTCGTGCCGGTGCACACGTCTTCGTACGACGGATTCTTCACATGCCCGTTGCAGTAGCCTGACTCGACGCCGGTGACACCGCGCACCTGTTCGTAGACGGCTTCGACGCACCAGAAGCAGCCGCCGCCCAAGGTGATGGTTTCGATCGATGAAGTCATGAAACAGCTCCTGGCGTCCGAACGCCGATTGTCCAACTTATCATCTGTCGAACCACATTCAACGGACTTACAACCATGGCCACCGCAGCCTTCCAATGGGACGACCCCTTCCGCTTCGACGAGCAACTCAGCGACGATGAGCGCGCGGTTCGTGACGCGGCCCACCACTACGCGCAGGAAAAGCTGCAGACGCGCGTGCTGCTCGCGGCGCGCCACGAAACGTTCGACCGCACCATCATGAACGAGATGGGGGCCCTCGGGCTGCTCGGCTCCACGATCGACGGCTACGGCTGCCCGGGCGTGAACCACGTGAGCTACGGTCTGGCGGCGCGCGAAGTGGAGCGTGTCGACAGCGGCTACCGCAGCGCGATGAGCGTGCAAAGCTCGCTCGTGATGCACCCGATCCACGCCTACGGCAGCGAAGCGCAGCGCGAAAAGTTCCTGCCCCGGCTCGCCACGGGCGAGTGGATCGGCTGCTTCGGCCTCACGGAGCCGAACCACGGCTCCGACCCCGGCAGCATGCTCACGCGAGCCAAGCCGGTCGATGGTGGTTATCTGCTCAACGGCAGCAAGATGTGGATCACGAATTCGCCGGTGTCCGACGTCTTCGTCGTCTGGGCCAAGCGCGAAGACCCGGACGGCAAGGTGGGCGGCCAGGAATCGATCCACGGCTTCGTTCTGGAACGCGGCATGAAGGGCCTGAGCGCGCCGAAGATCGAAGGCAAGATGAGCCTGCGCGCCAGTGTCACCGGCGAGATCGTGATGGACGGCGTGTTCGTCCCCGAGGCGAACCTGCTGCCGAACGTGAACGGCCTGAAAGGCCCGTTCGGCTGCCTGAACAAGGCGCGTTACGGCATCGCCTGGGGCGCGATGGGCGCGGCCGAGTTCTGCTGGCACGCGGCGCGCCAGTACACGCTCGATCGCAAGCAGTTCGGCCGCCCGCTCGCGGCGAACCAGTTGATCCAGAAGAAGCTCGCCGACATGCAGACCGAAATCACGCTCGGCCTGCAAGCCGCGCTGCGCGTGGGACGGTTGCTCGACGAAGGGCGCGCCGCGCCGGAGATGATTTCACTCATCAAGCGCAACAATTGCGGCAAGGCGCTCGACATCGCCCGCACCGCGCGCGACATGCACGGCGGCAACGGCATCCACGACGAGTTCCACGTGATCCGCCACATGATCAACCTGGAAACGGTGAACACCTACGAGGGCACGCACGACGTGCACGCGCTGATCCTCGGGCGGGCGATGACGGGGATTCAGGCGTTTTTCTGAAGTGCCGGTCAACCCGGCGTAACGCCCGACAAGCACGCCACAACGTCACTCATCCCGGCGAAAGCCGGGGTCCACTGCGTCGCACCTCGCGCGTCCCCGTGGCCAGTGGATCCCGGCTTTCGCCGGGATGACCCTTCTTCTGATCTCTCTCGCTCTCGCGCCTGCGGGAGCGGGCTGGGTCAGAAGCGTTCACGAGTCGCTCAGCTCGATCCGGCGGCGTGCTCCAGCGCCCGCGCCGCCCACTGGTTGAAACTCATGCCTGTCACTTCAGCGGCCGCCTGCGCACGCGCGTGCAAATCGGGCGGCAGGCGAAGCATCACCCGGCCCGACACCGGCCGGTTTGGCGACTGCTTGAGTTTCTTGCATGCGGCGAGATAGTCGTCGACGGCTTCATGGAACGCCGCTTCCAGCTCGTCTACCGAGGCGCCGTGAAAACCGACGATGTCGCGGATGCCTGCGATGTGGCCCACGAAGATGCGGTCCTCGGCGTCGAACTCGACGCGCGCGCTGTAGCCGTTGTAGCTCATGGCCTTCATGGCTCTACTCCAATCGAAATCAAAAAACTTCTGGCATCCAGTACGCGGTAACGAAGCGCCTCTTTGTTTGGGTGCGGCCTGTGGAAGCGCACACGCCTCCCGGCCAACTCGAACGAAACTGACGATCCCGAGCCTTCCACTCGGGTGCAACCCACCGCCAACAACAGGGCTTCGATACGCCGCCATTCGAGTGCGCCGTTCACCGGCTCGGCGAATACGGCCGCCAAAGTCCTGCGGTGCGTGCTGTTCACGCAGCGATGATATCAATAAGTGATGCCACCTGCGCGACGGATTCCCCTCCCGCGCCTCTCCCACTGGGTCGGGCGAAGGGTCAGCACGCCCTAGCGGAACTCGTAGCGCGCCTTCAGCGCCACCAGCCAATTGCGCGGCATCGCCGGCTCGAAGAAGCGGCTGTTGCCTTCGTTGACGATCACCGAGCCGGCGTACTTGCGATCCGCCGCGTTGTCGACTCGCAGCAACTGGCTGAACTGCCACTCGCCCAGTGTCTGCTGGAAACCCGCGCGCAGGTTCAACACGGTCGCGGCAGATGCCGCGTCGGTGTTGGCGTCGTTCACGTACAGCTTGCCGGTGTGCACCACTTCCACGCCGCCGTTGAAGCCGCCCCAGGCGCCACGCGGCGCCCAGGCGAGTTCGGCGAACGCGCTGCGATCAGGCGTGCCCGGCAAGCGGTTGCCCGCCGGGACGGGGACCGCTGTCGCGCCGCTGCCGCTGACGAAGGCCTCGTCGAAGCGTGCCCGCAGCACGGTCAGGCTGACGGTACTGCGCAGCTCCTCGCCGAGCTGGCCCAGATGCGAGAACTCGATGCCGCGGCGCGACGTCTTGCCGGCGTTCTTGAAAGTCGAACGTCCGTTCGCATTGGTGTCGACGACGATCTCGTCGCGCGTCGCGATGTCGAACAACGCCACGTCCAGGCGCTGCGAGCCGGCGTACTTCCACTTCGCGCCGATCTCGGCGTGCCGGCTCTTCGACGCCTTCAGGTCCGTGTTCAAACCCGTTCCCACCGGCCGGTACGACAGCTCGGTGAACGTGGGCGTCTCGAAGCCCTGGCCGACGTTGGCGTAGGCATTGAGCGTCGGCGCGGCGCGCCAGCTCACGCCGAGCACCGGACTCGTCGCGCTGAAGCTCAGGCTGCCGCTGTCGTCGGGGTTCGGCAGGTCGCCCGGGATCGCGGTGTTGCGGGGTGAAGAAGTCCTGGCTGCGGAACTTGACGCGGCTCGTGCGCACGCCGGCGGTGGCCGTCCACCGCGGATCGATGTCGAAGCTGGCCTGCACGAACACGTCGCGGTTGTCGGCGCGGTTGCGCTCATCGCGTTTCAGCGCACCGCGCACGCCGAGGTCGTTGATGTAACCCTGACGATCTTCATCACTCTCATCGAGGTCGATGCCGCCGACCAGACGCAGCGCCTGGCCGTTGTCGAACTTCAAGGCGTGGCTCAGCTGCAAGCCCAGGCCCTGGTAGCTGCGCGAGAACACGACGATGCCGCCGCTGGCGGTCGTCGTCTGCTGCGTGGTCGAGGCGGAATCGACAAGGCATTGTCCAGATCGCGCTGGCCGAAGTACAGGCGCGCCGTCAATTGCGTGCCACCCAGGCGCTGCTCGAGCACGCCGCCGATCTGCTGCTGCAGCACCGTCTTGCGCGGGTCCTGCGCCAGCGACGTAGAACGCGTTGCCGGCCCGCCGTCGCGAAACTGCGCGGCGTTCAGCCCCAGCGGGTCGAGCGACACCGGCTGGTCGAGCGAATTGATCACCAGGCTGAAGCGCGAATCGGCGCCGAAGTCGTGCTGCCACTTGCCGTTGATCTGGTCGCGGTTCGCCTTGCTGTGCGGGCGAAAGCCATCGGTGTGGAAGGTCGACGCGTCGAACACCACCGCGTCGTTCGGCCCGGCCGCGCCGAACTTCAGACCCACCTTGTTTTGGCCGTAAGGGCCGACCGAGCCGCTCAGCGTCGTCGTCGGGCGTTCGAATTCCATGTCGGTGAACACCTGCACCACGCCGCCCGCGGCGTTGCCGTAAAGCTGCGCCAGCGGGCCGCGCAGCACTTCCACGCGGCCGGCGGAGCTGAGCGCAACGTTCGACGCCTGGCCCTGGCCGTCGGGCATCGTCGCCGGAATGCCGTCGACGATCAGGCGCACGCCGCGGATGCCGAAGGTCGAGCGCGAGCCGAAGCCGCGGATCGAGAGCTGCAGGTCCTGCGAATAGTTCTGCCGGTTCAGCACCGTGATGCCGGGAACGCGGTTCAAGGCCTCCGACAGGTTGACGCCGGGGCCCGCGAATTCGATCGTCTCGCGAGTCACCGCGGAAATCGCCGCGGGCGCGTCGAACGTGGTCTGGCGCGAGCGCTCGGCGCTGACGATGACGGGGTCGAGTTGGGTGGATGTGGGCGCCCCCGATTGCGCCAGTGAACCCGACGCCGCCAGCGCAAACGCGCCGCCGATTGAAAATGCGTTCTCATGTCTCCTGCCGATCGAGTTGTTCGAAACGAGTCTAGAGGCGTGCCGTCGCCGATCGGCTCATGAAATTCTGGTTTCCGATGGGCTGGCCGGCACCTGCGGTGTGGTTCGATTCATTGATGTCCAACAAATCAATCTCAGCCTGATTGGGGTTTTCCCTTCCCTAGTTCTAGGGATTGCTGCGGTTTCCAGGAGGTTCAGGATGCGGTTCGTGAGCTATCACGCTGCCGTTTCACAGGCAATTCCTGAGGCGCGGGGCGGCGCTGTTCGCGAATGACCATCAACTAGTTGGGGTAGAGAGATATGCCATCCTTTGAATCATTCCGGCTCGTGGCGGCGGCCGCGATGGTCGTCACAGTGGCTCCGGCGTTTGCGGACGCAAACTGCCTCGGCCCCAGTGATGATGGTCCTGGGGTATGCGACGTGACCACCAGCGTGGTCCAAATTGTCCCTACGCCGCCTCTCGTGGGCGACCCGAGCGTTGCGTTCAGCAGCAACACGCAGACCACTTACGTAAAGTACAGGGTCACGCTCACGCACTATGACGTTCCGCAGAGAAGGGTTTAGCCAAGTCAAGTTCGTCGCGGACACGAGTGTGGTCAACGCGTTGACGCCCGGCTCAGCAAACTTTGTTGCCGCCAGCCTACCCATCGTCGCGAATTCGGGCAATGCTGCGATTCTCAGTCCGGGAGTTGCCTGCGTGATTGGCCCGCCGGCTGGCCCGCCAGCGCCGGCGACGCACATCGAATGCAAATTCAACTTCGACTCATCGAAACAACCGTTTGACTATCCCGCTAGTCCTTATCCCCAGCCGTTTGCTTCGATAGCGGGCTTGCCGCAACCGACCATTACTTTCGATCTCACCGTCCAGTCACCGACCGGCGCCCCGGCGTCTATGGTCTACCCTTCGACTCTGAATCTGGCTTCCACAACGACTGTGGTCGAGGTTGGGGAATCTCCAGAGCCAGAGTACTACTCGTTAACAACGACGTTGACGCTCACTGTTCCGGACCCGACAGTAGTTGAGACCTACGTCCCCGTTGCCGGCGGAACGGTCACCACGGGTAGCCAGGGCGGTGCCGCAACATGCTTGGGCGGAGCACTGGGTTCCGACCCCAACAAGTGGGTCACGATCGTCAAGGTACCGGAGCCCGCGCAAGTCGGCGTGAACCTGAACAGAAGCCTGGTCGACGACACAGACGTCCCGCTGAACACGATCTTCTTTTCAAGGATCCAGATACCGAACCTGACGAACCCAAGCGGCGACCCACAGCTGTTCGGAGTTGGGACTCGCTGGTACGACCCGGACGCCAAGACCAAGCTCGTCGTCAACACGCTGCGCCGCGACAAGTGCACGATCGGCAGCGGCCTCGGAACCCTGAAGGACGCGTTGCTGATCCTGAAGGAAAAGATCTACTACAAGCCCGACAAACCCTACGACGCCGCGCCGGAGAATCCTCCTGTGTACAAGCAGGTGCTGTTGTGCTTGGTCACGAGTGGCCCCTACCCAGGGCAACCTTGCATTCTGTACGCGCGGGTCTATTCGAAGTTCGTGACCAGCAATTCGGCCTACTGGGGCGACCACGAGTGGGTGATCTTGTCCAACGAGAACGGCAAGATTGCCCCAGGCAAGTGAGTCCCTGGTGTCGCCTGCTGAAGTACCACGAGTTTCCGCGAAAGGGGAACTCGCCCGATAGCCCCGGGGCTACCCGAGCGCTGCAGCCCAGGCTGCAGCGTGACGGGTCGAGGCGATGTCACCCTTCGCACGGTAGATCGTGATTGCCGCGTCGATGGCGTCGCGCGCTTCGTCACGCCGTCCGGCCAGCAGCAGCACCGCAGCGAGTTCCGACAGGGTATCGCCCTTCATTTGTGGTGCATCGCAATTTCGCGAAAGCTCGATTGCTGATCGTGCGAGGGCCTCGGCCTCGTTCAGATTGCCGCCGCGGGCAATGATCGGCGCCCGGATCGACCGCCAAAGCGCTTGAGACTCCACGTCGTCGACCGCGGTTGCGTCTTCTGCGATCTTGGAGAAGACCATGGCTTCGTCGTCCCGTCCCTGGTCGCGCACCACGCGTGACAGCAGCGCGGCGATCGTCGACATGCACGAAGGTCTCGCCGGCGTGGCGCAGAAACTCATAGTCGGGCATAACCTCGCGTTGCGCCACGACCAGATCACCCGCCAGCAACTCAACTAGGAGTACGTCGATCCCGGTGGAGGCCGCGTTCAGCCCTTGCCCTAGTTCGCGCAGCAGATCTCGGCCGCGTCGATAGAGCGAGCGCGCACTTTCGAATTCGCCGTTCATTGACCGCAGCTGCGCCAGCGTACAGAGAATCTTGCCCTCGGCCTGCCGATCCTTCAGCCCTCCGGCGATCATTTGCTCGCAGAGTTCGATGGCTTGCGGGACCGGTGTCGGCCCGAGCAGCGTGCTGCTCGAAACGACCGATGGAATTGCTCGCGATCAGGCGTTCGTTTCCGGCCAGTCGCGCGTGCGTCATGGAGCGGCTGAGCGCGTCGGTGCATTGCCCGTATCGCGCTGCGCATTCCGTGCACCATTCCGATGAGGCTCCAGGCCCGCGCCAGATCGAGGTGCGCCTCTTCGGCCTCGAACAGCGGAATCGAGTCGTTCGCCAAGCGCACGGTTTCTTCGCTCCATTCGCCAGGTTCGGCGCTGAAGAGACGAACCCGCATTCTGAGAAGTTGGGCCGAGGCAGCGATACGCCGATTGCCGGCAACCTCCGCTGCGGCCTGAGCTTGCGCCAAGGCCGTGCGGGCTTCCGCGAAATCACCCAGACTCACCAGAACTTCAGCCAACTCGGGCAGCAATGTCAACCGCTTCGGATCAAGCTCCCCCAGAAGTGACACCGCACGCCGCAGCAGATTCGCCGCCGCGTGAATGTCGCCGCGTGAGTCTGCGCGGCGACCCGCGTCGCTGAGCCGGTTGGCCGCATCCGCGCCGATCGCCACCCCCTGCTCATCCAGCGGCCCGAGATCCGACAAATACCGATGCGCCTGCTCCAGGTGATACCCCAGAATCTCCTGGAACTCCAGCGCCCGCCCGCGCGTCGGCGTTGATGCGATCGGCCCACTTCACGAAGTTCACGTGCAGCGTCGCCCGGGTCCGCTTGAGCAAGCCGTTGTAGACCGTGTCGCGCACCAGGTGGTGGTGGAAGCGGTAGATGGTCTCGGAGTCGCGGCTCGGCCGCCGGGTCGATGAAGTGCTTGCGCGCCAGCGCACCCAGGTGCTCCGGCAGTTTCGAGCGGATCGCCTCGGGCGAAAGCGACTCGACCGCGTGCTGCGCGAACTCCACGCCGATCACCGACGCCGGCTCGATCGAGACGCGCTCTTCGCGGCCCAGATTGTCGAGCCTGGCTTCAAGCAGTGCGTGGATGGTCGGGGGCACGTTGATGTCGCTGCTGCCTGTGCCGCGCACCCACTTGCCGGTCTCCTGGCGCAGCACATCGGCGTCGAGCAGCATCGACAGCATCTGCTCGATGAACAGCGGGTTGCCTTCGGCCGCAGTGACGATCTTCCCGACCACGTCTTGCGGCAGGCCGGCCGAGCCGAGCAGGTTTTGAACCACTTGCGCCGACGCGCCGTCGCTCAGCGGCCCGAGTATCAGGCGGCTTGCGCGCTCGCGTTCGCTCCACTGCGCTCGCGTCTCGAGAAGGTCGTGCCGTGCGGTGGCCATCAGCACGATCGGCGCCCCGCTGGCGGTGTCGAGCACGTGCTCGATCAGGTCCAGGAACGCGGTCTCGGCCCAGTGGATGTCGTCGATGAACGCCACCACCGGGGTCTTGGCGGCCAGGCGCTCGAGGAATTTGCGCGCCGCCCAGTTGGTTTCGTGCAATGGGAACGCTGCGGTGCTCAGGCCCACCGCGGCGGCAAGCCGGTCGGCCACGCCGGCATCGACCGCGCAGGTGAGCAGCTTTTCGCGCGCCGCTTCGGGTGCGTCGTCTTCGCGAATGCCTGCCGCCTCGCCGACGATGCCACGCAGCGGCCAGAACGTGATGCCCTCGCCATAGGGCAGGCAGCGCCCGCGCAGCACGCGCGCGTGGCCGGCGCGCCGGTCGACGAACTCCGCGGTCAGGCGCGTCTTGCCGGCGCCGGCGTCGCCGATCACGGTGATCAGGCGCGGGACAGACTTTTCGCAGGCTTCGCGGTACACGGCTTCGAGCGCTTCGAGTTCGGCGTCGCGCCCGACCAGCGGCGTGTCGTGGCGCCGCACATGGCCGTCCAGCCCGATCGCGGCCACCAGCCGGTACGCGGTCAAGCGCTGCGCCTTGCCTTTGACTTCGAGTGGCTCGACGGGTTCGACGTCGACCGCGTCGCGCACCAGCCGGTAGGTGAGTTCGCCCAGGTAGATCTGCCCCACCGGTGCGGCTTGTTCGAGCCGCGCGGCGACGTTCACCGCGTCGCCGGTGGCCAGGTTCTGCACTGCGCCCGAGTCGCCGGTGGCGACGACTTCGCCGGTATTGATGCCGGTGCGGTTGGCCAGCGCCACGCCGTAACGCGCCAGCAGGTCGGCGTTGACGCGCGCCAGCGCCGCGCGCATGCCGCTGGCCGCGCGCACGGCGCGCAGCGCGTCGTCTTCATGGGCGCGCGGCAGCCCGAACACGGCCATGATGGCGTCGCCGATGTATTTTTCGACCTTGCCGCCGTGGCGCGCAAGTTCGGCGGACATGGCGCTGAAGTAGCGCTGTTTGATCTCGTGCAGCGCTTCTGCGTCGACGCGCTCACCCAGGGCCGTGGAGTCTTTCAGGTCGCTGAAGACGATCGTCACCGTCTTGCGCACCTCTTGCGCGGGCAACGCCGCCACCGCCGCCAGCGGGGTGCCGCAGTAGCCGCACAGGCGGAATTTGGGAGGGTTCTCTTCGCCGCAGCTCGGGCAGTTGACCATGGGGCGCAAGTCTACTGCCGGTATGGCGTCACCCCGGCGAAAGCGCCGCAGCTACGAGCCGTCATCCCGGCGCACGCCGGGATCCACCCTGCGCGGCGTGCACTGGATCCCGGCTTTCGCCGTGGCGGTCCTGGCCGCTCCTGGGGCGATTAGTCGGTTGCGTCGAGTGTGGCGGCGCGCAGCTGGCGGAGCAGGGAGACGCTGGCCTCGCCGGTGACGGGCAGGTCGTTCGCGCGCTCGAACTGGCGGATCGCCTCGGCCGTGCGGGTGCTCATCTTGCCGTCGGTCGCGCCCGGGCGTGAAGCCGAGGCGTTGCAGCAGGCGCTGGGCCTCGGAAATCTGGTGCGGGCGAGGCGATGTCCCACGAGCGGCGGCCGAACTCGCCATTGGCGCGGGCGATCGACGGCTTCGGGTTGAAGGCGCGGGCCTTGCGCTTGATGGCTTCGGCCTGCGTCGGCTGCATTTCGCCGAGCATGGCGCGGGCGCGGCGGCTGGCGTCCTGGTCGCCGGCGCGGCCGGCGACTTCGAACCAGTAGGCGGCTTCCGACTTGTCCTCGCTGAGGCCGAGGCCCTGTTCGTAGAGGACGGCGAGGTTGTACTGGCTGTCGACGAGGCCGAGGTCGGACGGCGGTGCGGAACCACTCGACGGCGGCGGCATAGCTCTGCGGGCCGGCGTCGCCCTCGGCGTAGAACACGGCGAGGTCGTGCATGGCGAGGCGGTTGCCGCCGATGGCGGCCTTCTCGGTCCAGGAGCGGGAGGCGGCCATGTCGCGCGGAACGCCTTCGCCGCGTTCGTAGAGCTTGGCGAGGCGATACTCGGCCATGACGAGGCCGCGGCCGGCCGCGTCCTTGAGCATCTGGACGGCGCGCGCCTTCTCGCCGGTCTGGAGGAGTTCGAGCGCATAGTCGTGCAGGGCGACCGGATCGCCAGCGCGAACGGCGTCGGCGAGCGTGATGGCGGCGGGGCGGCTTCGGCAGCGGCGCGTTGCCGGCAGGCGTCGTCGCAGCAGTCGGCGGCGGCGCGGGCGTCAGCGAGCGCGTCGGCCAGTCGGCTCGGCGGCGAGGATGTCGGCGGCCGGATCGGCATCGCGTCTCGCTGAAGAGCACGGCGTCAGCAGCGCCGGCGGCGGCGGCGGGAGCGGCGGGCGCCGCGGGGTCGAGCTTGGCGAAGTCGTCGCCCTGGCCTTCCTGCTTGCCGCGCATGACGGTGAAGGCGGCGCCGCCGGCGACGGCGACGGTCAGCACGGCGGAGGCGATCAGCGGGCCCTTGCCGATGCCCTTGCGGCCTGAGCCGATGGACGGGATCGATGCGGCGGCCCTGGCGGGCGGCGCGGCGGGCCTCCTCCAGATAGCCGGCGGACAGTCGCTCGCGGCCGTCGTCGGCGGGCAGGTCGGCGACGAAGCCTCGGCCGGCGGGCGGCGGGCCGAGCAGATGTCGTCGTCGGCTTCGAGCAGGTCTTCGATGCTGCTGCGCAGGCTCGCGCGCGGAGGCGGAGCGGTGGCGGGCGCATCCTCGAACAGGTGCGCGTCGCGCGGATCGGGCTTGCGATCGAACGGCGGCGGTTCGACGCCGACGATGTCGTCGGTTTCGGTGGCCTGCGTCGGCCTTGTCGATGGCGGCGAGGACGCTGGCGAAAGCTCGGGCGCGAGCGATGTCCGTCTCGGGGTCATCGTCGAGGATGATGTAGTCGTCGGACACGACCGGGATGTCGCGCGTGACTTCGCGGCTCGCTGCGGCCGCCGCGGCGGGCATCCTCCAGCGTCTCGAGGCGGCGGGCGAGCGAGGAGACGGTCTTCTGCACGGGCGTTGAGCGCGGCGGCCGACTGTTCGGCCAGACTCTTCCATGCGGCGCTGGACTTCCGACAGGACGTCGGCGAGGCTGGTTTCGTAGGAGCGGCCGCTGTCGGCGAGGCGGTGCTTCGAACGCGCGCTGCGAATCGCTGCGCTTGCGACTGCAGGCGTTCGACGGCGCGGGCGACCTGCTCGCCGATCTGGCCGATGGCTTCGGCGCTGCGGCGCTCGCTTTCCTTGACGCGCTCGTCGAGGCGGTCGGCGAGGCGGTCGACCTCGGCGCCGTCGAGCGGGCGGGCTGGCGGCAGCGGTTTCGGCGATGCGGTCGCTGACGACGCTGGATGCTTTCGTCGTGGCGGCGCTGCAGGCGTTCGGCGACGAGGGCGACCTGTTCGCCGACAGCGTCGATGGCGCCGGCGCTGCGCTTTTCGAGCGCCTGCAGCTTGTCGTCGACGGCGGTGTTGAGGCGGCCGATGTCGGCGCGGGTGCTGGTCTCGACGCCGCCGAGACGGGCGTCGATCGTGTCGGCGAGGTTGCGCGATCTCGCGGCGCACATCGTCGATGGAGCTGCTGTCGCCGCGGCGCTTCAACGGCGCGCAGGCGTTCGTCGACGGCGCGCGACAGGCGGTCGACCTGCGCGCTCATCGCCTCGATGGCGTCGGCCTGGCGGGCTTCGGAGACCTGGACCTGTTCCTGGATCTGGCGGATGCGTGCGCTCGAGGCGCTCGACCTTCTCCGGATTGCCGGTGCGCAGCGCCTCTTCGAGACGGCGCTCCATGTCGGCGCGCATCGGCGTGGATCGGACGCGCCATGTCTTCGGCGAAGCGTGTCGAGGCGCTTCTGGAAGAGCTGCTGGAGCTGGGCGAGGTCTTCGCTCTGGCGGCCGCCGCCGCGCTGCGATGCGGTCGTCGATCTCGGTGACGGCGCGCTCAAGCACGTTGACGGCGGTGTCGGTCTTGCGCTCGGTGCGGGTGACGCGCTCGGTGATGCGGGAGACGGCGTCGCTCAGCGTGTTCATCGCCTCGCGGGTCTTTTCCTCGATGGCGTCGACGCGGTCGAGCACTTCCTTCGACATCGCGCGCGAGCGCGTGAGGTTGGATTCGAGCGCGCGTTCCATGCGCCAGGTGGTGTCGCCAACGGCGCGCTCGGCCTTGGTCTCGAACAGTTCGAAGCGCGAGGCGGCGTCGGTGATGCTTGGCGATGCCGGCTTCGATGCGGCGCTCGGCCGAGGACATCTTTTCCTCGATCTGGTCGATGCGGCCGGTGACGCCGGCGCTGGTTCGAGCGCACGGCGTTGGTGACGACCTGGTCCACCGAGCGGGCGACGTCGTCGACCTTGCGTGGAGACCTGGCTGACCTTGTCGTCGAACAGGGTGCGGAGCTGCTGCTGCTCGCGCTCGGCGTCGCCGAGGCGGTGCTGCAGCGGTTTCGGCGAGGCGGCCGAGCGAGGCTTCGAGCGCCTTCAGGCCTTCGAGCGTGGCGCCGCCGCGATTCTCGGACTTCGAGCGTGTCGATGCGGGTGCGCAGGGCGGTCTGGGTCGTTTCGATCTCGCCCATCGCGCGGGTGACGCGCTCGAGGGCCTGAAGCTGCGCCTTGCCGGATGCGTCGACCTTGCCCATGAGGCCGAGGATCGACTTGTCGATTCCCGAGACGGCGCGGGCGGACCGCGCCGTGGAGGCTTCGAGGCGCTGGGCCAGCAGGTCGATCTCCTGCGACATGCGGCGGAGGTCGCCATCGGCGGCGGCGCGGGGCAGCGGGTCGGCCGAGGTCGACGTCCTGGAACTCGCCCTCATCGCCTTCAAGCAGAAGGGAATTCAGGTATTGGCCGAGGGTCACGCCCTGACGCTGGGCGCGTTCACGGGCAACCGACCGCGCCTTCGGGTCGATCCCTTTCACACTCCAGGGCCCTGGGTCATCTCCAGCTCCGAATCGGACCGCGAAACCTGCCGTAATCCCGCACCGTGGCCAGTTGGCGATGAGCGGCTTAAAGGCGCGTTAAGCATTAATTCCGGTCGCGACTCCGAAAGCCGGTATGCGGCCTCGATTGACGCTAGGGGGCAGCTAACGTTACGTATTACTGAGCGTTAATTGAAAGACGCCGCCTGTGCTCCCCCACAGAGCAATAAAAAATGCAACGGGAGGCAGAGATTGAAGACGTACACCATCAGCGAACTTGCGCGCGAATTTCAGGTGACGCCGCGTGCGCTTGCGCTTCTACGAAGACAAGGGACTGCTTTCGCCGACGCGCGACGGGCTGAACCGTGTCTATTCGACGCGCGACCGCGCGAGGCTGAAGCTCATCCTGCAGGGCAAGAGCGTCGGATTCTCACTGTCGGACATTCGCGAGATCCTCGACCTCTACACGCTCGAAGGTCACCGCGCGCAGCTCAAGCTGTCGCTCAAGAAGTCGCGCGAGCAGATCAAGAATCTCGAGAAGCAACGCGAAGACATCGAAGCCGCGCTCGACACGCTCAACAAGGGCGTGAAGTGGACCGAAGAGAAGCTTCAGGAACTCGGACCGGGCGCCGGAGTGGAACAGTCGGCGCGCGCCTATGAGCGCGTCGCGCGTGCTGGTCTCGACGGCGACGCGGCGCATCTCGACAGCTGACGCAAAGTCAGTCTCGACGGCCTGCTGCGTGGTGATATGACGCCGAGGCGTCCGGCTGCCGGAGGTGCCGCACGCGCTCGGCAGCCGCGATCGGCATGACTGCAAGGTGAGGACATATGCCCAGATATCAGGCGCCGCTCAGGGACATGAAGTTCCTGCTCAATGAAGTGCTTGAGATCGGGACCTACTCGAACCTGCCCCGGTTTGCCGACGCGCCAGCCGACGTGATCGACGCGGTGCTTGATGGCGGCGCGAAGTTCGCGCAGGAAGTGCTGCAGCCGATCAACGCGATCGGCGACAGGCAGGGCTGCAAGCGCAATCCCGACGGCGTCGGTGAAGACGCCGGACGGGTTCCCGGCAGCCTACAAGCAGATGTCGGACGACGGCTGGATGGCGATGTCCGCCGATCCAGCAATGGGGCGGGCAGGGCCTTCCGCGCGTCGTCTCGATGCCGTTCCTGGAGATGTGCTCGTCGGCCAACATGGCGTTCTCGATGTATCCGGGCCTGACGCGCGGCGCTGCCGAGGCGATCCAGGCCGGCGGATCGGACGAGCAGAAGAAGATCTACCTGCCCAACATGATGACCGGCAAATGGTCGGGCACCATGAACCTGACCGAGCCGCAGTGCGGCACGGATCTGGGCCTGATCCGCACCAAGGCGGTTCCGCAGCCGGACGGCAGCTACAAGATCACCGGCCAGAAGATCTGGATCTCCGGCGGCGAGCAGGACCTCGCCGAGAACATCATCCAGCTCGTGCTGGCGCGCATCGAGGGCGGGCCGGAAGGCATCAAGGGCATCTCGCTCTTCATCGTGCCGAAGTTCATGGTCAACGCGGATGGCTCGCTGGGCGCGCGCAACGCGTTCCAGTGCGGCGGCCTCGAAGAGAAGATGGGCATCCACGGCAACGCGACCTGCGTGATGAACTATGACGGGCGCGACCGGCTATCTCGTCGGCGAGCCGCACAAGGGCATGCGCACCATGTTCGTGATGATGAACGAGGCGCGGCTCGGCGTCGGCATGCAGGGCCTCGCGCAGGCCGAGGTCGCCTTCCAGAACGCGGCGGACTTTGCGCGCGAGCGCCTGCAGGGCCGCTCGATCACCGGCGCGAAGGCGCCGGACAAGCCCGCCGATCCGATCATCGTGCACCCCGACGTGCGCCGCATGCTGATGGACATGAAGGCGTTCACCGAAGGCGCGCGCGCGTTCACCTACTGGACGGCGCTGCAGGGCGACCTGCTGCATGTCTCGCCGGATGCGCATGTGCGCGAGAAGGCCGACGACCGGATGTCGCTGCTGACGCCGGTGATCAAGGGCTTCCTCACCGACCGCGGCTTCAAGTGCGCCATCGGATGCGCTGCAGCTGCATGGCGGCACGGGCTACACGCGCGAGCAGGGCGTTGAGCAGTTCGTGCGCGATGCGCGGATCGCGCTGATCTATGAAGGCACCAACGGCATCCAGGCGCTGGACCTTGTCGGCCGCAAGCTGGCGGCGAATGGCGGCCGGGCGGTGTTCGGCTTCTTCGCCGACCTCGAGGAGTTCGTCTCCGAGCAACGAAGCCGACGAGAAGCATGAAGCCCTATGTCGAGGGCGTGCAGACGGCGACCGGCGCAGCTGAAGGAAGCCACGATGTGGCTGATGCAGAACGGCATGTCGAACTTCGACAATGCCGGCGCGTCAAGCCACGACTACCTGCAGCTGTTCGGGCTGACGGCGCTTCGCGTTGATGTGGGCGAAGATGGCCAAGGCGGCGCTGGCGCAAGGAAGGCACCGGCGACGCGCTTCTATGCGGACAAGCTTGCTACTGCGCGCTATTTCTTTGAGCGGGTCTTGCCTGACGCTACGTCACATCTCGCAAAGGTAAAGACAGGCGCCGCGGCCGTGATGGCGCTTGGCGCCGATGCTTTCTGACGGGTCGCCGACTTCGGCGCCCGCCCGCATTGGCCCTAACCGGGGCCGGATTTCAAGAGGAGGCCGCCGATGGCCGAAGCCTACATCTACGACGCAGTCCGCACGCCGCGCGGCAAGGGCAAGAGCACTGGCTCGCTGCACGAGATCACCTCGCTGCAGCTCGGCACGCAGGCGCTGAAGGCGATCAAGGATCGCAACAATCTCGACACCTCGAAGGTCGACGACGTGATCTTCGGCTGCGTGACGCCGATCGGCGAGCAGGGCTCGGACATCGCGCGCATCGCGGTGCTGAACGCCGACTACTCGGAGACGACGGCGGGCGTGCAGGTCGATCGCTTCTGCGCTTCGGGCCTCGAAGCCTGCAACATCGCGGCGGCGAAGGTCATGACCGGCGAGGCCGACATGGCGATCGGCGGCGGCGTCGAAGCCATGAGCCGCGTGCCGATGGGATCGAATGGCGGCGCCTGGGCGTCGAACCCCGAGATCGCGATGAAGTCCTACTTCGCCCCGCAGGGCATCGGCGCCGACCTGATCGCCACCAAGTACGGCTTCTCGCGCGATGACGTGGATGCCTATGCGGTCGAAAGCCAGAAGCGCGCGGCGCGCGCCTGGAAAGAAGGCCGCTTCTCGAAGTCGGTCGTGCCGGTGAAGGACCAGCTCGGCGTGACGATCCTCGCGCACGACGAAACCGTGCGCGGCGACACGACGATGCAGACGCTCGCGGCGCTCAACCCGTCGTTCGAGCAGATGGGCGTGATGGCGTTCGATGACGTCGTGAAGCAGCGCTATCCGGAAGTCGAGAAGATCAACCACGTCCACCACGCCGGCAACTCGTCGGGCATCGTGGATGGCGCGTCGGCCGTGCTGATCGGCAACAAGGAAACGGGCGATGCGCTCGGCCTCAAGCCGCGCGCGCGGATCAAGGGCTTCGCCTCGATCGGCTCCGAGCCGTCGATCATGCTGACCGGCCCGTCGCTGGTGACCGCAGAAGCTTCTGAAGAAGCTCGGCATGACGCCGGAGGACATCGACCTCTACGAACTCAACGAAGCGTTCGCTTCGGTCGTCCTGCGCATGATGCAGGCGCTGAACATTCCGCACGAGAAGATGAACGTGAACGGCGGCGCCATCGCCATGGGCCACCCGCTCGGCGCGACCGGCGGCATGATCCTCGGCACGATGCTCGACGAGCTGGAGCGCTCGGACAAGGAAACCGGCGCTGATCACGCTCTGCGTCGGCGCGGGCATGGGCACGGCCACGGTGATCGAGCGCGTGTGATGCAGATCGGCGAGGCCAAGATCAGCGCACTTGCCGTGTCTCGGCGCTCACGGGCGTCGGCCTCACGCTGCATGCTGAACCAGGCGCTGCGCGATCTCGGCTTCGCGCTTGTCGATCTCTGTTCCGGTGACGCTGGTGATGGGGGCGGTGCTGTTCGTGTTCGCGTCCGACAACATCAAGAAGGGCGGCGACAAGCCGCCGGCAGAACAAGCTACCAAAGGCAAGTGACATGAAACTCGAAACCTTCGGCTCGGACGTGGATGCAGACGGCATCGCGACGGCCACGTTCGACGTGCCGGGCCGCTCGATGAACACGCTGACGGCGCAGGCGATCGCAGGACCTCGGCGCGATCGCCAAGGAAGTCGGCGACCAACGCCGACGATCAAGGGCCTCGTGATCACGTCGGGCAAGACGAGCGGCTTCTGCGCCGGCGCGGACCTCGGCGAACTCGGCGGCGGCTCGGGCGGCGGCGGCGACAAGGGCGATCCGGAAGCGCAGCTCAAGGCGGCGTTCGATCGCTCGTTCGGCATGAACAAGCTCCTGCGCACGCTCGAGACCTGCAAGAAGCCGGTCGCGTGCGCGATCAACGGTCTCGCGCTCGGCGGCGGTCTCGAAGTGGCGCTGGGCTGCCACTATCGCATCGCGGCGAACGACAATCCGAAGCTGCAGCTTGGCCTGCCGGAAGCGAAGGTCGGCCTGATGCCGGGCGGCGGCGGCACGCAGCGCCTGCCGCGCCTGATGGGCGCGCAGGCGGCGGCGCCCTTCCTGCTGCAGGGCGACAGCATGACGGCCGAGCAGGCCAAGGGCATCGGCGTCGTCCACGAACTGGCGCCGACGGCGCGAGCTGGTCGCCAAGCGCCAAGGCGTGGGTGCAAGGCCAACCCGAACGCCAAGGCGCCGTGGGATGATCCGAAGTTCAAGAGTCCCGGGCGGCAACCCGAACTCGCAGCAGGGCTCGACCGTGTTCACGTTCGGCTCGGCCATGCTGGCCAAGCAGACCTGGGGCAACTACCCGGCGCAGAAGCATATCCTGTCGGCCGTCTATGAAGGCCTGTCAGCGTTCCGATCGATGCCGGCCTGCGCATCGAGAGCCGCTATTTCGTCAAGACGCTGATGACGCCGGAAGCGAAGGGCATGATCCGCTCGCTGTTCCTGTCGATGCAGGACCTGTCGAAGGGCGCCTCGCGCCCGGCGGGCTATCCCGACCTTCGAGATCAAGAAGGCCGTCGTTGTCGGCGCCGGCCTGATGGGCGCGGGCATTGCCTATGTGCAGGCCAAGGCCGGCATCCCGACCGTCCTGCTCGATGTGAGCCAGGAGTCGGCGGACAAGGGCAAGGCCTACTCGCAGCGCATCGTCGAGAAGGACGTCTCGCGCGGCAAGCTGAGCAAGGAGAAGGGCGATGCGCTGCTCGCCCTGATCACGCCGTCGACCGACTACTCGCTGGTGAAGGGCGCGGACATTGTTGTTGAGGCCGTGTTCGAGAACGTCGAGCTGAAGGCCAAGGTGACGGCGCAGATCGAAGAGCATCTCGGCGAGAACGCCGTGATGGGCACCAACACGTCGACGCTGCCGATCACCGGCCTCGCCAAGGCGTCGAAGCGCCCCGCCAACTTCATCGGCATCCACTTCTTCTCGCCGGTCGAGCGGATGGGGCTCGTCGAGATCATCATGGGCAAGGAGACGACCGCAGGAGACGCTCGCCAAGACGATGGACTACGTCCTGAAGATCAAGAAGACGCCGGTGGCGGTGAACGATTTCCGCGGCTTCTACACGCAGCCGCGTGTTCGGCACCTATCCGGAAGAAGGCATGACGATGCTGGCCGAAGGCATCGCGCCGGCGATCATCGAGAATGTCGGCCGCATGGCCGGCATGCCGATGGGCCCGCTGGAGGTGTCGGACTCGGTCGGCATCGACACGATGCTGAAGATCGGCCGCGAGAGCGCCAAGGTCGCCGGGCCGTTCCTACGAGCAGAACCCGGTCGGCGACCTCGTCGCCTGGATCGTCGACAGCCAGAACCGCGTCGGCCGCAAGGCGGGCAAGGGCTTCTACGATTACAACGAAGCCGGCAAGCCTTCGCGCCTCTATCCCGACATCGGCAAGAAGATCGAGGTCAAGGTGAAGGAATGCCCGCCGGAGCTGAAGGTCGAGCTGACCAAGCGCTTCCTCTATCGCCAGTGCGTTGAGGTCGCGCGCTGCTTCGAGGAAGGCGTCATCCTCGATGCGCGCGATGCGGATATCGGCTCGATCCTCGCGTGGGGCTTTGCGCCGTACACCGGCGGCGTGTGCTCCTACATGGACCTGAAGGTCGGCATCAAGACGTTCGTGGAAGAGTGCGATCGCGCTCGCCGAGAAGCTATGGCGAGCGCTTCCGCCCCAACGCGCTGCTGCGCGACATGGCCGCCAAGGGCCAGACCTTCTACTCGCGCTTCCCGCCGAAGGATCAGAAGGCGGCGCGGCCTGACAGGACGGCCATGGCGATGACTGGCGAGGCCGGGCGAATTGCTTCGCCCGGCCTTTTCATTTGCCGATATGCGTCTTCAGGAACTCGCCAACGGCTGTGAGCGCCTTGTTGCGGCTGTCGGTGTCGACGAGGCTGTGGTCGTCGCCTGCCGATGCGGATGTAAGTGACAGGCTTGCCGGCGGCCTTGAGCGCCTGCTCCATCATTTCGCTCTGGCGGTCGGGGACGACGAGATCGTCGCGCGCCGTGGATCAGCAGCACCGGCGCCTTGAAGTTGGCGGCGAGCCGATAGGGCGAGACGGCGTCGATTGCGTCGCGCGTCCTTGTCGGGATCGCCGATGACGCTCGTCCAGTAGGCGTACGCCGTGGATTGCGCGCCGTGCTCGCGCTTCTCCCGGCCGAGCATGCTCGCGCAGATCCGACACGCCGGCGATCGCGACGACGCATTTGTAGAGATCCGGCGTCAGCGCGCCGCCGGCCAGCGCGGCATAGCCGCCATAGCTCCAGCCGACGATGCAGGTGCGGTTGGGATCGGCCCAGCCCATCGTCATCAGGGCCTTGGCGCCATCCGTGACGTCGTCCTGCATCTTGCGGCCCCACTGCCGTAGCCGGCCTGCGCGAAAGTCGCGCCGAAGCCGCCCGAGCCGCGGAAGTTGGGCTGCAGCACGACGTAGCCTTCGTTGGCGAAGAACTGCGCCAGCCAGTCGAAGCCGACGCTGTCGTAAGACTTCAGGCCCGCCATGCGGCATCACGATCATCGGCAGGTTCTTGCGCTGGTCCGCTGGCAACGCCGGCAGGCCAGGTGATCGAGCGCGGGAATCGTGAGGCCATCGCGCGCCTTGTACTCGATCGTGATGACCTCGCCGACTTCGTCCGGCTTGATGTCCGGGCGCGAGCGGGCGACCTGCGTCAGCTTCTTGGCGGCGCGGTCGAACAGCATGTAGCGCGGCGGGTTGCTCGCCGCCTTCGGCGTAAAGCAGGATCTTCGACCAGTCGTCCGACCATGACGCGAGCGACACCGAGGCGTCCGGCAGCGCATTGATCGCGGCCTTGATGTCGTTGTTGAGCGCGTGGTCGAACAGTTCGTAGCTGGGATAGAGGCCCGAATACGATATGCCAATGACCACCTTGTTCTCGTCGCGGATGATGCCGGCGATTTCGGCGTCGTGCCGGCCGCGCAGCGGGCCAGTGAGCGTCCCGTCCTTCGAGCGACATTTCATAGAGTTGCTGGAAGTCGTGCCCTTGTTGTGCGTGGCGATCAGCTCGCCTTCCTCTCGGAAAAGCCAGACGATTCCCAGCGAGGGGTCATTGGTCGTCTCGGAATAGATGACGCGTGGGTCCGCCGGATCGGGTCGTACGCGCGGATCTGGTAGAGCTTGCGTTTCTCGCTGTAGTCGACGCGGGCGACGACGTTGCCCTCGTCGTCCATGATCCAGTCGGATCGTGTTGTTGAGGCCGTCCCGGCCCGCTACCCGCTGCGCCGCGACCGGTGTCGAGATTGACCTTGAGGAGGTCGAGCGTCGGGTCCGTGCCCGTGCTTGTCCATGTAGGCGGGCATGAAGACGTTCTGGCCGCTCGGGATCGACGCCGACAATGCGGCCGAGGCCGGACTGGTATGGGTAGAGGCCGGCGGTGTCCGACCAGCAGCTGGACGATCTTCTTGGTCGAAAGGTTGTAGGCGAAGGCGGCGGTGTCTTCGTATTTCTTGGTCAAGCCGGAATTCGCGGTCTGCATCGAGGCGCGCAGGATGATGTAGTTCGACCCGGCCCAAGCTCGTAGCCGCCGGCCTTCACGTCCGGGATCCGGATCAGCGCCTCGTTCTTGCCTGTCGCGATGTCGTACTTGGCGAGGATAGTCGACGCCGTTCACGCGGCTGATGTAGGCGACGATCTTGCCGTCCGGCGAAAGCTGCGCGGAGCGGATCGGCGGGCCTCGCCAAATGCCTCCAGTGGCGGCTTGGCAGCGGCTGGCGCGGCAAGCGCGACAAGCATGACACAAGCGAAGGCAATGATCAGGCAGTTTGACGCATCAGGTCCCCTCTGGTGCAATTGCACGAGCAGCTAACTCATCCTGTCGGCATGTGAAAGCCCCCACTGCGGCATTGACGACGCATGGCTGCGCGCGCGAACCTGCAGCTCGGTAACTGGAGGATGCGAGCATGCGAAGAAGCGACTGCGCTGCGCTCGTGGCTGCTGGCTGCGCGTGCGGGCCGGCGGCTGCCGATGTGAAGCAGGCCGCAGCTGATGCGATGCGCTGATCCAGATCAAGGCCGAAGCGCCGCTCGATCGCGACGCGGCGTGGGCGCGGCTGCTGGATATCGCGTCGCTGGTGGAGCGGCGATCACACCTATTCCGGCGATGGCGGAGTCCGCTGAGCGTTGACGCCAGGCGCGGCGGATGCTGGTGCGAGTTCTGGAGTGGCGGCGAGGTGGAGCACGGGCGGGTCGTGATGGTGATGCCGACGCAGATCGCTCCGGTTGATCGACGGCGCTGGGGCCGCTTGCAGGAGATGGGGGTCACGGGCGGCGATGACGTTCACGCTTTCGGATGGTCGGCGCGGCGGGAACGACGAAGATGACGCTCGACTACAAGGTCACCGGCGGATCGCTGTCAGGGCTCGACAAGATCGCGCCGGTTGTGAACCAGGTCCTGACCGAGCAGGTGACGCGGTTCGCGCAGCGGCAATAGCGCAACAAAAAAGGGCGCTCCGAAGAGCGCCCTTTCCACATGTCAGCTGTGACTGGTTTCAGCTCTGCGTGACAGGACGCAGCGTGATCACGACGCGGCGGTTCTGCGAGCGCTTGGCTTCCGTGTCATCCGGGAAGACCAGCGGCTGCGTCTCGCCGAGGCCGCCGGTCGCCATCCGCTGCGATAGCACGCCCTTGCCCTGCAGGTAGACGCGCGACCGACTTCGCGCGCGACGATAGGACAGGTCGAGGTTGGCCTGCGCTTCGCCTTCCGTCGACGCGTGGCCGATGATGTCGATCGTGGTCTTCGGGTAAAGGTTCAGCGACTTGGCGACCTTGTCGAGCACCGGCGTGAAGCGGCGGATCGAGGATGCGCGGAGCCTTTCGAGAAGGTGACGTCGGACGGCATCACGAGGTCGATGTTGTCGCCCTGCGCTGCAGGCCGATGCCGCTGTCGGCGACCTTGCGGCGCATGTCTTCTTCCTGGCCGTCCATGTAGCGGCCGACGCCCGCGCCTGCGAGGGCGCCAACTGCGGCGCCAACCGCGATGTTGCGGCCGTCCTTGCCGCCGGCGAAAACGCCGCCGATGCCGCCGACGATTGCGCCGATGGCGGCGCCGTTGCCCGTATTGCCCCAGATGGCTTCGCCCGTGACCGGGTCAGTAGCGCAGGCGCCAAGCGCGAGCGCGGACAGCCATAAACACTAGAGTACGTTTCATCGAAATCTCCCTGTTAAATCCGAATCGACAAGCAAGCCGGTTCGCGCCGAATTATATCGGCGACGATAAGGGCATAAACGCGGTGGCATACAATCGGTTGCGCCATTGTTGGTTCATTACGCATTCACAATGAGCGTACTCACCCCGGAAACGCTGCGGTACTTGTGGAGCAACCACTATTTCGCGCTGCTCCAGATTCCCTGAGTGCGCCTTTTCAGGCACAGTTGTTTCAAAGCGGCTCAGGTCGGGCTGGGAGAGTCGCCTCACAAGCGAGCAGGTTGATGGGATACGTTCTCATCGGAACTGAGGCGAGCCAGTTCTCGGGAAAGGTGCGCGCCTTTCTCCGCTGGAAGAGTGTCGACTTCAGCGAGACGACCGCCACGCCTGAGGTTTATCGCGACATCATCGAATCCGAGGATCGGCTATCCGATCATCCCCGTGCTGCTCTCCGATGACGGCCAAGCGATACAGGATAGCGCGGAGATCATCGACTTCGTCGATCGCGCATCACCTTCCCCCTCGGTGCATCCAGCAGGACCTGTGCAGGAGTTCGTCTCACTGCTGCTCGAGCTCTACGCGGACGAGTGGCTGATCATTCCCGCGATGCACTACCGCTGGAGCCATGACGACAGCTGGATCGTGCAGGAGTTTGGCCGCATCGCCGCCCCAGGCGCCTCGCAGGCGGAGCAGCGGGAGATCGGCGAGGTGATCGCCAAGCCGGAGCGTGACGCGGTCCCGCGCTATGGCGTCAGCGAAGAGACGATGTCGGGCATCGAAGTTCACTTCGAGGGCTTCCTTGCCGACTGCTCGGCGCACCTGCGCAAGCTCCCCTTCATGCTGGGCGATCGTCCCTCCCGTGGCGATTTTGCGCTGTTTGGCGCGATCTATGGCCCGCTCTATCGTGATCCCACGTCGAACGCCCGCCTGCGCAGGCTGGCGCCCAACGTTCTCGACTGGGTCGAGCGGATGCAGGTTGCGAAGACCGGCGAGGACCAGCTGCTTCCGGACGATGCGATACCTGCGACGCTGCATCCGATCCTCAAGCGGCAGATGGTGGAACAGTTGCCCGTGCTGGTTGATACGGCGCGGGCGTTCCTGGAATGGACCAAGGCGCAGCCAACCGGCGCACGGATCAGCAGATCGTTGGGACGGCACGAGTTCATGATTGGCGGGCGGCGCGGGGAACGGAACATGTTTTCCTCTGCCCTCTGGCGGCTCCAGCGGGTGCAGGATCATTACCGGCTGTTGGCGCCGGGGCCCCGGGCGCGGGCCGATGCCTTGCTCGATGCCGTGGGCGGCGGGAGATTCGCGGACCTGCAGCTTCCGCTCCGGATCGAGCGCCGCGAGTACCGGCTTGTGATCGCCTGAGCGCAGCGGATGCAAAGCGCCACCATCGAAACGCCAGCCAAAACAAGACCGTAGTTGGCGAACGCCACGCCAGAGGCGCAACGAACCAGCGAGTGACGAAGGGCTCCTCAGGGCTTGCGGAAGTGCTAGGCTTCGCGAGTCTCGCGGGCCGGACGACGGATGGCCGAAGGATCGATCGGGGATTGAGGCATGCCTAGTTTCGCGATGCGAAACGCAGCACGGATGAGCGGCCCGGCCCGGTTGGCGCTGCTGGCCTGCGCGCTGGGTGCGTCGATGGCCTTGGGCGCCTGCGATGGCGACAAGCCGCCCGCCGATCCTGGCGCACCGGCAGCCCAATTGGGAGCGCCTGCGCAGGTGCCGACCGGTGCACAGGGGGCGACGGCGTCCCCAAGCGGGCAGCAGACGCTCGCCGTGCAGGGCAAGACCGCGCCGTTGAATACATCGACATGGGCGCTGCCTCCCCCGTTCTATGCAGCCGGACAGGAGCCGTTCTGGCGCCTTGAGATCAATGATGGGTGGTTCGAATTCCGGCGCTCGGGCCTGACGGCCATCGAAGAACCCCTTGTCCAACCGAAGGTGGAAAATGGCGCCGATGTCTTCGTGACTGGCGCGCTGAAGGTATCGATCAAGCATGAGGCCTGCGAGACAGATCAGGGTGACAAGAGCGACTACGTCGCCAAGGTGACCTTCGACGGGCTGGACTTCGACGGCTGCGCATCGGGCGGCCAGGTCGCGGCGTCGCCGGAGGCCTCCACCGTCACGGAGAGCCTGGCGTCGATCGATGCCTGTCTCGCCAAGCTCGCGCAACCAGCGGTCGTGACAGCGGTCTATCCGCGGCAGGACGGCGAGCAGAAGGCTGTCGCGTTGCGGGCGCGCACGGGTCAGCTCTATGAGTGCGCCACGGATGCTGCCGGGGCCACGGTCGCCTATCTTGATCCGATCGAACGCGGGGCTGAGGAGACGTGGATGTCGCGGATGCGGTTTCTGCGCGCGAGCGTGACGACCACGGCCACGTGCGAGAAGGCCGAGGATGTGCTGGCCGGCGAACAGGTCGTCGGTAAGCTGCTCGCCAAAGGCTGCAAGTTCTAGATCACGCCCAGGGCTTGTAGATGTCCGCGCCGGTGGGGGACGCGGGCTCGAATTTCTTTTCGGGAGCGGGGGCGGGCTGTGCGGCAGGGGCCGGGACAGGTTTCGGCTGCGGCTCCGCGATCGCCGAGCGCATGTAGTCTCGCGCCACCGACGGCTCGACGATCTGGCTCGTTCGAGCGCTGAAGCCGCGCATGAGGAGCCCAGTGGATGTGACCTTCGACTGCTCGGGCGACGGCGGGGGAGCTGGACGCGCACGGGTGAAGCTGTCGATCGATCCAAACCCAGCCTTGGCGGCCAAAATAGGCTGCGCCGCGGGCTCAGGCCTGGCGGCAGCCGCAAAGGCTCCGATCGGCCGCTCGGCTTCCCGCGCAGGCTCGGCAGCGGCAGGCGCAGGCTCAGACGCCGCGACGGGGTCTGGTCCGGCCTCAAGCGCGGCGGCTTCGGCGGGGCCAGGTTCAATCAGGTTGGGCGGCGCGGCGGAGGCGGGTTCGGGTTCCCGCCGGGGCTCCGGATCGGCCGCAGCCGTGACCAGTCGCGTCGATGGCGGTTCGATCACGATAACTGGCTCGGGCTGAGGAGCGGGCTGCACAGCGAGTACGCGGTCAATCGCTGTTTCGGTCTCCGCAGCGACCGCGACCGGGGCTGGTTCAGGGAGCGTGTGCGAGACGGGCGGGTCGTTGATGGGGCCCGGACGCTGGGCATCGAGGTTTGCGCTGACGGCGGCAATCGCGCTGGCCCCTTCCGTGGACGGCGCGCGTGCAACCGGCAGGTCGAAGGCGAGCGAGGCGGGTTCCGGATCCAGCTCAACCAGCCTCTTCGGCGGGGCGGAGAGCGATGAGAGGATTTTCGCAATCGCGGTCTCGGCGCCCCGCGCAATGCGCCCTGCATGGTGCGCCATCTCGCCGACCTTGGTGGCGTAGGTTGCTTCGCCGCCGGGCCATGGGGCGGCGAGGTCGCCGGCGTCGGCGCGTTCCAGCTCGCGACCGTCCTGACGGAGAAGGCGCACGGCGGGAGGGGTAGCCTTCACCTCGACGACATAGCCTTCGGTTTCGAACAGGCAGGCGTCAGCCTCGCCCTCCCTCCAGGCGATGGCGCCTTGTTCGGTAAGCTCGCAGAGCTTGCGGATGAGCTGCTGTGTCGAAGCGTGGAGCATCGCGTCGTCCCGTGTCCCGTTGCACCAACCATGAGAGGCTGCGACGAGCGGGTCAAGTTTTCCCGCGCGGACTGAGCTGGCGCCTGATCAATCGCGACAGAGCCTTGGGATCGCGCGTATCGCATTCCCAGATGACGCGCGGTTTCCAGCCAAGCTTCCTTAGCGCGGCGATGTTGGCGGTGTCGCGCACCACATTGCGGGAGATCTTGGCCTTCCAATAGGCGCGGTTGGTTTGCGGCAGGCGGGCGCCGCGCGGGCAGTCGTGGCCATGCCAGAAGCAACCGTGGACGAAGAGCGCGGTTCGTTTCGCAGGAAAAACGAGATCAGGCTTTCCAGGAAGGTCGGTGCGGTGGAGGCGAAAGCGCAGGCCGAGCGCGTGGGCGGCTTTGCGAACCTTCAGTTCGGGCGTCGTGTTGCGTGACTTCACCGCGCGCATGACGGCGGAGCGTTGTGCGGGGTCGAAGACGTCTGCCATCAGGATGGCGTCGATTGATCCGCATAGCCGGCGAAACGATAGGACATCTGGTGGAGGGGCCCGAAGTCCTTTTCGTACACATCGATTTTCACGGCTGTGCCGGGAGCGATGGGATGGTCGGCGGTCATGTTGAGGTCGATGACGCCTCCACTATCGAGCTGCACGACTTCGAGGCGGACGGCCTGGCCCTGCTTGTCCGAGCGGGCGGTCGCTTCGTTGAGGGTGTGGCCGGTCACTGTCGCCTGGAGCTTGGTCGGTGTGGCGGAGAAAGCGCGCCGCCGATCACGACAGCGAGCATGCCGGCCCCGAGGACGATGAGAAGCTTGGCTTCCGAAAGCTGCCGCAGGAACTCCTTGCGCTGGGCGGCGCGGATGCGCTGGTCGAGTTCGCGTTGACGGTCGTCCATGGGCGGCTCCCGGAGGCGTGAGGAGGGCAATCTAGAACGAAACGACCGTCTACGGAATGTGGAGGTTGTGTCGCGGGGAATGAGGCGCAAGATTGCGGATCGATTCCATAGGCAGTGAGGAACGTCATGGCGCGTACAACCCATCGCAGCACCAAGGGCACAGAAGCTCTACGCCGTTCGCGACACCGAAGGTCAGTTCAAGGACATCCAGACCTACAAACGCGCGCATGGGCAGGACGTGAAGCGCGCAGCAAGGCGGAGACGGCGGCGAAGAAGGCGACGAAGAAAGCCGCCAAGAAGCCTGGCCGCGAAGAAAGCCGTCGCCAAGAAAGCGCGAAGAAGGCGAAGAAGTAGCGCTAGGCCGCAGCCGCTCGCGGGCGCGCCCGCCCGGCGAGCGGGGCGAGCAGGTGTTCGCCGAGCCAGCGCACGACGGGGACGGAGACGCCGTCGCCCGACGACCTTGAGGGCGTTGGTTTCGCCGGCGGGCAGGCGATAGGCTGTCCTCGAGGCCCATGAGGCGGGCGGCTTCGCGCGCGAGCATCGGGCGCAGGCGAGCGCGGCCGTTTTCGGTGACAAGCAGGAGCTGCTTCGACGAGCCGCCGGCGGGCGTGCGCAGGCAGCCGGCCATGCCGTCATAGCGGATCTCGGCGCGCTGGATGCGCTCGCCCTTCTCGACGCGGATGCGGCGGAAGACGGCGCCGGCCTGCCAGCTTGGGATCTGCGAGGGCGGCTTCGACGCGCTGGCGATGCAGCGGCGCCATCTGGACGAGGAGCTTCTGCGCGTCGGCGTCTGAGCGCCAGACGTGTTCGGGCGGATTGCGATCAAGCAGCGAGGCGAGGTCGGCGTTGCGGCGCGGCGGATGTGGCAGGCGCCACCAGACCCAGGCCATGTGCGTGGTGTCGGACAGGGCTTCGACGGCGGCGCGCAGCGTGGCGGGATGGAAGATCGGGTCGGGTTCGTCGGCGATGAGCGCGGCGGGCAGCTTGCCCTTGTGGGCGATGATGAAGAGGCGCTGGCGCGATTGCGGCGAGAACAGCGCCGCATCGATCAGCATTGCGCCGACGCGATAGCCGGCGTCGGCGAGTTCGGTGATGCAGCGTCGGCGAAGTCGCGGCCGCCGTGGGAGGAGAGCAGGCCGGCGACGTTCTCGATCGACGATGGTCTTCGGGCGCGCGCTCGCCCAGCTTCTCGATGACATTCCAGAAGCCCCAGAAGGCGCCCGAGCGCGGCGCGTTGAGGCCGCGGCGTCCGCCGGCGAGCGACAGGTCCTGGCAGGGGAAGCTGGCCCAGGCGAGCTGCGGCGGTGGGAACGGTCTTGCGGGTCGAGGTTCCAGACGTCGCCCTGGACGATGTCGTCGTCGGGATAGTTGGCGCGGTAGGCGGCGCATTTCATCGGGTCGAGGTCGTTGGCGAAGGCGCAGTCGAAGCGGCCGGCGAGGCCCGACGCGCGCCATGCCGCCGCCGGCGAAGAATTCGAGGAAGGTGGGGCGGCTGGGCCATGGCAGGGATGGTGCCGTGATTCGGGGATCCTGGCGTGGCCTGCGCGTGATCGCCCGTTGGCTTATACCTCGGCGCCCTGCGGGGCGGTTCGCGCCAAAGTCGGCCTCGTCGGCCCCTCAGCGGCGTAGCGGAATGCTCAAAAGCAAAAGGCCCGCTGTTTCCAGCGGGCCTTTCTTTGTTGGGTCAGTCGAGCCGGATCAGCTCTCGACCGGGCCGCGCTCGCGTTCGGCGGCGGCGGCTGCCGATGCGATTTCACTTGGCGGCTTCGTCGTCGGCTGCCTTGTCGGCGGCTTGACCGGCAGCGATCACGTTCTCGCCCTTGGCCTGACGTTCAGCTTCGTCCGGCGAGCGGGCGACGTTGAGCGTGACCTTGAGGGCGACTTCCGGGTGCAGGCGGATCGTGACGTTGTGCATGCCGATCGACTTGATCGGCTGGTTGATCGCCACATGCTTGCGCTCGACCTTGTGACCGGCCGTGTTGATGGCTTCCGCGATGTCGCGGGCCGCAACCGAGCCGTACAGCTGGCCGGTTTCGCCAGCCTGACGGATCAGCACATAGGTCGTGCCGTCGAGCGACTGGCCCTCGGTCTGGCGCAGCCTCACGGGCCTTCTCGTTGCGGGCTTCGATCGCGGCGCGTTCACGCTCGAACCGGGCCTTGTTGGCGTCGGTGGCGAGGAGAGCCTTGTGCTGCGGCAGAAGGTAGTTGCGGGCGAACCCGTTCTTAACGTGAACCACGTCGCCGATGGCGCCGAGTTTTTCCACGCGTTCAAGGAGGATGACTTCCATGGGATGTTCCCTCCTACTTCACGAGATACGGAAGCAGCGACAGGTGACGCGCGCGTTTGATCGCTTGCGACAGGACGCGCTGTTTCTTGGCCGAGACGGCGGTGATGCGGGCCGGGACGATCTTGCCCTTCTCCGAGACGTAACGCTGGAGAAGTTTCACGTCCTTGTAGTCGATCGGCTGAGCATCCTTGCCCGAGAACGGGCAGACCTTGCGCCGGCGGCCGAACGGGCGGCGCGACGGCAGGTTGGCGATGTTGATCTTCTGTTGGGCCATGTTCCTAGCTCCTACCGGTCACGCGGGGGACGGGGCGGACGATCGCCACGGTCTTCGCGGGGCGGACGGTCGCCACGGGGCGGACGGTGCCGCCGAAGCCGCCGCCGCCACCGAAGCCGCCGCCGAAGTCGTCACGGTCGCGCTTGCGGTCGTCACGGTCCTTGCGGGCGATGACGGGCGAAGGCTCGGTCGACAGCTCTTCGACCTTAACGGTGAGGAAGCGCAGGACGTCTTCATTGATGCGGTGACGGCGCTCGATCTCGTGGATCACCGGGCCGGGGGCGTCGATGTTCAGCAGCGAGTAGTGCGCCTTGCGGGACTTCTTGATCGGGTAGGCCAGGTTGCGGAGGCCCCAGTACTCGGTCTTGTCGACCTTGCCTTTGCCTTCCGTGACGATCTTGGTGATGTCTTCCACCAGAGCGTCGACCTGTTGCGGGGAAATATCGGGTCGCGTGACGACCACGTGTTCGTAAAGTGCCATTTTTTATCCCTTCTGCGAGGGGCGGCGCCGTCTGGCCGAAGGGCGGTCAGAAGACGATGGATCCCGCGCGCTCGTATGAGCCTTGGGACCGCCTCTCTTTGCGAAGGGGGCTCAATACAGGAAAGGGGCCGTGAATCAAGCCATCTGGCTGGATTCAGAGGGAGGCGGAGACGATTCCGGCTGGGAAACCCAAATTGATCCGCGTTTGCCGCGTTCCCGCGGTCGTCGGGTGCTGTCGGGAGCGCGCCGAGGCTGACCCCTCCGAATGCCTCCTTTAGGCTGGTAACCATGGAATGGCGGCGAGGATTGCGCCCTCGGGATGCCCTCCCCGGTCCTGTCTCGATCAGACTTCCCACTGGCGACAGCTGGCAACTGGCGACAGCTGGCGGATGAGCTCCGGATGGAACGGTTCGGGCCGTCCGGGAGCGCGAACGTGATGACGGGCGAAGCTGGCGAGAAGGGCTTCGGCCGCGCCGGACTTGCGGACTGACACGCCGAGCGCCTTGATTTTCGGACTATTGTCGATCCAATGACCCCACGGGCGCAGGGGGTCTGGCGATCATGTCGACATTCGAGTTCGTGAGCGTCCTGCTCTCGATCGTCATTTCGCTGGCGATCGCTCATCTGCTTACGGGGGTGGCGCAGGCGCTGAAGGCAAAGAAGGTGCGGTTCCACTGGGTGCTCGCCGGGTGGTGGCTGTTCGTCTTCATGCTGTGCGTGGACTATTGGTTCAGCGTGTGGCGGCTGCGCGATGCGCCGGTCTGGACGCTGGGTTTTGTGCTGACCTGGCTGGCGCTGGCGGCCATCACCTACATCACCGCCTGGCTTGTCGTGCCTGACACCGACGCAGACGGGACCATGGACTTCGTGGCTCACAGCGAGGTCAACCGGCGGAAGTATCTCGGCGGATTGCTGGCGTGGGTGCTCGTGGGCGCGGTGGTCAACGGCTACACGCCGTCGATGGAGCCGGCGAACCTTCTGGTGCCGTTGTTCGCCAGTTTCTTCGCTGTCGGGCTGATCTGGAAGCACCCGTTCGTGCAGATCGGCGCGCTTGTGTCCGCCTATGCGGGGTACCTCTACTACGCGCTGAACTTCATTCCGGAGCTTTAGGGCATTCGGGAACTGTGAGGCGGCCAGACACTGTCCCTTGCTTCGGTGGGGGCCTAGTTCCTAGGAAGCCTGATCGTTCGATTCTCGAGGCGTCCTCATGTCGTTTGCTCTCATCTTCCCCGGCCAGGGTTCGCAGGCTGTGGGTATGGGCAAAGAGCTGGCGGAGGCTTTTCCGGCGGCGAAGGCGGTGTTCGATGAAGTCGATGCCGCGCTGGGCGAGAAGCTGTCGGATCTGATCTGGGACGGGCCGATCGAGACGCTGACGCTGACGGCGAACGCGCAGCCGGCGCTGATGGCGGTGAGCCTTGCGGCGGTGCGGGCGCTGGAGGCGGGCTTCGGCGTGAAGGTTTCGCAGGCGGCGTTCGTGGCGGGGCATTCGCTGGGCGAGTATTCGGCGCTGGCCGCTGCGGGTGCGCTGTCAGTGACGGACGCAGCGAGGCTGCTGCGCAAGCGCGGCGAGGCGATGCAGGCGGCTGTGCCGGCGGGCCAGGGCGCCATGGCGGCGCTGATCGGCAAGGTGGATGTCGAGATCGCCGAGGCGATTGCGGCGGAAGGTTCGGCGGCGGGCGTCGTGGTGGTCGCGAACGACAATAATGCGGGGAACGTCGTGATCTCGGGCACCAAGGCCGGGGTCGAGGCGGCGATTGCGGCAGCGAAGACCAAGGGCGTGAAGGCGATCTCGCTGCCAGTATCGGCGCCGTTCCATTCGCCCCTGATGGCAGCCTGCTGCTGTCGCGATGGAAGCTGCGCTTGCGGCGGCAAGCATCAACAAGCCGGTTGTGCCGGTGGTGGCGAATGTGACGGCGCGGCCGGTGAGCGATCCGGCGGAAATCCGCAGGCTGCTCGTGGAGCAGGTGACGGGCCGCGTGCGCTGGCGCGAGTGCGTGCAATGGATGGCGAGCGGATGGCGGCGTGAAGACGTTCGTCGAGACCGGTGCGGGCAAGCAGCTGTCGGGCATGGTGAAGCGGAATGCGCCTGAGGCCGAGACTGTCGCGCTGAATACGCCTGCTGATCTCGAAGCGTTTGCGAAGTCTCAGCTGAACTGAGGAGAAGACCAGAAGATGTTCAACCTCACGGGACGGTTCGCGCTGGTGACCGGCGCTTCGGGCGGGATCGGCGGGTCGATCGCGAAGGCGCTTGCTGAGGCTGGCGCGAAGGTGGCGCTGTCGGGGACGCGGGTGGAGGCGCTGGAGAAGGCGGCGGCGGACATCGGCGGGTCGCCGGTGATCCTGCCGTGCAACCTGGCGGACCCGGCGGCGACGGCCGAACTGGTCGGCAAGGCCGAGGAGGCGCTGGGCGGGCTGGACATCATCATCTCGAACGCCGGCCTGACCAAGGACGGGCTCTTGATGCGGATGAAGGACGAAGACTGGGAAACCGTCCTCAACGTCAACCTGGGCGCCTATTTCCGGCTCGCCCGGGCGGCAATGCGGGGCATGATGAAGCGCCGCCATGGCCGGATCATCGGAATCACCTCGGTCGTGGGCGTGACCGGGAATGCCGGGTCAGACCAATTACGCGGCCTCCAAGGCGGGGATGATCGGGTTCACCAAATCACTCGCCCAGGAAGTGGCCAGCCGGAACATCACCGTGAACTGCATCGCCCCCGGGTTCATCGCCACGCCGATGACGGATGTCCTGAAGGACGACCAGAAAGAGGCGCTTCTCAAAGGGATTCCGGCCGGAAGGTTGGGTTCGGGGGCTGACATTGCCGCCGCCGCGCTCTATCTCGCTTCGGATGAATCCGCCTACGTGACAGGCCAGACCCTGCACGTTAATGGCGGGATGGCGATGATCTAGGCCGCCCCTGCAAGGCGGGCTATGGTCAACCAAATTCAGGCGTGTTACCGCGCCGCAACGCAGGTTTTTCCGGGTCCCTCGGGGCCTCGATACTGGAAGGGAATAAGATGTCCGACGTCATCGAGCGCGTGAAGAAAATCGTGGTCGAGCGCCTGGAAGTTGACGCCGAGAAGGTCAACGAGAAGGCCAGCTTCATCGACGATCTCGGCGCCGACTCGCTCGATCTGGTCGAGCTGGTCATGGCGTTCGAGGAAGAGTTCGGCATCGAGATCCCTGACGATGTCCAAGAGCAGATCGGCACGGTTGGCGACGCCGTCCGCTTCATCAAGGAACGCGTCTAACCGGCGCGCGCCTCGGCCGGAGTTCCTCACATGCGGCGCGTCGTCATCACCGGCATGGGACTCGTGACGCCTCTGGCTAACGGCCGTGAGGCGTCGTGGAAGAAGCTGATCGCCGGCGAGTCCGGCCTCAAGTCCGTTGACCTGTTCGATACCTCCGATCTCGCCTGCAAGATTGGCGGCCAGGTTCCCTGGGTGAGCGGTCGCGGCGGCGGCAAGGCCGACGATCCCGGCTCGTTCAATCCCGAGAAGACGATGTCGCCGAAGGAACAGCGGCGCGTCGACGAATTCATCCTCTACGCGATGGCGGCGGCGGACGAGGCGATCGAGGATTCGGGCTGGAAGCCTGAGAGCTACGAAGACAAGATCCGCACCGGCGTCCTGATCGGCTCGGGCATTGGCGGCCTCAAGGCGATCGCCGACACGGCGGTTGAATTGCACGAAAAGGGGCCGCGGCGCGTGTCGCCGTTCTTCATTCCGAGCGCGCTGATCAACCTCGCGTCCGGACAGGTCTCGATCAAGTATGGCTTCAAGGGCCCGAACCACGCGGTCGTCACCGCCTGCGCGACGGGCGCGCATGCGATCGGCGACGCCATGCGTCTGATCCAGTGGGGCGATGCCGACGTGATGGTGGCGGGCGGGGCCGAGGCGTCGATCTGCCGCATCGGCTATGCCGGCTTCATCGCCTGCCGCGCCATGTCGACCGGCTTCAACGAGACGCCCGAGAAGGCCTCGCGCCCCTATGACAAGGATCGCGACGGCTTCGTCATGGGCGAGGGCGCGGGCATCGTCGTGCTCGAGGAATACGAGCACGCCAAGAAGCGCGGCGCGAAGATTTACGCCGAGGTCGTCGGCTATGGCCTGACGGGCGATGCCTTCCACATCACCTCGCCGGACGAGACGGGCGATGGCGGCGAGCGCGCCATGCGCACGGCGCTGCAGCGTGTCGGGCCTCGATGCCTCCGAGATCGATTATGTCAACGCTCACGGCACCTCGACGCCGGCGGGCGACGAGATCGAGGTGCGCGCCGTGGCGCGGGTGCTCGGCGATGCCGCGGCGACAACGCACCTGTCCTCGACCAAGTCGGCCATCGGCCACCTGCTGGGCGCGGCCGGCTCGGTCGAGGCGATCTTCTGCGTCCTGGCGATCCGCGACGGCGTGATCCCGCCGACGCTGAACCTCGACAACCCCTCGTTCGAAAGCCCCATCAACCTGACGCCTCACAAGGCGGTGAAGAAGAAGGTGCGGGCGGCGTTGTCCAACTCGTTCGGATTTGGCGGAACGAACGCCGCGCTGGTGATGAAGGCGGCTGGACTGATGGCGTCCGGAGTAGAATCGGCTAAGGATTGGCCGCAGGTAAGTCTGGCAGGCGGTCTCGGGAGTTCTTGCTTGGGCAAGCTTGTCGGCTTTCTGCTCGCACTGGTCGTCTGCTCGGCGCCGCCGTCGCTGGCGGCGGCTGGTTCTGGCTCAACAGCAGTCTACACGGCGGCAGGGCCCGCGACGGAGGATGGCAAGCCGCGCTTTGTGCTGATCGAGAAGGGCGCCGGCACGCAGGCGATCGCCACCAAGCTCAAGGAAGCTGGCGCCATCGCGGATGATGGCCAGTTCCGCCTGATCCTGCGCATGCGCGAGTTCATCGGGCGACAAGCCGGTGATGAAGGCCGGCGAGTATGAGATCACCGAGCGGCGCCAGTATGGAGGCGATCGTCAAGGAACTGATCGACCGGCAGCGTCGCTGCAGTACGCGGTGATCGTTCCCGAAGGGCTGACGCAGCCAGATGATCCTGGAGCTGCTGGCGGAAAGGAGTGGAAGTCGACGGGCGGCGCCGAGCGCCGCCTACAAGCTGGCCGGTGAGCGCGCCGGCCGTGACCGGCCGAAGGCGTGCTGCTGCCGGGCGATTATGCCGTGACGCGGGGCGACACGATCGAGTTCGTGATCGAGCGGATGATCAAGGCGCAGCAGGACGCTGCTGGCCGAGATCTGGGCCAAACCGCCAGCGCGGACCTGCCGGTGAAGACGCCGGACGAGGCGGTTATCCTCGCGTCCATCGTCGAGAAGGAAACCGGCATTCGCGCGACGAGCAGCCGCAGGTTGCGTCGGCTGTTCATCAACCGGCTGCAGCAAGGGCATGCGCCTGCAGAGCGACCCGACGATCGTCTATGGCATCACCAAGGGCGTGCCGCTGGGCCGCCGATCACGAGTAAGCGAGATCGCGACCAAGACCGACTGGAACACCTACCAGATCGACGGCCTGCCCAAGACGCCGATCTGCAATCCGGGCGCGGACGCGATCAAGCGCAGCGCTGCAGCCCGCCGTGACAGACTACATCTATTTCGTCGCGGACGGAACGGGCGGGCATGCTGTTCGCCTCGACACTAGGCGAGCACCAGCGCAATGTCGCCAACTGGCGGAGTTCGAGAAGCAGCGGGACGCCAGAACGAAGCTGCGTCATGACACGCCGGCCGTCAAGCCGAAACCATGACGACGGGGCGGGGCATGATCCGGGGAATGACAGGCTTCGGCCGGGCGCAGGGGCAGGCGCCTGGGGCGCGTGGGTGTGGGAGGCGCGCTCGGTCAACGGCAAGGCGGTCGACCTGCGCACCAATTTTCCGCCCGGGCTGCGAGGCGGTGGACTTCGAGGCGCGGCGGCGCGTGAAGGATCGCTTCTCGCGCGGCGTCTTCCAGCTCCAGCTGAAGATCGACTGGACGAGCGATGCGGGCGCCATCGCGATCGATACGCGCGAGCTGGCGCGGCTGGCGCGGCTGTCGCGGCACTGGGCGCAGCGGCGGCGTGGCGCCGGCGCGGCTCGATGGGCTGATCAACGCGCCGGGCGTCGATGAAGGGCGTCTCGCGCACCAGCAATTCCGTGGACGAGACGGTGACGAAGGATCTGCTGGCGGGCCTGGATACAGGCGCTGGACATGCTGGCGACCGCGCGCGGCAAGGAGGGCGAGGGCCTCCTGCAGCTGTTCAACGCGCATGCTGGCGCAGGTGGAACAGCTGGTCGCGCAGGCGGGCGAGTTTGCGGCAAGGCAGCCCGAGCTGGTGCGCGAGCGGTTCAAGGCGCGGCTGGCGGAGCTGGCGAAGGACGCCAGCGATCGACGCCGACCGGATCGCGCAGGAAGTGCTGGTGATGGCGACCCGCGCGGATGTGCGCGAGGAGCTGGACCGGCTGTCGGCCCACATCATTTCCGCGCGCGCCATTCTGGCGGCGGGCGAAGCGGCCGGCAGAAAGCTGGACTTTCTGTGTCAGGAGCTTAACCGGGAAGCCAACACGCTTTGCTCGAAATCGGCCAGCCTGGAGCTGACGAATGCGGGTTTGGCGCTGAAATCGCTGATCGACCAGTTCCGGGAGCAGGTTCAGAATGTCGAGTGATCGCCCCGAAGCACGCCCACACAGCGGGTGCGTCCGCGCCGGGGGATCATGCTCGTGATCTCCAGCCCTTCGGGCGCGGGCAAGACGACGCTGTGCCGGCGGATCATCTCCGAAGTGCCGGGCGTGGAGCTCTCGATCTCCGCGACAACGCGGAGCCGCGCCCGGGCGAGCCGGATGGGTCGGACTATCACTTCCGCTCGGTCGAGCAGTTCCAGCAGATGATCGACCACGACGAGTTCCTCGAGTGGGCGAAGGTGTTCAAGAATTTCTACGGCACGCCGCGCAGCGAGGTTGAGGCGCGGCTGGTGGCTGGCGACGGACGTCGTGTTCGACGTCGACTGGCAGGGCGCGCGGGCGCTGAAGACGATCCGGCCGGGCGATGTGGTCTCGGTGTTCATCCTGCCGCCGTCGCTGGCGCAGCTGAAGCGGCGGCTTGAGGGACGGCCGGGCGCGGACGAGAAGTCGGTGCAGTCCCGGCTGGATGGCGCGGGGCAGGATATCCTGCGCTGGGGCGAATACGACTTCGCGATCGTGAACGACAATCTCGATGCGGCTTTCAACGAGATCCGCGCGATCCTGATCACCGAACGCAACAAGCGCGTGCGCGCCTCGCTGGGCATCATGGTCGACCAGTTGCTGAAGGACGCACAGGTCGCGACGAAGACCCAAAGCGGGAGCGCCAGCAGGGCTAGTTCATTCTTATTTTTTAAGCGGTGCTTCAATATCGCCAACCCGATTAGTAGCGGCGCAGCGCCGACCACAATCGGCATTGATACGGCAAACACAATACCGGGCCAGTTTGCGTGGCTCGCGTACTATGCACCCAACGAAGGAAGCCGATCAGGGTCGCGTCATACCAGATAGCGCCCGCAAGTATGGCTCACCGACGATGACCACAGTCCAATACAGAGCCCTTTGACCGGACGTCACAGTCATCTGCCTATCTTGCAGCGCTTCGCCAACAATTCACTATTGCCCGAAATTCTGCTTGCGTAAGCGTCTCGCGCGGCGCGTGGGTCTATGCCAGTCGCGATTAGGGCCTCCACTGCACCTGGCAGGGACTTCAGCGCCGCGCGCAGCATCTTGCGGCGCTGGCCGAAAGCGGCGGCGGTGATTTTCTCGAGGCTGGCGAGGTCGTTGAAGGCTTCGCCCGCTGGGAGCGGGTCGAGGACGACGACGGCGCTGTCGACTTTTGGCGGAGGACGGAAGGCGCCGGGGGGGAGGGTGATGGCGATGCGGGGGCGGGTGGCCGCCTGGGCAAGTACGGCGAGGCGGCCGTAGTGTTCCTCGTCAGGCGCAGCGCAGATGCGCAGGGCGACTTCTTTCTGGAACATCAGCACCATCGTGGAGCGCCAGTCGCCGGTCTTGAGCCATTCGACCAGCATGGGCGTGCCGACATTGTAGGGGAGGTTTGCGATGATCATCGCAGGCAGTTCGCCGCCGGCGGATTGCACCAGTGCGGGCAGGTCGGTCTTGAGGGCGTCGCCATGGTGGACGTGTAAGCGTCCTGCGCGAGCGTCTGGCCATGTCGATGAGGCCATCGGCGAAGCGGTCGTCCAGTTCGACGGCAATCAGCTTCTTCACGCCGCTGTCGAGCAAGGCGCGGGTAAGGCCGCCGGGGCCGGGGCCGACTTCGATCACGGTCCTGCCTTCGACGCTGCCGCCCGCAGTTGCAACGCGTTTCAGCAGGGCGGGATCGAACAGGAAGTGCTGGCCGAGAGATTTCTTCGCCGCGCCAGGCGTAAGGGGCGTGGTCATTGCGCGGCGGCGCGGTCGCGCGCCATCCGGTCGGCGAGGTTGAGCGCAGCGATCAGACTGTCCGCCTTCGCAGCGCCGGAGGCGGCTGCATCGTAGGCGACGCCGTGGTCGGGTGAGGTGCGAATGAAGGGCAGGCCGAGCGTGACGTTCACGCCGCCCCACATGTCCAGCGTCTTCACGGGGATGAGGCCCTGATCGTGGTACATGGCGATGACGGCGTCGTAGCGGCCAGCGCGCG
>CAWBTF010000001.1:0-184863 GCA_963791595.1 uncultured beta proteobacterium | reverse complement strand
AATGGCCGGGAGCGTATTCATGTTGACGTCCTCCTCCGCGAATTCGCTGCCCGAGGCGCCGCGGCGTCGGGATCGGACGAGCATTGCGCCGTGACGATACGCCTGCTGGGTCGCAAAAACCGCAAATCAACAGGCAGCGGGTCAAGAATCGGGCCGGCGCATCGCGTCGCGCCGGTTGCGCAGCGGGCGCCTCAAGGCCTGCGCCGCAACTCCTACTTGCGCCCGCTCGCCATCGCCTGCACCACGGCACCGAGTTGCTCCGACAGCGCCTCGAGCACGTCGTCCAGCGCCAGCACGCCTTGCAGCACGCCGAGCCGGTTCACGACCGGCAGGCGGCGCACGCCTTTGCGGCGCATCGCGGCCAGCGCGTCGAGCAGCGCATCCGACTCGTCGGCGACGGCCGGCTCGGCGCTCATTGCGTCTTCGACGCGCAGCTTGCGCGGGTCGACCCCCTTCGCGACGATTTCGGTGACGATGTCGCGGTCGGTCAGCATGCCCACGGGCACGCGGCCGATCGCCATCTCGTCGACCACCACCAGGCAGCCGACGTGCTGCTCGCGCATCAGGCGCGCGGCTTCGGAAATCTCCATCGACCGGGACGCGATCACGGTCTCGCGTGTGCACAGGTCGCCGGCAGTCATAGGTTGGGGCATCGAACAGGCTCCCGGGTTCGAATTCACTGCGGCGATCTTCGGCCAGGCCTGCGTCGCACCGCTTGACGTGCCTCAACGCGGCAATGCATCGGCGATCGTGGCGGCGGGTGCGGCCGTTGCGGCCGCTTCGCGCAAACGCGTGGCGAGCGCCGCGATGGCATCCCGGCTCGGCGGCTGGGCGGCGTCGACTGCAATCGCCTCGGCGCGCTCGTCGGCGCCAAGCGGCTCGTGGTTCGCAAGTTGATCTTGCAGCACCGCGATGCCCGCTTCCGACGCGTCGTCGGCCGATTGGCTGCGCGCCAGCACGCGCTCGCGCAAAGCGGCCGGGTCGACCTGGAAATCGAGAATGACACAAGGCACGCCGAGCTTGCGCGCCAGCGCGCGCGTCTGGTCGCGCGGTTCGCGCTGCAGAAAGGTCGCGTCGAGGATTGCATGCGCGCCGCCTTGCAGCACGCATTTCGCGCAATCGCGCAAGCGCTCCTGCGTGGCCTGGTTGTGCGCTTTCGAGTACAGCCCCGCGTGCAGCGCCGAGCGCGAGTCGGCCTGCGGCGCCAGATGTGCAAGGCGTTTGCGCTCGACGTCGGCGCGGATGCGAACCGCGCCGATCGCCTCGAGCAACGATGAGGTCCAGGTCGTCTTGCCGCTGCCCGAAAAGCCGTGCGTGACGATCAGCACCGGCCGGCTCGGCGCACTCAGGCGGCGCGCCACGTCGAGGTAGGCCAACGCCGCGTCGATCGAAGACGCGCCGCGCAGCGCCGCCACCTTGGCGCGCACCAGCGCGCGGTAGACGGCGTGGTAGCGCAGCACGCGCGCGCCGTCGTAGTCGCCGCTGTGCTCCAGGTATGCATTGACGAAGCGATTGGCGAGATCGTCGTGGCCGTGGCGCCGCAGGTCCATCGCCATGAAGCCGACGTCGCTCATCACGTCAGTCCAGCGCAATGCGGGGTCGAATTCGAGGCAGTCGAACAGCACGGGCTGGGCGTCGACCATCGTCACATTGCCCAGGTGCAGATCGCCGTGGCATTCGCGCACCTGGCCCGTCGCACGGCGCTGCTCGAAGTGGCGTTCCAGCGCCGCGAAGGTGCGCGCTTCCCAGGCCCGCAGGTCGGGCAGCCACTGGGCTTGTGCTGGCGCGAGCTTTTCGACCAAGGCGTCCAGCGCGTCGAGTGTCTCGAGCACCGGCGCGCGAACCATCGCGGGCGTGCCGTAGCTCGGGTCCGGCGCAATCTGCGCCGCGCCGCGATGCAGCGCATTGAGGGTCTGCGCAAGTTGATCGACATGCACCGGCGCGAGCGCGCCGCTCTGCACGCGCTGTTCCCAGAGATCGCTTTGCGCGAAGGCGCGCATGCGCAGCGCGATCTCAACGACGGCGCCGCTGCCGCCGAGGCTCGGCTTACCACCGTCGCAGGTGACCGGCACCAGATCGAGATAGAGCTGCGGCGCGGTGCGCCGATTCAAGCGCAGTTCCTCTTCACAGAAGTGGCGCCGCTGCGCGAGCGTCGTGAAGTCCAGGAAGCCGAGGTTCACGCATTTCTTGATCTTGTACGCATACGGCCCGGCGAGCAGCACGAACGAGATGTGGGTTTCGATCAGCTCGACGGGTTGCGCCGGCTGCGCCGAGCGCAGCGCGTGCATGAGCTGGCCGACGATGCGGGTTTGCGAATCTAGGCTCAGTTCCAGGTGCGGCGACGGAATTGCTCAGCCATGGTTCGGCGGCACCTTGCCGAAGTGCTGCACAAACCAGTCGCGCGCGAGCTGCGTCACGCGTTCCATCGCGCCAGCCTCGGCAAACAGGTGCGTCGCGCGCGGCACGATCTCCAGGCGCTTTTCGCAACGCAGCCTGGCGAGCGCGGCCATGTTGAGCTGCAACACCTCGGTGTCGGCGCCGCCGACGATCAACAGCGTCGGAGTGCGAACGTCGCCGAGCACCGGGCCGGCCAAGTCAGGCCGGCCGCCGCGCGAGACCAGCGCGGCCACCTCGCGCGGCCGCTGCGCCGCAGCGACCAGCGCCGCGGCCGCGCCGGTGCTCGCGCCGAAGAGGCCAAGCGGCACGCCGTGCGCTGCCTCGAGCTGGCCGACCCAGGCGAGTGCGTCGAGCAGTCGCTGCGCCAGCAGTTCGATGTCGAACACGTTCTCGCGCTGCTGCGCTTCGGTGGGCGTCAACAAGTCAAACAGCAGGCTGCCGATGCGGCGCTGCTGCAGGGTCTGCGCCACGGCGCGGTTGCGAGTGCTGCGGTGACTGCTGCCGCTGCCATGGGCAAAGACGACGAGCCCAATAGGATGGGCAGTCAGCGTCAACTCGCCAGGCAGCGCGAGCGGGCCGATCTTCACGGACTGGTGCAACGGTGTCACGGCAAGCGGTGGCAGAACGCCACCTTTTCCCTTCTGTTCGTGGAAACGAAGTTACGCCAAGGGCGGCGGCATGATTTGCGCAAGGTCAATGCGAGCCCGCCGCGTGGCCGTGCATTGACGTCGATCACGAGTATTCGCGTCGCGTTGCAGACGCAGGCTCAGTCATCTCAGGACGCGCGCGCGAGCAAGGCGTCAATGCCCGGGTAATCGGCTCGCGCCAGCGCGAATTTGCGCGCGAACCTGCCCCACGGCAGGCCCGCCGCGAGCGCGGCCTTGAAGCCCTGCGCGTCTTCGATCCACGCACCACCCAGCAGCGTGACGCCGCGCGCGAACAGCGGGTCGGGCAGGCAGCTCGCGCCGGGGCCGATCAGCACGAAGGCGCGCGCGCCGGTGCATGACGCCAGCACCGCGCCGAGCGTGTCGTTCAGCAGCACGGTGCTCGTGCACAGCACCTTGTCGCAGCGGATGAGTTCGCGCGGATCGAGCGTGATGCGAAAACTCCCGGCCTCGCCGGCGCCCTCCCCGGCAAATTCGCCGGCGAGATCGGCTCGCAGTTCGAGCACCGTGAGGCGCGCGCCGCGCGCCGTCACCTGCTTCACGAGCGGCGGGAAGAAGCCGATCATGCCGATGTGCTCGGCCGGCTGCGGGTCGAGGCCACCGATCGAATCGGCGGCGTCGGGCGGCGCGTAATCCAAGCGATCGAACAGGTGGCGCGTGAGCGCGTTGACGGCCGCAAAGCCGAGCGTGCCCAGTGTGCGATCGGCGCCCTGCCCGCTGGCCCACCCCTGCGCGACCTGGAAGGGATCGGCACCGATCAGTTGTTCCGCGTGGCCACCCGAGGCCAGTGCCGCCAGTGCGTCGCCGAGCAGCACGTAGCTCAGGCCGAGCGAGCCGTCGTCGAGCTCGATGGCGCCGAATTCGCCGTCCTTGCTGCCGTCCCAGGGCGAGCGCGGCAGGTGCAGTGCGCGAATCCGCGGCACTTCGCGCCCGGCGCAGGCACGCGCGAGCGCGCTCAGGAGTTCAGCTTGCAGCGTCGTGGTGGCGACCCGTCTCAATGCCATCTTTTGTGGGACAGGACACTGAACCCCAGCTACTTCACCACGTAGCCGCGCCCTTCCATGCACGCCAGCGTGGCGCGCTGGAACACGCTCGCGTCGCGCATCGCGCTCGGTTGGGTGGTGGCCCAGCGATTGCAATCGACGCGATCGGCTTCCGTCTGCGCGTCGCTCTGGCCGCTCTTCGGGTAGAAGATCGGGTCGGGTGCGGGCCTGGCCACCGGGTCAGGCGCGGGCGCGGCAGGAACCGGTTGCGGCTCGCTGCGGTAGTAGACCGGCGGCGGCGCGTCAACGACCACGTAGCCGGGGTACCAGGGCCGGTAGTAGTAGCCGCTGCTCAAGCCAATACCCACCCCGACACCCAGCCCGACACCGATGCCTCCCCAGAACGGGCCGGGACCCCAGTAGCCGCGGCGGCCATGTGCGTCCGCGCTTGCTGAGACTGCGCTCAACACCAGCGCGGCACAGGTTGCGAGAAGAGTGCGGGAAGCAAGTTTCATGATGCGCTCCTTGGCGGGCGTCGGCATTTCGCCTGATACGGGCGGTTCGGATAGCGTTCGGTTCACCGCGCCAGCATGCGCATTATGTGATTCGCCGCCCCGGCTCGGGCAAGCGGCTTTACATCGCGCAATACTTGACCGGGATCAAGCCGCGCCCGGTCACGCCGCCGACACTCAGGCGCCCGAGCCCCCTGCCCCAGCGATGCCCGCCATTGCGCCGCTTCCCCCGATACCCCCGATGGCCAACGCCACCGAACTGGTGTTCCACGCGCGCGGCCTCGCCAAGACCTACCACACCGGCGAAGTGGAGGTGCGGGCGCTGCACGACGTCGACCTCGACATCGCGCGCGGCGAGTTCGTCGTCTTGCTCGGCGCGTCGGGCAGCGGCAAGTCGACGCTGCTGAACATCCTGGGCGGGTTGGACGTTCCGACAAGCGGCGAAGTGCGCTTTGGCGAGCACACCTTGAGCGGCGCGAGCGAGGCCGAGCTCACTGCGTACCGGCGCGAGCATGTGGGCTTCGTGTTCCAGTTCTACAACCTGATCCCGAGTCTGACGGTGCGCGAGAACCTGGCACTCGTGACCGACATCTGCGCGAACCCGATGCCGATCGACGAAGCGATCGATCGCGTGGGATTGAGCCCGAGGCGCGACCACTTTCCGGCGCAGCTCTCGGGCGGCGAGCAGCAGCGCGTCGCGATCGCACGCGCGATCGTGAAACGCCCGGACGTGCTGCTGTGCGACGAGCCGACCGGCGCGCTCGACTACGCGACCGGCAAGCTGGTGCTGGAAGTGATTGCGCGAATCAATGCGGAACTCGGCACGACGGCGGTGGTGATCACACACAACGCGGCGATTGCCGGAATGGCGGATCGGGTGATTTACCTTGGCGACGGGCGCATCCAGAGGATCGAAAGCAATCAGCGTAAGTTGACGCCTTCGGAGTTGTCCTGGTGAAGCGACGGCCGCGATGAAAGCCCTCGACCGCAAACTCCTGCGCGACCTGCGCCTGATGTGGAGCCAGGCGCTGACGATCGCGCTCGTTGTCGCCAGCGGTGTCGGCGGCTTCATCACCACCTTGTCGGCGGTCGATTCGCTGGCACTCGCGCGCGACCGCTTCTATGCGCAGGGGCGCTTTGCCGATGTGTTTGCCGGAGTGAAACGCGCGCCGAACAGCCTGACCGAGGTGCTTCGCGAAACGCCGGGCGTGGCCGACGTGCAGACGACGATCGAGCAGATCGTGCGCGTCGAACTGCCGGACGTTGCCGACCCGATCATCGGCCTGCTGATCGGCGTCGATCCGCGTGAGCAGTCGCGCATGAACCGCATCACGCTGCAGTCCGGGAGGCCTCTGGACGAAGCGCGGTTCTCCGGCAACGCGATCCCCACGCTCGTGTCGGCGGCGTTCGCGCAGGCGCGCGGGCTGAAGCCGGGCTCGCACTTGAGTGCCACGATCAACGGCAAACAGCGCACCTTGGTCGTCAGCGGCATCGCGCTGTCGCCCGAATTCATCTTCGCCGGAATGTTCGGCATGCCCGACATGCGCGGCTTCGGCGTGTTCTGGGTCGACCACGACGCGCTCGCCGCGGCCTACGACATGAACGGCGCGTTCAACCGCGTCGCCGTGAAGCTCGCGCCCGGCGCCGACGAAAAAGTGGCCATCGTCTCGCTGACGCATCAGCTCGCGCGCTACGGCGCGCGTGAAGCCTATGGCCGCGAAGACCAGAACTCGCACGCAATGCTCGACAACGAGATCAAGGAGCAGCGTGTGCTCGGCACCGTGCTGCCCGCCATTTTTCTCGGCGTCGCCGCGTTCCTGCTGAACGTCGTCGTGTCGCGCCTGGTCGCGACACAGCGCGAGCAGATCGCGGCGCTGAAGGCGCTCGGTTACGCGAATTTCAGCATCGCCGTGCACTACCTGAAGCTCGTGCTCGCGATCGTCGCTCTCGGCATGCTGATCGGCGTGACGGTGGGCGACCGGCTGGGCACGATGCTGACCGGCCTGTACGCCGAATTCTTTCGCTTTCCAACCTTCGAGCACCGCATCGCGCCTTGGCTGCTGTTCGTGAGTCTGGGCATCACGCTCGTCACCGCCGTTCTCGGCACACTGAACGCCATCGTCGCGACCGCGCGGCTCGCGCCGGCCGAGGCAATGCGCCCGCCTGCGCCAGGGCGCTATCGCAAGACCCTGGCCGAACGCCTGGGGATCACGAACATGGGCGTCACGCTGCGGATGATCCTGCGCAACATGGAGCGCCGGCCGCTGCGCAGCTTGCTCTCCGTCGGCGGTGTGGCGGCGTCGGTGGCGATCGTCGTGATGGGCAACTTCTTTCGCGACGCCATCGACACCATCGTCGATTCTCAGTTCAACGTCAGCATGCGCAGCGACACGATCGCCTGGCTGACGGAGGCCGGCGCCGACCACGCGCGCCACGAGATGGCGCGCCTGCCCGGCGTGACTGCAGTCGAATCGGGCCGCGACGTGCCGGTGCGCTTCGTCAACGGCCACCTCAGCGAGCGCGGCCAGATTCGCGGCATGGCGCGGCACCCGCAATTGAATCGAATCATCGACGTGAACAACCGCGAAGTCAGCCGGCTCGAAGACGACGGCCTGGTGATGACGGATCGCCTGGCGGCCAAGCTGGGGCTGCGCGTCGGCGACAGCGTGCAGGTCAACGTGCTCGAGGGCCGGCAGCACCTGTTCGAGGTGCGCCTGAGCGCGACGGCGCGCGAAATGATGGGCCTGAACGCGTACATGGAACGGCGCGCGCTGAACCGAGCGCTGCAAGAGGGCGACCAGTCGACCTGGTTCTCGCTCGTGCTCGAACGCGGCAGCGAAGCGGCGCTGTTGCAAGCGAGCAAGGAGCTGCCGCGCATCGTGGGCGTGTTCAGCAAGGCCACGCTGCTGCGCAACATGGAAGAGGTGAGCGCGCGCAACGTGCGCATCATGAGCACGATCCTGACGGCGCTGGCCGTCGTGATCGCCGTCGGCGTGGTCTACAACAATGCACGCATCGCGCTGTCGGAGCGCACCTGGGAACTCGCGAGCCTGCGCGTGCTCGGCTTCACGCGCGCCGAGGTGTCGGGCCTGCTGCTCGGCGAGATGGCGATCGCGATCGCGGTCGCGCTGCCGCTGGGCATGCTGCTGGGCTTCGGCCTGGTGCACCTGATCTCGGGGCTGCTCGCGTCGGACCAGTTCTTCTTTCCCGTCGTGATCCTGCCGCGCACCTACGCCTGGGCGGCGATCGCCGTCGTCGCCGCCGGCGTGGCGAGCGCGCTGGTGGTGCGCCGGCGCATCGACAAGCTCGACATGGTGGCGGCGCTGAAGACGCGCGAATGAAGCATTGCGAGGACCCATGATGAAACACAAGACCTGGTACTACGCGATCGCCGTCGTGCTCGCGCTCGCGCTGGCGCTGGCCTGGGCCTTCGCGCCGCGCGCGGTGGAAGTGGAGCTTGCGCCGGTGACGCAGGGGCGCTTCGAGATCACGGTCGACGAAGACGCGAAGACGCGCCTGGCCGACCGCTACGTGGTCTCGGCGCCGCTGGCCGGGCACCTGTCGCGCATCACCTTGCGTGAAGGCGATGCGGTGGCCGCCGGCGCGCCGCTGGCGACGCTCACGCCAGTGCTGCCGGCGATGCTCGACGTGCGCACGCAGCGCGAGCTGGCGGCGCGTGTCGAGGCGGCGCAGGCGAATCTCGAGCGTGCCGGCACGCGCATTGCCCGCGCCGAAGTTGCGTTGGCCCAGGCGAACATGGAAGTGGCGCGCAGCGAAAAGCTCGCGCAGCAGGGCTTCGTTGCGGCCACCAAACTCGACACCGACCGGCTCGCGGTGCTCGCGGCGCAGAAGGAAGTGGACGCCGCGGTCGCTGAACAGCCATGTCGCGACGCACGATCTGGAGCAGGCGCGCGCGGCCCTGGGCGCTGTGCGCCAATCTGAGGGTACCGCGGTGCGCCCATCGGAAGCCGGTTCGACTCGATCGCCGGGAAGCGCCGCCGCACCCCGCAGCTTTGCGCTGCGCGCCCCCGTCGCCGGTCAGGTGCTGCGCGTTCTGCAAGGCAGCGAGGCGACGGTGGCGTTGGGAACACCGCTGCTCGAGCTGGGCGACATCGGCCGTCTCGAAGTCGTGGCCGAACTGCTGACCAACGACGCCATCGCCGCAGTGCCGGGCAGCCGCGTTCTGATCGAGCGCTGGGGTGGCCCGGGCACACTCGAAGGCCGGGTCAAGCGCGTTGAGCCGGGCGGGTTCACCAAGGTCTCGGCGCTCGGCGTCGAAGAGCAGCGCGTGCGCGTGCTGATCGACATCACCAGCCCGGCCGCACGCTGGAAAGCGCTGGGCGACGGCTTTCGCGTCAGCGTGCGAATCGTCACGCTGGCGCAGGACAACGCCTTGCTGGTGCCGGTGAGCGCGGTGTTCCCGCTGCCCACCACGGCGGGAAAGCAGGCGACGCCGACGCTTTCGACACCCGCCTCACCGGCGGCCACGCCGGCGTCCGCATCACCGGCCGCGCCCGGCACCGCTTCACCGGCCACGCTGACCCATGCCGCCGAGAACGGCGTCAGCAGCGGCAACAACGTACCGCACCACGCCGTGTTCGTCGCCGAGGGCGGCCGCGCGCGCCTGCGGCCGGTGCACTTGCGCGGACGCAACGGCCACATGGCGTGGCTGGGCAGCACGCTGGCCGTGGGCACGCACGTGATCGTCTACCCGCCCCCCGCGGTGCATGACGGCGTTCGCATCGCGGCGCGCAAGGTGTAGAGGCCGAGCATGCCGGCCCGCCTGCTCAGCCCCGCCGAACTCGCGACCCGCTGCGACGCCGCGTCGCTCGTCATGGGCGGCGCCGCGCTCGTGCCCGACGCTGCCGCATCTGCCCACGGCCGTGTGGCGCCTGGTTTGAATGACGCTGCGCCGTCGGGCGTGACGTCGGCAATCGTCGGCCAACCGCGCGCGCGCGCCGCCGTCGAATACGGTATCGCGATGGCGCGCCCCGGCCACCACCTGTTCGTGATGGGCCCGCCGGGCTCGGGCAAGGAAACGCTGGTGCGCCAGGCCATCGCCGAGCACCTGTCGCGCAACGCCGTGCAGCGCTTCGACTGGGTCTATGTCAACAACTTCGAGGCGCCGCACCGCCCCTTGGCGCTGCAACTTCCGCCTGGGCGCGGCGTGAAGTTGTGCAGCCACATGCGCGAGCTGGTCGATGACTTGCGTACGACCTTGCCGGCGACTTTCGAGTCCGAGGAATACGTGAACGCCGTCGCGCGCCTGAACACCGAGTTCAAGGAACGCGCTGAAGCAGCGGTGCTCGCGGTGGGCGAGGAGGCGCAACGCCAGGGCCTGGCGATGGTGCGCACGCCGATGGGCCTGAGCTTCGCGCCGCGCAAGGGCGAGGCCGAAGTGATGCCGCCGCAGGAGTTCGAGGCGCTGCCCTTGGAAGAGCGCACCCGGCTGCAGCGCGCGATGGGCGACGCGCAGGACAAGCTGCTGCTGGTGCTGCGCCAGTCGGTGCGGCTGCGCAAGGAACACGCCGACCGGCTGCGCACGCTGAACCGATCGATGAGCGAAGTGGCGGTGCAACACGCGGTCGACGACGCCAAGCAGCATTACGCTGACTTACCCGCCGTGCTCGACTACCTCGACGCGGTGCGCGCCGACGTGATCGACAAGGCTGACACGTTTCGCGCCAGCGACGAAGAAGGCAACCCGACGCCCGAGGCGACCGATCTGTCGGGCTACGAGGTCAACGTGATCGTCGACCTCGGCACCGACGGTTCGCCGATCGTCACCGCCGACCACCCGACGCACAACAACCTGCTCGGCCGGATCGACCATGTGGCGCGCATGGGCACGCTGCTGACCGACTACCGCCTCATCAAGCCGGGCCTGCTGCACCGTGCCAATGGTGGCTACCTGCTGATCGACGCGATCAAGCTGCTCGCGCAGCCGTTCGCGTGGGACGCTCTGAAGCGCGCCTTGCTTCGCGCGCAGATCCGCATCGAAGGACTCGCCGAAGCGTACAGCCTGATCTCGACGGTGCAGCTCGAGCCTGCGCCGATTCCACTGTCGCTCAAAGTGGCGTTGTTCGGCGAGCGCGAGCTCGTGCACCTGCTGCAGGCCTACGACCCGGAGTTCAACCAGCTGTTCCGGGTGATCGCCGACGTCGGCGACGAACTGCCGCGCGATTCCGAAACGCAGCGCGAACTCGCCGCGGCGCTGGCCGCGCAGGCACGCGCCCAGGCGCTGCTGCCGGCGGACGCCGACGCGCTGGCGCGATTGCTCGACCACGGCGCGCGCCGCGCCGGCGACGCGACGCGCATCAGCGCCTCGGTGCGCCATCTGCTTGATGTGTTGCTCGAGGCCGACCAGCACGCGCGCGCAGCAGTGCGCGATCGCATCGAGGCGCAAGACGTGGCGGCCGCGATCGCCGCGCGGCGCAACCGCTCGAGCCGCATCCACGAACGGTTGCAGCAAGACCTGGTGCGCGGCCACCTGATGATCGACACGAGTGGCGAGCGCATCGGCCAGGTGAACGGCCTGATGGTCTACGAGGTCAGCGACGAGATGTTCGGCGAGCCTGTGCGCATCAGCGCGACGACACGCCTGGGCGAAGGCGAGGTGGTCGACATCCAGCGCGAAACGCACCTGGGCGGGCCGATCCACGCGAAAGGCGTGCTGATCCTGTCGTCGTTCCTCGCGGCGCGCTACTCGCGCCTGCACGCGCACGCGATCCAGGCGAGCCTGGTGTTCGAGCAGAGCTACGGCTTCGTCGAAGGCGACAGCGCGTCGCTCGCGGAACTGGTGGCGTTGCTGTCGTCGATCGGCGACATTCCCGTCAAACAATGCTTCGCGATCACCGGCTCGGTGAACCAGTTCGGCGACGCGCAGCCGATCGGCGGCGTGAACGAGAAGATCGAGGGCTTCTTCGACCTGTGCGCGGCGCGCGGCCTGGACGGCACGCAGGGCGTGATCGTGCCGCAGGCCAACGTCGTCAATTTGATGCTGCGCGACGACGTGATCGACGCCGCCGCCGCGGGGCGCTTTTCGATCCACGCGGTGCGCAACGTCGACGAAGCGCTCGAGATTCTCACCGGTCTGCCGGCGGGCGATGCGCTGGCGCCGCCGCGCGACAGCGTGAACGGGCGCATCGTCGCGCGCCTGCGCGAATTCGGCGCGCTGCAAAGCGGCGAGCGGCGCTCGCGCAAGCGCCCGGGCGGCGGCGCGGCGCCTGCGCACGAGGACGAGAATTCGCACCGGCCATGACAGCGACACCAGGCTCGACGCCGCCGGAGCGCGAGCGCGTGCTCGCGGTGTTCGACGATACGCATGACGCCGAGCGCGTGATCGAATGGTCCGCGTCGCTCGCGCTGGCGCTGAATCGCGATTTCGGCGTGGTCTACGTGCAGAGCACGGCGGCGCTGGTCGCCGCGTCGTTGCCGTTTACCCAGGTGCTCGCGCCCGCCGGCGGCACCTGGGCGCCGTTTGCGCCGCTCGACATGGAACGCGCCTACCGCGCCCAGGCGGAACGCCTGCGTCGGTTCGCCGAGTACGCGGCGCAGCGCCGCGCGCTCAACTGGTCACTGCAGACGCTGCGCGGCGGTCTGCCACAGTTGGTGTTCGACGCGCTCGCCGAGGTCGAACTGCTGTTCGTCGCGCCCACACCCTTGCCCGTCGCGGCGCCGTCCGGGGTGCGCCGTGCCCAGCGGCGTTTGCAGGTGGCGGTCGCGATTCGCGGCGGCGACCCGGGTGCCGAGCTGGTCGCGCTGGCCAAGGCTCTGGCCGACGCCTTGGGCGGATCGCTGCACGTCATTCATGTCGACCCGGTCGGTCCGGCCGGCGGTGCGACGCTGCCGCGCAGCGCGGCGAATACCGATTTGCTGGTGCTGCCCAGATCGCTCGCCACGCCGGCCCTCCTGGCGCGCCTGACTTGCCCTGCGTTGATGGTCTCGCCCGAAGCACGATCGCCTACACGGTAGCAGCGGACCTCACGCGCGCCACCAGCTTGCGCAGCTCTTCCATCCACAGCACCGAACTCGCCACCGCCACCAGCGGCAACAGATCCGCGGGCGCAATCGCCACGGTGTGGAACAGCTCGGCCAGCGGCGCCCAGTAGAGCACCGCGGCCTGCAGCGCCACGCTCGACACCAGGCCGCCCAGCAACCACGGGTTGCGCAGGATGCTCAGGCGCAGCGCCGAGCGCGTGGCCGACTGGCAGTTGAGCACGTTGAACCACTGGCACATCGCGAGCACCGTGAAGGTCTCGGTGCGCACCACGTCGAACGGCACACCTTCGGACTGGCGCCAGACGAACCAGCCGAACGTGGCGGCCACGGCGGCCGGAACGAGCAGCGCCACGCGGCGCAGCATCTGCGGGCCGAGCAGCCGGTCGTCGCGCGGCACGGGCGGGCGCCGCATCTCGTCGCCGTCCGCCGGGTCCATCACCAGGTTCACGGTGAGCGTGCTCTCGGTGACGATGTTGACCCACAGGATCTGCACCGCCGCGAGCGGCAGCCGGTAGCCGAGCAGCAGCGCGAGCAGCAGGATCAGCACTTCGTCGATCGACGTGATGAACAGGAACAGGATCACCTTCTTCAGGTTCGCGTAGACGATCCGCCCCTGTTCGACCGCGCCGACGATCGTGGCGAAGTTGTCGTCGGTGATGACGATCTTGGCGGCACTCTTGGCGACCTCGGTGCCGGTGATGCCCATCGCCACGCCCACGTCGGCGCGCGCCAGCGCCGGCGCGTCGTTCACGCCGTCGCCCGTCATCGCGACGACTTCGCCGCGCGCCTGCAACGCCTGCACGATGCGCAGCTTCTGGGCCGGGTGCACACGCGCGAACACGGCGATCTGCGGCAGTGCGTCGAGCAGTTCGGCGTCGTTCATGCGTTCGAGCTCGACGCCGTCGACCGCGCGGTCGCCCTGCCCCACCGCGACGCCGTCGCGGGCGATACCGAGCTCGCGCGCGATCGCGAGACCCGTGAGCTTGTGGTCTCCCGTCACCATGATCGGGCGGATGCCCGCGGCGCGGCACTGCGCCACCGCGAGCTTGACTTCTTCGCGCGGCGGGTCGATCTGGCCGATCAGGCCGAGCAGCTTGGCGCGCCCTGACAAGCCACCGAATCCGCCGGAGCCAAACGCATCGCCAGGCCCTTCGCGGTCTGCGTCCACGCTCGCCACTGCGAGCACGCGCAGCGCGCGGCCGGCCATGGCCTCGGCTGCGGCGCGCGCGCGCTCGATCATCGGCGCTTCGGCACCGCACAGGCCCAGCACCGCTTCGGCAGCGCCCTTGACCCACACTTTGCGTTGCGTCGTCGGATCGGCGTGCAAGGTCGCCATCATCTTGGCGTCGGAATCGAAGGGCAGCTCGGCGATTCGCGGCGAACCGCTGCGCAACGCCTGCACGTCGATGCCGGCCTTGACGGCGGCGACGAGCAACGCCGCTTCAGTCGGGTCGCCGAGCACGCTCCATTGATCGCCTGGGGATTGCGGCGCGGTCAGCTCGGCGTCGTTGCACAGCACCGCCGCCTGGAGCAGCGCGGCAAGCGCAGGGTCGGCGCGGTCCAGCGCCTGCCCACTGAGCGCCCCCAGGGCCGGGCCAGCCCGGCCCGCCCCCCGTGGGGGTTCAAGCAAAGTGGCAAAGCCACATTTGCTTGAGAGCGTCAACCCGCCTTGCGGCGCATAGCCCACGCCCGAGACCGCGACCTCGCGCCCATCGGGCAGCCACAAGGCGCTGACGGTCATCTGATTGCGCGTCAGCGTGCCGGTCTTGTCGCTGCAGATCACGGTGGTGGAGCCCAGCGTCTCCACCGCCGACAGGCGCCGGATGATCGCGCCGCGCCCGGCCATGCGCTGCATGCCCACCGCGAGCGCGATCGTCATCGCCACCGGCAGGCCTTCGGGCACCATCGACACCATCTGGCTGATCGCCACCATCGTCACATCGGCAAGCCCGAGACCGCGCAACAACCCGAGCAGCATCACCACGCCGAACAGCGCGAGTGCGGCGACGACGAGATAGCGCCCGAATTGCGCGATGCGCACCTCCAGCGGCGTTTTCGGTTCTTCGGCGGATTCGGTCAGGCGCGCGATGCTGCCGACCTCGGTGTGCGTGCCGGTGGCCGTGATCACGGCACGCGCCCGGCCCGAGGTGATATAGGTGCCCGAGAACACCGTGTTGCGGCGGTCGGCGAGCGCGGTCGCTTCGGGCAACACGGCGACGCTCTTCGCCACCGGCACCGACTCGCCGGTGAGCGCGGCTTCCGCTGCGGCGAGCGCCGCGGCCTCGATCAACCGGGCATCGGCGCCCACCGCGTCGCCCGCCGCGAGCAGCATGATGTCGCCCGGCACCAATTCGCGCGCGGCGAGCGCCTGCTCATGGCCGTCGCGCAACACTCGCACCTGCAGCGCCGAGAGCCGGCGCAGGGCGGCCATCGAGCGCTCCGCGCGCCCTTCCTGGAAAGCGCCGATCAGCGCGTTGATCAACACCACGGCCAGGATCACCGCGGCATCGCCCCAATGCCCCATGCTCGTGGCGAGCGTCGCCGCGATGAACAGGATGTAGATCAGCGGGCTCTTGAACTGGCGCAGAAACACGAGCAGCGCCGAGCGCGGTGCCGCCTCGGGCAGCGCATTGGGCCCGTGCCGTGCGAGGCGCAGCGCGCTCGTCTGTGCCGACAAGCCGGTGGCGGCGTCGCTGCCCAGGCGATCGAGCACCGCCGCCGAGTCCAGCGCGTGCCACGCGGCCCCATCGAGGCTCGGCGCGGCGGGGGCGGATTCAGGCAGCGTGGTGGAGGCGGATCTGGACATGCGTTGATCCAGTGTCCGAATTGCCGGGACGACCTCGCTTGACGGGCATCAATTCCACCGCTGCATCCAACAAGGAGCCCGCCGCGTAGAGTCTGTCACATGACCTCAACCACGAGCGCAGCCGCCGGGCCGGATTGGTCGAAGCGCAACCGCGACCTCGCCGGCCTGCTGGCCCGTACCGGGCTGGGCGACCGCGCGGCGTTCGCGGAACTGTACGAACGCAGCAGCGCACACCTGTTCGCCGTGGTGCTGCGCATCAACCGGGACCGCACCCAGGCCGAGGACATCCTGCAAGAAGTGTTCGTGAAGGTCTGGCTTGCTGCGCGCACATTCGACCCGGCGCAAAGCCAACCCCTCACCTGGATGACGAGCATCGCCCGCCACCATGCCATCGACAGCCTGCGCCGCCGGCAGACGCAGCCGAGATTGCAGTCGCTGTCGGCCAATGACGGTGGCGATTCGGGCGAAGATCCCGCCGACGACCCTTACGGAAACGTCGAAGACGGCGCCGCCGGGCCCTTGGAACTGCTGAGTCAGGCATCCGAAGCGCGCGCGATCACGACTTGCATGCAGGTGCTGAATGCGCAGCAACGCCAGTGCGTCGCGCTCGCGTTCTACAACGGACTGAGCCACGCTGAAGTGGCCGAGCAGCTATGCCAACCGTTGGGAACCGTCAAGTCCTGGGTGCGGCGCGGCCTGCTCGCGCTGAAGAATTGCCTGCAAGGCGCCGCGCAACCACTCCCTTCGCGGCCAGGAAGCTAGGATGAAACTGCCCCCGCGTCGCTTCGCTCCTGCCCCAAGGGCCACGAAGGGGCCCCTGCGTGGCCCTTGGGGAAGTCAGTGGCTTCGGGCGGCCGGGCGCCACTGACATGGACTACGGCCGCCCCGAACTCGCGAACCGCCTCGCGGCCGACTATGTGGTGGGCCTGCTGCATGGCCGGGCGCGGCGCCGCTTCGAGGCGCTGCTGCCGGCACACGCCGCGCTGCGCGCGTCCCTGCGCTCCTGGAACGAGGACTTGATGCCGCTCACCGCGAGCATCGCGCCCGTGCAGCCCCCTGCGCGGGTGTGGCGCCGCATCGAGGCACGCATCTCGGGCGGCGGCGTTACGGCACTGGCGCCGGGCTCCTGGTGGGCGCGCCTTGCACTCTGGCGTGCGATTTCGGGCGTCGCGACCCTGGCCACGCTCAGCCTGGCGCTGCTGCTGGCGGTGCCCGACCCGGTGTACGCACCGATCATCGTCGTGCTCGACTCCGCCACGCCGGCGCAGGCCGGGGCCACGCCTGCGTCGTTCATCGCCAGCATCAGCGGCGACGGCCGCGCCCTCGTGACGCGGCCGCTGAACGTGAACGTGCAAGCCGACCGCGCGCTCGAACTCTGGGCCGTGCCGCCGAGCGGTGCGCCGCGCTCGCTCGGGCTGGTGTCAGCGGGCGGCGCCACCGTCGTGCGGCGCGGCAAGCTGCTCGACGGCACCGCCGCCCTCGCGGTCAGCCTCGAGCCGCCGGGCGGATCGCCGAGCGGAGCGCCGACCGGGCCTATTCTGTATGTCGGCAAGCTGAACCTTTGAGCCGCCTTCATCCACCTGACAGGCTGATCAAGCGGTCTCGGTCTCCTGAGTGGCCTTCGCCGCGAACGCGGTCGGTCCCTCGGCGCCGCGCGGCCGGCACGGCAGCAAATCCGCTGTCAGCGCGGACAACTCGGCTTCTTCGAGCGTCTCCTTCGCGAGCAAGGCCGACGCCGCGCGGTTCAGCACGTCGCGATTGCGTTCGAGAATGTCGCTCGCGCACTCGAACCCGGCCTGCACGATGCGCTGCACCGCGGCGTCGATGCGCTCTGCCGTCTGCGGGCTCGTCGACGAGCTGAGCGCCGGCGCGCCGGGTACGTCGAGCAGGCGCGGTGGCCCCTCGGTGTAGCTCACATGGCCCAGGCCTTCGTCCATGCCGTAGCGCGTGACCATGTCGCGTGCGATTGCCGTGGCACGTGCAATGTCGTCGGCGGCGCCGGTGGAAATCTCGCCGAACACGAGCTGTTCCGCGGCGCGCCCGCCGAGCAGCACAGCGATCTTGTTGTCCAGTTCGCCGCGCCGCACCAGGTAGCGGTCTTCGCTCGGCCGGGACAGCGTGTAGCCGAGCGCGCCGATGCCGTGCGGCACGATGCTGACCTTGTGCACCGCGTCGCTGCCCGGCAGCGCGAGCGCCGTCAGCGCATGCCCCATCTCGTGGTACGCCACCGCTTCGCGGTCGCGCGGGTTCAACACGCGCGTCTTCTTCTCGACACCGGCGAGGACGCGTTCGATCGCCTGCGTGAAGTCGGAAAGCGTCACCGAATCGCCCTTGCGCCGGGTCGCGACGAGCGCCGCTTCGTTGACGACGTTCGCCAGGTCCGCGCCGGCCAGCCCGACGGTCAGGCCGGCCACCTGTTCGAGGTCGGTGCCCGCGGCGAGCGCGATCTTTTTCGCATGCACGCGCAGGATCGCGAGCCTGCCCTTGCGGTCCGGCCGATCGACGAGCACCTGGCGGTCGAAGCGCCCGGCGCGCAGCAGCGCCGGGTCCAGGATTTCCGGCCGGTTCGTTGCGGCGAGCAGCACCACGCCCACGCCGGGGTCGAAGCCGTCGAGTTCGACCAGCAACTGGTTCAGCGTCTGCTCGCGCTCGTCGTGCCCGCCGTAGCCGGGGAATGCGCCGCGCGCCTTGCCCAGTGCGTCCAACTCGTCGATGAAGATGATCGCTGGCGCGTTGGCGCGCGCCTGCTCGAACAGGTCGCGCACGCGCGCCGCGCCGACGCCGACGAACATCTCGATGAACTCGGAGCCGCTGATCGAAAAGAACGTCACGCCGGCCTCGCCCGCCACCGCGCGCGCGAGCAGCGTCTTGCCGGTGCCGGTGGGCCCCATCAGCAGCACGCCTTTCGGAATGCGCGCACCCAGGCGTGCGTGCTCCTTCGGGTTCTTCAGGAATTCGACGATTTCCTGCAACTCGGCTTTCGCTTCGTCGACACCGGCGACGTCGTCGAACGTCACGCCGGTGCTCTTTTCCATGTAGACCTTGGCCTTGCTCTTGCCGATGCCGATCAGGCCCCCGCCGCCCAATCCGCCGCCGATCTTGTCGGCAAAGCGCCGGTAGATGAAGTACCAGATGCCGAAGAAGATGAGGGCCGGCGCGATCCACGATACGACGTCGCGCAGCCAGGTGGACTGGACCACGCGCGTGTACGGCACATTGAAAGGCGCCAGCCGCTCGGCCAGCGCCGGCTCGACGCGCGTGGCGACGACGATCGACTTTCCGCCGGGGTCGGGCGATTTCAGACGCCCGGTGATCAGCGTATCGCCGACTTCGACGCTCTCGATACGCCCCTGCGCCAGGTACTCCTCGAAGCGGCTGTACGGCACCGCCTCGACGTTCTGCACCTGCGCCCACCAGTCGCGCAGCACGAGCATCGCCAGCACGGCGAAGATCAGGTAGCCGAGGTTGAGGCCGGTCTTGCGTTCCATCACGACCACGATTGAGGCACGCCTCGCCCCGACCCTGCTTGAGCAGGATCAAAGCCCGCCGGCTCGTTGGCCAGCGGGCTCGCGGCAACAACTCTCGTGCTGACCCGGCTAGAACTTGTACGACGCCGTGAAATAGACGAAGCGCGCCCGCGCATCGTATTGCGTGATGTCGTAGCCGCCTTGGAACTGATTGCTGGTGGGGATGAAGATCGGCGGGTCCTTGTCGAACAGGTTTCGCACGCCCACCGCCAGCTTCAGATTCTTGAGGCCGGTGAAGGCAAGGTTCGCGTCGTAGATCGCCTCGTCGGGCACGTAGTGCGGACTGCCGTTGAGGTCGTTGCCGTCGCGGTAGCCGCGGCGGTAGTTCTGCGCCAAGGTCAGCGCCCAGGGCCCCTGGGTCCAGGTGCCGCTCAAGTAGTGCTTCCAGCGCAGCACCACGCCGTCGACGACGGAGCTGTGACTGCTCAGCACCGGCGCGCCGTCGGCCTCGACCATCGTGCCGACCTTCTTCGACAGCACGCCGCTGGGGCTGGTCTGGTCGAACTGAATCATGTAGCTGCCCGCCAGGTAGAGGTCGAGCCGCCCGGCGTCGAAGTCCATGCGATGCGTGGCCTCGAGGTCAAGTCCCTGGGCCTTCGCGCTGCCCACGTTTTGCAGCGTCTGCTGGATGAAATCGATGTCGTTGCCGTTCAATCGCACCAGCCCGGCGTAGGCCGGATCTCCGGCGCGGAAGCGCGACACCACTTCCTGCGCCGACGGCAGCGCGATGATGTTCTTGACCCGCACGTTGAAGTAGTCCACCGAGACCGAGGTGTTTTTCGACGGCTGCGCCACGATTCCCAAGGTGTGCTGATCGGCCTTCTCAGGCTTCAGGTTCGGGTTGCCGCCGGTCAGCGAATTCACCTGGAGGTCGGTCTGCCCGGTGCCGCCCGGACCCGTGTCGTTGAACTGTTCCGACGAGCCGAGCGCCTGCGGCTGATAGAGGTCGACCAGGGTCGGCGCGCGAAAGCCCGTGCCGGTGGAGGCGCGCAGCGTGATCTCGCGAAGCGGCTGATAGCGCAGCGACCCCTTGTAGCTGTTGGAGTTGCCGATGCCGCTGTACTTGTCCCAGCGCGCTGCGAGGCCTGCCTCGAGGCCTTTGATGATGGGCACGTTCAGCTCACCGAACAGCGAGCCGATCTTGCGGTCGCGATCGACGGGTGGCACACCGCCGCCCAAGCCCGCGATGTCGCCGGACTGCAGCGCGGCGCTGGGTTTGGTGACGAACGACTCTTCACGGTATTGCGCGCCGGCGGCGTACTGCAGCGGCCCGGCGGGAAGATCGGTCAGTTCGCCGGAGACTTTTCCGTCGAGCTCGGTGGCTTTCGACGTGGCGTCGAGCGATGCGCCTGTGTACTTCGCCCCGGAGGCCGCGAGTGCTGAATTGAACGCCGCCGATTGCTGCAGCGACCAGGGGTTGTAGTCGCTGCCGGGGGCGTTCACGACCCGGGTGAATGCGACCTGAGAAAAGTAGCCGTCTGGAACTGTGCCGGCAAGCTTGCTTTCATTGCGCGACGCGGCGACTTCCCAGTCCTGTTTCAGCAGCGTGCCTCGCAATCCGCCCGTGACACGGGTCTGCGTCGCGATGTCGACCTGGGTGCGCGGGCCGAAGTCGAAGACGCGTGCCGTCACCGCGAGCGGCTGGCCGATCAGCTGATCGAAGCCTTCGAGCGGGTGCGCCGCATGCTGGGCCGTCAGGTAGGGAACGACGATCGAGTTGTAGACCGGGTTCGTCGGCCGGATCACCATCGCGGGCTCGACCCCCTGCAACGCGAATTCGGAGTCGGTGACGGAAAAGCTTCGTCGCATCGGGCTCGGCTGGAATTGCTGCGTCACCTTGCTTCGCGAGTAGAGGAAATCACCGAAGCCTTCCAGCGTGTCGGTGAACTTGAAGACGAGATTCCCGCTCAGCGTGGACAGATCGCGCTTCGGGATCAGGCCGACGTCCTTGTTGCTGTCGTACGAGCAAAAAGGCGCGCCCTTGGTCGTCCTCGTCGCATCCAAATACATGCTAAGCGATTCGCACTGATTGGTCGCGGCCAGCGGATTGCCGTAGCCCGCGCCAGGGCTGTTGCCGAACAGCGTGATGTTGGCGGGCTCCTGGTCTGCCACCGGCGTGCCGGGAGGCGAAGGGAATCGCGGGTTCGGCCCCACACGGCGTCCGGGGGTGTTGCCGGGTGGCGCAGGCGTCGAGTCTTCCGCGGCGGCGCTGTAGGGCGTGCCGTTGCCCAGGTTGTATGCCCCTTCGACGTTGCCTTGCCCGGTGGCCGCCGCCGAGACGAACGGCGGGATGTTCCCCGTCTTCGCGAACTTGCGGTCTTTCGCGAACAGCGCCGTGTCCTTCTCGAGCGACGCCGACAACGTGACGTTGAAGCGGTTCTGTGTCACGTCGCCGAATCCACCGACCACATACGCCTTCTGGTTCTTGCCGCCGCCGCTGCGGGTAGGGGCGCCTGCAGTAGCGCCGATTTCAATGCCTCGGAAGTCCTTCGTCAGGATGAAGTTGACGACACCCGCGATCGCGTCCGAGCCGTAAACGCCCGATGCACCGTCTTTCAGAATCTCCACCCGCTCGATCGCCGCCAGTGGAATCGCGTTCACGTTCACCGAGCCACCATTGCCACCGGCAAACAGCGCCAGGCGCCGCCCATTCACCAACACCAGCGTGCGGTCTTCGCCCAGGCCCCGCAGCGAAATCGACGATTGCCCGTAGGTCGAATTGCCGGCGCCGGTGGCGTTGTTGACACCGCCTTGCGATGAGGCGGCCGAAATCGATTGCAGCAGTTGCTCGGTGCTGGTGGCCCCGGTGCGCGCGATTTCTTCGCGCGTCACGATTTGCACCGGCAACGCGGTGTCGGCTTCGATGCGCCGAATCGACGAGCCGGTGATCTCCACGCGCTCGAGCTGCTGCTGCGCGAACGCCGGCGCTGCGGCGATCACCATCGTCCCTCCGAACGCCGCCATCAGGCCGGCACTGACCTTGGTTTTCTGGAACATGCTTGTCTCCGTGCACCGGGCCGTCCCGGCAAAGTGTTGTGACACAAGAGCCGCACGCCTGGATCGCCCGAGAAGGGCCGCGTCGAGGCATGCGTGCACATTCGCCAATCAGATTGACGAAGCACGAGCAGGGTACGAAAGCGCTTGCGCGATCGCGTTGCAGTTCTTGCGAATTTGCGCTGTCCGAGCACAGACGCAACGCGCAGATCGGCGGGCTGAAACAGGTCTGAAACAGTCTTGGGGCTCCCGGCGCAACGTGCGCCGCGCTGCTGCCCTCAGGCGTTGTCGTTGACAGCCCCGAGACTCTCGATTCGCCGCACCGGCCCTTGCAGCGTCAGGCAATAGCCTCGTCCATAGATCGTGTCGAGGCGCAGCGATTCGACATCGTTTTGCTTCAACTTGCGGCGAATGCGATAGACCTGAACGTCAACGCCGCGACCGATGGCTTCGGCGGTACCGCGCAGCGTGCGAACGATGGTTTCGCGATCGACGAACTGGCCCGGGTGCGACGCCAGCAGGTACAGCAGCTCGAACTCCTGGATCGTGAGTTTGAGCGGCACTTCGCCCACCACGGCCAAACCACGCTTGGCGTCCATCAGCAGCGGGCCGAGCCGGACTTCATCGTTCGACGGCTCGGGCCGGTGACCGGCGGACTCGATCAATCGCGCGAGCTTGGCGCACATCAAGCGCGATGAGATCGGCTTGGCCATCACCGCGGTGGCTCCGGATTCAAGACCGAGCAATTCGCGCTGCTCGTCGTGCACGCTCGACAGCATCACGAGCGGCGAGTGGTAGGTCGCGCGCACGTTGCGAAGAATGTCGACGTAGTCGGCGCCGAAGCCATCGGCGTCGAGCAACGCGGCATCGAATTGCCACTGCCGAAGAATGTTCAGCGCCGAGGCGCTGGATTGCACCGGGAACGGCCTGAAGCCGAAGCCGGGGAATTCGCGCTCGACCTCGCGCGACAGCAAGCGGTCGCGCTCGATGATGAGGCAGGTGTAGGTCATGGATCTTCACCCGCACGACACTTGAACCGGCGCGCCACCCGACTGTGCGACAGGCATGCCGCGCAGGGCTCGGCCACCGCTGCCATGCTCGGCCTGCAGCCGGCGAAACATGGACCAGCGATTCCCGAAACCCGAGGCGACTGCGATTTGATTCAGGTCGCCCGCGCATTCGGCCAGCAGTCGCCTGGCCACGCTGAGCCGCCTGTTCTGCAAGAACTCGTGCGGCGTGACCCCGAGCACACGGCCGAACAGGCGGGCCAGATGGAAGCGCGACAACAGCGCAGCCTGCGCGATGTCGTCGAGCCGAATCGGCTGCTCATAGTGACTGTGGATGAAGTCGGTGGCGAGCAACACTCGGCGCAGCAGTTCGAGCCGGGTTGCCGGCTTGACGCAATCGATTCGATGGGCGAGCCGGTCGAGTTCTTCCTCGCTGCGCAACAGGCTCTTCAGCAGCTCAACGGCCTGCCCGTCCAGCGACTCGGGATTTGGACGACCCGCCAAGGTGGCGCGTTCGAGCGCGCGCAGTTGAGCGCCGAGTAGGCTGTGCTTGATTCGCAGGTGCTCACGAAACAGCGGCAACGGCGCACCGTTCAGTGCGCGTGCGATCTGTGCAGGCGTGAAGACGTAGGCCCACCCTCTATCCCATGGGCTGATCGGGGCTGCGTCCGGACAGTTGTGGACGAGGAAGCTGTCCGCGTCCAGACGAATCGTGCGGTGCTCGTAGCGCTCGACTCTGGCGCCGCGCAATACGGTTCGGATGCACACCCAAGGGTCGCGCCGCCTGCCCGCCTGCGGGGCACGGCTGGTCGCGCTCAGGCTGGCGCGCGCCGCCTCGATCGCACAACCCTCCACCTCGGCGACCTGAGCGGCGCGGCGCATGGTGGGCGTGGCGGTCGGTTGCGGCATGGCTTGGCAGATCGTCAAAGTAGCTGCATATGCATGTACATCGATAAAAAAAGGGCTCCCCCTCAACGGATGGCGCGAACCAGCTTGCGAAGTTTGGTGAACATCGTGTCCAGACCGGCGTCACCCATCGCCAGGCCAATCTCCTCTTGCGCGAGATGCCAGTGCGGCAGGGCCGCTGCAAACTGTTCGCGCCCCGCTGCAGTGAGGGTCGCGACACGCTGGCGTCGATCCTCACCGACAGTCAAGGACACCAGGTCTCGCCGTTGCAGGACGCGCAAATTGCGCAGCAAGGTCGTTTCGTCCATGGCGATCACCTTGGCAATCTTCTTGACGGACTCCGAGCCGGCCTCGGCAACCGCCCACAGCACGTTCATCTGGGTTGCCTGCAGGCCGGCGGCGCGCAGGTGGCGGTTGTAGATCGCGGTGACGGCCCGGCTCGCCATGCGCATCTGACCGCAAAAGCACGCACGACCCGATGGAATGAGACGGTTGACGGCAGCCATGGAATGAGTATAAATGCATATGCATGTTCATTGTGGGACTGTCACGTTTCGCCATTCGACCCCGGGTTTCCGCAGCCCGTCGCATCGCTTGCACGTACGGTCGAGGCGGGGTGGCACTATTCCTGCCGTAGCCGAACGGTAACTGCATCGATGCACCCCAACGTCGCCATCGTCTTGGCTTGCGCGGCCATGGTCGCAGTGACCGCGGCAGTGGGCATTCGTCTGTGCGTCGAGCGACTTCTCGAGGTGCGCCGACGCGGCATTGCGCTGCAGGCGTTCGCCACGTCCGGACAGGCAGCCCAGCAGTTGCAATCCGTGCAGGCGGCCGACAATTTTCGCAATCTGTTCGAGATGCCGGTGTTGTTCTACACGCTGTGTGCGCTGATGCTGGCGCTGCGGGTCGAATCGTTCTGGCTCGCCGTCGGAGCCTGGGTCTACGTGCTGCTGCGTGCCGTGCACAGCGTCATCCACTGCACCAGCAACCGGGTCGTTTACCGCTTCACGGTGTTTGCCGCAAGCGCGCTTGTTCTGCTGTCGCTGTGGCTTGGCTTCGTTGTCAAACTGGCCACGGTGGCCAAGGTCTGGTCCGTTTAGGAGTGTGGGCGGCAGAAGGCGGGGAAAACCATTCTTGGCGCGCTTGACACGCCTCAAGTCAAAGCCTCGCGCGGCGTTGCACAGTCGGAGCTGCGCCGCCCACCCGCGGCGCGGGAGTTCACCATGTACAAACGACTGCTGGTTGCCGACGACGGAAGCGAACCCGGCGCCGCCGCGTTGAATGAGGCGATCGCCCTGGCCAAGAGCGACGGCGGCGAACTGCACGTCGTGTTCGTCGTCTACCACCCCAAGACCTTCGGCCACCCGATCGTCAACCTCGCCGCGGTCGAGGAAGCGCTGGAAGGCGAAGGGCGTGGCGTGCTCGAGCGTGCCGCGGCCCAGGCGCAAGCGGCCGGCGTCACGGCGTCAACGGCGATGGTGCCGGCCACGCGCGAGCCGATTGCGAACACGCTGCTCGCGGAAGCCGCGCGCTGGAACGCCGACCTGATCGTGATGGGCACGCATGGGCGGCGCGGCATCGGCCGTGCGGTGCTCGGCAGCGTCGCCGAAAACCTGCTGCACATCACGACGCTGCCGGTGCTGTTGGTCCGAGTGCACCAGTAACGCGAGCGGCGCTGGCCCGGTTCGTGCCCGCACCGCTGCTTCTCGCCTGCATCGGCGGGCGAACGCTGCCGCGAGTGCGAACGCAACCGATCAGGCCAGAAGACTCTCCGGCGCCGCATAGGCATAGCCCAGCGCTTTCGCCACCGCCTTGTAGGTCACCTTGCCCGCCGCCACGTTAAGCCCGGCGCGCAGATGCGGATTGTCGTGCAGCGCCTGGCGCCAGCCCTTGTCGGCGAGGGCAAGCGCGTGGCCGATCGTCGCGTTGTTCAGCGCGAAGGTGGAGGTGCGCGCCACCGCGCCGGGCATGTTGGCGACGCAGTAGTGCACGACGCCGTCGACCATGTAGGTCGGCTCGGCGTGGGTGGTGGCGTGCGAAGTCTCGAAGCAGCCGCCCTGGTCGATCGCGACGTCCACCACCACCGCGCCCTTCTTCATGCGCGACACCATCGCGCGCGTCACCAGTTTCGGCGCGGCCGCGCCGGGGATCAGCACGCCGCCGATCACGAGGTCCGCGCGCAGCACCGCCTCTTCGACGCTGTACGCGGTGGAGAAGATCGTGCTGATGCGATTCCCGAACACCAGGTCGAGCTGGCGTAGCCGATCGACGTTGTTGTCGAGCACGATGACGCGCGCGCCCAGGCCCACCGCCATCTGCAGCGCGTGCGTGCCGACCACACCGCCGCCGAGGATCACCACCTGCGCCGGCGCGACGCCGGGCACGCCGCCGAGCAGCACGCCCATGCCGCCCTTGCTGCGCTCCAGGTGCACGGCGCCGGCCTGGATCGACATGCGCCCGGCCACTTCGCTCATCGGCGCGAGCAGCGGCAGGCCGCCTCCCGGACCGGTGATCGTTTCATACGCGATGCAGATCGCGCCCGACTTGACGAGCGCCGCGGTCTGTTCGGGGTCCGGCGCGAGGTGCAGGTAGGTGTAGAGGATCTGGCCCTCGCGCAACATCTTGCATTCCTCGGGCTGCGGCTCCTTGACCTTGACGATCATCTCGGCCTGCGCAAACACGCTCGCCGCGTCGGCAACGATCTGCGCCCCCGCCGCCGTGTACTGCTCGTCGGCCAGGCCGATCGACCCGCCTGCGCCCGCTTCCACCAGCACGCTGTGGCCGCGGCTGCTCAGTTCACGCACGCTGGCCGGCGTCAGCCCGACCCGGTATTCGTGGTTCTTGATTTCTTTCGGGCACCCGATGCGCATGGCCTTCTCCTGCAATTGGGTTGAGGGTGGGGTGGCAGCGCCGTATTGTGTAACTTCGAACGACCGGCAAACGTGACGGATGCCGCTTTCGGGGACGGCCTGATGCCGGCGCCGCACCGCGCAAGCGTTCAACCGGCCCGACAAGTGCCGATATCGAGAACAGTCCAGCAGTGGGCCGCCGCGTGCCCGGATCTCGTGTCCGAAGACTTACAACCAACAAAGGCCAACACCGGCCACGACGAGAGGGCTGCGCTGTCGCGCGGGTCAGGTTCGCCCGGACCCCTGTTGCCCACGGTGTCGATCGTCGAGCAGACGATGCGTCAGGCGCGCCACTCAGTGGCACTGGCACTGGCCGGCGGCGTGTTGATCGTCGCCGCCCTGCTCGCCGAGCGCTTGTGGTATTCAGCCGTGCATGAGGCCGCGGCGCAGCGCCACGCGGCGGCGCAAAGGCTGGCCGGCGACGTGCGACTGGCCGACCAATTGCTGACCAGCACCGCGCAGATGGCCGTGCTGACCGGCGAGCGGCGCTGGGTCGACCGGTTCGATAGCCACCGGCCTGAACTGGAGCGGGCACTGGCCGAGGCGAAGGCGCTGGCGCCCCCCGCGGTCGCACGGCGATTCGACGCGCAGACGGACGCCGCAAGCGACGAATTGACGAACCTGCGCGAATCCGCCTTCGAGGCGTTGACGGTCGGTGCAGCCGACGTCGCGCGCACGATCTTCGACGGCGAGCGCTACCGGAACAGCACGCGCAAACTCGGCGCCGCGACGGTCGAGTTCACCGCCGCGACCGTGCAAGCCACCCGCGACGAACTCGTCGCGCTCGAGCAGCGCACGCCGGTGATGGCCGCTGCCGTGCTGCTGGGCTCATTGCTGCTGGGTGCTGCGCTGTGGCGCAGCCTGGCTACCCGCCTGGAGCGCTCGCGCACGTTCTTTCTCGACGTCGAAGACCGCATCCAGCGCATGGCCTCGACCGACCTGCTCACCGGCATGGCCAATCGCGCCGCGTTGCACGACGCGATGGCCACGGCAATGGCGCGTGCCGAGCGCGACCGCCGCCGGTTGGCGGTGTTGATGATCGATCTGGACGGCTTCAAGCCCGTCAACGACCGCCACGGCCACATGGTGGGCGACCTGGTGCTCAAGGAGGTCGCGCACCGGCTCAGGCGCAGCCTGCGTGGCGGCGAGCTGCAGGCACGCTACGGTGGCGATGAATTCGTCGTCGTGATCGAGGAGCCCAACGACTCGTTGCATGCAAACACGGCGGCCGAGCGCTTGTCGAAAACGCTCAGCCAAGCCATGCTGATCGACGGCTTGTCGATTGGAATCGGCGCCAGCGTGGGCATCTCGCGTTTCCCGGACGATGCCCGCAGCAGCGACGGCCTGCTGCGCAAGGCGGACTCGGCCCTGTACCGCGCCAAGGCTCAGGGTCGCGGCCGCGTGTGCTTCTACGACACCAGCCTGGACGAACAGGTGGCCGAGCGCGCCGTGTTGGAACAGGCGATCCGCGAGGGCATCACGCGCAGCGAGTTCGTGCCGTATTACCAGCCGATCGTCGACCTGGGCAGCCGCAGCGTGCAAGCCCTCGAGCTGCTGTGCCGCTGGAATCACCCGCAGCGCGGGCTGGTAGCGCCTGCGGACTTCATCCCGCTGGCCGAAGCCTCGGGCCTGATCGGGCCGATGACGTTATCGGTTCTGCGCCAAGCCTGTGTCGACCTGTGGCGCTTTCCGGCGCATTGGCGGATTTCGATCAACATCGCGCCGCAGCAGATTCTGGATGAGACGCTCGTGCCGCAGTTGCTGGCGGTGCTGCGTGAACATGGCGTTGCACCGACGCGACTCGACGTGGAACTCACCGAAACCGCGCTGGTCAGCGACACGGCGCGGGCGCGCCAGGTGATGCGGGCGATGAAGGAGGCCGGCTTCACCGTGACGCTGGATGACTTCGGCACCGGCTATTCGAGTCTGGCCTACCTGGCCGAGATGAGCTTCGACAAGATCAAGATCGATCGCTCGTTCGTGCGCACCCTGCACGAACGGGCGGTGAGCGCCAAGATCGTCGGTGCGGTGATCAGCCTTTCACGCAGCATGGGCGTGCAGACCGTCGCCGAAGGCGTTGAAACCGAGCGCGACGCCCAGGCGCTGCTGCGGTTGGGCTGTGACCTGGCGCAGGGTTTCCTGTTCGGCCGGCCGCTGCCCGCGGCCGGGGTGATCGAGACCGCTGAAGCCGATCGATGATCCGGCGCGCCGCGCTAGAGGCGGCGACCCTGCGCTGGTCGACACACCGCCCGCGCCACGATTGACGCAGCGCAAGGTCGTCCGGCGGCGCGCGGTGCATCTTTGCGCGCATCGAAGGAGCAGCACATGAACCAGGCCGCGCCCGAATCGCTCGCATTGCAACGCTTCTACCAGTGGGAAAAGACCGCGCCGCAGCGCATCACGTTGACCCAGCCGATGGGCGGCGGCGTGGTGCAGGACTTCACCTGGGCCCAGGTAGCCGACCAGGTGCGTCGCATGGCCGCACACCTGAAGGCGCAGGGCTGGGAGCCGGGCTCGCGGGTCGCGTTGCTGTCGAAGAACTGCGCCTGGTGGCTGATGAGCGACCTGGCGATCTGGATGGCGGGCTACGTGTCGGTGCCGCTGTACCCGACGCTCGCGCCCGACACCATCCGGCACATCCTGACGCACAGCGAGGCGCGCGCCTGTTTCATCGGCAAGCTCGATGGCTGGGAGGGCATGAAGCCGGGCGTCCCGGCCGATCTGCCGTGCATCAGCTACCCGCTGTCGCCGCCTGACGCGATTGCCTCGTACGAAGGCTGGGCTGCGATCTGCGCGCGCACCCCGCCGCTGGCAGGCGAGCCGGTGCGCAGCGCGGACGAACTCGCGACGCTGATCTACACCTCGGGCACGACCGGCAAACCGAAAGGCGTGATGCACAGCTTCGGCAATTTCGCGTGGGCGCTGGACCAGGGCATCAAGCGCATCACGATGGACAGCGAAGACCGCATGCTGTCGTACCTGCCGCTCGCGCATGTGGTCGAGCGCGTGCTCGTCGAGCATGGCTGGCTGCGCACCGGCATGCGCATCTACTTCGCCGAGTCGCTCGAGACCTTCACCGCGGACCTGCAGCGCGCGCGCCCCACGATCTTCTTCTCGGTGCCGCGCCTGTGGGTCAAGTTCCAGCATGGCGTGCAGCACAAGATGCCGCAGGCCAAGCTCGACCGCTTGCTCGCCATTCCGCTGCTCGGCGGCCTGGTGCGACGCAAGATCCTCAAGGCACTCGGCCTGGACCAATGCCGAATCGCCGCCGGCGGCGCGGCACCGATGCCGCCAGCCCTGCTCGCCTGGTACCGCAAGCTCGGCTTGGCCGTAAACGAAGGCTACGGCATGACGGAGAACCTGGCCGTCTCGCACCTCACCGTTCCCGGCCAGAACCAGGAAGGCACGGTCGGCCCGGTGTACGACGGCGTGCAAGCGCGCATCGACCCGCGAAACCGGCGAGATCCAGATGCGCAGCAGCGCGATGATGCAGGGCTACTACAAGGACCCCAAGCTCAGCGCCGAGGCCTTCACGCCCGACGGCTGGCTGCGCACCGGCGACAAGGGCAACATCGATGCGCAGGGCCTGTTGCGAATCACCGGCCGCGTCAAGGACCTGTTCAAGACGAGCAAGGGCAAGTACGTCGCGCCGGCGCCGATCGAAGACAAGCTGGTGATGCACGAATCGGTGGAGGCCTGCGTCGTCACCGGCGCAAACCTCGGGCAGCCGCTGGGCATCGTGATGCTCAACGCCGAGGCCGCCGCCCGGGCCGCCGAAGCGGCGGTGCGCGCTGAGCTCGAAGCCTCGTTGCGCGAGCACCTGCGCAGCATCAACGCGACGCTCGACCCGCACGAGCGGCTCGAGTGCATCGTGATCTCGTCGACCGCTTGGACAGTGGACAACGACATCATCACGCCGACCTTCAAGGTCAAGCGCAACCGCATCGAAGAGATCTACTCGGCGAACTACGAGCGCTGGGAGGCTTCGGGGCGCGAGGTGATCTGGCACAGCGGCTGACGCCGCACGCAGTTTCAACGACAGGAGCACGACCATGCAGAATCGATTCGGATGTCGTCTGGCGCGGCCGGTCGCCGCCGCGGCGCTGGTGCTCGCGGTGCTGGCCGTTGCGGCGCAGCCGGTGGAAGTGGAAGGCGTCAAACTCGAACCGGTGGCGCAGGTGGGAGCGGCGACGCTGCAACTCAACGGCGCGGGAGTTCGCACCCGGCTGCTGTTCAAGGTCTACGTCGCGGGTTTGTACATGCCTCAGAAAGCGCGCGAGGCCGCTGCCTTGCTCGCCCAGAACGGCGCGCGGCGCATCGCGATCACGATGTTGCGCAATGTGGACGCGCAGACCTTCTCAGGCGCCCTTGATGAGGGGCTGCGCAACAACCACAGCGAAGCCCAGCTCACCGCGATGAAAGCCCAGATTGACGCGTTGAACGCGAACATGAAGGCCGTGGGCGAGGCGAAAAAGGGCGAAGTGATCCACTTCGAGTTCGTTCCCGACGTCGGCACGCGGGTCACGGTCAACGGCCAACCGCGCGGCACGGTGATTCCCGGCGAGGACTTTTTCAGCGCGGTGCTGCGCGTCTGGCTCGGCGACAAGCCGGTAGACGCGGGCCTGAAGAAGGCGCTGGTAGGCGGGTAGTCGCGAACACGCCGACTTCCGCACCTCAGCCCTCGCGCAGCTCAGCTTGATGGGCTTGGGCGAGCGCCGCCATGCTCTCGAGGCGGAAGTCGAAGTGTGGTGTTCCGGGAGGAGGCATCGTCGCACCCCAGCCCTTGGTGGCGTGGCGCCGGTCGATCCATGCGCTGGCAATGCCGAACGCGTTCGCCGGCGCGTGGTCGTGGAACAAGCTCTGCGCCGTGTGCAGGATGTCTTTCTTTTGCATACCGAAGTCTTCGCGCACGCGGCGCAGCAGGTACTCGAAGTTGCGCGCGCTCGGCTTGTACGAGCCGATGTCCTGCGCGCTGTAGATCGCGTCGAACTCCACCTTCAAGCGCGCGTTGCTGCTGCGAAACGAAATGCGGTCGACGTTGGACAGGATCACGAGCTTGAAGTGCTGCTTCAGGTATTGCAGCGCCTGCGCCGAGTCGGGGAACTCCGGCCAGTCGGGCACCGAAGCGCCGAAGATGTTCGCCTGTTCGTCGCTGACCGGCACCTTCCACGCTTCAGCCAACCGCTTGTAGACGACGGACAGCAACTGCGAATAGGGCATCGCAGGCGTGCGCGCTTCCTGGTCGGCCTCGTGCTCCGCGAACGATTCCAGGATCTGATCCCGCGAGAGTTTCTGAAGGCCGGCCTTGTCGACCAGCCGAGCGAGCGCGTCAAGGATGCCGGTTTCCCAGTCGATCAGGGTGCCGTAGCAGTCGAAGCTCAATACCTTGAATTGGCTCAGTTTCATGTGGGCTTGCGGTCGGAAGGCGATTGCTGGTGCATGCGTGCGATTTTGACCCACATCAATGGGATGGGATCGATGATCCGCTACCCTTAGCAGAGAAAGGCCGATCCGAGTCCACCCATGTTCCGCCACCGCCGACATCTTCGCCGCTGGGCCGCCCGCATGCTGGCGGTGTGGCTGTTCGGCATCGGCAACACCCTGGCTCAGGCGTGCATGAACCCCGTGACCTTGCATCACGCATCGAATCAGATGCAGCAGGGCAGCGCTGCGCGTCACAACGGCTCGTCCGGAAAATCGAACTGCCAGGACTTCTGCGAAAAGTCCGCGATCTCGATTCCATCGCTGAAGTCGGCATTCGAGAAGTCCGAAGCCCCTGCGATGCCGCTCGCGGAAGTTGCGATCGCATGCCCGACCGCAGTTGCGGTTGCGGCGCCAGTGCGGGTGCCGCGCCGCGACGGCACATGGGCCCCGCCCATCAGACTCGCCTACCTGCGCCTGGCTCTATAGCGAGCGCCACCGGTGCGCGGCGCGAGCGTCGGTCCTGAGCGGGCCTCTGCCGCGCGCATACGCGTTGCCAGGCGATGCCGAGCCGAGCTGCTTGGCGCACTCATCCCTTTGACTCTGGCCGCGCCGTCGCCGGCCAGAACGTGTACGACAACTTCATCCCATCCAGGAGATCTTGTGATCACAAGCATCCGCAACTCCTTGGGCGCGCCCCATGAGCTTTGAGCAATCAATGCACGACTTGCTGCTGGCTGCCGTGGTCAGCGCGGCGCTGTGCGCACCGGCATGGGCACAGGAGCATCCGCTGGGCTCCAACCTGCAAGGTCTGCTCGAAGTCGCGCGCGCGCAAAGCCCGGAACTCGCCGCGATGCGACAGGAAGCCGATGCCGCGGCTCAGCGTGTGCAGCCCGCGGGCGCGTTGCCCGACCCGATGCTGCGGATTGAGCTGATGAACATGCGCGAGTGGGTGAACGAGGCGTCGCCCACCCCGTTGCCGTGGCGCGTCGGCGAGACCAAGTACACGTTCACGCAAGTGTTTCCCGGCTGGGGCAAGCGCGATCTGAGGCGCGATGCGGCTGCGGCCGATGCGAAGACAGGCGAGCGCACGCAGCGCCGCCGCCTGGGCCGAGCTGGCGATGCGCATCAAGACCACTTTCGCCGAGTCCTACCGCGTCGCCGGCAATCAGCGGCTCATTCGCGAGGTGCTCGACCTGATGTCGCGCCTGGAGAGCATCGCCCAGGCGCGCTATGCCGCCGGCCTGGCGGCGCAGCAGGATGCGATCCGCGCACAGCTCGAACAGACGGCGATGCGCTCCGAACTGATCGCGCTCGACAACGAGACGATCCAGTTGCGAGCGCGCATGAACGCGCTGCTGGCGCGCGATGGCGAAGCCCCTCTGGCCGAGCCGCTGGGGATTCGACCATTGCCGACACTGGCCACCTCGGATGCGACGGCGCTCGCCGAACGGGCGCGCAGCAGCAATCCCGCGCTGCAGGCCGAGCAGGCGCGCTTCGAAGCCGCGCAGAAGAGCCGCGACCTCGCGCTGCGCAATCGCGGTTCCGATTTCCAGGTCGGCATCTCGCCGACGCAGCTGCGATCGCGCATCGTGTCCTGGGGCTTGATGTTCGAGATGAACATCCCGCTGCAACAGGAGACGCGGCGCTCGCAGGAGCAGGAGGCGCAGGCGATGGTGAACGCTGCGCAGTCGCGCTCCGAGGCCTTATCGCGCCAGTTGCTTGGCGAGTTGGCCGGCCAGCTCGCGGCGTTCGACGCCGCGCGGCGCACCGAGGCGCTGGTCACGGCCCAACTGCTGCCTCAGTCGAACACGAGCCTGCAATCCGCGCTCGTCGCCTACGAGGCCGGCAAGGCCGACTTCGCAACGCTGCTCGACGCGCAGCGCCAGATTCGCAAGGCGAAGCAAGAGCTGCTGAAGGCCCAGGTCGACGCGCAAATGCGTCTGGCCGAAATCGAACGCATTCTGGGAGAAGAGCTGTGAAGACCCTGACGACATTGTTCGCCATCGTTGCGCTCGGCGCCGTGGGCGCGGGCGGTTACTGGCTCGGGTTGCGCTCGCCGGCCGCGGTGTCGATGTCGGCGCGTGACGGCGCCACCCCGGCGAGCACGGCACCTGCGCCCGCGCCGCGCAAGCTCCTCTATTACCGCAACCCGATGGGCCTGGCCGACACCTCGCCGACACCGAAGAAGGACCCGATGGGCATGGACTACGTTCCTGTCTACGAGGGCGAGGACGACGACTCCCGCGCCGAGCCTGGCGCAGCGAACCGGATCCGGATCGGGCCCGAGAAGGTGCAAAAGCTCGGGGTGCGAACCGAGGCCGCGAGCAAACGCCTGCTCGGCAGGACCGTGCGCGCGGCCGGGCGCGTCGAGCCCGACGAGCGCCGCATCGTCGCGATCACGCCGCGCTTCGAGGGCTATGTCGAAAAGCTTCACGTCAACGTGACAGGCCAGCCCGTGGCCAAAGGGCAAGCGCTGTTCGAGGTCTACAGCCCCGAACTGGTGGCGGCGCAGCGCGAATACATGATCGCGATGCAGGGCGTGGCGGCGATGAAGGAGGCCGGGGCCGAAGCGCAAAGCGGCATGCAGCAGTTGGCGCAGGCGAGCCTGGCGCGCCTGCGCAACTGGGAGTTCTCGGCCGAACAGGTGAGCGCTTTGGTCGCCACCGGCCAGGCCACGCGAACGATCACGTTTGCCTCCCCGGTGTCGGGCGTCGTGACCGAGAAGAAGGCGCTGCAGGGCATGCGCTTCATGCCGGGCGAGATGCTGTACCAGGTGACCGACCTGTCGTCGGTCTGGGTGATTGCCGACGTGTTCGAGCAGGATATCGGCCTCATCAGAATCGGCGCCAAGGCGAACGTGAAGATCGGCGCGTATCCGAACCAGGCGTTCGACGGGCGCGTCACGTACGTGTACCCGACGCTGAAGGCGGAAACGCGCACCGTGCCGGTTCGGGTCGAGCTGGCCAATCCGCGGCAACTGCTCAAGCCGGCGATGTTCGCCCACATCGAGCTGCAGGTCGGTGCCAAGACGCCGGTGCTCACGGTGCCGGACTCGGCCGTGATCGACAGCGGTACCCGGAGCATCGTGCTCGTGCAGGTCGGCGAGGGCCGCTTCGAGCCGCGCGAGGTCGAACTCGGCGCGCGCGGCGAGAACTACATCGAGGTCATCAAGGGTGTGCGCGACGGCGAGTTGGTCGTCGTCGCGGCGAACTTCCTGATCGACGCCGAGAGCAACCTGAAAGCAGCGGTGGGCTCGATGGGCGGGTCGGCCGGCGGCTGCGCCGGCGCCTGCGGTCGTCGGCCACAAGGCGCAGGGCAGCATCGACAGCATCGATCTGAAGGCCGGCACGATGAGCCTGAACCACGGCCCCGTGGCGACGCTGAAATGGCCCGCGATGACGATGGAGTTCAAGGCCGCCAATCCGGCGCTGCTGCGCGGCCTGAAGCCCGGGCAGGCGGTGGCGTTCGAGTTCGTCGAGCGCCAGCCCGGCGAGTACGTGGTGACGTCGATCGGGGCGGCGCCGCCGGATGCCCGCGGCTCCGGCGCCGCAGGTTCGCACAGCAAACACTGAGCAGGGATCCACATGCTCGACAAAACCATCGATTGGTCGAGCCGGAATCCGTTCCTGGTTCTGCTTGCCACGCTGTTCATCGTGATCGCCGGCGTCGTCGCGGTGATGAAGACTCCGCTGGACGCGCTGCCCGACCTGTCGGACGTGCAGGTCATCGTCTATACCGAGTACCCGGGCCAGGCGCCGCAGGTCGTGGAAGACCAGGTGACGTATCCGCTGACGACCGCGATGCTCGCGGTGCCGAAGTCCAAGGTCGTGCGCGGCTTCTCGTTCTTCGGCGCGTCCTTCGTCTACATCATCTTCGAAGACGGCACCGACATCTACTGGGCGCGCAGTCGGGTTCTGGAGTACCTGAATTTCGCCTCGAGCCGGCTGCCGCGCGGCGTGTCGCCGTCGCTCGGGCCCGACGCCACCGGTGTGGGCTGGGTCTACCAGTACGTGTTGCTGGCGAAGAACAAGACGCTCGCCGAGCTGCGCACGATCCAGGACTGGTACGTGCGCTACCAGTTGACGAAGGCTCCGGGGGTGGCCGAAGTCGCGTCGATCGGCGGCTTCGTGCAGACCTACCAGGTCACCGTCGATCCGCACAAGCTGCGAAGTTACGGCATCGCACTCATGAAGGTGTCGCAGGTGCTGCGCGACTCGAACCGCGACGTCGGCGGGCGCATCGTCGAGATGGCCGAGACCGAATACATGGTGCGTGGCAAAGGTTATCTGCGCGGCAAGGCCGACATCGAGATGCTCGTCGTGAAGAGCGAGGGCGGAACGCCGGTGACGATCCGCGACATCGGCCGGGTCGAACTCGCGCCGGACGAACGCCGCGGCCTGACCGAACTCAACGGCGAGGGCGAAGTCGTGTCGGGGATCGCGATGTCGCGCTACGGCCAGAACGCGCTCGAGGTCATCCACAATCTGAAGACCAAGGTGAGTGAGATCGCCACCGGTCTGCCCGAAGGCGTGACGATTTCAGCCGTCTACGACCGCTCCGACCTGATCCACCGCGCGATCGCCGCGCTGACGCGAACGCTGATCGAGGAAAGCATCATCGTCGCGGCGGTCTGCGTGGTGTTCCTGATGCACGTGCGCTCGGCGCTGGTGGCGATTTTGATGCTGCCGGTGGGCGTGCTGATCGCGTTCATCGCGATGCGCTGGCTCGGCATGAACTCGAACCTGATGAGCTTGGGCGGCATCGCGATCGCGATCGGCGCGATGGTCGACGCGGCGATCGTGATGATCGAGAACGCGCACAAGCACCTGGAGCGCCTGGACCGCGCCAGCCCGGCGCACACGAGCGCCGAGCGCGCGCAGGCGATGCTTGCGGCGTGCAAGGAGGTTGGGCCGGCATTGTTTTTCTCGCTGCTCATCATCACGGTGTCGTTCCTGCCGGTGTTCACGCTCGAATCGCAGGAGGGGCGGCTGTTCTCGCCGCTCGCGTACACCAAGACCTTCTCGATGGCCGGTGCCGCGCTGCTCTCGGTGACGCTGGTGCCGGTGCTGATGCTGCTGTTCATCCGCGGCCATGTCATGCCCGAGATGAAGAACCCGCTGAACCGCTTCCTGATCTGGACCTATCGCCCGATCATCGCCGCGGTGATGCGCTGGAAGAAGAGCACGATCGCGCTGGCGCTGATCGCGTTGGCCGTGTCGTACTACCCGGCGACGCGCCTGGGCAGCGAGTTCATGCCCACGCTCAACGAAGGCACGCTGCTCTACATGCCGACGTCGCTGCCGGGAATGTCGATCACGAAGGCCGCGGAAGTGCTGCAGACGCAAGACAAGATCATCAAGAGTTTCCCCGAGGTGAGCTCGGTGTTCGGCAAAGCGGGCCGCGCGAACACCGCGACCGACCCCGCGCCGACCGAAATGTTCGAAACCGTCATCAACCTGAAGCCGCAAGATCAATGGCGGCCGGGAATGACGACCGACAAGCTGATCGCCGAGATGGACCACGCGCTGCAGATTCCGGGGGTCGCCAACGCCTGGACGATGCCGATCAAGGCGCGCATCGACATGCTGTCCACCGGCATCCGCACGCCGATCGGCGTCAAGGTGTTCGGCAAGGACCTCGGCGAGATGGAGAAGCTCGCCAAGGAGATCGAGACCGTCGTGAAGGGCGTGCCCGGCACGACGTCCGCGTTTGCCGAGCGCCTGACCGGCGGCAGCTACCTCAACATCGAGCCCGACCGCGAGCAACTCGCGCGCTACGGCCTGTCGGTGGGCGATCTGCTGGACGTGATCGGCACCGCGCTCGGCGGCGAAATGGTGACGACCACCGTGGAGGGGCGCGAGCGCTTCGGCGTGACGGTGCGCTACCCGCGCGAGCTGCGCACGAACCCCGAGCAGATCGAGCGCCAGGTGCTGGTTCCGATCATGGGAGGCGCGATGGTCCCGCTTGGCCAGGTGGCGACGGTGCGCGTCGGGCGGGGCACGCCGGGAATCCGAACCGAGAACGCGCTGCTGTCGGCGTACATCTTCGTCGACATCCGCGGCCGCGACATCGGCTCCTATGTGGCGGACGCGCGCAAGGCGGTGGCCGAGCAGGTGAAGTTCCCGCCGGGCTACTACATCACGTGGAGCGGCCAGTTCGAGTACATGGAGCGCGCGCTCGAGAAGATGAAACTCGTCATTCCAGTGACGCTGCTGCTCATCTTCCTGCTGCTCTACCTCAACTTCAGGCGGCTCACCGAGACCTTCATCGTGATGCTGTCGGTGCCGTTTGCGCTGGTGGGCGGGGTGTGGCTGATGTGGTGGCTCGACTACAACCTGTCGATCGCGGTAGCTGTCGGGTTCATCGCGCTGGCCGGCGTTGCTGCCGAGACCGGTGTCGTGATGCTGATCTACCTCGATCATGCATGGGACGCTGCCCAGGCGCGCTGCCGCAGGGACGGCCGGCTTCCCGCGGCCGCCGATCTCTACGCGGCGGTGATGGAAGGCGCGGTCGAGCGCGTGCGGCCGAAGATGATGACCGTGGTGGCGATCATGGCCGGGTTGCTGCCGATCATGTGGGGAACGGGAACCGGCTCGGAGGTCATGAGCCGAATCGCCGCGCCGATGGTCGGCGGAATGATTTCCTCAACGGTGTTGACGCTCGGCGTCATTCCGGCGCTGTATGCGCTGGTCAAGCAGTGGCAACTCCGACGTGCTTCACAGAGGATTCCGCGGTTGCCGCCGCAGGCGGCGGGCGCCACGGGGAAGGAGCCATGAACATCGGCAGCCGTTGACGCACATCAACAAGGCCGGACCGCGTTTGGCTTAGCCTGATTTAATCAATGATCGCGACACGGATGCACATGCTGCGCAACCGCCAACAACTCCGCCGCTGGGCAGCGCGTACGCTGTTCGTGTGGCTGTTCGGCATTGCGAGCGGCGTGGTGCAGGCGTGCCTCACCCCGAGCGCCATGGCGCCGGGGGGTCGGGCATTCACATCGCCTGCACGGGATCAGCTGGTTCACGACAGCGCGGCAGCGGCGAGCGGCGGGCGCCATCACGCGCCGCAGCCGGCGCCACTCGAAGGCGTGCTGGGTCATGAAGATTCTCCCGGAAAGTCGAACTGCCAGGACTTCTGCGAGAAGGCTGCGGTTGCGGTTACTGCGCTGAAGTCGCCGCTCGACAAGGTTCAAGGCCACGCGCTGCCTGCGGTGGAAGTTGCGATGACCGGCCTCGCTCGCGTTGCCGAGCCGGTCACGCCGCCGGCGCACCGCGGCGATCGCGCCACGGCGCCGCCGATCAGACTCGCCTTCCTGCGCCTGGCGCTATAGCGCCTGCCACTGGCAGACGGCCTGCGCGCCAGCTCTGACCAGTGCTCCTGCCACCAGCCTCGCAATGCCATCACACGATGGCGAAGCGAGCGGCGCGCTCCGCTGATCCCGCTCGACTCTGACCTGGCGTCGCCGGTCAGGCCGATCGGCCACGACCTTGAACAGTGATCACTTTGCCAACTTTGGAGAACCCATCATGAGCACCCATTTCAAATCGTACCGGCGCTTCGCAACCATGTTGCTGCTGAGCCTCGTTGTTGCCGGTTGCGCCTCGGGCCCGAGCGCCCCCTCGCCTGAGTTGCTGCAGCGCATCGAGGCCGCACGCACGCGTGGCGATCACGAGGCACTGGCCAGGTATTACGACGGGGAAGTCGCCAAGGCTCGCGCGATTGCGGAGAACCATCGCAAGATGGCCAAGAGCTATCAAGGCAACCTCGCGGGCGGACGCGGCGGCGCCAGCATGCCGGCGCATTGCAACACCATTGTTCGCAGCCACGAGGGCATCGCCGCCGAGTACGAGGGCATGGCCGCGGCGCACCGGCAAATGGCGGCGCAAGCTCAGCCCTGAACTGAGCCAACACCGACAAGGACCATGCAATGAAAAGGCGTTTTGTCCTGGGCAGCGCGGCGGCGCTCAGCGCTCTTGTCGCACTGCCCTTCTTTGCCGACGTGTCCGCCAAGGAGGTGCACGTCTTCAAGAGCCGAGCGTGTGAATGCTGCGGCGCGTGGGTGAAGCACATGAGGGCCGCCGGCTTCGCCGTCACGCGTGACCGATGTCGACGACACGGCGGAGCAGCGCAAGCGACTCGGAATGCCGCAGCAGTTCGGCAGTTGCCACACCGCCACCGTGGGTCGCTACGTGCTCGAGGGACATGTACCGGCCAGCGAAGTGAAGCGTTTGCTGGAAGCGGCACCCGAAGCCATCGGCCTGGCCGTGCCGAGCATGCCTGTGGGCTCACCCGGCATGGAGATGGGGACGCGCCAGGACCCGTACCACGTTCTGCTGATCGACCGCTCGGGCGCAGCGACCGTCTATGCCAGCTATCCGAAGTGAGGCAGGAGCATGATTCAGAGGCTGAAAACAGTTGCAGGCGGCCCCGACGGCGCCATGTCGATTTCATCCGTCGATCAACTCCGCCGTGCGTTGACGTTGGGCGCAGCGGGCGCGGCGCTGGCGCAGCTTGCCGCGTGCGGCGGCGGACACGCCGGCATGATGGGTCAGGCTGTCGCGGCGCCGCTCATCGACCCCTTCGCCGGCACGGGTGCTGCGCCGCCCTTGCCGATCATCGCGTTGGATCAGGGGCTGGACGACGGCTCCGGCGGGCGCTTGTTCTCGCTCGTCGCGCAACGCGGCAGCGCGCAATTGTTGAATGGCGTCGCGACGAACACGCTCGGCTACAACGGCGCGGTTCTCGGCCCCGCGTTGCGCCTGCGCACCGGGCAGCAGACCACGATACGGGTGCAGAACAACATCGGCGAGAGCACGACGGCGCATTGGCATGGACTGCTCGTTCCGGCCGAAGCCGACGGTGGCCCGCATCAAGCGATCGCGCCCGGCGCAACGTGGCAGGCGAGCTTCACCGTGGCCAATCCGGCGTCGACCTGTTGGTACCACCCGCATCCGCACGGTGCGACCGGCCGGCAAGTCGTCTCGGGGCTGGCCGGGTTGTTGATCGTCGACGATCCTGCCGTTCCCGCGGGCGCGTTGCCGGGCACCTGGGGCGTCGACGACCTCGCGCTGGTGCTGCAGGACAAGCGCTTCACTGCATCGGGCCAGATCGACTATGCGCTGCGTGCGGACGAGCAGCTGACGGGATACATGGGAGACCGCCTGTTGGTGAACGGCGCGTTCGGGCCGGTGTGGCAGGCCCCGCAGCAATGGGTGCGCTTGCGCTTGTTGAACGGCTGCAATGCGCGCACCTTGATCCTGCGCCTGGGCAACGCCGCCCCGATGCTGCAGGTGGCCAACGAGGGCGGGCTGCTCGCCGCACCCGTCGCGCGCGCCGCGATCGCGCTCGCACCAGGCGAACGCGCCGAGCTGTTGGTCGACTTGCGCAGCGTCGCGATCAGCGAAGAAGTACGCCTGTACGCCGGCACGGCCGTCGGCAGCACCGGGTTCGGCATGGGCATGAGCGTGGGCTCACCCGCGCCGGAAGTCACTGCAATGAAATTCCGCGTTGCGTTACCCAGGCAAGGCAATGCGATGGCGGTTCCGCCTGCCAGTCTTGCGGCGGCGCCATCGGTTGCGCCAAGCGCCGGCGCGACATCGCGCACGTTCAATCTCGACGGCGGCATGATGGGTAGCCCATTCACGATCAACGCGAAGCGTTTCGACCTGAACCGCATCGACTTCGCGGTTCCGGCGAACACGGTTGAAGTCTGGCGGTTCGTCAACATGACGCCCATGGCGCACCCGATGCATGTGCATGGCGTGCACCTGTCGCTGGTGTCGCGCGACGGCGCCGCGCCGGCGCTGTACGAGCGCGGTCTGCGCGACACGTTCAGCGTCGATGCGATGCAGACCGTCGCAGTCGCGGTACAAACGCCGGCCGTGGCATCAGCCTCGCCGCTGATGCTTCACTGCCACATCCTCGAACACGAGGACGCCGGCATGATGGCGCAGTTCGTCGGTGTCTAGTGTCCAGTCCCACAAATGAATGGCATTGAGACGGACCGCAACGGGGATGAGCGCAAGGCGCGCAGGCGAGGCCAGACAGGGCAAATACCGGGTGGTATCTGCCCTGTCTGGCCGCCGCAACCATGAACCGACCCCATGTCTGCGTCACGGCGCTGGCGATGCTGGTGGCGACGCCGGCGTTCGCGGCCAGCCATATCGTCGACATCGCCTGGGCCACGGACGGCCGGTTCACCCGCAGCGCCAGCGTCGAACCGGGAAAGTTCGTCGAGTTCTGCGGCAAGTTCAGCGTCGGCGATGTGATCCGCTGGAGCTTCGACGCGTCGGCGCCGGTGGACTTCAACATCCACTACCACGTCGGCACCGAAACCGAGTTCCCGGCGAAGCAGGCGCAGGTCTTCGCCGGCAAGGACGCTCTGCGCGTCGCCGTTCGCGACGACTATTGCTGGATGTGGAGCAACAAGTCGACCCACCGGCTGCGGGTCAACGTGCGGTTGCAGCGCTGATACGCGAGCGCATCCCGTGAACGGCGCGTCCGTTTCGCTGCGACTCGCGTCGACAACTTCGCGCAATCAGTGCTCGATCGGCAGCCCCGCGTGGCGCCACTCGGGCAGCCCGGCCTCGAGCCGTCTTGCCTTGAGTCCCTGATGGCGCAAGAACTGAACGGCATCGTAGGACATCAGGCAGTAAGGCCCTCGGCAGTAGGCGACAACTTCCTTGCGCTTGGGCAACTCGCCCAGGCGCTTCTGCAGTTCGTGGATCGGGATGTTCACCGCGCCGGGCAGATGTCCGGCTGCGTACTCCTCGGGCGGCCGAACGTCGAGCACCGTGACCAGGCCCTTGCGCGCCCGATCGAGCAACTCCTGAGCCGGAACCGGCTCCAGATCGTCCTTTGCTGAAAAGTAGAGCCGCACGATGCGCTCGACTTCGGCCAGGTGCACTTCGCCGACCTTGCCCAGCGCCTCGAACAGGCCGACCACCGCATCACCGGCCAATTGGTAGAAGACGTACTGGCCCTCTTTGCGGCCGGTCACCAGCCCGGCCTGGCGCAGCTTCTGCAAATGCTGCGACGTGTTGGCGACGGTCACGCCCGTCATCGTGGCGAGCTGGTCGACGCTGCGCTCGCCCTGCGCGAGCAACTCCAGGAATTCGAGCCGCGTACCGCTCGAAAGCGCGGTGCCGATGCGCGCGAGTTGCTGGAAAAGTTCGCGCTTCGGGTTGTGCGCGGGTATTTGCATGGGTTGTTGCATTGACATGGCCGGCATCATGATCTAGTATTCAATCGATCGCTTGATTAATAGATTCCGCGATTCGAAGCGAAATATAGCAGCAGAAAGCGTCGCCACGCCATGACCAGCAGCAGTGCCCTTGCCTATGAACCGGTGATCCGGCTCGGCGTGTTTTTCTTCATCTTCCTCGCCATGGCGCTGTGGGAGGTGTTCGCGCCGCGCCGGCAACAAGCCTTCGGCCGGCGCGCGCGCTGGCCGCACAACATCGGGCTGCTGCTGCTGGACGCTGCTGTGCTGCGCATCGTCGCTCCGGGTGCCGCGATCGCGGTCGCTCTCGCCGGGCAGGCGCACGGCTGGGGACTCGTGAATGCGGTCGGGCTCCCGGCGTGGGCCGCGGTCGCGCTTGCGGTGGTGCTGCTCGATCTCGCGATCTACTTCCAGCACGTGATGTTCCACGCGGTCCCGACGCTGTGGCGCCTGCACCGGGTGCACCACACCGACCTCGACTTCGACGTCACGACCGGAACGCGCTTCCACCCGTTTGAGATTCTCATCTCGACCGGCATCAAGTGTGCCGCGGTCGCCGCGATCGGCGCGCCGGCGATCGCGGTGCTGGTGTTCGAAGTGCTGCTCAACGGCACCGCCATGTTCAACCATGCGAACGCGCGGCTGCCGCGCTCACTCGACCGCATGCTGCGCTGGGCGATCGTGACGCCGGACATGCACCGCGTGCACCACTCGATCGTCTACAACGAGACGAACAGCAACTTCGGCTTCAACCTGCCCTGGTGGGATCGCCTGTTCGGCACCTACCGTGCGCAACCCGCGGCGGGCCACGAGGCGATGACGATCGGTGTGGACGCATTCCGCGGCCGCGAGGAGTTGCGCCTGGACAAGTTGCTCGTTCAGCCGCTGCGCGATTCTCCAGGTGGCTACGCGATCAACCGCCGGCCCGAGCCACAGCTCGATGTTCACGCCAACCGCAAACCGAGGCCCGCATCATGAAAAAGACGCTCTTCATCCTGAATGACCCGCCGTACGGCACCGAGCGCAGTTACAACGCGCTTCGGCTGGCGCGCTCGCTGCTGGTGATGGCAGGCGCCGAAGTCAAGGTGTTCCTGATCGGCGATGCGGTAGCGTGCGCGGCGGCAGGGCAGAAGGTACCGAGTGGCTACTACAACCTTGGCGACATGCTGGGTGGTGTGGTTCGCCATGGCGGCACGGTCGGCGTCTGCGGCTCGTGCATGGACGCGCGCGGCATGGCCGTCGAGCGCTTGGTCGATGGTGTGCATCGCAGCAGCATGGACGAGCTGACCGAATGGACGCAGTGGGCCGAGAAGGTGCTGGTGTTCTGAGCCGTGGCACGCACGGCATTGATCCTGGGCGCCGGACTCGGCGGCATCGTCGCCGCGCAAGGCCTGCGCCGGGCGCTGCCGCGGTCTGATCGGGTCGTGTTGATCGATCGTGCGGGGGAGCATGTATTTCCGCCGTCGCTGCTCTGGTTGCTGGTCGGGAAACGCCAGGCGCCGCAGATCTCGAGGCCGCTCCACCAGCTCGGCGGCCAGGGCATCGAATTCATTCGCGGCGAGGTCACGCGGATTCGCCCGCAAGAGCGCGCAGTGGAACGTCGACGGCCGCACGCTGAACGGCGACGCGCTCGTGATTGCGTTGGGCGCCGAGTACAACCCCGCAGCGGTGCCGGGGTTGGCGCAGGCCGGTCACTGCCTGTATACGCTCGAAGGCGCGAGCGCGGGACACGCCGCACTGCGCGCGTTCAACGGTGGGCGCATCGTGATTCTCACCACCGCGCCAGCCTACAAGTGCCCGGCTGCGCCCTACGAGGCTGCGCTGCTGGTGGATGCCTACCTGCGCCGTCGTGGCATCCGCGAGCGCGCGCAAATCGACTTCTACGCCGCCGAGCCCCAGCCCATGGTCGTGGCCGGTCCGGAGCTCGGCGCCGCGGTACGCGGCATGATCGAGGCGCGGGGCATCCGCTATTCGCCCGAGCACCAGGTGAGCGCCGTCGACGCGGCGGCGCGCCGGCTCGCTTTCGCCAGCGGTGCCAGCGCCGAGTTCGACCTCTTGTTCTACGTGCCACCGCACCGGGCGCCGGCGGCGATTCGCGAATCCGGCCTCGCGAACGAATCCGGCTGGATCCCTGTCGATCGGCACAGCCTCGAGACCCGCTTCGCGGGCGTCTACGCGATCGGCGACGTCACGGTGATTCCGCTCAAGATGGGTCGGCCGCTGCCGAAGGCGGGCGTCTTTGCCCACGCGCAGGCCGAGATCGTCGCCCACAACATCGTCGCAGCGTGGACGGGGCGCGGCACACCGAGGCAGTTCTCAGGCGAAGGAGCCTGTTTCATCGAGAGCGGCAGCGGGCGCGCCGGGATGGCACAGGGCAACTTCTACGCCGAGCCGGTGCCCGCGATCAGGCTGCGCACTCCGAGTGTCCTCTGGCACGCCGCCAAGGTGCTCCTCGAAAAGCACTGGCTCTTCTCGCGGTTCCAGGGTCATCGAAATTGACGATGAACGCCAAGATGGTGGCGCGGGCTGCGCTGCTCGCAGTGCTCATCGCCTCGATCGCCTTCGCGCTCGCTCACCGCGATGGTCTGAATACTGCCGCGCTCGAGGCTTGGGTGCAACGCGCGGGCATCTGGGGACCGGTGATCTTCGTCGGCGTGTACGTGGCGGCGACCCTGCTGTTCCTGCCCGGCGCGCTGCTGACGCTGGCTGGCGGTGCGTTGTTCGGGCCTGTCCTGGGCACGCTCTACAGCCTGACCAGTGCCACCCTCGGCGCGACGCTCGCGTTCGCGATCGCGCGTTACCTCGCGTCCGGCTGGGTCGAGCACAAGGCGGGCGGTAGGACCCGGCAGCTCATCGATGGCGTCGAATCCGAAGGATGGCGCTTCGTCGCCTTTGTCCGGCTCATGCCGTTGCTGCCCTTCAACCTGCTCAACTACGCGCTGGGGCTGACGCGGATTCGCCTGCTTCACTATGTCGCCGCGTCGTACGTCTTCATGCTGCCAGGAGCCCTCGCTTACAGCTATCTCGGTGATGCGGGTCGCGAGGCCATCGCCGGGGGCGAAGGCATGGTCCAGAAGACGTTGCTCGCCGTCGCGCTGCTGGGCGCGGTTGCATTCCTCCCTCGTCTGATCAAGAGGTTCCGCAGGCCCTGACTGCGCCGCCTGCCGCCACGGCGACAGGGGCGGTGCACCCGTTCAGCGTCGCCGTGGCGGTGTCGTACCACGCGTCGAGCCGTTGCGGCGTCACGTCCCAGTCAGGCGCCGCCACGCCGCGGCAAGCGCGCCGGCTGCGCGGCGCACATCTTCCGCCGTCGTCATTCGCCCCACCGACAGACGCACCGCACCGAATGCGCGCGAGGCATCGAGCCCCATCGCGGCGAGCACGCCGCTGACGGCGTCTTGCTCGGAATGGCACGCCGAGCCGACCGAGGCAGCAACGCTGTCGCACGCCGCCTGCAGCAGCGCACGCCCGCTGACGCCGGGGAACGAGACGTGCAGCGTGTTGGGCAGGCGGTGCTGCGGGTGGCCGTTGAGCACGAGACCCGGCACGTCGTGCGCGAGCAAGGCATGCAGTTGGTCGCGGCGTTCGCGCAGGTGCGCCGCCACTCGGGCCGAGTCCCTGCGTGCCAACTCGGCCGCAACCCCGAGACCCACGATCGCCGCGACGTTTTCGGTGCCGGGGCGCAAACCGTGCTCCTGCTCGGCACCGAAAAGCACTGCTCTGATCGGCGTCCCGGCGCGTACGTAGAGCGCACCGACACCCTTGGGCGCATAGAACTTGTGCCCGGCCAGCGTCAACAGATCGACGCCAAGCGCATTCACATCGAGCGCGACCTTGCCCGCCGACTGCGCCGCATCGGTGTGCAACAGCACGCCTCGCCGGCGCGTGAGCTGGGCGATTTCCTCGATCGGTTGCAGCGTGCCGACCTCGTTGTTGGCGTGCATCACCGACACCAGGGCGGTGTCGTCGCGCAACGCCGCGGCCACCGCCTGCGACGAGACCCGGCCGGTGTCGTCCACCGGCACGATGCTCAGGCCCCAGCCTTGCTCGCGAAGGTGTCGGGCGGGCGCCAGGACCGCCGGGTGTTCGACCGCGCTGACGACGAGGTGGCGCTTGCCTGGCGGCATCGCCCGCGCCACGCCGAGCAGTGCGAGGTTGTTCGCTTCGGTCGCGCAGCCGGTGAAGACGATCTCCTGCGGCTGCGCGCCGATCAAGGCAGCGACCCGCTCGCGTGCTTCGGCAACTGCCAGGGCCGCACGCCGGCCGGTCGGGTGCGCACTCGACGGGTTGCCGAATTGGTCGCGCAGGAACGGCAGCATGGCCTCGAGCACCTCGGGCGCCACCGGCGTGGTCGCGTTGTAGTCGAGGTAGACGGGGTCGCTCATACGCGTGCCCCGGCTGCGCGCTCACGCCGCCCGATCGCCAGCGCCGAGGCCAATGCGACAAGCAACAGCGGCAGCGCGGCGAGATTCAGGATCGTCCACCCGAAGCGGTCATACAGCCAGCCGGCGCCGAGACTGCTGAGCGCCACCAGACCGAAGACGACCGATTCATTGAGCGCTTGCACTTTGGATTGCTCCGCGGGGTGGTAGGTCTGCGTCAGCAGCGCGGTGGCACCGACAAAGGCGAAGTTCCAGCCCACGCCCAGCAGCACCAGCGCGGAAAGGAAGTGCAGGTACTCTACGCCAGAGGCGGCGAAGGCAACATGCCCCAGCAGCAGCACGAAGCCCGACTGCATGATGCGCGGCGCGCCGAAGCGCGCCACGAGAGCGCCGCTGAAGAAGGACGGCGCGAACATGCCGACAACATGCCACTGGATCACCGGTTTGACATCGCCAGCGCCGAAACCGCAGCCGAGCATGGCCAGCGGAGTGGCGGTCATCGCCATGATCATCACCGCGTAGCCGAGCGTGGCGCCGAGCACGGCGGCGCGAAACGCCGGCTGCGCGGCAATGACGCGCAGCGGCCGCGCCTCGGCGTGCGCCAGCGCCGCCGGCGGCGGCAGCCGCAGCCGCGACAGCAGCAGCATGGCGGCGAGCGACAGGGCAGCCTGCGCCAGGTAGGAACCGAGGAAGGCGTGCTGAGCAAACCAGTCGCGGCCCCAGATGCCGAGCTGCGGCCCGGCGAAAGCCGCCACCACTCCGCCAGCCACCACCCACGAGATCGCGCGGCTCGCGTCCTTCGGCCCTGCGACCTCGGCGGCTGCGAAGCGGTAGTAGCTGCCAAAGCCCTGATAGGCGCCGATCAGCAGATGCCCGAGCACGAACAGGCTGAAGCTGCCCCACCACAGCCCCGCCGCCGCTGCCGCGCTGCCGGCCAGGCCGACTCCGGCGCCAACGACGAAGCCGGCGCGGCGGCCGATGTGGCGCATCAGCAGAGCGGCGGGGAGTGAAGTGATTGCGGTGCCGACGACCATCGCTGCGATCGGCAACGTGGCCAGCCCTTTGTCAGGGGCCAGCGCAGCGCCCAGGATGGCGGCAAGCGTCATCGACAGCACGACCCCGGACAGCATCAACGCCTGGCTGGCGGCGAGCAGGAAGACGCCGCGGGCCGCGGAAATCATGGCGTCGCGCGCGTGCTGTGCATGGCACCCATGATCATGTCCATGTCGATCGATGGACCGAGCGCAAGTTTGGGAAAACGAGCGGGGCACAGGATGACTGCGAGCAACGCTCCAGAGCTTGCGAACTTCATCATCGCATTCGACCGCATTCGATCTCGGGTCAGCGACAGCACGACTGCTGCGCCTGGACCGGCGGGCACTTCACCGAACCGAACGAGCAGAAGACGCAACAGTCACCCGGCTTCGGGCGCAGCACCGTCTTGCAAGACTCGCACTCGTAGAAGAACTGGCAGGCATCGGTGGGCATGGCCTCGCGCTTGACGTGACCGCATTGCGGGCACGCCAACTCGGAGTTCTGGACAACTTCGCTCATCGATTCACTTTCGCAAGGCCGAGCGCGACGGCTGCGACGAGCCAAGCCGAAGGCCGTGCCGACGAGTCAGTGCGCTCCGCGGATGTGCCGATGTGGATGGCCTGTCGCGCCGCGACCAGCCGCGCTGTCCAGCTCGTTCAATATGCCGCACTCGTCGATGGCGTGCGGCGTGCCGCAGCGTGCACGCAGCAGCTTCAAGTCCCTCTCCAGTGCGCGCAGCTCGCGCACGCGTTGCGCGACATGCGCGATGTGCTCATCGAGCAGCGCGTTCACTTCGCCACAGTCTCCGGACGGCGAATCGCGCAGTCGAAGCAGCGTGCGGATCTCGTCAAGCGTCATGTCCAGGTTGCGGCAGTGCCGAACGAAGGCGAGGCGCTCGGCGTGCACGGTCGTGTAGACGCGGTAGTTGTTGTCGGCGCGACGCGCCGCGGGGATCAAGCCCTCGCGCTCATAGAAGCGGATCGTCTCGACCGCGGTGCCCGTGGATTCGGCCAAGTCACCGATTTGCATCCTGAATCCCTGCGGCTACGAAGGGCTTGACTCTACACCGACTTCAGGGTTTGCAATGGCGCCAACAAGCAGAAGGACGCCACCGTGAGTACGAGCGACAACAGCGCCGCGACAGCGCCGAAAACCGAGGCACCGGACCGTTGTTGCGCCGACCATTTGCACACCGAAGCGTCTGCCCCTGAGGATGAGCATGATCACGGCGCGGGAGCTGCGGGCGCCTGGCGCCGCGGTGGCGCATTGCTGCTGGCCGTCGGGGCGGAAGTGCTGGGCTCGGTGGGAGAAGTTCCTGCCCCGATCACCATGGGACGCAGCGCGCGCCTGCCCATGTGGAAGCTTCGCATTGTCCACGCTGGCCGCGGCACTGCGGGGGCGGTCAGCGGCCGAAGTCACGCGCCATCACTTGGATCGCCACAGCCAAAGCCCGACCGCGGCGAGCACCAGATAGTTCGCGGCCAAGAACCACGGCGTGTTCCAGGCCAGCCCGTCGAACCCGCGCTGCGTGATCGGGTACAGCACCGGTGCCGGATAGAAATCCGCCGAATGCGTGAACACGTCGATGACGATGTGCGACCACCAGCCGAGCACTGGAATCCACAGCGACCGCAGCACGCTCCACAGCAGCAGCGTGACCGCGGCAGCGGCGATCGCGCAGTGCGCGACACAGTGCAGATGGTGCGACAGCAGGTGCACGATCGGCGGCAGCGTGGGCTCCTGGTCCGGCACCGCGATCGCATAGGCGAGCAGCGTCGCCAGCGTGCCGTCGCCGACGATCCACCACAGTGCGATCGGCAGCAGATGGAACACGTCGGGCAGCGCAGCCAGCCCCATCGTGAGCGCCACGGTGCGCGCCCGGAGCTCCCGCACCGGCCAGCGGCGGCGCGCCAGCGCCAGGCCGGCGCCGGCCCACAGAGAGTGCGCGAGGATGTCCACCGCCGCCGCGCCGCGCGTCAGTCCTGCCGCAGGGGGGCGCCGCGCAGCCGCAGCGCATTGCCGATCACCGACACCGAACTCAGGCTCATCGCCAGCGCGGCGATCATCGGCGACAGCAGCCAGCCGGTGAATGGGTACAGCACACCCGCGGCGAGCGGTACGCCCAGGGCGTTGTAGACGAAGGCGAAGGCCAGGTTCTGCTTCATGTTGGCGACCGTCGCGACGGACAGGGCTCGCGCCGTCGCGATGCCGCGCAGGTCGCCCTTGATCAGCGTGAGCTGGGCGCTGTTCATCGCCACATCGGTACCGGTGCCCATCGCGATGCCGACGTCGGCCTTGGCGAGTGCCGGGGCGTCGTTGATGCCGTCGCCGGCCATCGCGACGACGCGGCCCTCCAGCTGCAGCGTCTCGACGAGCTTGAGCTTGTCGGCCGGCTTGACCTCGCCGTGCACCTCGTCGATACCCAGCCGTTGGGCCACGGCGCGTGCCGTGGTCAGGCCGTCGCCGGTGGCCATCACGACGCGCAGCCCCGCCTTGCGCAGGGCGGCCAGCGCATCGGGAGTCGTCGCCTTGATGGGATCGGACACGGCGAGCAGGCCGGCGAGCTGCTGGTCGACGGCCAGGTGCATCACGCTCGCGCCTTGCGCGCGCAACGCCTCGGCCTGCGCTGCCAGCGGCGCCACATCGACGCCGAGCTGCTGCATCAGTGCCGTGTTGCCCAGTGCGAGGGCTTTGCCGGCCACCCTGCCCTGCACGCCGATGCCTGAGGCGGAATCGAATTGTTCGGGTTTGTCGAGCAGCAACTGCTGCTCGCGCGCCGCCGCGACGATGGCCGCTGCCAGCGGATGCTCGCTGCCCTGGTCCAGACTCGCCGCCAGGCGCAACACGTCGGTCTCGGTGAATCCTGCGCCCGCCACGGCACGTTCGAACACGGGCCGTCCTTCGGTCAGCGTGCCGGTCTTGTCGACGATCAAGGTGTCGACCTTGCGCAGGTTCTCGATCGCGGCGGCATCGCGGAACAGCACGCCGTGGGTTGCGCCGCGACCGGTGGCGACCATGATCGACATCGGCGTGGCCAGACCCAGCGCGCAGGGGCAGGCGATGATCAACACCGCCACCGCGTTGATCAGGCCGTAGACCCAGCTCGATTCATTGGCCGACGAAGGCCCGAAGAAGCCCCAGCCGAAGAAGGTCAGCAGCGCGATGCTGACGACGCCGACGACGAAGTAGCCCGCCACCGTGTCGGCCAGGCGTTGCATCGGCGCGCGCGAACGCTGCGCCAGCGCGACCATCTGCACGATCTGGGCGAGCACGGTGCTCGAGCCGACGTGTTCGGAGCGCATCACGAGTGCGCCGCGGGTGTTCAGCGTGGCGCCGATCAGCTTGTCTCCCGCGCGCTTGGTCACCGGCAGCGGCTCGCCCGTCAACATCGCCTCAATGATCGCACTGCTGCCTTCGACCACGACGCCGTCGACCGGCACCTTCTCGCCCGGACGCACGCGCAACAGGTCACCGACGTGCACATGCGTCAGCGGGACATCGGCCTCGCTGCCATCGGCCGCGATCCGGCGTGCGGTCTTCGGCGCCAGGCCGAGCAGCGACTTGATCGCCGCCGAAGTCTGCGAGCGCGCCTTCAGCTCGAAGATCTGCCCGAGCAGCGTCAACGAGATGATGACCGCGGTCGCCTCGAAGTAGACCGCGACCCGGCCCATCGAGACGAAGGAAGCCGGAAACAGTTGCGGCGCGAGCGTGGCGACAACGCTGTAGATGAACGCGGCGCCCGTGCCCAGGCCGATCAGCGTCCACATGTTCGGGCTGCGATTCACGATCGATAACGCGCCGCGCACGAAGAAGGGCGAGCCTGCCCACAGCGCGATCGGCAGCGTGAGCATCAGTTCGATCCAGCTTTGCGCCGCCATGTCGAACCAGCCGAAGCGGTGGCCGAACATCGCGAGCACCGTCACGACCACGGTCAGTGGCAGCGTCCACCAGAAGCGCCGCTGGAAGTTCATGAGCTCTGGACTCTCAGCCTCTTCCAGTTCCGGCAGAAGCGGCTCGAGCGACATGCCGCACTTGGGGCAGTCTCCCGGGACGGACTGCCGGATTTCCGGGTGCATCGGGCAGGTGTAGATCGTGCCTGGCGTCGGCTCGGGGCCTTGCGGGACCGCCGCTTGAATCGCCGGCCCGGGCTGCAAGAACTTCGCCGGCTCGGCGGCGAACTTCGCCTTGCACTTCGCGCCGCAGAAGTAGTAGGGATGGCCTGCGTGTTCGAGGCGATGCGGCGACTGTTCGGTGACCGTCATGCCGCAGACCGGGTCCTTCAGTGCGGGCGTGGCGGCACCCGCCAGCGCGGCCACCGGATGGCCCGCGTGTGGCCCATGCGGCTGAGCTGTCGTCATTTGGAGCTCTGAATCTCGGTGACGGTGAACTTGCCGTCCTCCTTGACGGCCTTGAACCTGACCTTGTCACCCGGCTGAAGCTTGTCGAGCATGGCCTTGTCCTTGACGTTGAACACCATCGTCATCGGCGGCATGTCCAGGTCCTTGATCTCGCCGTGCTTGAGCGTGAGCTTGCCGTTGTCCTTGTCGATCTTGCGCACTTCGGCATCGGTCAGGTGCGAGGCCGCGTGCGCGGCGACGTTGACAGACAGCGCGGCGGCGAGCGATACGGCCGACAGAATGAGGTTCAGGTTCTTCACGATGAGGTTTCCTTCTTCAATGGTTTGGGTTGGACCGAGCTGTGCGAATTCAGTGCTTGTGCTTGTCGTGGCCGTCGGCCTTGCCGGCCGCGACCTTGACCTGCCCTTTCATGCCGGCGTCGTAATGGCCGGGTTGCAGGCAGGCGAAGTCGACCTTGCCCGACTTCGTGAAACGCCAGATTACCTCGCCCGTTTTTCCCGGCGCGACCGTCACCATGTTCGGATCGTCGTGCTCCATTTCCGGGTGTCTTTTCATCACTTCATAGTGCTCCTTGAGTTCCTTTTCGGTGCCCAGCACGAGTTCGTGTTTGACCTTGCCGGAGTTCTTCACGACGAAGCGGATCGTCTCGCCCTGCTTCGCGTCGATGCTCGCGGGGCTGAATCGCATCGCATCGCTCATGTCGATCTGCACGGTGCGGGTCACTTTCGCGGCCTTGCCGGGCTCGCCGATGGCGGACTCGCCGTGTCCGCCGGCATGCGAGCCGGCGGCCCATGCGCCAAGGGCTGCGACGCTCAGCGCCAGCGTCAATGCGATCGCGGTTGCTGGGTGCTTCATGGGAAATCCTTTCAGGGTCATGGGTGGGGAGGCGAACTGACGGTCGCATCGCGCCCGGCAGGCGTAGCAGGAAGACTGACGAGCGCGATGTAGGCACTGCCGCACAGCGCTGTGTGAAGCAGTCGCACCTGCCCGCCCCGCGCCTCGAGCAGGCGCCACGGTCGGTCGAGGTTGGCGTAGGTGGTGAGGTAGTGGCGCGCCCGGTACATGTTGAAGGCATTGACCGGCCAACCCCACAACCAGGGCAGCGTCTTCATGCCCAGCAGCGCGATGCGCACGCCCGGCAGCGCCGCCGCGACCAGGCGCTCGACCGCATGAGGCGACTGCAACACGTCGTGCGTGTAGGACAGCAGCATCGCGTCGGCACGTGCCGCAGGGCGAAAATCTTCCACGGCGCAGCATTCGACATGCATGCGCGTGTCACTGTTCAGCGCTGCAATCCGCTGACGCGCCTGCCCGGACATTTCGGGACTCGGTTCGACTCCGATGACATGTCCGCCGGGCCCCACGGCGCGGGCCAGTAGCGGCAGGGTCGGCCCGGTTCCGCACGCGATGTCGAAGACGGTCTCGCCGGCGCGCAATGCCAGCGCGTGCACTGCCTTCAGACGCAGCGCCTCGATGTGCTGGCACGTGCTGTCGTAACCATCGGCCAAGCGACGGTAGTTCGCCAGCGCCCGGCTGAGGTCGGGCGCGTTTCTCAGGTTCTCGAGAAGCGGCAAGTTCATTGCGGTGCGGCTCAATGCTGCTTGTGCTGGCTGGAATCGGCACCCGGCTTGCGCACTGTCACCTCGGCATCGAGCTTGGGCCGTGCCAGCGGTGCCATCGACCCGGCGCCTTCGGACTTGAAGCGCGCCGGGTCGGGCAACGCGCCGGTCCATTCATAGGCCACTTCCCCCGGCGGGTGCTTGTACCAACCGGGGTCGCCGTAGTCGCCCGGTTTCTGGTCCTTGCGCACCTTGACGACGCTGAACATTCCGCCCATGCCCACGGCGCCGAACGGGCCTGTGCCGGTCATCATCGCGGCGGTGTTGTCGGGCAAGGGCATTTCCATTTCCGTCATGTCCTTCATGCCGCGCTCTCCCATCACCATGTAGTCGGGGATCAGGTTGGTGATCTGGCGGGCGACTTCGCGGTGGTCCACGCCGATCATCGTCGGAACGTTGTGGCCCATCGCGTTCATCGTGTGGTGGCTCTTGTGGCAATGGAAAGCCCAGTCGCCTGGCTCGTCGGCAAGGAACTCGATCTGCCGCATCTGGCCCGACCGCGATGTCTTCCGTGACCTCGTACTGGCGCGTGCTCTTCGGCGTGGGCCCGCCGTCGGTGCCGGTGACGAGGAACTCGTGGCCGTGCAGATGGATCGGGTGGTTCGTCATCGTCAGGTTGCCGATGCGGATTCGCACCTTGTCGTTCTACCGCACATTCAGAGAGTCGATGCCGGGGAAGATGCGGCTGTTCCAGCTCCACAGGTTGAATTCGAGCATCGTCATGATCTTGGGCGTGGCGCTGCCGGGGTCGATGTCGTAGGCGTTGAGCAGGAACACGAAGTCGCGGTCCACTTCGTCGATTAGCGGGTGCCTGCGACCGTTGTCAACGCGCGGGTGCGTGATCCAGAAGCCCATCATTCCCATCGCCATCTGCACCATCTCGTCGGCGTGCGGGTGGTACATGAAGGTGCCGGGGCGGCGCGCGACGAATTCGTAGACAAACGTCTTGCCCGGCGGGATGCCGGGCTGGGTCAGCCCGGTCACACCGTCCATGCCGTTAGGCAGGCGCTGGCCGTGCCAATGCACGCTGGTCAATTCGCCGAGTTTGTTGGTGACGAAGATGCGCACCCGGTCCCCCTCGACCACTTCGATCGTCGGCCCCGGGCTCTGGCCGTTGTAGCCCCACAGGTGCGCCTTGAAGCCCGGCGTCATTTCGCGCACTACGGGCTCGGCGACGAGGTGGAACTCCTTGACGCCGTTGTTCATCCGCCAGGGGCAAGTCCAGCCGTTGAGCGTGACCACCGGGTTGTAGGGCCGGCCGGTGCTGGGCACGAGCGGCGGCATCGTGTCGGCGCTGGTCTGGATCACGGGTTCGGGCAAGGCGGCCAGTGCTACTTTGCTCACTGCGGCGGCGGTCACGGCCGCTGTGACGGCGCCCGCGTTGCCCAGAAAATTGCGTCGGGAAACCATGTGCATTCCTTGCGGTTCAATGTGCCGCGCCACCGGGCTCGGCGGTGATCGCGGGGCCTGCCGGCACGCCCAGGCTGGGCTTGCCGATGAGCGCCATGTCGAGGTCGGAGCGCGCGATCCAGAAGTCGCGCAGCGATTCGATGGCGTTGTTCACACTGGCGATTTGCGCGCGCGCGTCGGCGAGCAACTCGAACACGCCGATCAGCATGCCGTTGTAGCGCAGCAGGTTTTCTTCTGCGATGCGCTGGCGCAGCGGTACGATTTCGTCGAAGTGATGGCGCGCGATGTCGAACGCCGAGCGATAGCCCGAGTACGCCTCGCGCACTTCGGAGCGCGCGTTGATCGCGGTCTCGGCAGCACGGTGCACGGTCTGCATGTAGACGGCCTCGGCGCGTGCGACGCGCGCGTCACCCCAGTCGAACAAGGGCAGCTCGACGCCGATCTCCCAGCCGCGGCGCGGTGGCGCAGCATTCGACGTGTCGCGAATCAAGCCGAGCTCCAGCACGTTGATGAAACGCGTGGTCCGCGATCAGCCCCAGGTTCTTCGCGGTCTGCTCCGCAGCCAGCTTGGCACCGCGCACGTCGAGTCGCTGTGCGAGCGCCACGGCTTCGATCTCGGGCTGGTCCAGCGGCTCCTTGGGCAGTTCGGGCAGGCGTTCGGGCAAAGCGAACTGCGATTGCTCACCCCACAACCCGAGCAGCCGGATCAGCCGCTCGCGTGTCGAGCGCTGCGCCTGTTCGGCGCGGGCGAGGTTGAGCGCCGCATCGGCATAGAAGCTCTGTTCGCGTGCACGCTGCAGCTTGTTGAAGTTGCCGACCTGCTCCATGCGCCTCGCGAGTTCGGCGCTGGCTTGGGCCGCCTGCTGCACCTGGTGCATGTAGCGCACGGTCTCGCCGGCAGCGACGGCATTGAAATAGGCCTTGCGCGTGTCGGCCGCGAGCGACAGCATGCTCATCGCCACCATCGCCTGGGTCTGCTCGAAGCGGCGTGCTTCCACCTGAGCGATGAATGGCCTGACCAGCAGGCGCGCCAAGTTGAAGTGAAAGCCGCGTTCCAGTTCAATCTCGTCGCCTCGCCTCAGGCGCGCGAAGCTGAAGCCCGGGTTCGGCAGGCGGCCAGCCTGAACCACTTCTGCTTCCGAAATGCCGAGTTCCTGGAACGTGGCCTGCAGGCCGCGGTTGTTCAGCAAAGCCAGTTGCACGGCAGCGTCGGCCGTCAATGGCTTGGCCAGGAGTTCGGCGACGCGCTGCTCGATCGAATCCCGGTCGGCGTCGGATCGCGCCCAGACCACCTCCTTGCCGAGGTGTTGGTTGGCAGAGCGCTGCACCGTCGAGAAACCGCCGTCGGCGCTGAACGACGCGCAGCCGGCCAGCAGGGCGACGCCGGACAAGACACTCGACAGGCGCGCGGGGTTCGTGCTCATGGCGCGGCGCGGCCTGGCGCCGCGGGCAAGGGCCTGGCCGCGTCGGCGGGGGCTGGTGCTTGAACAGGCTTCGCGCCCGGCGCCGCTTCAGGCCGTTGCGCCTCGCGCAGGTAGGCGCGCCAGCCACCGATGCCGGTCACGGTGTCGTTCGCGTCGCGCCAGGGGATCGGCTTGGCGTCGCTCAGGCGCCGGTATCGGGCGAACGACGAGTCGTAGGCCGGAGCAGGAACCTTGGCTTTCGGGTCGAGCGGATCGGGCCTTGCAGCGAGCGTGGCGGTTTGCGCATGCGCCGTGACAGTTGCACCCGCCAGTGCCGCCAGCCATACCGCACGCCATGCAGCGGGCCAGCGTCCGCGCCAATCGCAATGGGAATGGAACATGATTTCCTCGCGTCGAAGTCTTGATGCTCCGGGGCTGCAAACGCAGCGCCGGAAATACGAGACCCGGCGAGACGGCGCGTGTCAGCGCACGCGCCCGAGCCGCCGGTCAGGCGAGGAAAATTCGAGGTGGGCGGTCAGGCCCGGCGGTGGCGAACGGATCGACGCTAGGCTCCACGATCGCGAAGACCGTGGCGCTGAAATCCGGTGTCACCACCGACGGCGCCGAGGTCGGAAACGCCGCGGCCGAGCAGCATGACGCGCAGGCGCTGCACTTCTGAGAGTCGGCTTGCTTGAGATTGGCGGGTGCCTTGGTGAGCTGAACCGAAGAAGCGCCCTCGTCGGCCTGCGCCGCCCCGACGTGGTGTGCGCCGGCATGCACAACGTGGTGCGCACCGTGGTGCTCGTCGTGACTCACGCCATGGTGCATGCGGTTTTCTTGGGCAGCGCTGCCGTGGTGGGCATGTTCGGCATTGGCACGCGGCGAATGCGCCGCCGGCCCCGCGCCGTGATGGTTCGGGCCGCAGAACGCCATCGTCGCGGCGGCCACGCCCTGCGCGGGAAGCGCGAGCACCAGCAGCCAGATCAACAGCGTTCTAATCGAAAACCCCATGCGCGGACTTTAGCGCAGTCAGTTCGGTCCGGGTCGGCCCCCGATTGCGCAGCCCGCGTTTGAAGTATCAATTCGTGAAGGTCCGGCGCTCCGCCATGCACGAACATCTTCTGCACAATGCGGTCCTGCGCCACCTCGAACAAGACACGCTCATGCACCTGAATACCGCCAAGCTCGGTGCGTCAAGTCCGGCGCGGCCGAACAAGATCGTCAGCGCCGCCGAGGCGGTGCGCCTGATCCACGATGGCAATACCGTGGCCACCGGCGGCTTCGTCGGCATCGGCTTCGCTGAGGGCATTGCGGTGGCGCTCGAGGAACGTTTTCTCGCGACCTTGGCCGAGACCGGCAGCGGCGCGCCGCGCGACCTGACGCTCGTCTACGCCGCGGGCCAGGGCGACGGCAAGAAGCGCGGCTTGAACCACTTCGGCCACAAAGGCCTGGTGAAGCGCGTCGTCGGCGGCCACTGGGGCCTCGTGCCCGCCTTGCAGGCGCTCGCGGTGGCGGGCGAGATCGAGGCCTACAACCTGCCGCAAGGCGTGATCACGCACCTGTTTCGCGACATCGCCGCGGGCAAGCCGGGAACGCTGAGCCGCATCGGCCTGGGCACCTTCGTCGATCCGCGCCACGGCGGCGGCAAGGTCAATGCGGCGACGCAAGAAGACCTGGTGCGGCTGATGCACATCGACGGCGACGAAGTGCTGTTCTACAAGGCGTTCCCGATCCACGTGGGCATCATCCGCGCGACCACGGCCGATGCCGACGGCAACCTGACGATGGAGCGCGAGGCGCTGACGCTCGAAGCGCTGGCGATCGCGATGGCGGCGCACAACAGCGGCGGCATCGTGATCGCGCAGGTGGAGCGCCTGGCCGAGCGCGGCTCGCTGAACCCGCGCCAGGTGAAGATTCCCGGAGTCCTGGTCGACTGCGTGGTCGTCGCGGAAAAGCCCGAGCACCACATGCAGACCTTCGTCACGCAGTACAGCGCGGCGTATGCCGGCGAGATCCGCGTGCCGATGAACACGCTCGCGCCGCTGCCGATGGGCGAGCGCAAGGTGATCGCGCGCCGTGCCGCGCTGGAGCTGCACCGCAACGCGGTCGTGAACCTGGGCATCGGCATGCCCGAGGGCGTGGCCGACGTCGCCGCAGAAGAGGAGGTGATCGACCTGCTGACGCTCACCGCCGAGCCCGGCGTGATCGGCGGCATTCCCGCGAGCGGCCTGAACTTCGGCGCCGCGGTGAACACGCAGGCGATCATCGACCAGCCGAACCAGTTCGACTTCTACGACGGCGGCGGCCTGGACATCGCGGTGCTCGGGCTGGCGCAGGCCGACGCGCAGGGCAACCTCAACGTCAGCAAGTTCGGCACGCGCCTGGCCGGCGCGGGCGGCTTCATCAACATCAGCCAGTCGGCGCGCGAAGTGGTGTTCGTCGGCACCTTCACCGCGGGCGACTTGCAGGTGCGGATCGTTGATGGCAAGGTGCACATCGACAGCGAAGGCACGATGCGCAAAGTTCGTTCGCGAAGTCGAGCACCGCACCTTCAGCGGCGAGCGCGCGCGCCAGCTCGGCCAGCGCGTGCTCTACGTGACGGAGCGCTGCGTGTTCCAGCTCGCGGCAACAGGTGGGCTGGAGCTGATCGAGATCGCGCCCGGCATCGACCTGGAACGCCATGTGCTCGCGCAGATGGACTTCACGCCCGCGATCAGCCCGAACCTGCGCCTGATGGACGCACGCCTGTTCGTGCCGGAAGCGATGAACCTGCGCGAACAGATGCTGACGCTGCCGCTCGCGCAGCGCATCGAATTCGACGAGCGCGGCCAGGTGCTGTTCATCAACTTCGAAGGCCTGGCGGTGGACACCGAGCAGGACATCGAGGAGATCGAAACCGAGGTGTCGAGCCGCGTCGCGCCGCTGGGCAAACGCATCGACGTGGTCGTCAACTACGACCACTTCAGCATCCGCCCCGAGTTGATGGACGCCTACGCGGCGATGGTGCAGCGCCTCACCGATCGCTACTACGCTCGGGTGACGCGTTATGCGGCGAGCGGGTTCGTGAAGGCGCGGTTGGGGTCGGCGAGCTGAAATCAAACTCGTCTGCGTAGACTGGCGTCAGGCCTTCGGCGTGGCGATGACTGGCTGCGTTCGACCCAGTGCTGCCGTTCGCCGCTGCGCGCATGCCACGTTCCGAGCGAGGGCAGTTGGGCCGCCCTGCCGCCCAGCCGGCAAAAACAGCGAGCTGATGCTGCGCTTTCGCCTGTCGGACGCCGCCCAGGCGGCCGCCAGCGACATCCGACCTGCCGGCGCTCGAGGCCGGGCTGGCGGCGGGCGACGTCGCCTGCGTGCTGGCCGAACCGGCCATGACCAACATCGGCATGGTGCTGCCCGAGCCCGGCTTCTGGGTCGCAGCCGGACGCGGTGGTCGTGGGCAAGCCGATCGGCGGTGGGCTGCCTTGCGCGGCCTACGGCTTCAGCTCCGAGTGGGCCGAACGCGCGATGCGGGCGACGACCCGCAGGCGCTGCCGGTGCTCAGCGATGCGCACGACGATGCGCTCGTCGCAATCGGCCGGCGCGACGGCGCGGCGGTGCGCCGGGCCGTCGCGCGCGACCTGTTCGTCGCAGGACAGTTCCTGCGCCGGGCCTGCCGCTCCTGACGCGTTCCGCGGCTCGGCGCCGTTGGAGTGATCCCTCGTCGTCGCCGGAGGCGCTGGCATCAGGTGCGCACGCGTGTCGCGCGCTGCTGAGTGCGAGCGCTCGCACGAATGGACACGAAATACACTGCCGCCCTCGAGTGAGCGTCCACATGGGAGCAGGTTCAAGGTGCACAAGTCAATCCGCAATCGGAGCGCGACGCCGGCGAAGGTGACGCTCGGGATGGTGGCCGAATACGCCGGCGTATCGCCGAGCACGGTGTCGCGCATCCTCAACGGAACGGCCGAGGTCAGCGGGGACAAGCGTGCGGCGGTGGAAGACGCGGTCGCCAAGCTGGGCTTCGTGCCGAATCCGGTGGCGCGCGGGTTGGCCGGTGGGCGCACCTTGAGCATCGGTGTCATCACGCAGGCGATCGACAGTCCGTTCTATGGCGCCGCGCTGCGCGGCATCGAAGTTGCGCTCTCGGCGGCCGGGTACAGCCCGCTGTTCATGAGCGGACACTGGCACGCGGACGAGGAATCGCGTTGCATCGACGTCCTGCGCTCGCGTCGCGTGGACGGGCTGATCGTGCTGACCGGCCGCCTGTCCGACCACGCCCTGCGTTCGGTGGCGCGTTCGCTGCCGGTCGTGGTGACCGGCCGCAGCCTCAAGGCCACCGGCCTGCTCGCGCTGGACTTCGACAACCGCGAAGGTGCACGCCTAGCCACCCAGCATCTGATTGACCTCGGCCATCGGCGGATCGCCTTCATCGGTGGTGTCGTCGAGCACCCGGATGCCGTCGAGCGGCAGCACGGGTACCGCACGGCCATCGAGGCCGCGGGCCTGCGCGTGGAGCCCACCCTGGTTGTGCCTGGTGCCTTCACCGAGCACAGCGGCCTGCTGGCCGTGGAGCAGCTGCTGGAGCGGCGCACGCGCTTCAGCGCGATCTTTGCAGCCAACGACCAGATGGCCATCGGCGCAGCACTGGGCCTGTACCGGCACGGCCGGCGCGTGCCCGACGACGTCTCGCTGGTCGGCTTCGACGACGTCGCCGGGGCGCTCTACATGGTGCCTCCGCTGACGACGGTGCACCACCCGATTCAGGAGCTCGGCGAGCTGGCCGCCCGCGCGATCCTGAGCTTGCTGGCGGGAGAGCGGCCGCGCGTCGAGGTACCCACGCCCCGGCTGATCGTGCGCGAGTCGACCCGCGCGGCGGGTTAGCTCCTCCGCACTTACCCTCGATTGACAGTCAACGCCGTGCCCGCCTAACATCTGAAAGCGCTTTCACACCAATCGAATAATCGATTTCACATTGCTGCCTGTCGCTGCCGGCACGCGCTGACGCCCCATGCAGACACTTCCCATCGAGCCGAACTGCCGCTTTCCAGATGACTTCGTCTGGGGCGTGGCGACGAGCTCGTTCCAGATCGAGGGAGCGGCGTACGCCGACGGCAAAGGCCCTTCGATCTGGGATCGCTTCTGCCAGCGGCCGGGCGCCATCGCCGACGGCAGCAATGGCGACATCGCCTGTGACCACTACCACCGGCTGTCCGAGGACCTGGACCTGATCGCGTCGCTCGGCGTCGATGCCTACCGGTTCTCAGTGTCGTGGCCCCGCGTGCAACCCGACGGCCAGGGCGCGTGGAATCCGCGCGGCCTGGACTTCTACGAGCGCCTGGTTGACGGCCTGCTCGCGCGCGGCCTGAAGCCCTACCTGACGCTCAACCACTGGGATCTGCCCGACGCCCTGCAGCAGCGGGGCGGTTGGACGCAGCGCGACACCGTTCACCGTTTCGCCGACTACGCACTGGGTGTACACGCGCACCTGGGCGACCGGCTCGCCGCCATCACCACGCACAACGAGCCCTGGGTCATCTCGACCATGGGGCACGAGTGGGGCGTGTTTGCGCCGGGTGAGAAGAGCCGCGCGGCCGCGGTCCAGGTGTCGCATCACCTGTTGCTCAGCCACGGCCTGGCACTGCACGCGCTGCGCGACGCAGGCTGCCGTGCGCCGCTGGGCATCGTCCTCAACCTCGCGCCGATCCATGCGGCAACCGCTCTCCAGGCCGACATCGCCCAGGCGCAGCTCGACGACGGCCGCCTCGTGCGCTGGTACATGGACGCGCTGTTCCATGGCCGCTACCCGACCGACGTGCTCGATTTCCTCGGCGCCGACGCGCCGCGCATCGAAGCCGACGACATGGCGACCATTGCCACGCCGATGGACTTTCTCGGCATCAACTACTACTCGCGCTCGGTGGCCAGCGCTGACGGTTCCTGGCGCGCCGCGGGCAGCGGTCTGGCGCTGACCGACATGGGTTGGGAGATCTACCCATCGGGGTTGACCGAGCTGCTGCTGCGTCTGCACCGCGACTGGCCGGTGCCGCCGCTGTACGTGAAGGAAAACGGTGCCGCGTTCCGCGACGAGCTCGTCAACGGTCGCGTGCACGACGCCGAGCGCGCGGCCTACCTCGCCGCGCACATCGCCGCGGTCGGTGACGCGCTGGCGCAGGGCGTGCCGATGGCCGGCTACATGGTCTGGAGCCTGCTCGACAACTTCGAGTGGGCCTCGGGCTACGCCAAGCGCTTCGGCATCGTGCACGTGGACTACGCGACGCAGCAGCGCACGCCCAAGGACAGCGCCCGCTGGTACCGCGATTTCCTGCAACGACAACGGCAGCAGCGCCAGACATCGCAGCAGACTGCGCTGGCTGCGCAAGCTTGATATGGCGACCAAGACGCGCAAAGGCTGGAAGCTGGTGTGGGCCGACGAGTTCGACGGCAAGAGCGTCGACCGTTCGAAGTGGGACTTCGACATCGGCAACGGCTTCTACGACTACAAGAACCACGCCTGGGTGCCCGGCTGGGGCAACGAGGAATTGCAGTACTACACCCACGAGCCGGAGAACGTGGTGCTGCGCGACAGCTGCCTCGTCATCCGCGCGGTGAAGGCGCCGCTGCACGGCTGCGGCTACACCTCGGCGCGGCTCAAGACCAAGGCGCGCGACGGCACGGTGCTGTTCAGCAAACTCTATGGCCGGGTCGAGTTCCGCGCCAAGGTGCCCTGGGGCAAGGGCCTGTGGCCGGCGCTGTGGATGCTGCCGGTGGACGACAAGTACGGCGGCTGGGCCGCCTCGGGCGAGATCGACCTGATGGAGATCGTGGGCGAAAAGCCCGAGGAGGTGCTCAACAGCATCCACTTCGGATCCACCTTCCCCAAGCGTTCGCTGATCACGACGACACACGCGTTGCGCAACGGCACGCAGGGCAGCCTGGTCTCGGACTGGCACACCTACGCCGTGGAGTGGGAACCGGGCGAGATCCGCTTCTTCGTCGACGAAGTGCAGACCTGCACCTACCGCCACTGGTGGAGTTGCAGCAAGCTCGTCAAAGGGGCCGGCGTGGAAGCGAAGAAGGAAGCCGACCTCAACCCTTGGCCCGCGCCGTTCGACCAGCCCTTTTATCTTGTGATGAACGTGGCCGTCGGTGGCAATTTCCCAGGTGCGCCGAACGACAAGACCCGCTTCCCCGCCGAGCTGGTGGTGGACTACGTGCGCGTGTACGACAAGGTCGGCGGCTACGGCCCGCTCAAACCCCGCGGCCCCGGTGTGATGCCCTGGCAGAAGGGCCACAAGAGCGAGCGGCGCACCTGAGGGTGACCGGCCACCGCCACGCATCGCCAGATGGAGACCTTTCATGACCCATGACGCCAATGCCCCCACGCCTGCGCGCTCGCCGTCGGCGCCGCAGCAACCTGCCTTTGCGTCCGACGCTGCGTCTGGTGGCGCACCCGGTGGAGCGCCCGGTGTTACGCCGGGCAGTGCGCCCGGCAGCGCGAACGCCGGCGCAGCCACGTCGGGCAGCACGCCCGTCGTGCCCAAGCCGCCGCCGCTGTCGCACGAGGCGCGCGCCTCGTTGCGCGAAGAGTTCGGCGTCGTGCTCGGCGGCGGCGTGCATGGCTTCTGTTTCAGCCCCTACCTTGAAGGGCAGGCGCCCGGAGCGCAGGTGAGCGCGGCGCAGATCCGCGCGCGGCTGGAGGTGATCCGCCCGCACACGGGCTGGATCCGCACGTTCTCCTGCACCGACGGGCATGAGCAGACGCCGGTGATCGCCAAATCGATGGGCATGAAGACGCTGGTGGGGGCCTGGCTCGGCACCGACGCCAGGATCAACGAGCGCGAGATCGCCGGCGCCATCGCCGTGGCCCGGGCCGGCCATGCCGACATCGTGGCGGTGGGCAACGAGGTGCTGCTGCGCGAGGATATGGACGAGGACGGACTGATCGCGCAGATCGAGCATGTCAAGCAGGCCCTGCGCGACTTGCCGACCGCGGTGCCGGTGGGTTATGTCGATGCCTACTACCTGTTCGAGAAGCACCCGCGCGTCACCGCTGCCTGCGACGTGGTGATGACGAACTGCTACCCCTTCTGGGAAGGTTGCCCGCGCGAGCGGGCGCTGGCCTACATGCAGACCATGATGCAGCGCACGCGCGCCGCCGCGCCGGGCAAACGGGTGCTGATCAGCGAGACCGGCTGGCCCGACCAGGGCAGCAATTTCCACGGCGCGGTGCCGTCGGAAGAAGGAGCGATGCGCTACTTCATCGACACCATCCGCTGGGCGCGACAAGACGGTATCGAGATCTTCTACTTCGCCGCGTTCGACGAAGCCTGGAAGGTCGGCGCCGAGGGCGACGTCGGCGCCTACTGGGGCCTGTGGGACAAGGACGCGAAGCCCAAGTTCGGATGACCATGCTGTCGCTTCCCCAAGGCAACGCCATCTGCTACTCCGGCTATCGCGAGGGGCAGGATCCGAACCAGAAGCTCTACCCGTCGGTGGCCGAGATCCGCGAGGATCTGCACATCCTGAAGAAACACTGGCGCCTGCTGCGCCTGTACGACTGCAGCCTGCACGCCGAGCGCGTGCTGCAGGTGATCCGCGAGGACGGGCTGCCCTTCCAGGTGATGCTGGGTGCCTATCTCGGGGCCGAGATGAACAATTTTGGTTGCCCCTGGGGTGCGACCTACCCGGAAGAACAACTTGAAGCGAACCAGCGCGAAAACGAGGCCGAGGTCGAGCGCCTGATCAAGCTTGCACGCCAGTACGAAGACATCGTGTTCTCGGTGGCCGTGGGCAACGAGGCCACCGTCGACTGGACCGACCACTACGTCCCGGTGCCGCACATGATCGACTACGTGCGCCGCGTCAAGGCCGCGGTCGCGCAGCCGGTGACCTTCTGCGAGAACTACGTGCCCTGGCAGCACAAGCTGCGCGAGCTGGTGGCCGAACTCGACTTCATCTCGCTGCACACCTACCCGGTGTGGGAGTACAAGCACATCCACGAGGCGCTGGACTACACCAAGGCCAACGTTGCGAGCGTCGCGAACCTGTACCCCGGCAAGCCACTCGTCATCACCGAGGCCGGCTGGTGCACCGCCAGCAACGGCCGCGGCATGCATGCCGAGCACGCAGTGCAGGAACTGCAGGCGATCTACTACCAGGACCTGATGGACTGGACGCGCGAGGCGGGCCTGCTGTGCTTCGTCTTCGAGGCTTTCGACGAGCCGTGGAAAGGCTCGCCCGACCCTCTGGAGCCCGAGAAGCACTGGGGCCTGTTCACCGTGGACCGGCGGCCCAAGCGGGTGATGCAGGCGGTGTACCCCGAGTTGATGGCGCCGGTTGCCGCCGCCTGAGGCAACGCATGCCGGCCGCCGACTTCAGTCCCATGCACACCCACCGCACGCCGGACGTGGCGCTGTGGGACCAGTACCGCGCCCTGCGCGAGCAGTGGACGCACGAGGATGTGCTGGTGAGCCACCGCATCACGTGGCTGATCCTCTCCGAGGGCCTGCTGTTCAACGCCTACGTGGCACTCTCCTCCAAGGCCTCGGGTTGGCTGGCGTTCGGCTTCCCGCTCTTCGGCATCGCGGTCGCCACGCTGATCGGCGTGGGCGTGTTCACCGCGCTGCGCGCAGCGGAGCAGGTGCGCATCGAGTACGAGCGCAGCGGGCTCGCTGACCTGTGCCCGCTCGCGCCCGAGGTGCACCTTGCTCGGCGCGGGCGCTGGGCGCCCAAGGCGCTGCCGTTCGTCTTCGGCGCGATGTGGTTGCTGGCGCTGGCCGCGGCGGTCGGCGGGCCGCGCTGACGCTGATGGCGCAGCGGCGTTCAGATATTCAAGCTCGCGAACTGATCGAGCGGCTGGGGCAATCCGCAAGCAACTTCTCACCCGCCTGCCGCAGCGCAGCCAGGATCTCCCGCTGAAGCTTTTCATCGGGGATGGCCCGGGCCAGCATCACGGCGCCGACGTTCTGGGCCATGAGCGTCCAGGCGTCCTCCGACGTGGCTGTCAGGCGCCGCAACTTGGCGTGTATTTCCAGCAGTCCAGCCCGGTAGGCGGCCTTGGCGGCATCGTCAGCACGTGCAATTTCGGGCGTGAGTGATGGCAACGGGCAGCCTTGCTCCGGATGTCTCACGTGCTGGAGGCTGAGGTAGCCCGCCAGTGACCTGGCGGCACGCGCATCGTCGGCTGGGTCGAAGCCGTCGTACATCGTCGCCGTGCGCTCCAGCTCGGCTGTGATCAGCGCCGCGAACAAATCGGCCTTGCCATCGAAGTGCTTGTACAGCGCGCCGGTGGTCACCCCGGCTGATGCAGCCAGCGACGCCATGCCGCTGGCATTGAACCCATGCTTCTTCGCATGGCTTCCGCCCAGCTCGATGAGACGCTGTCGAGATGCGTCTTTGTGGTCCTTGGGGTAGCGCATGTCCTGATTGTGATGTCCCCGGGTTGACAGCGGGGGCGCGTGTTTATAGGATATTATTCATTATCTCATGGCGCAACCCTGTGCCTGACAGAAGCAACGAGGCAACGGATGAACGTACCGCCGGCGGCTGAGTGGAAGAAGACGGCCTGCATCATCTGCTCGCTGAACTGCGGACTGGAGGTGCAGACCGAAGGCGGCCGCATCGTCAAAGCCCGGGGCGACAAGGACCACCCCACCTCACAGGGTTACGTCTGCGAGAAGTCGCAACGCATGGACTTCTATCAAAACGGCGCCGACCGCATCACCAGCCCGAAGCGCCGGCGCGCCGACGGCAGCTACGAAGACATCGACTGGGCCACCGCCGTTTCGGAGATCACCGCCAAGCTGGCGTCCGTCAAAGCCCAGCACGGCGGCGCCAGCATCCTCTACTACGGCGGCGGAAGCCAGGGCAACCACCTCGGCGGCACCTATGCCGACAGCACCATCAAGGCCCTGGGCATCGTCTACCGCTCCAACGCCCTGGCGCAGGAGAAGACCGGAGAAGCCTGGGTCCAGGGCAAGATGATGGGCGCCGCCGTGCATGGCGATTTCGAGCACGCCGAGGTCGCGGTCTTCCTGGGCAAGAACCCGTTCCAGTCGCACGGCTTCGCGCGCACACGGGTGATCCTGCGCGAGATCCAGAAGGACCCGAATCGCTCGATGGTCGTCATCGACCCGCGCCGCAGCGAAACCGCCGAGATGGCGGACTACCACCTCGCCGTGCGCCCGGGCACCGATGCGTGGTGCCTGGCCGCATTGGCAGCGATCCTGGTCCAGGAAGGCTTGGTCGCCAAGGATTGGCTGGCCGAGCACACGACCGGCTACCCGCGTGTGGCCGAGATCCTGCAGCGCATCTCGGTGCCTGACTGCGCCAAGACCTGCGGCATCGACATCACCTTGCTGCGCCAGGTTGCCGAACGCATCGCGCGGGCCAAGAGCGTGTCGATGATCGAGGACCTGGGCGTGCAGATGAACCGGCACTCCACGCTCAACAGCTACCTGAATCGGCTGGTGTGGTTGCTGACCGGGCACTTCGCCCGGCAGGGGACCAACAACGCGTTCGTGCCGCTGCTCAACCTGTCGTCATCGACGCGCGAAACCGCAGCGAAGCCCGTTGCGGGCTCCAGTGCGGGTGGCAAGCCGCGGCCCGGATCACTCAGCCCCGTCACGGGCGCCAAGGTCATCATGGGGCTGATCCCCTGCAACGTGATCCCCGAGGAAATCCTCACCGATCACCCCAAGCGCTTCCGCGCGATGTTCATCGAGAGCAGCAACCCGGTGCACTCGCTGGCCGACAGCCAGCGCATGCGGCAGGCCCTGCGGGCACTCGACGTCAGCGTCGTGATCGACGTGGCGATGACCGAAACCGCTCGGCAGGCCGACTATGTGCTGCCGGCCAGCAGCCAGTTCGAGAAGGCCGAAGCGACGTTCTTCAACGTCGAGTTCCCGCGCAACGGCTTCCACCTCAGGCAGCCCTTGTTCGCGCCGCGCCCGGGCACGCTGACCGAGGCCGAGATTCACGCGCGTCTGGTCGAATCGCTGGGCGAGCTCAACGAAGGCCAATACCGCTTGCTGCGCCGCACCGCGCGCTGGGGCCGCACGGCCTTCGGCCTGGCATTCGCCTGGAAGGCAGCGCGAGACGAGAAGGTGACGCGCTACGCGCCGGTTGTTCTCTACCGCACGTTGGGCGAGACCTTGCCCACGGGCTTCGCGCCAGCTGCGTCGCTGTGGGGTCTCAGCCAGATGTTCGTTCGCAAGAACAGGGACGCGGCCGCACGGGCCGGCTTCGGCGGCAGCGTGCTGGCGGCGGGCAACAAGCTGTTCGACGCGATCCTCACCCAGCCATCCGGTGTGATCTATTCGGTCAGTCAGTACACCGACAGCTGGCGTGCGGTGCGCCTGCCCGACCACAAGATCAACCTGTGCATCGAGGAGATGCTGGCGGAACTGGAAACGCTGGGCAGCAAGCTGCCGCAACAGGACGCCGACTACCCCTTCGTCCTCTCCGCCGGCGAGCGCCGCAGCGACACCAGCAACACCTCGATCCGCGATGCGGGCTGGCACCGCCGTGGCACCTTCGGCACGCTGCGCATGCACCCGGCCGACGCCGAGAAGATCGGTTGCAAGGAAGGCGACTGGGTCCGCATGACGACCCGCCGCGGCCATGCGCAAGCACCGGTCGAACTGGGTGAAGACCTGCAGCCCGGCCACGTGGCGCTGCCCAATGGCCACGGACTCGACTACACGGCGGAGGACGGCACGCCCGTGCACAAGGGCGTGTCGCTCAATGAACTCACCGACACGGCAAGCCGCGACCCGTTTGCTGGCACGCCATGGCACAAGCACGTTCCCGTCCAGATCGTGCGCGTCGGCGCCGCGCAGGAGGCTGCCGCATGACGCACGTCGTGACCGAAGCCTGCATCCGCTGCAAGTACACCGATTGCGGCCCATGGTTGCGCTGAACGCGGAACTCGACCGTGTGGCGGGCCGGCCGGAGCCGTCAGCCTGCCCAGCTTGATTCAACCCAAGAAAGCGTCCCATGACTGACAAGAAGGCCATCCTCGTCATCGGTGCCGGCGACGCCACGGGTGGCGCCATCGCCCGGCGCTTCGCTCGCGAGGGCTACATCGCCTGCGTGACCCGACGCACCGCCGACAAGCTCGAACCCCTGGTCAGGCAGATCACGACCGAAGGCGGACAGGCCCACGGATTCGGCAGCGACGCACGCAAGGAAGAGGAGATGGTCGCACTCGTCGAACGCATCGAGCGCGACATCGCGCCCATCGAGGTGGCCGTATTCAACATCGGCGCCAACGTGCGCTTCGGCATCACGGAAACCACCGCGCGGGTCTACCACAAGGTGTGGGAGATGGCCTGCTTCGGTGGCTTCTTGATGGGACGAGAGACAGCCAAGGTGATGCTGCCGCGTGGGCGGGGCACCATCATCTTCACTGGCGCTACGGCGAGCCTGCGCGGGCGCGAAGGCTTCGCAGCATTTGCCGGTGCCAAGCACGCCCTGCGCGCCCTGGCACAGAGCATGGCCCGCGAACTATGGCCCAAGGGCATCCACGTGGCGCACCCGGTGATCGACGGCGCCATCGACACGGAATTCATCCGCTCGAACTTTCCTGAGCGCTATGCGATGAAGGACCAGCACGGCATCCTGAGCCCGGACTCCATCGCCGAGGCGTACTGGCAGATTCACCGGCAGCCCCGCGACGCCTGGACCCACGAAACCGAACTGCGGCCCTGGATGGAATCGTGGTGAATGCAGCGCACGAGGCCATCGACACATTGCACACAAACGCCATGAAGCCACTCCAAGTTCAGTTCCTCTTCGACTTCGGCAGCCCGAATGCGTACCTGTGCCACAGGGTGCTGGCGGACATCGAGGCGCGCACCGGCGTGCGCTTCGAATACCTGCCCATTCTGCTCGGCGGGCTGTTCAAGCTGAGCAACAACCGCTCCCCGGCCGAGGCCTTCGCCGACATCCCCAACAAGCGAGCCTATGACAAGCTGGAGGTGCAGCGCTTCATTGCCAGGCACCAGCTCACCCGATTCAAATTCAATCCGCACTTTCCGGTGAACACGTTGAAGATCATGCGGCTGGCCGTTGCGGCGCAGGCGCTGGGTTGCGGACCCCAAACCATCGAAGCGATGTATTCGGCGATGTGGGAGCAGGCCCGCAACATGGACGACCCTGACGAGATCGCCGCCGTGTTGCGCGAGGCCGGTCTTGACAGCCCCGCTCTGTTGGCGCGGGCGCAAGACCCTGAGGTCAAGGCCCGACTGGCGGCCAACACGCAGTCAGCGTTTGAGCGCGGCGCCTTCGGATCACCCTCGTTCTTCGTGGGCGACCAGTTGTTCTTTGGCAAAGATCGGTTGAGAGAAATCGAGGAAGAGATCGTCAGGCAGGGGACTGCCCTGTAAAGACAGGCATCGCCTGGCTCTGTGCATCGAGCCCTCAATCATCAAGGACGGCAGCACTCTCCAATGCGTGTGGTCTGGGGATCATGACCGGACTGGCGCAATGCTCACCGAGACTCCGCGCCATCGAGACTCGCTTTTGCCGCGACTTGGATGGGTAGCTGGGCAGGTGTCGAGTAGGCAACCAGCCGGTCGCTTCGGTATGACGCCTTGTGGCCGCGCACCGACGTACGGCCTTCGCGTCCACGCGTTTGCTTTGCGCGCATCGCGCAGCTTCGGCGCGAAAGGCCCCGCACCCAAGGTGACCTACCGGCCGTGCTTCGCCCGCTCGTCCTTGTCCCACAGCCCCCACTGCGTGCCCACTTCCCCCTCCTGCCCGAGCTTCCACGGTTCGTCGAACGAGGAGAAGTAGAACAGCTTGACCCCTTCGCCGCGGGCCCACTGCTGGACGTCGATGAAGTACTTCATCGCGTTGTCGGGCGAGGGCACGGCCGCGGCCACGGGCTGGCCCTTGCCGGGCCAGCCGGTCTCGGCCACGATGACGGGCTTGCCTTCGCCGGCGGCGGCCTTCACCAGCGCGTGCATGCGGCGCAGGTACTGCGCGGCCACGGCGATGTCGGCGCCTTCCCAGAACGGGTAGCAGTTGGGCAGCAGCACGTCGCAGGCGGCGGTGAGCGCCGGCCGCTCCAGGAACTGGAAGTAGGCGTCGACACAGCCCACCGGCACATCTTCCGGCACGGCCGCCTTGACGCGTGCAATGAGGGCCAGCAACTCGGCCTCGGGCAGCTCCCCGCGCAGCAGGACCTCGTTGCCCACCACCGCGAGGTTGACCATGCCTTCCTGGCACAGTTTGATCAGCGCCTCGATCTCGCGTTCGTTGCGTTCGCGGTCGTGGCTGATCCAGGCCCCGACCATCGTCTTCAGGCCCTTGGTGCGCGCCAGCCGGGGGATCGCTTCGTGCCCCTCGGTGCAGGCGAAGGAGCGCACCCAGCGCGTGTGCGGCGCGATGAGGTCGATGCGCCGGCCGACGTTTGAGGCCAGCAGCTGGTCCCCCGCCTTCTGCCCCTCGGCGTAGGCGCTGAAGCACAGGCCGTACAGGCCGGCCTGGAATTGCTCGGCATACAGCGCCCGGACTTCGTCGGCCGTTCTGCCCGCCAGCGGCGAGCGTTCCACGTTCGGCAGCAGCAGGCCGTGCGAGACCAGCCAGTCCCGTGCCCCTGTGCCCTGCGACGACCCGGCGGCGGCCTGCCGCTTGCGCCGTTCGAGCTCGGCGTGTACCTCCATTGCGCGTTTCTCGTCGAGGTCGTAGTCGCGCATGAACCACATCGCCAGCAGCGTGCCGAAGATGGGCACGCCGGAGTAGAAGAGGCGCAGGCCGTCCACCGCACCTGCGGGCTGCGATGCGGCGCCCGGCGTGAAGGCCACGAACGCCATGATGGCCCCGCTGAGCAGGCCCGCGATGGCGAAGCCCAGCTTCACCATCCACCAGTAGATGGCGCCGAAGATGCCTTCGCGGCGCTTGCCGGTGGCCAGCTCGTCGAGGTCGCAGACGTCGGCCGTCATCGACATCATCAGCGTGAACAGGCCGCCGATGCCGAACGAGAAGAACGGCAGCGCGAACATGAACATCCAGGGCTTGCCGGGCACCATCAGGAACCACAGCAGGATGTAGCCGATGACGGAGATGCCCTGCGAGAGCATGAAGGCGACCTTCTTGCCCGTCTTCTTGGACATCCAGGCCACGGTGGGGATCACCGCGAAGGTGGTGACGAGCGCGCCGATGCTGCCGAACAGCGTGGGCCAGATGCCTGCCGCCGCGGTGTCGCCCTTGAACAGGTGGTAGACGACGATGAAGAACGAGAACGCCGCCACCGTGTTGAAGGCGTTGAAGATCAGGAAGGTGGCGAAACACAGCTTGCGGAACGGCACGCAGCCGAAGGCCTCCTTGAAGCCGTCCACCAACTCCTTGAAGCCCCGACCCACGTTGGCGAAGGTCAGCGGGACGAGGTGGGTGTCGTCCTGGGTCGAGCGGCTGGGGAGGAAGATGGCCGGCACCATCGCCAGCAGCATGCACGCCACGCCGACCCAGATGGAGAGCGTGCGCGCGGCGGTGTCGGCATTGGGGAACCACTTCGGGTCGTACATCACGACCCAGAACCACGGCGCGATGACCCAGGCCCATTGGCCGATCCACTGCGCCACGGCCATGATGCTGGTGCGCTCGTGGAAGTCGTCGCTCATCTCGTAGCCCATGGCCACGTAGGGGATGCTGAAGACGGTCAGCCCGGTGAAGAACACGAGTGACCAGAACAGGAAGTAGACGAAGTTGTAGGTCAACCCGTCCGCGCGCTGGAGCTGCCACATCGCGACGAAGCCCACACCCAGCATGATCGCGCCGATGAAGACGTACTGTCGGCGCCGGCCCCACTTCGACCGCGTGTTGTCGGAGATGAAACCCATGATCGGGTCGATGACCGCGTCGTAGGCGCGCGGCAGGAAGAACAGGATGCCCCACATCCAGGTCGGGAAGCCCATGTCCTGCACCAACACCACCATGAAGATGCCTAAAGCGGCCGGGAACATCTGGTTGGCCAGCATGCCCAGACCGAAGGCGACCTTCTGACCGAACGGGACCTTGCGCGTGGTAGGGGTGGCAGACATGGTGTCTCTTTCAGGTTCGGGTCATTTGGAGGTCTTGCGGCAAGTCGATCTCGACGGCCTCAGCCGCTTGCGGATCGAAGCGCGCTTGCGCATGCTCGACCCAGCGCTGCGCGACGAGCGTGCGCACGCGCAGGGCCGCGCCGCGCCGGATGCGGTAGGGCACGCGCGCGAGCGTGAAGCTCAAGGCGCCCTCGTGCGGTACTTCGGCCGGGTCGAGCAGCACCGGGTCGAAGCGGATCATCCCGGCCTCGAAGCGCAGGCCGAGCTCGCCCCAGCGCGTCAGGATTTCTTCCTTCACCTGCCCGGTCATGCCCGGCTGCTGCGCGCCGCCCTCGGCCGCGGTGTGGCTGTAGGGGTCGGCCGGGAACGCGCCGTACTCGGCCGCGCTCTTGCGGTAGCCGATGCCATCGCGCACGCGGCGGTAATGCGCAATCAGCACGGCCAGTTCAGGCGCGCCGTCGTCGGAGGCCTTGAACACGCATTCCTGCACCGCGAGCAGCAGCTTGGCGACCATGTGCCAGTAGATGCAGCCCAGGCCCTCGTACGCGAACATGGTGCCCGAGCGGCCGGTGAACTCGCGGTGCCGCAACAGCCGATCGTAGGCCGCCGCCAGCGGTGCGAGCGGCTCACCGAGGTCGGCGCCGGCCGCTTCGAGGTCGGCCCGGTTCGACAGCGCGGGGGCGAAGCGCACGGTGCCGTCATCCTGTTGTTGCAGCAAGTCGGAACGTCGCGCGGCGAGGATCGTCTGCACCACCGGCAGCGCCAGCGCGGCGTCGTCAAGGCGATTGCGCTCGAGGAAGCCCGGCAGCGCACGGTCGGGATAGAGCATGAAGCTGCGCCGCTTCGGATCGAACAGCGTGCTCGCGAACATCGTATCGAGCAGCTGCACCGACTCGGCCGGCGACAGGAAGCCGCAGGACAACATCGCCACCTGCCCTTCGAGCATCGGGTACAGATGGCTGATCTCGGCGCGCCCCGCGGTCGAGAAGTCGACCAGGTTGTAGCTGTGGAAGAGGCCGTCGCCGCGCCGGCAGCGCGCGAGCGTGACATCGATGAGCGGCAACAGGTGACGCGCGAGGTCGCGCAGCAGGCCCGCCGGTGCGCGCGCAGGCGTGCGCCCGCGGCTGCCCTGGTAGGCCTGCACGCGCCACGCGTCGAGGATCGCACCCGCCTGGTCGAGGAAGGCGCGTCGCGCCATGGGATCGTCGGCCGACGACGGCGCCGTGCCGCGCACCAGCTCACCGAAGCGCAGCAAGGCGTCGAGCGTTGCCGCCGACAGGTCGAACGGTCGCTCGGCAGCGGGCATGGCATCGATAAAATGCAGGAAGCGCCGCAGGTGCGCCAGCGTCACCACCGACAGCCCGTTGCCGACCAGCGCGTTGTTGGCGTCGTTCCATTCGGGCCGCTGCGTGTGCAGCCACAGGCCGCCGCCAGGCACCAGGCTGCCGGCCTTGACCAGCACGATGATGGCCAGCTTCTCGGCGAGCGTGGCCAGCACGGGGCGATCGTGTTCGTCACAGACCATGCGCCCGTCGGAACCCACACGCGCGGCACGCGCCAGCGCGCGCGCGTGCACGGCGTCGTCGAACACGATCGTGGCCTTGGGCCGGGCCGTCTGCTCGGCGTGCGGCTTCAGGCGGTACGGCACGTCGGCGAAGCTGTACAGCGCACGGTCCCACAGGCCGGGCAGCAGGCCGGGCTCGTGCGCCTGCGCGGCCTCGAGCAGGCGCAGCAGGTACACCACCTGATGGTCGCCCCAGTAGCCGATGTTGCTCCACGGGTTCTCGTGCTCGATGACCTCCCAGTCGATGCCATCGCGGCCGATCCGGTAGGGGTTGTAGCCGTCCGGCGTCATCGCGCCAAGGAAGGTTTCGATCATCGAGCCGGCGTAGGCCGGCTCGCTGGGCAGCAGCGCTTCCCAGTTCTGGAAGATGTCGCGCCAGTTGCCTTCGTGGTTGATGACCCGATGCCCGGCTTCGTCTCGCACGCGGATGTTGAACCTGTTCCAGGGCCGGCTCGGGTCGCCGTGGCGGCGGCTGAACGTCAGTGGCAGGTAGCCGAGCACGAGCCGCTCGGCGTGCGCACCGCCGGCCGCGCGCACGGCTTCGATCGCGTCGTCGCGTTCGATCTGCGCCGGCCAGCGCTCGAGCGTCGCGGCCAGCGTCGCGGCCAGTGGCCGATGGCGCTGCGCGATGAAGGCGCGCAGATCGTCGCGGTCCAGGCGCGTTCCCGTCGCGAACACGCCGCCGCGCATGATGTTGAACAGCACGTTGGCGCGGTGGTGGGCCGCAGCCATCGGGTCGGCCGACTGCTGGAAGGCATCGGCGCGTGCGAGCAGTTCGTCGAGCCCGGCGGTGTTGGCGGCGATGGCGGCGCCGATCTGAGCGGGTGTGCCGTCGCCGGCGGCCAGCCGCGCGGCCAGATTGGCCGCCTGCACCTGCGAGCGCGGCGAATCGATGACCTGGTGCCACGCCAGGCCGCGGCCATCGAGTGCGGCCGCAAAGTGCACGAGGAACGCGCCGCGCCGGCCGCGGGTGAGCGCCTCGGTCTCGACGCCCTCGCCGCGGCAGAACGCGCCCACCTGCGCATCCGAGAGCAGCGTGCGGCTGCCCGCCGGCAGCCCGGCATGCCAGGCCACCAGCGCCTCGAACGACTCCTTCGGTTCGGCACGGTCCCAGATCCGGGCGCACAGCGTGTACAGGCCGAGCCGCCCGCCGGCGGCGAGCTCGTTCCACTTGTAGGCGTCGGTCAGGCAGCTCATTGTCGTCGCGTGCGCGACGCCGACGCCGGGCGGCACCAGGTTCAACAGGCCATCGAGCACCTCAACGCGGATCGCCTCGCCACTGGTCCACAGGCGCACGCTGCGCACCAGGCCCAGGTCCGCGGCGCTCGACCATTCGTGTTCGAAGGCGATGCGCCTGGACGGATGTTCTTCGCGAAAGCGTAAGCGCGTGCCCGACAGGTTCTTCCACACCGAGCGCGGCCCGACGCCGCCTTCGAGCCGCGGCGCGAAGGGCTGCCAGAGTTCGGTGCGTTCGCCGTCGAGCAGGCGGATCCAGGTGCGCGGCCCGGTGTGCTCCCAGCGCCGGTGGATGCGGTCCACCGTCTCGTACGGAAAGAACGCGCCCTCGGCATCGCGCCGTCCGGCGGCGAGCGAGCCCGCGGTGGAGACGTAGGCCCAGACGTCGCTGTCGCTGGCCAGCGCGACGAAGAAGGGCGGCGCGTGGTCGTGGCCGTCGATGCGGTACCAGGTCTCGTCGCCGCCGTCGACGAAGCGCCCCTGCATGGCGGCGGGCGTGGTCATGCCGTTGCGCCCGCGACGACGCAGGTCACGATCGAGTGGGGCGGCAGCTCGACCACGCTGGATGTGTCGTCGACGCACAGCGCGAAGCGCAACCCGCTGTCGTTGCGATTGGCGGCCACGACCGCGGTCGAACCGTCGGGGTTGGTGAAGGCGCAGGCGTCGACTTCCTGCGCCGCGACCGACAGCACGCGCCGCGCACCGGGCTGGATGAAGCGTGCGAAGTGGCCAAGCACCCAGTAGGCGCTCTGGTGCATCAGCGCGCCCGTTGCGGTGTCGGCCAGCACCGGTGCGCTGCACAGATTGCCCACGTGGTTGGGGCCACCACGCTCGTCGAGCAGCAGGTTCCAGTCGATCCAGCCGACGGTCCAGCGGTTGAGATCGTTGACGATGTTGCGCGCGTAGCGTTCGCCGACTAGCCAGGACTCGATGGGGCCGACGTGCGGCCCGCCCTCCTGGCAGCCTTCGGTGAACAGCAGGTGCTTGTCGGGCCAGGCGTCGTGGACCTGCTGCACGGCGTCGAAGTGCTCGGGGCCGTACCAGTGAAAGCCGGTGCCCCAGACGAAGCGGGCTGCCTGCGCGTCGTCGTAGACCACCCGGGCGCGCTCGACCATCAGGTCGCGGTTGTGGTCCCAGATCACGATCTTCACGTCGCCGAGCCCGGCGTCGCGCAGCGCGGGCCCGAGATGGTCGCGCACGAAGTCGCGCTCTTCCTCGGCCGTGTAGAGGCAGGAGTCCCAGACCTGCTGCGCCATGGGCTCGTTCTGCACCGAGACGCCCCAGACCGGCACGCCTTCGGCTGCGTAGGCGCGGATGAAGCGAACGAAACACTGCGCCCAGGCGGCGCGGCACTCGGGTTTCAGGCGGCCGCCGTGGTTCATGTCGCCGTTGGTCTTCATCCACGCCGGCGGGCTCCACGGCGAGGCCAGCAGCTGCAGCGGGCGGCCCGCCACGCGTTGCGCGGCGCGGATGAAGGGCAGCAGGGCGCGGCGGTCGCGCTCGATCGCTGAAGCTGGCGAGCGCGTAGTCGTCCGCGCTGCTCGACGTGCGCGTAGTTACCGAGCGCGAAGTCGCAGGAATTGATGTGCACGCGGCCGAGCGTGTAGCCATGGCCGTGCTCGGGGTCGAAGTAATCGCGCAGCAACTGCTCGCGCTGCGCCTCGGGAAGCGCCTGCCAGACCGTGGCCGCCGCCTCGGTGAAGGCGCCGCCGAAGCCGAGGTGGGTCTGGTAGCGGCGCGAGGTGTCGATCACCAGGCGGGGCAGGCGCCGCTGGCCGTCATCTACATGACGCGACAGCGCCTGCTCGGACAGGCGCTGGCCGCCGTCGCGCGTGCTCAGGACAAATCGTTGCAGGCTCATTCGATCGCGACGCGCAGGCAGGCAGCGGGCACCGCGTGCCCGCGGCGCCTTACCTCGACCAGTGGATGCCGTCGAGGGTCAGCTTGACGGTGCTGCCTGGCGCGTTGCCGGTGCGCGAGTACACGTCGGCGATGATGAAACGCGACAGCACCAGCGACAGATCGAGCCTGGGGTTCTTGGCGATGAAGTCCTGCAGCGGAATCGTCACCTGGCACCACGCGCCGGTGTTGCAGTAGCCGAAGTCGCCCGGCTGCAGCTGCAGATAGGCCTCCTGCGGCTCGCGATCGGGCGTGTCGGTACCGATGCCGATTTCGATCTTGCCCGGGTAGGTGGTGCGGATCCAGAATTTCAGCGCGCCGCTGGCCGCGTAATTCGACAGGTTGTCCGTGGCGGCCGTCGGTGACTGCCGCACCAGGCCCCAGCCGAAGCTGGCCGGCTGTGGCGTGATCTCCAGGCCGTTGGCGGCATCGCCCGGTCCGAAGTTGGGAGAGAACTCGTTGCGGGCAGCGGTGGTGCCGTCGAAGGCGTCCCAGCTCAGGCCCGTGGGGCGCACTTCGGAGGCGCCCGGCGCCACGTCGGTGTACAGGGTGTACTTGTTCTCGGTGATCGCCGTGTTGACCACCGGCGGGCGGAAGAACAGCGCATCGGCGTCGGTGAGCGCGCCCGGCGCCCAGACCCAGGTGGCCCCGCCTGCTGGCGAGTTGTTCGGATTGATGGCCTGGATCGCATAGCGCGCCTGACGGTCCTTGTTGAACAGGCCCCAGCCGTCGTCGCCTTGTTTCCACGGCTCGTCGAAGGCCACGAAATAGAACACGGCATCGGGTCCTGGGCCGGTCCTGCCTTCGTCTGGCCCACGCGGTGATGCGGTCGAAATACATCTTCTGGTTCACCGGGTGGGCGCGGAACGACAGGCGCGGATCGAGCACGTTCCAGCCGGTCTCGCCGACGGTGATCGGCATGTAGGACAGCCCCCTGCCGTCGAAAGCCTTGCGCGCCTCGCCGTACTGGCGCTTGGTTTCGACCAGGACGGCGTCCATCATCGCGGCCGCGCGGCTGACTTCGGGCACGTCCTTCTGGCGCCAGTCGAAGAGTTTCGGGTCGAAGAACGTGTCGAGCTGGGCGTAGGTGTGGATGGAAGCGAAGTCGACCTCGTTGGTGATCACCGCCGGCATGCGGGCCCAGGCGAGCCAGTTGTCGTCGGTGGTCACGGGTTGCGTGATCTGGTTGCGCACCGTGCGGATGTACCCAGCGAGAGTCTCAGGCTGGGTGCGGACACCGGAGAAGTCGACCTGGGTCTCGTTGCCGATGCTGACGGCCAGGATGATGTCCTTGAACGCCGGGTTGTTGGCCAGCGCAACGGCTTGCGCGATCGATGCTTCGTTGTCGGCATAGATGGCCGGCAGCTCGGCTGCCGAGGCAGACGCGTCGCCACGGATGAAGGCGCCGAGCTGAACCTTCATGTTGAGGTTGTTGTCGACGATGACTTGCAGGGTCTGCCGGGCCACCTTGTCGTCGCTGGAGAAGATGCGGATCATGCGGAAGCCCGCGGCCAGCATCAGGTCGAGGTCCTGCTTGAGGTTGGCCGGCGGGATCACCTCCGCGGCCAGCTCCGAGGGGTTCCTCGCGGTGCGGTAAGCGCCGTAGGCCACCGCCTTTCGTGCGGTGAACTCCGGGCTCAGCGGGCGGATCTGCACGCCGTTGTAGGGCACGCCACCACCGCCGCCGCAGGCGACCAGGATGACGACCAGCAGCGCCGCGAGTGCGGCGCGAATCGTGGAGACGCGCGGGGGCGATGGCTTCATGGGAGTGACCTCGAGCGAGTGCATGTCAGAAGGTGAAGGTCGCGCCGGCGCCGATCCAGTTGCCGCGCTTTTCGAGGCGCGAGTCGATGCCGGTGAACGCCTGGTGGCTGGGCATGCTGGTCGGGGAGAGGCCGCGTCTGCCGTAGTTCACCAGGCCGACCGTGCCGTTCAGGCGCAGGCCATGACCGTAGTCGTAGCTCACGACCGACGGCGTTGAACGTGGCCCAGTTCGACTGCCCGCGCTCTGACGGGTTGTCGGTCTTGGCGGTGCCGAGGTAGACCATGCCGGTGTAGGCGGCCAGCTTCTGCGAGATCTGGTAGCGCGCACCGAGCACCGCATCGTTCGAGGTGGCGGAGTAGCCCTTGTAGACGCCGCCGCCGAGGTCGCGGCTCCAGTCGACGTTGAACGGGTTGTTCCAGATGTCGAAGCCGGCCGGGTTGTCGCGCGCGGATTGCAGGAACTTGGCGTACGCGCCGCTCCAGCGGTTGCGCCGCAATCCGCCATAGAGTTCGAGCTTCGCATCCAGCTTGTAGCGCGCCATGATCATCGCGATGCCTTGGCTTGAGCCGCCCAGTGCCTGGTCGAACCGCGAGTCGCAGAACAAGCTGCTGAAAGGCGCGTGACCGAAGGAGGTGGGGCCGCCGTTCTTGCCTTCCTGAAACATGACGTCCAGCCCCAGGTCACCGCGGCGGTACTGGAACCACAGTTCCCAGAAGCGAGGCTTGTTCTTCTTCCAGCCGCTCACGCCGACGTCATAGGTGGCTTCGACCACCAGGTCGCCTTCGGCCACGTCGAACGGGCGCGAGGTGTAGCGCAGGGCGCGCGTGAGCAGGCCGTAGCCGGCGCCCGATGAGGCCCACTGATCGCCGACGCCGATGTCGGTGCCGAAGGGGAAGTCGGCAATGCTCCAGGCGCGCGTGGTCATGGCGCCCACGCCCAGGCGGCCATAGTCCTCGTGGCTGAGGGCGACGTTCTTCTCGTACCAGAAGCCCTCGAAGTCCTCCTTGCCGTCGCGCCAGCGCTGGCTCAGCAGGCCCGACAGCTTGAACCCGCGCGGCAAGTCGAACTTGGCGCCCAGGTACGGCTGGAACAGCGTGACATCGGTGTTGCCGGACCCGTAGCCGACGCCTTGGACCAGCTCATCCGACCAGACGAACTCCTTGCTGGCGAATTTTTCGACCTGACAGTCCTTCTGCGGGCAGTCGCTGCTGATGCGTGTGACGTCGACCTTCGCGAAGCCGGTGAGACTGAAGGGCCCGAAATCGATTGCCGCCACGCCCGCGCTGAAGCCCAGGGCGGCGGCGGCCACGCCGCAGGCCCGCGCCATGACACTCGTCCCGGCCCACGTCGTGATCCGGTTGTTCCGTGGAGGCAGAGGGTGCATGGCGTCTCGCTCGGCGTTGGTGTTGAGGTGGCAGCGCGGTGAAAGCGCTTTCACAGCATAGCGATCGACCTTGGCAATCGTCAATCTCGGCCGGGCCCGTGTTTTCCCGTACCCACCCGATTGCAGGTTCGTTCAAGCGGATATCGGGAAAACCAGGATGCCTGTGAAAGCGCTTTCACACAGAATGCACTGCATCGGATTCATCCTTGCTCGCAGGTGCTTGAATGGCATGCATGAAGCTCATTGCCCGGTTCGTCTCGTGGTTGTGCTGCGGGCTGCTGCTGGCGGCGCAGACCGTCGCCGCGCAGCCGGTCAAGGCCGGCGAGGGTTCTTTCTTGCCGGGGCCGCGGGGCGGTGACAAAGGGCTGCCCGCCGCGCCGCTGCGCACCGACGCGATGCTCAAACAGGCGGCGCCGACCAGCCAGTGGTACTCGACGCTGATCTTCAATCCGAAGCCGTTTCCGATCTTCGTGCAGCCGATGACGGTGCGCACCACCGAGCAGGGCTTCGAGATGGCCTTGCCGAGCAAGGAAGTGACGCCCACCGACCGGCGCGACACCGAGGTGACTTACCCGCACCGCGATCCGCTGCTGCTTTCGCCGGCGGGCTTCGAGCCCGGGCCTGCCAAGCTGGCGGGCGTGGGCGACTGGTCGATCGACATCTCGCTGGCGCGCGGCGCCGACGACATGCGGATCACCGTCGCGCACGGCAATCCGTACGCCTACATCCAGCTCTCCCGCGGCGACTTGCGCGTGCGGCTGCCGGCCGCCGGGGAGCGTTTCGATGGCGGCGCCGATGCGCGCGTGCTGGCGCTGCGCGTCAAGGGCAAGGCCTATGCGCTGTTCGCGCCCAGCGGCGCGCGTTGGGAGTCGGTGTCCGCCACCGAGTGGATCGCGCGACTGCCGGCCGGCAAGCACTTCGTCTCGGCCGCGGTCATGCCGGACGACAAGGCCGAGACGCTCGCGCTGCTGCAGCGTCACGCCTACGCCTTCGTGCAAGGCACGCGGGTGCAGTGGCGTTACGACGTTGCGGGCAGCCAGGTCGAGACCACCTTCACCGCGAGCACGCGCGTGATGGAAGGCGCCGACAACGGGCCGCTCTATGGCCTGTACCCGCACCACTGGTTCAACAACGCGTCGGTGGACGGCAAGCTCGGGCCGGCGTACGACACGGTGCGCGGCAAGATCCGCCTGCTGGCCGCGCCGCAGTTCACGACCACGCACGCTTATGTCGGCTTCGTGCCCTACTGGCCGGCGGTGGGCGACTCGCCGCGCCGCGCCGAGCTGGCCGACGTGATGAAGACCGACCTGCGCAACGCGCGCCGCATGATGCTGCCCGAGGGCAAGAGCGCGTACTGGCAGGGCAAGGGGCTGCAGCGCATCATGAAGCTGCTCGACGTGCACGAGCAGCAGGGCGACAAGGAGGGCAGCGAGCAGCTCCTCGCGATGCTCAAGAAGCGCATGGAGGAATGGCTGGGCGGGGGCGACTCGAAGCGCTACTTCTTCGTCGACCGCACGCTGGGCGCGGTGGCGAGCTACCCCGACGAGTTCTTCGCCATCGAAGAAGTCAACGACCATCACTTCTGGTACGGCTACTGGATCCGCGTCGCCGCCGAGATCGCGCTGCGCGACCCGGCCTGGGCGGCCAAGGAGCGCTGGGGCGCGATGATCGATCTGCTGGTGGCCGACATCGCGACCACCGAACGCGGCCGCGCCGACTTCCCGTTCCTGCGCAACTTCGACCCCTATGAAGGTCACTCCTGGGCCAACGGCCTGGGTGGCGTGGGCGACTACGGTGCCTTCGGCAACAACCAGGAGTCCTCGTCGGAAGCGATCAACGCCTGGGCCGGCCTGATTCTGTGGGGCGAGGTGACGGGCAACCGCGAGTTGCGCGACCTCGGCGCCTACCTGTATGCCACCGAGGCGCAGGCGATCGACCACTACTGGTTCGACGTGCACGGCCTGGTGCTCGCACCCGAGTACAAGAACGTCGACGTGGCGCAGCTGTTTGGCGGCAAGTACATCCACAACACCTGGTGGACCGACGATCCGCGCCAGATCACCGGCATCAACCTGCTGCCCATCACCACCGCGTCGACCTACATCGCCGCGCACCCGCAGTACGTCCGCAAGAACCTGGCTGGCCTCAAGGAGGAACAGGTGATCTGGGCGGCACGGGGCAAGAAGGTCGACCCGCCTGACATCTGGCAGGACGTGTTCGCCAAGTACCAGTCGCTCGCCGATCCGGGGCCGGCATTGGCGCAGTGGAACCGCTGGGGCGCGGTGGAGCTGGGCGAGACGCGCTCGCACACCCTGCACTGGTTGCTCAGCCTGAACGAGCTCGGCACGCCAGACCTGGGTGTGCGTGCCGACGCGCCGTTCCATGCCGTGTTCAAGCGCGCCGACGGCAAGAAGACGTATCTGGCTTTCAACGCCGGCAAGGCGCCGATCACCGTGCGCTTCAGCGATGGCCAGACCCTTTCGGTGGCGCCAGGGGCGCTGGCGCGCAGCCCCTGATCGCAGCCTAGGGAAAGCATCGACTGACGGCGCCTTGCCATCCAATCCCTCAAACGCTGCTCTAGTTTGAAAGCGCTTTCACATTTTCATGAATCAGGCCCGCGCAGGGCCGCTTGGAGACTCAACGACATGTCGCACGCGAACACCCTCAAGTCCCTGGCAGCCCTGTTGCTTGTCGGCGCCGCGCTCGTTGGCTGCGGCGGCGGCGATGCCGAACCGCCGCCGCCTCCGGTGGGCAATCCGCCCGCGGGCCCCGACACGAGCGCGCCGACCGTGACCGTCGCCAATGACGTCTCGGCCCCCGCCGCGACCGGCCCGGTCACGTTCAGCTTCGTGTTCAGCGAGGACGTTGGCGTCAGCTTCGACGGCACCGACATCACGGTCGATGGCGGGACGCCGGGTGCTTTCACGCGCGTCGGCGGTCGCCAGGCGACGCTGGTGGTCACGCCGACGCCCAACGTCGCTGGAACCATGAACGTGAGCGTGGCGGCCGGCCGGTTCACCGACATCGCCGGCAACGCCAATACCGCCGCCGCGAGCGGGTCGAAAGCCTATGTCGTCGCGCCGCCGCCGCCCCCGCCGCCGACCACCGGCACGGTGCTGGCGAACTTCGACACCGTGTCTCCGCCGTTCGCCGGGTTCGAAGGTGCCGAGGGCAGCACCGTCGAGGCGGGCCCGACCGGCGGCAGCGGCAACGCGCTCAAAGTCCTTCGCTCCGGCGGTCAGACCTTCGCGCTGGCGATCGTCACGCTGCCGAGCAACGTCGCGCTCGAAACCGGACGCAAGACCATCTCGGCGCGGGTGCACTCACCCACCGCCGGCATCCCGATGGTGCTCAAACTCGAAGGCCCGGGCGGAAACCCGTCCAGCGGGGACGTTCAAGCCAACGAGGCGGTCGTCGTGGGCTGGCAGACGCTGACGTGGACCATCAATGCGGTGAACACGAACTACAACGTGATCGTGCTGCTGCCCAATCTGGGCACCGTCGACGCGCCGCCCGGCAAGGCGTACTACTTCGATGACATCCAGTTGCTCGGCACGGCTTCAGGCGGTGGTGGCGGCAGTGGCACGACGCTCGCAAACTTCGACGCCGTGTCGCCGCCATTCGCCGGGTTCGAAGGTGCCGAGGGCAGTGCCGTCGAGGCGGGCCCGACCGGCGGCAGCGGCAACGCGCTCAAAGTCCTTCGCTCCGGCGGTCAGGTCTTTGCGCTGGCGATCGTCACGCTGCCGAGCAATATTGCGCTCGAGGCCGGCCGCAAAACCATCTCGGCGCGCGTGTACTCGCCCACCGCTGGCATCCCGATGGTGCTCAAGCTCGAAGGCCCGGCCGGCAACCCGTCCAGCGGAGATGTTCAAGCCAACGAGGCGGTCGTCGTGGGCTGGCAGACAATGACGTGGACCATCAACGCGGTGAACACGAACTACAACGTGATCGTGCTGCTGCCCAACCTGGGCACGGTCGACGCGCCGCCCGGCAAGGCGTATTTCTTCGATGACATCCAGTTGCTCGGCGCGGCATCGGGCGGTGGTGGTGGCGGTGCCGGCAGCGGTCCGCAGACCTTCTCTTCGGGCCTCGCGGGCGGCAACCGCACCATCGAAGGCGGCGAGTTCGGCGGCTTCAGCGGCAGCAACCAGGACGGCTTCGCCTGCAGTGGCGACCCCGCGCGGTGCGGCAGCGGCGGCGACGTCAATCCGGCCGTCGCCGCGGCCGACTCGTCCTTCTTCTACTACTACCAGACGCCTACGCCGGCCACCGACCTGTACATGGGCATCTTCGTGCTCGCTCCCGGCCTCACCGGCGGCCTGAGCGGCACGGCCGACAGCACGGGCATTCAGATCAACGGCCAGACCTCGATCAAGTTCAAGCTCGGCCAGAACCCGGAATGGTTCGGTACCGCGACCAACAAGTTCGCCGTCGATCTGACGCTCGGCAAGCGCTACCCGCCCAACGGCAACACCTGCCGCCAGCAACTGCGCACGATCGTGACGCCCACCGCCGCCGCCGCGACGACGTACACGGTGCCGCTGTCCGCCTTCAGCCTGGTGCAGGACTGCGGTGTCGGTGGCGCCACGGTCGCCTCAGCGCTGGCGGCCTCGCCGATCTCGCAGGTTTCGTTCCAGGGCGTCGGCGGCGGCATCGCCCTGACGGCCGGCGGCCAGACCAGCGGCGCCAACCTGAGCGTCGCTGCCGGTGGCGTTTATCCGACGACGCTGGTGATCGTCGGCGGCATCACCTTCGAGTAACGCCAATTGCGGCCGCCTGTGAGGGGCCAGACCACCGGTACCAACCTCAGCGTGGCTGCCGGTGGTTTGCACCGATCGTGACCGACCACCGCTGCGATTGACCTTTCCGAAAGGCACCTCGACCCGGCAACGGGTCGAGGTCGGCTGCTCCGGTCAGACTGATGCGAGCCCTACCGTTGCATCCGCTGGTGGGACCTGTGCAAGGCGGTGTCGGTGGCGACCGCGACTCCGATCGCGGTGTTCGATCTGGCGCACGTGGCCGGCGCGGCGCGCGAACAACGCGCCGAACGCGGTTGGGAACACCTGCGACCTGAAGGCCGAGGGCAACGAGGTCGGGATCGAGAGCATCGAGATCGTGCACGAGGGGCTCACGATCGCGACGGGCTGAACGGACGCGAGCCCCTTGCGACCCGGCGCTTCGCGCACGCCTATGGCGCGGCCGGCGGCGGCACCCGTCGCTTCGTCGCCTGCTCGAACGCGTAGGCCAGTGCGATGAGCCGCGGCTCGCTGCACGCGCGCCCGGTGAAGCTCACCCCGAACGGTGACGGTTTCGCGTCGAAGCTTTGCGGGAAAGCGAGTCTGGGTGCGTTGGGCACCATGCCGAACGGGACGATCACCGTCGGATAGCCGGGGATGGCCGCCAACTCGGCGCCCAGCGGGCCGGGAAACAGCAGCGCGTCGAGTCGATGGTCGGCCACCGCGGCGTCGATCCCCTGCTCACCTGCCAGCCTGAGGTCGCGCGCCCGGTCGGCCTCGTACCGAGCGCGATCCTGCTCGAGGTGCAGCTCGTCGGAGATGTCGAGCAGCCCCTGCCCGTACTTGATCGCGCCCGCGCGCTGGTGCGTGAGGTTCCAGACGCGCAGCTCGGTCAGCGTCTTCACCGGCGCCGCGGACCCGAGCGATGCCAGCCACTGGTTGAAATCCCGCTTGAAGCCGTACTTGAGCACCACCGAGCAGTCGGCGTCCTGCCCCTTGGCCTTCTCGCAGATGTCCCAGGCCAGGGGGTTGCGGGCCCGGTCGGTCTCGAGCACGCTCGGGATGTTCGCGGGGTCGACGATCACCGCGCCCTGTTGCTGCAGGATCGCGATGGCCTCGGCCATGACCCGCGCCCGCTCGGGGTTCAGACCACCGCGCGGCTCCTTGCTGCCCGGAACGTCTGCCTTGTCGTAGAAGTAGGCGCGCGGGATGCCGATGCGCGCGCCCTCGAGCGCGTCAGCTTTCAGAAACGCGGTGTAGTCGCGGTTCGGGGGTGGCATGCAGGCTTTGGTCGCCGGGTCGTTCGGGTCGGGCGCGGGCCCTTCGAGCGCACCGAGCAGGATGGCGGCGTCGGTGACGCTGCGGGCCATCGGGCCGGCGGTGTCCTGGTCGGCGGTGAGCGGGATGATGCCGTGGCGGCTCACCCGCCCGACCGTCGGCTTGATCGCGGCGAGCATGGTCCGGTCGGCCGGGAACAGGATCGAGCCGGCGGTCTCGGTGCCGACGTTGGCGGCCCAGAAGCTCGCCGCCGTACCGGCGCCCGAGCTGGAGCCGCCGGTGCTGAGTGCCGAGCGGCCGTCGAACGTCGCCTCGCGCGGATCGCGGCGCGGGTCGTACGGATTCATGGCGTGGCCCGACACCGCGGTGTAGTTGCCGGGCATGGCGTCGCTCACCCAGTGGGCCAGTTCCGTCATGACGGTCTTGGCGATGATCACCGCGCCCGCTTCGCGCAACAGCCGAGTCAACGTGGCTTCGTAGGGCGGCCTCAGGTCGTGGAAAGCGAGCACGCCGCCTGTCGTCGGCATGTCGAGGGTGTGAATGTTGTCCTTCAGTGCGATCGGGATGCCGTGCAGCGGCCCGCGGACCTGGCCCAACGCGCGCTCGCGGTCGCGCTCGTCGGCCTCGCGCAGCGCTTCCGGGTTGACCGCGACGACGGCGTTCAGCCGCTCCTCGTAGAGCGCGATGCGCAGGAGGTGCTGCACAACGATCTTGCGCGACGTGGTGCGCCCATCTTCCATCGCCCGGCGCATGTCCGGGATGCTCGCTTCGACCACGGCGTAGGGCGGGCGCGCCGGCGCAGCCTGTGCCGTCGGCGCACGCGCCGGCGCCTGGGCGTGCACCGCAAGCGTCGTGGCGATCCCGATCCCCAGGCATCCCAGCACCACGGTTCGCATTGGCAACTCCACCTCGTTTCAGACGCGGGATCAAGTCAAGGGCGATTTTGGCTGCGCGGCAGACAGTCTGACGCCAACAACACGATCGACCGATCATCGAGCGTGCCGCCTTCATCATACGGATTCGCATACGCGTCGGCCGCCAGGCCTGAGCGCGCCTGCGACAGAAAGGGCTCGAGGGGCGCCATGTCGATGGGTTCGCTTCTCCACTGCCCAGAGTTGCATCGCGCCCGCCTCGCCTCGCTGCTGCAAATAGAGGGACGAGTCCCATTGGGCAAGGCACTCTCTGTGTTGAGGTGTTGTCCCTCTCAGGGATGAGAGGGTGACTATCGATCCTGGACCTTCTGCGGCGCACCTCGAAGCCCACCGAAGTCGACAAGGGCAACAACGAGCTCTTCGTGTTCCACCGCCAGGGCGGCGCCGAGCCCGATCCCTACATGCACGGCGCACCTGCGCGAGAACCTGGGCGCTGCGGCCGTGGCACTCGCGCCAGCGAGCATGGCCAAACACGGCGCGCTATTCGAACCGCGGTCGGTGCGCCCAAGGCGATGACCAGAATGCAGGGAAAAGCCTCAGGCATCCTGCGGGTTCGCCGGTGCTGCGCGGGTTTAGAGTGAATGTCATCCCAACACGCGAGGCCTGCACGCATGTCTGCCCATCTCAACCGCCGCGGGATAAGCCCCGCCTTGTCCCTGTTTGCCGGTCTGCTGCTCGGCGCCTGCAGCGCGGTGGCGCCTCCGCCGCCAAGCCCGCCACCCGCGGCAAAGGTGCCTGCGGCTGCGCCCGCCCCTGCTGCAGCGCCCGCTGCCATGGCTGCTGCGGTGGCCGCCACGGCGGCTGCTCCGGTTGCAGCGATGCCTTCACGCCCGGCCGACGAAGCCTTGCGCACGCGCGTGCAGGCTGAATTGCCGGCCTACCTGGAGACGCTGAAGACCCTGGTCGGCATGGAGTCGGGTAGCCGCGACCTGGAGGGCCTGGCCAAGCTCGCCGACCACGTGGCTGGCCGTCTGCGCGGCGCCGGCATGCAGGTGCAAGTACGGCCGACCCGGGCGCCGGACTTTCATCCGCAGCTCAAGGGCGCGCAGCTGGGTCCCATGGTCTATGCCACGCGCAGCGGCAGCGGCAGCAAGAAGGTCTTGCTCATCGCGCACATGGACACGGTCTACCCCAAGGGCGCGGGCGCGAAGCAGCCTTTCCGCATCGACGGCGACCGCGCCTACGGCCTGGGCATCGCCGACGACAAGCAGGGCGTGGCCCTGATCCTGCACGTGGTCGACCTGCTGGCGCGAACGGGGTTTGCCGGCTACGCGGAGTTGGGCGTGCTGGTCAACGGCGACGAAGAGGTCGGCTCTCCCGGTTCCGGCGCTTTCCTCACGCAGCTGGGCAGCGAGTACGACGCGGTGTTCTCCTTCGAAGGCGGCGGGGCCGCCGCCACCCCCGGCAGCGACATGGTGCGCCTGGCCACGAGCAGCATCGCCATCGTCGAGATGAAGGTCACCGGCAAGGCCAGCCATGCCGGGGCTTCACCCCATCTGGGGCGCAACGCGCTCTACGAGCTGGCGCACCAGATGCTGAAGAGCCGCCAGTTCGGTGACCCGGCCAAGGGTCTGCAGATCAACTGGACCGTGGCCAACGCGGGCACGTCGCGCAACGTCATTCCCGCCGAGGCAAGTGCCATCGCCGATGCGCGCTCCCTTACCAACGAGGACCTCGACTTGCTGGAAACCGCGCTGAAGAAGTCCATCGAGGAAAAGCTCATCCCCGACACCAAGATCGAGTTCAGCTTCTACCGCAGCCGCCCGGCCTTCGTCGCCAACGCGGCCTCGCGGGCCTTGGCACAGCATGCCGTTCAGGTGGCGGGCGAGGTCAAGCTGCCGCTGAGCATCCGCGACCGCGCCACCGGCGGCGGCACCGACGCCGCCTTTGCCGGCCTGCGCCCCAAGGGCGGTGTGCTCGAGAGCTTCGGCCTGCGTGGCGCCGGTGCACATTCGAACGACGACGAGTACGTGCTCGTGTCCGATGTGGTGCCACGCCTGTACCTGGCGACGCGAATGGTGATGGACGTGGGCCGCGGCGAAGTGAAGTGGTGAGGCCTGCGCCGAACCTTTCGATGGCCGGTGGTTTCCTGCTACTGGCGGGCGTGGGCGCAGGCCACCTCAGCCTTGACGGCCGAACTGGGCGACCGTGAGTGCCGCTTTGAGCGCCACACGGCCGCGCACCATGCGCGCGGTGGTGCTGGGCCGGCCCGGCGGCCCCGAGAACCTGGTGCTGTCGACGCTGCCGCTGCCGCAACCGCCGCAGGGCTGGGTGCGCATCGCGGTGCGCGCCTTTGGTTTGAATCGATCCGAGCTGCACACGCGTCTGGGCTTGTCAGAAGCCGTCAGGTTCCCACGTGTGCTGGGCATCGAGGCGGTGGGAGTGATCGACGAACTGCCGGGCGGCGATGACGGCGATCCGGCCCGAAGCCTGATTCGCGGCCAACAGGTCGCCACCATGCTGGGCGGCATGGGCCGGGTCTTCGATGGCGGCTATGCCGAGTACCTGGTCGTACCGCGCCGGAAGGTGATCCCTTTCACTTCTGCGCTGCCCTTGGCCGTGCTCGGCGCCGTCCCGGAAACGCTGCAGACGGCCTACGGCTCCCTCATGCTGCAGGCCTATCTTGACCGCCTGGCCGCAGGCAGCCTGTCCATCGGGCCGCTGCACACCTACACGCTGGACGACTTGCCACGTGCGCATGCCGACCTTGCGCACAATCGCGTCTTCGGCAAGCTCGTGGGTGTGATCGACCCCGCCGACGCCGCCGTCACCCGCTAAAGGTAGGCCACGATGCGAGCAGCCTGGTACGAACAACGCGGTCCGGCGCGCGATGTGCTGGTCGTGGGAGAGATGCCGCAGCCCTTGCCCGGTGAAGGGGAGGTGCGCATCCGCCTGGCCTTTTCCGCCATCAACCCCGGCGACGTCAAGAAGCGCAGCGGCTGGCAAGGCTCGCCCATGCCCTATCCGCGCGTGGTGCCGCACAGCGACGGCGCAGGTGTCATCGACGCTGTTGGCGCAGGTGTGCCGCAAGCGCGAATCGGCCAGCCAGTATGGTGCTACGGTGCCCAGTCGTACCGCGCATTCGGCACCGCGGCCGAGGCCGTCGTCGTGCCCGCTGCGCTGGCCGTGGCCCTGCCCGACGGCGCCGACGCACAGCCCGATCTGCTCGAACAGGCGGCCTGCCTGGGCATCGCCGGCATCACCGGCTACCGCGCGGTGTTTGCCGGCGGCCCCGTGGCGGGCCTGGACGTGCTCGTGTGGGGTGCCGCATCCGGTGTCGGTGCCGTGGCCCTGCAGATGGCCCATCGCGGCGGCGCCCGTGTGTTCGCCGTGGTACGCCGCGCCGAACACCTGCCGGCGGTGCGCGCCATGGGCGCAGCCCAGGCGTGGCTGGCCGACGACCCGGCATTGGTGGACCATGTTCGCCAGGCGGCCCCGGCGGGCGTGCATCGCATCGCCGAGGTCGATTTCGCCGCGCACATCGATATCGACGCTGCCGTCATCGCCATCGGCGGCGTGATCAGCGCCTACTACTCGTCAGCCGACCGCCCCGAGATCCCGTACTGGAAGCTGGCTTTCGCCGACGTTTCGCTGCGCCTGCTGGGCAGCGACGACTTCCCGCCCGCAGTGAAGGCCGAAGCGGCGAACGAGCTGACAGCCGCATTGCTCGAGGGCCGCCTGCGTGCTGCCATCGCCGCCCGGCTGACCCTGAACGAAATCGCACTGGCCCACGAGCAGGTGGAGCACGGTGCAGGCGGGCGTGTGCTGTTGCGGTTGGCCACCGCTGCGACAGCGCGGGGCAGCCACCCTTGCCCGGATCATCGCGCATGGACCTGAACGCCGTCAGGATGTTCGTTGCCGCCGTTCAGGCCGGCAGCTTGTCTGCGGCCGCGGCCCGTCTCGAAATGGCCCTGCCGACGCTCAGCCGCCACATCCGTGAACTCGAAGGAGACTTGAAAGTTCGCTTGTTCGAGCGCGGCGCACGAGGTGTCCGGCTGACCGATGCAGGTACGCGCCTGTACGAACACGCGGTGCGTGCTGTCGAATCGCTGGAAGACGCGGAGCGCGCGCTGCCGAGTGCAACCCTTCACGATGCATCGGCGTTTCATCGGTCGAGGGCCGCGCCAAGCGCGGTGGAGCCACTGAAGTGAAACGGGTGAGCATGCCGGGGACAACCCCTGGTGCCGGATCGGGCCGATGGGGCGTATTGCGGAGCGAAGTAAAGGAGGAGGCGATGGCCGAAGGCCGTCGCCGGGGGACATGAGCGGAGCAATGCGCCCCGTCCGCCCGATTCCGCGCCGACGCAGGCTCGCCATCAGACGCGCGGTCCCGATCGCGAGCTGGCCGGCTGAACCGGGTGACACCTGGTGAACACCTTCGGATGCGTGACGACGCGTACGAAACCGCTCAACACCCGTTCGGGACGGCCCCCTGCCGCATCGACACCGCATCCTCCCGCTCCAGCTCTTCGAGCCGGTTGTCGATGTCCAGAATCGACTGGTCGAGTTCGGGCAGCATCACGTCCTGCAAGGCACGCGCGCGGCGCACCGAGCGCCGGTATTCGAGCGACAGGCGCTCCAGATTGCCTGAAATGCCGGCGAGCTGGGCCGCCGCGGCGAGCACGGCGGCGAAGGCGTTTCGGCACGCTTCGGCTTCGGGCGAACGGTTCACCACCTCATCGGCGTGCGACACGCCTGCGTCGAACGTCGCCTGTTGCAGCCGCACGCCCATCAGCGTTGATATGCGGGCTTCCAGCCGGGCAGCGGCCAGATCGGCGGCCGGGTAGATCTGCAACCCTTGCAGGCCGTGGCGCATCACCGCCGCCTGCAACGCCGCACAGGCCGCGTCGTGCAGCGTGATGAACCCGGCTCGCAGCTTGGCATAGCGCTCCAGTTCGCGCAGGATCTCTCCCGCCAGCAACAGGCACTTTTCGTCGAGGAAGACGTAGCCCTCGTGCATCGCACGGCGCTCGTCCTTCATCTCGATCAGCGCGCTGCGCGTTGGGTTGCTGTCGCTCATGCCTTCACATTCGCCTGCGCTGGCGAATCGATGTGCGACGCAATCTGCGCATCCGACAGCCGCGTCAACTCGCTCTTCGGAAAACCGGCGAGCAACTTCCAGCCGAGCGCCATGCTCTGCTCGAGCGTGCGCGGCTCGTCCTGGTTCACCAGGGTCTGCTCGAACGCGCTGCCGAAGCGCAGGTACATGCGGTCCGTGTCGGCCAGACCTTCGATGCCGACCACGCTCGCGAGCACGCGCGCCTGCGTCGCGCGCGCGTATGCGGCGTAGAGCTGGCTCGCGAGCGCCGGGTGGTCGGCGTGCGTGTACTTCGCGCCGGTGCCGTCTTTCATCAGGCGCGACAAGCTCGGCAACACGTTCACCGGCGGATAGATGCCGCGCCGGTCGAGGTCGCGCGAGAGCACGATCTGGCCTTCCGTGATGTAGCCGGTGAGGTCGGGGATCGGGTGCCCGATGTCGTCGGCGGGCATCGTCAGGATCGAGAGCTGCGTCAAGGTTCCCGGCGCACTGCGCAGGCACCCGGCGCGCTCGAACAGAGTCGCCAGATCCGAGTACATCGTTCCCGGAAAACCCTTGCGGCTCGGGATTTCGCCCTTGCTCGACGACACCTCGCGCAGCGCCTCGCAGTAGTTGGTCATGTCGGTCAGGATCACGAGCACGTGCTTGCCGCGCTCGAACGCCAGGTATTCGGCGGCGCTGAGCGCGAAGCGCGGCGTCAGCAGGCGCTGCGTGCTCGAGTCGCTGGCGAGGTTGAGAAACAGCGCGGTCCGCTCGAGCGCCCCACCCTGCTCCAGGCTGCGCCTGAAGTACTCGGCGCTGTCGTAGGGCACGCCGATGCCGGCGAAGACGATCGCGAAGTCGTCGCTCGAAGGGACTCGTTCGGCGTTGCCGTGGGCTGAACGCAGCCGCGCGTGGCTCGCGATCTCCACCGCGAGCCGGTCGTGCGGCAGGCCGCCACCGGAGAACAGCGGCAGCTTCTGACCGCGCACCAGGCTGTTCATCAGGTCCAGCGTGCTGATGCCGGTCTCGATGAAGTCGCGCGGCATCGCGCGCGCCACCGGGTTCAGCGGCAAGCCGTCGATCGCCACCTTGCGGTGCGCGGGAATCGGCGGCCCGCCGTCGATGACCTGGCCCACGCCGTTGAAGACGCGCCCGAGGACTCCCGGGCCGAGGCCGAAGCTGAGCGGCTCGCCGCGCAAGCGCACCACCGTGCCTTCCAGGTCCAGGCCGGAGGTCGACTCGAGCACCTCGATCGTCATGAACTGCTCGTCGATGGCGGCGATGCGCCCCAGGCGCGAGCGAGCGTCGGCGCCGATCACCTGCACCGCGTCGCCCAGGCCGACGTCGAGCGTGCGCCGCAGGAACAGCAGCGGGCCTTCGAGGCGCGACGCGGCGCCTTCAACGCTGAGCAGCATGGTGGCTCTTGTTCGTGATCCCGGCGGACCGTCGCCCCGTGCCCGACACGGGGGCCGGGATCCACTGCCGGCGCCAGCCCCTGGATCCCGGCTTGCGCCGGGATGACGGCTTGCCCTTGCAACTGCACGATCTGCGCGAACTCGCGCTCCATGCGCACATCAAGCTCGGCGAGCAGCGGCAACTGCTCGTCGCCGATGTCTTCGCCCATGCGCTGCAGCGCGCGCATGCAGCCGATCGATGCGATTGCCTCGGGCGTCGCGCCGGCAGCGAGCGCGGCCTCCGACCGGTCGATGAAACGCCCCAACAACTTCATCATCGCGCCCTGGCGCGCCGGATTGCAGACGCGGTCATTCTCCGAGAACGCCGACTGGCGCAGGAACGCTTCATTGATCAGCTCGGCACACAGCAGCGTCAACTGCTGGCGGGCCGGCAGCGCGTCTTTGCCGATGATGCGCGCCATGCGCTCCAACTGCGCCTGTTCGTCGAGCAGCGTCAGGAACCGCCGGCGCAGCAGCAGCCACTCGCCGTTGCCTTGGCTGCCCCACCACGGCGCGAAGTCGCGCGCGTCTTCGGCGTACGACTGCAACGGGTGGATGGCAGGGTAGAAGCGCGCCTGCGCGCGTTTCACGTCGAGCGCCCAGAACGCTTTCACGTAGCGCTTCGTGTGGCTCGTCACCGGTTCCGAGAAATCGCCCGACGGCGGGCTGATCGCACCCATCACCGTCACCGAGCCGGTGGCGCCGGACAGTGTTTGAACCAGCGCCGCACGTTCGTAGAAATCCGCGAGGCGGCTCGCCAGGTAGGCCGGGTACCCACCTTCACCGGGCAGTTCGCCGAAGCGCCCGGACACTTCGCGCAGCGCCTCGGCCCAGCGGCTGGTGGAATCGGCCATCAGCGCGACATGCAGGCCCTGGTCGCGAAAGTATTCGGCGACCGTGATCGCGCAGTAGATGCTCGCCTCGCGCGCCGCAACCGGCATGTTCGACGTGTTCGCGATGATCACGGTGCGCTCCATCAGCGGCCGGCCGGTGCGCGGGTCGGTGAGCTGCGGGAATTCGTCGAGCACGCCGGCCATCTCGTTGCCGCGCTCGCCGCAGCCCAGGTACACGATCACGTCGGCGTTGCAGCCTTTCGCAAGCGCTTCCAGCAGCACCGTCTTGCCGGTGCCGAAGCCGCCGGGAATCGCCGCCTTGCCGCCTTGCGCCACCGGAAACAGCGAGTCGAGGATGCGCTGCCCCGTCACGAGCGGCGCATGCGTCGCCACGCGCCGTGCCACTGGGCGGGGCACCCGCACCGGCCAGACGTGGCTCATCGCGATCTCGCGCACGCTGCCGTCGCCTTGGCGCAGCACGCACACGGTGGCGTCATCCGCGTATTCGCCGGCTGCCACGACCGATTCGACGACGCCGCTTGCGTCGGGCGGCGCGAGGCAGGCCTGCGCGCGGCGCGCGCTGCTGCCCTGCCCGGCGGGGCTGCTCGCTTGGCCGATCAGCGCGCCCGGTGCGAGCTGCTGTCCCACGACGATGCCCGGCTCGAAGTGGTGCCGGCCGGCGGCGGGAGCCAGCATGCCCGGTTGCACGAACACCGCGGCAGGGCCGCTGGAGCTGAGCGGGCGCAGCAGGCCGTCGAAGATCTGGCCGAGCAGGCCCGGCCCGAGCCGCACCGCGAGCGGCTGGCCGTCGCCGCGCACTTCGGTACCCGGGCGCAGGCCGGTCGTGTCTTCATAGACCTGCACGACGATTGTCTCGTCATGAATTCGCACCACTTCGCCGAGCAGCGCGCGCGGCCCGACGCGCACCGATTCGCGCAGCGCAAACGGCCCCTGCTTCACCGCGTGCAGCACCGGCCCCGCGATCCAGCGCACGATGGCGAGGCTCACGTCAGCGGCTCCACCACGTTTCGCGCGACCCGCGACGCACGGAACACCGATGCATCGTGAAGGGCTGCCTTCGGCCCAAAGCGGGCTTTCGACGCTGCGCGCATGCCAGCCTCGGCGCGAGGGCAGGTGGCCCGGGGTACGTTCTCCGGCCCACGCTCGCGGGGCACCCGATGTAGACCACAGCGAGCGGCGTCATCAACGCTGTCCAAGCGCACGAAGAGCCAGGACACCGCGAATGGGTCCTGCGCCCGTACCCCGAGCCACCTGCCCCGGCCACAGGGTGGCACCCCTGCGCATCGCCCGCCACCATGGGTGGTAGCAGGGCGGTGGTGGTGCCCCCGGGCGCAGGCCCCATTCGCGGTGTCCTGGTTCTCTGTGGGCTTGGACGGCGTTGATGGCGCTGTGCGTGGTGGGCCTCGGTGGCGCCCCGCGAGCGTGGGCCGGAGAACGGGGGCGCCGCCACCGCCCTGGGGAACGGTCGGTTGTGGGCTGGGCCTGCACACTGCGGCGAACGGCAGCAATGGGCCGAAAGCGGTCAGCTCTCCGCTGAAGGCTTGACGCAAGTGGATGTAGACGAGTTTCACTTGAGCCCGTCCATTCCGCGGTCTTCGAGTTCGTGCAACAGCCGCGCCTCGAACTCGGTGCGTTCGGCCAGCAGCCCGTCGAGCGTGGCGTCGACGACGTTGCCGGCGGCCTCGACCTTCAACCCGGCGCGAATCGCCTCTTCGGCTTGAAAGAGCATCGCGCCACCCGCTGCCTCGGCGATCGACCGCTGCTCCGTTGACGGCCAATCGGGTGCGTGCGCGATGCGCCATGCGCCGCTCGGCAAACGGGCCCGCGCGAACGCGAGCGCGCGGCCGGCCCAGGCGGCACGCGACGCCGGCTCGCGCCACAGCGCCAGCAGTTCATCCTGCAATTGCGCCCACGCCAGACGCAGCAACGCCGAGGTGTGCTGCTGCTCGTGCAGGCGGCGCTGCGTGGAGAGCATCGCCTGCGCCGCGGCGATTCGTTCGCGGCGGCGCTGGCGCTGCTCGGCGAACGCCTGGCGCAGCCGCGCAAGCGCGTCGGCGCGCGCCTGGTCGCGCAGCGCGGCGGCCTTCGCGTTCGCGCTGCCCAGGATTTGCCCGCACTGGCGTGCGCGCTCGGCCTCGATCAAGTCGAGCAAGGCACGCGTCGGGCGCTCCAAAGTTGCGCCTTCCGAGTTCACGCCTCCAGCCCCAATTGCGCGCGCAGCCGGCTCGCCAGATCCGGCAGCGCCACGTCGCCCGAGCAGTCGGGAACGACCAGCACCAGCGGCGCAAGTGCCGACAACGCTTCGCGCAATGCGTCTTGCGAAACGCCGGCGGCCACCGCGGCGGACACCAGCACCATCGGCGAATGCGAGCGCGCCCAGGTCAGCGCCTCGGTCTCCTGCCCGGTGCGCGGCGTGTGCACGCGCGCGCCGGCGAGGCGGTAGCCCGCGGCGCTGACTTCGTCGCCCAGATAGAGCGGCGCGCTCATCTCGACCGGGACAGCGGTGTTCATCATTCGGAACCCTTCAGGCGAGCCGGTTCAGGATCAGGATCGACACGATCAGACCGTAGATTGCGATGCCTTCGGCCAGGCCGATGAAGATCAGCAGCCGGCCGAACAGTTCGGGCCTTTCCGCCAGCGCGCCTACCGCCGCCGAGCCGACTTTCGCGACCGCGAAGCCTGCGCCGAGCGACGACAAGCCCGTCGCCAGCGCCGCGCCGACAAAGGCCCAGCTGCTGTCGACGCCGCCCGCTTTGGCGGCGGCTGCGGCGCCCGCTGCGGCATCGGCCGCCGCGAACGCGCCTGGATGCCACAACAACAATGCGGTCGCGGCGAGCGCCAACAACAGCGTCAATCCGAGCAGCGCTGTCGCATGGTCAAGCAGTTGTTTCATCGTGCCTCCGGGTGGGTGAATGGCGGCGCCGAGAGCGGCTGGAACGCGCGCCCCTTCGCCTGCATGAATCGCGTGAAGAACTCGAACAGCACCAGGCGCGTCGTCTGGATCGACACGACCATCACTTCGAGCACGATCACGACGACGTTTCCGACGATCAGGATCAACCCCTTCGCCAGGCCACTGTCAGCCGCGTCCATCAATGCGACGATCGCCGACGACAAACCGGCGTGCGCGAGCGCGAACGCGCCGACGCGCGCGAACGACAAGGTGTTGATCAGGATCTGCAGCGTTTTCTCGAGCAGCTCGCCGAGCGCACCGACCGCGGCGCCGACGCGCTTCGCGTGCACCGCATGGCCAGCGCAGAACCAGAGCGCACCTGCCGCAGCGACGAACAGGCTGGCCGGCGCGAAGGTGGCGGCGAGCAGGCCGAGGTAGACGGCGATCAATGCCGCGTCGGTGAGCAGCCAAGCGACCCATTGCCCGCGCCACACCGCTTCGAGCGCATTCAGGCTCAGCCCCAATGTGAGCAACACCGCGCCGCCGATCAGCGGCGCGAGCAGCACCGGCAGCGGCGAATCGAGCGGGTGCAGCCAGAGCGCCGGCAGCACGTCGTGCACGCCGAACACGCCGCCGAACAGCCAGCCGAATCCGGCCGCGGCCAGGCCCCCCACCATCAACAGCCGCGTGATCGGATAGCGCTTGCGCAGGAACCAGCCCGCGGCGGCGAGCACCAGGCCCTGGCCGACGTCGCCGAACATGTAGCCGAACATCAACGGCACGACGATCGCGAGCAGCGCGCTCGGGTCGGCTTCGCTGCTCGAGGGCATTCCCAATGCACGGCTGAAGATTTCGAACGGCCGCACCCAACGTGGGTTGCTCAGCAGCATCGGCGCCTGGCGGTGCGCCGGCGGCTCGGCGAAGTGCAACAGCGCGCGTGCGCCGCTGTCCTGCACGGCGCGCGCCAACGTCTGCCCGCTCAAGTCGCTCGACCAGCCGGTGATCCAGCACAACAACTCGCCGGTTTCGAGCGCACGGACGTTGTGCATCAGCCATTCGAGCCGGTTCGCGTCGCCCAGCGCGCAAGGCAGGTCGTGGCGCTGGTGCAATGCCGCGAGCGTGGCGCGCTGTTCCAGCATTTCGCGCTCGATCTCCGCCAGGCGCTGAGTCGACATGCGCCTGGTTCTGTGCGGCGTCGGCGTGCAGCCAGCCCGGCGGCTCGTGCGCGCGGCCTTCGAGCGCGCTCACCGCCTGGCCGAAGGCCTGCAACGCGGCAGGCGCGCCGGCGACGAGCAGGTGCGTCGCGCCGTCGATCTGCAAGGGACTCACCAGCGTCTCGGGCTCGCCGGATTGGTCTGCGAGTGCGAGCAGCGCATCGATCTTCTGCGCGTCCACTCCGCGCAGGCAAGACGAACAGGCGCACGCCCAGGTTCGGCCCTGCACCGGCCAGGTGGGCCGGGTCGAGCTTGCCCGGCGCGAGCGCCGCGAGCACGCTCTGCCAGAGCAGCAGTTCGCGCCTTTCGGCGTCGCAGCGTTGCAACGTGCGGATCGCGGGCTCCGCCTCCTTGGACCAAGAGCGCAACGCGTCCAGGCAGCGCTCGAGTGTCGTCACCGGCGGCTCGGGGAACGCCGAGGGGCGACAGGTCTCGGGCGCGGGCCAATACGCGGTGTAGCGCGCCGCGAGATCGGCGTATTGCGCGAGCAGCGGCAGCGCGTCGCGCAGCGTCGCGGGCAGGCCGGCGTCGCCGCGCGCTTCGAGTTCGACCGCACCGGTGCGCGCCAGCGCTTCGAGCACGAGCGTCGCGTCGTCGCGCGCCGCGAGGATCTCGAACCAGCGTGCCGGTCGCGGGCGCAGCATCAGGCGGCCTGTGGGATGGCCTGCGGGAACACGATGCGCCGCATCAGTTCGGCGCGCAGCCGCTCCAGATCGAGCGCAGCGAGCGCGAGATGGATGAACGCGGCCGCCGGGTCGAGCGTCGCGCGGCGCCACAGCAGCGTCAGCTTCGCGCGCAACGCGGCGCGCTGCTGCCAGCCTTGGGTGGGCAAAGCCTGCTCGAAGGCCTGGGCGTGTTCGCGCAAGGTCCGTTGCAGTTGCAGGAGGATCTCGTCGAACCCCGAGGCCGGCAAGCGGCGCCGCCATTCGTCGTGCCAGACACGTGCCATCGCCTGCGGCACCGGCCAGGCGGGGGCGAGCGCCGCAAACGGCCCGGAGCCGAGCACGGCGATGCATTCCTGCGACTCCGCAGCGGCCATGTCATGCCACCATGCGTCTTCTTGCATCCACTGCGGCGCGGTGCCACCGCGTGCCAGGTGTTGCAGCAACGCCAGATCGGGCCACACGCCGCACCAGGCGATGGCAGCGTGCCACGCCGCCGGCATCCACGACGCGACTTCGTCGACCAGCGCGCGCCAGTGGCCGCGAAGGCTGAGCTCGACTTCGTGCACCGTGCTCGCCGCGCCGATGCCGAGCAGCCAGCGCCGCAACCCGGTGGCACGCGCTGCGTCGAGCATCGGCGCGAGATCGCGCAGACCCTCGATGCGGCGCCAACCGGGCTTCATCCAGGCGCATGCCGTGGCGTGCGTGCAGCCGCGCGTGCGCGTACTCCAGACTGCCGCAGTCGATCGCAGCTCGGTTCGCGGCTCGGCCTGCGGCGGGGGTCATGGCTTCACCCCCACCATGGCAAACGCGACCACGTTCACCGCGCGCCGCACGGCCGCCGCATCCGCATCGGTCAGCGCCTGTGTCTTGCCCAGCCCCGCCGCCTGGGCTTGAATCTCGGCCAGGCGCGCGACGACATCACGCTCGAACGCGCCCGCCACGCAGCGGATGCGCCGCTCGGTACGCTCGGCCAGCGCGCGCGCGTCGCTGCGTGCGGCTTGCGCGATGCGCTCCACCTCGAGCCGGGCCTGCTCGATCGACGCGCGCGCTTCGCGCTCGGCGCCGAGCACCCGGGCGATGGCCGCCTCGGCCGCTTCGTTGGGCGCGGATGCGCCTTGCAGGTCGTCGCTGTTCACGGTGTGTGGGCACGCTCATCGGACATACGTAGAGTGCGGCCTGCACAGCCGCCCCGTATTGACCCACCTCAAACGCAACCGCCCCTGGATCGACTCGCTCCCCTTGCTCGCCTCACGCCCATTGCGCCGTTACGCCACCCATCGCCGATCCGCGCCGCCGCCTCACCCACCGCCTCACATCTGCGCAATCCGCCCCTCGCTGACGAGCGGCGCGTAAAGCGCCATGTCGGCTCGCATGCGCTCGCGCAAGGCCTGCGGTGTCGACGGCGTGATCTCGAAGCCGGCCTGCTCCGCCTGTGCCAGCACCGCGGAGCTGGCGAGAACCGCGGCGATGTCGCGCTGCAATTGCGCGAGCACCGGCGGCGGCGTTCCGGCCACCGCGACCAGCGCCGCCCAGGGGTGCATCTCGACGGCCGGGCCGCCGACTTCCAGCAAGGTTGGGATCTGCGGGTGCCGCGCCAGACGCGCCCGCGACGCGACCGCCAGCGGGCGCAGCCTGCCGCTGGCAAACAGGCCCGCGACGGTGTTGATGCCGAACGCAGTGAAGTCGACATCACCGGCCACCACTGCGGCGAGCAGCGCGCCCGCGTCCTTGAACGGCACGTGCAGCATCTGCACATCGGCCGCACGCGCCAGCGTTTCGATCGCGACATGGCTCGCGTGGCCGTTGCCGAGCGTCGCGTAGCTCACGCTGCCGGGCGCGCGCCGCGCGGCGGCGAGCAGCTCGGCCACGCTGCGATGCCGGTTCGCCGCACCGACCCAGAGCAGGAAGGTGGCGCGAAACAGCAGCGTCAACGGCACCAGATCGTGTTGCGGGTCGTACGGCAGACGCCGCATGCAGCAGCGGGTTCACGGCGAGCGTGGCGGTATCGGCGAGGAACAGCGTGTGGCCGTCGGCCGGCGTGCGCCGCACTTCGCCGAACGCGACGATGCCCGACGCGCCCGGCTTGTTGTCCACCAGCACCGGCTCGCCCCACAGCGCCGCGAGTTGCTGCGCGACGCTGCGCGCCACCACGTCGGGCCCAACGCCCACCGAGTACGGAACGACCAGCCGCACCGCGCGCTGCGGAAAACCCGAGGCGCGCGCGGCCCACGCCGGTGCGCCGGCCAAGCCGCTGCCCAGACTGGCGAGCGCGGCAAGCAGCGCGCGGCGCGAAGCGCGATGAGGAGAACCGATCGACATGAATGAGCAGACGAAGCCTGTGAGGCGGCGATTGAACGAAGCGGCCTGGACAGCCAAACAACAACGCCTCCATTGAGTCATGCAACGGCTGCGAGTGGCTTGACCCAGAGCAATGCAAGCCGCAGCCCGCCCGGCGACGATTGAATGCGAAGCGCGCACGGCATCGCGCGTGAGGAAGGTCCGCCATGGCAGTGCCGATGAGCACGAGCAAGTTCTACATCGTCCCCACCGACCGTTGGTACATCGAACGCAGCGTCTGGCTCATCGCCGGCGTGGTGCTGCTGAGCATGACCGCGCTTGCGGCGCTCGTCCACCCGCTGTGGGTGCTGGGCGTGGTGGCGACCGCCGGATCGTCGATCATCGTCGCACTCACGGGCTTCTGCATCGTCGGCAATGGGCTCGCGCGCCTGGGCTTCAAACCGAAGCTAGCTCGCCCCGGCTGGGCGCCGGGCGACTGGTACTTCATGCAGACCGACAGCTGGTACCTCGAGCGGCGCATCTATCTTGCCGTGGGCATCAACCTGCTCGTCGCCTCCAGCCTGTCCCTGCTGCACAGCCCCTGGTGGCTGGCGTTCACCGGTTTCGTCGGCGCAGCGATGGTCTGGTTCGCCGCGACCGGGTTCTGCATCATGGCCAATGGGCTCTATTGGCTGGGGGCCGAGCCGAGGTTGGTGCCTGGGGTGGGGGTGCAGCGCGGCCGCAAAACCATGACGCAGCCGAACCCACTGTGAATGAATCGAGTCGCCGCCGCGCCGGCTTCGCGCGCGGTGAGCGCGGCGTAACCGCCGCCGCTGACGAGTGTATTGATCACGAAGCGTCGCTTCGCATCACGCGATGGGCCCCAGCTGCTGCAGCAATGTCGGCACCAGCTCCGTCACCGTCGGATGGATGTGCATCGCTCGCGAAATCACCGTGTAGGGCTGCCCGGCGGCCATCACGTCGAGCAGCGAGTGCACGACCTCGTCGCCGTTCAGGCCCAGGATCGCAGCGCCGATCAAGCGCTGCGTGTCGGCGTCGACCAGCACCTTCATGAAGCCCTGGGTCTCGCCGGCTTCGCGCGCGCGACCGACACGCTGCATCGGCATCTTCGCGCGCAGCAGCTTGCGCCCGCTCGCGCGAGCTTCGGTCTCGGTCATGCCGATGCGGCCGAGCGCGGGGTCGATGAACAGCGCGTAGCAGGCGATTCGATCCGAGATTCGGCGCGGATCGTCGTCGAACAGGTTCGCGACCACGATCTCGTGGTCATTCCACGAGGTGTGCGTGAACGCGCCGCGGCCATTGCAGTCGCCCACCGCCCAGACTCCCTCGGCGCTGGTGCGGCACTGGTCATCCACAGCGATGAACCCGCGCGCGTCGGTGGCGATTCCTGCGACCTCCAGACCCAAGCCGTCGGTGTTCGGCCGCCGGCCCACGGCCAGCAGCACGTGGCTGCCGACGATCGGCGGTTGATCGCCGGCGCAGGCAGCGCCGACGACGATGCGCTCGCCCTGGCGCGTGAGTGAGATGCACTGCGAGCCCAGCGCGAACCGCACGCCGTCGTTTTCCAGGATCGAGCGGATTCCGTCCGAGACGTCATCGTCCTCGCGCGGCAGCAGGCGCGCCGACTGCTCCACCACCGTCACCTCGGCGCCGAAGCGGCGCATCATCTGCGCGAACTCCAGGCCGATGTAGCTGCCGCCGACGATGACCAGGTGCTCGGGCACGCGGTCGAGTTCCATGATCGATGCGTTGTCGAGCGTCGGCACCGCGTCGATGCCTGGAAGCTCGGGGCGCACGGCGCGGCCGCCGAGGTTGAGGAAGATGCGCGGTGCGGTCAATCGGCGGCCTGCGACGTCGATGGTCGCGGGCGCCACGAAGCGGGCATCGCCGACGATCACTTCAGTGTGCTTCAGGCCGCGCATCCAGGCCTGGACCCCCTCGCGCGACTGGCGAACAATGGCGTCCTTGCGCGCCTTGATGCGGGCCATGTCGGGCCGGATGTCGCCGGCGGCGAACCCGAACTCTGCGCCCCGGCGCGCCAGGTGGATGGCACGGGCGCTGGCGACCAGCGTCTTGGTCGGCACGCAGCCGACGTTGACGCAGGTGCCGCCGAAATGCCCACGCTCGATGACCGCGGTGCGCAATCCTTCCTTGCTGCATCGGGCGGCGATGGCAGGGCCGGCCTGGCCGGCGCCGACGACGATGGTGTCAAAGCGTTCGCTGGGCATGTCGGCGCCTTTCGTCGAATGATGAGCTTCGCAGTATCGGCCCTGATGGGCGGCGCGACACCCGGAAGCTCGACGACGCTGCGCTGGCGCGCTTGCGCGGTGCTCGGGATCCAGCACTTCAGCGCAGCCGACCTGCGCGCCGTGCTGGCGGCCGGACAGACGCTGCAGAGCGGGCGCGCGCACCCGGCGCCAACGGCCGCGCATACACGCGCTACAACTACCGCGATTCCCGGGGCCGGGTCGTCGCCGAGCATTGGGTCGTGCACGGCGCGGGCCACGCCTGGTCGGGCGGAAGCGCACGCGGTTCGTACACCGATGCGAAAGGCCCCGACGCCACCGAAGAGATGCTGCGCTTCTTCTTCGCCAATGCGCTGCACGGCGGGCGCTGAGGCGCTGCGGGGGTCAACTTCCTCGCACCAGCTCCCCGACGCCGCGTGCTGGCCGGGCTCGCACGCCTGCCTGCATGGACGCCCCTTGCGCAGCTACTTTGCCGCCAGCACCAACGCGGCCACCGCCTTCAAATCCGCGTCGCTCGCAACGAGCTTGTCGTGGTCGTCGGTGCCGCCGGTCTTGAGCAGTTGCACGATCTTCGCCGAGGCGTCGCCTTGGCCCTTGTACTTTTCGGCAATCGATGCGAACGACGGGCCCTTCTTCGTGGTCTTCGCGGTGTGGCACTTGTTGCACTTGCCTGCGGCGATCAGGTCTTCGGCGGTGCCGGCGAAGGCGTTGCCGGCGAGGGCGATGCCGATGATGGCGCAAGACATGCTGAGTCGCTGTTTCATTGCAAACCTCCATTTCAAGCGGACTGGGGACAATATGGATCCCGGCTTTCGCCGGGATGACGCGCGCTATGTGTCGTGGGCGACTGCCCGGCTGCCGCGGTTCAGCCCGCGATGCATCGCCAGATGCCGCGGCGTCCACGACGGTGCGACGTGGTGCACGAAGTTCGAGCGGGCGATGTGGTAGCTCGGGTCGAAGCCGTAGAAGTTGCGCCGCATGCGTTGCAGTTCTTCGTCGCGGTACGCGTGGAGCGGCTTGACGGCCTCATCCATCTCGCGTTGCTGCCGCTTCGCGCTCAGCAGCGCCGGCAGCTCCGCGCTCGCGGCGAGCGCAGCGGCGCGGGCGCGGACGCGGCCGGCGAAGTCTTCGACGCTGTCGCCGAACACGGCGTCGATCAATCCCAGCTCAGCGGCGCGGCTTGCCGAGATCGGCAGCCGATGGTCCATCACGTCGCGGGGCGTCGCGCCGGAACTCTTGAGGCGGCGCGGCAGCAGGTACGTCCAATACTCCGAGCCGTACAGGTTGCCCATGTTCTTGTAGTGCGGGTTCAGCAGCACGCTGCGGCGCGCCCAGACCTGGTCTGCGGCGAGCGCCAGGAACGCGCCGCCGGCGCCGGCGTTGCCTTGCAGTGCGGCGATGATCATGCAGCCGGTCGCCTCGATCAGCGTTCGCGCCAGGTCGTTCATCGCGTTGATGTTGCGCCACGATTCGTCGGCCGGGCTGTCGGCGGATTCGATCACGTTCAGGTGGATGCCGTTGCTCCAGAAATCAGGCCCGCCGAACAGCACGAGCACGCGCGGCGGCTGGCGCAAGCGCGGCGCGCACGGCAGCGTTCAGGCGTTCGCATTACGCGGTGCTCATCGCGCCGTTGTAGAAGGGGAAGTGCAGCGCGCCGACGCCGCCGCGCGCCTCAAAGCGAATCTCTTGCCGACCCGATTCGCCACCCGCTGCATCGATCGCCATCGGCCACTCGCGCAGCGCTCGACCCTCCACCGGAAACGCCACTGCCACGGGCAGCTTGAAACTGCCCTCCTGGTCCGCGCGCCGCACCTGGCCGATCCAGACCGCGCCGTCGCTCGTCGCGCGCAGCACCGCCTTCGTGCCGCGCGCCGATCAGGCTGCCGGGTTCATGGTCGTGAACCAGCGCATGCGCGTGCGCGTCGAACAGGTGGCAGGGCGTGCCGAACAGGCTGTCGAGCACACCCGGCGCGCCGTCGGCAGCGCGGATCTTGCGCAGCACGGTTTGCGTGTCGTCGCGCTGCCAGTCGATGCGCCGGTCGCCCTGCTGCATCAGCGGCCGCCAGCGGCCTCGCGCGCCGGTAGCGTCGGGAACGGGCGGAGGCACACCTCCGGCCTCGAAGCGCCGCACCGCTGCCACGACCGCGCGGGCCGCGGCTTCGGTGACTTCCACGCGGTACAGGCTCGACTTCGTCGCGTCGCGCATCGCAAAGGTCTCTGCTGCCCACACCGGGCCGGCGTCCATCTCGGCGTTTGCCTGCAACACGGTGACGCCCCATTCGGTTTCGCCGTTCATGATCGCCCAGTCGAGCGCCGATGGCCCGCGGTCGCCGACGATCCCCGGGTGCACGACGAGGCAATCGCGTCTCGCGCCAAACCGCCTCGGGAATCGCACGCCGCAGGAACGGCGCGACGATCAGCGCCGGCCGGAACAGCGTCACGGCTTCGAGCGTCACTTCGTCGGAAATATCGAGTTCGACCGATACCTCGTGGCCGAGCGCGGTGAGCTCGAGGAACAGGCGCTGCGTCAGGCCGTTGAAGCTGCGCGTCAGGAACAGGATGCGCATGGTTCGTTCGCGCGGGCGCTGGCAGCCGCAAGGAGTCAGCAGATGCGCGGCAGTTGATCGCCGGCGAGCCAATCGACGATGCGCTTGCCGCCGAAGCGCGTTCGCATCTGCACGAAGTGGTACGGGTCTTCAAGCACCTCGCCGATCAATGCCGCCTCATGCGCCAGTGGGTGCGCGCGCATCGCATCGAGCAGGGCTTTCGCGTGCTCGGGCGCGACCACGGCGACCAGCTTGCCTTCATTGGCCACGTACAGCGGGTCCAGCCCGAGGAACTCGCACGCCGCCGCGACCTGGCGTTTCACCGGCACCGCGGCCTCTTCGATCAACATGCCCACGCGCGACTGCGCGGCGATCTCGTTCAGCGTCGTCGCCAGCCCACCGCGCGTCGGGTCGCGCAACACGCGCACCTCGGGCACCGCTTCGACCATCGCGGCGACCAGCCCGTGCAGCGCGGCTGTATCCGAGCGCAGGTCGGTCCCGAAGGCGAGCGATTCGCGCATCGACATCACCGCCATGCCGTGGTCGCCCACCGAGCCCGAGACGATGATGCGGTCGCCCGGCCGCGCGCGGTCGCCCGAAATCTCCACTCCCGGCGGCACGACGCCGACCCCGGTGGTCGTGATGAACACGCCGTCGCCCTTGCCCGCCTCCACCACTTTGGTGTCGCCGGTGACGATGGGCACACCCGCGTCGCGCGCGGCGCCCGCCATCGAATCGACGATGCGCTTCAGCTCCGCCAAGCGCAAACCCCTCTTCGAGGATGAACCCGGCCGCCAGCCACAGCGGCCTGGCACCGGCCATCGCCACGTCGTTGATCGTTCCGTGGACAGAGAGGCAACCGATGTCGCCGCCCGGGAAGAACAGCGGCGAGACGACATGGCAGTCGGTCGCCATCACGATGCGCCCCTGCGGCTGCGGCAGCAGCGCCTGGTCGTTGCGCTGCGCGAGCCATTCATTGTCGAAGGCCGCGGCGAACAGCTGCTCGATCAATTGCGCCATCGCGCGGCCACCTGCGCCGTGGGACATGTCGATGTGGCCGCTCTTGAAGTCGAGTGGGCGCACGTAGGGGGGCCGCGTCTGCTGCATTTTCCGGTCTGTCTGCTTCATGGTCATGTCAGCCGCTCCACAGCGCTTCGCGCGACCGGCGACGCATTGAAGGCTGAGGCAATCTGAGGGGCTGCATTCGGCCCAATCCGGCCGTTCGACACTGTGTGCAGGCCCGGCCCACGACCGGCCGTTCCCCAGGGCGGTGGCGGCGCCCCCGTTCTCCGGTCCACGCTCGCGGGGCGCCACCGCAGCTCACGACGCGCAGCGCCATCAACACCGTCCAAGCACACCAAGAGCCAGGACACCGCGAATGGGACCTGCGCCCGGGGGCACCACCACCGCCCCGCTGCCACCCATGGTGACGGGCGTTGCGCAGGGGTGCACCCCTGTGGCCAGGGCAGGTGGTTCGGGGTACGGGCGCAGGACCCATTCGCGGTGTCCTGGCTCCTCTCGTGCTTGGCGGGTGTTGATGGAGATGCGCGCCGCGCACCACATCCGGTGCCCCGCGAGCGTGGGCCGGAGAACGTACCCCGGGCCACCTGCCCTCGCAGCGGAGCAGGTGGGCGCGCAGCGGCGAAGGCTGGCATGCGCGCAGCCGCGAAAAATGCGCGTGTTTCACGTCAATCCCGCGCTCACGACCGGAAGGTCGCGAAAGCGCCCGAAGGCATAGTACGCCGCGCACGCGCCTTCCGATGACACCATGCACGAGCCGATCGGGTTCTCCGGTGTGCACACCGTGCCGAACACCTTGCAGTCGCGCGGGTGCTTCACGCCGCGCAGGATGGCGCCGCACTCGCACGCCTTGTTGTCGGGCACCTTTGCCGTGTGCAGGTCGAAGCGGCGTTCGGCGTCGATATCGGCAAAGGCTTCGCGGATGCGCAGCGCGCTGTACGGCACATCGCCCAGGCCACGCCATTCGAACGAGCGGCGCAGCTCAAAAACTTCCGATACCAGCGCCTGCGCCTTCAAATTGCCTTCACGCGTGACGGCGCGCGTGAACTGGTTTTCCACTTCGGCGCGGCCTTCGTTCACCTGGCGCACCAGCATCAGAATCGCCTGCATCACGTCGAGCGGCTCGAAGCCCGCAATCACGACCGGCTTGCGGTACTCCTCCGCGAAGAATTCGTAAGGACCGCTGCCGATGATCGTCGACACATGCGCCGGGCCGATGAAGCCGTCGAGCTTCAGCGTACCGAGCTTGCGCACCTCGGGCGACTCGAGGATGTTGGTGATCGCCGCGGGCGTGAGCACGTGGTTGCAGAGCACGCTGAAATTTCGCAGGCGCAGCCGCGCCGCCTCCTGGATCACGAGCGCGGTGGGCGGCGTCGTGGTCTCGAAGCCGATCGCGAAGAACACGACTTCGCGGTCAGGGTGCGCTTGCGCGAGCTTCAGCGCGTCGGCCGGCGAATAGACCATTCGCACGTCGGCACCGCGTGCCTTCGCCTTCAGCAGCGACAGTTTGTTCGACGCCGGGATGCGCAGGCAGTCGCCGTAGCTGGCGAGGATCACTCGTTGTTCGAGCGCGAGCCGGATCGCGAGATCGATTCGCCCGATCGGCAGCACGCATACCGGGCAGCCCGGGCCGTGGATCATCCGCACGTTGGACGGCAGCAGGTCTTCGATGCCGTAACGCGAGATCGCGTGGGTGTGGCCGCCGCAGAACTCCATCAAGTGGTAGCTTCGCTTCGGGTCGGCCATCGCTGCGATGTTCGCGGCGATGTGGCGCGCGAGCGTCGGATCGCGGAACTCGTCGATGTACTTCATGCGCCCTGCCCGGTGGGCTGCGCCGACATCTGGCCGAACAGCGCGAGCGAGGCTTGCGCCTCATCGGTGTCGAGCTTCGCGAGCGCGTAGCCGACGTGAAGGATCACGTAGTCGCCGACCTGCACGTCGTCGACGAGCGCGAGTGAGATTTCCTTGCGGATGCCGTCCAGGTCGACGACCGCCGTCGATGCATCGCGCAGCTCGACCACACGAACGGGAATGGCGAGGCACATGGGTCAGACCCCCTCGGCCGAGGCGCAGATCGCGACCCACGCCTGGCCGAGCGCGATGCCACCGTCGTTCGGCGGCGCCTGGCGCGCTTCGAGCACCTGAATGCCCTGCGTTGCCAGGCTCGCGACCAGTTGCGCGCCGAGCAAAGCGTTGAGGAAACAGCCGCCGCCCAGTGCGACGCAGTGCACGCCGGTCGATTGCGCGGCCGCCACCACCCAGCGCGCCAAGCCGTCGGCGATTGCCGCATGGAACAACGCCGCGGCATCGTGCGGGCGACCCTGTGTGGCGTCGGCCAGGCGCGCGATCAGCGGGCTCGGGTCGAGCGTGTTGTCGGGCTCGATGCGCACCAGCTCGGCCCATTCATCCCTGGACGCGAACGATGCGCCTTGCGCCGCCAGCGCTTCCAGCAGCATCGGCGCCTGACCCTCGAAGGCGCTGGCGTCGCGCACGCCCAGCAGCGCGGCGGCGGCGTCGAACCAGCGGCCCATGCTGGTGGTGGGCGGGCAGCGCAAGCCCTGCGCGAGCATCTGCGCCACGGCCACGGCGCCGCTCTGGTGCGCGAAGCGCGACTCGATCTGCGCGCCTCGGCCGATGCGATGCAGCGCCGCCGCCGCCATGCGCCAAGGCTCGCGCGCCGCCGCGTCGCCGCCGGGCATCGCCAGCGGCGCCAGGTGGCCCAGGCGCCGGTACGTGGCGCCGTGGACCAGCAGCAACTCGCCGCCCCAGGCGGCGCCGTCGTCACCCAGGCCCACGCCGTCCAGCGCCAGGCCGAGCACGGGGCCGGTGACGCCATGTTCGGCGGCGATGGCCGCCACATGCGCGTGATGGTGCTGCACCGCGTGGATCGCGTTCGCGGGCAGCGAGCAGGCGGCGGCGTATTCGAGCGCGAAACGCGTGCTGAAGAAGTCGGGGTGCAGATCATGCGCGACTGCTTGCGGCTTCACGTCGAGCACGGCACATAGGTGACCGACCATCTCAACCAGCGCCGCGCACGTGGTCGCGTTATCCAGGTCGCCGACATGCGGCGACAGAAATGCCTCGTCGCCGCGCGTGATGCAGATCGTGTTCTTCAACCAGGCGCCGGTGGCAAGCACCGATGGGCCGGCGCGCGGCAGCTTGATCGGCACAGGCGTGTAGCCGCGAGCGCGGCGGATGAATTGCGCGGCACCGGTCGCATTGATGCGCAACACGCTGTCATCGCAGCGCGAAACGATATCGCGGTCATGCATCAGCACCGCGTCGGCGATTCCGCCAAGCCGTGTCAACGCTTCGTCATTGCCCACGACCAGCGGCTCGCCACCCGGGTTCGCGCTTGTCATCACGAGCAACAGGTCTTGTTCGTGTTGGAGCCAGCCGGTGCCCGCGGGTTGGCCGGCCGCCTCGTGGAACAGCAGGTATTGGATCGGCGTGCACGGCAGCATCACGCCGAGCGTGTTCAACCCCGGCGCAACGCCTGGGAGAAGCGCGGCGCAGCTCTCACGCAGCCGCAGCAGCACGATCGGGCGCTGCGGCGACTCGAGCAAAGAGCGCTCCGCCGCACCCGCATGCACCCAGCGAGCCGCGGAAGCGAGGTTCGCCGCCATCACGGCAAATGGTTTCTCTTCGCGCTGTTTGCGCTCGCGCAGGCGCCGCAGCACGCCGGCATCGCGCGCGTCGCAGGCGAGGTGAAAACCGCCCAAGCCCTTGATGGCGACGATTCTGCCCGCACGCAGCATCGCGAGCGTGGCAGCGACCGGGTCGCCCGCAATCGCCTGCCCCAATCCATCGACGAGCTTCAGCGCCGGCCCGCACGCCGGGCACGCGTTCGGCTCGGCGTGGAAGCGCCGGTCCAGCGGCTCGGAGTACTCGGCCAGGCACCAGCGGCACATGGCGAACGCGGCCATGCTCGTCTTCGCGCGGTCGTAGGGCAGCGCGCGTGTCAGCGTGTAGCGCGGCCCGCATTGCGTGCAGTTGATGAAGGCATGCCGGTAGCGCCGGTTGCCGGGGGCGAACAGTTCGCTCAGACACTCGGCGCAGGTGGCGGTGTCGGGCGGTACCGCCGTGCGCACGGTTCCCGCGCGACTCTCCAGAATGCGAAATCCCGCGTCGCCATCGATGCGCGTCAACTCGACGGTTTGCACGCGCTCGACGCGCGCCAGCGGTGGCGCATCGTGTCTCAGTCGCTGCTCGAACTGCCCCAACGAATTCGCCGGCCCCTGCGCTTCGATCGCGACGCCTTGCGCATCGTTCAGTACCCAGCCCGCCAGACCCAGGTCCTGCGCGACCCGATAGACGAAGGGCCGAAACCCGACGCCTTGCACCGCACCGCTGACGCGGATGGCCCGGCGCTGCAACTCAGGCGTTGATCGTTGCAACATGATGCGCCGCCTGCTGGCGCGCCCAGCGTGCGCCGCGTTCGAGCCACGCAGCCCAAGCGGACATGCCCTGCCCGCTGGTCGCCGAGGTCTGGATCACGTCGATGTCGGGGTTGATGCGCCGCGCGTTCGCGACGCATTGGTCCACGTCGAAATTCAGGTAGGGCAGCAGGTCGACCTTGTTCAGCAGCATCAGCGACGCCGCCGCGAACATGTCGGGGTACTTGAGTGGCTTGTCCTCGCCTTCCGTGACCGACAGCACCACGACCTTGTGCGCCTCGCCGAGGTCGAAGCCCGCCGGGCAGACCAGGTTGCCGACGTTTTCGATCAGCAGCACGCCATTGTCCTTCGGCGCGAGCCGGGCGAGCGCCGCTTCGACCATCGCCGCGTCGAGGTGGCAGCCCTTGCCGGTGTTGACCTGGATCGCCGGCGCGCCCGTCGCGCGGATGCGCTGCGCGTCGAGCGTCGTCTGCTGGTCGCCCTCGATCACCGCAATGGGCCACCGATTCGCAAGCTGTTCGATGCTGCGCACCAACAGCGTCGTCTTGCCCGAGCCGGGGCTGGACACCAGGTTCAGAGCGAAGATGCCGCGCTCGGCGAACCAGCTTCGGTTGCGCTGCGCGATCGCGTCGTTCTTCGCGAGCAGGTCGCGCTCGACTTGGATCAAGCGGGTCGCATGCGCGGGTTCGTGTTGGTGTTCGTGCGGATTCGGATGCTCGTGGTCGTGGAGATGACCATGCCCATGACTGTGCGTTGTGCCGTCGGCGTGGGTGTGCACCTGCCCGCGAGCAGCGCCCTCGACCTGGACTTCGCCGCCGCCGCATCCGCACGTCATGCACATCACCGCACTCCTTTATTCGACTTCGATCTCGAGCACCCGCATGCGCTCGCCGCCGTTGACCTGAAGCTGATGGCTGCTGCAGCTTGGGCAGGCATCGCCGCGCCGTGCGATCTCCACCGACCGCGAGCAGCGCATGCACCATGCGCGTCCGGCCGCCTCGACGATCTCGAGCCGCGCGCTGTCGGCGAGCGACCCACGCTTGATCACGTCGAACGCGAAGCGCATCGCGTCGACCTCGACCATCGCCAGTGCGCCGATTTCCAGTCGAACCGCGGCGACACGCCTCGCCCCATTGCGACGCGCCGTCGCGTCGACGATCTCGCGAACGCTCTCCGCCAGCGCCATCTCATGCATCGTCGATCTCGATTCGGCAGGCCACACAGGGATCCAGAGAATGAACCACCCGCTGCGCGCGCTGCTTGACCAGCGTCAAGTCGCGCGCGGGAACGTCCGAGCAGCGTCGGACGCAAGTGCCCCGCAGGGATGGAAATTCCACTGCGTCGGCGAGACGATGCGGTAGCCGACGGCGCGGCCGGCCTGAATCCGCACCTGATGGATCAGCAAGCCGCGCGCGTTCTCAGCCCAGGCGATGCCGCCACCGGGCGCCGCAAGAGCCTGCGCACCCACGGCCGCCGTGGATCTGCCCGCGAGCACCGACGCCAGTTCGCGCAGGCGTGCGACGAAGCGCGCCGCGGTTCGTGGCGCGGTTTGAGCATCTGGCCGGCGCAGCAGTTCGGCCAGCAGCGGGTCGGCTTGGCGCCGCGCCAGCGCACCGGTCTCGGCGGGCGCGCCGCGCCAGGTCGGGTGCTGGTCGAATTCCGCATCGGCGTCGAGCGCGTCGGAGACTTCTTCGAGCCAGGACTCGGGGTGCCGGCTGTCGAGCAGCGCTGTGGGCGCGATCGGGAGGCCTCCCGCATCGCCCTGCGGCGCGCGCGCGTCGTCATCGCGCACGCTGCGGATCAGCCGCGCCGCGGCGGTGGGCCCGGCGTCGGCCCAACGGTCGAGTTCGGCCGCCGATTCCAGCGCCAGCCACTCGCCGGCGCTCGTTGCGAACACCGCGAGCGCAATCTGGTGCGCCCTGCGCATCGATTCGCGGCGCGCGGCGTCCCGCACGCGCGGGCTGCTCGGCGCCGCGGCGCTCCAGGCGAGCGAAGCGCGCGCGGCGGCGATGGCTTCGTCACCCGGCTCCTCGCCGATCCACCGCGGCCAGTCGAGCAGCGTGCGCCAGGCGCCTTCGCGCACCAACTCCGAAGTCACCGCCGCGGCGCATCTGCGCCAGTTCGGCGCTACCGATCGCCGTGCCGCCGGCGGCGGCGCACGCCAGAAGGCTTGTCGCCGCCTGCGAGCGCGAGCAGATCGAGAACAACAGCGGCACCGCCGCTTCGAGTTCGATGAGGCTGCGGCCCTGCAACACCGACCGCGCAACGTCCGGCCGCGTCGAGGCGACATGAACCTGCGCGATTCGCTGCCCGCGCACGCGCAGGCGCACGCACAACTCGCCCTCCGGGCCCGCGGATGCCGGCCCCGGCGGGCGCGTGGCGGCGCGCGCGTGCCCTTCAGTCATCCGGATGAGAAGTTCGCTCTTCGCCGAGCACCAGGAAGTTGTTCTTCTCTGCCGCGCAGTTCGGGCAGGTCCAGTACGACGGCAGCGCGTCAAACGGCGTGCCGGGGGGAATCTGCCAGACCTCGTCGCCGAGCGCCGGGTCGTAGACGGTCCAGCAGATCTTGCATTCGAGCCGCGTCGTCGCGGCTCGCCCGTTCCGAATCGCGGCGTCTTTGTACTCCATGGCGTTCACGCAGCGACGGAATCGCCCATCCAGCGCACCAGGTCGGCGAGCCGGTCGCGTGTCTCGACCAGGTCTTCGCGGTCGGCGAGCGCCGCCTCGGGGATCTGCACGACTTCGAGCGTGTTGAGGATGAGCGTCTGCATGTTGTTGAAGTACTGCACGCGCCACACGTTGCGTGCCGCCGTGCTGCTGATGCGGCAGTTGCCGAAGCCGCGCGACAGGATCACGACCGAGCCGCCGTCGAGGACTCGGTCGAGGTGGGCGGTGTCGTCGGGGGACAGCGGCAACAGCGTCAGGTTGATCACGCGCGCCGGGGTGTCGGGGCCGCATCGGTCCATCGCGTCCTGAAGCTCGTGCAAGAGCGGGGGAACGTTCATCGCACCGGCGGGCAGATCGAGCACGCGCAGGCGGCTTGCCGCCGACTGCGCCGCGGCGGCACGCAACAGCGGCGGGATCGTCGCGGCACGGAGGTAGTCATGCAACAGCGCGCCGCTGCTGCCGAAGTGCTGTTCGCGCCAGACGCCTGGGAAGACCGTTTCCTGGATGCGCACTTCCGGACCGGCCAGATCGAGATTCACGATCGCGGCGACTTCGCCTTCACCCAGCGTCTCGTTCAGCACGCGCAGCGCTTCGAGCGCGAAGCCGGCCAAGTCGATCGCGGGCTCGCCGCCGCCCACCGCCCCACCGTTCAACCAGGCATCGAATCGCGCGAGGAATTGCTCCAGCACGTCGCGCGCGCCGGAAACGTCCGCATCCGGTCCCGGATCGGGAATCCGCGGCATCGTGAACGTGTCCATCTCGTGCGGCATCGGCATCACGACGATGGGCTCGGCGGGCTCCGCCGGCTCGGCCGCCAGACTGCGGATCGGAATGGTGATGTTCCGCATCTCGCGTCGATTCAACCGCAGGCCGGAGACTCTGCCTCGCCGGCCCGCTTCACCGCGATACCCACGCCCGGCGGCCGGGCCGGCGCTGCTGCGAGCAGGCGTTGCAGTTCGGCAAGGTACACATCCCAATCGCGAAGCCCTTCCACCGCGCCGACATAGCGGCCGTCGCGCAGCATCACGAAGGCGGGCCAGCGCACAACGCCATAGCGCGGCGCGACAGCGCGTGCCGCCGGCGGCGGCAGCAGCGCGACACGGAACCCGCGCGCCTGCGCGGCGTGCAGCTCAGGAACGATCACCGCGAGGTCGAGCGTCTCCTTGATGCGCTGTGGGTCCTCGGCAAAGACCAGCATCGCCGCGCCGCTCTGCTGGGCCCACGAGTCCAGGCCGGCGGCATCCAGAACCACGCCACTGGTCTGCTGCACCAAGCGCTGCAGCAGCGGGTGCAGCGCCGCAGCCACCTGAGCCGGTTCGGTCGCTGCGTTCACGCGCTCGCCTCCGCCGACGCTCCGGGGTCGGAGCCGACCGCCACCGGAGGCGCCATCAGATGCGCTGGCAATTCGGGTTCCCGACCCAGCAGGTCGGCAAAGAAGGCGTCGACTCCGGTGTCGCCGGCAAGCGCTGCCGCGAGTGCATGGCGCGCCGCGCGCGCCTGGCTCGCTTCCAAGTCGCTGAGCACGCGGCGTGCAACGCCCAGCGACGCGAGCACCCAGGTTCCGGGCGCCTGTGGACCGACCAGCAGCATGTCGATGCGCTCGCGCGCGTCGCCGCACTCGCACAAGGCGAAGCTGCCCTCCAGCGCGACCACCTGCATGGGGGCGCCGATGCACATCAGCCCGACCCCGTTGGCTGCTGGTTCATGAAGCGCGCATCGCCGACCCGGCACGCCTCGCTCGCCGAGGGCCGCCCCGCTTCGTACGCATGAATCGCCAGTGCGTCGGCGCACAGTGGCGCACCGGGCGGCTGTGCGCGTGGCGTCGCGCTGACACCCCAGGCGGCCAATTCATCGATCGCAATTCCGATCGCCTCGTCGATGCGCGCGCGCACCCGCGGGCTCAGGCTGCCGCCCAGGTCGTCGAGAACGACCGGCTGCACGCCGATCAGCGTGATGTGCTTCGGAAAGCGGCCGCGCAGCCTGGCCAGCGCCAGCAGCTCCTGGAAGGTCGCCTGGTGCAGGCTCATCATCGTGTCGCTCCAGACCGGCACTTCGGCGTCTCGAAAGACCCGCAGCGTGCCGGGCTCCATCTGGTAGTCGACCGCGTCGAACACGAGCAGCTGCTGCGCGCCGCAGACATGGTCGAGCAGGTACAGGCCCTGCGTGCCGCCGTCCATCACCGACACGTTGTCGGGCAACTGCCAGCGCTGGTGCAGCACCTCGGCGGCGCGAACGCCGAAACCTTCATCGGCCCACAGCAGGTTGCCGATGCCCAGCACCAGCACCTGGCTCATCGCGGGAGCCAGCACCGGCAATTGGGCACCCAGGCGGGAGTTCATGGATGCACCCTCGCGCCCTGCGCACTCATGATTTCTTCTCCACGCGCCAGCCGTTGACCATCGTGCTCATCACGGTCTCGCCGGACATGATGTCTTCACGGACCACCATGTACAGGTGCACGATCGTGAACATGATCAGGTACCACATGCCGAGGTGGTGAAACGTGTGCACGTTCTGGCTGTAGCCGAGCAGCGGCATCACCCACGACGTGAACATCGCGAACGCCCAGCTCTCCATGCCCAGCCCCTCGCCGTACAGTGCGAAGCCGGTACAAATCATGAACACCGTGCCGAGCACGTACATGAAGAACATTCCGGCCATCGCGAGCGGGTTGTGGCCCTGCCAGGGCTGCGCCTTGCGTTTCAGGAACAGGTAGTACATCGTCTGGTCGATCAGGCCGTACCACCACTGCGCATCGAGCAGCTTCACCGGCACCGAGAAGATTTCGCGCGCGAAGCGGTTGCCGACGAAAGCCCAGACCACGCGCATCACGAACAACACCGCGAACACATAGGCTGCAGCGAAGTGGGCGAAGCGGATGTAGCCGAACATGAAATGCTCGCTCGCCTCGCCGCCGATCGACGGCAGGGGCGAGCCGATCAGGTAGCCGGTGACCGCGAGCACCACCATGCAAATCGCCATCACCCAGTGCCAGATGCGCACCGGCAGCTCCCAGACGTAGACCGGAAAGCGCTTCTCGGCCGGTGTGGTGATCGTGAGGGTTCTGGCCATGATGATCCTCCCCGCGTTTCAACTCACCGTCACCCGCGTGATCTCTTCGCCCGCCGGCGACATCACGTGCGTCGCGCACGCCAGGCAGGGGTCGAAGCTGTGGATCGTGCGCAGGATCTCCAGCGGCTCGTCGGGCTTGGCCATCGCCGTGTTCATCAGCGCGGCTTCATAGGCGCCGATCTGGTTCTTGTGGTCGCGCGGACCGGCGTTCCAGGTCGTGGGCACGACGCATTGGTAGTTGTCGATGCGCGTGTCCTTGATCTTGATCCAGTGGCCGAGCGCGCCGCGCGGCGCCTCGCAGTAACCCGCGCCTTGCGCAGTGGCCGGCCAGGTCTTGGGCTCCCAACTGTCCACATTCGCGGTGGCGAAGTTGCCCGCCTTCAGGTTGCCCATCAGCTTGTCGAAGAAGTGGCGCATCTTGTGCGCCGCCCACGAGCATTCCAGGCCACGCGCCGCCGTGCGGCCGAGCGTGGAGAACAGCGCGGTGAGCGGAATGTCGAGTTTCTTGAGCACCATGTCGACCGGTTCCTTGAACTCGGGTTTGCCCATCGCGTACGCGATCACGTAACGCGCGAGCGGCCCCACTTCCATCGGCTGGCCGCGCCAGCGCGGCGACTTGACCCACGAGTACTTGGCCGATTCGTCCAGCGACTGGATGTTCGTCTTCGTGCCCTTCGTCGCCTTGCCGAGCGCGAAGTTCGGGTCGGTGACGCCGTCGAACGGGTGCAGGCCTTTCGTCTCGTCGCCGTACTTGTACCAACTGTGGCTGACGAACTCCTGGATCTGCGCCGGGTCTTTCAGGTCCACGGACTGCACATCGCCGAGCTTGCCGCCGACGATCGCGCCGCGCGGCATCAGCAGGCTCTTGTTCGAATCGTCGTTCGCGATGTCGGGGAAGTCGCCGTAGGCGAGCAGGTTCTGGCTCGAGATGCCGCCGCCGATCGCGCCCCAGTCCTTGTAGAAGGATGCGATCGCCAGCAGGTCCGGAATGTAGACGTTGTCGATGAAAGCGATGGTGTCGTCGATGATCTTCGACACCATGTTCAGCCGCTCCATGTTGATCGCGCCCACGGCGCCGGTGGCGTCGAGGTTGATCGAACATGGCACGCCGCCGACCAGCCAGTTCGGGTGCGGGTTCTTGCCGCCGAAGATCGTCTGGATCTTCACGATGTCTTTCTGGAAGTCGAGCGCTTCGAGGTAATGCGCCACCGCCATCAGGTTCGCCTCGGCCGGCAGCTTGTACGCCGGGTGCCCCCAGTAGCCGTTGCGGAACGGCCCGAGCTGGCCCGAGTCGACGAACTTCTTCAGCCGGTTCTGCAGGTCGCGAAAATATCCTGGCGACGACAGCGGCCATGAACTGATCGATTGCGCGAGCTCCGACGTCTTCTTCGGGTCCGCCTTCAGTGCGCTCACCACGTCGACCCAGTCGAGCGCGTGCAGGTGGTAGAAGTGCACCAGGTGGTCTTGCGCGTAGAGCGTCGCGTGCATCAGGTTGCGGATGATGTTCGCGTTGTCGGGGATGCGGATCTTCAGCGCGTCTTCGACCGCGCGCACCGACGTGAGCGCGTGCACGCCCGTGCACACGCCGCAGATGCGCTCGGTGAACGCCCACGCGTCGCGCGGGTCGCGGCCCTTGAGGATGACCTCGAGGCCACGCCACATCGTGCCGGTGGAGACCGCATTGCGGATGACGTTCTTGTCGTCGAGATTGACCTCGACCCGCAAATGCCCCTCGATGCGCGTGACCGGGTCGACGACGATGCGCTTGCCGCTGTTGTCGAGCTTGAAGCCTTGGGTTTCGATGACGGCCATGATCAGTGCTCCGCCTGGTTGCTCGTCTCAGCCTCGGCCTTGCCGCGATCCGAGGCACGTTTGATCGCGCTCACCGCAGCGTGCGCCACCGCCGCAGCGCCGGTGGCACCGGCGACGACCAGGCCCACCTTGTCGGCGTTCGCTTCAATGCCGAACTGCGTGATGTTGGTCAGGCGCTCGTAGAACGAGCCCTTGTCCCAGAACCCGTCTTCCGAGCAGCCGATGCAGCCGTGGCCGGAACCGATGGGGAACGACACGCCTTCGTTCCAGCGCGTCGTCGAACACGCGTTGTACGTCGTCGGCCCCTTGCAGCCGACCTTGTACAGGCAGTAGCCCGCCTTCGCGCCTTCGTCGTCCCACTTCTCGACGAACTGGCCGGCGTCGAAGTGCGGGCGCCGATAGCACTTGTCGTGGATGCGCTGGCTGTAGAACATCTTCGGCCGGCCCTGGCGGTCGAGCTCGGGCAGGCGGTCGAACGTCGCGATGTAGGTCACGACGGCGGTCATCACTTCGGGGATCGGCGGACAGCCCGGCACCTTGACGATCGGCTTGTCGGTGATCACCTTGTCAATCGGCACCGCGGTCGTCGGGTTCGGCTTCGCCGCCTGCACGCAGCCCCAAGACGCGCACGAGCCCCAGGCGATGATCGCCTTCGCGTCCTTTGCGACATGCTTGAGCTTCTCGACGAAGGGCTTGCCGCCGGGCATGCAGTACATGCCGTCTTCGCCGAGCGGCGGGTTGCCCTCGCAGGCGAGGATGTAGTTGCCCTTGTAGTCCTTCATCACCTGCTCGAGAGCGGCCTCGGCCTGGTGGCCGGCGGCGGCCATGATCGTGTCGTCGTAGTCGAGCGAGATCATCGACAGCACCACGTCTTTCGCGAGCGGGTGCGCCGAGCGGATGAACGATTCGGTGCAGCAGGTGCACTCCAGCCCGTGCAGCCACAACACCGGCGTGCGCGGCTTGGTCTCGAGCGCATGCGCGATCTGCGGCGCGAACGATGGCGCCAAACCAAGCGACGCCGCGGTCAGGCTGCAGAACTTCAGGTAGCTGCGGCGGGTGATGCCCTGCCGGCGCATGACTTCGTAGAAGGTCTCGGTCATGGGCGTCCCCTTGTTGGTCGGGATGTTGGTGACCCAATGCTGCGCAACTTGTCATCAAGCGTGCGGCATCCACTTGAGACAGTGTGAACCGCCGGTCGCGCGCCGTGCTGATCCAGATCAACGAAAGAGCGACGCGGCACCGCGGCGTTTGCGCCGGAGCTTACGCAGCCGCGGAAGACTCATTCCGTCAAGCATCACCGTCGCGGTGAAGGTCTGATCTGCATCAAATTTCGAGCGAGAACCGTTGGCCCGTGCCGGGCAACCGAGTAGCGTAGGCAGCCTTGCACGCAATCGTCGCGGCGGGAGCGAGCAGCCCGGTCGAATGGCAGCAAACGCGCTGCACTCCAGCCGTGATCGTGCCAAACAGAGGAGCCTGTATGAATCCATCAGAACTGTCACTCGTCGGCACCCGCCTGCATCTGTCCCCACGCATGTCTCGTGCGTTGACAAGTGCGGCGTGCGTGTTTGGCGCATTCGCGCTTGCTTCCTGCGGTGGAGGCGCGGCCGACACGCCATTGGTGACGCAGGAAGCCCAGGGCCGCGTCACTGCGCTGGCGCAGCAGCGACCCCAGGACGAATCGCTCGCCGCCGCACTGCGACGGCATGGCTTCACCGGCCGGATCGAATCGAAGCTGGAGACACCTCAGTTCCTTGGCCGCAAGGTCGGCTCTCAGCTCGCCGACCTGGGCCGCATGCTGTTCTTCGATACCACGATTGCGCTGCACGGTGACAACGCCTGCGCCGGATGCCACTCGCCGGCCGCGGGATTCGGCGACACGCAGTCGATCGCGATCGGCGTGCAGAACAACGGCATCGTCGGTCCGCACCGGGCCGGCCCGCGCAACCAACGGCGCAGCCCGTTGGTCGTGAATACCGCCTTCTTTCCCAAGCTCATGTGGAACGGTCGCTTCTCCGCGCCGAGCGGCAATCCGTTCGAAAACAGCCAGGGATTCGACTTCCCGCCGCCCGAAGGTACGGCCACATCAACGTCCGCCAAGTTCCGCCCGAACGATCCCAAGATCGAGTACTTGCTGGTCGCTCAGGCCCATATCCCGTCGACCGAACTCGTCGAGATGGCCGGTTTCACCGGCACGAGGGGAACGATCGGGCCGCGCTTCGACCAGTTCGACGATGGCGACGGGGCCACGGTCCCGCCGCCCGACGGTTCCGGGTTCCGCAATGAACCGATACGCCAGACGGTGCTTGCGCGCCTCAACATGACGCCCGAATACCGCAGGCTGTTCGGAAAGCTGTTTCCCGAGGTCCGTGGCGGCGCGCCGATCGACTTCAGCATGGTCGGCCGCGCGATCGCCGAGTTCGAGTTCACGCTGGTTCGCGCCAATGCCCCGATCGACCGCTACGCGCGCGGCGAGCGCAACGCACTCACCGAATCGCAGGAGCGCGGCGCGTTGCTGTTCTTCGGCAAGGCCAATTGTGTCGCGTGTCATGCGGTCGCAGGGCAATCCAACGAGATGTTCAGCAACTTCGAGATGCACAACATCGGCGTGCCGCAGATCGCACCTGCCGCCTTCGGGGTCGGCAAGGGCAACGTGATTTTCGACGGACCCGGCGAGAACGAAGACTTCGGGCTCGAGCAGATCACCGGCAATCCCGCCGACCGCTACAAGTTCCGCAGCTCGCCGCTGCGCAACGTGGCGTTGCAGCCGGCGTTCTTCCACAACGGCGCGTTCACGCGGCTGGAAGACGCGATCCGCCACCACTTGGATGTGCGGAAGTCGGCACGCCACTACGACCCTCGACGCGCCGGCGTCGACCGCGACCTGCGCCAGCGTCTCGGGCCGATCGAGCCCGTGCTCGCAACGCTTGACCCGCGCCTGAATACACCGATCGACTTGAGGGAGCAAGAGTTCGAGGATCTGCTCGCATTCGTCCGCGATGGATTGCTCGACCCCAAAGCGCGGCCCGACCAGTTGTGCCGCAAGATCCCGCAGGCGGTGCCCAGCGGACAGGCGCTACTGACCTTCGAGGGCTGCCGCAAAGACCGGGACCACGACGACGCTGAATGAGTCCCCGCGGGGGCGCGCGCTGCTGCGTCGCGCCTCGACGAAGCGATAGAAGACCTGGTTCAGGTAGCGCGTCACGTCGGCGATGTCGTCTTCAGTCCATGCGAGCTTGGCCTCAGTCTGCCAGCGGCGCACCTGCGCTTCAAGGGTCGCCCAGTCGGTCGCCAGCTTCTTGTCGCGCCAATGCATTTGTGCGGTGTGGCAGGCGACGCAATGCGTGGAGTACAGCAACTCGCCGCGCGATGGGGTCTGGGCGCGCGAGACCGGAGAACCGCTGAGCAGTGCGCCCGCCAATGCGCAAAGCATTGCGCTGCTCGCCAAGAGCCAAGTCCTTGATGGTGTTGCTCATCTTGCACACTCCATCGCGCAAAGCGTGACATCGAAGCCGTGCACCCAGCTTGATCTCGGACAAGGCGGCTCGCGCTTGCCGCTGCAAATCGGCCGCTGTCCGTGTCTTGACCTGGACCAAGCTGGAGCGCGGGTACCGAGCTCATCATTCACGCGGTGCGGCTTCCGAGTGCCGCCGGACTTGACCATGACCACCCTCGCCGATTCCCGCGACAACCCGCTGAGCCGCAGCAATCTGCTGTCCTCGCTGCGTCCGCTGGCCTGGGGGCTGGTGCTGTTCGCCCTGGCGATCGTGCTGGCGCGCACCTATGCCACGCCGATCGTCGAAGCGCTGTCCGGGCACGGCGTGCTGGGCGCTGTGCTGTTCGTCGCGAGCACGGCGCTGGCGGTCGTGCTGCCGCTGTTCAGCAACCTCGCGCTCGCGCCGTTCGCGGTGCTGCTGTGGGGGCCGTGGAGCACGGCCGCACTGCTGCTGCTGGGCTGGGTGGCCGGCGCGGCGCTGGCGTTCGGACTGGGCCGCCACCTGCGCGCGCCGCTGCTGCGCCTGTTTCCCGGCGTTGCGCGATACGCGCAGATCGACCGGCTGCTGCATCCACGCCACCCATTGCTTTCTTTGATCGCGCTGCGCATGACGTTTCCGGTGGACATCCTGTCGTGCGTGCTCGGCCTGTTCAGCCGCAAGACCACGGCGTTGGCCAACGCGCTGTCCACGGCGATCGGCGGCGCGCCGTTCGCGCTGCTGTTTGCGTACTTTCCGGCGTTGCCGTGGGCTTGGCAGGCCGCGCTTTTCGCGGCTTGCGCGTTGGCATTTGCGGCCTATGCGTTCCTGGTGATGCGCCGCCGGCCGCGTGCTTGACATGGCTCAAGGAGCCGCGCGCGCCTAACGCGAATACTGGCACTTCCGATTGCGACATCAGGAGCGCGTTGCATGCTGCAAATCCGCATCCACGGCCGCGGCGGCCAAGGCGTCGTCACGGCCGCGGAAATGCTGTCGATCGCCGCGTTCGAGCAGGGCCGGCATGCGCAGGCATTCCCAAGCTTCGGCTCGGAGCGCACCGGCGCGCCGGTGGTCGCGTTCTGCCGCATCGACGAGCGCGAGATTCGCCTGCGCGAGCCGATCCTCGCGCCGGATGTGTTGATCGTGCAAGACCCGACGCTGCTGCACCAGGTCGACGTGTTCCAGGGCCTGCAGCCCGACGGCTTTGTGCTGATCAACAGCAAACGCAGCTTCCATCAATTGGGTCTGGCCGACATCGAACAGCGTTATCGACCCGAGCGCCTGATGACGGTACCGGCGACCGAGATCGCGCTCAAGCACCTCGGCCGGCCGCTGCCGAATGCGGTGCTGCTGGGCGGCTTTGCCGCGCTCAGCGGGTTGATCGAGCTGCGTGCGGTGGCCCACGCCATTCGTCAAAAGTTCGACGCCAAGTTCAGCGCCAAGCTGGCTGACGCGAACGTCGCCGCGGCCAGTGAGGCGTTCGAGGCAGTAAAGCAGGCAATGCGCGAGGTGGCCCATGCTCAAACAGATTGAGGGCTCGCGCGCGGTGGCCGAGGCGGTGGCGCTGTGCCGCCCCGAAGTGATCTGCGCCTACCCGATCTCGCCGCAGACGCACATCGTCGAAGGCCTGGGCGAATTGGTGAAAAGCGGTGCACTTGCGCCGTGCGAGTTCATCAACGTCGAGAGCGAATTCGCCGCGATGAGCGTGGCGATCGGCGCGTCCGCCGCTGGCGCGCGCGCCTACACCGCCACCGCGAGCCAGGGCCTGCTGTACATGGCCGAGGCCGTCTACAACGCGTCGGGCCTGGGTCTGCCGATCGTGATGACGGTCGCGAACCGCGCGATCGGCGCGCCGATCAACATCTGGAACGACCACAGCGATTCGATGAGCCAGCGCGACAGCGGCTGGATCCAGCTCTTCGCCGAGAACAACCAGGAAGCGCTGGACCTGCACATCCAGGCGTTCAAGCTCGCCGAGGAGCTGTCGATGCCGGTGATGGTGTGCATGGACGGGTTCATCCTGACGCATGCCTACGAGCGCGTCGACATGCCGGTTCAATCCGAGGTCGACGCATTCCTCCCGCCGTACGAGCCGCGCCAGGTGCTCGACCCCGCCGAGCCGGTGTCGATCGGCGCGATGGTCGGGCCCGAGGCCTTCATGGAGGTGCGTTACCTCGCGCACGCGAAGCAGTTGTCGGCGCTCGAGGTCATCCCACGCATCGCCGACGAGTTCAAGGCGCGCTTCGGCCGCGTGTCGGGGGGCCTCGTGCGCGGCTACCGGATCGACGACGCGCAGACGATCGTCGTCGCCCTCGGCTCGGTGCTGGGCACGCTGAAAGACACGATCGACGAGATGCGCGAGACCGGCGTGAAGATCGGCGTGCTGGGCATCCAGTCGTTCCGTCCGTTCCCGCTGGCCGCGGTACGCGAGGCGTTGCAGGGCGCTTGGCGCGTCGTGGTGCTGGAGAAGAGTTTTTCGGTCGGCCTGGGCGGCGTGGTCTCGACCGACGTGCGCGTCGCTCTTTCGGGCTTGCACCTGGCCGGCTACACGGTGGTCGCCGGGCTCGGCGGCCGCGCGATCACGAAAGCCTCGTTGACACGCACGCTGCTCGAGGCGATCGACGGCACGCTGGAACCGCTCTCGTTCATGGATCTGGACTGGCGCATCGTGAAGCGCCAGCTCGAACGCGAAGCGAAAGCGCGCCGCAGCGGACCGATCGCCGAGAACCTGCTGCGCGACGTGGGCCCGGTCGCGGCGAAGGTTGCTTAGGATGAAACGCGAATTTTCGCGATGGCAGGGTGGGGCCGTTTGCGGCCCTCTGCCGCCGTTCGCTGCTGCGCGCTTGCAAGCGTTCGCCGCTGCGCGCACGCCCGCGACTGCGCCCCAGGGCGGTGGCGGCGCCCCCGTTCTCCGGCCCTCGCTCGCGGGGCACCACCGAGGCCCACAACGCACAGCCGCGTCATCACCGACCAAGCGGCGCACGAGCCAGGACGCCGCGAATGGGGCCTGCGCCCGGGGGCACCACCACCGCCCTGCTACCACCCATGGTGGCGGGCGTTGCGCAGGGGTGCGGCTCGGTTGCCAGGGCAGGTGGCTCGGGGTACGGGCGCAGGACCCATTCGCGGTGTCCTGGCTTTTCGCGAGCTTGGCTGGTGTTGATGGAGATGCGCGCCGCGCACCACCTCCGGTGCCCCGCGAGCGTGGGCCGGAGAACGTACCCCGGGCCATCTGCCCTCGCAGCGGAGCAGGCAGGCGCGCAGCGGCGGACGTTGGCAGGCGCGCTGCGCCAAGCGTCGCCCCGAGCGCGGGGGGGCAATGGCGATGACCCAACCCGTCAAGTTCTATCAGACCGGCACGTTCACCGTCGGCAACCGCCTGCTCGCGCCCGAGCAGCGCAGCGTGCAGGCGTCGATCGAGCGCAACAATTCGCTGAACTCCGGGCACCGCGCCTGCCAGGGCTGCGGCGAGGCGCTCGGCGCGCGTTATGCGGTGGACGCCGCGATGCGCGCGACCGACGGGCGGCTGATCGCGGCCAATGCGACCGGTTGCCTCGAAGTGTTCTCGACTCCCTACCCCGAGACCTCGTGGCAATTGCCGTGGATCCACTCGCTGTTCGGCAACGCCGCGGCGGTGGGCACCGGCATCGCCGCGGCGCTGAAGGTCAAGGCGCGCAAACACGGTCAGGCCCACAGCCACGTGCGCGTCATCGCACAGGGCGGCGACGGTGGCACCACCGACATCGGCTTCGGTTGCCTGTCCGGAATGTTCGAGCGCAACGACGACGTGCTCTACATCTGCTACGACAACGAGGCCTACATGAACACGGGCGTGCAGCGCAGCTCGGCCACGCCTCCGGCGGCGCGCACCGCGACCACGTTGGCCGTGGGCGACGCGCCCGGCGCCGAGTTCGGCCAGGGCAAGAACCTGCCGCTGATCGCGATGGCGCATGAAATCCCGTATGTGGCCACCGCCACCGTCGCCGACCTGCGCGACCTGGAAGCCAAGGTCGAAAAGGCGATGACGCTGCACGGCGCGCGCTACCTGCACATCCTGGTGCCCTGCCCGCTCGGCTGGGGATCGGCGAGCCACGACACGATCCGGCTCGCGCGGCTGGCCTGCGAGACCGGTCTGTTCCCGGTGTTCGAGGCCGAGCGCGGCGAGGTGACCGCGGTCACGAAGATCCGGCATCGGACTCCCGTGGACGACTACCTGCGGCCACAGAAACGCTTCGCGCATCTCTTCACCGGATCCGGTGGTGCACAGGCGCTGGCGCGCATCCAGGCCCAGGCCGAACGCAACATCGGCCGCTTCAAGCTGCTCGACGAAAGCATCCCGGCATGACGATGCAAAAGCCGTTCGCGATCACGCTCGACCCCGGCTCGTCGCTCGCCAACAAGACCGGCAGCTGGCGCACCGAGCGCCCGATCTACGTCGACCGCCTGCCGCCGTGCAACGCGCAATGCCCGGCCGGTGAAGACATCCAGGGCTGGCTGTTCCACGCCGAGAGCGGCCACTACGAAGCGGCGTGGCGCCACCTGACCCGCGACAACCCGTTCCCGGCGATCATGGGGCGCGTCTGCTACCACTCCTGCGAAGGCGTGTGCAACCGCGCCCACCTCGACGACGCGGTGGGCATCAACTCGGTGGAGCGCTTCCTCGGCGACGAGGCACTCAAGCGCGGCTGGAAGTTCGATGCGCCGAGCGTGGACTCCGGCAAGCGGGTGCTCATCGTCGGCGCGGGGCCGTCGGGAATGTCGGCGGCGTACCACCTGCGCCGTTTGGGGCACCAGGTCACGGTGATGGAAGCCGGCCCGCTCCCCGGAGGAATGATGCGCTTCGGCATCCCGAAGTACCGCCTGCCGCGCGACGTGTTCGATGCCGAGATGCAGCGCATCGCCGAGATGGGCGTGAACGTGCGCCTGAACCACAAGGTGTTCGACCTCGCGCAGACGATGAAAGACGGCGGCTTCGACGCGGCGTTCCTCGCGGTGGGCGCGCACATCGCCAAGCGCGCGTTCATCCCTGCGAAGGATTCGTCGCGAATCCTCGACGCGGTGGCGGTGCTGCGCTCGATGGAGGGCGAGCAGCAGCCGATGCTCGGCCGGCGCGTCGTCGTCTACGGCGGGGGCAACACCGCGATCGACGTCGCGCGCACCGCCAAGCGCCTCGGTGCCACCGAGGCGATCATCGTCTACCGCCGCACGCGCGAGAAGATGCCGGCGCACGACCTGGAGATCGAAGAGGCGCTGCAGGAAGGCGTGCTCGTGAAGTGGCTGTCGACGATCAGCCGCGCCGGCAATGACCAGGACCCGGGCGCGCTGACGATCGAGAAGATGGTGCTCGACGCCAAAGGCAACCCGCAGCCCACCGGCGAGTACGAAACGCTCGAGGCCGACTCGCTGGTGCTCGCGCTCGGCCAGGACGTCGACCTCTCCTTGCTCGACGGCGTCTCGGGTCTGCACGTTCAAAATGGCGTCGTCCAGGTCGACCCGGCGACGCTGATGACCGGCCACCCGGGCGTCTTCGCCGGCGGCGACATGGTGCCCGCCGAGCGCAACGTGACGGTCGCCGTCGGCCACGGAAAGAAGGCCGCAAGGCACATCGACGCCTGGCTGCGCGGCACGCGCGTCGAGCCTGCAATGAAACACGGCGCAGCGACGTTCGAGCGCCTGAACCCTTGGTACTACAGCGACGCGCCGAAGACGCTGCGCCCGCAACTCGACATGGCGCGGCGCACCAGCAGCTTCGACGAAGTGCAAGGCGGGCTGACGCAGGAAAACGCCCTGTTCGAAGCGCGCCGGTGCCTCAGCTGCGGCAACTGCTTCGAATGCGACAACTGCTACGGCGTGTGCCCCGACAACGCCGTGATCAAGCTCGGCCCGGGAAAACGCTTCGCGTTCAACTACGACTACTGCAAGGGCTGCGGCATGTGCGTCGCCGAATGTCCTTGCGGGGCGATCGATATGGTGCCGGAGGAGGTGTAGTGGGGCGGTCGGCGGAGCCGGGAGCGTGACTCAGACTCAGGCTCCCGCGGCGCCGCACACACTGGACGCCGAGGCCGTGGCGGCGCTGATGAAGGTTCGCCCGGAAACCGGGCTCAGCGCCCGGGAGGCGCTTGAACGCCTGTCGCGCATTGGCCCCAACCGCTTGCCACAGGCACCAGCACGCTCGCCCTGGCGCCTGCTGCTCGCGCAGTTCAAGAGCATTCTGATTCTGATCCTGCTGGGGGCGGTGGTCTTGGCCGCGCTGATCGGCAGCACCAAGGACGCTGTGGTGATCCTGGCCGTGGTGGTGATCAATGCACTGGTCGGCTTCTACCAGGAGTACCGCGCGGAGCGCAGCCTGGCCGCGCTGAAGGCGATGCTGCCCGGCAAGGCCCGCGTGCGGCGCGACGGCGTCAGCCACGAGATTGCTGCCGACGACGTGGTGCCGGGCGACGTCTTGCTGCTCGAGGCGGGTGACCGCGTGGCAGCCGACGGGCGCCTTTGGCTGGCGGCCGGGCTCGAGATCGACGAATCGGCGCTGACCGGCGAGTCCCAGCCCGCGGGCAAGCAGGCGGTCCTGCGGGTGGCGGCTGATGCGCCGCTGGGTGACCGCCTCAACCTGGCGTACATGAATACGCTGCTCACGCGTGGGCGGGCGGAGGTGCTCGTGACCGGCACCGGTGCGAGCACCGAGATGGGACGCCTGTCGCAGGAACTGGCGGCCACCGAGGAGGTGGCCACGCCCTTGCAGGATCAACTCGACCGGCTCGGCAAACGCCTGGGCGCGATTGCGCTGACCTTGGTCGGTCTGCTCTCGTTCCTGCAGTACCTGCGCGGGGTTGACCTTTTTCACATCGTGCTCGACGCGATTGCGCTGTCGGTCGCTGCGATGCCCGAGGGCCTGCCCGTGGTGGTGACCGTGACCCTTGCGCTGGGCATGCACAAGATGGCCCGCCAGCATGCCATCGTCAAACGACTGGCCAGCGTCGAGACGCTCGGCTGCACCACCGTCATCTGCTCCGACAAGACAGGCACGCTGACGCTCAACCAGATGACCGCGCGCAGCTTCATCCACGGTGGCCAACGCTTCGACGTGTCCGGCGAGGGCTATCGGACGCAAGGCGAGATCACGCTCTCGACGGGCCACGCCATCGGCGTCGATCTGGCACCGATGCTGGTGCCGATGGTGGCCTGCAACGACAGCCACTTCGACGATGGCAAGGCGATCGGCGACCCGATGGAGGCGGCGCTGCTGGTGCTTGCTGCCAAGGGCGGCGTCCTTCACGACGCCGTCGACCGTGCGCTGCCGCGCCTGGCCGAACTGCCGTTCGACTCGGCGCACAAGTTCATGGCCACCTTCCACCGCGACGGCGACCAGATCATGGTGTTCGTCAAAGGCGCGCCCGATGTGCTGCTGGCACGTTGCTCACGCTGGAATGTGGGCGGCGTCGACGCGGCGTTTGGTGCGCACGAAGCAGCCCAGGTGAATGCGGACTTTCACGACCTGGCCGGGCGCGGTCTGCGTGGTCTGCTGATCGCGTCGCGCACCTTGCCTGCCGCGGCGTTCGACGCTGCCGACGATCTCTCGGTGTGGGTGGCCGAACTGCACTTCATCGGGCTGGTCGGCTTGATGGACCCGCCACGGCCCGAGGCGATGCAGGCGATCGCCGAATGCCGCCAAGCGGGCATCGTCGTCAAGATGATCACGGGAGACCATCAGGCAACCGCGTCGGCGATCGCTTCCGAACTGGGGCTGCACGGGCGCGCGGTGTCAGGCGCGGACATCGACCGAATGGACGCGGCGCAACTGGCCGCGGCGATCGACGAGGTGGCGGTGTTCGCCCGCGTGAGCCCTTCGCACAAGGTGAAGATCGTGCGCGCCTTGCAGTCCAAGGGACATGTCGTGGCGATGACCGGCGACGGCGTCAACGATGCGCCTGCACTGAAGCAGGCCGACATCGGCGTGGCGATGGGCATTGCTGGGACGGCGGTGGCCAAAGAGGCCGCCACCATGGTGCTGACCGACGACAACTTCGCGACGATCGTCCGCGCGGTGAGGCAGGGCCGCGTGCTCTACGACAACATCCTGAAGTTCGTTCGTTTCCAGCTCTCGACGACGATCGGCGCGATCCTGACGGTGTTCTTCGCGCCGCTCGCGGGATTGCCGGAGCCGTTCACCGCCTTGCAGATCCTGTGGGTCGCCATCATCATGGACGGTCCGCCCGCCGTCTCGCTGGCGATGGATGCCGCGCGCCCCGGCATCATGGGCGAGCCGCCGCGGCATCGCGATGAGCCGGTCCTGCCCATGGCACGCGTGCTGCGAATTGCCGCCTACGGCGTCACGATGATGGTGGGCACGCTGGCGGTGCTGTACCACAGCATGCGCACCGGCAGCGAGGCCCGCGCGCTGACGTTGGCCTTCACGACCTTCGTGCTGTTCCAGTTCTTCAACGTGTTCAATGCGCGAAGCGAGAACGGTTCGGCGTTCAACGCTCGCTTCTTCGACAACCGCATGTTGTGGATGTCTCTGCTCGGCGCGCTGGCGCTGCAAGTCGTGGCCGTGCACTGGACGCCGGCATCGCAACTGTTCGGCACCACCGGCATGGCCTGGGTCGACTGGATTGTGGCCATCAGCGTCGCGTCCACGGTCTTGCTGTTCGAGGAGGCGCGCAAATGGGTGGTTCGAGCGTTCCGAAGGCGGCACCGATAGCTTCGACCGCGAACATCGAACGTGTCGGTGCGGGAACTGGCACGCCGGGTGGCACGCGATGTGTTCAGTGCCCGGCCGACCGAGCCCCTGCTTCGTACCAGCCCTTGCTTCGATTGACGATGCGAACCACCAGCAGCATCACGGGGACCTCGATCAACACGCCGACCACGGTGGCCAGCGCCGCGCCGGACTCGAAGCCGAACAAACTGATCGCCGCGGCCACGGCGAGCTCGAAGAAGTTGCTGGCGCCGATCAGCGCCGACGGGCAGGCGACGCTGTGCGACTCGCCCAGGCGCCGGTTCAGCCAGTAAGCGAGGCCGGAGTTGAAGAACACCTGGATCAGGATCGGCACCGCGAGCATCGCGATGACCAGCGGCTGCTCCAGGATCGCCTTGCCCTGGAACGCAAACAGCAGCACGAGCGTAGCCAGCAAGGCGGCGACCGACCACGGCCCGGTCTTCGCGAGCGCGGCGTCGAACGCGGCCTGCCCGCGCGCGAGCAGGGCCTTGCGCCACCACTGCGCCAGCAGCACCGGGATCACGATGTACAGCACCACCGACGTGATGAGCGTTTCCCAGGGCACGCTGATCGACGACAGGCCGAGCAGCAGCGCGACGATGGGCGCAAACGCGAACACCATGATCGTGTCGTTCAGCGCCACCTGGCTCAGCGTGAACAGTGGGTCACCGTTCGTCAGCCTGCTCCAGACGAACACCATCGCCGTGCAAGGCGCCGCGGCGAGCAGGATCAGCCCGGCGATGTAGCTGTCGGCTTGGCCCACTGGCAGGTAGGGCGCGAACACGTGGCGGATGAAGATCCAGCCGAGCAGCGCCATCGAGAACGGTTTCACGGCCCAATTGACGAACAGCGTGACGCCGATGCCGCGCCAGTGTTGCCTCACCTGGTGCAGCGCGCCGAAGTCGACCTTCAACAGCATCGGGATGATCATCACCCAGATGAGCACACCGACGGGCAGGTTCACCTTGGCGACTTCCATGCGCCCGATGGCCTGGAACGGAGCGGGCAAAACCTGACCCAGCGCGATGCCGGCGACGATGCACAGGAACACCCAGACCGTGAGGTAGCGCTCGAACACGCTCATCGACGCGGGCGTGGCAGTTATCGCAGGCCGGCCGGTGGTGGACATCACACGCGCCTCAGCTGCGGTCGATGCTGACCAGCGCGGCTTGCAGTGCCGCGCGGTCCAGCGTTTCCAGCGGCAAGGACAGCAACTGCAGCATGCGGTAGCCGATGGCCTGGCGCGTCAGTTCGAACGCGCGGCGCTTCCCTTCGTCGCCGCCGACTGCGTTCGACGGGTCGGGGTAGCTCCAATGCACTTTGACCGGCTGTCCGGCGGACCCGCCGAAATACACCGGGCAAGTCTCCGCGGCCGCGCTGTCGCACACGGTGATCACGATCGACAGCGGCGGCGCGCCGTCAACGCTGAACTCGTCCCAGCTCTTGCTGCGATACCCGGTGGTGTCGATGCCCACGTGCTGCAGCGCCTCGATCGCCAACGGATTGATGCGCCCGCTGGGCGCGCTGCCCGCGCTGTGCGCCTTCACGTCCCGCCCGAGCTTGCCGGCCCAGTGGTTGAGCATGGCCTCGGCGAGCACGCTGCGCGCCGAGTTGTGAGTGCACAGGATGAGGACGTGGGTGGTCATGAGATCACGCGCGCCGGCCCGGCCGGCTTGGCCCGGATCGCCTTCGCTCGCTTTGCTGCAACGCGTTGCGCTGCCCCCAAGGCTGCCCTCGCCCACGCAACAAGTTCGTGAGGCTCGTCGAACAGGCGCTCCGGAGCTCGCCAAAACGAAAGATCGATGGTGCTGCCCTTCTTCTCGTAGTTCAGAGGGGGAAAGGACTCGGCCTCCTTGAAGAACGTTCGGTTGTCGTCATCGACCCGGAAGTAGAGCACGTTGTCCCTCACCATACCGAGCATCGATCCGTCGCAGAACACGCCAGTCTTCCCGAACATGCGCCGCAGCGCGATGCGACCGAGCGGTGCAAGCTGGTCGCGCAGAAACTCTGCAAAGCTAGCGGTGGCAACCATCCTCAATACTCGCTGAATCAGACCTGGAACTCGAGTGGGCGCTACTCAAGGGGGCGCACTTCACTCTACCGACCCAGCGGCAAGTAGAGCGTCAGAGGAGCATCGCGCAGAGGCCGGAAACCGAAGTGTTCGTAAAAACGCTTGGCCACGCCATCCTTGACGTCCACGATGAGCGCGTAGGCAGCGATTTGCTCACGTGCCTTCAGGCAGCGATCGACAGCGCAGCCGATGAGCAGCTTGCCGATGCCCCGGCCCTGTTGATCCGTTCGACACGCCAGTCGGCCCATCCGAAAGCAGGGGATCGGATAGCGCGGTAGCCGCTTTCGCTCTTCATCCTCCAACCGCTCGACGGCGAGTTCCGCCGCGCTCAGCGTGCAGTACCCCAGGATCTCGGAAGGTGCGGACGAATCGACGAGCACGTACGCCGCGCTGATGCCTTTCTTGCGATGCTGTTCAGCGAATCTTTGGAGGTACTCATTCAGCGCCGAAACGCCACAGCTGAATCCGAGCCGATCGTGGATCGACGGATCCAGCGGCTTCTCTTCAAGCACGTCGCACCTTGCGGCGGGCCTGGGTCAGCGCTTGCTTGAGAGCGGGGTTCGGAGAAAAGGCCGAATCGAGTGCGCGTGTGAAGTCGCTGAAATCGCGCGCCGAGAGCGTGAGCCTGGTTTCGCGCTCGAGCAGCGTCTGTGCCTTCTCCTTCGCCGCGGCACGAACGAACCCCGCCATCGTGGTGCCCATCAAAGCGGCGGCCTTGGCGACGACGGCCTTCTCGTCGGCATCCATCTTGAGATCGAAGCGTGCGGCAACGGACATGGTCGACTCCGGATTCCTGGGTACGGCATTTTACCGTAGCCTGGTGATTTGCCCCGGCGCGTGCACCGCCACCGCACTATTAGTGGGTGGCACGTACAGGATCAGGCAACCCTCACCTGATCCTTCGACACTGACGCCGCCGCCCGGCCGATCGCGGATCACGAGCCGCCCGCCGACGCCCTGGATGCGTTCGCGCAAGTTGACCTGGCCGTGCCCTGCTGCGGCACACGATCTTCCGTTCTGATGTACTTCGCCATCGCTGCGCGCCCGATCCCTACGCCTCTTCCTCGTTCAGGTGAACCTTCACTGGTATGCGTCCCAGAGCCGGCTCCGGTAGCCCCAGTTGCCGAACAACGGTGGTCATGAGATCGGCGCGCCGGCCCGGCCGACTTGGCAAGGATGGTATCAACTGGCTTGCAGCCCGGAGCGAGCGTGCAGCAGCATGCAACAGCGTGCCGATGTCTGGACCGGGACCGATGAAGCGTTCATCGGGTTTTGGAGTACAGCCGCGGGACGGCACCCGCTGCTAGACTGAATTTGCATGCTGCGGAACCACAGGATGCCGCATGCCGAACAAGAACTTCTGTCTGGAAGTGAGGAGCACATGCACATCAGGAACCTGATCCCCGCACTGGCCGCTGCTTGGTTGCTGGCCGGCACGAACGTTTCGGCGCAGACCTCCGAGGTCTCGGCAAAACGGCTTGACGAAATCTACGCGATGACGCCCGAGCGCATGGCGGACACAAGCAAGTGGATCCGCAGCCGCTACGACCAGATGATGGCGCACGTCAATTCGATCAAGGATGCCAAGATCCGCGCGCTGGTGGTCGACATGGTGACCAACCCGCGCTCGACGATCTTCAACGTGTCGGCGGACAAGGACGCCTTTCGCTTCTCGCCGGCGGCCGGCGGACCGGGGCACCATTTCTATCCCGGCGGTCTGGCGGTGCATGCACTCGAGAACATCGAAGTCTCTTTCGGTTGGGCGAATACGGTCGGCAAGGTGCATGACGTCGAGGGCGTCAATCGCGACATCATCATTGCCGCGCTCGTGCTGCACGACTGGGCCAAGGTCTGGTACCTGTGGGACCCGGCCACCGCCACCATCAAGCGGCCCGATTGGTTCCCGGCCTACTGGGGCGGCGAGCAGGGCATCGCCAAGTGGAAGTGGATGGGCGGGCACGGCGCCATCGTCTACGCCGAACTGATGAAGCGAGGCGCGCCGATGGACCTGGTGATCGCCACCGCGGCTTCCCACTTCGATCCGTTCTGGGAGGTCGACAAGGCCGATGGCAAGGAGGGCTTGAACGCGGCGCTCGCCGAGGCCGCCAAGCTCGCCGGCGTGCCGGCACCGAAAGTCGACCCGGCCAAGCGCATGAGCGAGTGGTGGATGATCGTCTACTCGGACGGATCGTGGTCGTACTCGCACTACATCGCCGGGCAGTTTGCCCACAACTGGGCGCGCGATGTGGCCAAGGATCTGGGCATCGACCCGAAGTCGCCGCAGGCCAACAAGCTCGCCAATTTCGTCCTGACACGCTTGTCCGACTTCAAGCTGTACAGCATGTACCAGGCCGCCGGTTACGACGCGTCGGTGCCGAAGAAGGCGATCCTTGCGGTGCTGAAGGATTCCGCGGCGCTGGAAGTGCCGTCCCGCTGAAACCAAGAGCGGGAACCCACCCATTGCCGTCGTGACCGGCTCGACGCTCGGGCTGCGGCGCGCGCTTGCCACGGCGGCACTGAGCGCCCTGCTGGCGCTCGCGCAGCCTGCCGTGGCAGCGCCGTATGTCGTCGCCATCAAGGATGGCGCCGTGCCGCGTGCGCAGCGCGTGCTCGAGGCACAGCAGGAGTCGGTGGTGCGCATCGAATGGTCGGCCGACCGGGTGACGACGGTTCACCTCGAGGGCTACGACATCTCGCTCACGGTTCGGCCGGGCCAGACCACGGTGATGGAGTTCAAAGCCTTCGCCAGCGGACGCTTCCCGGTGCACGCGCATGAGGGCGAAGCGCGCGGCGGATCGTCGACGCATGCCCATGGGCGCAGCGTGCTGCTGCGGCTCGAGGTGCATCCGAAGTGAGGCTGATGTCCGGCGCGGCGGCGCGGCGCGCGCTGCGCCCGGCATCGCTGGCGCTGGCTGGCATGGCCGGCAGCGGCCACGCACTCGCCCACGCCTTCGGCGCACGGTATGAACTTCCGGTGCCGGTGTGGCTGTTCATCGTCGGCGGCGCATTGACGGTGACCTTGACCTTCGTCGTGCTGGCGGCGTTTGCGCGCGGCAGCGTCGAACGCGATGCCGGCGCCGGGCTGGCCACTCCAAGGCACGCGGCTGGGCCGGTGGATGCAATCGTCCGCCGTGACGTCGACGCTCGCAGTTGCTGGGCGTCGCAGGACTCGTTCTCGTGCTCGTTGCGGGTTTCTTCGGCACCAACGACCCGAACCGCAACATCGCTCCGACGCTCGTGTGGATCGTGTGGTGGGTCGGGTTTTCCTATCTCGCGATGCTGGTGGGCAACGTCTGGCCCGTCGTCAACCCATGGCGAACGCTGTACGACCTGTGCTGCGCGCAGCAACCCAGGCCCGTGGCGCCGTGGCCGCGGCGTTTTCAGGAGTGGCCGGCGCTCGCGCTGCTGCTCGTGTTCGGCTGGGTGGAGTTGGTGTTTCCGTACCGGGCGACGCCTGTCGTGTTGGCGACGTTGGTGCTGGTCTACTCGGCGCTCACCTGGGCCGGCATGGCCCGCTTCGGGCCCGACGCCTGGCTGGAGCATGCCGATCCGTTCCACCGCGTGTTCGAACTGTTCTCGCGCTTTGCGCCGCTGGCGAGCGTCTCCCCTGATGGCCTGGTACTGCGCCCGCACGCTGCAGGCCTGTTGTGGCGCAACGGCAAACGCTCGTCGACCGCGGAAGTGGCGATCGTGATGGCGATGCTCGCGATCGTGCTGTTCGACGCGCTGCAGGGCAGCAAGCACTGGGCCGCCTTGGAAGACATCGTTCACGCGCTCGACCCGAAGCTCGGCGACGCGGGGTGGGTCGCCCTGCATACGCTGGGGCTGCTGGGGACCTGGCTGCTGCTTCTTGGCCTTTATCTGGGCGCCTGTGCCCTGGCCAAGGTGGCTGCGGGTGGAGCCCTGCCGACAACGGCGTGCGCCCGTGCGTTCGCGCCCACACTGATTCCGATTGCCGTCGGCTACCACTTCGCACACACCTTCACCTACCTGCTGGTGCAGGGCCAAAGCCTGCAGTTCCTGGTGTCGGACCCGCTGGGCATCGGCTGGAATCTGTTCGGCACACGCGATGCGCAGATCGATATCGCGATCATCGGCACCAAGACGGCCTGGTACCTTGCACTGAGCGCCATCGTTACCGGCCACGCCATCTCGGTGGTCCTGGCCCATGTGACGGCCGAGCGCCTGCTCGCAACCCGCGCACAGGTTTTTCGGGCGCTGCTGCCGATGACGCTGCTGATGGTGGTCTACACCATCGTCAGCCTGATGATCCTGGCCGAGCCCCTGGTCCGCTACTCGGGCCCGCAAGAGACGATCATCTGATGCGCACGGCAGGTTTGCCGCGGTGGGGAGCGCTCAGTGCGCCATCGAAGCAGCAGGTTGCACTTTGCACTTTGATTTGCGGCAAGCATGTATCAGGCCACCGGGCGCATGCTCCGTAGCATGGGGTCGGTTGCCTGTGCGCGCCGAACATCGCCAACAAGCCGAACCACTGGGAGAAGCGACCTTGTACACCGTCCTTTTGAACACAACCCCGCCCGCAGACCGTCATCCGCGCACGTTGGCCACGGTGGTACTGTCGGTCGCAGCCCTGCTGTCGACTCTGATCGCCGGCCCGGCCCGGGCGCAGAGCTATCCCGTCTACACCGTGACCTCGCTGCCAAGCATCAGCAGCGTCACCGCATTCAACGACAGCGGGCTGATCCTCGGCCGCGGCTTCGTGCCCTGCAGTGGCCTGTGCACCCAAAGTGACGCGTCGGTGTTGTACGACACCCGCACCGGCACACTGACCGCACTGGGCGGCGGCTTCGGCGTTGGCGCGCAGTTCGACGCGATCAACGCCAAGGGCCAGCTGGCCGGCGGCTCCACCACTCTGGACGCCAGCGGCTCGTGGGTGCGCAACGTGGTGATCCGCCAGGTGGATGGCTCACTGACCACGCTGGCCACGCCGGCGCTGTTGGCAACGCAAGTCAGCGGTCTGCGGGCACGCGGCTTCAACAGCGCCGGTCAGATCGCGCTGGAACATTCCGACGGGCTGGACGCGCAGGTGCCACTGTGCGGCAACTACCAGGGCTGGATCGGCAACGGCGCCAGCGTCGCGGGTTGGCAGCCACTGGGGCCAATCGGCAACGTGATGCGTCCGACCGGCATCAACGCCAGCGGCGTGGGCGTGGGCGCAGCGGTGCCCGCGGCCAGTTGCGGCGGCACCGGCGGCGGCTTCCACGCCACGGCCGCCCTGCCCACCGGGGCGCTCATTGACCTTCACGGCAGCATGCCCGGCAACTTCAGCCGTGCCAATGCCATCAACGACCTGGGCTATGCGGTGGGCGACTACGACACCGGCGCCCGCACCCTGCCCGATACCACCTACCCTCAGGGCATGCCGATCGTGCGCGCCGCAGTTTGGAACACGGCGGCGCAGGTCTGGTTCGACGTCGGCCCGGCCTCCAGCCTGAGTCGGCTGAACGCGGTGAACAACCGCGGCGAGGTGGTGGGCAGCGCCAGCGGCCCTGCGACTGCCGGCCAGCCTTACACCTACGCGGCCGCCCGTGCCATGCTGGGTAATTTGGCGACGACCTGGCCCATGGTCGACCTGAACACCCTGCTGGCCAACAACACCGCTGGCTGGGTACTGCAGGACGCGTTGGCGATCAACGCCGGCGGCCAGATCGTGGCGCGCGGCACCTCGGCTTCCGGCAGCGGCTATGTGCTGCTGACGCCGGTAACCGTGCCGGCCGACCCGTATGCCACCGTGCCCTCTGCACCGGCCAGTCTGGCCACATCGAAGCTAACCGCCACCTCGGCGGTGCTGACCTGGACCAACACCGCGCGCAACGCCACTCGGCTGGTTGTGGAGCGCTGCAAGGGCAGCCGCTGCACCGGCTTCGTCGCGATCGCGACACTGCCCAGCGACACCGCCCACTTCAGCGACGCCACGCTGGCACGCCGCACCATGTACCGCTGGCGCGTGCGTTCCGGCAATGCCAAGGGGCTTTCGGTGGCAAGCAACGTGGTGACCGCGACGACACTGCGCTGAGTCATCGGACCGGCTAGGCGGAGCCTAGGAGCCTGGGCGGCGCATTGCGGCATGGCCCGCAACGCGCGCCTTCTTACCGGGCCGGCACGAACCGTCGCACCGAAACCCTCGCCTCGCGCAGGTCGTCGTTGCGGATCAGCAGCGGCACCGTGTCGTTCGTCAGGTAGCCGGGCAGCAGGTTCGTGTAGAACTGATTTCCAGGAACGCCGCTCGTGCCGCCCGGCCACGCCGATTCGGCGCGCACGCCGTGATGGCCCGCTTCGGCGACGAAGCGGTTCACCGGGCCGTTGCGGAACATGAACTCGTTGGCACCATCGGCGCGCGGGTCGTGGTTCGCCACGTCCACGCTGCCGAAGCCGCCGTCGGTCGGGAAACCCGGCAGCGCGTCGCCCAGCGGGTTCGCCGCAGGCACGTTGAATCCGCCGCCCAACGGGTGATTGAAGACGATGCGGTGCAGCTTGCCCCAGCGGTAGTCGCTCTGGTTCGTCGAGCCGGCGAACGCGGCCGCGAATTGAGGACCGGCGAGCCGCGCCAGCGCGTCGGCCAGGCTCTTCAGCACCAGGATGTCGCGCCGGTCTTCGGCCGAGGCGACGCCGGGCACGTTGAAGAAGTTGACACCCGACGCTCCGACTCCCGGTACCGCACGTTCGAGCAGACCTTGCAGCGCCGTCAGCGTCAACTGTGAGCCGGGCTTGGGCAGGCTCACGCCCGGTGGCAGCGGCACGCCGCTGAGCGTGGCGTCGATCGTGTTGGCGATGAACTGGCCGCGCCACACGCTGTAGAGCGTCGCGGCGACGCTGTCGGCGATTTCGCGCGACCGGGGCGATCCGAGCGCGCCGTCGCGGTCGCGCGCGTCGTAGCCTTCGGCGATGCCGGTGGGCGCCCGGAAATTCCACGCCGCCAGGCGCGAGCCCGCTTCGCGCATCGCCGCGGTGCCGGCCAGCGCGGCGAGTGCCGGGTGCGCCGATGGCGCTGCGGCGCGAGCGAAGGCTTGCCGGATGAACGGCACGAAGTACTGGGCGTCGGGCAGCACCACGTCGGCCTGGATCGCCTGCATGTCCCTGAACGACACCGGCCCGTCGACGATCTTGCCCTTCAACAGTTCGGTGATGCGCCCGGCGCGCAGGCCGAAGTCGTAGCCTGCGTTCAGGTAGTACAGGCCGCCGCCCGGGCGCAGCTGGTTCAGCGGGTTGTTGTCGCGTACCGTTCCCGCGGGGTCGTTGTTCGCGTTGACGAACCAGCCCGCCGGCGGATTCACGAGCTGCGGCATTTCCGCCGCCGGCAGGATTTCGAAAGGAATCGCCTGGCCGGGCTGCGGGTTCACGAGCGGCAGCCATTCGTTGCCGCCGCCGCCGTTGCGGATGAACCAGGGCGGCAGCCCGACAACGCTACCGCTTTGCAGGTCTTCGCGCAGCGGCACCTCCGACATCGCAAAGTAGGCGATGTTGCCCTGCACGTCGGCGTAAGCCCAGTTCTGCGTTCCCGAGTCGAACCACTGCAGGGCGCGCTTGAAGTCGTCGAGGTTGCGTGCGCGGTTGAAGCTGCGCAGCGCGTCGGCCTCGCGCGTCCCGGAAAACCCGGTGTACTGGACGCTGAGCGCCGCGCCGCTGCCCATGTCGATCTGCACGATCGGCCCGTGGTTGCGGCGCGGCACGATCAGCGTCGCCGCCGGGATTTGGCCACCCGGCGGCACCGGAGCCAGGTTGTCGGGAACGCCGTCGCCGATGCGGTTCACACGATACGTCTCGGGGATCGGAATCACCGGCTCCAGCGTGCCGCGGTAGAGCGTGCTCAGGCCGCTCGGCGAATTCGCATCGGGAACCACCTGCTCCTGGTAGACATCGGTCACGTCGAGCGGGCTCACGGTGGCGCCCCAGGCGATGCGCCGCGTCTGGCCCACCGCGATGAACGGTGCGCCGGCGAAGCTGTTACCCATCACGTCCTGGGCGTCGCTGGCGAGGTGGATCGGATAGAAGGTCGACGGCTGGTCCAGCGCGAGGTGCGGGTCATTCGCCACCAGCGGCCGGCCGTTCACGGTGTGGCGCCCCGACACCGCCCATTGGTTCGAGCCCGGGCGCTTGTCCCGGTCCATGCGGTCCTTGAAGAACGGCAAGTCGCGGATGCGCCGCGCGTACTTGTCGGCGAGTTCGGCGGCGCCAGGGTGCGCCGCGTCGTGCCAGGCGCCGTGGCCCGTCGGGCCGCCGGCAGCCGCCTCGGACGCATCGGGCACGGTGGACGCCGCATAGAACGGCTGCGCGCGCCACAAGTCCTGGCTGAACAGCGTGGGGCCGGTTCCGGCGCCGAACACCGCCGAGTAGGTCTGCAGCGCAATCGTGTTATTGATGTCTTCGAGGCCGAACGAGAGGCCGAACGTGATCGACTTGATCACCGCCATGCTGTCCAGCGCCGTCCAGGGCTGGAACTGGGCGATCTCGAGCGCCGCGTATTCCGGCGGCAGCGACCGCGCGGCCGCGACATAGGCGTTGACACCGAGCGCGTAGGCTTCGAGCGCGCTGCGCGCTTCGAACGAAACGACCGCCAGCGACCGCACCGCCGCACGCCGGATGCCGATGGTGCGCAGCTCCACGTCGCCGGGCAGCGCCGTTGGCCCCAGCAGCTCGGCCAGCGTGCCGCTGGCGCGGCGCCGGTTGACGTCCATCTGGAACAGGCGGTCCTGCGCGTGCACGTAGCCCTGCAGGAAGTACAGGTCGTGGTCGTTTTCGGCGCGGATGTGGGCGATGCCGTGCTCGTCGCGCGTGATCTCGGCGGCGGCCGTCAGGCCGGCGAGCCTGAGTGCGTGTCCGTGCCGGTCTTCGTCGGCCGCGGCGGCTGCGCTGCACAGCGCGAGCGCAGCGAAAGTGGCGCAGAGAATCGGGTGATGGCGCATCGACAGTCCTCCGGTCAAGGCAATTGGCGCAAACGCCACCGCACTCGCACAAGCGCGACACCGTGGCTCCACCAAGCATCCTATGCGCATGGCAAGGCGATCCGATGACGCGCGATTGCGAAAACGCAATCTGTCGAGAGATGCCTTCGGCCCGCGCTCACGGGGCACCGGGCCTGCGGTGGTTCTCGCCCCTACCGAGACCCCGTGGTCGTGAACGCCTTCGGCCGCGCCTTGAAGCGCCCATGCCCGCCGCGCTCATACTCCGCGATCACCTGCGCGCCCAGCAGCAGCAGCGCCGCAGCGACTTCCAGGCTCAGCAGCACCACGATCGCGGTCGTCATCGAGCCGTACACGGTGCCGATCTGCGACAGCGTCGCGAAGTACCACACGAGCAGGTGGCGCGACGGCTCCCAGAGCAGCGCCGCGGTCACCGCGCCGAGCAGCGCGTGGCCCAGCGACAGCCGGCCCACCGGCATCACCAGATAGATCGACGCGAACAGGAACACTTCGCCGCCGATGCCGATCAGGTACAGCAGTGCGCCGGAAACGCCGCCGAGCGACCAGCGCCGCCCGAGGAACTCGACCCACTCCTGGCCCATCGCCTGCAGGCTGCCCGCCACCAGCGTCACGAGCAGCAGGCCCAGGCCCAGGCACAGGATGTAGCCGTACGGGATCAGTGCCGAGACGAGGAAGTGGCGGCGCCGAATCGCGACGCGGTGATGGAAGATCACCGACATCGCGTTTTCCAGAACGGTGAAGGCGAGCGAGCTGAAGAACAGCATCGTGCCGAGCAGCACCCAGCCGATCACGCCGCGGTGTTGCAGAAAACTCTCGAGTTCGGCGACGATGATCTTCGACTGCCCCGGCACCAGCCACTCGAGGTAGCGGCCCAGGGTTTGCAGCAGCTCGCCCGGATCGACGAAGTGCGACAGCGCGATCACGATCAACACGAGCAAGGGCACGACCGACAGCAGTGCGTAGTACGCCACCGCGCCGGCCAGCAGCAGGCCCTGGTTGGCGCGAAAGCTCTTCAGCGTGCGCAGCGCAAACGCGGCGGCCTGGTGCAGCATGTGCGCAGCGTGGCGGCCGAGGATTCGCATCCCGCGCGCCGCAGCCTCAGCCCAGCAGGATCGCCACGCACAGCAGCAGCGCAAACAGCACCTGGAACCGCGCCGTGCTGCGCGAGCAAAACGTTAAAACGCGCGGCCGGGCGTCTCGCTCCAGAAACGCCGCACCAGGCCGATCGCCATCGGTAAACCGAGCAGCGGGATCAGCAAGCTGCCGCCGATGCCCGTGCTGAGCGGCCAGCGCGGCGAGCAGCGCGAACGGCGTGAGCATCAGCGCCGCATATTCCCAGCGGCTGAAGGCGCGCCCCAGGCACACGGCCAGCGTCTTCTTGCCCACCGCGGCGTCGGTCTCGAGATCGCGGTAGTTGTTGACGACCAGCACCGCGCTTGCCGGCAGGCCGACCATCGTCGCCGCGATCAGCACGCCTGGGCTGAGCGAAGCGGCCTGAAGGTAGTAGGTGCCGGCGACGGCGACCAGGCCGAAGAACAGCCAGACGACGAAGTCGCCGAACGGCGTGTACGAAATCGGCCGCGGGCCGCCCGCATACGCCAGCGCCGCAGCCGCCGCGGCGACGCCCGCCAGCAGGATCGGCCAGCCGCCGCGCGCGACGAGCCACAGCCCGACGGCCAGCGCCAGCGCAAAGCAGGCGCGCGACGCACCACGCACCTGGCGCGCAGCTGAGCAGGCCGAGCGCAGTGGCGCGTGGCGGGCCCAGGCGCCCGGCGCGGTCGGTGCCGCGCTCGACGTCGCTCACGTCGTTGTCGAGGTTGGTTCCGAGCTGCAGCAGCAGCGCGCCGAGCAGCGACAGCAGCAGCACGCCGACATCGATGTGCGCCGTCTCGGCCCAGACGAGCGCGCTGCCCACCAGCACCGGGTTGATCGAGATCGTCAACGTGTGCGGGCGCGCTGCGAGGCTCCAGGCACGCAGTGCGGTGGCGGCGCCCAGGGGCAGCGGGGTCGAGGATGGAACGGACATTGAATATCGCCCCTGTTCAAGCTACCGCGAAGCGACGCCCTGCGCGAGGTAACGCAACCCGCCCAGCACCGGCGGTAGCGGCGGCGCCACCGCGTCCCAGCCGGTGCGCGCGACGATGAACTTGACGATCTGGTCGAGCGCCTGCGTTGCTTCGGGCAGGAACGGCGCGAGCTGGAACACATGCGGCGTTTCGGGCCAGAGCTCGAGCTCGACATCGACGCCGGCTTGATGCGCCTTGTGCGCGGCGCGCGTCGCTTCGTCGCGCAGCAGCTCGGACATTCCGGCTTGCAGGAACAGCGGCGGGAAACCGTGGAAGTCCGCGAACAGCGGCGACACCTCCGGGTGCGTGTACCACTGCGGCGAAGGCACGTACAGGCCGCGAAGCACGAGCAGGTTGCTCAGGCACAGCATCGCGTCGCGCTTCTCGTTGTCGACGAAGCTTTCGCTGGTGAAGGTGCAGTCGACGCCTGGGGACAGCAACACCGCGCAAGCCGGCAGCGCCAGGCCCTGTGCGCGGGCACGCTGCAAAGTGACGAGCGCGAGGTTGCCGCCGGCCGAATCTCCGGCAAGCACGACGCTGCGTGGGTCGACTCCGCTGTCGAGCAGCCAGCGGTAAGCGGCGTGGCAATCGTCGGGTGCCGCCGGGAACGGGTGCTCGGGTGCGAGCCGGTAGTCGGGAATCAGCGCGCGTGCGCCCAGGCGCCGGCACAGGCGCACGGCGAACGCGGCATAGGCGTTCGGAAAGCGGAACGCGAACGAGCCGCCGTGCAGGTACAACAGGGTCCGCCCGGGGCGCGATTCCGGAACGCTGATCCACTCGGCAGCAACGCCGTTGCAACTGACGGCCTCGCGGCTGGCGCGGCGGTCGAACGGGAAATGCTTCGCATCGAGCGCCTCGTAGCGCCGGCGCAGCGCGGCGAAGTCGGTGTCCTTGCGCAGCGGCGTGCTGGAGGCCAGGCGCAGCAGGGCGTTCAGCGCCCGCGTCCGCCAACTGCCTCGACCCCCGATGACACGCACCTGCGGCGCGTGGCCGCTCCATTCCTGACTGTGTTCCTGCACCCGTTCTTGCATCGGCACAGCGGCAGCTTCAACCGCCCTCCAAGCCTTGCTCGATCACCCGGCGCGCTGCCTCGCGCAAACGCACCGCCATTGCAAAGATATCGCCGGCATCGCCCGCAGGCAAGAGCGGCTCGCCAATCTCGATGTCGATCTCGGCGCGCCGCGGCCACCAGGTGTTGCCGGGCAGAATCGCGCGGCTGCCGCGCAGCATCACCGGCACCACCGGCACAGCGGCGCGCGCGGCCGCGAGAAAACCGCCCAGATGGAACGGCAGCAGGCCCAGCCTGGCGACGAAGGTGCCTTCCGGAAACACCGCCAGCGACCGCCCCTGCGCGGCAGCCTCGGCCAGGCGCGTCGCATCGGCGACGCTGCGCATCGCGTCGAAGCGTTCGACGAACAGCGCCCCCAGGCGCGTCAGATACGTGCCGGCGATGAACTGGCGCTGCAACTCGTTCTTCGCGACGAAAGCGAACGGCTGCGGCAGCGCCGCCACCAGGAGCATGCCGTCGAGGTAACTGCCGTGGTTGCAGACGAGCACGCAGGGGCCGCCGGGCAGGCGCTCGAGGCCGTGCACGTTGAATCGCGTTCCGGTCGCGCGAAGCAAAGCGCGCGCCGCGACATGGCTCACGCGCCAGACCCGCGCCGGGTTAGCGCAGGCCCGCGCAGACCAACCAGGTCAACGGCGCCAGTGCCCAGAACACGCACCAGGCGCGCAGCCCGTAGAGCGCCTGACCGGCCGCCGCGCCGGCCGCCCCGAGCCGCAACTGCAACGCGCCGAGCGCGAGCCGCAGCACCTGGCGGCGCGGCGTCGCCGCGGCTTTGTCGATGCGGCCCGACTCGACGAGTTCGCGGCACGCCGAGCGCCGCACCTTGCCGCTGGACGTCTTCAGCACGCTGTGCGCCGGCGCGAGCACGATGCTGTCGGGCGGCTCGCCGATCGCGCCGATCACGGCGCGCGACACGGCTTCGCGCAGCTTCACGTGCTGCGCGGCGTCGCGCCCACGCACTTCGGCCAGCACCACCAGGCGCTCGGTGCCGGTGGCCGGGTCGGGGCTGCCGAACACCGCGACGCAGCCCTTGCGCACCCCGTCCACAGCGCCGACGGCGTCTTCGATTTCCTGCGGGTAGAGGTTGCGGCCGCCGCGGATGATGATGTCTTTCACGCGGCCGGTGATGAACACGTCGCCACCGGCCTTGTAGGCGCGGTCTCCGGTGTCGAGCCAGCCGTCGTGGAACAGCGCCTGGGTCTGCTGCGGGTTGCGAAAGTAGCCCGAGGTCGCCGACGGGCCTTTGAATTCGAGCCGGCCTTCGACGCGTTCGCCCAGTTCGTGCCCGGCGTCGTCGACGATGCGGATCGAATGGCCCGGCAGCGGCCGGCCGCAAGCGACGAAGCGCAGCGCGCTCGCATCGCCCGGCGCCGCGGGCAGCGCGCGGTGCTGTTGCGAGAACGGCTCGCGCTGCACTGCATCCACCAGCGCGGCGCGACCGAGCGGCGGGAACAGCAGGCCGACACACGCTTCGGCGAGACCATAGACAGGCGTCACCGCCTCGGCGCGCAGGCCGTGGCGCGCGAAGCGCTGCCGAAAGCGCAGCACCGTGTCGGGGCTCACCGCTTCGGCACCGTTGAACGCCAGGCGCCAGGAGCTCAGGTCCAGGCCTCCCAAGTCGGCATCGGCCACGTGTTTCAGGCACAGCTCGTACGCAAAATTCGGCGCCGCCGACAAAGTGCCGTGGTAGCGCGAGATCGCCTGCAACCAGCGCAGCGGCCGTGCCAGGAATGCCAGCGGCGACATCACGACCGTCGGGAAGCCGACGTACATCGGCGCCAGCCACGCGCCGATCAGCCCCATGTCGTGGTACAGCGGCAGCCAGCTGACGAAGGTGTCGCGCGGCGTCCCCTGCACCGCCTTGGCCATCGCGCGGATGTTGGCGAGCAGGTTCGCGTGCGTCAACGCCACGCCTTTCGGGTTGCCGGTGCTGCCCGACGTGTACTGGATGAAGGCGATGTCGTCGCCATGCACCGGCACCGGCGTCGGCGCCCCGCCCTGCGCCGCGAGTTGCTGCGGCGTCAGCACATGGCGCAGCCCCGGCACACGCGCTTGCAGCAGCCGCGCGACGCCCATCGCCTCGGGCACGGTGACGAGCAGGCAGGCCTGCGCGTTGGCCAGGATGCCGGTGTGGCGCAGCACATGGTCCTCGAGCTGCGAGGCGCGCGCCGGAGGGTAGATCGGCACCGGAACCGCGCCGGCGCGCAAGATGCCCATGTAGGTGCTGAAGTATTCCGGGGATGTGGGCAGCATGATCGCGACGCTCTGGCGCGGCTGCACGCCGGCGCGCTGCAAGCCTGCCGCCACGGCTGCGGCGGATTGGGCGAGGCTTCGGTAACTGATGACGTGTTCGAGCTCGGGGCCACCTTCGCGATCGCTTTCCAAGCAGATGATTTGTGTCTGGTCGGGGTGGGCTTGGACGTGCCAGTCGAGCACGTCGAGCAGGGTCAGCGCGGCGCTTGGAGCGGTGTCGCCCATCGCGCCTGCGGACGGCGCACCGGCTGGCGGCGCCGCCGCGGCGGCGGCGGCAGGCACTGCCGCACTGGGCGGCAGCATCGAAGCCGGCAAGGCCGCAGACGCCGCCGTTGCGCGCGACCCCGCGAGCGCTGCGGCGCGGCGCAGCGCGTCGAACAAATCGCCGACGCTCTCGGTGCGCTGCAACGTGTCTTCGGGCAGCGTGACACCGAACTCGCGCTCGGTGCGCAGCAGCAATTCCATGCGCGTCAGGCTGTCCAGGCCAAGGTCGCGGTCGAGCACACTCGCCAGCGTGACGGCGGGCATGCCGGGCGCGCCGGCGTGCAACTCGCGCAGCGTTGCCTCGACGATGGCCAGCAGCGCCGGCTCGGCAACGGCCACCCGGCCAGCCTGGCCGGACGCGCGCGCATTCGAAGTCTGGACCATCGATCCCCCCGCGTTGGCTTGCGTGATTGGATGATCGATCGAGTCTGGCGCCAGGCGTACGCGCGGCCGCCCGCGCGATCGCGTGCGCTTGATCTTGCGCAATTCAAGCCACCCGCGCGCCGCATCGGAGGCTGACAGCTGTTCGGTGCGGCCAGATTCACTCCCTCTCCCGCGCTCGGGAGAGGGCGGGGGTGAGGGTGCCTCACAGCGCACTTCGGCAGTCCCTCAGCCGCCGCACTCCCCCAAGCGGCGCTGCAAGTAGCGCCGTTCGGCGTCGCCGCGCACGAGCGCGAGCGCGGCGCGGTAGGCGTCGCGCGCCTCAGCGCTGCGGCCGAGCCGCCGCAACAGATCGGCGCGCGCGGCGTGCAGCAGGTGATAGTCCGGCAGCTCTTCGCGCGCGGCGAGCTGGTCGATCCAAGTCAACCCCCGCTGCGGGCCCTCGGCCATTGCCAGCGCCACTGCGGCATTGAGCTCGATCACCGGGCTCGGCTGATCGCGCAGCAAGCCGCCATAGAGCGCGGCGATCTGCGGCCAATCGGTGTCCTGCGCGCGCGCGGCGCGCGCGTGCAGCGCCGCGATCGCCGCCTGCAACTGGTACGGGCCGCGCCGGCGCAGCGCCAGCGCGGCATCGAGCAACGCCAGGCCTTGCGCGATGGCTTCGCGGTTCCAGCGGCTGCGGTCCTGTTCTTCCAGCGGCACCAGCGCGCCGTCCGCGTCGATGCGGGTGGCGCGGCGCGCGTCGTGCAGCAGCATCAGCGCGAGCAACGCCAGCACCTCGGGTTCCTGCGGCACCAGCTCGACGAGCAGCCGCGCCAGGCGGATCGCCTCGGCGCACAGGTCGGGGCGCACCAGGCCGGGCGTGTCGGTCGCCGTGTAGCCCTCGTTGAACACGAGGTAGACCACGCCGAGCACGACCTGCAGCCGCTGCGGCAGGTCTTCGCGCGGCGGCACCTCGTAGGGAATGCGCGCCTCGAGGATCTTCTTCTTCACGCGCACCAGGCGCTGCGCGGTCGTCGCCTCGGGTTCGAGAAACGCGCGTGCGATCTCGCGCGTGCTCAGGCCGCACAGCGTGCGCAGCGCGAGCGCGGTCTGCGCCTGCGGCGAGATGGCCGGGTGGCAGCAGGTGAAGACCAGGCGCAGCCGGTCGTCCTCCACTCCCGACACGTCGGCCGGATGCGCAACCGCGTCTACTGCCTCGGGCGCCGCGACGTCGGGCGGCTCGTCGCTGTACAGCGGCCCGCTGTGGCGGCGCCGGATCAGGTCCAGCGCGCGGCGCTGCGCGACCGTCGTGAGCCACGCCGCCGGCGCATCCGGCAAGCCCTGCGCCGGCCAGACCTCCAGCGCCTTCGTGAACGCGTCTTGCAGCGCGTCTTCTGCCAGGTCGAAATCGCCGAAGCGGCGGATCAGCCCGGCGAGCACACGCGCGCCTTCTGCGCGGCAGATGTGGTCGATGACGGGCGTCAGCATGCCGGGCCCGTGATCTTCAGCGGGGTCCGCTGCACTGCCGCGTTTTGCTTCGGATCAGCGTGCCACCACCAGCCGGTACAGCACGAGCAGCGATGCGAGCACGACCACCAGCACGGTCAGGCCGGCGCCGCTCTTGCGGGGCGTTGACTCGAGTTTCAGCGAATGGCTCAGGCCCCAGGCGCTGAGCAGGCGCGCCAGCACCAGCGCCGCGCCCAGCGCGTGCACCGCCGCCGCGGGAGCGGCCAGGGTCTCCGCAAACGCGATCAACAACAGCGCGATCGGCGCGTGTTCGGCCAGATTGCCGTGGGCGCGCATCGCTTGCGCGAGCGCAGGCTGGCCGCCGTCGCCCGTGTCGACGTTGAAGCGGACGCGGTTCATGATCACGCGCACCGTGAGCAGCGCCGCGAGCAGGCCGATGAGCGCGGCGTACGCCGCGGTGATGAAAGGCACATTGAGCGTCATGGCAGTCTCTTCCTTGAATTGTTGAAGTGGGTCGGCAACGTGAGCAAGCGCCTCAGGCCGCGGCCGGTTGGGCGCCAAGCGGGCGAACTTCGATCGAGCCGCCCTGCGCGGCCGGGCAGCGCGCCGCCCACTTCACGGCTTCGTCCAGGTTCGGCACGTCGACGATGTAGTAGCCGCCGAGCTGCTCCTTGGTCTCCGCGAACGGGCCGTCGGTGGTGAGCAGCTTGCCGTTCCTCACGCGCACCGTCGTCGCGCTGTGCGTCGGCTTGAGTTCGCCGCCGGCGCGCAGCACGCCGGCCCCGCGCAGGTCTTGCGTGTACTGGGTGAACGCGGCGTACATCTGCTTTTGCGCGGCAGGGTCGCTGGCCATCAGCGCGAAGTTCTTTTCGTCGCCGTAGATCAGGATCATGTATTGCATGGCTTGTCCTAAAGGGTTTGAAGACGCCCCGAAGTCCGGTGGCGCCACTACGACGCAGCCGGGACCACAAATCGACATCGCGGCGAAGATTTATTTGCGTGGCCAGTTTCGCACCGCGCGGTGCCACGGCGGCCGGGCGCATTCCCGAACTGACTGGCGGGCTTTCCATCCCGGCCCGGTGCGCCCATACTTCGCCGTCCGCGACGGCCACCGGCGGCGCGGCCACCGTCCAGGGAGCAGCGATTGCGAACGAATCAATGATCGAAGCACCACCCCAACGAGTCGACGTGCTGATCGTCGGCGCCGGCTTTGCCGGCCTGTACATGCTGTTGAAAGCGCGCCAGATCGGCCTTAGCGCGTTGGCGCTCGAAGCCGCCGACAGCGTGGGAGGAACCTGGTACCACAACCGCTACCCGGGCGCACGCGTCGACATCCAGAGCATGGAGTACTCGTTCGGGTTCGACGAAGCGCTTCAACAAGAATGGCACTGGACCGAGCGCTACGCATCGCAACCTGAGTTGCTGCGCTATGCGAACCACGTCGCCGATCGATTCGGCCTGCGCGACGGCATTCAACTGAACACGCGCGTCACGCGGATCGTGTTCGACGAGGCGACGGATGGTTGGCAGATCGCCGCTGAAGACGGCCGCGAATGGGTGGCACGCTTCGTCGTGATGGCCGCCGGGCCGCTGTCCTCACCCAACACGCCCGCATTCAAAGGGCTCGAGAGCTTTGCCGGGCCCATCCATCACACCGCCATGTGGCCGCACGAACCGGTGGACTTCAGCGGGCTGCGCGTCGGCATCGTCGGCACGGGATCGTCGGGCGTCCAGGCGATTCCGCTGATCGCGCAGCAGGCCCGTGAACTCACGGTGTTTCAGCGCACGGCAGCCTACGCCGTTCCTGCCCACAATGGCCCGTTGGATCCCGCCTTCGAGGCGCGCATCAAGGCGGACTATGCGGGTTTCCGCGAGCGCAACCGGCAGATGCGAACCGCCTTCGGTTCGCTGAATCCTGCCGGCACCGTGTCGGCGCTGGAGGTCGGGCCGCAAGAGCGCGACGCCGCGTTCGAAGAGCGATGGCAGATCGGCGGCTTCGGGCTGCTCGCCGCCTTCAGCGACATCCTGACCGACGAACGTGCGAATGCGTTTGCCGCGGAGTTCATCCGCCGCAAGATTCGCGGGGTCGTGCGCGACCCGCACACCGCGTCGCTGCTGTGTCCGCGCCAGACCGTCGGCTGCAAACGCCTGTGCGTCGACACGGGTTACTACGAAACCTTCAATCGAGGCAATGTCCGGCTCGTCGACGTGGGCGGCCACCCGATCGACGAGGTCACGCCCAAAGGATTGAGGACGAACGGGCACGAGTACGAGTTCGACGCGCTGGTGCTGGCCACCGGCTTCGACGCGATGACCGGAACCCTCATGCGCCTGGACCTGCGCGGACGCGGCGGTGTGCGCATCCAGGACAAATGGCAAGCCGGGCCGCTGAACTACCTGGGCTTGATGGTGTCCGGCTTCCCCAACCTGTTCAACATCGTGGGCCCCGGGAGCCCGGCGCCTTTCACCAACGTGATGGTCTCGATCGAACACCATGTGCGGTGGATCGCCGAGTGCATCGAGCACCTGAACGACAAGGGTCTGGCCACGATCGAGGCCACGGCGCAGGCCGAAGCCGACTGGGTGGCGCATGTCAACGCGGTGGCGAAGATGACGCTGTTCCTGACCTGCAACTCGTGGTACCTGGGCGCGAACATTCCGGGCAAGCCGCGCGTCTTCATGCCTCTGTTCGGTTTCCCGCCCTACGTGAGCAAGTGCATTGAGGTCGCTCGCAACGGCTACCAGGGTTTTGCGCTGGCATGAGCCGGCGCAGCGTTGCCGCCCGAATTGACGCAACGCAAGCCACGCCGGCCGCGCGGCGGCACAGTCGAGCCATCCCCCAGTGGTTGCTGTCATGCAGTTCAAGGACTACTACGCCGCGCTCGACGTGAAGCGTGACGCGACGCCCGACGAGATCAAGCGCGCGTACCGCAAGCTCGCGCGCAAGTACCACCCCGACCTGAGCAAGGAGACCGGCGCCGAGGAACGCTTCAAGGAAGTCGCTGAAGCGTACGAGGCGCTGAAAGACCCAGAACGCCGCGCCGCCTACGACGAGGCCGCGCGGCGCTGGGCGAACCGCGGCGCGAGCCAGGAGCCGCCCCCGGGCTGGGATGCCGGCTTCGAATTCAGCGATCTCGGCGCGGCCGGCGATTCGGTCGACCACAGCGAGTTCTTCGACGCGCTGTTCGGCCGGCGTGGCCATGCTGCTCGGCGCGGCGCCGCGCACGCGCGCGGCCAGGACCATCACGCGAAAGTGGCGATCGACCTGGAAGATTCGTACCGCGGCGCGACCCGCACGATCACGCTGCAAATGCCCGAAATGGACGGCGCCGGCCGCGTGGCGCTGCGCAGCCGGCAGATCGAGCTGACGATCCCGAAAGGCATCCGCGCCGGCCAGCAGCTGCGGCTGCCGCGCCAGGGTGGACCGGGTTTTGGCGATGGAACGCCGGGCGACCTGTACCTCGAGGTCGAGTTCCGGCCGCACCAGCTCTATCGCGTCGACGACCGCGACGTGCTGCTGGATCTGCCGCTCGCACCGTGGGAGGCCGCGCTCGGCGCCAGCGTCACCGTGCCCACGCCATTGGGGCGCGTCGAACTCAGCGTGCCTGCGGGCTCGACGGCGGGGCGCAAACTCCGCCTCAAAGGCCGCGGCCTGCCGAGCCAGCCACCCGGCGACCTGTACGCGGTGCTGTCGATCGCGCTGCCGCGCGCCGACAGCGAGGCGCAGCAGGACGCTTACCGCAAGTTCGCGAAAGCCTTCGACGTCAACCCGCGCGCCGCATTCGATGAGGTACAGCCATGACCCGCAGCCCGCTCGTGATCGTCGAGGAAAGCATCGAACTCGACCTCGAGCAAGTGAGCAGCAGCCTGGGCTGCGATGTCGATCTGATCGTGACGCTGGTGCACGAGGGCGCGCTCGAAGTGCAAGGCAACGTGCCGGCGCAATGGCGCTTCCACGGCGCCGCACTGCAACGCGCCCGCCGCGCCGTGCGCCTGGTGCGCGACCTCGACATCAACCCGCCCGGCGTGGCGCTGGCGCTGGACTTGCTGGACCAGGTGCGGCAACTCGAAGCGCAACTCGTCCGCCGCGCCTAGGAGCCTGGGCCTACAAAGCCTCGGCGTACACCCGCAGCTTGTCCGCCCGGCTCGGGTGCTTGAGCTTGCGCAGCGCCGTGGCCTCGATCTGCCGGACGCGTTCGCGCGACGCGTCGAACTGCTTGCCCACTTCGTCGAGCGTGTGGTCGCTGCTCATGTCGATGCCGAAGCGCATGCGCAGCACCTTGGCCTCGATGGGCGTCAGCTCGTCGAGCAGCTCGTTGACGGTTTCGCGCATGCCCGAGCGCATCGCCGCTTCCATCGGCGCCACGCTGTGCGTGTCCTCGATCAGGTCGCCCAGCAACGTATCGCCCTCGTCGCCGACGGGCAGCTCCAGCGAGATCGGCTCTTTCGCGATCTTCATGATCTGGCGCACCTTGAGTTCGGGCATCTCCAGCTTTTGCGAAATCGTCGCGGCGTCGGGCTCGCGCCCGAACAACTGGAGGTGTTCCCGGCTCACGCGGTTCACCTTGTTGATCGAGTCGATCATGTGCACCGGAACCCGGATCGTGCGCGCCTGGTCGGCGATGGCGCGCGTGATCGCCTGGCGGATCCACCACGTGGCATAGGTCGAGAATTTGAAGCCACGGCGGTATTCGAACTTCTGCACCGCCTTCATCAAGCCGACGTTGCCTTCCTGGATCAGGTCGAGGAACTGCATGCCGCGGTTGGCGTACTTCTTCGCGATCGAGATCACCAGCCGCAGGTTGGCCTCGATCAGTTCCTTCTTCGCGTCGCGCGACTCGCGCTCGCCCTCGTTCATGCGCTGGCCGATCGCCTTCAGCTCATCGAGCGGAACCAGGGACGTGGCCTGAAGCTCGACCAGCCTGGCCTGCAATTCGCGAATCGTCGCGGCGTTGCGGCCCAGCGCTGCGCTGTAGGGCCGGCGCGCTTTCGCTTGCGCGTCCACCCACGCCAGGTTCAGCGGATCGCGTGCAAAGCTCTCGACGAACAACGGCTGCGGCATGCCGCAGCGCTCGACCGCGATTTTGCGGATTTCGCGCTCGACGCGCCGCACCTCGTCGACCTGGGCGCGCAGCAGCGCGCACAGGCGCTCGATCGTCTTCACGGTGAATCGGATCGTCATCAGTTCCGCGCTCAGCGCACGCTGCGCCTTGCGGTACGCCGGGCTGCCGTGACCGCCCTTCGCGAATGCCGCGCGCAGCTTGGCGAAGCCGGCGCGCAGCGTGGTGAACCTGGCCAGCGCCGCGGCCTTCATCTCCTCGAGCCGCTTCGTCATCGCGTGGCCGGCGCCGCCGTCATCAATGTCGCCGTCCTCGAACGAGTCGACGTCTTCTTCGGCCACGTAGTCATCCGCCTCGCCGGACACGACAAACCCGTCGATCAGCGCGGCAATGCTCAGCTCGCCGGACGCCACTCGCTCGGCCTGCGCGAGGATTTCCGCGACGATCGGCGGCGACGCCGAGATCGCGAGCATCATCGCCTGCAAGCCGGCTTCGATGCGCTTGGCGATTTCGACCTCGCCTTCGCGCGTCAACAGATCGAACGAGCCCATCTCGCGCATGTACATGCGCACCGGGTCGGTGGTGCGGCCGAATTCGGTGTCCACCGTGGACAGCGCCGCCTGCGCGGCCTCTTCGGCGTCTTCCTCGCTCGCCGCGGCGCCTGCGCCGCCGGCGAGCAGGAACGTCGCCGCATCGGGCACCTGCTCGTAGACCGAAATGCCGATTTCGCCGAGCATCTTCGTGATCGCTTCCAGCACCTCGGCGTCGACCAGCTTCTCGGGCAGGTGGTCGCTGATTTCCTGCTCGGTCAGGAAACCGCGCGTCTTGCCCAGTTTCACGAGCGCTGCCAGCTCACCGCGGCGCTTGTCGAGCTCCGCCTCGGTGAGCGTGGCCACATCGAGCCCGAATTCGCGGATCAGCGCGCGTTCCTTGGATTTGGGCACCTTGATGCGCAGCGGCTTGGCCTTCGGCGATTCGGCGGCGGTGGGCACAGGGGCGGCGGCGAGAGTCTTTCTGGCGGTCATTCGGGTCCTGGTGGCAAAGTTCGGCAGCTCAATCGGGGATTTCAGCAGGTGGGACGCGCCAATCCGCGATTGGTTCCCATATGGGGAGTGTCCCCCGGAATCAAAGCGGTTTCGCCTCTCGTCGCTGAATAGTCCGGATTGGGCGATTCCAGTGCAAGAATTCCAAGCTGCATCTGGACGGAAGGGTCACACAAGAGGAGCGAACCATGGCAAGCAGCACCGCCCGCACCGCAACCCCTCGCCCGGCCTCCCGCGCCGCACGGCCGTCTCGCACCGCCCCGCCACGCCGCGTAGTCGTGTTCGTCGCCACACGCAAGGGCGCGTGGCTGTTCCACGGCGATGCGCAGCGCAAGACCTGGAGGGCCGACGGCCCGCATTTCCTAGGCCATGTGATCAGCCACGTGGTGCTCGACCCGCGCGACGGGCGAAGCCTGCTGGCGGCGGCCAAGACCGGCCACCTCGGGCCGACGATCTTCCGCTCGACGAACCTCGGGCGCAGTTGGAAGGAAGCCGCGCGCCCGCCCGCGTTCGCCAAAGTGGCGCAGGTGCAGCAGGGGCTGCCCGGGCGCGCCGTCGACCACACCTTCTGGCTCACGCCGGGCCATGCCAGCGAGCCCGGCGTCTGGTTCGCCGGAACCTCGCCGCAGGGCCTGTTCCGCTCGGCCGACGGCGGCGTGAGCTGGGAGCCGTTCTCGCCGATCAACGACGATGCCCAGTACCGCGAGTGGATGGGCAGCGTGCAGGACGGCACCCCCGATGGGCCGAAACTGCACTCGATCATCGTCGACCCGCGCGACCCGGCGCACCTGTACTTCGCGATGTCCAGCGGCGGCGTGCACGAATCGCGCGACGGCGGGCGCAGCTTCTCGCCGCTCGTCAAGGGGCTCGAGGTGGTCGAAGGTTTCGACGCGTCGACGCTGACCTTCCACGACCCGCATTGCGTGCGCCTGTGCCCCAGCCAACCGGACCGGCTCTACCAGCAGAACCATTGCGGCATCTACCGGCTCGACCGGCCCGGCAACGAATGGGTGCGCATCGGCAAGAAGATGCCCAAGCGCGTCGGCGACGTCGGCTTCCCGCTCGTCGTGCACCCACGAAACGCCGACACGCTGTGGGTATTCCCGATGGACGGCGGCACGGTCTGGCCACGCACCAGCCCGCACGGCCAGCCGGCGGTCTACACGACGCGCAACGCCGGCAAGACCTGGCAACGCCAGGACGCCGGCCTGCCACCGCAGCAGGCATGGTGGACCGTGAAACGCCAGGCGATGAGCGCCGACGCGCGCGACCCCGTGGGCCTGTACTTCGGCACGACGAGCGGCGAACTCTGGGCGAGCCGCGACGAGGGCGCCCGTTGGACGTGCATCGCGCGCCATCTGCCCGAAATCTACGCGGTCGAAGCCGCCGAACTTGCCTGAACGGGCTCGCATGCGCGTGCTGATCCCCTCGTCACTGCGTTCCTACACCAAACACGCATGGGTTCAGGCGAGCGGCGCGACGCTCAGCGAGGTGCTCGCCGACCTGGAGCGCCAGTACCCGGGAATCCGCTTTCGCATGATCGACGAGCAGGACCGCATGCGCGCGAACATGCGTTTTTTCGTCGGCGGCAGCGCGACATTCGATCTGGCTCGAACGCTGCGCGCGGGCGACGAGTTGCACATCGTGCAGGCGCTGAGCGGCGGGTGAGGCGGGTGCGCGGCGGCGCCTGGCGCCGCGCGGCCGGGGCACGTCGCCCGCAGACCACCGGCTCGTTCCGGTGTTCGACCCGAGCTGGGCGCTAGCTCGGCGGGCCACCGCTGTCGAATCGCGGCGCATCGGGCGTCAACATCGCACTGCGCACTTTCGCGCCCCACAGCGACTGCAACTCGCCCGCCAGGGCCGCCTGCAGTTCGGTGACGTCGTGCCGCGCGGTGTCGTGCATGGCCTCGGCGACGATCAGCACCCGGGCCAATCGCCGACAGCGCGCTCTGCCGATTGCCCACATGCGCCAGATCCAACACCGCGATCGGTGTCGCGTAGGCCACCGACATCGCATTGCACAGGTCCACCAGCGGATGCAGCGGCGGAAGGCTGCCCTCCTTGCGCAGGCGCCGCAGCAGCGCCTCGGAAGCGCAGCGGTATTGCGTCGGCTTGAGCCCCATGCGAGCGAACGCGCGCCGCCACGCCTGGATGGCCGGCAGTTCGGACTCCGCACCGCGCCCAGCGGCAGGCGGCGCGGCAAGTCGCACGAGGCCGAGACGTTGACCCAGAGATTGCGGCGCAGGCCGCGCGCGCTTCGGGCGCTCAGTGGCCCGAGTCCGAAAGCGGTGCCGGCGCCGTCCAGCTGCGCTCGAGTTCCTCGAACATCGAGTGGCTGCCTTCCGACACTTCGACCTGCCGGCTGTCCTCGAACTGCTTTGGACGGCGAGCCAGCGCGCGCACCGCGCTTTCGAGCCGGACGCGAAGTTCGTCCAGGCGCACTTCGCGCCACTGGCGCTCGACCGTGTCGAGCTGCTCGAGCGCGCTGTCGAGCATCGGCTTGGGCGTCGCCAGCAGCCCGCGCGAGCCGGTACGCGCCAAGGTGCGCTCGACGTAGCTCAACTGCGGCATCGACTGGCGCAGCCCGGGGTGACGCGCCAGCAGCGCGTGCAGCTGCAGGAAGTCGCGGCGCAGCGCGTCGCTCCGATGTTTGGGAATTCGCCGCGCCACGGCAGCATCCGCGGATGGGCGATCGGTTTGGGGCAGCGAAATCTGCAGCATGTAGCGGCCGCGGCGGCGCTGGATGCCCAGCCGCACCGCGAGCAGCCAGCGCAGGCCTTGCAGCAGGGTTGCGAGCGGGGCAGGCTTCGCATTCTCGGTTCGCCGCGTCGACGCGCCGCCAATCTGGCTTGGCGAGCGCTTCACGGCGTGACCGTTGGCGCTCACGCTGGGGGACATGGCATGCATGGAGGGTTTCATCGGGATCTCGAATTTTGATTTCGCTCGCGGAGCAACCGGGCTACGGGATTCACACGCAGCGGCCGGGCCAAGCTCTACGGTTGGGGTCAGCGCATCCTAGGCTCGCACAGCGCCGCGATCGGCAACACGATGAAACCGACGCGTTCAGCCTGAAACTCGCCCGCGCGCAGCGCGCAGCACGGTGCCGAGCCCGGCTCGCGCCTCGCGTTCGGTTACATGCAGAGCGCCCCCAGGCGGCGCAAACGCTGCCGGAACCGAGGGACTGAGCAGCCCGGCAATGCCGGATCTACCCACGAGGTGCCTGCCCAGACCCCTGCGCCGGCAGGGCGAACATGCCACGCGACAGGCACACGCGCGACGGCCCGATGAGATCGATCAAGCAAGGCCATGAAACGACGCGCCACCTCGCGACCCGCGGCCTCGTCGCTTGACCCAGCTCAGGGCAATCGTGGGTCGTTGCGGCTAACGTGGGCGGGCTTTGCCGCAGGCCGAGTGCCACGGCCCAGCCGCCACCATGGACCTTGCCACCCCTGTGCTTCCTGCGCCGGCGCGCACGAGAGCCGCGCCGATGTTCAGCGCGCGCGGCATCACCAAGGTCTACACGATGGGCGAAGTGCAGGTGCACGCGTTGCGCGGCGTCGACCTGGACATCTACGCGTCGGAATTCGTCGTGCTGCTCGGCCCGTCGGGCTGCGGCAAGTCGACGCTGCTGAACATCCTGGGCGGGCTGGACACACCGAGCGGCGGCAGCGCGAAGTGGCGCGACCATGACCTGACGCATGCGAGCGACGCCGAACTCACGCGCTACCGGCGCGAACACGTCGGCTTCGTATTCCAGTTCTACAACCTGATCCCGTCGCTGACGGCGCGCGAGAACGTGACGCTCGTCACCGAGATGTCGCCGCACCCGATGAAGCCCGAGGAGGCGCTGGCCCTCGTCGGCCTGGGCGACCGGCTCGACCATTACCCGTCGCAGATGTCGGGCGGCGAGCAGCAGCGCGTGGCGATCGCGCGCGCGATCGCGAAGCGCCCCGACGTGCTGCTGTGCGACGAGCCGACCGGCGCGCTCGACTTCGCCACCGGCAAGATCGTTCTCGAAGTCATTGCGAAGATCAACGCCGAGCTCGGCACGACCGCCGCCGTGATCACGCACAACGCGCCGATCGCGCAGATCGCCGACCGCGTGATGCGCATGGCCGACGGGCGCATCGCGTCGATCGAGCGCAATCCGGCGAAGCTGCGGCCGGACCAGATCTCCTGGTGAGCCCAACGTGAGTCCAAGGTGTACGCGATGCTGAATACGAGGCCGCGATGCTGAACATGCTCGACCGCAAGCTCCTGCACGACCTGTGGCAGTTGCGCGGCCAGGTGCTCGCGGTGGCGCTCGTCGTCGCCGCGGGCATCGTCGGCTACGTCGGCTCGCTGTCGGCGTACGACTCGCTGCGCTGGCTGCAGGCGTCGTACTACGAGCGCGATCGCTTCGCGCATGTCTTCGCGACAGGAAAGCGCGCGCCGCTGAGCCTGGCGCAGCAGCTCGCCGAGATCCCCGGCGTCGCCGAACTCGAAGCGACGGTGAGTGCCGACGTGTTGCTCGACCTGCCGGGTGTGATCGATTCGCTCACCGGCCATCTGATCGCGCTGCCGCGCCAAGGGCTGCCGCGCATGAACCGGCTGACCCTGCTGCGCGGCGAGTGGATCGACGCGCCGGAGTCGAACCAGGCGCTGGTCAACGAGACCTTCGCCGACGCGCACGGCCTGAAGCCCGGCAGCCGCATCGGCGCGCTGCTCAACGGCAAGCGCGAGACGCTTCAGATCGTGGGCGTCGTCGTCTCGCCCGAATTCATCTTCCCCACGCGCGGCGGCTTCGGCGACGAGCGCAGCTTCGGCATCTTCTGGGTCGGGCACAAGCGCCTCGCCGCGGCGTTCAACATGGAGGGCGCTTTCAATTCGCTCGCGCTGCGCTTGGAGCCTGGAGCGTCAGAGCCCGCCGTGATCGCCGCGCTCGACCACCAGCTCGACGCCTACGGCTTCACCGGCGCGCATGGCCGCGGCGACCTGCCGTCGCACCGCGTGCTGACGCAGGAAATCGAGCAGTGGAAGGTCTACGGCACGGTGCTGCCGGTCGTCGTGCTCGGTGTCGCGGTGTTCCTGCTGAACGTCGCGCTGACGCGGCAGATCGGCACGCAGCGCAGCCAGATCGCCGCGCTCAAGGCGCTGGGCTGCGAAGACGCGCAGCTCGGCCGCCATTACCTGAAGTTCGTGGTGATCGTCGTGCTGATCGCGGCGCCGATCGGCATTGCCGGCGGCGCCTATTTCGGCCACGCGGTGACGCAGATGTATGCGCGGTTCTTTCGCATCCCCAATTTCGAGTACCGGATGCTCGCGTGGATTCCGCTGTCGGCCGTGGCGCTGTCGCTCGCCGCGGCGGCGCTCGCGGTGCTGAACGCGCTGCTGCGCGTCGTGCGCCTGACTCCGGCCGAAGCGATGCGCCCGCCCGCGCCGCCGAGCTTCGGGCCGACGCTGATGGAGCGCATCGGCCTCGGGCGCCTGTACTCGCCTTCGGTGCGAATGGTGTTGCGCGACATCGAGCGCCGGCCGCTGCGCGCGCTGCTGACGATCTTCGGCATCGCCAGCGCGGTCGCGGTGATGATCGGCGGCACCTGGTGGCGCGACTCGGTGGACCACTTGCTCGACGTCGAGATCCGCATGCGCGATCGGCAGGACCTGAGCGTGCTGCTCACCGAGCCGGTGTCGAGCACGGCGCTCTACGACTTCGCGCAACTGCCCGGCGTATTGCGCGCCGAGGCCGAACGCACCGCGCCGGTGCGGTTGACGAACGGCGTACGCAGCTATCGCACCTCGGTCGGCGGCCTCGCGCCCGATTCGCAAATGCGCCCGTTGCTGGATGCGCGCTATCGCCACGCGCCCCTGCCGGCCGGCGGCGTGGTGTTGAACGATCGTCTGGCGCGGCGCCTGGGTCTGAAGCTCGGCGACAGCGTTCACCTCGAAGTCTTGCAGGGCGCACGCGCCCAAGCCGACGTCAGGGTGGCGGCGTTCAGCTTCGAGCTGACGCAAATGCCGCTGCAGATGGATCGCGACGCGCTGAACCGCCTGCTCGGTAAGGGCGATGCCTTGTCCGGCGCGCGCCTGCTGATCGACCCGGCGCAGCGCGAAGCCCTGCTGCGCCGGTTGAAAGAAACGCCGCGGGTCGCCGGCGTCATGGAAATCGGCCCGGTGATCCGCCACGTGCGCGAGAACACCGCGCGCAACGTGCTGTTCTTCAGCAGCGTGCTCGCGGTGATGGGCGCGGCGATCGCGATCGGCGTGGTCTACAACAACGCGCGCATCGCGCTGGCAGAACGCGCCTGGGACCTAGCGAGCCTGCGCGTGCTCGGCGCGACGCGAGGCGAGGTCTCGGGCCTGCTGCTCGGCGAGCTCGGCGTCGAGGTGCTGCTCGCGCTGCCGCTGGGCTGCGTGATCGGCCATTGGCTGTCGTGGAGCATCCTGGAGCTCTCCGCGGGCCAGGAGATGAAGCTGCCCTTCGTGATCGCGCCTCACACCTACGCGTTCGCCTGCGCCGTCGTGTTGATCGCAGGCGTGGCGAGCGCCTTGTTCGTGCGCCGCCGCGTCGACCAGCTCGACCTCGTCGGCGTGCTCAAGACACGTGAATGACGGAGTTGCGACATGACATTCAAACGATGGACGTTGATGGCGGCGGGAATCGCGGCGCTGCTCGGCAGCTTCGCCTGGGCCTTCCGGCCGCAGCCCGTGATGGTGGAAACCGCCGAGGCGCGCATCGGTCGTTTCGAACAGACCCTCGACGAAGACGGCAAGACGCGCGTGCGCGAGCGCTACATCGTCTCGGCGCCGCTCGCCGGGCGCCTGGCGCGCATCCGCCTGAAGGCCGGCGACCCGGTGCGTGCCGGCGCCATCGTCGCCGTGCTCTCGCCTTCGGCGCCGGCGATGATCGACGCGCGCACCGCGCGCGAACTCGACGAGCGCATCGGCGCCGCGCAAGCGAACCTCGAGCAGGCGCGCGCCAAGGTGGCCCGTGCCGAGGCCGCGCTCGAGCAGGCGAACACCGACGTGGCTCGGCAAAAGAAACTTCAGGACGACGGCTTCGTCGCCGCCGCCGCGCTCGACCAGACGCAGCTCGCCGCGCGCGTGCAGGCCAAGGAACTCGACGCGGCGCGCTTCGCGCAGGAAGGCGCCGAGCACGACGTGGCGCAGGCGCGCGCTGCGCTGCTGCGCGCGCGCGAAGCGGCCACCACACGCCGGCCCGGCACCGCTTGGACGATCGAGGCGCCGCTGAACGGCCAGGTGCTGCGCGTGCTCCAGGAAAGCGAGGCGGTCGTCGGCGTGGGCACACCGCTGCTCGAAATCGGCGACCCGCACGATTTGGAGGTCGTGATCGACGTGCTGTCCACCGAACGCGCACGCATCGCCATCGGCGCGCGCGTCGACATCGACGCCGGCGCCGGGCAGCGATTCCAGGGGCGCGTGCGCCGCGTCGAACCGTCGGCGTTCACCAAGGTCTCGGCGCTCGGCGTCGAGGAGCAGCGCATCAACGTGATCGTCGACATCGTGTCGCCGCCGCAGCAATGGCGCGAGCTCGGCGACCAGTTCCGCATCGACGCGCGCATCGTCGTTTTCGAGCGCGCCGATGCGGTGATCGTTCCGGTGGGCGCGCTGCTGCGCGATGGCGATCAATGGGCCGTGTTCGTCGCCGCCGACGGCCGCGCCCAGAAGCGGCGCGTCAAGCTCGGCGGCCGCACGGCCAGCGATGCGTTCATCGAAGAGGGTCTGGCGCGCACCGAGCACGTGGTCGTCTACCCGAGCGACAGCGTCGCCGAGGGCAAGCGGCTGAAGGTCGTTCGCGGGCCGGCGTGAGTGAGCAACGATGAATGCCGACCCGATCCTGCACTTCGCTCAACCGCCGTCGGCGCTGCTGAGGCATCCCTCTTTCCCGCTGAAGATCTGGCCTCATAGCGATTCGCGTTCAATCGCATCAGACCGACGTGTTGGGAGTGTTCGATTTCGGCCCGATGCTGACGTTCGCCGCTGCGCGCATGCCTGGCTCCGCGCGAGGGCAGGTGGCCCGGGGTACGTTCTCCGGCCCACGCTCGCGGGGCACCCGATGTGGTTCACGGCGCGCAGCGCCCTCAACGCCAGCCAAGCGCGGGAGCAGCCAGGACACCGCGAATGGGGCCTCCGCCCGTACCCCGGGCCACCTGCCCTGGCCACTGGGTGGCACCCCTGCGCATCGCCCGCCACCATGGGTTGCAGCAGGGCGGTGGTGGTGCCCCCGGGCGGAGGCCCCATTCGCGGTGTCCTGGCTCTTCGTGCGCTTGGATGGTGATGACGCGGTTGTGCGTTGTGGGCCGCGGTGGTGCTCCGCGAGCGTGGGCCGGAGAACGGGGGTGCCGCCACCGCCCTGGGGCGCAGTCGCTGGGGGGCTGGGCTTGCGCGGACAGAAGGCTTTCGCTCCACGCCCCGGGCCATCTGCCCTCGCGCGGAGCTTGGCGGCCGCGCAGCGAACGGCTGCAAGAGACGACGAGGATGCGGGCCATGGCTGCGCCACTGCGGCACTTCGCCCGGGCGCCTGCCCGCGCTCAAGCCGAGTCGCTGGGCTGCGGCTCGGCCAGGCGCTGCGCCAGTTCGGCGTCGCGCAGCGCCGTGTAGTCGCTCGCAACGGTGCGCACCAGCGCCTTGCGCGCCTGCTCGCTCAGGTGGGCTTTCACCTGGCCGAGGAACGGGTTCGACGCCACCAGGATCACGCCGGCGCAGTGACCTGCGGCGACACCGTCGTTCAGCGCGGTCGCCACTTCGCGCGCAAAGCGGTCGTGTTCGCGCTCGCGCGCATCGGTCCGGCTCGGAAACGCCGTGCCGCCCGAACGCTGCCCGAGCGAGCTCGCGTGGCCGGGCCGGTCACTGCTGAGCTCCACGCCCTTCTGCCGGCTCTGCGGATGCACCAAGTCGGCCACGTGCACGTAAGCACCTGGCTTGTCCGACTCCTCGAGCACGCGCGCCTTGGCCGCGTTGGCCACCACCAGCCAGTTTTTCATCTGCATTCCTTTCGCTTCGAAGCGCTCGCCTCGCCTGTGCCAGTCTAGGCTCGCGGCTCGCGCGCGGCTTGACGACGCTCAATGCGCAGCCGACGCCTCACCGTTGTTCAGTCGCTGCGCGCAATAGTCCACCAGCTTGTCCAGCGTCGAGAGCTTGGCTGCATCGGCGTCGGGGATGTCCACCCCCAGGCGTTCGTGCACGGCGACGAGGAAGTTCAGCCAGTCGGCGGAATCGAGGTCGACCTGCTGGCGCAGCAACTTCGCCGGCGCGAGCGCCGACGCGTCGACTTCGGGCGCGACATCGATCAGCGCCTGCAACAGCTTCTGGGTGATTTCTTCGCGCTTCATGGCGTCTCCGGTGGCTGCATGGGGGCATCGAGCGCCTGCGGGTCTTGCAGCAGCTCGCGGATCGCGGCGAGCAGCAGCGCACCGCGGTGGCCGTCGCTGACGCGGTGGTCGGCGGCCAGGCTTGCCGTGACGACGGGCAAGGCGCTCACGGCAGCGCCGCCACCCTCGCCGCTTTCGCCGGCCCAGGGCCGCAGCGTCACGCGGCCAAAGCCCACCAGCGCCACCTGCGGCGGATAGATCACGCCGAAGACGCTACCCACGCCCTGTTCGCCGAGATTCGTGATCGTGATCGTCGCCTCGTTCAGCTCCGAGCTGCGCAGGCTGCCGGCGCGCGTGCGTTTCACGAGGTCGAGCAGCGCGCGCGTCAGCGCCGCGATGTCCAGCGCCGCGGCGTCGTGCAAAGCCGGCGCGATGAGGCCGCCCTCGCGCAGCGAGATCGCCACGCCGGGGTGCACGCCGCCCGCGGCATTGAACCCGCCGTCGCGCCAGAATCCATTGAATTCCGGGTAACGATGCAAAGCCACCGCAACCGACTTGATCAACAGAGCCGCAGGCAACAGGCGTTGCGTGACCGGCAGTCCGGCGTTGCGCTGCGCGAGCCACGCCGCGGCGTTCGCGAACAAGATGTCCTCGGCGAGGTAGTAGTGCGGAATCTCGCGCTTGGAACGCGCCATCGCCGCCGCGATGACTCTTCGCATCTCGCGGGCGCGCGACGCGGCGCCGGTGCTCGCCGTCGGCGCCACCGGGACATTCGCGCTGACAGGTGCGGCCGGCGCCGCCGCGCCCGCCTGTGCCGCATGTGTTTCCACGTCGCTCAGCGTCACCGCACCGTCCGGCCCACTGCCGCGAACCGACTCCACGTCCACACCGAGTTCATGCGCGCGCCGGCGCGCCGCCGGCGAGATCCGGCGGCGTTCGACGCCTCGGTTGGCGCCGCCCTCGCGCTCGGCTTCGAGCCCCGCGTTCCGCGCGGCGCTTGCCGCGACCGTGTCCGCGGCGGCGCCGGTTTGCACCATCGCCTCGGCACGCGGCGGCGCGGCGTCGGCGCCTGCCGCCGACGCGCCGCCGCGTGCCGCGAGAATCGCCGCCACCTGAGCGTCCACCTCCTCGGTGCGCTCGCCCGGCGCGCGCAGCACGGCCATCAGCGTTCCCACCGGAATCACCGCCTCGGGCTCGACCAGCAGCGCGCGCACCACGCCCTCGCTCCAGCATTCGACGTCGATCGCCGCCTTCGACGTATCGACGACGGCGATCACCTGCCCCTTGTGAACCGTGTCACCCGGTTGCACCAGCCACTTCAGCAGCTTGCCCTCGTCCATGTCGGAGCCGAGCGACGGCATGCGGAATTCGATCATCGTCGGGCGCGCCAAGCTGCAGCGCGGGTTGCGCCGCACTCATGATGCAAGCCGCGGGCCGCGCCTTGTTGACCTGGGTCAATCCCGCGCGGGCCGCGACACGCACAGTCGGCGGCGTGACGCACCCTCGCCTCCCCGGAACAACGCAGCGCCGCGCCTGCGCGGCTGCGCTGCTGGCGTTGCTGCTGGGCTGCGCGACGGTGCGGCTCGACGTGGCCCGCCCCGCCTCTTACGCGATCTCGCCCGGCGAACAGACCTCGCTGGGCCGCACCTACGGCGCGCGATACCCGGCGGCCGGCCCGACCTCCGGCGTGCGCTTGCTGGTGTCGGGCAGCGAGGCCTTCGCGATCCGCGCAGCGCTGGCCGAAGCGGCGGAGCAGACGCTCGACCTGCAGTACTACGTGGTGGCCCAGGACGCGACGGCCACGCTGCTGCTGTACCGCGCGCTGCTGGCCGCGCAGCGCGGCGTGCGCGTGCGCCTGCTGCTCGACGACATCGGTGCCGCGGGGCGCGACTTCGACTTGGCCACGCTGGCCGCGCACCCGAACGTGCAGATCCGCATCTTCAACCCCTTCCTGGGGCGCGGCTGGCTCGGCGTCTCGCGCGTGTTCGAATTCCTGGGCGACAGCGAACGCCTGAACCGGCGCATGCACAACAAGCTCTGGATCGCCGACAACACGGTGGCAGTGATCGGCGGACGCAACCTGGGCGACGCGTATTTCGCCGCGCAGGGCGAAGGCGCTTTCGCCGACCTCGACCTGCTCGCCGCCGGGCCGGTGGTGGCGCAGGCGTCGAACAGCTTCGACGAATACTGGAACAGCGAATGGGCGGTGCCGATCGCGGCCTTCGTCGACGCATCCCCGGCACGCGCCGAATGGGACGACTTGGTGGCCGCGTTCGCCGCGCACGCGGCGCGCTTTCGCGACACCGAGTACGCGCGCGAATTGCGCGCCTCCGAGTTCGGACGCGAGGTGCACGAGGGCCGGCTGGCGTTGATCGCCGCGCCCGCCAGCGCGGTCTACGATCCGCCGGCCAAGTTGGACAAGAACGTGGACCAGAGCGCACCGGCGGTCGAGGCGGGAAGGATCTTCGCCGCGCTGCGCCCGCGGGTCGAATCGGCACAGCACGAGCTGATCCTGGTGTCGCCCTACTTCATCCCGAGTTCACGCGGCATCGCGATGCTGTGCGCGCTGGTCCAGCGCGGCGTGGCCGTGAGGGTGCTGACGAACTCGCTCGCATCCACCGACGTGCCCGCGGTGCACTCGGGCTACGCGCGCTACCGGCCGCGCCTGCTCGCCTGCGGCGTGCAGATGCACGAGTTCCGCCCGGCACCCGGCCTCGGCTTGCGCGCACGCGCCGGCTTGTCGTCGGGCGCGAGCCTGCACGCCAAAGCGATCTCGGTGGACCGCAAGCACGTGGTGATCGGTTCGATGAACCTGGACCCGCGCTCGCGGCTGTCCAACACCGAGATCGCCGTGGCGATCGACAGCACCGAGCTCGGCGCCCAGCTCGGCGCGCTGTTCGACGAGGCCACGGCGCTCGACCAGGCGTACCGGGTGCAACTCGCCGAGCCCGGCAATGCGCACTCAGCGCTGGTGTGGCACGGCATTGAAGGCGTCGAGCAGGTCCGCCATGCCGACGAACCGAACGCGAGCTGGTGGCGCCGGCTCCTCGCCGACCTGTTCGACGCGTTCGCGCCGGAAGAGCTGCTGTGATCAGGGCGCCAGGTTGTCGGCCACCAGCTCCAGCAGGCTCTCGACGCGGCTTGCTCCACCCCGCCTGCTTCGCACCCAGCTCGATCGTGATGCGGCACTGTCCGCAACTCGTGACGAAGCGCTCGGCGCCGCTCGCATCGACCTGCTGCCGCTTCAGCTCGAACACCTTGTGGCGCAACGGCGCTGCGCGCTGGTTCGACACGACACCCCCGCCACCGCCGCAACAGAAACCCGTCACGCCGTGGTCCTGCAGCTCGATCAGCTCGAACCCGAGCGCGGCGAGCACACGCCGCGCTGCCGCCTCGAGCCCGCCGCGGCGCACGATCTGGCACGGGTCGTGAAAGGTCGCGGTCGCGCCGATCCGGTTCACGCGGATGCGCCCCGACGCGAGCAGCTCGTCGAGGAACTCCGTCATGTGAAGCACGCGCACCGGCAACGCAGCGCCGTACCACTTCGCCGCCTCCCAGCGCGCGGCGCCGTAGGCGTGGCCGCATTCGGGCAGCAGCACGGTGCCCGCGCCGATCTTCACGGCGGTGTCGATCAAGGCGCGAGTCAGACGCTCCTGCAACTCGACGTCGCCGTTGTTGAAGCCGATGTTGGACGCGTCGAAGCCACCCTGGTGCATCGTCCATCTGGCGCCGCTGCGGTTCAGGATCTTCGCCGCGTCGGCGAGCGCCTTGGTGTGCTCGCCCAGCTCGGCCGGCGCCGCGGTGACGAGGATCTCGGCCTGCGCCAAGTCGCAAGGAATCGGCACGCCGTGTTGCGCCGAAATCTCGGCCAGGATGTCGGGCAGGTCTTCGCCCGGTGTCGCGGTGCTGCCCCATTGCCGCGCGGTGCGGTCCATCAGCGCCAGGCGCTCGGGCACCAGTCCGGCCTTGAACATGCCGTGGCGCGCCGTGCGCACGAGTTCGGCGATGTCGATCCCCATCGGGCACACCAGCGTGCAGCGGCCGCACATGTTGCACGAGTCGTAGATCAGTTCCTGCCATTGTTCGAGCTCGGCAATGCCCGGCTTGCGCGCCAGGCCGAGCGCGCGCAGCACCGGCGCGAACGGGCTGACCTCAACCGCATAGGCGCGGCGCAAGGGTTCGAGCTTGTGCACAGGCGTGTACTTGGGGTCGCCCGTGCTCAGGTAGAAGTGGCAGGCATCGGCGCACAGGCCACAGCGCACGCATGCCTCCATGTGCAGCGCGGCGGTGACGCCGAAGTCGCGCACGAAGCTGCGCATCGCGGCGTCGACACGTACCGCGTCGTCGATCTCGCCTTGCTTGTCGAAGGCCCGGGTGGGCGTTGCGGGCGCGTTCACACGTCGACTCCGCGATGGCCGAAGCGAATGCCGGTGGCGCCGCGCGAGAAGGCGAACAGAAAGGCGTGCATCAGTTTGCCGAACGGAAACCACACCAGCAGCAACTCCAGCGACAGCAGATGCACCGCGAGCGGGCCGCGATAAATCGCCTTCGGATGCGCCAGCACGGCCTGCGAGGGCTCGACCAGCACCGCCATGCCCGTGAAAAGCGGCAGGAACACGAGCGTCCAGGTGATCCAGTCGTCGGCCCTCGAAATCTGACGGCGCACCGGATCCGTCAAGCGCATCGCGAGCGCCAGTGCCAACGAGATACCGCTGGCCGCGGCGGCGAGGACCATCACTGCGTCGGGCAGGGCCGGCCACGACACACCCGTGATCCGATGGATGAATGCGACGTGCGGCGCATAGCCGAAGAACACGAGCGCCAGACCGACGTGGAATACATAGCCGTTCACGGTGACGTACTGCGTGCGCAGCGAGAACGCCCGGCGCGGCCACATGCCGCGCACCACGGCACGCGCCGCCGACGCCGCCTTGGACGGCGCGCCGGCGCGCGCCGGCGAACGATCGGGCAGACGCGGCAGGCGCAGCACGCCGATCAGCCGCCATGCCGAACCCAGCACGAACACGGCGATGGCGAAGACGAGCGCGGGTCCACGCACGAAGTCGAGCAAGTCCATTGCGCACAGTTTGTTCGAATCCGACGCCGCGGCGTTGACGTGGGTCAAGCCAAACGGCGTCACGCCGCCGCAGCATCCACAGTCAAGGAGAAGTGCGATGGAACTGCAATTCGAAGTCGACAACATGAAGTGCGGTGGCTGTGCGAACACGATTGAAACGGCCCTGCGGGCCGACCCACGGCTGAAGAACGTTGCCGTGGATTTGCAGCGCCACGTCGTGACGGTTGATGCCGCTGCCGACGTGCGGCACGATGTCGCCGCCACGCTCGCGCGCCTGGGCTATCCCGAAAAGGGTTCTGTCGAAGGGCTGAAGTCCGCGGCGGCAGTGGCCAAGTCGTTCGTGAGCTGCGCGATCGGGCGGCTTTCGGACCGCGCGTGAACATGGCTTTGCGGCAGGCGTAGGCCAAGCTCGCGCGTGCGTTCGGGCAACGCTGACGAGCACGCCCGCTCGCGGGCCACCGCTTGCGCGCAGTCAAGTCGTCCTCATCGCATCGCTGTTCCACTGCGCTTCGTGTTCTGCTCGACACCGGAGTTGCCATGGCACATATCGTCGTGATGGGTGCGGGAATCGGCGGCATGCCCGCCGCTTATGAGTTGCGCGCGCTGCTGCCCAGGCAGCACGAAGTGACGGTCGTCAACGCCAGCGAGCTGTTCCAGTTCGTGCCGTCGAACCCCTGGGTGGCGGTGGGCTGGCGCGACCGCGCCGCGGTCACGCTGCCGATCGCGCCGCTGCTCGCGCGCAAGGGAATCGGCTTCATTGCCAAGCCGGTGACGGCGATCGACGCCGCCGGAGCGAAGCTCACCCTTGCAGACGGCCAGACGCTGCCTTACGACTATCTGGTCATCACGACCGGGCCGAAGCTCAGCTTCGACGAGGTGCCGGGCGCCGGGCCGGCATCGTCCGGCGGGGGCGGCCACTCGCATTCGGTCTGCACGCTCGAGCACGCCGAAGCGTTCCACGCCGAGTACCGGAAATTCCTGGACGATCCCGGCCCCGTCGTGATCGGCGCGATGCCCGGCGCGAGCTGCTTCGGCCCGGCCTACGAATTCGGCTTCATCCTCGACACCGACTTGCGCCGCAGGAAGTTGCGCCACAAGGTTCCGATCACGTTCGTCACCGCCGAGCCCTACATCGGCCATCTCGGGCTGGGCGGCGTGGGCGACTCGAAGTCGATGCTCGAGTCCGAGCTGCGCAGCCGCGACACGAAGTGGATCGTGAACGCGAAGACGACGCGCGTCGAAGCCGGCAAGCTGTTCGCCACCGAGCTCGACGCGCAAGGCCAGACCGTCAAGGAACACGAGATCGGCTTCAAGCTCGCGATGATGCTGCCGGCGTTCAAGGGCGTCGACCCGGTGGCGGCCGTGCCCGAGCTGTGCAACCCGCGCGGCTTCGTGCTGATCGACGAGCACCAGCGCAGCAAGAAGTACCGCAACATCTTCTCCGCCGGCGTGTGCGTCGCGATTCCGCCGGTGGAAGCGACGCCGGTGCCCAGCGGTGCGCCGAAGACCGGCTACATGATCGAGACCATGGTCACGGCGCTCACCCACAACATCGCCGACGAACTCGCCGGCAGGCCGGCGACCGCGAAGGCGACGTGGAATGCGATCTGCCTGGCCGACATGGGCGACACCGGCGCGGCGTTCGTCGCGTTACCGCAAATCCCGCCGCGCAATGTGAACTGGTTCAAGAAGGGCAAGTGGGTGCACCTCGCGAAGATCGGCTTCGAGAAGTACTTCCTGCGCAAGATGAAAACCGGCAACTCGGACCCGATTTACGAAAAGTACGTTCTCAAGCTGCTCGGCATCGTGCGACTCGCGCCATGAGCGCGCCGGGGCGAACCCGGCGGCCGAATGTTTGACGCAGCGCAACATTGCGTGCGCAATGCGCCTATACCCTATGGGGTGTCTGAACGCCAGGTTCGCTCACCGGCCGGGCTTCACAGCACCGTAGTACTCAAGACGAAGGAGTTTTCCGTGCAAGTCCGATCCACCCGAATTCTCACCACCGCCGCCATGGCTGCGCTCGCGGCAGGCTGGCTGGCCAGCGCCGAAGCCCAGCAGGTGACGACCCAGGCGCAGAACCAGACCGCCACGCAGACCGAGACGCAAATCCGCGAACGGGAGCGCATTTACGGCAGCCAGTTGATGACTGCGCAGGAGCGTACGGAGCACATGAAGCAACTGCGGGAGCTCAAGACGCAGAAGGAGCGCGACCAGTTCCGCAAGGAACACCACGCAAAGATGAAAGAGCGCGCGAAAGAGCGCGGCGTCGAGCTGCCGGACGAACCGCCGGCGCGCGGCATGCGCGGCGGGCCGCGCGACGGTACCGGGCCAGGTATGGGCCCCGGCGCGGGGGCCGGTGCGGGCCCGCGCGGCGGCGGACCGGGCCGGCAGTAAGTGCGACACCATGAGCGAAACCCTTGCATTCGAACTCGAACTGGAGCAACTGCGCGACTACGAGTTCCGCGTCAAGTTCGACTGGCCGGGCGTTGACACGCTGCTGCTCGACGAACCCGAGCCGCTCGGCCATTCGGCCGGGCCGAACGCGGCGCGGCTGATCGGCGCGGCGGTGGCGAACTGCCTCACGTCGAGCCTGCTGTTCTGCATGCGCAAGTTCAAGCAGACGCCCGGCACGCTGCGCGCGCAAGTGCGCGGCGAGTTGATCCGCAACGACAAGGGGCGGATCCGCATCGGCCGCTTCGACGTGACGATCCACCTGGATGAGGCCGCCGGATCGATCCAGCACTTCGACCGCTGCCTGGCGCAGTTCGAAGACTTCTGCGTCGTCACGGAAAGCGTGCGTCACGGCATTCCGGTGGGCGTGCGCATCGTCGATGCCGGCGGCGCCGAGGTCTTTGCCGCCGGCGCACCGGCAGCGTCGGCGGCGCCCGCGACATAGGCCGCCCGAGTGCAACGGCGAAAGATCGTCGTCGCGGCGCTCATCGGCGCGCTGCTGGTGCTCGCCGCCGGCGCGGCCTATCTGCGCTTCGGCCGCAGCGTCGCGCTGCCGTTGGTCGACGCGGCGCGCGGCCAGGTGGTGCAGCGCGTGGCCGGCCCCGGCACGGTGCAGGCGCGCGCGCCGGTGAGCTTGAGTTCGCGCATCACCGCAACGCTGCGCCAGGTCGACGCCGACGTCGGCGACTTCGTGAAGCGCGGCCAGCTGCTCGCCTTGCTCGACAGCCGCGACCTGACTGAGCGCATTGGCGTCGTCGGCGGCCAGCAAGCCGCGCTGGAGCACAACCAGGCGGCGGCGCAGGCGAACGTGGCGAAGGCGCAGGCCGAACTCGAGCTCGCGCGCAGCAAGCGCGAGCGCGACGCCGAACTGCTGCGCACAGGCTTCGTCTCGCAGGCCGTGCTCGACGCCTCCGACGCCGCGCTGCGCGCGGCGAGCGCAAACCTGGACAACGCGCGCGCCGCGCTGGCGGCGCGCGGAGCCGACGCGCACGCGCTCGGCCACGAGGCGCGCTACGCCGACACGCAGCTTTCGTTCACGCGGATCACGGCGCCGATCGACGGCGTGGTGATCGCGCGCCAGGCCGAGGTCGGCGCGACGCTGGTGCCCGGCAGCGCGCTGTTTCGCATCGTCGACCCGGCGGCGCTGTGGGTCGCGACACGCATCGACGAATCGGTCGTCGGCCGGGTTCAGGTCGGGCAGGCGGCGAGCATCCGCCTGCGCACCGGCGACACGGTGAGCGGCAAGGTCGCGCGCATCGCGCACCAGTCCGACGCAGCGACGCGCGAGCTCGAAGTCGACGTCGCGTTCGACACACCGCCGCGGCGCTTCGCGATCGACCAGGAGGCTGAGGTTTCGATCGACACCGGCACTGTCTCCGGCATCTCGCTGCCGGTGACGGCACTGGCGCGCGATGCGCAGGGCCGCCAGGGCGTCTGGCTCGTCGTCGATTCGCGAACCGAATACCGGGCGGTGCAGACCGGTGCGAGCGACGGGCAGCGCGTGCTCATCGTCAAGGGCTTGAGCGGCGGCGAGCGGATCGTCGCACGCGCCGAGGGCGTGAAGGCCGGCGTGCGCGTGCGCGCCGTCGAACCTGCCGGCCCGTAGCGCCCGACAGCGCAGCGCGCGTCTCGACCATGGACCTCGCCGTCAAGGACATCCGCCGCCACCTCGGCAAGTTCGTCGCCACGATCGCCGGCGTGGCGATGCTGCTCGCCATCGTGCTCGTGATGAACGGCATCTACCAGGGCAACATCGCAGACGGCGTGTGGCTGATCGAAAACACCGCGACCGATCTGTGGGTCGTCGAGCGCGGCCGCGGCGGCCCGTTCAACGAGAGTTCGCGCATCCCGCTCGACAGCCACAAGAGCGTCGCGGCGACGCCCGGCGTGGCCGCGGCGAGCCCGCTCGTGATCTACGGCGCGCAGCGCGACATCGCCGGCAGGAGCCGCCAGTTCACGGTGATCGGCTACGACGTGTTCGGCGGCCTGGGCGGCCCGGGCCGGCTCGCGCGCGGCCGCGCCATCGAGGCGCCGCACTTCGAAATGGTGGCGGACCGCAAGCTCGGCTTGGAACTCGGCGACAAGGTGCCGCTCGGCACGCATGACTACAGCGTGGTCGGCATCACGCAGGGCGCGGTCGATTCCGGCGGCAACCCGCTCGTCTACTTGTCGCTTCCCGACGCGCAAGAAGTGCAGTTCCAGCAGGACAACCGCGCGCTGACCGCCGCGCGCGCCGCGAACCTGCAGCGCCTGGAACGCGCCGGTTATACGCGCGAGCAGGCGAACCGGCTGCTGCCGCTGCTGGCCGCGCCCGGCGATACGGTGAACGCGGTGCTCGTCAAGCTCGCGCCCGGTGCCGACGCAGCGGGCGTTGCGCAGCACATCCGCGACTGGCTCTACTTCAACGTCTACACGAGCGCGCAGGAACGCGAGCTGATGCTGGAGGGGCGGCTGCGCATGATGTCGGCCGTGCTCGGCCTGTTCCGCGCGCTGCTCGTCGTCGTCTCGATCGTGATCATCGCGCTCATCATCTACGTGCTGACGATCGAGAAGATCAGATCCATCGCGACCTTGAAGCTGATCGGCGCGCCGAACTTCGTGATCGTGCGGCTGATCATGGAGCAGTCGATGGCGCTCACACTGGCGAGTTTTGCCGCCGCCTACGGACTGCGCGAGGCGATCGCGCCGGGGTTTCCGCGCAGCCTGACGTTCCTGGCAGAAGAGACCGCGATCACTTTCGCGGTGATGCTGGTCGGCGGCGTGGTCGCGAGCCTGCTGGCGATCTGGCACGCGCTGCGCACGCCGCCGCAACTTGCGCTGGGCGGTTGACGTGCCCGTCGTCGAAGTCGAAGGCGTCTCCAAGACCTTCGGCAGCGGAGAGCTCGCCGTGCACGCGCTCAAGCCGTGCACGTTCAGCGTGCAGGCGGGCGAACTCGCCGCGCTGCTGGGGCCGAGCGGATCGGGCAAGAGCACGCTGCTGCTGTCGATCAGCCTGATCCTCGAGCCGAGCAGCGGGCGCATCGCGATCAACGGGCAAGAGGTCTACAACAACGGCTGGACGGGCGTGGACGCGCGCGCCTTCCGGCGCCGCAACATCGGTTTCATCTTCCAGCAGCACAACCTGATCCCGTTCCTGACCGCGCAGGAGAACGTCGCGCTGATCATGCAGTTGAACGGCATCCCCCGGCGCGAAGCGGCGCGGCGCGCGAAGGAGCTGCTCGGCTACCTCGAGATCGCGCACCGCGCCGATTCGCTGCCCGCCAACCTGTCTGGCGGCGAGCAGCAGCGCGTCGCGATCGGCCGCGCGCTCGCCAACGAGCCGCCGCTGATCCTCGCCGACGAGCCGACCGCGGCGCTCGACACCGAGCGCGGCAACAAGGTGATGGCGCTGCTGCGCAACATCGCCCGCGAGCGGCATTCAGCGGTGATCACGGTGACGCACGACCGGCGCATGATCGAAGGCTTCGACACGGTGTACCACCTCGAAGATGGGGTGCTGGCGCGCATGGCGCCGCAGGTGGCGGCCGAGCCGCATTGAGGTCGTCTCAAATCAGATGCTCCACCGCATTTCGCGCGACCCGCGGCGCATGAAATGCAGATGCATCGTGAAGGGTTGCGTTCGGCCAGAAGCTGAATTTAGGTTCGCCTGCCGAATGGCCGCTTCAAGACGGATTGCGGCCACGCGATCTCCAGGGTCCAAGTCACACTCATGCACGACTGACGCACGTCAACGTCCCAAGCCCGATACTCAAAGCGACAATCCAATCGATTGATCTCTACCATGAGAGCGCCGCGCAGGACAGGCCACTGCGATCGTCGCAAGACCAGGTAGCCTCGACGAGGTCGAACGCATCGTGACCTGAAGGTGCCCATGAAAATCTCCCTACTAACCCGTCGCGATATCGTCGACTCCCTGTTCTCGGTGAGGATCAGCTGGTGTGGTCGCCTGGACGAGACAGAATTCCTGTCACGCCTGTACGACCTTCAGGCGCTTCCGTCGACCGACAGCCGCTTCAAGGACGCGGCTGGCGACATCTGGCAGCATCGGGTCAACAATTTCGATTGGGATGAGGACTGGGTGTTCTACGACGAACGCTTCAGTCTGATGAACGGTGACGATGAGGTATTGCTCCGCTTTCTTTGCGAGATGCTGCACCCTGTGGTGCGCAGCGACGCGACCGAAGTCGAGAGGCTGCGGCAGCTCTTCAACGAACTCCTTGCCAAAGACGGCTTCCAATTGGTCGAACGCACTCGCATGTCCGGCCGCCCCGTATTTGTTGGCCGGTTCGTTGGCATCATCGGCACACCGGCGCTTTCCGCCGCGCGTGAGACGCTCGCCGGCACCGATCCTGGTTACGTAGCCCAGCAGATTACGCGCATGGATGCAGCCGTCCTGAATGACCCTGGCTTGGCCATCGGCACGGCAAAGGAACTCGTCGAGACCTGCTGCAAAACAATCCTCACCGATCGCGGCGTCGCCTTCTCGAAAAACGCGGACATCCCCGAGTTGGTGAAGCTCACCAGCAAGGAACTCGAGCTCACGCCCGCCGACATCCCCGAAAAGGCGAAGGCTTCGGACACCATCAAGCGGCTCCTCAGCAACCTGGCCACCATCACGCAGGGTGTTGCCGAGCTCCGCAATCACTACGGCACTGGCCATGGCAAGGCCGCAGGTGCCAAAGGTCTTCAGCCCAGGCACGCCAAACTGGCGGTTGGCGCAGCCTCCACACTCGCTGTTTTTCTGGCCGAAACTCACAACGATCGCCGCTCGTAGGCATCAGCCGATCTTGAACTTGCGCGGCGTGGTGAAGTGGTCCGGCTCGCGTCCGAGCCGAAACGTCACCAGGTAGATAACGCTCGTGTCCCATGGCTTCGCGGCCTCACCGGCCGCCTCGACGGACAATCTACGCCTCGTGCAGATCCACATTCCCGACCCGGACTACACGGGTTCCCGTCAGCGGCGCGCACACTTTCGACTGGCGCTCAAGATTGCTTGCGGCTTCGTCGGCATCCTCTGGTTCATCTATCTCGTGAACTCGGGCCTGGGCCAAGAGCCGGGGCCTTTTGGCATCCACCCGCGCCAATGGATTGGGCTGCTCGGGATCTTGTTCGCGCCCCTGGTACACGACGGGTTCGCCCACCTGATCTCGAACACGCCGCCGTTGTTGGTGCTGGGTACGGCAATGTTGTTTCTGTATCCGATTTCGGCGTTGCGAGTGTTGCCGGCGATCTACTTTGGAACCGGCCTCGCGGTGTGGCTGTTCGGCCGAGACTCCGTGCACTTCGGCGCCAGCGGGCTGGTGTACGGCTTGGTCAGTTATGTTTTCTTGGCCGGTGTACTGCGGCGCGACAGGCGAGCCGTCGCCGCGTCTCTCGTGGTCTGTTTCATGTACGGATACCTGGCGTATGGCGTGCTGCCCACACAGCCTGGAGTGTCGTGGGAGACTCATCTCGCAGCCGCGCTCATCGGCGTCGGGTTTGCGATTGCGTTGCGGCGCCTCGACGTACCGCCGCGCAAGCGATACGCCTGGGAAGGCAACGTCGGTGGGGACGAAGACGACGAAGAGAAATCGCGTTCGCTTGTTTCGCACTCAGTCCCTGATGAGCCTGATCGGCTTTGAGTCAAGCGGCCTCGGTGTGGTGGTTCGGTCGCGCCGCCGGCCGAGGTCGATCAGTCCTTGGCCAGGAAGCCCGGCACGCGCAGGCCGTCGCGCACCGCCTGGTCGAGTTCGGCCTCTGCCTTGCGGATCGCCGGCAGACGCCCGATCACTTCGTCCAGGCGCCCCTGCGGCACGACGACCACGCCGTCAGCGTCGCAGACGATGACGTCGCCGCTGGCCACCGGATGGCCGGCGATGGTGACCGCAAGACCCACGCTGCCCGGGCCCGAGCGGGCCGGCGAATTGGGCGTGACGCCGACGCAGTAGCACGGCAGACCGACCGCGCGGATGCCGGGCAGGTCGCGCACGCAGCCGTCGGTGACGAAACCGACCGCGCCGCAGTTGCGTGCCATGCCCAGCACCAGGTCGCCGGTGACCGCGCAGCCGGTGTAGCCGCCTGTGGCGGCGACCAGCACATCGCCCGGCTGCAGCGCTTCCAGCGCTGCCATCAGCGCCAGGTTGTCGGCCGGGCCGGCATCGCAGGTCAGCGCCACGCCGCAGCACGCGGCCTGTTCGGCGATGGCGGGCTTGATGCGGTAGTCCAGCGCGCCGCTGCCGCCGAGCGCGTCGACCAGGAAGCCGGTGGGCGTGCCGCGCAGCGCATCCACTTGCGCCGCGCTCGGCCGCTGCACCGGCTGGCGCCGGATCCGTGGGGCTTCGTCGATCATGTTCTATCCTTCGTGACGGGAACGGAGATGGTACCGAGACGCGGGCCGCCGCTTCGAGCCTTCAGCCCGCCCGAGCCGCCGATGCCCCCGATGCCCGATCCCACTCTCGCGCAGCGCTACCCCCACATCCGCTCGATGCGCGAGGCGGCACGCCGCCGCCTGCCGCAGGCGATCTTCGACTTTGCCGATGGCGGCGCCGAAGACGAACGCACGCTGCGGCGCAACGAGTCGGCGTTCGGCCGCTGGGCCTTCGTGCCGCAGCCGCTGCGCGGCGCGGGCGTGCGTGACCAGTCCCTGACCTTGTTCGGCCAGACCCTGAGTGGTCCGGTGCTCATCGGGCCCACCGGCCTGGCCGGGCTGTTCTGGCCGCGCGGCGAGATTGCCGCAGCACGCGCCGCGGCGGCCGCGGGCACGGTGTACTGCCTGAGCCATGGCTCGGTGTGTTCGATCGAACAGGTCGCCGCGCAGCACGACGGGCCGCGCTGGATGCAGGTGTTCATCTACCGCGACCGCGCCTTCACCCGCGAGCTCGCCGACCGCGCGCACGGCGCCGGTTACCAGGCGCTGGTGCTGACCATCGACAACCAGCTGCTCGGCCAGCGCGAGCGCGATCTGGCGAACGGCTTCTCGATCCCGCCGCGCTTCAGCGCGCGCCAGTGGCTGGCGATGACGCCGAAGTGGCGCTGGGCCTGGGCGATGCGCAACGAGCTGCGCACGCTTGACCTTCGGCAACTACCTGCGCCCAGGCTCGAGCGAGTCGCTCACCACCCTGGCCGGGCGCATGGCATCGCTGCTGGATCCGGCCATGAACTGGGACGACGTGGCCCGGCTGCGCGAGCAGTGGCGCGGTCCGCTGCTGCTCAAGGGCGTGCTGCACCCGGCGGAGGCGAAGCGTGCGTTGGCGCTGGGCATCGACGGCCTGATCGTGTCCAACCACGGCGGCCGGCAGCTGGACGGCGCGACGAGTTCGCTGGAGGCCTTGCCCGACATCGTCGGCGCCGTGCAGGGCCGCCTGCCGGTGCTGCTGGACGGTGGCGTGCGCCGTGGCGCGGACGTGGTCAAGGCGCTCGCGCTCGGCGCGGCCGCCGTGCTCGTCGCGCGCCCGCAGCTGTGGGGCCTGGCCGTGGCCGGGCAGGCCGGCGTGGAGCGGGTGCTGGCGATCTATCGCGACGAGATCGATCGCGTCATGGGCCTGCTCGGCGCGCGCACGCTGGCTGAGATTCGGCAGCTGGAGGCGCTGGTGCCGCGCTATCGGGACTGAGCGGACGTCGGGCTTGGGTCGAAAGCAGTCAGCCCTCCCCAGAAGGTTTGACGCAAGTCGACGTAGACGAACTTTCACTTCACCCGGTGCTCCAGGCGCGCGGCCGGCGCATCCCCGCGATCTTGCACGCCTGCCCCGGATAGCCGTAGGGAAAGAGCTCGAACAGGCGCTTGCGCGCGGCCGGGCCGAGCCGCTGTTCGAGGTGCCGGATGACGAAGCGGGCGTCCGCGGCGACCTGCTTCTCCTCGTAGAAGCTGCGCATGAAGCGGATCGCGTCCCAATGGTCCTCGCCGAGCGTGATCCCTTCGCGGCGTGCGAGCTCGGTCGCGACCGCCTCGGTCCAGTCGTTGGGGTCGACGAGAAAGCCTTCGCCGTCGAGCGCGGGCATCGGTAGTTGGTCGGGCATGGCGGTGTGCACCTCATCGAACCGGCAACTCGCGGCCGGAATTGAAAATGCTCGCTCAAGCTGAGCCGCGCATGATTGGGATTCGTCAAAGACCTCGTTCAACCTTCAAGCTCCCGTTCGCGGCTCGCGATGCCGCGCGGCGAACAGTCCGATGCCGGCGAGCGCCGCGAACACCGCACCCGCGGCAAACGTCGCCGGCGCGCCGAATCCGTTCCAGAGCGAGCCCGCGATCACGCTGGCGAGCAGCAGCGCGACGCCGCTGGCGAGGTTGAAGATTCCGAAAGCCGTGCCGAGCAGGAATTCCGGCGCGCTGTCGGCCACGAGTTTCGACAACAAGCCCTGCGTCAACGCCATGTGCAAGCCCCACAGCGCGGCGCCGGCGAACACGAGCCACGGCGTGGCGGCCAGCGCCAGCACCGCGTCCGCGGCGATCAGCAGCGCCAGCCCCCAGAGCAACAGCGTGCGCGCGCCGATGCGGTCGGCAGCGGCACCGGCCGGATACGCAGCGCCCGCGTAGAACAGGTTCATCACGATCATCACGAGCGGCACCCAGCCGATCTCGAGGCCGACGTCCTGCCCGCGCAGCAGCAGGAACGCCTCGCTGAAGCGCGCCAGCGTGAACACGGCGCCGAGCAGCACGATCAGCCAATAGCGCCGCGGCAGGCGTTTCGCATCGGCCCAGCTCAGCGCCTGGCCGGCCGCGGCTTGCGCAGGCGCTCGCTCGGGCTCGCGCACGAAGGCGAGCAGCAGCGCCACCGTGAGAAAAGCCGGCAGCACCGCGACCCACATCGCGCTTCGGATGTCGTTCGCGAACCAGGCCATCAGCACCACCGCGAGCAGCGGACCGATCAGCGCGCCCACCGAATCGAGCGCCTGGCGCAGCCCATACGCCGCGCCGCGGTGAGCCTGCGGCGTCAGCTCGGCCACCAGCGCGTCGCGCGGCGCGACGCGGATGCCTTTTCCCAACCTATCGATGCAGCGTGCCGCGAACACCCAGCCCACCGAAGCGGCGAGTGGGAACATCGGCTTGGACAACGCCGCCAGCGCGTAGCCGAACACCAGCAACGGCTTGCGTTTTCCCAGGTAGTCGCTGAGCGCCCCGGAAAACACCTTCATCAGCGCGGCCGTCGCTTCCGCCACGCCCTCGACGATGCCCACCGTCAGCATCGACGCGCCGAGCGCCGTGACCATGAAGATCGGCAGCAGGCTGTGGATCAGCTCCGACGAGATGTCCATGAACAGCGAGCCCAGCCCCAGCACCCACACGCCGCTGGGCAGGGCACGCCACGCGACGGATGGCGTTCGGTTCGAGCGGGCCACGCGCACTGGCGCCGACGCGCCGGCTGACCTTCAATGCATCAGGCTCTCGCGCACCCGCAGCAGGCGCTTCTTGGCGTCGTCGGCGACTTCGCGAACCGCGGGCTTGTCGATCAGGTCGACCATCGTCTGCGGGTCGATGAAGCCCACCGTGATGTGCCCCTCTAGCTCCTGGCGCACGACCACGTTGCACGGCAGCAGCAGGCCGATGTCGGGCTCGGCCTGCAAGGCCTTGTGCGCCAGCGGTGGGTTGCACGCGCCCAGGATGCGGTAGGGCCGAACCTCGGCGCCGAGTTTCGCCTTCAGCGTGGCCTGCACGTCGATGTCGCTGAGCACGCCGAAGCCTTCCACTTTCAAAGCCTCGGTGACCTTGCGCACCGCCTCATCAAATGACATG